>JANQRT010000071.1 GCA_028284385.1 Opitutaceae bacterium | reverse complement strand
TCTCATTCTCAAGAATGGAACGGGATAAAGATAGTTTCGCGATGGAAGTCTGCCGCCCTGCAGATATCGCCGAGGATGCCAAAGATGCGTTTCTTACTAGGTATCCAGATGATGAATATTTTTTCTCGCTGCAAATCGATGAGAACTTGCCCTATGTCGCAGCCGATGGCGATGCCATGGTTAACGTCCTGGTCAACCTGCTGGAAAATGCCTGGAAATATGGAGGTGATGAGCGGCGCATCGATTTTCGGATTTTTAAGGCAGAGGAGGAGGTTTGCTTCGAGATTGAAGATCAGGGAATCGGTATCGCTCCTTCCGAGCGGCAGTCGATTTTCCAGAAATTCTATCAGGTAGATCAGAAACTATCGCGCGCTGTTGGTGGTTGTGGTCTTGGCTTGAGCATCGTCGAATTCATTGTATCCGCTCACCAAGGACGTATCGAATTGGAAAGCGCTCTGGGCAAGGGAAGTCGTTTTCGCGTATTTATTCCGATTGAGAACTAGTCTATGTCGAAACCTATCGCTTTAATCGTAGAAGATGATTTCAGCTTAGCCAAAGGGCTGAAGGACAATTTTCGCTATCAAGGCTTTGAACCGAAAGTCGCATTTGATGGCGCGAGCGGACTCGATATGGCGTTGGAGCAGACACCTGATATCGTGATTCTAGATATTATGCTTCCGAAAGCCAACGGCTACGAAGTGTGCGCTGCTTTACGTAGAGAAGAATTGAAGATGCCAATACTGATTCTTAGCGCCAAGGGAACTGAAAACGATATTGTGCGAGGACTGGATCTCGGAGCGGATGATTACATGGTCAAGCCATTTGGCCTGCGTGAATTGTTTGCGCGAGTGAAGGCGCTTATTCGACGTCATGTTCCTGAAAAACATGAATTTTATCAATTTGGTAGGGCTGCTCTGAATACAACGTTAAAACAATTGGAGATTGATGGACAATCGGTGGCTTTGACGAAAAAGGAATACGGCTTGCTCGAATATCTGCTACAGCGTCCCAATCGGCCGCTAACGAGAAGCGCGATTATCCAAGCGGTCTGG
>JANQRT010000010.1 GCA_028284385.1 Opitutaceae bacterium | reverse complement strand
GCTTTGCTTCCCAAATAGCTGGGACCATCCAAGCCGCCTTTTACAGTTAGATAGGATCGACAGCCATGTTCTTCAACGCGCCCGCAGTCGAGAACGTCTCCTTCCCTGACAGCAATCGGTTCCCAGAAGGCTACTTTCTTGCCACCGAGTGTCGCATTGCTTTTCGCTCCGCACAGACAGATGATCGTATCGTGATTGAATCGTAGCGTTGGGCCGGCTACGGTTATCTCTAGCCCAGCCGCATCATTGGCGTTTTCTAGGATGCGATTGCCAATGCGAAAGGCTAGGGAATCAAACGGTCCGGACGGAGGCACACCCACGTTCCAGTATCCAACCCGCCCCGGATAGTCTTGAATCGTGGTTTGAGTACCCGCTTCAAGCACGTCAATGGTGCGAGGTTTGTAGATCAGGTTGTCGCAAAATCTAGTGGTATGGCGAGCTTCGCGGAAGGCTTCCTCAGTGACAATTCGAGAAAGGTAGTCCTTATTTGTCTCGATTCCATCAATACGAATGGATTCTAATGCGGCTTTTAATCGGCCTAAGGTTTCATCGCGATTTTCTCCCTTTGCGATTACCTTCGCCAAAAGAGGATCGTAGAATGCGGACACTTCGGTACCGCTTTCAATCCAGGTGTCGACTCTCACATCCTGGGGAAAGGCGACCCTGGTGAGGAGACCTGACGAGGGTTGGAAATCTTTGTGAGGATCCTCGGCATAGATGCGAGCCTGGATGGAAGCGCCTTGGGGAGTGACTTGCAGTGTATCCAAGTCCTCAAGGTCATTCATGGCCAAACGAATCATCCATTCGACGATATCTACGCCTGTGACTTCCTCGGTCACACAGTGTTCAACCTGAAGACGGGTGTTGACTTCGAGAAAGTAGAATTGTCGATCGTCAACGTCGTAGACGAATTCAACCGTTCCAGCAGATCGATAGCTCACAGCCTTCGCTAAACGGATAGCTGTATTTAGGAGGCGGTTACGCAGTTCCTCGCTGAGATGGGGCGCCGGAGTCTCTTCGATGACTTTCTGATTCCGGCGCTGTACCGAGCAGTCTCGCTCTCCCAAAGCAATCACTTTTCCTCTCCCGTCGCCAAATATCTGAACTTCGATATGGCGCGCGTTCTGCACGAACTTCTCGAGGAAGATTCCACTGTTGGCGAAATTGTTGTTTCCCAGTCTCCTGACGGGTTCGTAGGCGCGTATGAGCTCTTCTTCGCTCCAGCAAAGCTGCATGCCGATACCTCCTCCTCCCGCGGTTGATTTAAGCATCACGGGAAAACCGATTTCCTTGGCTAATGAACACGCTTCCTCTTGCGTATTTATCAAATCACTACCTGGTAGCAACGGGGCTTGTTCGTTTTTGGCGATTTCCCGAGCTGTGTGCTTCAGGCTAAACTGCCTCATTTGATCGGGAGTAGGTCCCATGAAAACCAGTCCCTCTTTTTCGCAAGCCTCGACGAAGTCCGCGTTTTCGCTGAGCAGTCCATAACCTGGATGAATGGCTTTGGCTCCAGTCGATTTCGCCGCATTGAGAATGGCCTCTATCTTAAGATAGCTTTCTTTTACTTGAGGAAGTCCAATGCGGACCGCTTCATCCGCCATGTCCACATGCTTGGAGTACTTGTCAGCATCGGAGTAGATGGCAACTGAACCGATCCCCAGCTTCTTCAAAGTTCGAATAATGCGGCAAGCAATCTCGCCGCGATTGGCAACAAGCACTTTCATGCAACGGCCTGTCGTTAATCCCAGATTAATACCTTAACCGGCGTAGGGTTATAGGCATTACACGGATTATTAAGTTGAGGACAGTTTGAAATAAGAGCGATGACGTCCATTTCAGCCTGCATTTCCACGTAGAGTCCTGGAGAACTGATGCCGTCTTCGAAGGTCAATTTGCCTTCAGGGGTGACAGGAACGTTCATGAAGAAGTTGATATTGCAGGTGATGTCACGCTTGTCCATGCCGTGACCCCATTCATGGATACCATTGAGAAAGTTGTCTCGACAGGCGTGCATGTAGTCTTTGTCGAGAGAGTAGCGCATTGTATTGCTTTCTCTCGAGCAGGCTCCGCCGACGGTATCGTGTCGGCCACAAGTATCGGCTGTAATGGTGAGAAGTTTGTCGCCCTCGGTTGAATACAGAATGGTACCGGTGCTTAGATAGAGAGCGCCTTGACGTTGAACCGTATCCGAGGCGCTGTAGCGATTGGCGATGTCGTGAGCATCGTAGAAAAGAGTATCTGCTGCTTGGTTACCTTCTAAGTCGATGATGCGGAAGGTTTGGCCTTTTTTGATTTCGCGCATCCAGTGGTCGCCGGCGAGTATGACGTCGCTGTAGCTTGCAGTTGAGGGATCGAGTTTTGATTCTTTTAGCATTGGTGGAATTTAAATTTCTTGACCACTTGGGACACTGACATGCGCTTGTGGATTTGGCTTCGTGGTGTTGAGTTTTTGTGTGCGGGCGGCTAGCCCTCGATTAAGATTATGAGAGTCTACGCGCGGAGGGCGTAGTAGTCTTCGGTGTTTTGAAAGGCTCGCTCGTTTTCCGGACGAGAGGTGCGGCAGAGGTCGTCGTCCTGTGCTGGAGGATTCTTAAACACCTCTAGCTTGATGGGCTTCGGAGCGTATTCAGGATTTGGGTCAAGCGGGTGCTGGCAGGTGTTGAGGACAACTATAGTGTCCATTTCGAAACGGAGGCTTATATGGGCCCCGGCTTTATTTTGGGTCGCATCGTAGCTGAGGGTTCCTTCTTCGTCGGAGACTATCTTGCTGAAGAGGTTGAGGTTGGGAATCAGATCCTTCTTTCCAAGACCCCACTTGCCGAGTTCGATAAGAAAATTTTCCTTGGCGTTGCGATAAAAATTGTTGCGCGCTTCTTGGTAGTTTTTTTCTCCATACTTGGCTTTGACGATTTCCTCATCGGTGCAGCCGCAGACCGTGTCGTGCCAGCCATGGGTGTCTTCGGTAATGGAGCAAAAGAGACGCCCCATGTCGGAATGGAGACAGTAAGGAGCCGTCAGATAGAATATATGTTGTCCCTTGAGAGTATCGGGCATGTTGTAGCGCTCGATGGGATGGGCTGCGTTATAGAGGAGCATGCCGACATTGACGCCCCCTTTGACATCAGTTAATCGAAGGGTCTTGCCGCGACCGATGACATTGGACCACATGGCTCCGCCTCGAAGGGTTTTTGTGTATAGAATTTCTGGTGACATTTGTTAAAGTTTTAGGCTGAAAATCTTGGCGGGTATCAAGTTTTCGAATGCAGTGGCGGCAGAATTGCCGAGGTGAGATTCAGTTTTCCTGTCTTAACGCCTTTGCAGGTGATCAGCTTATCGGCTATCTCCCTCAGTCGATTGGCGGGTCCCTGCACTAATATGACTTCCAATGTATAGTCGTTCTCCAGCTGAACATGATGAGAACTTATTACTTCGGCAATGTGCTCCCGTTGTATTTGAGCCAGTTTTCCTGGCAGACCCGGTCGAGCGTTGCTGTAGAAAAGCGTTATTGTTCCTGCCATCACAGCGTCCTCGACCTGCTGGTTATATTCGACGATTTCCTTGTTGAGAATCTCCGTTATAGCCTGCGATCGATTGGCAAAACCGCGGCGACTAACCATACTGTCTAGCTGAACGAGAGTAGACTTGGGAAGAGTCATGCTGATGCGTTCAGTGGTGTCTTTAGTTTGATTAGTCATGAGAAGGAGAGTTTGAGATATAGTAATACAAAATAAAGAAAAAATATTACGATTTTTCGCGTTGATGTCCTTCGAAACTTAGATTTTCAGCGAGAAATCGCTTTATCCACACGTTGGTTTCCCAGAGGTCGGCCACGGGCGCTTGGGTGAAGGGCAGGCGATGGAGGTAGCCGTCGGTTCCGAACTCGGGGGTGATGGTAAATGTTTGACGACCAGCTTCTTCCGCCGTTTCGGCGAGAACGTTCCACCAATCGAGGTGGGCTTGGAGGTCGGGTTCGTGTTCCGGGGCTGCGGGGTGCGGGACTTGAGGGCCTTGGTCGTAACCGACTCTGGCGTGCATGTGACCGCAGCTTCGAGCGAAGAGCTCGAGAAGCTCTGGTTCATCGTTCATGACCAGTCTCTCGGCGACGACGCACCAATGGCTGAAGTCTAGGTTGAGCACCAGCCCCGGCGTTTCGCGAAGAATGGCGGCGGTCGTCCAGGGATTGTAGGTGGAGCGGCTTCTGTGCGTTTCAACCGTGATGCTTAGGCCGCATTCTTCTTGGATGGCGACGATGCCGCGATGGAATTCGATCTGAATTTCCAGTGGCCAGGCATCGAGTCCTATCTGCGTATTCACAAACCGAGGACGCATTGACTGGCAATGCTCGATGCCGCGCTTCAAGTCGTCGATATGTTCCTGCGGAGAGCGCTTGGGATCTGGCACGTAGTTGCCGCCGGTGGTGACTTCGGCAATGTAGTCCAGGCCTTCGGTGTCGAGTCGATCGCGGAAGGCGATTTGATCTTGCGCCGACTTGGGAGCGGGACCCTCGATGCCTTGAAAGTCGGCTGCGATCGCTTGGTCGATCGCCTCCTCAAGAGAGCCTTCGTGTCCCCACAGCGTTTTGAAAAAGGCGACTCTCATTTGGCTGGTCCTTCCAGGCAAAGTTCGCGCCTCGCGGCGGGATTGTTGGAAATGTAGTCGGCGATCTCCGAACCCGTGGCGAACCAGACCGATTCGGTCGCTTGCATTGCGGAGATGAGGCGCTCGAGAAGCTTGATTCGCGAGGGGCGTCCGGATAGCCAGGGATGAAGCGTCAAGTTGAAGCAGCAGCCGTAGTCGAGCATGGCGTCGAATTCCTGCCACCAAAGATTGAATACCTTATCGCAATCTTCGGGAATGAATCCCCAGGCTGGGTCGGCGTTGAAGGCGAATTGCTCCCAATCTTCAAGCATCCATTGCCCGGGGATCTCGACCAGACCGTTCTTGTGGAGGTAAGGAACGTCGTCGTCCATCAGGCTGGCGTTGTAATCCAGCCCCCTGCTGGCGAGCAGATCGACAGTGCCTGGATTTATCTCGAACCATGGCGCTCGAAATCCTCGGGGAACGATGCCGAGAACGTTGCTCATGATGTCGAGCGTCTTGTCCAGCAGCGTTTCCTCCTCATCCGGGTTCAATCCCGATAGCTTCTCGTGAAGGTGGCCGTGCAGTCCAATTTCATGACTCTTCTCGAGAATGCTTGTGCAGGTGCGAGGATACTTTTCGACGATGTAGGTGGGTATGAAGAAGGTGGCTTTGATCTCGAGGGATTCGAGCAGTCCTAGAATTCTGGGTACGGCAATGGTGGGTCCGTAGCGGAGCTGGGACATCGTGGAGACTCTGGATTCCAAAGCGACGTCCTCCGACAGAGCGGTCGTTTCGCCATCGACGTCAAAGCAGATCATGGCGGCGCAGCGTTTCTTTTCTGGCCAGATGAATCGCGGCTCGGGTCGATAGATTTTGGGGGAGCTGATCATGACTCGATGAGGATGCGAAATCCGATATTATCCCTCTTTTGTGAAGGGGGGAACGCATCGCGCCAGGAGGCGCGAAGAAGTCGCGGCAGATAGTCCCAAGCGCCGCCGCGAATGACCTTTAACTTCGGGTCAGGCGAAGCGTCCGGATCGAGAGTATCTGTCCAATCTGAGGAAGTCCATTCGCAGACATTTCCCAGCATGTCGCAAAGTCCGAAGTCGTTGCTTGGGTACTGCCCCTTGGCCGTTCGCCTGCCTGGTCCAATGCGGTTTCCTGATTCGTCGTAGTAATAGCAAGCTTGGCTGGGCTCTAGCATATCGCCCTGCTGAAAGATGAAGTTCGCTCCCGCGCGGCAGGCGTATTCCCATTCCGATTCGGTGGGAAGTCGGACAACTTGGGAGAGCTCCTCCGAAAGCCAATCGCAGTAGGCACTGGCTTGTATCCAGGAAACGTTTACGACAGGGAGCTCAGATGAAGAATAGCTCTGGTCGAAGGCAGAGAACTCGGCTTCGGTAACCGGAAAGACTCCTAGACTAAAGGATTTCTCTATGGCGACTTCGGTCAGCGGACGCTCCGAGTTGCCCACGAACTTATCACCCTCGCGGCCTCCCATGAGAAAGCTGCCTGCGGGAATGGAAGCGGTTTCTGGAGCATCGAGCGCGGTCATTTGTCTTTCCATTGACCGTTGGCGAATTCCGCGGGAGCTACGGTGTCGTAGCGTTCCCAGCCAGCGGCGATGCCGCCATCCACGGGCAAATTGACCCCGGTGATGTAACTGGCTTCGTCCGAGGCAAGAAAGTGGAAGGCAGCCGCGATTTCATCGGTGGAGGCAAGTCGACCGATAGGGGTGCGCTTCTCCGCGAAAGCGATCTCAGGATTGTCGGGAATCTCGGTGACAGCTGGCGTGGAGGTAGTGCCGGGACAGACCGAATTGACAGTGATTTGCAAGGGCGCGAGCTCGAGAGCTGAAACTTTGGTGAGGTGCATCACTGCCGCCTTCGAGACGCTGTAGACAGACGAGTCGGGCACGCCCACATCTCCGACGAAAGAACCGGTATTGATGATGCGCCCTCCAGATCCCATGGCGCGCTTGGCATGCTTCACTCCCCAGAAGACGGAATGGACGTTGACGGATAGAGTCCGCTCGAGGAGCTGCGGGGTGGTGTCTTGCAAAGAAACGCCAAGCGGCTGGATGCCGGCATTGTTTACCAGTATATCCAGTTTTTGGTGACGATCAATCGTTTCATTAATAGCGTTGGATACGTCGGACTCGCTGCTGACATCCGAAATCAAGGTGTCGTAGGAACCATCAGTCGCAGCGATGCGATCGAGTCCAACGACGGTAGCTCCGGCCTTGAGAAAACGCTCGGCGACCGCTCTTCCTATACCGGAGGAAGATCCTGTCACGAGAGCGATTTTTCCGTCGAGCCGAAACATGGGAAAGGCCGATCAGCGTTTTTGCGAGGGAGCGGCAGGGCGATCGCAGGTTGGCCAGGTTCCTCGACTGCGAGCGGCGAGGTAGCGCTGGATCTGCCAGATAGACATTTCGAGGTGACTGAGGAAGCCTCGCTGGTGTCCCGCCGCGTACATGCCGCGCTGAACGGCGCAGCAGACTTCCATGTCTTCGAGATGGAAATCGACAGCTTGCTTGGACATTTCCTCGAGCATCTCGGGATAGTTCGGGCGCTCGATGGTCGATTTGGGCGCCAGCACGGTCGTGAGAAGCTTCAGGCGATTTGGGCCCAAAGGTTGGATACGGTACCATACGGCGGCATCGGGCGTGACGAGAAAGGTGAAGATTGGATATCCGAGAAAGAGTCCCCACTCGAATCGGTCTTCGCCTTCGAGACCTTCGACGGGAGGAAACACGTCCCATTGTCCGCCTTTAGACTCTGTATCCAGAATTTCATTGCGCAGCGCTTCTTTGAAAGGCAAGTGGCAGCGAATGTAGTGCGGGCGCTCCTCTTCGTTCCAAGTGTCGCGAGCGGGCATCATGGGCTGCAAGGTCTTGCTGTGAGCCCCGGCGTGGTGGTAGGACTCCATGAAGTTTTCGGTAAGCACCTTCCAGTTGAAGGGACAGTCCCATTCGCGTTCGACGACGACTTGCATGTTGGCGAGGGACCACTTTTGAAGGTGCTCCCCAAGAGTTTCATACTGTTCGGCGACAGTTCTGGGGGCCTTGCCGTCCAGATTGACGAAGATAAAGCCGTTCCAGACTTCGCTGCGGAAGCTTGTAAGGCTGACGTCACTACGTTTGAAATTCTTGGCCAGCTGCATCTCTGGACAGGCTTTGAGCTGGCCATCCAGTTCGAAGGTCCAGGAGTGATAGGGGCAAAGGAAGAGGCGGGTATTGCCGCAGCCGTTCTTGCCTTGCTTTGGCTCGGCCGGACCGTGGCCATCGTGCCCGAAGCCCGGTGGCATGATGTCCATCCCTCGGTGCGGACAGACGCGAGAGAGGACTTGGATCTCGTTGGACTTGTCGCGAGTGACAATGACTGGGTCGCCGAAGACATCGAGATTGAGGAAGTCGCCAATCTCGGGAATCTGGGAAACGTGAGCCAGGCAGTACCACTCGGGCTTGAATACGTTTTCTACCTCCCAGTCGAAGAATTCCTGGCTAGTGTAGGCTTGGGCAGGAAGCGGCTCTCCCTCTTCGAGGGGGAGATCGGCACAGCGGTTGATCTCGGCGATGAGCTCGTCGAGCGACAGCTCTGGCAGTCCGGAACGGGAATCCGCCCGGTTAACGTAGGTGTAGAGGTCTTGTTCGGCCGCTGCTGCAGCTCTTACGACGGGTTCGGTAAAACGTGGCATAGCAATATGGATACGTTTGGGTTGAAAAAGACTAGGTTGAAGGTTTCTCCCAGCGATAGGGTTCCATCTTCGATTCGAGCGGGGTGTGGGCTATTCCGTTCGTATAGTTGCTGAGCAACTTCACTGAGAGGCCAAGTATGACTTCAAGAGCGTTTTGCGGGGTCCAGCCAGCAGAGAAAAAGGCATCCGTTTCTTCCGAAGAAGGATGGCCTCGGCATTCGATGGCGACTTTTGCGAAGCGGCGCAGGGCTTCGAGCTTGGGATCGGGAATCTCCGTTCCGTTGCGAAGGGCATCGCTGACATCTTGGGGCATCTTCGCCAATTCGCTGAGCCAAGTGTGCCAAGGCACGCAGTAGGAGCAATTGTTTTCGTAGTTAGCCGTCTGATACACGACTTGTCGCTCGATTGGGCTGAGCGAGGTTTCGTCGAAAAGCTCCCAGAGTGTGACGTAGGCTTGAAGGGTAGGGCGCGAGCTGGCCATGACGCGCTCGAGGTTGGGGATGGAGCCTAGGTTGGCGGCGGCTTGGCGAAGCAGTGGCTGAGACTCTTCGGGAGCGGAAGACTCGGTATGCAAAGG
This sequence comes from Opitutaceae bacterium, assembly GCA_028284385.1. GTDB lineage: Bacteria > Verrucomicrobiota > Verrucomicrobiia > Opitutales > Opitutaceae > JANQRT01. The sequence goes on along the minus strand of JANQRT010000010.1, from coordinate 139,910 downwards.
GAATTTCTGGGGGTCGTGCATGTGACGGTCGCTCGTGTGTCGGCTAGATAAAAGTGAGGCGCTGCGCCTTGTGTTCGGGATTGATGGGGAAGAAGGCCTCGTCCCATTCTCTCATTTTCTGATCGATGTAGATTTCCTTCATCTCCGAGCCGAAGGCCTTTTCCGAAATGGGATCTTCCTGGAAGGCCTCGATGGCGTGAAGCAGCGTGCGTGGCAGAAAACGGATGCCCGCTTCGCGGAGCTGCTTGCGATCGAGATCGTAGCAGGAGTCGTTGAGCGGCTCGCCGGGATCGAGTTCCTGTTCGATTCCGTCTAGGCCTGCGGCCAAGGTGATGGCGGCGGCGAGGTAGGGATTGACCGACATGTCGGGAGCCCGATTCTCGACACAGTAGCGATTGGGCGGAACGCGCAGCATGGCGGAGCGATTGTTGTTGCCGTAGGCGATGAGGATGGGCGCCCAGCTGACGTCGGCCATGGTGCCTTGGGCGATGAAGCCTTGATAGCTGTTGTAGGTGGGTGAGGTGACGGCCGTGATTGCGGCGGCATGCTTTTTCAGGCCCGCCATGAAATGGTAGGCAAGCTTGGAGACGTTCATGCCATATTGTTCGATGAATGGGTTGCCGCCTTCCTCCGGAGCGAAGACATTTTCCTCCGTATCCAAACTTTGGAGCGACATATTGAAATGGTTGCCGCTGCGAAAGTCGTCTTCGTATGGCTTGGGCATGAAGGAGGCGACGCAGCCGATGGATTCGGCCACATTCTTTGCCATAAGTCTCAGGAATATGAAGCGGTCGGAGGCAGTAAGAGCATCGGCGTACTTCATATCGAATTCGAATTGGCTGTGACCGCCTTCCTGGTCGAAGGAGTACAGCTCCCAACCCAATTCTTCTATATAGTCGGCCATGATTTCGAGAAACTCGAGGGAGCCGATGGTCTGGTGCACGTCATAAGCCGGGCAGAGCCCTTTAAAGCGCGTTTTGCTCAGAATTTCCTCCTCTCGAGATTGGGCGTTAGAGCGGACGACGTAGAATTCCGGCTCCATGCCAAGATTGAATTGAAATCCAAGATCCGCCGCTCTCTGTAGTTGCTTTTTGAGGATGACTCGGCTGTCGTTCTGGTAGGGTTGGCCGTGGTAGTAGAGATCGCCGAAAAAGTAGCCGAGCCGCTTGTCCCAAGGGCAGACCGTAAGCGTCGAAAGATCGGGCACGGCGGCGCACTCGTCCTTTTCGGGGCCCACTAGGCCCATTCCCTCCATGGCTCCCACGGTAAAGAGTTCCGAGCCAGCGGCGACCTTATCAAGGACCGAGATTGGGTTAGTCTTTGCTTTGGGCGTGCCGTGGATGTCGACGTAGGTGGAAAAAACGAATTTGCATCCGGCCTTTTCCAAGGTGGATCTTGCTGTATCCAATTCTTTGGGATCAACTGAATAATCTGCGGGAACGGCGAAGGTAGGCGTCATGCGATGGCGTGGTTCTGGTGGATTAGGAAGTAAGTTCAGGAAGCGCGGACCATTGTTCGGGCGGTAGTGGCGGCGATTCGGTTTTGGCGGTTTCGACTTTGGCCGCGAGGGCGCTTGCCATTTTCAGGAAGAGCTCGCGGCCTTGCTCCGCGGAGGCTTGCGAGGGACTGCCAGTGAGCCCGTTCAGGCTCGTTTGGGCGACTGGGTAGGAGAAGACCGTTCCCTCGGTGCGGTCTGGATCGTCTTCGATCGTGGTGATGTCGACGGAATCTGGATAAAGGAAGAGCATTAGATCGGTCTCTGCCTTGTTGGCGTGGAGATCCTCGGCGTCGCTGCTGAAGTCTTTCCAAACGTCCTCGCTAATCTGAAAGGTGGTTACGAGCCCGATTTGCAGTTGGCCCAAATGAGTGAGACGCGCTTTGTCGAGAGCTACTCGAAGGGAGGCGTCGTTACCGAAGTGCGAATTGACCCACAGTACGCGCGTCCAACTCATGGATACGGCCCAGGCGGTCCACTCGGCCATGGTTTGGATGAAAGTCTCATGAGAAAGCGAAAAAGTCCCAGGCCATTTAGTCGTATGACCCGCGGATACGGTGTATGGCATGGCAGGCGCGACGAAGGCTCCGCTCAAGGAGGAGGCGTAGTCGCAGAGCGATTGAGCGATCGCTGTGTCGGTATTGATAGCAAGGTGCGGTCCGTGCTGCTCGCTTGCTCCGATAGGGAGGAGCAGAACGGAATCAGGAGCCGAGGCGGCTTTTCCGACCTCTGGCCAGGCGAGCGTGTCCAGTCGTCGGGAATCGGGCAATCCCTTCTCTTGGATTAAGCTTTGAACGGCTGGAGATAGGTGGCTCATTGGCTTTGGACGCGAGGATCAGAAAACGGTATCGTCTGGGTCCGTCATGCGTGTGATGCGAAGTGGCGTATCGGATCTTGACTCGGGTGGATGGATGAGGTGCTCGATATGCTGCTTTGTGGCGAGAAACTCTGGATGCACGCATTGCTCGTCGTTGCGAGGTCTTGGCACTGGGGATTCGATCATTTCGTTCACGCGTCCGGGATGCGCATCCAAAACGAGGATACGATCGGATAGAAACACCGCCTCTTCCAGATCGTGGGTAATGAAGAGGATGGTGACTTCGACGTTGCGCCAGATTTCCAGCAAGCTGGTTTGCATCTGAAAACGGGTTTGAGCGTCGAGGGCCCCGAAAGGCTCGTCCATGAGCAGAATGCGAGGCTGATTGGCTAAAGCCCTCGCGATTGCGGTACGCTGCTTCATGCCTCCAGAAAGCTGATACGGATAGGCGTTCTCGAATTTGGAGAGACCGACCATGTCGATCCAGAAACGGGCGTTGCGCTCCGACTCGGTTTCGCTTTCGCCCGCATTCATCGGGCCGAACATGACGTTGCGCTTGACGGTGAGCCAGGGGAAGAGGGTATAGCCTTGAAAAACCATGCCGCGATCGGCGCCCGGTCCCAGGACTGGCTTCCCATCGAGAAGAACCTGTCCGCTCGTCGGGTAGTCCAGTCCAGCCAGAATGCGAATGAGCGTGGATTTGCCGCAGCCTGAGGGCCCGATGACGCAGTTGAATTCGCGGCGCTTGATATTGAAGTTGACGTCCTCCAGTGCGGTCACCGGTCCGTTGCTGCTTTCGAATACCCTGCCCAGATTCTTGACCTCGAGTACGACAGGCCGCTTGTGGAAGCGTTCGAAGCGTTCCTTGACCTTGGGAGACTGCTCCCGGTAATCGGGTAGCTTTGTGACTGAACTTTCTGGGCTCATGTTCTGGGAGGGTTTGGCTGGCGGCGATCGACCGCGTCTTTAAACCAGTTGGGAACGTAGGCGACACAGGAGATTACGGCGCGGGACTTGGGACCGATCGGTTCGCCTAGCCAGGGAAACAAGGGTCGGCGTAGCCAGGCTAGGAACTGATCCGTGAAGTATCCGATGAGTCCGATCAGGATGATGATCGGGTAGACTTGATCGAAATTGCGCCAGCGGCCTTGAGTTTCGATAAACTCGGTGAGGCCGGACTTGACGCCGATGAGCTCGGCGATGACGAGCCAGGTCCAAGCCCAGCCGAGGAGAATGCGCAGGTCGTTGTAAAGATTGGGCAGGATGCCGGGTCCGATGACCTTGAAGAGCAGCTGCTTTTGCGAAGCCCCGAGGGTTTGAGCGGCTTCGAGCAGGGAGTTGTCGAGGAGTCGGGTCGTCTTCGCAATGATGAGGATCATTTGGAAAAGCGTTCCAAGGACGACCATAGCGATTTTTGGCGCGTCGTTGGCGAGTAGGATGGCGACGAGAATGGTGCTGAACGTCGGAGCCGGCATGTAGCGGAAGAAGTCGACGAAGGGCTCGATAAGGCGGGAGAAGAAGGAGATGGAGCCGCAAAGCATGCCGAGCGGTATGCCGATGATGCAGGAGACGAGGAAGCCACTGAAGACAATCTTGACCGAGTGGAGCGTGCGTTCGGCCATGGAGGTTTCTCCTTCATCGATTTCATTTGTGAAGGCGTTGATGCCAGCCTTTAGCACCGCAAGCGGTTCTGGAAGGTAGTCGGGGTTAGCTGGTCGACCTTGAGGAACCAATTTGTAGAGAGGCGTTGAGGGAATGGATTCCCTGCTGTATTCCGATCCTGCCGCAGAGAGGAGCGTCCAGTTTTTCTGGACTAGATAAAGGTTTTCTTCGCTGAGTACTGGCCGTGTGGATACGCGTTCGCCGGTGGCGAGGTCCTGCCAGATATAGAAAATAGCTTCTGTGTCGCGTTCCTGATCGGCGTTTAGCCAGCCTTGGCGGATAGCAAGCGAAGCGACTTGGCGAATTTGCCTTGTGTTGCTGCGCCGGGAGCTTTTCGTCTCGCCTCTTTCGATTGCTTCGTTCTCGGCTCGGATCGCGTCTTGGAACTCGGCGAAAAAATCTTTTCCCACATGATCTCCAGTAACGTAGACGGATGTGGAATCGGCTCTCGAGGCCGGAAGCTCCAGACGGATATCGGGGTGCCAGATAAAGGGCGTGTAGCTCACCAAAGACCAGATCGCTAGGGGGAGGGCAAAGGAGATCGCAGTGAGGATCCCAGCGCGAGAGCTGGAGATTTCACGGCCGACTTCGATCCATGGGCGCGTGTGGCGTTTCTTAGACATTTCGCATTGTGGCGTCTGAGTACGTTGAAGCGTTTCCCTCGTTTGGGGCAGTGACTGTCATTCTGTAGCGGACCGCTTTTTGTGGCGGTCCGCCACGAGAAAGGAATTTTGTCGCTTACTCCAATCTTGGAGTAGGCAAGCCTACTTGGACTTGAGAAGCTTCATAGTGAGGCTTGGATCGAGGTATTTCTCGATGGACTCGGGCTCGTCGTATACCTCGAACTTCACATTGAACTGGTCGACGATGCGGGATGATCCGTAGAGCGATCCAAGGCCTTCGCCGTCCTTCCAAATCTTGGCGGCTTCTTCCAAGGTGAGGATGTAGGTACCGTCGAGGAAAGGCTCATACTCATCGGGAGAGACGCTTACCTTGCCCGCGATGATTTCCAGTGTTTCGTCGATGTTGTCCTCATCCTTCATAAAATCCACAACCTTGTACCAGACTTCCACGACCTTCATCCAGTCGTCGCGACGAGACTCGAGACTTTCCGGCGAAACGTAGAGGAGATCGTAGATGATCCCAGGAGCGTCCGCTGATGTGAAAAGCGTTTTCGAGCCATCGACGAGCTTGAGGGCCGCTCCAGAGCTTGGCTGCCAGGCGCAGATGGCATCGACACCGCCGGATGCAAGCACTTGAGGCGTTTCGCCATTGGGAACATTGACAACCTCCACGTCGCTTTCGGTCATGCCTACACTTTCGAGCGCGGTGAGCAGGAGAAGGTGGCTAACGAAGCCGACTTCGACGCCAACTTTCTTGCCCTTGAGGTCTTTGACTGAATTGATGCCAGGTCGAGCGATGAGCATGTCGTTGCCATTCGAGTAGTCGTTGCAGATGATGGCAACGGAAGGCGCTCCGGTGGAACCGAAGACAAGAGCATCGCCATTAGTCATGTGGGTCGCATCCAGGGCTCCCGCGGCAAATGTTTCCATACTTGCTACGTAGTCCATGAATTGGAAGTCAACCTCCACACCAGCTTTTTCGAACCAGCCTTTCTTGATGGCGATTTCCCAGGGAAGCCATCCTGGCCAGTCGGAGTACCCGATTTTCAGGGGTTCGGCAGACGTTGCTACAATGCTGGAAAAATACAGGATTAACGATGCGAAAAGAGCTTTGGATCGCGAAATGAAGGTCACAGGTTTCATGTCAGATATGCGTATTTGGTTGAGAATGTAGGTATTATTTTTGGTGCGTTTTGTAATACCGTGATTACAATCCAAAATAGCAAAGCGCGCGCCATGGAGCCCGACCTTCGCAAATAGCTCAAATTGGCGCCTAATTTGACCGTCGCCCCTTATTTCGAAGCTTAAAAAAGGGCAGTGATCGGTACGGATTGCTTTAACTACCGAGTCGTTTCAGCGAAACGGTCGCAGCGCATTCAAGAATAGACTTCCCTGCTGTAGGGCGCCGTTGGGGCATTCGAAACCTGCTCTGCTGTCATGGATTCTCGATCCCAATTGGCGAGCAGGTGATCAAGGGCTTCATCAATGAAGGGATACTCGAATTGAAATCTGTTTTCCAGCAGGCGGGTGGGGACGACGTATCGACTTTTCAATACCAATTCCGGTTCGGTCCTCATTAGAAAAGATCCGATTGCTAGAAGCCTTTTCGGTGTAGGAATTCCGAAGGTGACTTTCAATTGTTCCCTCAGAGTTTTCATGAAGGTGGCGTTATCCACTGGCGCCGGACTGGTTAGATTGAAAACGCCATCAAGATCCTCCAGATTTATCAGGAATTCTATGGCTCGCGTGAAGTCCTGCTCATGTATCCAGGAAAACATCTGTTCCCCGCTGGCTATCTTTCCCCCAAGACCGAATCGGGCAATCTTCCGGAGCGTTTTCAGCGCGCTGTTTGCGCCGTTTCCCAAGACTAGGCTGGTTCTAATCGCCACTTTCCTTGTTCCAGGCGTTTCCTGGTTGAGGAAGGCGTCTTCCCAGCTCTTGGCGACGCTAGCCGAAAAGCCTTTATCCAGTTTTTCATTACGCTCGTTCCATGGTTTTGAGAAGGATGCTTCATAGATCGTAGCCGTGCTGGCGTTTATCCAGACTTCCGGCGGTTTTTCCAAATCGCGTATGGCGGCACCAATGATTCGGGTGCTGTTCACTCGGCTACGCAGAATTTCCGCCTTGTTGCGTAGGTGATAGCGGCAGTTTACCGACTTGCCTGCTAGATTGACAATCGCCTGACAGCCTTCCAAGCGATCCGTCCATGGGCCGCTGGTTTGACCGTCCCAATAGATTGCGCTCGAGTCGTTTGGGTCGGGATTTCTCGTTAGAATCGAAACCTTATACCCTCGTCTGACCAGCCAGTGCTTTAGTTTTCGACCTAGATAGCCGTTGCCTCCCGCTATCACGATATGTTTCATAAAGCCCAGCAAATCTAAAAATTTAGAATTTTCAATAAAAATTGAAAATGAAATATTCTAAAGAACACCTTTTCACTAGCTAAAGTATTGACGGCATTCCCGGAGACGTTTCTACGAAAGGAGCTTCAGGAGCCTGGGAACGATAGCGCTTTGCTCCTTGGAGGCGATTTTCTCCATGACCGTATTGGCCAGAGACACGAATTCATTGAGCTCCTTCAGTTGTTTCTGAAAGGCTTTCGACTCCTTGGAATTAAAGCTTTTCGCCCGCGCTACACAGTCTTCCAGAACCGTCGTGGCTGGTTCCGTTTCCCGCCGCTTTCGCTCTCTGGCTACAATGCAGAAGATCTTCCAAACGTCTTTTTCCGCCTCGAAGAATTCTTTCCTCTTCCCCTTTACCAGCACGCTTCGAATCAGTCCCCAGCTTACGAGTTCCCTTAGATTCGTATTGGCGTTTCCACGACTGATTTCAAGTTTCTCCATCACATCGTCGGTGGTCTGGGGCTCTAGAGAAACCAGAAGATGAGCGTGAATCATGGCCATAGTTCGGTTAATGCCCCATTGGCTGCCTAACGCTCCCCATTGAGCCACGAAATCGTCTTTCACATTTTGGAGATTAGACATTTCAATCAATATTTCCTGACCTTGCCGCGGGTCTAATAATCGTTTTGTGTTGTTTAAGGGGCGATTCTAGCCTCTTGGAATAGATCCACTTCTTTACGTTAAATGCGAGACTATTTTGCGGCAAAGCTGATTGCAGGCTGCTCGGGCTTCATCGTTCTGTGCATTTGGGGGTGCGGCTACCGTAGCCTTTCGCCTGAAGAGGTGTTCTTGCAGTTTAAAGCTGCCATCGAATCGGACGACATTTCGTCTCTCGGCAATCTAGTATCCAAGGATTCAATTCACTATGTCAATCGCCTGCAGGATTGGGTTATCCTTGGCGATAGGGCAAGCATTCGAAATCTGGATCCGTTCGATCGGTTTGCAGTCATTAAAATACGCTCGCAACTCGTTTCTCTCGACGAAAGCGATTGGCGATTTTGGCTTGAAAAAAAGAGAGGGGAAGACGAACAGCAGTTGGACATAATGGCTCTGAATCTCTTTAGGGATAAATTCGATGATCTCAACATCCTAAAACTGGATACAATTGGAAAGACGACGGGGGCTGTCTTGCGCTACAAGAGCAATCCGTTCCCAATCCGGCTTCGCTTTCAGTACCAGGAAAGCTGGAGGATCGATTTGATCGGCTTTCTCCGCGACGAGTTCGAGCTGAATTTTTCGAGATATCACTCTTCGCGATACGAAAATCAAGATAGGGTAGACGCCTACTTGAAAGACGAGCTGGGCGGAGCGTTTTCCAGGGATCTTTACAGGTCTAGAATTTCTCGACCACAATAGATCGGAGTTAAATCGAAAGGTTGGGCCATGGTTTCCGTGACTCCTATGCTTTCTGCTTGATTTGAGCTAAGTTTCATGACGATTTGCAGCTAGTAGCCCTTGGCATCCTCCCAATCGATTTCCTTATGCTTTCTCGCGTCTCTCTCCCAAAGACGAATCTAGACGTTAGTCGCCTCTGCCTAGGCACGGCGAATCTGGGTCTAAAGCAATCGGAAAGCGAGGCTCATTCTCTCTTGGACCACTTTGTCGAGCTAGGTGGCAATTATTTGGATACGGCTCGCATCTATTCCGACTGGATTCCTGGCGAGATAGGCAGAAGCGAACGGATTATCGGGGATTGGCTTCGCCAGAATCGAGGAAAACGAGACAAGCTTGTCGTTGGTACCAAAGGGGCTCACTACGAGTGGAACGATAAGTCCCTTAATCGGGTCACGCAGGAAGACGTTCGCCACGATCTGGAACTTAGCCTTCAGGCTTTGAGCACGGATTTCATCGATGTGTACTATCTTCACCGCGATAGCCCTGTCTTAAGCGCGGAGCGGATTGTAGATTTCATGCAAGTATTTATCGATGAAGGGAAGGTTCGTCATTTGGCTGTCGCCAATTGGACGGCAGCTCGTTTGTCGACGGCGAATGAATACGCGGAACGGGAGGGCAAGCATGGCTTCGTGGTGAATCAGCCGCAATTCAGCCTGGGGTCGTGGAATATCAACGACGGCAATGACGATGTCACACTCGTGCATTTGGACAATTCTGGATACGACTACCATAGCGCGTCTGGCCTTTCCATGGCGCCTTATTCACCTCAGGCTCAGGGATTCTTTACCAAGGCGCTCGGCGAAAAGGATTTCGATCAGGAACGTTTTGATAAAAGCAGGTTCAACAACCGAGCGAATCTGACAGTGGCGAAGCTGGTCAAAGCGTTCGCTGCGGACAAAGGCTGCAATGCCAATGCAATCGTATTGGCCTATTTGTTACATCAGCCATTCCCCATCACTCCGATTGTCGGATGCTACACGAAAGAATTGCTAGACGACAGTTTTAAAGCGTTGCAGGTCGTTCTTGAGAAGGACGAGCTCCAAGCTCTAGAGGATGCTGTCGGCTCGGGAGTTGTTCATTGACTCGCGGAAAAGCCCGAATGCCTACGCATCCGGGCTGAAGTTGGTGTAGTTCTAAAATTCCGCTCTTCGATCGTCGTCTATTCTCGCTTCGAGTTCACCGCCGAATTTTCCCTGATTCCGTAGAGCCAGCGAGAGCCCCTGCTGCCAGGAATCGTTTTCTCTCTGTTTTCTTCGAGCAATGCGGAAGTGATATTCGGCTGTCGTCGAATCATTTGTATTCAAATAACAGTATCCTAACAGACCATGAGTCTGGCCATCCTTTGAACCAAGCGATGAGGCCTTGAGCAAATACTCCTTGGCCTCCGCCCAATTTTCAAGCTTCACGAGCGAAACGCCCAGGTTCTTCGCGGCGTTCCGGAAGTTCGGAAACTTGTCGAGAGCGACTTGATAGAAGCTGACCGCCTTTTCGATTTCTCCATGTTCGCTCAACACGTTTCCCGCAAGGTATTCGAAAGCCGCTGACGATTCGTCGTTGATCGAGTCGTAGATTAAGTCGAGGGCAAGATCCGAGCTTGCCTCAAAGGCTTCTTCGATATCCCTCATTCTCTCCTTCTCCTTCTTGGTAAGCCCGGGACTGTTGTCGTCGTCTCTGAAGCTTCTGCTGATTGCAGGTTCGTCATCCACGCCTCGCAACTTTCGCAACCTTGCAATAGCGCTCTCGCGTCTTTCCTCGCTCAAATCGCTTTCATCCGAGTCGAGCAATCTTCCAAGATAGTGAATTTCCGCTTTACGCATTAAGCCATCGTTTACGCCATCATCGCCGAGCTTGTTGATTCGTTTAGCGAGTCTTTCGCTTAGATAGGCTACCGCTTGATGGAGCTCATCTACGCTACCGTATTTGGATTTGGATATTTCTATTCCTTCTTCGGCTTTGGATGCCAATTCATGCGTCGCCTTTACTAGTTGAGTCTCCTTGTTCTTCAGGCGACGCTGAAGCTCGAATATCTCCTGATGCAAAGCGAAACGCTCTTCGCTTATTTCATCATTGTCCGCTCGATAATCATTGTCGTCCGCTCTCAATTCCGCGATTGGAAGCGTAGCGGAGAGGAAGAGCGTCAGTACCAGAATAGCGGATATGCTTCCGATAGTTGATAGCCAGTCCATCACTCGGGAAGACTTGTTGCTTACGATCGCCTTCACTCGCCTAGCGAAAGGCGACCCCTTTATTCCCACACTTGTAGCATACCTGCCAGGCAAGTTAACTTTCGATGCTTTCATTAGACAGTTTAGATATGATTTAGCGTTTTCGGTTTTTCGGATTACCTCCTCGTCTCGCATAATCTCGCGCTCGGCGCTAATCTGGCGATCCAGCCACCACACCAAAGGATGGATCCAGAAAAGATTTCTTATGAGTTTTTGGACGAAGAGCCAAAGATTGTCATGCTTGTATATATGCTGAAATTCGTGACGCAGAAAAGCTTCGCGCTCGGCTTCGGTGAATTCGGAATCGAAAGACACGGGAATGATCACAGCTGGCCTCCGAAAACCGAATACGCCGGCCAGCAGATCCTCGTCTTGGCATATCAAGATACGTGGCATGGAGCGTTGCGATTTTTCCCAGACCCGCTTGGCCAGATTCTGCCAGTCTTCGCTTGCTTCGGAGCATCCGGAGTTAATTGAAGAACTGATACGAACGTATTGCTGTATCCACAAAAAGCATAGGACGACAATGCCTCCATTCCAGAGAGCCAGGGTTATGGCTTCCCAAGGGAGGGCGAAGCTCGGCGCGTCGTCGCCAGCGTAGAATTCCATCCAGTTATCGATTTGCAACGTTTGCGAAAGAGCGCCGACATAGGGAATGATCTGGCTATCGGCGGTGGACGAGCTTGCGAGGGCGTCACGGATCCATTCAGCTGTCGCGGAAAATGCGGAGAACGGTATTAGGAATTTCAATATGCTAGCCCAAGCCAAAAGGTGGCGACTGAAGCTCGACGACTTTCCGAAGGCCAGTATCAGAAGGCAGCAGGCGACGCCGAAGAGGGTGGACTCCCAAAGATGCGTCAGCAGGCTGTGATAGTACGGATTCATTTCTTGCTCTCCTTTCGCTCGGCCTTCTTCAGGGCTTCCTGTAGCTGCTTCAGATCTTCGAGAGACAGTTTTCCCGATTCGATGAAGTGATTCATGACCGGTTCGGTCGAGCCCCCAAAAAGACCGAGAAAGTCGTCTACCAATGAGCCGATGGCTGACTTCTTAGTAAGTATTGGCTCGAAGATGTGGGCGTTGCCAATCTTCCGGGTTCGCTGCAAAGCGCCTTTCTTCTCTAGCCGGTAGACGATCGTTTGGACCGTTGTGTACTCCACCTGACGACTCTTCGGCAACGCTTCCTGTATTTCGCGAATGGATGCCGATTTCAGTTTCCAGCAGATTTGCATGATCTGCAGCTCCATGGGAGCGAGTTTGCCAATTGCGGATTTGGTCATAAAAATTCCTTTTGTCGTAGAATCTACTACACAAGTAGTAGAAAGCAAGGATTATTTTCTAGGAACCGCGGATGAACGCAGATGAACACGGATTTTGAAACCTATGATTTGGGCTTCATGATTTGTTACCTGCATCGCCTTCGATCACTACGAACGCTACTCTTATGATTGAGAGTTTAACAAAACGGCCTCTCCATCCTAAATCTATCCGTGTCCATCTGCGTTCATCCGTGGTTCCAACAATGAATTAATATTTCTTTCCCCTTGACTAAATAGGGGAAGGCTGGTTTCCCCTCATATGACTAGGGAAATAGTATGACGAAACACATTTTTCCGCAAGGAGCACTAGAGTTGGTCATTCTTCGGATCTTGAAGAATGGCTCGAATCACGGATGGGGGATATCGCAGAAAATCCATCTGCTGTCCAAGGACGTATTGAAGGTCGAGGAAGGATCGCTTTATCCAGCCCTTGCTCGCATGGTGCAGAAGGGCTGGATCGAATCGGAATGGGGCGTATCCGAAAATAACCGACGCGCAAAATACTACAAGCTTACCAGTCTTGGCAGAAAACGTCTAAGCTCCGAACAGGAAAATTGGGAAGCTATGGCTGCTGCCATCGCCGACATTTTGGGGATGGCGGGTAGTTGATTTTCTACCACGGAGGACGCGGAGATCACGGAGTTTTGTAAGGCTACCAAGCGACAGCTACACTCAAGCGAGGCGAAACAATGCGCTCGGATGATTATATTATCAATATCTCTGTGCCTTCCGTGTTCTCCGTGGTTAAAATTTGAATATATTCGAGGGACAGGATGGAACTAATACACTACATACGCAAAAGCTTTGGCAATCTCTTTCAGCGAAGGCGATTGAACGAAGAAATGACAGAAGAGATGGAGCATCATCTCTCGATGTCTATCGATCGGTACGAGCAGGAAGGCATGTCGCCAGACGAAGCTCGTAGAGCGGCGATGCGAGATTTTGGTGGAGTTGGAAAACTCCAGGAAGAGGTGCGTGACGCTTGGGGAACGCTTGTCGTGATGGACCTGATACGAGATAGTCGCTATGCCTTAAGGTTGCTTTGCAAGAGCAAGATCTTCACCTTGGCCACCGTTCTCATACTGGGTCTGTGCATTGCGGGAAACGCGATAGTATTCAGTATTCTGCACTCGATTCTAGGACCTCCATCGTATCCGGATCCTGATCAGGTCGTCGAAATCTACAATAGCTACCCGGGAACTGGTCTTGATCGGATGAGTTCCAATATTGCTCAGTATTTAGACTATTCGGAAAACACCTCCGTCTTCGAGCAGCTTTCTTTGGTAGATGAAACGACCGTCAACCTCTCAAGCGCTTTGGGTACCGTGAGAGGCACTGGGCTTCGTGTGACCAAAGAGTATTTCGACATGTTTAGGACTCGGCCTTTAGTGGGACGGTTCTTTGTGGACGAAGATTTCGATCATAATGATAACAGCTCGCTCATTCTTACCGAGGCGTATTGGAGAAACCACTTTGCTGGGAGTTCCGATGTTGTTGGCGAGACACTTGTCTTCCACGGCAAGCCTTTCACTATCATTGGAGTGGCTCCACAGGCTGCTAGTGCTCATTTCGGAGCTTTGAGCTTTTTCCAGGCATGGACCTGGGATGTTCAGCGGACGGAATTCTATAAAGAGAGAAGGCATCGGAATTATACGAATTTATGGGGAAGACTGAAAGCGGGTGTGACCGTCGATCAGGCGAAGGCTCAGATCGACGCCCTTGATCAAAGGTATGTTCAGCAGGTTTCCCAGGAGCAAAGGGACTCTCTCAATCGGCAGAAGCATGAGACGAAATTAGAGACTTTCCAGCAAACCAGGCAATATCGATACGGAGCCTCTCTCTATCTCTTGCAAGGTAGCGTCTTGCTAGTGCTTCTTATCGGTTGTATCAATATTTTGAATCTTCAATTAACCCGTGGAGCGGGTCGATCCACGGAGTACGCCATGCGAAAGTCTCTTGGGGCTTCGCGCTTGGCTCTCTTTCGTCAGGTCCTAATCGAGAGTGGCCTGCTCAGCTTGGGCAGCTGCCTTCTGGGCTTGCTAGCCGGATGGTGGGGACTGAGCTTGGTCAATCAATTCCTTTTGCCAGACCTCTGGTCGGGATTGTCTAGTATTGAATTAAGCGCTACATCGGTTTGGCGTGTTCTATTTCTTTCGATAGGCATAGCCTTGCTTCTTGGAGTGTTTTCCATCGTTCCTGTTCTCAAGGAAGGATTATCCATTAGCATTCGGGAAAGCAGTCGAAAAACGACGGCAAGCCGATCCATGGTGAATTTCAGGTCCTTCCTCGTTTCCTCTCAGTTGGCTCTCAGCCTGATTCTCCTGATCGGATCGGGCTTGCTGTTGCAGAGCTTCTTCAACGCTTTGAACAGGGACTCTGGCTTTGACGCTCGCGACGTGAAAACCGCGAGCTTGGAGCTCTCCTGGAACTATTCATCAAGGGAAAAGGTATCTCAATTCTACTCTCGCTTGAAGACCTCGTTGCGGAGCTTGCCTGGAATCGAGTCAGCTGCTCTTGCTACGAAGCTTCCATCCTTGGAGGGTGAAGGCTATCAGAATTGGTCTATATTCCCAGGCAAATCGGAGTTGGACGCGATGGCTGGGTCGAACAGCAGCAATATTGTCTTCGTTTCGGAAGGCTACTTCGAGGCTTTGAAGATCCCCCTTTTGGAGGGTCGATTGTTCACGGCCGCCGATACCGAGAATCCTACTCGAAATGTTGTTGTGGACAGGAATTTCGCCGAGCATTTTTTCCCAGGCCAAAGCCCTATTGGACAGCAAGTTTACGATGAACGCGATCGAAAATCTGAATACGCCTGCACGATCATAGGCGTCGTTGAAAACGTGAGTCACAATGGCTTGGACCGAGGGGATGGACTTTCCGCTACTAGTGGAAGATACCCGCTTTTATACTATCCCTTGAATTTCAACTACACCCCCAGAGAGTTCAGCTTCCTGGTCCGAAGCAAGCGAAGCTTTTCCGAACTCCTTGATTTAGCAAGAGAGAATATTAAGGACCTTGATCCGCAACTACCTTTGTTCTTGGCTGGAGAGCTAGACCAAATGGTGGACGAGTCGCTTAACGATCGGCGCGCATTCATGCTTTTGATCAGCATTCTCGGCGCGATGGCCTTGTTGTTATCCGGTATCGGTGTGTATGGAACATTATCATACGATGTCTCTCAGCGGGTAAAGGAGATCGGTATTCGCGTTGCCATTGGAGCATCGCGCACATTGATTCTGAAGAAGATTTTAAGCCAAGGATTCCGCAAGGCGATGGTCGGTATTGCGGTAGGTCTAATGGGAGCCTGGATACTCAGTGATCGCCTTTCGGATTTTCTTTTCCAGGTGAGCCCTCTTGATCCTATAGCATACATTGGCGTTTCTCTATTCCTCTTGGCCGTGGCCTTTATTGCTAGCTACGCTCCTGCCAGGAAAGCTACCCTTGTCGATCCGATTGAAGCCCTTCGAAGCGAGTGACGCCTCTGTTACTCTTTAATGGGAGCTCTAGCGGTTAAATTGCACCTAACTCCTTCAATGGAGATCGCTTTCATCTCTCCTCGTTTTCGAGTCTTGCGGGTTGTATCCAGTATTAAGGGCGAGTAGATCAGATTCGCTAGGTTCAATCCCCAAAGTAATCTATGTCGAAGCTTGACATAAATTCTAGACTATGTCGAAGTTTGAGGTATGGAGCTCAAGCAAGGTACCTTGGATCTGTTGATTTTGCGCATTCTGCTTTCCGGCAAGCGTCACGGCTATGGCATTGTAAAGCGAATACAGTTTCTTTCCAACGAGATGCTCAATGTAGGACAGGGCTCGATGTATCCAGCGCTGCATCGGCTGGAACGGAAGGGATGGGTTAAGTCAAGTCGCGAGGAAACGGAAAAGGGTAAAGTAACCAAGTTTTACAGGCTGACTGCTCGTGGTCGTAAACAGGTTGAGAAGGAAAAGCAGGCCTGGCATGATTTTATCTCTGTGATCAACAGGGTTCTAGAAGAAGGCTAATATAATAGGGCTAGTTCTTAGGCTTTAGATAACAAAGAGGTATGGGGTTGTGGTTCGTAAAATTCTGGAACGCCTTGCTCGCCTTGTTTGGATTGCGCAGGAAGCAGTCCGAATTGAATGAAGAGGTGGATTTCCACATTGAGGAGCGGGCTAGCGAACTCCTTGAGCAGGGCTATGATATAAAGACCGCAAGGGACATGGCGTTGCGAGAGTTTGGAGGAATCGAGACCTGCAAGGAGGATTGTCGCGATGCTTGGGGCACGCGATTTATTCATGAGATCTGGAGCGACTTGCGGCAGGCTTGGCGGCAAATCAATAAGCATCTTGGATACTCTATTATTGTCGTATCGATTCTCTCGCTCTGCATCGCGGCAAATACCTCGATTTTCAGCATGTTGTATAACGCCGTTCTCAAACCCTATCCCTATCCTGAGGAGGAGCGTTTGGTAGAGCTGGGCGAAGTTCGACTGAAGACGGATTCGGGTGACGATATTTTGCGAATTTCCATACGCAAATACTTGGATTACAAAGAGCTCGATGTTTTCGAAAATATTGGATTGTATCGATTTGGTGGTGACAATTTGCATTTTGGAGATCAAGCGTTTCGTGTCACCACGGGTCGGGTTTCGCCCTCATTTTTAGAGACGCTTCAAGTGAGACCTATTTTGGGTCGAAATTTCATAGAAGGAGAAGACGAAGAGGGCAGACCGGGTGTGGTTATTCTGAGTTACGATCTCTGGCAGACCGCTTTCGACAGCGATAGAGGCGTCCTGGGCAAGCGGGTTGATATTGAGGGAATGACCTTCGAGATCATTGGAGTCATGCCTGCCAGTTTTCGATTTCTCGATGTTGATGTGAGTTTGTGGCGACCGCACATCGTCAGTCCTAATAGCAAAACGCGAAGAGCGTGGAACGCAAATCGCCTCACCGCGATAGCCCGATTGAAAGAGGGTGTATCGATGGAACAGGCGCAGACGGCTCTGAAGGTATCGGATCGACATACATACGAAACCTATGCGGGTCGTCGCGATTTCATCGATCGCGTTGGATGGGGGAGCGCTTTGGCGAATTTCCGAAGCTATAATACGCAAGATGGAAGAGATGTCCTTTTCTTTCTGCAGGCGAGCGTGATCGGAGTGTTTCTCATCGGCTGCGCGAATATTGCCAACATGGTTTTCTCCAAAACGACGGTCCGCATGCAGGAGATCTCGATGAGAATTTCCTTGGGAGCTCAATTGAGTCGATTGGCTCGCATGCTTCTGGTCGAGGGAGTGATGTATGGGGTAATTGCCGGACTTATCGGGCTTGTATTAGGATTATTGGGACTTGAAATTATAAAGGAGTACGGACTCTATTTGTTTTCTCGCCCTGAATCGCTCTCTGTCGATGGCGTGTCGCTCGTCTATAATTTTTCTCTCGCGATTGCAGGCGGACTGGCCATTGGCCTTGCGCCTTTGCTGCTCATGCGACAGAGGGACTTGGCGGGAAGCCTTCGTGAAAGCGGACGTTCTTCTACAGCGAGCCGATCTTTAGTTCGTTTGAGGCAAGTAATGGCTATGGGACAAGTCGCATTGACCTGCATTTTACTTATCGCGACAGGTTTGATGCTCTCGAGCCTAAAGAAGATACTGGACAACGAAACTGGATTTGAAACCGAAAATCTCGTTAGCGCTATGCTGGAGCTGCCGAATGCTAGCGAGCCTCATGAGCAGCTGGATTATGGAGAACGATTGATTCAACGACTCTCCGAGCTTTCAGAAGTAAGATCAGTCGCGTTGAATTCATTTGTGCCATTTTTCGGGTTCTTTGGTCTCAGCTCTGAGTTTTTTATCGAAGGAAGGCGATATTCGCCGCAAAACCGTCGCCCAAGATTTTCATTTGGAATTGCTCATGGGCCTATTTTTGAAACGGTAGGTATTCCACTGATACGAGGACGTACATTCACTGAAGGTGATATGATGTTCGATGCTCCGCCGGTTGTTATCATCGACAAGCGTCTGGCTGATTTGTATTTTCCCAACGAGGATCCAATCGGGAAGCGCCTGACGGGAGATTTGGCGGGTGATTTTGCAGCGAGCGAAGATGCGACCTGGGCAACAATCGTTGGCGTTGTGGGAAATGTGAAGACCCTTGAACTCAATGAAGAAGGCGTAAATCCCATGCTATACATGAATGCGGGAGCCAGACCAATTCAAGCGCAGCGAATTGTGATGCGCGTTAGTGGCGGAGAAAGATTCAACTTGGAGGCTTTCGAGGGCAAAGTGAGGGCGGCGATGTCGGAGGTGGATGCGACGGTTCCCTCGACAGAATTCATATCGATGGAAGAACGCATCGACGGGACTTTGCTCGGCAGGAGAGCCACGCTGAGGTTTCTGGCAGGGTTTGGCGGACTCGCCTTGCTGTTGTCAGCAATCGGCATCTACGGAATTCTTTCCTACTCAGTTACACTCAGGCGCAAGGAGTTTGGCGTAAGAACCGCGTTAGGGGCGAGCCGTCACGAAATTCTCCGGACAGTCCTTTTCCAAGGCTTGCGTGTGACTGGAATAGGATTGGCAGTTGGATTGGTCTTAGCTGGTGTAGTGACTCAGCTGATTCAAGAAAGATTGTATAGGACTGGTTCCTTTGACTTTGGAGTTTATTCAGGAGTAGCCCTGGTGCTTGTCGTAGTAGCTTTCTTCGCGAGTTTTATTCCCGCTTTGCGAGCAGCAAATACAAATGCGGCAAGCGCATTGCATTCCGATTGATTTAACGAGAAGAGAATGGGATCGCCTCCAGCTCGAATAGATTTCCATTCGGGCAATGAACGGAAGGGTTGCCGTCCCTAGAACCGCTTTCGGAAGCTTTGCAAGCTTCCGCAAGAGTCCCTAGCTTAATTGACGACCATCAAGCTGCATCTAGCTGAGAAGCCGTTCGAGTAGCGCTTTTCTCGTTTGGCACTTCTCGCTTTCTCGCGAGGTCTGCGCTTGTAAAGGCTGTATTCCTTTTTGCATGACGCGATAATGAGTATTGATTGGCGCGAGCTACATTTTTGAAGTCAATGTAGACCAGAGCGATGAAGGTTGCTGCGGTAGCCAGGCTGGCTGCCAAGATTGCGAATTCAGATCCGCCAGCCAAGCTATGGCTAGAGTTTATTGCCAAAGAGGAGATTGTAATACCCAAAACGGCGATTGCTCCTCCTATGCTTAGTGTAGTTGCTTTCATGATATCCCTATAGTTGAATTTTATGAATTTCGATGAATCTCTTATTGCAATCGCCATGCCAACTCTCATTCAATAAGTTGTAAGCATTTGTCTATGAGAAAGATAATTTTAATTCGAATTGATTCCCCTTCCCCTTAATGCTTAGACATTCCCGCAAGTGGGATGCTGCGAGTCCCATTTTCGAGATACGAGAGTAGAGACCTCGAGTAACTTCATTTAAATCGGAGGAATACCAGTTATGGTATCTGGCTAAGCGCCCGAATAATAAAAATTTTGTTCCGATTTTTATGTGGACAAGCCACAGGAAACCTATCTTCATGTGGCAAAACCACAGGAAAAGCTATGGGAAAAGATAAATTGGATTTATTGCAGGGCACTTTGGATTTGATGGTACTGCAGACGCTGGCTTCGATGGGGCCGCTTCATGGGTTTGGCATTGCGCGTCGCATCGAGCAAATGGGGGAAGGGGACATTCTTCTAAACCAGGGTACTATTTACGCCGCTCTCGTGCGCCTCCAGCAAGGAAAGTGGATAGATGCCGAATGGGGCGTCTCCGATAACAATCGCAAGGCCAAGTTCTACAAGATTACCAGACGAGGTCGTCGTCGTCTCGAAGTGGATACGGAAAACTGGGAACGTATTTCGAGCATCATCGGCAGAATGCTCGATCCTTCTAAAGGAGAAGCTTGACCGTCATGGGATGGGTTTTAAGGCTTCTTGCCCGATTTCGGGCGATCTTTAGCAAATCGAGTCTAGATGAGGATCTCGATGCCGAGCTAATTCATCATCTCGAATTGCTGACGGAAGAAAATGTTCGCAATGGCATGACGGAAAAAGAAGCGAGACGCCAGGCTCGAATCACCTTCGGCGGCGTCGAAAAGATTCGTGAGCTACATCGCGAAGCTCGGGGCATTACTTGGCTCGAGCATGCCTTTCGAGATCTTGGATTCTCTACCCGACTTCTTTGGAAGAGCAAGGGTTTTAGCTTTGCTGTAATTGCTACGCTCGCCATTTGTATTGGACTGAATACTACAGTATACTCGACTTTATATCGGTTAGTCTTAGAGCCGTTGCCTTTCAAGGATCCCGAGAGAATCGTCCATATCTTTAATGTTCCTAAGAGCGGCGTTAGATCTCATAGCTCATCGAATACGGCTCAGTATCTCGATTTCAAGCGAAACGCCGACATGTTCGAGAATATCGCTCTTTCGCGGATGAATATCATCCATAGCAGGCCTGAGAGGAAGACCCCTCTAGTCGTTACTCCCGATTTTTTCGAACTGATGGGTGTAGAGCCTATTCTTGGCCGATTCTTTACTGATGAGGAAGCTCAGGGGCATGACGAGCCATTTATAGTTCTTACCCAAACGACATGGGAAAACGAATACGCATCCGATCCGGATATTGTGGGCAAGGCGAGAGGGGAGAGAGTGATTATCGGCGTAGCGCCACGAAGTTTGGAGGTTTTAGACAGGCGAATCGATTTTTTCAGACCTCATTCCATAAGGGATAACTTTGGGAACAACCCGCGTTTGGGTAGATCCGATCTTTGGGGTAGACTAAAGCCAGGCGTAACCCGTGAGCAGGCCTACACCCAATTGCTTGAGATCGAGAAACGCTATCATCTTGAGAATAGCAGCGTGGAAGAGCGCACTCATTTTGAAAGCATTCCAAGACCGTTTTTGCTGGGGAAGCCCAATCCCTACAAGGCAAGGTTGCTGCTCCTGCAGGGAGGGGCTCTTTTAGTGCTTTTGGTCGGGTGTATCAATATTGTGAATCTCTTGCTGGCGAGAGCTATGAGACGATGCAATGAGCTTTCGTTGAGACATTCTTTTGGAGCAGGCAAGCTTCCTCTGATTCGCCTGATGTTATGCGAATGCTTTTTACTTTCGTTCTGCGGAGCTTTGGCGGGACTTGCGTTGAGCTGGGCTAGCATCCGATTCGTAAATCGCTATATGACTGTTATCGATCCCAATGAAGCGCCTTTGCAGCTGGGAGATGCCTTATTCGTTTCGACTTTGACCCCTGCCCTAGCGATCACTCTCATCATGTCCCTTGTTCCATTCATTTTACTTTGGAAGTCGGGTCGTATCCAAAAATTGGATAGAAATTCGAGGAGTTCATCTACTGATAAAAGCGCTCGGGGATTTGGCAATGGCCTGGTGGTGTCCCAGGTCGCCATCACTTTCATATTGCTTGTTGGAGCGGGATTGCTGTTCAGAAGCTTTAGCAACGTCTTGTCTGTCGATCCGGGATTCGATCAATCCAGTCTTGTGCAGGGAAGAATGAGTATGCCGTTTCCGGATGCGCGTTCGCATGAAAGGATAGGCTTAAGAAAAAAGATAGTTCAGACGACGCTGCAAATTCCTGGCGTGGAAAAGGCATGCTTTTTGAAAAGCGGGAGTCTGGTGGGAACCCAGCACTACACGGGTCGCTTGGTTCTGCGAGCTAGGCAAACCGAAACGGAAAGGGATCCATTGCCAATCCTGATAATGTATGTGTCCAGCGCATTTTTCGATACGATGGGCATTCCTATTACGAAAGGTAGATCATTTTATGAAGGGGAGGATGAACTCGATACCTTTATCGTCGATGAAGCATTCGTTGAGACATACTTGGATGGCGAAAGCGCGCTGAGAACGGAGATGATGACGGTGAGAGGTAGCGGTCTAACGCCGACGACAAAAGTCTGGCCACGAGTAGTTGGCGTGGCGAAGCGAGCGAATTTCCAAGGACTGCAAGAACGAGATGGGATTCCGATAGTCTATGCCTGTTGCGATCAATTTACTGATCGGTCTTGGGCCCTAGTACTGCGAACTCAACGCTCCCTTGATCCTTTGGCGAGGGAGGTTAGGGCGGAATTGAAGGAACTACACCCGCAATTAAACTGGATTAATCCGAGCTCGTTGGACGTTTCGCTGGATCAGCTTCATCTGGATCGAAAGGGCATCACTTTGCTCTCCGGCGTATTTGCGGGATTGGCTTTGGTTTTGTCCGCTGTCGGTATCTACGGCGTTCTACTTTATGATGTGCAGCAACGCCAGCGGGAGATTGGAATTCGATCTGCCATTGGAGCAAGTCGAGGAATCGTATTGAAAATGATCCTACATCAAGGTCTTTGGAAGGCAGGTATCGGTTTGGGAATAGGGCTGCTTGCTTCGATTTTTCTAACTCGATTTCTTAAAGACCGATTGTTCGATGTGACAACATTAGATCCTCTGACCTTTTCTTTGGCGGCGTTGTTTCTGCTATCCGTTGTGCTGGTCGCTAGCTATTTGCCCGCTCGCCGGGCGGTTAGGGTCGACCCTATCGAGACCTTAAGGGCGGAATGAAAACTAAGCGCTATCGGTACTGTCAGTCGCGAAGCTAACTGTATCGGTCATCAGCTCTCAAAAGGGAGTTCATCGTCTCCACTTCGAACTCGAAGAGTGGTATGAGCCATGAGTTCTAAGAATCGAAACTAGCATAAAATGCCTTGACAGTAATTATATGTAGAATAACTACTATTATGAAATTCTACATATGAGTAAAAGGAAAGATCTCCTCCAGGGGACCTTGGATCTGCTAGTCTTGCGGGTGTTGGAAACCGGTCCACGTCATGGTTATGCGATTGCTCGTCGCATTGAACAGATCAGTGAAGATGTCCTGAAAGTGCAGCAGGGCTCTATTTACCCTTCGCTCCACCGTCTAGAGGACAAGGCCTTGATAGAGTCCGAATGGCTGGTCGAGGACGGAAAGCGTCCCGTAAAAGTCTATACATTATCCAAAGAAGGCAAAGCCTATTTGCAGGCTGAGACTGAGAGCTGGCAGACGTTTTCTGCTGCCGTGAACACGGTTCTCAAAAACGCATAGAAACCATCAGGGGTATGGGAAGGTTATTGAAGCAGTGGAGGAACCGTCTTCTGTCGCTATTTCGCAACGGCGAAAAGCAACGCGAGCTCGAGCTGGAGATGCAATACCATCTAGAAGCTCTGCGAAAAGAATATATCCAAAATGGCATGACGCCAGAAAGAGCCCGTCGAGCGGCGCTTGCTAGATTCGGAGGAGCCGAAAGCCTAAAGGAAGAATGTCGCGATGCTTGGGGCACTCGTGTGGTTATGGATCTGATACGGGACATCCGCTATTCGATGCGGGTCTTATCCAAGAGCAGAGCATTTAGCCTGGCGATCATCGGTACCCTTGCTCTTTGCATCGGCGGGAATGCTTCGATTTTCACGATGCTCAATACGCTGCTTCTGAAGCCGCTGCCATTTCCCGAATCCGAAAGGATAGTCGAGATATACAATACCTATCCGAAAGTCGGCGTGACGAAAGACGAAAGCAATGTGCCGATGTATTTGGATTTAAAGGAGCATGTCGAAGCTTGTAGCGATTTCGGTCTCATTGAAGCTTTCTCGGGGAATATAGGAGCCGATGGATATGTCGAGCGAGTTAATGGATTCGCAGTGACTTCGGATTTTTTCCAAGTTCTGAGGGTCCGCCCGCATACAGGGGCTTTTTTCAGCCAAGAGAACATGATCAGAGGGCAGCACCGAGTGGTTGTATTCAGTTTTAATTACTGGAAAGACAGGTACGCTTCGGATCCCAATATTTCAGGTCAGACGGTTATGATAAACGAGCATCGCTTTGAGGTTCGTGGCGTCGCTCCTCGCTCCTTGGAGGCTCTTTACCCCCATGCTCAGATCTTCGTGGCCTATGCTTGGGATCCGGCTAATGTCGATCCCTTGGAGCGACATTCGAATGATCCTAAATTGCTAGCGCGGCTGAGGAAGGGCGTCGACCTGTCGGTGGCAAAATCGCAGATCGATGCGAGGGACGAGGAATTCTCTAAAAACCATGCACAGCTTAAAGGGATATTGGAAAGCGCCGGCCATGAAACGAAAATCGTCGCCTTACAGGAGGAGCGAGTTGAGGGTGTCCGCAATGTTCTCTACCTTCTCCAAGTGTGTGGCTTGTTGGTATGGCTGATTGGCTGCGTCAACATTTCGAATCTCGCTCTTACCAGGGCTAATGCTCGCAATTGGGAGTTTACCTTGAGAAGGGCCCTGGGAGGAAGGATGTCGGATATTGGTAGGCAGCTTTTTTCCGAGGGCCTGCTACTATCCTTGGCCGGGGCTGGCGTGGGCATTCTTTTCGGTCTTTTAGGTATTAGACTCATCAATACGTATGCCATGGATATACTGCCTCCCATGCCTCCTTTGGCTTTTAGCGAAGGCTCGCTAGGTTTTATGGTGGCCATGGCGATTTTGACAGGACTTATCATTTCCTTCATGCCAACAGTCCGCCTGTTCTCAAGAAATCTTATCAAGGGCTTATCTGAAAGCTCCAGAGGATCCTCGGCAAACCGAGGATCGCAGCGTATCAGTTCCGCTCTGGTTTGTGGACAGCTTTCTCTTGCCCTTGTATTGCTGCTCGGGGCGGGCTTGCTCATTCATAGCTTCTACAATATCGTCACGCGCGACTACGGATTGGATCCGACGAATGTAACGACCTTGCGGATACCGCTCCTTGGACAGAGGTATCAAGACAATGTGAAGGTGGTCCAATTTCAGGATCGCATACGAGAAATCGTCTCTGCCATGCCTGGTGTCGAGTCGGTGGGAATTGGCAGAGATATTCCTATGTATAGCGATTATAGCAGTGGAGCCATCCAGTACTCTGGGAGCAAGATGGATCCCAACGCGAAGCCTCCATTAGCTTTCAATACCAGAGTGTCTCCCGGCTATTTCGAAACCCTTGGCATCAAGCTTCTGCGAGGAGAGGCTTTCGGTCCGCTAGATGTAGCAGGCTCGCGAAGAGGAGTCGTGATAGATGAGAAAATGGTCGATCTTTATTTCAAAGGAGAGAACCCCATTGGCCGGAAGCTGATTAACGATTTCCTTGATCCAAATGAGGAGAATTGGCCGGAGATTATTGGAGTGGTTGAGTTCGCTCAGCATGAACGAATCGATGAGGAGCGTGGGTATCCGTTTGCTTATTACAGTATCTACGATGGGATCCAAAGAAGTTTCAGCCTATTCATCAGAAGCGATATCGGATCGGATCTGCTGGTCGCCGAGGTGAGTAAGCGAGTAGGAGAGCTAGACTCGAAACTGCCGGTATTTCTGTCGGGACCGCTGATCGATTTCGTCGACGAGTCGCTTAACAATCGTCGCGTCATCATGTACTTGCTCACCATTTTCGCCATCGTCGCCATGCTGCTCTCTTCGATTGGCATATATGGCGTTATGGCTTATTCCGTATCTCGCCAGAGGAGAGAGATCGGCACCCGAGCCGCTATTGGGGCTACTCGCGGCGAGATCGTGAAGTTATTCTTTAAGCGAGCTCTACGGAAAACGGCGATTGGTCTAGGTTTGGGTCTTGTAGGAGCTTTGGCCCTGAGCCGGTTCCTTGCTGCCATGCTCTACCAAGTCGAGTCGACTGACTTCTTGGTCTATACGCTCATTACGGTTTTTCTTTTCGTCGTCTCGCTATTGGCCAGCTACCTACCAGCCATGAAAGCCTCTCGTATTCATCCGATGGAAACATTGAGACTTGATTAGTTGGAACTCAACCCAACAAATTTCCTTGCGAAAATCCAGAACCCATTTCGCTAGCAGCAACGCTACTCGATATTTTAGGATAGGTTCTGTTCTATCTCGGCGGATTCCGCACCTGTCAGATTCATGGTGTCTTGTTTCCTCTTCTAGGGTAAAGCGGTTGTTCCCTTGATTCCTTTGTTTCTTCTTCTTCTTGCTTTGACTGCCAGTTATCTGCCTGCGAAACGCTCTGGACGTATCCAATCCATGGATTCTAGTTGTGCGGAATGAGCGTATTGCAGGCGTGATGATATTGCCCTATTCCAGCGAAATCACGCCTTTCGAAACGAGTGAAGATCTCTCGATTGTGGCCAATTGAGAAGCTGTCAAGCGGCGTCTCTCTGAATTGCCTCAATCGCGCGATCTTTGTGTAGCTCCCTATTGCCTCTTAAGCTGTCAACTCGATCTGTTATTGTATTCCTTATTTTAAGACGTGATAAAAGATACTGATTGGCGCGATTTACGTTCCTGTAGTCGATGTAGACAAGAGCGAAGATCGTCGCTATGGTTGCTATGCTCGCGGCGAAGGCTGCGAACTCGGCGCTTCCGGCGAGATTCCCGCCAAAGACCTTAGCGAAGGAAATGTTTAGAATACTCAAAGTGGCGATTGCTCCCCCTATGCTTAGTGTAGTTGCTTTCATGATATCCCTATTTTTCATTTGTTAGTGTCTAGATGGGTTTCTTTATGCAACCACCATGCCAACTCTTATTTCATGCCGTATAACTGCTTGTTCATGAAGGAGATAATTTTTTGAAGCGATGCTAGCTTTTCGTTATGTTTTTAGGATATTCCCGCAAGTGGGACGACCCGTATCCCGATTTCGAGATGGGAGATGAGTGAACTGCCTTCACGTGGCAGGACCACAGGAAAGCTATAGGAAAAGATAAACTGGATTTACTGCAGGGCGCCTTGGGTTTGATGGTCCCGCAAACGCTGGTCTCTATGGGCCCGCTGTACGGGTTTGGCATTGCTCGTCGAATCGAGCGAATGGGGCACCTCTTGCTGAATCAAGGCACGAGCAACTCCGCTTGGTCTCATGATATCGACTTCAAGAGACACGCCGACTTGTTCGAGGGCTTCGGTTTTCTGATGACGACCCACAAGCCTATGCAGACCGGTGAAGAGGCTCTACGAGCCAGAGGAGTGAACGTTAGCGCCGATCTGTTCTTGTCGCTAAAGGTTAAGCCTGTCCTGGGAGCTTTCTCCGCATATTTAAAGAGGCGGGTTTCGCTTTATTTACCTTGACGATCTAGGTAAAGGTCTTTTTTTACTATGACGATCTAGGTAAAATATTATGACGAAATCATTCAATTCGGATTTGATGCAGGGGACTTTGGATATGCTGATCCTGAATGTTTTGCATTCTGATTCTTTGCACGGTTGGGGCATTGCCCAGCGAATACACGTTTTGTCCTCCGATATTCTGAAAGTAGAGGAAGGCTCCTTGTATCCATCGCTCTATCGCATGGAACGGAAGGGTTTAATAAAAGCCAGTTGGGGAATCTCCGAACTGAATCGTCGAGCCAAATTCTACAAGGTCACTAAGACTGGAAAGAAATACTATGAGTCGGAAAGAGAAAAATGGATACAGTTGGCAGGAGCGACTGCCGCCGTGCTAGGGCACAGCTTTTAGTTGGTTGTCTTCTTAAACCACTGAGTGCACGGAATAAGTAGAGAATTCATGATTTGCGAATTTCTATCCTTTGTGGTTAAAAATTAATGACATAAGTTGGACAATGAGGGAGTTTTGGAAACGGTTTGCGGGATTATTTAATGGCAGTCGTCTCGACGACGAGATGAGGGAGGAGATGCGGCATCACATTGAGTTGCAGAAGCAGAAGAATCTCGAAGCTGGCATGTCGGAAAAGGAAGCCTACAACGCCGCTATTCGACAATTCGGCAACATTCTAATCATTCAGCAACAGGAAAGAGAAAACCGTTCTTTTCTTTGGGTTGAGCAATTGTATCGAGATATTAAACGCGCAGGACGCTCATTAATCGGAGCAAAGGGCTTTTCCTTCGTCGTTATTGCGACGTTGGCCCTATGTATCGGTGTCAACACAACTATTTTTTCCGCCTTACACGATCTGGTTTTAAAGCCTTTCCCATTTAAGGATGGCGATCGTCTCATCCAGGTTTTCAATATCAGTAGCGGCTTCAAGGGAAAAAGTAGTGAATCTAGCATTGCTCAGTACCACGCCTTCAAGACCAATGCTGATCTTTTCGATGGTTTTGCCCTGTTGTGGAATCAGGAGAAGACTGTCGATCTTGATGGGTACACCCAGCTGCTGAAAGGGAAAAGGGTCAGCTTCGATTTGTTCGATCTAGCTGGTGTACGACCGGTCATCGGCAGCTTTTTTGGCGAAGAGGCCCACGTTCCTGGTTCTGATCAGGGTCAAGTGGTTATACTGCCTCAATCTGTGTGGGAAAATGAATACAATTCCGATCTAGATGTGATCGGTGAAGAAATTCCTTTTACCGACACACCCTATACGATCATAGGCGTAGCTCCGCGAAGCATGGAAGCCTTTGGTCGAGAGATCGAATTTTTCATTCCATTGCGAACGTCGGCTAGATTTGCCGAAGCCCGGTATCTCGAAGGCCTGCCGATCGATATGTGGGCGCGTCTTCGCCCAGGCGTCAGCAAGGAAGCGGGCGAGGCTCAACTGGCGGTTCTGGAAACGCGCTGGTTGAGAGAAGAGTCTTCGCCTCGAATTCGTTCTTATCTCGAACGCATCGGACGTGACGTACAATTGGGTCAGCCAAGCCAATTGAAGCAGTCGTTTATTATGCTGCAGGTAGGAGCTGTTTTCGTCCTTTTGATCGGTTGCGTGAACGTCGTGAATCTTTTCCTCAGCCGGGCAGGAAGAATGCAGTACGAGCTGTCGATTAGAAATGCCTTGGGAGCTGGCAGGAGGACTCTCTCGCGATTGATGCTGATCGAGAGCTTTCTTCTTGTATTCATGGCTGTAGTAGCTGGATCGATACTTTCCCTAGGAGGTTTGGAAATTATCAATCACTACCTTTCCGTAGCCGATCCTTCAATACAAGCTATCACGATTGATATGGTGGTCGTTTTTTTCGTTTTGGGTCTGGCGGCTCTGATCGCTTTAATAATGGGCCTTCTGCCCTTTGGGCTTTTATGGAAAGCGGGTCTTATTCAAAGACTGGATAATGGGGGACGAACGGCGTCGGCTGGCGGTCTCGCTCGCAAGCTAAGGAGCTCAATGGTGGTCAGTCAGGTTATGATCGCATTGACTTTAATGATCGGCGCTGGACTGCTTCTTCGAAGCTTCGTTAATGTCATGTCGGTCGATCCCGGTTTTGATGCGGAAGACGTTGTTCAAGCTCGCGTAACGGTTCCTAGGCAGTATCGCAATACGGTTGATGGAAATGTCTTCAGAGATGGAGTTGCCAACGCTTTGCGGGAAGTTCCCGGAGTTGATAGCATCGCTTTCGCGCTTAATGAACCTGTCTCGGAGAGTGCTGTTTTCCAGAAGGAGCAAATACACATTCGTCGCAGCCCCTATGCCGATGAAGAGCCGGCTTCTATGGCTTATACGCTAGTCGTCAGCAGGGCGTTTTTCGATATGATGGGCATTTCGGTGCTTGCAGGGCGTTCCCATAACGAGTCCGATTCTAGCGAACACGGCTTCAGCGGTTTTGTCGTAGATCGTTCGTTTGCCGAGTTCTTTTTCCCCGATGGGTCCGCTGTCGGCGAAGAGATGAGCTTATCGCAGCGGCCAAAGGCAGGCAAGCCCTGGGGTCGGATCGTAGGCGTGGTAGAACGAGCTAGTCTTGTCGGTTTAGAGTCAACTGATAATTTTCCTGTCCTCTACAAAGCGTATATAGGAGCGAAGCCTGCCAGCTTTACGCTTCTTATGAAAACTTCTCGCGAGCATGACAGCGTTTTAAAGGATGCACAAAGTAAGCTGCGAGCATTTGATCCGAAGCTCGTACTGAGTCGCGGCAAAAGCTTGCAAAGCGTTCTGGAAGACATGCTGGTGAACCGTCGCGGGGTCACCACGCTAATTTTAGGATTTGCGGGATTGGCTTTAACTCTATCAAGCGTCGGGTTGTATGGGCTTTTATCGTACGATGTGCAGCAGCGTCAGCGCGAGATTGGCGTACGAATGGCGATTGGAGCAGACGGAAAATCGGTATTGAATATGATACTACATCAAGGTCTTTGGAAGGCAGGTATCGGTTTGGGAATAGGGCTGCTTGCTTCGCTCTACCTGACTCGCTTTCTGGAAAGTCAGCTTTTCAATACTACGGCCTTAGACGCAGGATCCTACCTCGCCGCGATTAGTTTTTTGCTCCTTGTTGCTTTCGTAGCGAGTTTTCTTCCGGCTCGCCGAGCGGTACGGTTTGATCCTTTGGAGTCGTTAAGGGCTGAGTGATCCTCCGGTATCCAGAGCCTAAGTATCATTAGACAGAGTTCGGTCCAAGGTTTCGATTTACCTCTTGACATTCTAGAGGTGAACTTCTTTCTTCTAGCAAAACTAGAAGAAAGAGGGCGACATGGCCGAGACGCCGAATGATCTATTAAAAGGGGCTTTGAATCTACTCGTTTTGCGCGCTTTGCGCGACGAGAGTCGACATGGCTGGGGAATCCAGCAGCGAATTAATCAACTGGCTCAAGATACGCTGAGCATCAATCAAGGCTCTCTGTATCCCGCTCTTATTCGCTTGGAGAAGAAGGGGCTAATCAAGTCAAAGTGGGGAACTTCCGAGGCGGGACGTCAAGCCAAGTACTATTCGTTGACAGCGAAAGGTCGCCGGCAAATGGGTACGGAGACCGAGCTTTGGAAACAGTTCTCTACCACCGTCAACTTCATCTTGGATAAAGCTTAGTGTCTTTTTTTCACAACGTTTGGATGGCATTGCGGTCGCTTTTCAAGAAGGACGTGGTCGAGGCTGAGCTCGACAAGGAAATGCGTTTCCATCTGGAGATGCAGACTCAGTATAATATTGAGAAGGGAATGGACCCGAGCACCGCCAAGCGTGAGGCCCTGAGGTCGTTTGGCGGTTTCGACAAATTCAAGGAAGAGAGTCGCGAAGCCTGGGGAGTTCGGGTGGTTACGGATTTGATGCGGGATATTCGTTACTCCTTCCATTCATTGTGGAAGGGCAAGGGCTTTAGCCTGGCGGTGATTGTCACCCTTGCTTTGTGTATTGGAGCAAACACGACAGTCCTTTCAGCGCTATACGGTCTGGTTCTAAAGCCTCTGCCTTTTGAAAATCCAGATCGGCTGGTGCAGGTTTTTAATATTGGGAAGAATAATCCAATAGGTGGCCACAAGAGTGGTTCTGGCTGGTTCCAGTACTTGGACTTCAAAAAGCATGCTGATTTGCTCGAAGGAGTCGCTGTTGCCAAATCCATCACCAGAATTATCAAACGTGGCGATTCCTATTCCAAGTCCGCTGGCAACGAGATAAGCGCCGATTTCTTTGATTTACTCGGTGTGAAGCCGTTGCTTGGGAGGTTTTTCGAATCTGATGAAATCTATCCTATGCACGGCCAATTTGTTGTCCTGACCCAAACGTCTTGGGAAAATGACTACAATGGAGATCCAGATGTTATTGGAAAGGAAATACATTTAGACGTGGGAAATCGTTACACCATTGTGGGAATAGCGCCGCGCAGCGTGGAGAGCCTTTATTATGAAGGCGAATTTTTCATCCCATATAGAGTGCGTCCAAACGAGAGCCGCTATGGGGGAGGAGCCAACTTGTGGGTTCGCTTGAAAGGCAATGTCAGCCACGCCGCGTGCTTGGATCATTTACGCTCTCTAGAGCGTCGCTGGTATCAAGAAGAAGCAGGGGCAAGGGGCCGCTCGCACGCTGATGCGGTTTTCGAAAGTCTTGAGCTTGATATGGACCATCCTCTCAAGGAATCTTTGACCCTCTTGGAAGCAGGAGCCCTCTTCTTTTTTCTTGTTGGCTGCCTCAATATCTTCAATCTTTTCTTGAGGCGGGCGGGGCACAAGTGCCACGAACTTTCCATTCGAAATGCATTGGGCGCGAATAAGGCGCTTTTGAGAAGGTCGTTGCTCGTCGAGAGCGCCTTATTGACTATGGTGGCTGCGATCATCGGCTTTTGCCTAGCTTGGGGAGGATTGTATTTGATCAATGGATATGTCCGAATTTTGGATCCATCGGCTATTCCGTTAGATTTTGACTTGGAAGTCCTTGTGCTGGTTATCGCGATTTCTTGCAGCATCGCGCTCCTATTGGGTTTTCTTCCTCTGGAGTTGCTATGGAGAGCAGGGTTGCTGCAGCAATTGGACAGCAGCCAACGCTCCTCGTCGGCTAGTAGCTTCACTCGCAAGCTAAGCGACGTACTGGTAGTCGGACAGGTAGCATTTGCCTTCGCTTTGCTGATCGGAGCGATGCTGCTTTTTCGGAGCTTCAACAATGTCCTATCCGTTGATCCGGGCTTTGAGGCAACTCGTGTCATAAAAGGTCGGATTGACGACCAGAGTCTTCTACCATTTTATAAGCGGTCAGCTACGGCTGCTTTGAAACAGCGTATCGCGCAAGGAATGCGGGAGCTGCCGGGCGTCGAGAGCGTCTGCCTTTCGCAATACGAGTCGTTTAAGCCTTACAATGGAGAGAATACTCGTTATATTTTATCGCGTGGCGTATCTTTGGATACACCTAGAATGGTTGAGCGCCATCTCGTGACTCCCGATTACTTCGATACTATGGGGATTCGCATCCTTGAAGGGCGAAGGTTCAATTTAAATGATATAAAGGATTCCGTTTATATCGTGGACGAAAGCTTTGCTCGTCATTTCGATTTAGACGAAAGCCCTCTTGGTTCTGATATCCATCTAGGTCAAAGGCCACCCCAATCTGGAAAACCATGGAGTCGTATTGTTGGAGTTTCCAAAAGAGCGAATCTGCGTGATCTGGAGCAGCGGGATGGCTTGCCTGTCATTTACACGGTTCTGCCAAGAGACTACCCCTCGAATAATTTCACCATTTTTCTTCGCTCCTCTCGTCCGCCCGGGGATGTGGTTCGGGATATGAGATCGAAGCTGCGCGAGATAGATGCGCGTCTCGTGTTAAGCAAGGTAGGCACACTGCAAAATTCTATCGACGAGATGCTTCTCGATCGCAAGGGGATAACGGTTTTGGCTAGCTCATTTGCCGGACTTTCGCTTCTATTGTCCCTTTTAGGCATTTATGCCCTATTGGCGTACGACGTATCTAGCCGCCGTCGCGAGATTGGGGTACGTTCGGCTATTGGCGCGAGTCGAATTTCCGTATTGAAGATGATATTACACCAAGGCTTTGGCAAAGCCGGTCTTGGCTTGGGGATTGGTTTGCTCGCTTCCCTCTATTTGACGCGTTTTCTAGAAAGCATGCTTTTCGATGTCGCGGCCTTGGATCCTTGGACCTATATTTCGGTGATTCTGATTTTCATTTCCGTGGCGTTAGTGGCCAGCTATCTTCCCGCTCGCAGAGCGGTTGGGGTCGACCCGTTGGAAGCTCTGAGGGCGGAGTGATTTTCGTTGGACTTGTCCTGGCTATTCCAATCCGTGAACGGCGAAGCTATGTATGAGCTCCAGATCTTTGTTACGAATAGGCGTGTTGGGAGGCTGGGCCGTAATAGCGATAAAGCCGGATCCGAGACGATCATTGAAGGTCTTCATCCAAGCTCCGATGCGTCCGTACTCGTCTTTGCAGAAAGGGATGAGTCCTTCTTGTGGGATTCCTGACAGATAACCGGATTTTATCCATAGCGGCATGCCCCAGTTTAATCCCTCTCGCGTCGCCTCGCTTCGATAGGTCGCGTTGTCGATAGATTTCGAGAACTCCATGTCCAAGAGTCTGGACGGTATGGAAAGGTCTCTTTTCTCGAACGTTCCTTCTTCATTGAACAGGAATTGATTGGGAGGGCCATCGAGCCAGACGATTTTTCCGCCTGTATCCAGATATTGGCGAATGAGACCAGTAGCAGGATTCTCGCCCATCAGATGGTTTGGAATGTATGTGTGAGCGAATACGACGACACTTGGTTTACTATCGTCGATCCTATTCTGGATGAACTCCTGAAGGCCAGACGGGGAACTGATTTGGGCAAAACCCTTGTCGATAAGATGACGCGTTATCTTGGCGTCTTTGTTGAAGACAGAGAAGTTACCCTTGGTTTCGGATGGCTGGTAGACCGCTTTTTGTGGCAATTCGCCATTCTCTATGGCGTAGAAAAAGCCATTGTCGCAGCCAACAAGAATGGTATCCGCGTTCTGGATAGGCGCGGAATAGATTTCATCGTTCAGTTCATAGGCCCACTTGGCTTCTCCGGTAGCCTTGTCGAGGCAGTAGAGATTTCCATTCGCCGACCCGAAATAAACCGCTTCCTCTACCGGAAGCGGAGTCGCATAGGAATGGGAATCGACAATTCGCTCCCATTTCTGTTGGCCTGTATTCAGATCTAAAGCGCACTGCTTATTATTGGTCGACCATCCTACATAGACCGTATCGTCGTCTGCATTGACGGCCATGACCCATGTGTTATCGTTTTCATAGCGAAAGCTCCACACCTTTTCGTGGGTGTTGATATCGACGGCATAGACTCTAGAATCGCGTGCCCCGAAGATGAGGAGATTGTCTCGCAGGATCGGCTCGGTGAAAATGGCTTTACGAACGAACGGGCGTCTTTTTTCCGTGACGCCGTGAATTTCAAACTTCCATAGGAGTTCTCCCGTCTTCTCCGAGAGGGCGTAGACATATCCATCGAAGCTTGGCTGATAGATCACTTTGTTCGCGACGAGTGGCGTTGCTCTCAGTCGACCTTCCGTTTCAAATTTCCAGCGAAGCTTTCCTGAGTAGGCGTCGATTGAATACAGGGAACCGTTGGCCGAGGGAACAAGAAGACCTTGCGACGCAACAACCGGAGATGCTGTATAGTATTCCCATACGGTTCTTTCGATGGTTGCCGGCTCCATCTCGAATTCCCACAGCAGTTTTCCCGTTGATCGATCGATTGCATAGGCAGTGTCGTCCCTGCCGGTCCCGTAGACGGCATTGTTCGTGACAGCTGGCGCTCCGGCGATCGAGCCTCTCGTCTGGTATTTCCATTTAAGAGAGCCGTTTGCCAGATCGAGGGCATAGATAGCCCCATCGGCGCTTCCGAAGTATACGCCGTTTTCGAATACTATTGATGAGCCTCGAATCGGACCTTGTGTTTTATAACGCCATTTGGTTTTCGGCTGATCGATCGACTGGGCGGGAGGAATCGACAGGAAGAGACCGACAAAGGCGAAAACCGACCCGATTAGGTCGCGTTTGATAAGTAACAGGATAGAGATCTTTTGCGCTTTCATGAAGAGGGTAAGTAGGTTGAACGTTACGCCGCTTAATGCGGCATTCCTCCATGAAATTCCGAATCCTTACGCGAGAGGCGCTCCTGCTTATCCGAATAGTGGTTCCGGCTTTGCGAGGCGATTCTGAATTTTCATTCTCCAACATTGCCGAGCAAGGAACGCTGGCTTCAGCATCGGGAGCATGGACTTTCTCCCTACCCATAAGTAGATAGCGAATACGGTTCTTAGGTGACTTAAACTAGGACGGAGACTTATTGCGCCTACCGGTCCTGTTATCTCTTGGAAATCGCTTTTGTGACGCCCATCAAAAGGCGATAGGTTGAGTGTCATGAAATTCTGGTTCAGTCGAATAGGTGAAGGTCATCAATCCAGGTTTTGGCGAATAGCCATTCTCGCTATGCTTCTATGGGCCAATTTCCTGGGGGGCTGTTCCACCATTCCTATCCATGAACAAGGATTGGCGACAAAGCCGAATATGGCATTTGGCGAATCCTTGGGCGGCGCATTCGATAGCTCTGTAATTTCTCAAATCGAACCGGGTTCTGGAATCGGAAACGGAGGTCAAGCCGCAGGATGCATCGCATGTCGTTAATACGTCTAGGACTTGGCCTGATTCTGATCCTGTGCCTTCGCTGGGAAGCGCTTGTCGCCTCGAACTCGTATCCGGAGATTGGGGATGAAATCCGTTCTCTAAAAGTCTGGCCTGAAGGAGACTCGATCGAGAGGATTTCCGATGGCGAAGTCTTGATCCTCGATTTCTTTGCTCACTGGTGCGGCCCCTGCTTGACTGTCTCTCAGGAGCTTTCGCAGTGGGAGAAAGAGAGCGGCATCCGTGTGATTCCAATAAACGTCGAAACACGAAAGCCTGAAAAAACGATCCGTTTCATGGAAAAGGCGGGCATCGAGAAAGCCTATTTCGATGAGGACCATTCTTTAAGCGACAAGCTCGGAGTCTATTCCCTGCCTCTCGTCGCTCTGGCTAGAGTGGAGGATGATCGCATTCTGATCCTGGACTGGTACGAGACTTTTCCCGGAGTTTCTTCTCTAGCTCAGCGTATTGATTATCATCTTACGAGAGAGCAAAGCGGATATGCGTCGAACAAGTCGGATGCTGACCAGAATCGAAGGCCGGCGAAAAGCTATGCTCGAAACAGCTCTCTGGATGGGGAGATAGCAAGGAATTCAATTGGTATCGAGGCGGTTGGAACATTCGAGCGATTTTCATCATCGGATATCCAGATCGACAATACGCTCTTAGCGACAGAGTGGAATGGTTTGCAATGGGTTAGCGCTTTCTCGATTTCACGTAATCGTTCAGCTATCGATTATACTCCCTCTTCCAGGGATCTAGTCGGTCAAGGAGCGTCTCGTTCCGAGTCGTCGGATCAAGTATCGTTAAACCTAGAGCGTATCCACAATCCTCGGCTGAGTTTTCTCTACTCGCTCAGCATCTACGACGGCTTCACGGATTTCCGATCCGTTTGGCTGGATGAATTCTACCGCCAGCAGTTTGAACCTGTGGAGGGCTACCAGGAAGGTGATCCGAAAGGCCACTCTATCTCCTTAGGCGGCCGTTACGAATACTTGCCTGCAACGGCTTTGCTGGAGGTGGTGACTGGATTTCAGTTCGACCGAATCTCGCCCGCTTACGAAGCGGCTCCTTTTCAACCGCTCACGCGTGGTCTTAGCGAAGTGGATACCGCATTCGTAAGGGCTTCGTCGGAAAATCTTCTTTCGCCTCGTCTTCGTATGAAGCAGCAGCTTCAAATCGCCGACACCACTGAACGGGATCTTCGCTTTTCTTATCAATGCGACCTTAACTACGCAGCTACCGAGTCCCTGACCATTAAGGGAAGCCTGGGATTGACCAGGGAATCGTCAGCCTTCGACTCGAGGCATCTAGGAGTCGCTATCGAGCGGAACTTGGCTGGAGGTTTTCTGCTTAGCCTTGCGGGTCGCAGGTACGATGATAGTGGAGAAATCGTCGATCCACTGATCCTCTCTACAGCCGCTCCTGCACTGGAGACGACTCAGTATGGAATGGGGCTTTCATGGTCCGGGGAACGCCTGGCCTTTAAACTCCTAGCAGGCAGGTATCGATCCGATTACGACGCCTTGCCCCCAATTTCATTCCAGTTCGAAAACCTGTACCAAGACCGACGATGGAGCGTTCTTCGCTGGTCTGGCTCGTACGCATTCTAACTATCCATGACTAAGAAAATAGTATTCGTATTTTGGATTCATTCCATTGCTATCCTTATGGGGTTTGCCCAACTGCAAGATGGAGACATCGTCTCGAATTTCACTCTTCCCAAACACGGTGGAGGAAACGTTTCGCTTCACGATTTCGAAGGCCACGTTATCGTGCTCGACTTTTTCGCCTATTGGTGCGGTCCCTGTCAGACTTCATCTCCCGAGCTGGAGACGGGTGTGGCCCAGTACTATGAAAACCTTGGCGGCACCGCCAACGGGCTTCCTGTCGTGGTTCTGGCCGTTAGTATCGATAACAGCAATACGGGGGCAGTGAATTCCTTTGTGCAGAATTCCGGCCTGCAGATAGTGGCGTTGGATTCGGGAGCGGCTTGGTCTCAATTCGGCCAAGGCTACGTTCCGCATTTCGCTGTGGTTAATGGCGTAGCGGGGGCGAACTACCAGCAATGGGAGGTCATTCACACCAATTACGGCTACCGAGGAGCGAATTTCTATCGCAACCAGGCCGAGGGCGTAGCCCTTGTCCAAGCCAATCCTCCTCAAGAGCCGACCGATTTGGCAGTACAACCTGGCGATTAGATTTACTAGGTTTCGGCTAAACGGATCTTGTGTAGACTAGATCCGTCCGAGCAAGTCCCTCATTGCTATTCAGCTTTTAACGCTCGCCAGCGATTGGCTGGAAGGGCTTTCCGACAAGTAGTTTAGACTCATTTACTCAAAGCCTTCTAGGGTGACGGGACTGGTTGCCGCTTTTTCCTAAGTTTATGATTATGAGAGCCTTTTTTTAAAGTTTTTGAGCTTTCGTATAAAATCCCTTTTAGGAAACGCTTCTTTATAGCGGAAAAAGTTGGGTAGGAACCATTACACTCTAGGCCTAGTAATGGATGTTTAACCTTTGGGCCATTTTCTAGGAGCCACGGGTCTTTAAGATTGGAATCCATAGGTCGAAGAAGGTGGGAGACGACCTAAATTCGGATGGATTTGCCTTCCACTCGATTTCCCCACCATGACCCTCAAAAAACAGATCTATATTGGTTTTGGAGCGACGATACTTCTGATCTCATCCGTCTCCGTTTTCTTCTACTTTCTGAGTAGCCAGGTGAACTACGCTTTTAAAAAGGTGATGAGCAGCAACCTGATGGAGCAGCAGCTGACGGACCGGCTAAACTCTAGGGCTCAGGACATGTACCTTCTGGCTGAAAACCTGTCGGAAGGCGCTAATGAAAACGAGATTATCGCTATTTCCCTAGCCAAACTAAAGGAGCAGCTCGAGTATCTCGAAGAAGCTACTGAGATAGGCGAGGAGCTTGCGCAGGAGAACGACGAGGAAGAAGAGGCAGAAGGAGAGGAAGACGAGCTAGAGGCTATCGAAGATCTGGAGCTGGCTATTACCAGTATCGAGGAGAAATGGGCCCAAAGATTGGATACAGGTTACAGTCTTAGCGATTTTCAGACCGATCTCGATAAGGAGGTTATAGAACCTATCGAGGAACTGTATGACGACGCTCGTGACGAGTTTATGACCGCCTTTGCGGAAATCGAGAAAATGCAGACATTTTCCGCCAACGCCGTCAAATACGTGACCATCCTGGCTGGCATTTTTCTTATGGCAACGGCGGTGATCCTGGGATTTGGATTAGGCAAACCGATTGGGCTCCTTGCTAAAGCCACTGACGAAATTCGAAAAGGGAATTTCGACTTCAACATAAATTACAAAAGCTCTAACGATCTGGGTCGTCTCGCCCATTCGTTCAATGTGATGAGCGACCATCTTAAAGAGACCATGATGTCTCGCGATCTGGTTGATCGCATCATCGATTCGATGGGTAATGGGATATTCGTGCTCGATAACGAAGGTCGGATCAATCGAATGAATCGCAAGATTCTCGATCTCCTTGGATTCGAGGAAGCGGATTTAAGGGGTCGGCAATTTGATACTCTGACTGAGGAACCCTTGGAGCGGACTTTCCACAACGATAGCGAAGGCAATTCCTTTGCCATTCGAGAACTCGACTTCAAGCGATCTGACGACACCACGATTCCCTTTAGCGTCATTCTAACGAAAGTCCGTCACCAGAATGAGGATACAGATTCTGTAGTGGTCCTGCAGGACATGCGAGCGTTTCGAGAAAGTCAGAGAGCTCTTAAGAACGCCAAGGTGGCTGCCGAGAAGGCCAACGACTTGAAGACCCAGTTTTTGACGAATGTGAGCCACGAAATTCGAACTCCTATGAATGGGGTGGTGGCTATGGCGGATCTCCTGATGGATACGAGCTTGAATGAGGAGCAGAGCTCCTTTGTGCGAACGATTGTCGCCGCGTCTAACAGCATGATGCAGCTGATCAACGAGATCCTGGATTTTTCGAAAATCGAGGCAGGGAAGATGGATCTCAGTCCCGAGACCTTTTCACTTCACCCTTTCCTGGAGGAAACGATTTCCATGTTTTCAACCAATGCCCATGCGAAGGGGCTGGAACTGGTCCTGGACATCGATAGCGATGTTCCCTCTAGCGTGACGAACGATCCGGTTCGTCTGCGACAGGTGCTCATAAATCTGTTAGGCAATGCGGTCAAGTTTACCGATTATGGAGAAGTAGCGTTGCGGGTCAGAAATAAAGGAGTGGATGGAGACCGATCGAAATTGCTTTTCGAAGTGATGGATACCGGAACGGGTATCGCCAAGGAGGATTTCAACCTCGTATTCGAATCTTTCAGCCAAGTCGATGGCAGTCTTACGCGAAAGCAGGAGGGCACCGGTTTAGGAGTCCCCATTTGCGTGAAGCTGCTGGAGATGATGGGCTCCGAGCTGAAACTGGAAAGCCAGTTGAATCGAGGAAGCTGCTTCTATTTCGAACTAGAACTGGAATCGAAGGGCGCCGCTAGATTGCCGAAATCGGTAGGTTCTTTGGCCAAACGCTGCCTTGTGGTCGAGCAGAGTCCGACAGTCGGCTACGTCGTCGAGCGATTCCTTAAACACCGCGGATACGAGTCCGAGTTTGAAATGAGCATTGAAGACTTTGATCCATTCGTCGAGAAAGCGTCGGAACGAGATCTCGTGTGGATCGACGGTGTAGCTCTCAAGAATCTTCTTCCTCAGGCTAGCCAGGCCTTTGCCGAAATTCTGAAGAGCAAGGCGGAGAAGATTATTGTTACCGTCAAGTCCGAGGAGCTGAAAGACTATGACGAGAGGCTCTTTGACGATTCACGCGTCTTTCAAGTTCACAAGCCGATCTTCGCAGCGGATATCGATAGAGTCCTTCCTCTTGAAGTTATCGCCTCCGAAAAGAATGTCGATTCCCGTTTCGAAGAGCTGAAGAGCGAGCCGAAAGACGCGGGACTCAACGTTCTGGTGGTCGACGACAATGCCATCAATCTCAAGGTCGCCAAACATGTATTGAAAAAAGGAGGACATATAGTAACCACTGCCAGTAGTGGCGAGTCAGCCTTGAAAGAGATAGGCAAAGAGGAGTTCGACGTGGTTTTGATGGACATTCAAATGCCGCAGATGGACGGATTCGAGGCGACGCGAAGACTTCGGGAGATGATCAAGGAATCCGATCGGAAGCAGCCGGTCGCCATTGCCTGTACTGCTCATGCCATCGATGGCTACCGGGAAGAGTGTCTAGCCCATCAACTCGATGGATACATCACCAAACCTCTCAACATGGACTCTGTATCCAAAGAATTAGAACGAATTTTCAAAGACAAGACTCAAACTGAACTTAATTAAGATGAAAACATACCCCTATCTAAAGTACATCGCTTCCGTTTCCTGCTCTCTGGCTCTTGCTTCAGGAGCCCTATTCGCCGATGAAGAAGAGGAATACTCTCACGATTTTCTTTTTCTAGTCGACGACGCCTACCTCGAGGAGGAAGGCGAGTGGCAAGTTGCTATCAAGTCGGGCGTGTTTAGAGATCTGGCAGCCGAAGAGGACGATGAAGTCGTCGATGAAGATCTGTTTTTCTCTGAAGTGGAGATCGAATATGGATTGAGTGAAACTATATCTCTCGAGCTAGTCTTGCCTTACGAGCGCATTACCGTTACTGAACCTGGAGAGGAAAAAGAAACGTATTCAGGTATCGGCGACATTGAGGTAGGATTATCCTTTCTCCTTTTGCATGAATCCGAAAGCCTGCCAGCTCTTTCTCTTTCCATCGAAGCGAGCGCCCCCACAGGGGATGAGGACCACGGTTTGGGTAGAGGAGTCTGGGGTTGGGAAGCGTCTCTGGGCAGCAGCAAGCAGCTGTCTTATGGCCTGCATTTCCACTCCCAACTTGGTTTTGAATTCGCCAATAATCTCGTTGAGGATGGCGAAATAGCCGATGAACGCGAATACAGCTACGGTTTCGCTCTCGCTCAGCGAGTAAATGAAACGGCAGCGGTATTGCTGGAGCTTTCCGGCGAATACGAGGAAGAGCGTAGTCACGGCGAAACGGAAAGCGGGCACGCTCTTTATCTCGGTCCTGGAGCGTTGGTCGAGTTGGAAAGCGGCTGGGAAATCGGAGCCAATTTGGTTGTAGGATTAACCGACGATTCCTATGATTGGGGCGGAGGTCTGAAAGCTTCGATTGAATTCTAGCTCTCGCTTGCTTCCAGTCTTCTTGAAGCATGCAGTCGTTTTGCTCTGCTTGAAGATTTCTCCTTCGCTTAGCTAATCGTCTAGTCGCTTTCCGGTATTGCTTGCCAAGGGCTCTAATCTTGATCATTGCGATGGTCAATTTGGC
Organism: Opitutaceae bacterium; assembly: GCA_028284385.1. Taxonomy (GTDB): domain Bacteria; phylum Verrucomicrobiota; class Verrucomicrobiia; order Opitutales; family Opitutaceae; genus JANQRT01. The sequence continues at coordinate 97,917 of JANQRT010000010.1, read as the reverse complement.
AGGGCTGGCGATGAGCGACGTGATACCGACTACATTCAAGAATAGACTTCAATCTGGCATAGCGGAGATTGATGCTGAACGGCATTACCTGATTGGGATGCTGAGCAAAACTCTGGAAAACCTGGGCGAGAAGGAATGCGCTCGAATGGTTGATCGGATCGAAGAAGGATGGACAGGTCCGATCCCGAGCAAAGGATCTCAGGCCCTTTCCATCTATTTTCAAATGGTCAACTTGGTCGAAGAGGGTACCGCGAATGCGAAAAGCAAGCAGTGGAGGACCCAGTCCGGCAGTCCGCCTGATTCGGGAACGTGTCTTTACTACCTGCAACGGATGCGAGAATCGGGGGTCTCTGCAGAGGAAGCGCGGCGATCTATGGAGTCCGCTTTCGTCGAAACCGTCTTCACTAAGCATCCTACTGAATCGAAGCGTGGCTCCATCTTGCGTTTGCACCGTAGGCTGTATCGAATTGTGCGTGACAATCGTATCCAGATTGTGGATGGGAATTCCAATGAGGCAATCGATAGCGCGGTTGAGATCCTGCTGGAGCAAATTTGGAGATCGGGAGAAATCTATACCAGCAAACCTTCCGTCGAGGATGAGAATCGAAATCTTTTCTACTACTTGAAAGAGATTCTTCCGAATGCTCTTGGCCCTCTGCGCAAGCGTTTCCAGAAGGCTTGGCAGGACGCCTATCCCGAATCCGCTCCTTCGGGTTTGCCGACGTTGAGATTCGGATCCTGGGTCGGCGGCGATAGAGATGGGCATCCGTTGGTCACCTCGGAGGTCACGCTTCAGACCCTCGAGGCATTGCGTCGTTTGGCCAGGGGAATTCTGGACGGGGCGCTCGACACCCTTGAAAGCAATCTTACTTTCAACACCTATGCTCATGGCGTTCCGGAAAATCTAGCTGGCTTCCTCAAAACCGCTGGCGTCGATTCCAGTTCTGTGGAAGAGCCTTGGCGAGAGTTCGTTTCAATTATGCGTCGTCGTCTGATGGATACGAATGACTCGAAGTTCTATGCCAGAACCGATCAGCTTGAAGATGATTTGCTTGTATTGAGAAAGGCTCTTCTTGAGGTCAGGGGCGAACGACTCATAGAGCGATACCTGCAACCGGTTGAGGACGTGCTCCACACGTTTGGCTTCCATTGCGCCCGACTCGATATTCGGCAGAACTCCGCCTATCTTTCTAAAGCGTTCGGTCAAATGCTCCATGCGGCGGGGATTGAAGACGGAATGAACTACGAGTTTTGGGATGAAGATCGAAAGGTCGCCTTTCTGGATCGGGAATTGCAGAGCAGTCGGCCCTTTACCTCGGCTTGGACGAATCTTGGGGATGAAGCGAAGGAGATTTTAAATGCCTTTCGCGTTGCGAATGAAACGCTCGAGAACCATGGGGCGGCTGGACTAGGCTGTATCATTGTCAGTATGACACGAGCGGTCTCCGACCTGTTGGTAATCTACGCCATCGCTCGCGAAGCGGGTTTAGCTCGGATGAATGGCGGCGGATTAGCCTCCCGATTGCCAGTGGCGCCGCTTTTCGAGACTATGGATGACCTTCAGCGAAGTTCGTCTATCATGAAGCGATTTTTGGAGCATCCTGTCACGAGGCAGACGCTGAAGACCCTTGGTTCAGACGAACGTGTCGAGCCTGCGGTGGTGATGTTGGGATATAGCGATAGCAACAAGGATTGCGGTATTTGGGCCAGTCAGTGGACGCTGTATAATACGCAAAACCAGCTAGTGGCATTGTCGAAGGAGCTCAAACAGCCGATGCGATTCTTCCATGGGCGCGGAGGTACGGTAGGTCGCGGGGCGGGTCCCATCCATCGCTTTTTGGAAGGCATGCCCAATGATGCTCTGAAAGCGGGCTTAAGGCTTACCGAGCAAGGGGAAGTGATCGGTCAAAACTACAACACCGTGGAGAGCGCGGTGAACAATTTGGAACTGCTGGTAGCGGGTGGAGCTTGCGCTCGGATGATGCCCACACATCCGGATTTGATCGGAGAGTCCTCCGCCGGGCTCGCTCTGGTGGCCGAATCTAGCCAAAAAGCTTATCGCTCCTTAATCAGCCAGGACCGTTTCATCGAGTTCTATCGAGCGGCGACGCCGATCGACGTTATCGAACAGAGCAACATTGGATCTCGACCTTCGCGGCGTACTGGAATGAAAGGTTTGGAAGATCTTAGAGCGATCCCCTGGGTGTTCAGCTGGAACCAGTCTCGATTCTATCTGCCTGGCTGGTTTGGCGTAGGTACGGGGTTGAAGGATCTCAAGAAAGATCGTCCGGACGCCTTTTCGACGCTCCAGAAAGTTTGGAAGGACTGGCCTTTTCTTCGCTACTTGCTATTCAATATCGAAACGTCATTGGCTAGCGTATCGACGAAAATTATACAGGATTACGCGGAGTTGGTGGAAGAGGCGATTCTGCGCGATCGCTTCATGCAGGCCATTGAAAGCGAACTGGAGCTGACGAAGAACATGGTAGGCCAGTTGCTCAATCGCGAAATAGGGAAGGGGCGCCCCAGGCTGGCCTACACTCTCCAGTTGCGCGATTCGGGTCTGAAAATCCTGCACGACGAGCAAATTCGATTGCTAAGACGCTGGCGTGCTTGCGATGCCAATACAAGCGAATGGAATTCCCTTCTGTCGGAGCTTCTAATGAACGTGAATGCCGTTGCGAGCGGATTGAGGACGACGGGATAGAGTCGAGAATCGACCTTTCTGTTTTAGGCGCTTTGTCGCCCGACCTCTCTTCGGTTATGTCATTCATTCGCGTATAGTCGTTCGAAGAGCTCGCATATTTAAATAGCGTCCTGCTCGTTTCTCCTTAGAACGGAATGCATGGAAGGATCCTCTCCTGACGAAAACAACGCGGACGTTTCGAATAGCCGCCCAGCTAACCTGTTAAATGGAACATCGTTCAATCGGCTCGCTCGCGCTCGCTATGGATACATGCTCTACAATGACAACGATATCTATATTGGCCGATCCATTCGAGACTATGGCGAATTTTCTCAGCTTGAAGTCGCTACGCTTCTCCAGATCTGTCGAGAAGGAGATACCGTTATAGAGGTCGGAGCGAACATAGGGACGCATACGTTGCCTCTAGCCCGAAAAGTGGGCCTGAGTGGCAGAGTTGTCGCCTTCGAGCCTCAGAGGATCGTCTTTCAGGCCCTTTGCGCCAACATGGCCCTTAACGACGTTCTCAATGTGGAATGTCGCAACGAAGCGGCGGGCGAAGAAACGAAGACGCTCCTCATGAAAGATTTGAACTACGCCTTGGAAAACAACTTTGGCGGCATCAGTATCGACAGCTTTACCAGGAATGTTGCTGGCCTGAGTACGACTCCAGTAAGACAAATTCGATTGGACGATGTGGTCAATGTCCCGCGTTGTCGTCTTTTAAAGGTCGATGCGGAGGGCATGGAGGAGTCCATTATTGCTGGATCTCGCGAGCTAATTGAAACGCATAGACCGGCTATCTATTGCGAGAACGACGACAAGGAACGGTCCCCGAGCCTCATTCGCTCGATATTCGAACTAGGGTATCGAGCCTGGTGGCATTTCCCTACCATGTTTAATCCAGATAATTTCTACAAGAATCCGAAAAACCACTACGGAAATGTTGTATCCGCAAACATGCTATGCATTCATGAATCGGTTGACGCGGCATTTGAAGGCGCCGTTGAGATTACCGATCCCGGCAAGCATCCTCTGCACGATAAATCGTGAGTCAGTTCGATGGAGCGGCTCTGATGATTCAGCTGTCTTCGACGGGAACGAGCCGATGGACGCTACCGATCCGTGGGCTTCCGCTGTTTAGCAGAACGTAGATATTTCCATCCGGACCGCTGTAGACATCGCGGAGTCGTCCTTGATTTTTCATGACGATCTCGTCTTTGACGACTTCTCCGTTCTCAATGACCAGACGATGTAATTCCTGGGAAGCCATTCCAGTGACGAAGAGGTTGTTTTTCCATTTCGGAAAATTATCGCCTTCGTAGAAATCGATTCCGCAAATGGCTATGGAAGGGTTCCAATAGTGTTTAGGCTGCAACATGCCTTCCTGATGGGTTTTATCCGTCTTTGGCGTTCCATTGTAATTCATTCCATAAGTAATCACCGGCCAACCGTAGTTCTGGCCCTTCACGATGAGATTCACTTCATCGCCACCGCGTGGGCCATGCTCGACTTCCCAGATCTCGCCTGTTTCCGGATGCATGTCCAGTCCCTGAGGATTTCGATGACCGAAACTCCACACGCTTTTATAAGAGCCGGTTGTATCCACGAAAGGATTATCTTTTGGCAGGCGACCATCGTCGAAAATGCGATGGATCTTGCCATTGGGTCGGGTAAGGTCCTGCACGCCTGGTTCGCGATTCCGATCTCCGATGCCGAAGAAGAGGTATCCGTCCTTGAAGACGAATCGAGTACCGTAATGGCCGCCCCCACTTGAGTGAAAGGTGGGCGGGGCGTGGAAGATTTCCTCCTGATCGACCCATTTGCCATTCCGTATGCGACCGCGAACTACAGCTGTCATGCCCGCGTCCTTATTGTTATCCTTGGCTCCAACATGCTCGCTGTAGCCCAGGTAGATCCAGCCGTTGTTTTCGTAGTCTGGATGCTTTTGCACTTCAAGCAGGCCGCCTTGGCCATGCTGCCAGATCTCTGGAATGCCTGAAATTTCGCTTCGCTTTCCGTCTTTGAAATGCCAGAGAACTCCGTCTCGCTGAGTAACGAGGTGCGAGCCGTCTGGGAGAAATTCGATCGCCCACAAAATGCCTTCCCCTTTGCCCAGTTCCTCTAATTTGAAGGAATGTTCCTCGGTTCTGAAGACCCCGCCTTCGGGTTGGAGGCGTTCCCAGATGGCCTCTTTATCGGCCAGCAGGTTTTGCTCTCTGATGTAAATGACGAGCGAACGGATCTGTTCTTCAGTCATAGCTCCCTTCCACGGAACCATGCCGAGCTCGGGAACGCCTTCGCGAATGACCTTGGCGATTTCCTGGTCCGATGAACCGTATTTCCAAATGTCGTCGATGAGAGAGCTTCCCTGGCCGCCTTCCAATTTTTGGCCGTGGCAGGACGCGCAGTTTTTCTGGTAGAGTTCATCGACCGCTCCTGATCCAATTCGGTTTTGCGCGAAAGATGCCGTCGTTGAAAATGCCAATGCAAGGATGAATAGAGTTCTAGGTCTCATCGGATTTGGGTATAGAAGACGCGTTGAAAGTTCCTCCCTTCGGAGAGTATTTGTAGATTGCGGACCTCGAATGCCGTGTAGCAGTCCCAGGATCCTTTAATAAGGCAACAATAGAATAGATACGCGCTCACTCAAGGCAGTTCTTATGGATGAGGCTCGAGACGGGATTTCGCTTAAATGATTTCCCGCTTGATCTCGATCTTCACGATGGTGACCGGTTCGGTCGGCTTGTCGGAGGCGTCTTTGTCTACCTTTTGAATCGCTTCCGCCACCTCCATGCCTTCGATGACTTCGCCAAAGACAGTGTGCTTGCCATTCAGCCAGGGGCAGCCGTCCTTTTTGGTCACGATGAAAAACTGGGAGCCGTTAGTGTCTGGTCCCGAGTTGGCCATACAGAGCGTTCCGTATTCAACTTTTCCTAGCAGTTTAGGCTGCTCTAGATCTTCGTCGATTCCCGTGATGCTCTTTATCTCCTCGATGGTCTTTCCTTTCAGAGAATCGAGGGATTGAGCCGCCTGAATCTGCTTGAATAACTCGTCTACTTCCTCGGCAGGCGTTTCGTTTTCGCTGATGTGTCTCCTGATAAGCTGCTGGAAGGCGATACTAGCCGTTTGGTCGTCTTTGATTTCCCCCGTCAATGGATGCATGGTTGGCTGGAATCGCGTTAGCTTTTCGGTCGAGCCAACTAGGCTTTGGATTTCCTCTACTGTCTTTCCGACTAACGGCTCCGCGGATCGCGTCCTGTTCATCTCCATGAAGAGGTTCGTTACCTCCTCGATAGGGCTTTCCCAGTTGTGGCTTTGAAGGTGCGGTCGTAGGACTTTCGAGAATACGAGCATGCCCATTTCAGGATTTTCGATTGCCCCTTCGAGCGGCACTAGTTCCCCTTCGTAACATTCGTCTGCGAACTGATAGCCGGGTCCCCCGGTCCCGTTGCCCAGCGGACAGCCTCCCTGAATCATAAAGTCGTCAATGACCCGGTGGAAGGTCAGCCCGTCAAAGAAGGTTTCCAGCTTTTCCTCCGCTTCGCCCTTGGCTTTCCAAGGCTTGGTCCCTTGAGCCAGTCCCACGAAGTTCTCCACCGTTTTCGGTGTAGCGTCCTCGAAAAGCTTGATGACGATGGTGCCCATGGATGTCTCCATGTAGGCCCTGAGTTCTTCGACTTTCGGCTCACGCTTGGAGCAGCTTGCCAAAAACGCTACTGCCAAGCTTCCCATCAGAATGTGCGCTAGTAAACGATAACCATTCATCGGGCTAGGTAGAGGCCTTGCCGATCAATTATCAACCCAAATTAGCGCTCTCGTCTTGAGAGAAATCGTAATTGGTGACAGCTCTTTGAGATGGAGCTGCTTTCAGATCGTCTAGGCCTGATTGCCGTCAGCGTATTTGTTGAGGCTATTATGAAAATGCCTCAACTGTTGAACGGTTAGGATGCGGCCAAGCTTTTTATCTAGCCTTGCTTCTATCTTAATTCGTTCGGCTTGCAGTTTTTCCTTCTCCGCGTCTAGTTTGGAGAGAATCTTCGTATCTGGTTTTCCAGTACCGGTGTGAGGATCGTATTTTCTCTCCAGGGTTAGCATCTTCACTTCCCACTTTCGCATCTGGCCAAGGTAGGTCGTGTAGGCATGCTTGAAAGTGATCCTGGCGCCTCCTTTAAGTTTCATCTGGTGGGCGCAAGCCATAGCGCGACGATGATCGTCTACATCAGATTCCGCTTTTACGGTGGTATTGAGAAAACTGATAAGGAGGAATGAGCAGAGCAAATAGGCTAGGATCTTGTTTCGCTTAGGCATCGGACCGGTTTCTAAAATGGGTTGTTAACGATAAGCTAGAGACAGCTTTCTTTTATGATTGGACAGGTTTATGAAACGCCTCATTTGACGCGAATCTCGAACCCGCAGGCTGTTTTTAACCTCTTTTTCGCAAGGAGGTCCGAATGTTGAGCTTATTCGCTCAAGGTTGCCTAGACTCGATTGTGGCGATTATTCCTAGCTGGTCCGTTTCGAACGATTGCCCAGATAGCTGTCGGCTAGCACGCCTAACAGCACCACGGCGCCCATGACCGCGAAGTTGAGTGAGCTTGGTATGCCCAGGAGGTTTACCAGATTCTGCAGTATTTGCAGCAAGGCTGTGCCAATGATGATCCCGATAATGGATCCTTCGCCTCCTCTTAAGCTGCAACCTCCCAGGACCGCAGCCGCGATAGCATACAGCTCGTAGAAATTCCCATGCGTGGAAGGAGAGATGGAATTTGTGTAGAACGCTAGCAGGATCCCCGCGATTCCCGTGAGCAGACCGGCCAGGACGTAACTGCTGGCGACTACCAGCTTGGTGTTAATGCCGCAAAAACGAGTGGCTTCCTCGTTTCTGCCGACGGCGAAAAGATAGCGACCGTAAACCGAGCGATGCAGAACCAGCCACATGACGACGGCAATGACGATCAGGATGACGAAGGGCATTGGCAGGCCGAGGAACTTGCCGCTGGCTATGGCTCTTAGCGTTTCGAAGCCTTCCGCATTGCCAAAGCCTTTAGTGTTATCGTCCGCTATAAACCGAGCCAAGCCGCGATAAAGGAGCAGTCCGCAAAGCGTTACGATAAACGGTTGTATTCGCATTCGTGTTACGAGTGTGCCGTGTAGAGCTCCTAAGCCCATGGGAACGAGAATGACGAAGAGAGCTGCAACGGGCCAAGGCAGTCCCCATTCCCGCAAGGCGATCGACAGCAATACTCCCGCCAAGGCGAACATGGAGCCTACCGAAAGATCGATGCCTCCGGTAATGATGACCAGGCCGAGTCCGATGCTGAATATCCCGAACAGGCCGATGATATTCGCCATGTTGGTCAGGTTGGTTGGCGAGAGGAATCGTGGATTGAGTATGGCAGTGACGGCGCAGAGCGCGACTAACAGGAGAAATATGCCGAGTTCTTTTTTCACTATTGCTTATGAAGAATTTTATTTGCCCACAGATGACACGGATTGACTCAGATATGTATTTAAATTTAACATACGAATTAAAAAAGTGAGTTGAATAAATTTACACAAGTTTGGTAAGTTCTTCCTTCCACATCTGTGGCTATCTGCGTGATCTGTGGTTCATGTAATCATTCGCTACTTGCTGGCTTAGCTTCTTCGACGCTTTGGCCTACGGCTAACTGCATTATATTGGTTTCCGTGCAATTGGCTTGGTCGAGAACTCCGGTTATGCGTCCTTCATGCATGACGGCTACTCGATCGCACACGTGAAGCACTTCTTCCATGTCGCTGCTGATCATAAGAATCACACCTCCCCTTTCGGCCAGGTCTCGCATGATTTGATAGATTTCCGATTTGGAGCCCACATCGATTCCTCTAGTCGGCTCGTCGAGAATCAGAACTTTGGGTTGCATGGCCAGCCACTTGCCTAGCGCCACCTTCTGCTGATTTCCGCCGCTAAGATTGCGAACGAGCGTTTCCGAATGAGGCGTCTTTACTTTCAGGGCTTGTACCTGCTCGTCCGCTTTCGTCTTTTCGAGAGTCGTTTGCACGATTCCCGCTTTGGCGTAGCTTCGCATATCCGGCAGAGTAATGTTTTCCCGTATCGACATTTCGGTGACGAGACCTTCGGAGCGTCGATCTTCGGGAACCAGGTAGATTCCATGGGAGATGGCGTCCCGAGGGGTTCGGATCTCCACTTGCTCCTCATTCATCTGGATTTTGGCTCCAGCGGTTTTGTCCAGACCCACCAGGGCCTTTATCATTTCCGATCGTCCTGCTCCTACGAGGCCAGCGAAACCGAGTATTTCCCCTTGCGAGGCGTCGAAGGAAACGCTGCAATGCGGATAGCGGCTTGAGCGTACATCGCGAGCCTGGAAGTATCCAGCTTTTGAAGACCCCTTAGGCTCTACGTAAAATTGGCTTATGGATCGGCCGACCATCATGTTTACCAGACGGTCATGAGAAATGTCTTCTTTCAGCAGTTCGCCCGCGTTCTCCCCGTCTCGCAAGACAACCGCTCGACTGGCGATTTCGTCGATCTCCCCAAGTCTGTGCGAAATGTAGATGATGCTTACCCCTTGCCCGCTGAGCTCCTGGATGAGAGCCAGGAGACGGTTGGTTTCCGCTATAGTGAGACTGGAGGTGGGCTCATCCATGATGATCAGACGAGCGTTTAGCGAAAGGGCTTTGGCGATTTCAACCATCTGCTGATAGGCGACGCTCAGATCCTCAAGTTTCGTATCGCTTGGAATGTCTAGTCCAAGCCGCTGCAGGTAGGGCTCGGCATCGGCATGGATCTTTTTGCGATCGATCAGCTGAAAAGGCTTTGTTCTCGGCTCCCTGCCGAGGAAAATGTTGCCTGCCACATCCAGGTTATCGACGACGTTCAACTCTTGATGAATAAAAGCGATTCCGAGTTGCATGGCGTCTTCGACATTCTGGATTCGTCTCGCAACGCCATCGACTCGAATCTCTCCGCCGTCCGGCTGATGAACCCCTCCCAGTATTTTCATCAGCGTCGATTTTCCTGCTCCATTTTCTCCTACCAGAGCCACTACCTCTCCTACGTCTGCCGAGAGATCGACATCATTGAGAGCGACTACGCCTGGGAATCCCTTAGAGATTCCCTTCATTTCGAGTAAAGGCATGAAAATATGGCCGAGTGGCAGGAGGCGGCTATTGGCCCAGAATCTCCGTTAAGCGCGCTTGGAATTCGGATACATTAGCTTTCGTTACATTGAGAGTCGGGACGATCTGCTGACCTCCAGCTAGAGCCTCTTGATCTCCCTGCAAGTGGTTCCGCATACGTGTGATGGCCTGACGTCCGAATTCGTAGGGCTGTTGCACGACGGTACCAAAAACGGTCCCCGCGGCAACGCCTGCCAATGTTTCATCCTCCTCGTCGAAACAGACGATTTTAACTTGGCCAGCTTTCCCACTACTGACGGTTGCATTTATAATGGCGGGGCCGTTGTAGCTCCAAAGTCCTACCAGGCAGGCGACATCCGGGTACTTAACAAGAGTGTCTTCGACATTCTTCTGAGCTCGCACTCGATCCGTATCGTCTGTCCGTACATCAATGATTTCGATGCTCGAGCCCTCTAGTTCCTGCTGGATGCCCTTGTAGCGTTCCTGAGCGTTTTGAGCGTCCAAAGTGCCTACGAAGATCATGATTTTACCACCGTCCGGAATTGCTTGCTTAATTAGCTTCCCCGCCTCGACGCCGGCTGCCACATTGTCGGTGCCGATATAGCAGACTCGATCGCTGTCCGACGCGTCGCTATCATGGCATATGAGAAGCGTCTGGCTGGCGACTTTATTGAGAAAGGCGGTCTGGTTAGCCGGATCAATGGGGCTCACCGCGATGCCGTCGATTCCTCTCGCCAGCAAGTCGTCCAGTATCGAACGCTGTTCAGAAGTGCTCCCCGATGAGGGTATCCGAAAATCCACTTCAACGTTGCCCAACTCCTCTTCTGCCTGAGCTGTTCCCGCTCTGGCGATTACCCAGAAGGGAGCGGCGTTATTTGTAACGAAAGCCAGCTGTAGCTTTTCGGAAGCTCCTCCTGAGTGGTCGGCTTGTCCGCAACCTGATAGAAGGAGCCCGAGAATTAGAGGGATGGTAAGAGCGAGATATTTCAGGGATTTCATAATTTTCGTTTTGGATACCTTTGAAAGAAAAAAACTTACGTCGAGACGTATTGACTGTGAAGCCTGGGATGAAAGTCCGACGGGATTAGGCCAAAGATGCAAAAGGCAATACGGGCGTCCGCCAAGCAGAAACTTCGTCCCAGGTTGCGGCCGTTATGGACTCTCATCTATTTATTAGACTTGATGGGCGGGACGAACTTGAACTTTCATGTGACGCTGTGAAGAGCTCCTTATTCTATTCTCTATTTCTCTCTGCGGCGGTTTTGATTTCGATTTCTCTGCCGGACGTTTCTTCCGCGCCCAAGATCGCCGGTGACTCAATTCATGTGGTACTTGGTGGAGATCATGCCGATCCGACCATTGTGCGGGATGGAGAGGATTTCTATCTTACCTATACGTCTTACGAAAAATATCCCGGACTGAAAATCTGGCATTCGCGAAATCTGGTTGATTGGAAGCCCATCGGCTATGCCTTGCATGAGTATGTTGGTTCCGTGTGGGCTCCGGAATTCATCAAGCATGGCGATTTGTTCTACATCTATTTCCCCACCTCGACGGGTAAGAATTTCGTCACTACAGCTTCCGATCCTAGAGGACCTTGGTCTAAGCCGGTTGAGCTCGAGGTTTCAGGCATCGATCCTGGACACATCGTCGATCCGGAAGGGAATCGCTATATCTATCTCAACGGAGGCAAGTTCGCCCATCTTGCCGAAGACGGTCTGTCTGTCACCAAGGACGCGGAAAAGAAATACGAAGGCTGGATATATCCGGAAAGTTGGGAGGTGGAATGTTTTTGCCTGGAGTCCCCTAAATTGCTGTATCGAAATGGCTACTACTATCTGACGTCCGCTCAAGGAGGAACGGCAGGTCCTCCGACCAGCCACATGGCGGTTTCCGCTCGAGCTCGCTATCCGGAAGGCCCATGGGAGGACAGTCCTCATAATCCGATCGTCCATACCTGGAGTCGCGACGAACGGCTTTGGTCTAAAGGGCATGGCACTGTTTTCGACGACGCGGAGGGTAATTGGTATATCATCTACCATGCCTATTTGCAGGATCACCTGTCCCTTGGCAGGCACGTTTTAATCGAAGCTGTCGAATGGACGGATGACGGGTGGTTTAAGACCGTCCGTGATTCCAAGAAAGAGGCTGAAATCGTCTTTCATGCGAACGAACGTATCCATTCTGACGATTTTTCCGGCAGCGACCTAGATCTACAATGGCAGCTAATGGGACTCGAACCTCCCTACGACCAGTATCGGCTTTTCGATGACGAATTGATTATCGAGGGAAGCGAGGGCGGAATGATTACCTTGCAAGTGAATCCTGAAGAAAGGAATTACGAAGCGGCTTTCGAATTCGCAGTCGAAGGAGACAATGTGGAAGTAGGGGTAGCCTTGTACTATTCCGATACGTTGCATTCGGGAATCGGATTGCGCGACGGACAATTTATCCGCGTATCCAATGCCAGAAGACGCTTGGAAGCGAATGTCGATGCGACTTCCATTCGCTTCATGAAAGTCCGTCTCAGAGATCAAGTCGCTTCCTTCTTCTACAGCTCAGATGGGGAGAGCTGGACGAAACACAGCCGTTCCTACGAGGTCTCTGGCTATCAGCACAATGCTCTAGGAGGCTTCTCCTACATTCGTCCCGTCCTCTATGTAAAAGGTGGAGGAATAGCGAAGGTGTCTGCCTTTCATTTTGACGCTTTCTGATTCAGTAAACGCTTGCTCGCCCCATTGAATTATACGCTGTTTGCCCGGCTGGCCTTCGCGTGTCCGAATTTGGGCTTTTTATGGTAGCTCTGGCCAGTCGTTTCACACTTACAATCGCCTAGATCTCGTTTTGAAAATGAAACCCCTCTCACTTCTGCTCGCCGTAGTTTTCGCTTGGGAAGCGTTTGCTTCCCAAGAGGACTATCCATTGACGGTTGATTCGTTGCCCCAGCCCGATGTTCCCAAAGGGGAGTTTTTGGAATTCGAATTCACAGGAAGTCAGATTTTCCCCGGAACGACTCGGAATTACTGGCTGTATGTGCCTAGTCAATACGATCCCGAAACGCCAGCTTGCCTCTTATTAACTCAAGGGAAAAGTCCTTACAAGGCATCGACGGTTTTGGATAATCTGATTCATAAAGGCGAGCTTCCCGTAATAATTGGCGTATTCGTTCATTACGGACGGATTCTCGATGACGAGACGGGAAGGCTCATTCGCTACAATCGTTCCTTCGAGTGGGATAGTTTGGGAGACCGCTACGCTCGATTTCTGCTGGAGGAATTACTGCCGGAAGTGGAAAGGAAGACGACCAGCGATGGTCGGCCGATCCGATTGACCAGGGATCCCAATAGTCGAATGATTGCTGGTGGTAGCACTGGTGGCATCGCTGCCTTTACCGTGGCTTGGGAGCGACCGGATTCCTTTCGAAAAGTCTTTTCCAACATCGGGACCTTCGTGGATCTGATGGGCGGCGCTCGCTATCCGACTTTGATTCGGAAAACGGAACCCAAGCCTTTGCGCGTTTTTCTGCAAAGCGCGGAGAACGACAATAACAGTTCTGGCGGGAACTGGCTGTTGGCGAATAAAAGCATGACGAGCGCTTTGGAATACGCCGGCTATGATGTTGACTACGCCTGGGGAACCGGCGGGCATGATTTTTTCCAAGCGTCTCAAATCTTTCCTGACGTCATGAGATGGATGTGGCGTGATTGGCCTGAACCGTTGAAGCCGGATCCGCTTGGGCAATCAAGATCGCCCGTCGCCCAAATGATACGGGGTCATGAAGGCTGGCAGTTGGTAAGCGAAGGGCATCGGTTTACCGAGGGTCCAGCCGTCAACGAAAAGGGTGAAGTGTTTTTTACCGACATACCGAACAGCAGAATTCATAAGATTGCTTTAGATGGAAGCGTAACGCTTTTCGCTTCGGATACTGGAAAAGCGAATGGCATGCAATTCGGTCCTGATGGCAGACTCTATGCATGCTCGAATGGAAACCGGCAAATCGTGGCCTACGACGAGGAGGCAAACAAGACGGTTATCGCCGGAGGCTTCGGATCCAATGATATCGCTATAACCCATTCCGGCTTGATCTATGTGACCGAGCCCCGTGAGAAAAGAGTTTGGCTAGTCAGACCCGGAGGCGAGAAGCAGATCGTTGACGAGGGAATATCCTTTCCCAATGGGGTGAATCTTTCGCCCGACCAGAGACTTCTCTATGTGGCCGATATGCATGGTCAAACGGTATATAGTTTTCTGATACAAGAGAATGGAACACTAGCCCATAAGCAGAAGCTTTTCCATTTGCAGCTGAAAGACGGATCTGGGCGAACTAATGCCGATGGAATGGTGGTGGACGTCAAGGGTCAGACTTTCGTTACGACGGAAATGGGCGTCCAAATCGTCGATTCGGCAGGACGGGTGCGAGGCATTCTCAGCAAGCCTCAGTCCTCATGGTTGGCAAACGCCGTTTTCGGCGGTTCCAATTTCGACGAACTTTACGTAACCGCTAGGGATAAAGTGTTTAAGCGGAAACTGAATACGCAAGGAGCCCTTCCTTTTCTGACGCCGATCACTCCGAAGCCGAGCATGTGATTCGCGAGACTAGGCCCATTCCATTTGTGGAATGGCTTCGATCACCCTATCGATTTCCTCTAAAACGGAAGGGAGAATTTCCTCTGCAGTCTGCAGGTCTCCAGCCTTGCAAGCGGCTTCCAGTCTAGCCGCGGATTCCTTGACGATCTCCGCCCCGTAGTTGCTGGCGCTCCCTTTAAGCGTATGAGCGTGGAGGTGAGCAGCTACTAAGTCGTCATCATTTTTCAATGACGCTTCCAATTCCAATTTTAAAGAGATCAGGCCATTCATAAACAAGTCCATCAGCTTGTTTATCGATTCCTGGTCGTCGCTAAACAGCTCTCGCATCACTTCCTTATTGATTATCTGTTTCGGTTCTTCCACCGAAGGCAGGCTTTCCTGACCGACCGTTTCGTCGGATGACGCTAGCCATCTTGCTAGTACGCGATCCATTTTCTGGGGACGGATTGGCTTTTCCACATAGTCGTTCATGCCAGCGTCGAGGCATTTTTCCTTGTCGCCCTGCATAGCGTTAGCGGTGATTGCGACAATCGGGGTGTCGACATTGAGATTCTTTGAGTCGCTTCGAATGAGACCGGTAGCTTCATACCCGTCAACGACGGGCATCATGCAATCCATTAATATCAAGTCGTAGCGCTCCCGCTGGGCGGCTTGATAGGCCTCTTCGCCATTTTCAGCAATATCCGGGTTTATATTGCGTTGTTCCAGCAAGGCAACGGCCACGCCCCTATTGACTGGGTTGTCGTCCACTAGCAATACCTTCGCGTTTGCATATTGCTCGTTTTTCTCGCCGGATATAGCCAGTTGTTCAGACTTCTCCTCTGCGGAACTGGCGGTCAGAGCCTTCAGTAGTTTAGATGGCTTTATTGGATACGTCACCTGACTGCTGAATCGGCAATTCCCTAGCGCCAACTGATCCGTTTTTGCCGATATTTCATGAGCAAGAATGATTGGAAGCTCCTGATTCAAAGCGGTTATGGCTTCCGATAGCAAGGCTCCTTCTAGTTCAGCCGTCGATCTATCGATAATCAGGCAGTCGACATCTCCTGCTTCCAAAAACTCAATACAAGAGGTTGCAGATCGAACTGTCAGCGGATTTGCCTTCCATTGGACGATCCACGACTGTATCCACTCTTTTCTTTTTTCATCCTGCTCCCAAATGAGGACGTTCTTTCCTGACACCATATCCGATATAAGATTCGAACGATCTTCTTCTTCCTGATTTTCAAAAACGCAGGTAAAGGAAAAGTCGGATCCCTCGCCTGGCTGGCTAGCTACCTTGATCTCGCCCCTCATCATTTCCACCAGCCGCTTCGAGATAGAGAGTCCCAATCCGGTTCCTTCGTATTTGCGTGTCGTGCTGGCCTCTACCTGAGTAAAGGCGTCGAAAAGCTTTTCCATGGCTGGAGCATCTATGCCGATGCCGGTATCCCTAACATGAAACTCTATAGTCGTTTCACTCTCATTGCTATCGAGAACGCTGGTAAAGAATTCGACGTTTCCCTTTTCGGTGAACTTGATAGCGTTACCTATAAGATTTGTAACAATCTGTTTGATACGATAGGCGTCGCCGATCAGCGAACAGGGAGTTTCAGGAGGGATCCTTGCATAGATCTTCAGACCCTTTTCTTCCGCTTTGAGGGCCAAGAGATCGATTACCTCTTCGATTTCGCTTCTAAGATTGAAAGGAGCTTTCTGCAAATCAAGCTTGCCCGCTTCGATTTTCGAGATGTCCAGCAAGTCGTTGATCAGGGCTAATAAAGTATTGGCGCTCGACTTGATCATTTCCGCGTAGTTCCGAACTTTCGGATCCAAACTCTCTTCAAGCAGCATATGGTTCATTCCAATGATGCCGTTCATGGGAGTGCGAATTTCGTGACTTATGTTGGCCAGGAATTGGGTCTTCGCCTTGTTTGCCAATTCTGCCTCTCGCTGCGACTGCAGGGCCTTTTGACGGGAAGTTTCCAGCTCTCTCGTCCTATTAGCTACATTTAGTTCAAGTTCATCGTTTCGTTTCTTCAGTGATGATAGTCGACGTCTCCAGGAAAATACTACATAACCGACTAAAATGGCTGCTGTTGACGCTTGAAAGGGTATCGTCTGCCAGAATGGTGGAGCAATCGAAATGGCGACTTGCGCCACGCTCTCGCTCCAAGCCCCATTCTCGTTGGCAGACTTTACTTGGAAGACGTAATCTCCAGGGTCAAGAGACGGGAAGAACGCTTCGTTTCTATCGCCGGCCAAGTGCCATTGCTCGTCCATGCCTTTCATGCGATAAGCGAAATGCGATGGTTTCGATTGAGAGAAATTCAGATTCGCGAACTCGAATGCAAGGGAGTTTTCATCGTGATCGAGGTCAAGTTGACCAATAAAATGAGCGGGCTTTCGCTTGCCGTTCTTCTCTTTTAAAGGACGGTCGAAAAGGTTTATACCGATGATGACCGGTCTTGCTCTTTCGATTTTTCTTGTATTCAGATTTTCAGGGTCAAACAAATTGATTCCTCGAAATCCCCCGGCTAGCAAACCTGCTGTCTTCAATCGCAAAAACCCGTTTGCCGCATAGGGTTCCGCTGAGAGTCCTTCTGGCAACGAAAGCTCCTCTACTTTGAGTGTGTCCAAATTTAAATTACTGATTTTCCTCGGCGAGCATAGCCATAGTCCTTGCTGGCTATCTTCCTGAATTGATAGGATGGGAAGATTTTCAAGCCCTGGATTCTCCTCCAGATTGTCGAAAGTGCCTGTGGCGGGATCGAAGCGGGTTAGCCCTCGCTCTGCTCCAATCCAGACAATGCCTCTAGAGTCTTGAAAAATGTCTCCTTCGGCAATACTGCTCAGGCGGTTTGGATTTTCAGAGGACGGATAGATTTTCTCTATCCTTCGCGTTTCCTTCGAATAGAAGGCAATGCCATCTCCGCGTGACAGCAGCCACAAATCTCCTTCGCTATTCTCGAAGCCGCTCATCGTCCTAAATCGAGTATGCTTGTACTCGTCTTTTCTATCGATTTCCACCAAGGAGTAGTCGTAAGGATTATACCGATACAGCGTTTCGGTCATGATCCAAATTTCGCCCGTCTGATCTGCTAGCAGTTTTCCGATCACCGGCTTTAGTTGAGTATCCTCTGGCTGTTGATCGATCCGTATGGGATTGATGGTCCGGCTGTCGGGATCGAATTTGAAGACGCCTGTGTTGCGGATGCTTAAATACAGTTCGCCGGACTGGCCCAGCGCGATATCAAGAAGGTCTCGGTTTCGTAACGAGAGTGGGATTTCGTTTTCGGACAGAAACGTTTCGAAGCTCCTGTTGGAGAGGTCCAGTCTTGATATCCCGTATGGTCGGCCGATCAGCCAGACTTTGTTTGTCTCGTCCTCGGTTGCGGCCACGATGGATTTGAATGCAGGTGATCCTCGATTTTCAACCTCGCGACTGTAGAATTCTACTGGGATGCGATGCGGATTATATCTAATGAGCCCGTTCATCTCGCTTCCTAGCAACAGTACATTGCTATCCAATTGCAGTCCGCAGAGCAGGTTGTCTGTGGGCAGAAAGCTGTCTGGACTTGAATCTCCTTTCAATTGCCAGAAGTCGGATTCCCCGTTGGGGAGGAACAGGATTCCATTGCTGAGCGTCCCTACCCATACGTTTTTATTGAAATCCTCGATGAGGAAGCGAATTGTGAAAGGCGTGTTTTGGTCGACCTCCTTCCCTTCAATGGTAAAAGCTATTTCCTCGCCGTATTGATCTAAGCAGTACAAGCCATGCCTTACTGATCCAATCCAAAACCGTTGCGAAGAGTCGCGGAGAATGGTTTTAACCCTTATTTCGTTCAAGCTGTTGCCGGAACGCGTTTTCCAATTGGTAGGATTTATTGCGTTGGCCAACTCGTCGTAGATCCAAACTCCTCGATCCGTCGATAGCGAAAACTTGTTCTGCTCGAGCTGGGAAAATTCGTTGGGGAAGCTCCATTCTCCCTCTTTGGCTTCCAGACTTTTGATCAGTTCTCGTTTTCTAGCGTCGAAAACCAGTATTCTTCTATCTGCCGCGAGGAGCACGCGTCCCAGGCTGTCGGCAAAAATCGCTCTTCCTTTTGAAAACGGACTGTCGCCATAGCTGTCCGGAAGCGTTATTTTTTCAAACTGCTCGTTCTCTGTATCCAAAACGCAGAGACCATTTTTCGTTTTTATCCAGATATCGCCTTTGAGATCCTTAGCCAGGCCTTCAATGAAGCCCGATTCCATAGCCTTGTCTGCTCCCACGTTATCGTCGTAGATACGAAAATGAGTCCCGTCGTATCGGGCTAGACCATTGGACGTTCCTATCCAGACGAATCCGAAATCGTCCTGAGCTATCACTCTTATGCTCGGCGAAATCAGCGACCCTTTGTCATCGATTGCCTCGAAATGAATCTGCTCGCGCTTTAGCGATTGAGACGGATTCGCTTCGACTAGGCCAATCCCTGCAAGCGAGCACAGAGCCATAGCATAGGGCTTCGATAACGAAAGTATCTTCATGGGGCTGTTATGGAATTGGCGTTTGGGAGTTGGAAAACCACAATCCTATTTTGCACAGCAGCAGTTTCCGCCTTTGCTGGCTCCATACCGTAGTTTTCGTTGAATTCCCTTCAAATGAAATGTGGATCAAGATCAGATTTTTTACAATCGATTAGGCAATTTTTCGCCTGTTTTCGATTTAGGGTCGCCTTGGAAGCAACGGCATTTGAGATTCTAGGCGGCTGTTTTAGAAATCCTCGCTAATGGAGACTCCAATCAAATGTCACTCGAAAATCCGTCGCAATCCCAGGAGATAGAGCTCAATCGTGTTTCGCTTGGTAGCTCTGAACCGTTAGTCTCGCGCCTCGGGATGGGCTGCTGGGCTTTTGCCGGAGATGCCGTGTGGGGACCCCAGGAGGAAAGCGCTTCGATCGAAGCTATTCATGCAGCTTTGGACCTGGGTATAAATTTTTTCGATACCGCTCCAGCTTATGGCAATGGGGAATCGGAGCGGGTTTTGGGAAAGGCTCTCGCCGGCAAGCGTGATCGAGCGTTTATCGCTACCAAGATTTCCCATCTTGAGCAGAGTAGGGATCAGGTGATGGCCTCCTGCGAGCGAAGCCTGAATCTGCTGCAGACCGACTATATCGATCTAATGCAAATCCACTGGCCCAGTCCGGATGTTCCCTTCGAGGAAACGATAGCAGCTCTCTACTCATTGAAAGAAGAAGGAAAGGTCAAACGAATCGGGGTGTGCAATTTCAGCCACCTAGATATGAGCGACTATCTAGACAAAGGGGGTGAAATGGTATCGAATCAGCTTCCCTATTCGCTCCTGAGCCGTTCCATAGAATTCGAAATCCTGCCCGATTGCGATGAGCGTGATGTGGCCGTATTAGCCTACAGCCCTCTCATGCAAGGGTTGCTAACCGGAAAGTATTCGTTCCCCGACGACGTTCCGGAAGGCTTGAGCCGCTCTCGGCATTTTAGTGACAGTCGAATTCAGGCTCGTCATGGCGAGGATGGGTGCGAGGCGGAAACCTTTGAAGCCATCGATCAGATTAGGGAGCTTTCCTCGAAAATAGATGCTCCAATGGATCATGTGGTCATTGCTTGGGTATTAGCTCGGCTGCCTAAAGGAGTCGCTCTTGTCGGAGCTCGGTCAAGGGGACAGGTCGAGAAGAATTTCGCTGCGTTGACTGTTTCATTGTCAACCGAGTCTATCGAAATATTGAATACGGCAACCGAATCGGTAAAAGCGTGTATTGGCCGGAATCCGGATCTTTGGCAATCGAAGAGCCGTTTTCGACTTAGCTGAATTTCTGGAATGACAAGCATCCGATTAACCGAGCCTGGTCGCTTTGAAATCATCGAAACCGGTCCTCCGAATCCGCCTGGTCCTAAAGAGGCTCTAATTCGAGTGGAACACGTCGGGCTTTGCGGGACGGATATTCACGCTTTTCACGGACGGCAGCCTTTTTTTTCCTATCCGCGCATTTTGGGGCATGAGCTCGGGGTCGTAGTGGAAAAGACAGGTTCGGAGGTCACAGCCGTTTCTCCTGGAGACCGATGTGCGGTGGAGCCTTATTTGGCTCGTCCTGGAGATAGAGCTTTCGCTCGTGGCAAGACCAATTGCTCGGCAAGCACTCAATGCCTGGGAGTTCATGTTGATGGAGGAATGAGACCTCGTATCCTCATGCCAGCTGAAAAACTGCATGCGTCTGGAATTTTGGATACGCGAGCATTGGCGTTGACCGAAATGCTTTGCATTGGTTGCCATGCGGTGGAGCGCGCTCGTTTGCTGGGGGATGAGTTGGTTGCCGTGGTAGGGCTCGGGCCTATTGGACTGGCGGCAGCTCAGTTTGCCATTTTAAAGGGAGCGAAAGTAGTTTTAATTGATGTCGCGGAAGAGCGCTTGCAGATGGCTAGGCGAATCTTTCCCGAAGCTATTCTTCTGAAAAGCGAAGTCGGCGTGCCGATTGGCGATAAATGGAAAGTCGAGCTGGGCGAGTTTCCCGAGGTCGTGTTCGAATGTACCGGCAACGCTAAATCGATGGAGAAGTCGATCGAGTTGCCTGACTATGGCGGGCGGATTATTCTAGTAGGTTTATGCCTGGAAGATATCGCCTTTAACGATCCCAGTTTTCATAAGCGCGAACTTTCGATAATCAGCAGTCGAAATGCCACCGCTAGGAATTTTAAGGAAGTGATAAGCCAGCTCGAATCGGGATCAATCCATCCCGATCGGTGGATCACCCATGAATGCAAGGCTGTTGAATTCCCAAACGTAGTAAATGATTGGCTACAGCCGGATTCTGGGCTTCTAAAAGGAATGATTAAGTTCGGCCACCCTGATTAGGATTGGCTCGAACATCACCATTCTGGCGAAGGAGGCAGCTCCTAAAGCCTACGAATCTTTATGCTGCGAAAATGAACTTCGTCGCGATGATCCTGCAGCAATATCCTGCCTTCCTCAGCCAGGCCGAAGTTTTTCGCGGTGTTGTATTTGCTGCGCGCCACGAGAGCATCGTAAATATTCGATCCTCGATCGTATTCAACGACCTTAAACCCGTTTAACCAGTGTTGGACCGTGTTGTCTGGCATTACGACAATGCGAGCGTGGTGCCAACTCTCGACGCCTCTTGGGACCTTGCGATTGTAGACACGCTGATAGGATGGAATCAAATCGTAAAGGGAGGCGCAGGTACGGTTTCCGACTACTCCATTTTTCGCGTCGGGATGACGTTCGTCGTCAAGAATTTGATACTCCAAGCCCAGCGTTGCTTTTTTTCCAGAGTCGACCTCCTCGTACCGGTCGACGAAATATTTAATTCCGCTGTTGGCCTTCGGGGTCATATAGAACTCGAGTTGCAATTCGAAGGCTCCGAATTTCTCCTTGGTCAATAGATCGCCGTGCTTAGGTTGGCCTTCGGGTGTTGGCATTATTTTAAGAATGCCGTCTTTTACCACCCAGCCAGTATCGGGACTGTTCCAGCCGTCTAGATTTTTCCCGTTAAACAAAAGCTTCCAACCTTGATCCTTTTCTGAACCATCCAATGTATTCAGAATCAGGTTGCGTGTGAAAATAGGGGAAGGCTTTGGGAGCGATTTGATGTTCTCCTTGATTTGCAGGTCGCGCCATCGTACTTGCTTTCCAACCAGGTCTCGGTTTTTGCCAATCCCGTGAACTTGTAGACCAATAAAGCCTGAAGCTGTTTTGGAATCGATCAGCCGCGACACGAGTTGGCCGTTGAGGTAGGTGCGTATCTCGTTTCCTAGGCACTCTATGCGCGCCTGATTCCAGTCGTTGTGCTTGAAAAGCGATTTGGCTGGCATGTTGTAATCGACAGGATAGAGCCAGCCGCGACGAGCTTCGTCATAGATGCCGGCGCTCCATGATCGATCGTAACTCGTATCCAATTCATACTGATAGCCGTGAACGCGACCATCTCGGTAATCCGGTTTGCTATTGCTTCTGAATTGGACGCCTGAATTGAGACCATCGTCCACCTTGACTTCGAATTTCAGAATAAAATTTCCGTAGTGTTTGTCGCTCGTAAGAAACGAATTTGGCGTATCCGGAACGCTGGTACCTACAATGGCTCCTTCTTCGATGTGATACTTCGCCACGCCGCCAAGCTGTGTCCATCCGTCAAAGTTGTTTCCATTGAAAAGCGGTTTCCATTCCGCCGAAGCGATCCCCTGGGCAATCAAGGGGAGCAGAAAGATGCCCGCAAATTGGGCGAAACGAGTGCTTAAAATTCTGAGGGTTGGGGCCTTTTTCATGATGCTCAGTAGTATTGACTTAGTTCTTCGGATTTTGATCCAACACGTGTTAGAAAAATATGCAAGCGACGAATATGATTTCAAGAAGATTGGATCGCCCAACATCCGACGACGTCTCCAAAGAAAAGCCCAGCCTCGGGGAACAGGCTGGGCTTTGATAAATGGTTTGGAGTTTTAAAATGTTCTATTCTGAGGATATCGAGACGGGTTTATACCCGCCCTTGCTTCTAAAGTAGAAGATAAGAGCTAGATAGCCGATGAGCATGATCGCTGGGAATATTGCCATGTTGGCTAGAGCTCCTTGAGCGCTTCTAGACACGACTTCGTCCATTTTCCCTTGGATTTCGTCCTTTTTCGGATTCAGGGCTAGGGCCGCTGTCACCGCATCCTGCTCGATCACATCGTATTCAATGATCTCGTATATCTCTCTGCTAGTGGTTGCTGTCAGTTTGCCGTCGCTAAAAAGACCGGTCGCGTTTTCCACGATTGAAGGTTCGTTCTCAACGGCTTGAATGGCTTTTTCGGACTGGAGCGCCCCGATGTAGGGAAAGCCTAGCGTTCCTACGGCCAACATGCCGATTCCTGCAATTGCGTTGAGGGTAAGAGCGCCGCCTTTCGGCGTTTGCTCCGCTACGATGCCTATCATGGTTGGCCAGAAAAAGGATTTCCCAATGGCGTAAAACGTGGCTGCTGCGAAGATAATCGCGATACTGGTTGCGCCCGAGAGCCAGAGAAGGCCAACAATGGCGAGGGCCGCGCAGGCTGCCAGCAGCCCCAGGGGCGAAAGCTTGTGAACAATAGGTCCGGCAAAGAGACGGAGAACCATCATAATGGCAGATGTGTAGACGAGAATCCATTCCGGCGCGTTTCCACCCTCGAAGGCTCCTGCTTTAGCCATGATGTTCGTTATCCATCCATCGGTTCCGATTTCCGTAGTAGCCAGCGGCATCATGAGTAAGACAAGAATGAAGAGCATGACGCTGCCTCTGGCTTTGGTGTAGATCCCGAAACCAGCCACGATGGCGATACCGATCGCTATAAAGAGTGTCTTTTGACCCCCTGACAGCTGGCTGGTGTCGCCTGCTGAAAAGAAATCCATGAGTTGTAGTGTGGTCAGAAATCCCACGACCAATGCTCCTAGCACGCCGAATTCCCCCAGCATTTCCTTGTAGGATACCCCGGACGACACGCGTTCCTGGACAGGGAATTTCACGGGAGCGAGCATGATGACATAAACGATCGCTGGAAGAGCGATGAGACCCACTCTGAGATTCCAGCCTACGTCTTGCATGGAAATGAGAATTAGACCGCAAATCACCAATCCACCTGGCCAGCCCGCGTGTAGAATATTCAGCCATTTGGTCTTCTCTTTGTTGAAAATCGTAGCGACGACCGGATTGATAAAGGCCTCTACCGTACCGTTGGCCAGGGCCATGAGAAGACTTCCCCAGTAAAGCATTTGGAAGGCGGTCTCTGTATTCCCGGCTTGGGATTGGCCGTAGGCGAGAAAGGCCATGACTGCCCAAATGGCATGTCCGATGAAAGCGATATACATCGCTACCTTATAGCCGATTTTGTCGATAACCAGGCTGAACGCGATAATGCTTACGGCGAAAGGCCAGATCCCGATGCCGGCCAATCTGCCAGCTTGAGCCGGATCCAAACCGAATTCGCCGGCCCATTCTCCAATGAGAAGCACTCGGGTCATAAATCCGAAGGCCGTGGTGACAAGAGCTATGAAGCAGCCCCAGAAAACTTTTAGGGTGTTTGAGTCGTGTTTCATACAGTCAAATCTGCAGGCCTGACTGAAATCCGAATATCCAGCCGCTCTACAGTAATTAAGTAGGAGGGGTTTTAACGTTTCAGGTTGAGGGAAGTGGATTTTCGCTCCTAAAGAGCACAAAGATTTAGCATTTCTTTAGCAAATTGGCGGTCCTGTCGATATTTTTATGTTTTGCTCCCCATTCGCTCTATAGAATGATCCGGACAGCCTGGATTGCATCGAAACATCGTGGCGTGACATGTATCACCAAAACTATGGTTCTCGATACTTGCCTCGGCTATCGTTTGCCGCAAAGGTCCCTGCTCTTGAGCTTGCCCGCTCAGTTGGGCAAGTTTCTGTTTTGAAAGCCGAATCGCCGAATGAAAGCCTTAGAGTTAGTCGAGTACGAAAGATTTGAATACAAGGATATCCAGGAGCCTGAAATCAAGGCCGACGAAGTTCTTATCAAGGTAGCGGCCTGCGGCATTTGCGGTAGCGATGTCCATGGGATGGATGGATCTAGCGGACGCCGTATCCCTCCTATCGTAATGGGACATGAGGCGGCCGGAACGATCGCCGACATCGGAAGCGAAGTGAATGGAGACCGCTGGAAAGTAGGGGACAGGGTCACCTTCGACTCAACCGTTTATTGTGGCAAATGCTGGCACTGCCGTCGCGGGGAAGTGAATCTTTGCGAAGATCGCATGGTGCTCGGCGTCTCTTGCGAAGATTATCGTCGCTATGGCGCGTTTGCCGAATTCGTGGCGGTGCCTGAGCGTATTCTGTACAAGCTCCCCGATGGGCTCTCTTTCGAGCAAGCCGCGATGGTGGAAGCCGTTTCGGTGGCGGTCCATGCGGTTGAAAGAACGCCCGTCCATCTTGGCGATACGGCAGTGGTGGTCGGAGCGGGCATGATTGGCCTTTTGTGCTTGCAGGCCCTGCGAGTGGCCGGATGCAGCCGCGTCATTTCGGTGGACCTCGATGAAAAGAAGCTGGAGATGGCTAAATCTTTGGGGGCTGAAGCTTGTATGAATCCATCCAATACAGACGTTTCCAGCGAAGTTCGAAAACTTACCGAGGGACGAGGAGCGGATTTGTCTATGGAGGCGGTTGGCATCTCGCCAACCCTTTCCACGGCAATCGCCTCATTAAGAAAAGGAGGAAGCTGTACCCTGGTGGGCAACTTGACCAAAACGGTAGACCTTCCATTGCAGGAAGTCGTTACTCGCCAGATATCATTGATCGGCACCTGTGCCTCGGCCGGCGAGTACCCCGCCTGTCTTGATCTAATTGCCAGAGGGCTGATTGACGTTGATTCCCTGATCAGCGAAATCAAGCCGCTTTCCGAAGGCGGCGAATGGTTCGCTCGGCTTCACAAAGGAGAGCCTGGCTTGACTAAGGTCGTATTGAAACCTTGAGGACAGAACTTCTACCCCGGATTGTTCACATAAGTGCCGATCTTTTCTAGCAAAACGCGTTCCAATAATTCCTAGATTTGCCGACAGGATAGTTTAAAAGAAAATCATCCGAGTCCATTTGTGAAATCTGTGGGTCAAGTTTAATGAAAAAAGTTAAAACAGGTATCATTGGCACTGGCAAAGTCGCCCATTTGCATGCGGCGGCATTGGCGGGCAATGAGCAAAGCGAATTTGTTGCGGTCTGGGGGCGTTCGGTGGAGAAAACGAATGCTTTTGCTGAAAAGTATTCAGTCGAGGCCTACACGGATTTCGATCTTTTTTTGAGCGAATCGGGTGTCGAGGCGGTTTGTCTATGCACTCCGCACCCAGCTCATGTCGATTCCGCAGTGGCGGCCGCTAAGGCGGGTGTGCACCTGCTCGTCGAAAAGCCGCTCGCTTCAAGCTTGGAGGATTGCGATTCCATCCTGGAGGCGGTTCGGGAGGCGGGCGTCAAAATGGGGATGGTTTGCCAGCGACGCTATTTCGAGCCCTGTATCCGCGTTAAGGAGGCGATTGAAGCTGGTAAAATTGGCAGACCCATCATCGCTTCGCTTACGGTGCTTGGCTGGCGTGATCAGGCTTATTACGACAGCGATCCCTGGCGTGGGACCTGGGATGAGGAGGGTGGCGGCGTGCTTGTCAATCAGGCGGTTCATCAGCTGGATTTACTGCTTTGGTACATGGGTGAAATCGAAGAAGTCTTCGGCTATTGGGACAACCTAACCCATGACGGTATTGAAGTTGAGGATACATCTATCGCGGTTATTCGTTTCAAGAACGGAGCTATGGGCAATATTCTGGCGAGCAATTGCTACAATCCGGCGATCCATGGCAAAGTGAGCGTTCTCGGCTCAAATGGAAGCCTGGTTGGCGTGCAAACGGATGGCGGACAAATGTTCATTGCTGGAATGTCCGCTATCGAAGAGCCGCCGGTTACGGATTATTGGACGATTCCTGGCGAAGAGGGTAATGTAGAGAAATGGCTTATTGAAGACACTGAGCGTTTTAAGCGGATTAACCCAATGGAGCATTACCATCGGCTGCAGATCGACGATTTCATCAGCGCTATCGTTGAAGATCGCGAACCCTCGGTCTCTGGAGACGAGGGCAGGCGAGCGGTTGAGCTCTTTACGGCTATTTATCGCAGTCAACGCGACAGGAAGCCTCAAGCGTTCCCACTCCAACCGGAGTACGATCGGGATGATTTCGACGGGCGTCGGTCTCAAGTCTAGCAGCATGTCTTCCTCCTGCGTCCTGTACTACAGGACTAGGGCGTGACAGGAGGAGGTGCTGAAGTTCAAGGTTGGCAGCGGCCAGCGTCTTCGCTGGCCAGAAAGATAAGGGATGGCTAGCTGGAAGCTAGCCGCTAACAGTTCTCTTACTCTTCTTGTACGTCTTCCGGGTTGTGCCAACCCAGATTTTCCCGGTTTCCAGCCATGTAGCGTTCGTAGAAGTTCTGCATTTCGACTCTGGAAAAAGGATACTCGTCGAAGACATTTCCATTGCCAAGCATGCGGGGGTCTTCCTGCTTCTCCAGCTGGGCGAAGAGCTCCGTTTTCAGGCTTTCCTTTAGCTCCGCATAGCCTGGGCTTTCTGCCAAATTATGGATACACGCTTCGTCCTCACGTACGTTGTAGAGTTCTTCTTCTGGGCGCTTGCCCATACTGAACTGCCAATACATGAATTGATCGGTTTTGTAGCGAGCGTCTAGGGTAACCGTTTTCGTCGGACTAGAATCGATATTCATGTATCCAGTATGTGGGTGTCCAGCTGGCCAGCGATTGTTCTCGAAGTTGTGCAGATAAAGCATGCCGTCTTTGACGATGCCTCGAACAGGATAGCCCCAATCATTGGGTCGGCCAATATCGTGGCGCTCTTTCCCGATGAGAACCGAGTCGCGTTTTTTATCCACCTGTCCTGATTTCCTGGATGCGAAAATTTTGGTCAGGCTTGTCCCTTCGATGGCTTGCATGCCTGATTTCTTCTCGGGAATCTTAGCCACATCTAGAAAAGTAGGGGCGATATCGATGAAACTGACGTAGTCTTCAATTATCCGCCCCGGCTTTTTGATGCCTCGAGGCCACATCACGGCAAACGGCATGTGATTGGAATATTCATACTTCTGGCCTTTGACGCGCGGGAAAGGCATCCCGTTGTCTGAGGTAACGACGATCAGCGTGTTATCCAGTTCGCCCATCTCCTCCAGGATATCGAGCATGCGTTGCAGGTGATCGTCGAAGTATTCGATCTCAAAGCCGTAATCCAACATGTCCGTCCGTACGGTTTCGTTGTCTGGCCAAAATTCCGGTACCTTATCCAGATCGGTCAACGCCTTGCCGCCCTTTTCGATGCCCGCTCGCCACTCGTATTTTCGGTGAGGCTCCGTCGAGCCATACCAGAAGCAGAAGGGCTGGCCTTCGTCGCGGTCTCGCAAGAATATCCGGAAGTTTTCCGCGTAATTGTTTTTGGAAATGTATTGGGCTGGTGGCTCTGTGGTGGCGGCTCCGTATTTCTTGACGACCAGTTCGCGACGTTTTCCGTCTTTCATCCCAGGATTGCCAGGGCTCCAGGTTTTACCCCTTCCTCCCACATGGTAGCCGTGTTCGTCCAGCGCCTCAGCGTAGGTTACAAATTTGGCTGGGAAAAAAGGAAAATGATTAGCCGCCTCTTCAAGCTGCCACGAATTTCGACCCGTTAGAATGGAGGCTCTTGAAGGGGCGCATTTGGCGTTAGGAGTGTAGGCGTTTAAGAAGAGTAGACCTTGATCGGCTATACGATCGAAAGCCGGCGTCTTAACCCATTTGCATCCGTAAGCGCCGAAGTGCTTCCAGCTCGCATCATCCGCAATGGCGAAGAGAATGTTGGGACGCTTGTCAGCCTTGGCGCTAACTAAAGGACAAAGGAACGCTACGATTAGAGCTATTGTGAGCGTTCGAAAAATGGGGTGTTTGGGTTTGGTCATGGCTTCTAGTAATCACAAAGTCATGACCACTCATTAATGAGTCAAGAGGAGAGGAATCCTATTTGAGAATAGATTTTCCAATCTGATTCAGGATGCTGGGCTGGTGACTAGAGTTTCTTACCGACAACAAAATTTTGCATTTAGTCTGATGATCCCACCGCCATTTTTCCGCCGACTTGCAACCTGTTTACCACTCATTGATTCAAAAACACTATAAGTCCTGAGCAATACTTGCTACTGTGATGGAACTTACCTTTCGCCCTCGACATTATTGTGCTTGGTATGCCTTACGTTACCGATCGATGATTACCTCAACTAGAATAACGAGATTGCTCTTAAACGCGCTCACGCTTTTGGCTGGAATGAGCTCGATCGCTGTTGCCGAGGAGCGTCCAAACATCGTCTGGCTAACGTCCGAGGACAATTCCAAGCATTGGCTGCGTCTCTACAGCGAGAGTGGAGCGCCGATGCCTCATATCGAGCGGCTTGCCCAGCAGGGATTCGTATTCGAAAACGCGTTCTCCAACGCTCCGGTTTGTTCGGTCGCGAGGAGCACTATCATTACGGGTTGCTACGCGCCGCGCATTGGGGCCCAGTACCACCGCCGCGCTCAATTGGCTCCCATGCCCGACGGTCTCCGCATGTTTCCCTACTACTTGCGGCAAGCGGGCTACTACACGACCAACAACGTTAAAACGGATTACAACTTGAAAGATAAAGGCATGTGGGACGAGTCCTCGAAGACTGCTTCCTATCGAAATCGCGAGCAAGACCAGCCTTTTTTCCACGTGCAGAACAACACTATCACGCATGAGGGCTGGCTGCATTTCTCGGCAGAGGAAATGGCGACCGTCGAAAATAGAACGAATCCCGAGACCATCACCCCTTTCCCCTACCATCCTAATACGCCTACCTTCCGCTACACCTATGCTCGCTACCTTGACCAGCATCTCAAACTGGATGAGCAGACCGGCGCCTTTCTCGACCAACTAGAAGCCGATGGTCTGATGGAGGACACCATCATCTTTTACTATGGCGATCACGGAGGCGTTTTGCCGAGAGGCAAGGGCTACGCCTATGAAAGCGGATTAAACGTCCCTCTTATCGTTTATGTGCCCAATAAATGGAGACATCTTGCCTCTTTCGAGTCGTATGGGAAAGTTACGCCTTTTGTAAGCTTCATCGACTTGGCCCCGACGGTTTTGAACTTGGCTGGAGCCCAGGTTCCTGAGCAGATGGACGGCAAACCGTTCCTGGGATCTGGCGTTAGTCGGAAGGATCTCGATGCCCGCGATGAGACTTTTGGATACGCCGACCGATTCGATGAGAAATACGATTTCGTGCGCACGCTGCGAAAAGGGCGATTCAAGTACATGCGCAATTACCAGCCGTTCAACTTCGACGGGTTGCACAACGAGTATCGCTATCGCATGCTGGCCTATCAGGAATGGAAAGAGCTGTATCATGCCGGTAAGCTCGACCCCATCCAAAGCCAGTTCTTTCAAAGCCGACCGCCTGAATGCCTGTATGATGTCGAAAACGATCCGCACGAGACCAATAATCTGGCTGATGATCCCGATTACGCTTCCGTATTGGAAGACTTGAGACAAAGGCTGGTCGATCGCGTTAAATCTTTGCCCGACTTAAGCTTCTATCCCGAAAGCGTTCTCATAGAGCAAGGGATCGAAAACCCCGTCCAGTTTGGCCAGGACCGCAAGGAAGATATCGCCCAGCTAGTAGATATCGCCGATCTGAGTCTGACTGGTTTTAGGAAAGCTAAACCCGCTTTGAGGAAGGCGCTTAAATCGAATGATCCCTGGCAGCGTTATTGGGGCCTCATCGTCTGTAGCTCATACGGAAACCAAGCCCGTGCTTTCAAGTCCGTGGCTAGAGACCTGGCAGCGGCCGATCCGGAACCGCTGGTCAGAGCTCGAGCTGCTGAGTTCCTGGGTCTAGCAGGTATCGAGAATCCTGCAAACTATCTTGTCGACGCTCTCAGGGACGCCCAGTCCGATATAGAAGCCCATTTGATTCTGAATACCGTTGCTTTGCTAAGGGATTCAAAACCTGGATACGATGTTTCGTTAAGTAGAGACATCTTTCCTTCCGAATGGCTGGAAGCAAGTCGTTCCAATGTGAATCGCCGCCTTGACTATTTATTAGAAAAAAAACTCTAACCGCGAATGAATGCCAATTAATGCAAATGTGGCAACCTACGATTTCTTATTGGCGTTCATTCGCATTTATTAGTGGTTCTAAAACAAGCTTACATGAAAGATAAATTACTCCACTTGCTGGCTTTTTTCGCAGCATCCTCTGTTTTTGCGGAGATTCAAGATCGCCCCAATGTGGTCATTATCTATGCCGACGATTTGGGCTATGGAGATGTCTCGTGCAATGGATCAACGACCATCAGCACTCCGCATATCGACCAATTGGCTGCAGATGGCATTCGATTTACGGATGGGCATTGCAGTTCGGCTACTTGCACGCCCTCGCGCTTTTCCATGCTGACAGGTAGATACGCTTTTCGACAGCAGGGGACGGGCGTGCTCAGCGGAGATGCCGGACTGATCATCGATCCCAATTCGATGACCCTGGCCGATTTGTTTCAACAAGCTGGATACAAGACCGGAGTGGTCGGCAAATGGCATCTGGGCTTGGGCGAGGGCTCTAACGATTGGAACGAGGAGATTCGCCCCGGACCGCTGGAGATTGGATTCGATTACTGCTTCCTTATGCCAGCCACAGGCGACCGAGTGCCGTGCGTCTATTTCGAAAATCGCAAAGTGGTGAATCTCGATCCTGCCGATCCGATTCAGGTAAGCTTTAGAGAACCTTTTCCTGGCCAGCCGACTGGAAAGTCGCATCCTGAGCTGCTGCGCGTGAAGTGGCATCATGGGCACAATGCGACCATCATTGATGGGATCAGTCGCATCGGCCATATGATCGGCGGGAAAGAGGCGCTCTGGAAAGATCAGGATATTGCTGACGTATTCGTCGATAAAGCCAAGCGATTCATCGAAGAGCGAGGAAAGGATCCTTTTTTCCTCTTCTTTTCGATGCACGACATCCATGTTCCGCGAGTGCCGCACCCTCGTTTCGAAGGGCTCAGCGGGATGGGGCCTCGAGGCGATTGCATCATCCAGTTCGATTGGTGCGTGGGCGAAATCATGAAGTCGTTAGAAGCTCATGGTCTCAAAGAAAATACGCTGGTCTTTTTCTCTTCGGATAATGGACCGGTGCTGAATGATGGCTATTTCGATGATGCGGTGGAGAAGCTTGGGAACCATAAGCCAGCTGGCGTGTATCGAGGTGGCAAATACAGCAAGTTCGAGGCTGGTACGCGGGTGCCGACAATCTTGTCCTGGCCGGCTCGCGTGGAGCCGGGCGTGTCCGATGCGCTGGTCTCGCAAATCGATCTGGCGGCCTCTCTCGCTGCTCTTCTCCAGCAAAGCGTTGATGAGAATGCCTTCCCCGACAGTGTCGATACCTTGGCTGCCTTTTTGGGGCAGTCGAAGTATGGTCGCTCCACGCTGGTCAAGCAAGGGCGAGGCCTGGCTTTGCGGCAAGGCAATTGGAAGTACATCCCGAAGTCGAAAGGGTCTAAGTTAAATAGGAACACCAACATCGAGTTGGGAAACGACTCCGTTGATCAGCTCTACGATTTAAGCGAGGATCCTGGCGAGCAAACCAATCTAGCCGACCACTTTCCTGAAAAGGTAGACGAAATGGAAGCCTTACTGAAGATGATTGTTTATGGCGGCTCCAACGATACTTGAACGGGAAGCCGGTCCAAAATCTATGAATTCAATTTTTTATTGAACTGTTTAACTATTTATGGGATTTCATGCTATGACGACTTTGAGCTAAGCCTCGCTGAACCGGGCTCGACCTCGATCCCTGACTGTCATTTCCCACGCGTTTTTTCTTAGCCTACTTCTAGCTGACCCTTTTCGATTATGAAACGATTTCCTGATTCCTTCATCATCTCCTCCCTCGTTCTTCTTTGCTCTCTTATTTTCGCTGCCGGCTGTTCGCGCTCGAGCGAGGAAGTCAAGATTCCGGCCAAGCCTAACATCATCTACATCCTAGCAGACGACCTTGGCTACGGCGACTTGGGCTGCTACGGTCAGGAAAAGATCAATACGCCGGAAATCGATAATCTCGCCGCCAAGGGCATGCGGTTTACCCAGCACTACGCGGGTACTTCCGTTTGCGCTCCTACACGTTGTTCGCTAATGACGGGATTGCATACCGGCCACACCTTTATTCGAGCGAACAGTCCGGGCTACCCCGGCGGTCAGACCCCGATACCTGCCGATACGGAAACCATTGGCAAGCTATTCAAGCGGGCTGGATATAGCACAGCATGCATTGGCAAATGGGGACTTGGCCAACATTACAATTCCGGAGCGGCGAACAAGCAGGGCTTTGATCTGTTTTTTGGATACTACGATCAGCGCCACGCCCACGAGTACTACACGGACCGCCTTTATCGCAATGATCAGGAAGTCCTATTGGATGGAAAGACCTACAGTCACGATTTGCTGACGTCCGAGGCTCTTGAATACATTGAAGCCAACAAGGACGGCCCCTTCTTTTTGTACCTGCCGTACTGCATTCCGCATACCAAGTTCCAAGTGCCAGAGCTGGGCGAATACGCCGATAAGCCGTGGAAGGAGAATCATAAGATCCAAGCGGCCATGATCACTCGCATGGATCGTGATGTCGGGCGGATTGTCCGCAGGCTGGAGGAGCTTGGGATCGATGACAACACGCTGGTCATGTTCAGCAGCGATAATGGAGCTCATGGACAAAGCGGCACCGGGGAGTTCTTCAAGGCTTCCGGCAAGCTGCGCGGCATCAAGCGAGCCCTCTACGAAGGAGGCATCCGTACCCCTTTGGTCGCCTACTGGCCGGGCATCGTCCCTGCGGGCTCGGTCAACGATCACGTATCCGCTTTTTGGGACATGATGCCTACCTTCGCCGCTTTGAGCGGGGAAGAGCCTAAGGCCGAGTACGACGGTATATCGATGCTGCCGGCCCTGCGGGGAAACATGGGCGAGCAAAAGCGCCACAAGTACCTCTACTGGGAGCTTTACGAAGGCGGGAAGCACAATCGAGCGGTTCGCATGGGCAAGTGGAAGAGTGTGTATCCAGATCTCTATGTCGACGATACATTCGAGCTATACGATCTCGAGACGGATGAAGGCGAGGCTACTGATGTGGCGGATAGCCATCCGGAAATCGTAGAGCAGTTGAAGGCTCTCGTTAAAGAAGCCCATGTCCGCAGCCCGCTTTGGAATATCGAAAGCAGAGGTTTCGACGTTCGAGCCGCTTGCGAAGCTACGGGAATCGAATTCAAGCCCGAGTACGACAGACGAAAAAGGAAATGAGGCGCAACCTAATCGTTTTTATTCTTTTCCTGGCGACGCTTCCTGCGATTGAAGCGAAACCGAATCTCCTTTTCATCTACCTCGATGACTTCGGCTGGAAGGATGCGGGATACATGGGATCGGATTTCTACGAAACGCCTAACATCGATCGGCTGGCGTCCGAGGGCATGACTTTTTCAAATGCCTATTCCGCGTCCGCGAATTGCGCTCCAGCGAGAGCTTGTTTGATGTCCGGCCAATACACGCCTAGGCATGAAATCTACAATGTCGGGACTGATCCGCGGGGGGCTAAGGAACATCGCCGCCTGGAGCATATCCCTGGCGTGGATACGCTCGATACGAATATCAAAACTTGGGCCCAATGCGCTCAGGAGGCCGGTTATGCGACGGCATCCATCGGCAAGTGGCATCTAAGCGGAGATCCGATTCCCTATGGATTCGATGTCAACATAGGCGGAACGCATAGCGGTAGTCCGCCTAAGGGCTACTATCCGCCACACCCAAACGCTCCTGGTCTGGAGAATGCTCCAGAAAATGAATACTTGACTGATCGCCTTAGCGACGAAGCTGTCGAATTCATTCAGAACAACAAGGATAGACCCTGGCTATTGTATCTTACTCATTTCGCGGTTCACACGCCTATCCAGGCCAAGAAAGAACTGGTCGGCAAGTACGAGAGCAAGACCCCTGGCGAGCTGCATGACAATGTGAAGATGGCCACCATGGTTCAGTCGGTCGACGATGGCGTCGGCCAGATCGTCGAAACCTTGAATCGCCTTGGGTTGAGCGACAACACTATCGTCCTTTTCTTTTCGGATAATGGCGGCTACGGACCTGCCACGGATATAGCTCCATTATTTGGATACAAAGGGACTTACTACGAGGGAGGCATTCGCGTCCCGCTATTCGTGAAATGGCCGAGCGTGGCAACTTCTGGCGGCGAGAGCGATGCCATCGTCAGTGGCGTGGATCTGTTTCCCACTATTGCTGACATGCTTGGCTTAAGGATGCCGGAAGGGCAAATTGCCGATGGCATTAGCCTTGTCCCTATTCTGAAAGGCTCCCGTCCCGATCCGGAGCGAGCGATCTTCTGGCATTTCCCCGCTTACCTGCAATCCTATCCAAGGGTTTTCGGCGAGCAGCGAGACCCTCTATTTCGTTCTCGTCCTTGTAGCATTGTACGCAAAGGCGACTGGAAGCTGCATCACTATTACGAGGACGACCACTACGAGCTTTATAATTTGAAACGCGATATTGGCGAATCTCGCAACCTCGCCAAAGCCAAGCCTAGGAAGCTCAATGAGATGCGCGGCATTCTAAATGACTGGCTCCGTGAAACCAAAGCTCACATTCCTGTGAATCCGAACCCTGAATTCGATTCCTCTATCCATGAGAAGGCTGTTCAGACGGCTTTGCAGGATAAGGGACAATCCAGGAAGAAAACCAAGAAAAGCAAAACGCTATGAAAATCTATCTTTTGATTGGATTGTATTCATTATTTGGAGTAATTTCACTAGCCAATGCTGCCGGCGATTGGGTTAAGTTGTTCGACGGCAAGAGTTTCGAGGGCTGGACCAAATGGGGTGGAGATGCCACTTACGAGATTCGCGATGGCGCGATTGTGGGTATCAATGGACCCGGTCATAATACCTTTCTTTGTACCGACAAATCCTACGGGGATTTCGAACTCCGATTCGATGTCCTCTTGAGTGATCGCCTCAACTCGGGCGTGCAGATTCGCTCGAAGGTCCGACCCGAGAAATTGAAGGGCAAGCCCATCAATCGCGTCTACGGTCCACAAGTGGAGATCGAGCTTCCTCCTGGCGAAGCTGGCTATGTTTATGGAGAGAGAGCTGGCGGCTGGCTGACGCCGAAAGAGGATCTGGTTCCTCATGAAACCTTTCGAGCCGGCGAGTGGAATCATTATCGCATTCTAGCCAAAGGACCGCGTATCCAGACTTGGGTTAACGGCAAGCAGATTTCCGATCTGCTTCACCAGAAAATCTACAAAGATCATAAGGAAGGATTCATCGGTCTGCAGGTGCATCAATCGAAAAGTCCTACTGGAACGCTAAGGGTGGCTTGGAAGAATATCCGAATTCGAGAATTGGATACAGAAGGATGGATTTCTCTTTTCGATGGGGAGTCCTTGGAAGGGTGGACGCCAAAAATAACCGGCTATCCGCTGGGCGAAAATCCGGGCGAGATTTTTCGCGTGGAAAAAGGGGTCATCAAAGCCAGTCACGATCAATTCGATCAGTTCGAAGACCGTTTTGGGCACCTTTTCTACAAGGATTCGTTTTCCCACTACAAGCTTCGTATGGAATATCGGCTCCTCGGAAATGAGGAGAACCAGGTTTCTGGAGGACCCAAATGGGCCTATCGCAACAGCGGCGTCATGCTTCACGGTCAAAACCCTGCGGACATGGCGATCGCTCAGGATTTTCCCAACAGCATTGAAGTGCAGTTTCTGGGAGCGCATGCGAATGAGCCGGACAGATCGACGGGCAATCTCTGCACGCCGGGAACCAAGTTTTATCACAATGGAGCTTTGGTTGAAAAGCATTGCGTGGGTTCGAGCTCGATGGGTTTATTGGGCGACCAATGGGTTCAAGTCGAAATCCACGTTTTCGGATCGCAGGAGATCGTCCACTATATAAACGGGGACGAAGTGATACGCTATCAGCTGCCCCAACTAGATGATGGTTCTTTACTTGAACGAGGAACGATTTCGCTTCAAGCGGAGAGCCACGATTGCGAATACCGCGATATAGAGATTAAACCATTATGAAACTATATATCATTAGCCACAAATTATATTAAACAGGTCTCCATTTTGTGAGTTTTGTGGTTAAATTGAATAAAGCCCTTTCAAATCATTAATTAAGGAAGACCCATGAACGATAAGAAACAACCGCGTCGCGACTTCATAAAGAAAAGCGCTATTGCAGGAGCAGGCTTTATGGCTCTGCCTGCTGGAACCTTGTTTGGCAAAAACAAGCCAAGCGATCGACTGAATATCGCCCTCCTTGGGGCTCATGGTCGGGCCAGAGCTCACTATGAAACACTTAAAGACGAGAATGTCGTCGCCATTTGCGACGTCAATCAGCTCAACATGGATCTGTGCGCCAAGGAGTTTCCCAAGGCCAAACAGTACCAGGATTGGCGCAAGTGCTTGGATCATCCAGGGCTCGATGCCGTCCTTTGCTGCACGACGGATTTCACCCATGCCTTTATCGCCAACTGGGCTTTGCATCGCGATTTGCACGTCTACATGGAGAAGCCTTTAGCCATTACGGTGGAAGAGGCTCGAATGGTTCGAGAGACGTATTTGAAGAAGAAGGACAAATTGGCCACGCAAGTGGGCATGCAGCGTCACGCCTACGAGAATTTCAACCGCTTGCGCGAAATGATCCACGATGGAGGGATTGGCGAGTTAAAGGAGGCCTACGCCTGGGGCAACCGTCAGCTTCGTCGGCCGGGTTATTTGCCAGCGTCTGGTAAACCGCCTTCCACTCTGAACTACGATCTATGGCTGGGACCATCGCCAGAACATCCCTACAATCCTGGCTATTTCATTGGCCGGCCGGGAGCCAATTGCCTTGAGTGGAATATGTATTGGGATTTTGGAGTCGGGCAGATGGGAGATATGGGCAGCCATACTATGGATCTCCTTTGGAATGTGATCGACGCGGAGCAGCCGACTTCGGTCAAGGCGACCTCGCCCGAAGCCTTCAATCCAGAGGTGACGCCGGTTGAGCTAACCAGTTCCTGGCGGTTCCCTGCTAACGATTGGCGCGACGAGATCCGAGTAAGCTGGTACCAAGGTGGAGCCATGCCTCAATCTCCATCCAGCTGGATCGATCTTAATAAGATTGGCCATGGCGCTATGTTCAAGGGAGAGAAAGGTTTCATCATCGCCGACTTTAGAAGGCGTCTGCTGATACCATCGGGCAAGGAAGCGGATCTTACTTATTTCAACATTCGCAGCAAAGACGAGCTACTGCCGGAGCTGGGCCATTTCCAGAAGCAATGGACCAATGCCTGCAAGAATGGAAAGCCTGCCGCGACGGCATGCAATTTTGAATACAGCGCCAATATGATCGAGGCTCTGTGCCTCGGGCTTTGCAGCTTCCGGGCTGGCGAATCTCTGAATTACGATGGTCGTAAGGGCCGATTTACAAATAATGCCTCGGCCAATCAGTACCTTTCCAAGCAATACCGAAAGGGTTGGTCGTTTGTTGGCTGATTTATAGCTAGCAGGCGCATTTCACAGGCGTTCGCGAGAGCTTCGGCTGACTGCCCAGTCGATCAACTCTCAGCGAGCGTTTGCTTTTTACACATTAGCTTTTCCGTCGAGACTGGCTTTTAGGCGATAGGCCAAAGCCAGGGCAGTTCTGCCTTTTGTCAAAATTGTTGGGATGTCTTTCCGGGATTCAAGCCGGTTTGTGACGGCGATTCTGCGGATGGCCACCGAGCTTCTTCGCTCTTGGAAAACGGTTTCCAAGCCTTTGTATACCAACGCTTAAGGTGGGCCAATACGAGAGTGCCACTCTTTGAAACGAGAGTGTTAACGTCTTTTTGGCGTTGGTCGTAGGATCATGGCCAGCAGGGGAATGCGATCATTCCCCTTATACGAACTACAAACAGGCCTTCCCTGCCAAACTATCCCCAAACCACCCACCTGATTAGCTTATGAAAAACCGAATTCTTGCTTCTCTCGTCGCCACTATGCCATGCATTTTCCTTCCCGCGATTTTCGCCCAGGAGGATGAGGAGGAAATTTTCCAACTCAGCCCTTTCCAAGTAGACGCTTCTGATGATCGTGGCTATCGCGCGACCAATACGCTTAACGGAAGCCGCTTGAACACCGCTCTGCGCGATACGCCGGCGGCCATCAGCGTCCTGACCAAGGAGTTTCTTGAGGACATCGGAGCAACTGATTTGGGCAGCATGCTCCAATACGATATCAACGCGGAAGACCATTTCGTAGACACCGATTTCGGAGGTAATTCGAACGAAGACCACCTTCCGGCGAACGGGGCGACCTTCCGCTCCCGAAGCTTGACCGGCTCGGTAGCGACAGACGGCTTTCGAGCGGCGGGCAGCGGGGATGTCTACAATATCGAGCGTGTCGGAACTAGCCGTGGTCCGAATGCGATCCTGTTCGGGGTGGGTAGTCCCGGCGGAGTCGTCAACTTTCGTACCAAGAAAGCGAATACGAATAGAAATTCCAACGAAATGGAGTTCAAAATCGGAAGCGATTCTCTACGCCGCGGCAGCTTCGATTTCAACCGTGTCATTGTCGACAAGAAGCTTGGGCTCCGCGTGATGGGTTTGTGGGAAGAGAAGGGCAGCCATCGTCCCTTCGTTTCCAGCGACAAGAAAAGCCTAACCATCGCCGCTAACTACAAAATGTCGGAAAAGACGAATCTGAGCCTTTCTTTCGAGGACACTGAGTCAAGCAACGTGACCAGTCGCCGCTGGGGGCCAGTGGATAACGTTTCGCAATTTCAGTCGCTGGTCGACAGTGGTCAGGTAGCGTTCGATCCCAATTCCGGCAATTACAAGTCGGTCAATGCTGACGGCAGCCTGGGAGCCAATGTCGGTAGCGGCCAAGGCGTAGGCAACCTGAACCGTCGGGCTTTGATCGTTACCAATTCCGATGATAATAACATTCTGTTTCTGGAAGGAAATGGATTCGACGGTGGCGCCAATTCCAGTCGTATCAGAAACTATACCTCTCGCGTCACGAACCGGAGCCTGCTTAACAACAATAACGCTCCGGTGGATATCCCGTCGCTCTTTCCCATCGGCGTTACCACTTCGACGGGCGTATCGGAAACCGGTTCGGTAGATTCTACCAAGTTGTCGGCTATTTTCACCCACCAGCTGATGGACGGGATGTTTATCGAGCTGGCTTACAATGATTCGAAACGGCGTGGTGGCGGCATGATTGGTCGCAATCCCGTAATTCGAGCCGATCTCACCTACAACTTGCCTGATGGTAGCGAGAATCCGTTTCATTTCAGCAAGGGCTACTACTTTATCGAGCAGGACTTCGTTCGCCTGTTTAAGGATAATAATGACGAGACCAAGCGGTTTTCCTGGTCATACGAAAAGGAGCTGGGCGAGCGGCTTGGCTTCCATCGCTTCGCGATCCTCGCCGAAGAGCATGTTTCCCACGTCGAGCGAGACCGCCGCCGCTTGGTTTGGGAAGGCAGG
This sequence comes from Opitutaceae bacterium, assembly GCA_028284385.1. Taxonomy (GTDB): domain Bacteria; phylum Verrucomicrobiota; class Verrucomicrobiia; order Opitutales; family Opitutaceae; genus JANQRT01. The sequence goes on along the minus strand of JANQRT010000010.1, from coordinate 57,425 downwards.
GCTGTCGATCCTCGAGCCAACCCGGATGCTGCGAACAATCGCGTCTTCATTCGAAACTACTTCAAGATAAGCGACGAATATTCGGATATCCGGGCGGGGTCTTTGGAGAACATGGGCCAGGGAGGCCATAGCTTCGACTCCTCCAATCTGGATGATCCGCTCGTCGTCGGATTCGCTCGAAACAATTCCGGCGATCAAGACGACGTGGTGACGACCAAAACCAAAATGTTCGTCATGCAAAACTACTTCTTCAATCGACGCTTCGTGACCACGCTAGGCCTTCGCGACGACGATCTGGAATCGGTCGAGCCCACGATGATCCGCGATCCGGATACAAGGGAATGGCGCTTCACCACGTCGGATGATGTGGAAGCCGGGCGCGTGGAGGAGCAATTCGAGTTCTTCGAGACTTCGGGAGATCGTACCTCGCTTGGCGCGGTATTTCATTTGAACGATATCTTCTCTCTCACAGCCAATCAATCGGAGGGCGTTCAGCTAGCGGATCGCAATCGCGTTGTGCTGCCATACTTCCTGGTTCCGGAGCCAATCAAAGGGGAGGGGGAGGACTACGGCATTTCCTTCAGCCTATTCGCCAATCGCCTAAGTGGCTCCCTCAAGTACTTCAAGTCTGAAGCCATCGGCCAGGCCTCTAATGGGGACGGAGCGGCCTTCATCAATCCGAATCGGGATATTATCGATAATTTCGAGAATGTCTTCAATAATGCCGGTATTACTGATCTCGGTTCGGCCGGCATTACGCCTCTGGAATTCGTCAATGTGGGAGAAACCTTCTCGATCACTAGTATTGACGATTTGGATGCGTTGCATCGTGGAGGTCCTTACAAGTTCAAGTCCGACCGCGCCAGCGATGGCTACGAATTGGAGATTTTGGGACAAATCAACGACAACTGGGACATTCGTCTTAATGCATCGAAGACGACTACATCTCGAGATAACGTTCTTCTCGAAGGCGAAGCCTGGTGGGCCGAGCGCCTGAATCTGTACTCGGAATTGGACGCCTACTGGACTTCGCTCGGAAACGAGTCGGTTATGAGCAGCGGATTGGTCGATGAAGATGGTGTGGTCGATCCCGATCGCACTCCGAATGACCGCATTGCCGAAAGCGACGAGAACCTGGCTCGCGATCGCCTCGAGCAGAGCAGCGGATTCGGTTCGCGTCCTGAAAAGTTCAATCTCTGGACCCGCTACCGCTTCACCGATGGGCGTTTCCAAGGTCTTTCATTGGGAGGCGGCTGGAGATACCAAGCCGGTAACATCGCTGGCATCGACCTGGTCAATGAGACGACGCTGATTGGAGAGCGGAGCTCCTTCGTCGACTTCATGGCGTCTTATCGAACAAAGGGATTTTTCGGCAGAGGCGACAAGCTTCGAGTCACCTATCAGCTGAATGTGAATAACGTGCTGGATGCCGACACCTTTCTCTCCACTAAGATTTGGACCAACAACGCCACCAACGAGCCCTATGTCAAACGTGGCTATAAAGTGGATCCGCGGAAAGTGACGTTTACAGTGAGGACGCAGTTCTAGGCTGCGCTTTGCTCGAGCTATTCGGCGAATCGCCTTTAGATGGCGATTCGCTTTATTCAATCGGCATTCATCATCATGGGGCGTCGGCCATGCTTGAAAGTCGTCCTTATCGTCGCTAGTGTTTTAAGACTAACATTCCTTCATGGCTTTACGACTTGCATTGGCTATCTTCTGCTTGATAGCTGCTCAGCCCTGTTTCGCTGTCCAGCCATACGAGCCGGTGAAAAGCGATCCTTTCGACGAGCCCTGGCGATGGAGTGAATACGAATTTCTTAACGAGCATATCGTTCGCCACGTTGAACAAGGCCCGGACGGCAGACTCTGGTTCGGGATCGAGAATGGCATTCTCGAGTATGATGGCTACCGAACCACTCGCCATCTGTTCCGAGACGCTAATCTTCCTGACAGCCCCGCCAGAGTCGTCTATGCGGCAAGTGACGGAGCGGTGTACGTTCTGGCTAGCAAGTATGCCGCCATGTTCAAAGGAGGGGCATGGAGGCGACTGTTCGAGACGGCGAATCTCCGGTTTACTACGAACCGCATCGACGAGTCTTCCGACGGCAGTATTTGGTTCGGAACGCCCAGCGGACTCTATCGCTTCTTTGAAGGCGAACTCGCGCTGATCGAGTCCGAATTGGACGCCTTCTCCTCGCTTCTAGTTGATCGAAACAATCGTTTGTGGCTAGCGAGCGCCTACACCGGCGAAATTTTGCGGTACGATTTGGACCAGAAGACTGGTCTGCCCTCGGGCTCCCCTTATCGGATCTCCACTGAACCGGTTTCCGGTCGCCACAATGTCGAGTTGCATGAGGGTTCGAGCGACCGTCTATGGATTGCCTCTTCAAGTCGAAAACAAGCCCTGAGGGTTTTTGAAAACGGAACCGTTCGCCTTGTATTGGAAAACTGGGCCTCTATCGGATTGAGATCCAATCGGAGCATAACCGAGGGTCCGGACGGCCGTTTCTGGGTTGCCTCTCAGAGAGCGCTCGCCACTTACGCGGACGGTCAGTGGAAGACCCGCGCCTTCGACCAGCATCCCATACCCAATTCGCTTCCATTCTTGAAATTCGCGAGTGGCGATACGCTGATCCTAGGCGGGCAGATGGACCAGACCTACGCCATCGATTTCTCTGACATTCAATGGCAAACGTATTCAGATCTCAACTTCCATTGTCAGGACTTGTCGGGCAACAACTGGTTCATCAGTGTCGATAAACAGATTGTCAGAAATGATTCATCCGCAGACTCATGGAAGTCCTACAGCAGCGAGGACGGGGTCATGGATATGCCGAATTCCTTGATCGCGACTCGAGATGGGCGCGTGTGGGCGGCTGGCAGCCATGGCGAGAACGCAGCGGTGGCCTGGTTTGAGGATGGTCGATGGACGCGAAGAGAGCATGACGATTTCAGCAGCTTGATCAGCCATCTTTCCGCTTATGAGGGCAGGGATGGTTCCGTGTATTTCGGATCGGGTGGCGAGTCCTATTATTCGATGAGAGGCAGGCCGGGCGGACTGATTCGCTATCGGGAAGAAAACGGGGAGTTGGTTTTTCGATACCTCAAGCCGCCCCATTATCCTAGGAGGATTGTCGGCATCGCGGAAACGGAGAATGGAGAACTCTGGTTCGGCGGTTCAGCCCTCGCCTTCAAGCGTGAGGGTTTGCCTTTCGAAAGAGACGACGGGTTTTTCGGGAACTGGATAGATTACGTGACGGTTTCCAAAGACAACCAACTGTGGATAGCAAGCTGGGGCGTTGGCGTGTATCGAAAATCTAGTAGCGATTGGGAACGTTTTCCAGAACTCGATCAATCGGCAGGGCGTCGCTTTGTCGACTTGCTGGCGGGCGAAAAGCTGCCTGGGATTTGGCTCGCGACTTCAGATGGCATAAGCCGCTTCGATGGACGGACTTGGAGCCAGTATCCTCTTTCTCAGCCCTTTCGATTGCAGCGAGAAGGGGGGCGCTTGCTCGAATCGCGCGATGGCTCTTTGTGGATAAATTCGGCCACGCGATCCTGGAATTTCAACCAAGAGGCTCGTCTTGGCGAGGCCGCTACGCCTTTCCGAACGACGCGCCATACGCCGGATCAGCTCGGCCCCGAAACATGGATCGTTTCCTTTGAACCTAAATTGCAGGAATCGGGAAACGCTCATTTCAAGTGGGCCGGCGTCGATGCCTGGTCTCGTACTGCTGTCAGAGACTTGGAATACTCCTATCGTGTCAATGAGGAGGAATGGTCTCCTTATCAAAAGGCGGCGGAAACGCTTCTTCCCTCCATGAAGTCGGGTCGATATCGCCTGGAAGTTAGGGCGCGTGATGCGGATTGGAATGTGGATGCTACCCCAGCCGCCGTATCCTTTACTGTGATACCTTTCTTGTGGAAACGACCTTGGTTCATCGCTACTGTGATTTTGGTGGTGGGGTTGATCGCCACGCTTGGATTCCTGTTGGTTCAAATGCGCGTCAGGCACCTGCTGGAAATCGAGGAATTCAAGCTGCAGTTCTTCACCAACGTCTCGCACGAGCTGCGCACGCCTCTAGCCGTTATTCTCGGACCATTGGAGAGTCTGATGAAAGAGAACCTTGGTAAGCGAGCCCATGGCCTCGTCTCCATGACTGTTCGCAATGCTCGGAAAATGCAGGGGCTGGTCAATCAGCTGCTCGAATTTCGCAAGGTGGAACTAGGAAAGCTTCAGTATCACCCCATACGCTCGGATATCGTGCTTTTTCTGAAAGACGCCATCTACTCGCACGCCCCTTTATGGGAAAAGAAGGAGCAGGAGTTTACTCTGCATATCGAGCTTGAGGAGAAAATCGTCTGCTTCGATCCGGACAAGCTGCAGCGGATCGTGGATAACCTGCTTTCCAACGCCATCAAATACACGCCCAATCAAGGACACATTGAAGTCAGTATCGATATCTCACCTACGAGAAAGAAAAACGCTCCAGACATGCTGACCTTGGAGATTTCGGATACGGGCGTGGGCATTTCTCGCGAGATGGGCGATGTTATTTTCAAGCCGTTCCATCGCGTGCAAGCAGGCCAACGCCAGTTTAAAGGTTCTGGTATTGGGTTAGCTTATACAAAAGAACTGGTAGATCTCTGGAAAGGACAGATCGATTTTGTCAGCCCCATTTATGGGACCAATGGAACCGCCGGAGGCACTCGCTTTATCGTATCGCTGCCGCTCCTCGAGGATCAGTCGGCACCGGCTTTCGATCACGTACCCGAGCTGGACGCCTACTTGGCCGAGGACGAAATGGCGGAAGCGGAAAGCCCGACTAGCGTTTCGAAGTCGGAGAGGACCAGCATTCTCATTGTCGAGGATAATCCGGACTTGCGGGCCTTCCTGCAAGGAGAGCTAGGCTCGCAATATCAGATCATCGAAGCTAAAGACGGTCGCGAAGGCTTGGATACGGCGATCGATATCATGCCCGACTTGATTATCTCCGACATCATGATGCCCGAGATGGACGGTTTGGAGCTTTGCTCGATTCTGAAGACCAAGGAAGAGACTAGCCACATACCCATCGTAATGCTGACGGCGCGGACCTCCGAAGAAAATCGTCTCAAAGGCATCGAGATGGGAGCCGACGAGTACTTCCCCAAGCCCGTTAACATCGCTCTTCTCAAGGCTCGTATTGAAAACCTGCTAGAGTCCCGCCGCAAGTTGCGCGAGCTGTTTTCGCGCCGCGTGGTCGTGCAGCCTAGCGAAGTGACGGTTACCTCGACCGACGAAGCCTTTTTGCAGCGGGCCATGAAAATCGTTGAAGAACGCATGCGCGACGAGGATTTCGATGTAGAGGCCTTTTCCAAAAAAATGGGCATGAGCCGTGTGACCCTTTATCGCAAGATGAAGGCGGTGACAGGCGAGCCCCCCTTCCAGTTCATCCGGGCTATGCGATTGAAGCGAGCCGCTCAGCTGCTGGAAACCGGTCAGGTGACGGTCGGCGAAACGCTCGAGCATATTGGAATTCTGGATATGAGCTACTTCAGTAAGATATTCCGCAAGGAATACGGCAAGCCCCCTTCCGAGTATCGTAAAGGCTGAGGTCAGTTTTGCCGACTGTGGGCCCCTCTAGCTCGAGCGAAGGATGGGGTGGTAAACCGGATTTGAACCGGCGACCCCCTGAACCACAATCAGGTGCTCTAACCAACTGAGCTATTACCACCGTCCTGAAAAAAAGGAGCGTCTAATCTCCTTTCGACTAATCGGATGTCAACTGAAAACGAGCCTCCGTCGGCCGCGTTGCCAATCTCAACTGTCCATGCTTAAGTTGGCGAAATCGCCTGCCTTGATGATCGTCATTTTGTCTGGGTGGAGGTAGGCTTTCATCACGCGGTTTACCTCGCTAACTGTAAGGCTTTGAACGTTCTGAATGAAATCGCTTTCCCACAGCATGTCGAGGTCGAGGTCCAGGTCTCCGCGAAGCCGTCTGCTCAAATTGCCATTGTCGCTCAGACTTACTTTGCGGCTATCGAGAAAGCCCTTCTTGGCATCCTCAAGTTCCTGTTCTTCAAAGCCCTCTTCGTAGGCTCGTGTCATTTCTTCCAGAAACGCCTGGTGAACCTTCTCCGTGTTTTCCGGAGAGCTGATGGCATAAGCATTGAAGGTGGCGTTGGTGGCAAATTTATTGGGGATGTTGATCCAAGCTCCCACCCCGTAGCTCAATCCATCTTTCTGGCGAATGCGCGAGGCCAGTCGCGAATTGATAAAACCTCCACCAAGCATATGGGCCACCAGTCGCATTGCCGGAGCGTCGGCGTGGTCCTGAGTCATCTCGAAGTTGATCCCAGCTAGGAAAACCGAATTCTTCTTGTCGGGCGTTTCGATGATGTCCTGGATTTTGGATACAGGTTTAAATTCGTTTTCCAATCTTTGGTAGGAGTTTTTCGCTTTCCAGTCCTGGAATTTGTCGACTATCAGATCCGAGACGATATCGGCTTCGAATTCGCCGACAATGGCAACTTGTATGCTCTCTCCTCCATAGACGCTATGGTGGAAATCGGCCAGATCTTGAAGCTCGGTCTGGCTAATTTCATCGATCTCTTCTTGAATAGTTGGAGTGTGAAGATAATGGCCTTTTGGATACCGATTGAAGCTTGTCGATACGCGGCGGAAAGCAAGGGCCTGGGGATCGCTGCTTTGAGCTTCGAGTCGAGCGAGTCTTTGTTTCTTCAGCATCTCGAATTCCTTTTCCGGAAAGGCTGGGCTGGTGACTACCTCATGGATAAGCGTGATGAGGTCTGGCAAGTTCTCTTTCGTTGACTCGTAGGCGATGCGGACAGCGTTGCCTCCTCCGCTGATGCTTCCTTGAGCTTTTAGAATATCAAGCGCGTCTTGGATTTCCTGCCGCGTCTTGTTTTCGCTGCCGCGTGTAAGCATGGATGCTGTCAGTTGTCCAATAGAGCGTTTTCCGGCTAGAGCGTCTTCATTGCCCATGGCAAGCCGAATATCGATGTGTACCGAACGGCCGCGCGTCTTAATCGGAAGAAGAGCGATTTTAATGTTGTCCTCTTCTATGCGAATGACGCGGTCCTCGATATTGTCAGGCGTTGGTTCGAAACTTTCTCCTTGAGCGATGGCTTCTCTGCCCGTGTATCCATCGAGCATGGACGCGAGCGATGGCGTATCAGGAATTTCAGCGCGAACGGGATCCTTTGTCGGCAGAAATCTGCCGATATTGCGATTGGATGATATCAGATACTTTTCCGCCACGCTTTGTACATCCTCTAGTTCTACGGCTTCGATACGATCGCGATTGAGAAAAAACATGCGCCAGTCTCCCATGCCGATCCATTCGCTCAGCTGTAGCGAGATGCGTTGCGAGGAGTTGAAGGAGAGTTCGATGTCCTTCAAAATCTGCCTCTTGGCTCGGTCGACTTCCTCCTGGGTAACCGGCTGGTGAGCGATGGCTTCAACTACGCTTATCAGCTTGTCCTCGGTTGCGGAAAGGTCCGTATCCATGTCGGTACTGGCGTTGACCATGAAAAGACTGGGGTCTCTTTGCTGATTAGCCCATGCCCAGACCGAAGTGGCCAGCTTGTTTTCAACGAGATTCTTGTGCAGTCTGCCCGATGGAGTGTCTCCAAGAACTTGAGACAGTACCTCGAGAGGGGCGAAATCAGGGTGGACGCCGGATGGAACATGGTAGGCCGCGGCCACAATCTGTTCGTCTCCGACTCTTCTCACAGTGATGGACCGCTCTCCGTTCTGGACGGGATCCCTAGTGTAGAAATCAGGCAGTACTCGATCCGGTTTGGGAATGGGGCCGAAATATTTTTCGACCAGTTTAATGGTTTCCGCTTCGTCGATTTTCCCAGCGACAATCAGAGTCGCGTTGTCGGGCTGATAATAGCGACGATAGAAGGCCTGAAGATTCTCGATCTTTACATTCTCAATGTCCGATCTCGCTCCGATAGTCGAATTTCCGTAATTGTGCCACAAATACGAAGCCGCTGTTAGATGCTGTCTCAGAATGCGACCCGGACTGTTCTCACCCCTTTCGAACTCGTTGCGAACAACCGTCATCTCGCTATCCAAGTCCTTCTGAGCGATGAAGGAATTGATCATGCGGTCCGATTCCAAGTCGAGAGCCCAGTTCAAGTTCTCGTCTGTGGCTTTGAACGTCTCATAATAATTGGTACGTTCCAGCCAGGTGGTTCCATTGGCTCGGGCGCCGTGGTCGGTGAGCTCCTTGGCGATATTCGGATGCCTGGGCGTTCCTTTAAATACCAGGTGCTCCAGAAGATGAGCCATTCCGGTTTCACCGTAATTCTCGTGTTTCGATCCGACGTGATAAGTTATGTTTACGGTGATGGTGTCCTTGCTCTGATCGGGAAATAGGAGAACCTGCAGTCCATTATCGAGTTTGTATTCAGTTATCCCTTCCACGCTGCGGATTTTTTGAACTTCCGCCGATGCGAAATTCGCTCCAAAAGTCGTGAGCAAAATAAGAGTCACTATAGTCCAGATGGTCGCAGGAGCTTTATTTTTGAGGCGATTCATTTCGAGATGTTTCCTTTCTAGTTCAAAAGAGAAGGCGATACTTGCGTTTGAACACAGCTCTGCTGGCGATTATTCATTCTGCCGCGTGGCTATCGAATGTCAGTCATCCTTCCAAGCCGATCTGCAAAACTAAGATCCTTCCTCCACGTACACGTACTTCCGCTCAAAGAAAGTATCATCTCCATCTACATGTCAACGTTTGGCTGGGCGCCTTTGCTCCCATCGGGCAGCTTCCTGAATATATGGGAGTTGACGCTCTCAGGTCGTGTTGTATTGCCATTCAACAATGGATCGTATCGAGCAGGCATTCACCAATGCGAAAAATGAAGGGAGGGCGGCTTTCGTAGCCTACATCTGCGCCGGAGACCCCAATGTTGACACTTCATTAAAGGCGGCTCGCGCCCTCTTGGAAAGAGGAACGGATGTTTTGGAGCTTGGTGTTCCTTTCTCGGATCCGCTGGCTGACGGTCTAACCAATCAGCTCGCGGCTGAGCGAGCTCTGCAGTCAGGAGTAACGCAAGATGATATTTTTCAGATCGTTCGCGAAATTCGGAAGGAAAACGACCACACTCCCATCGTTTTCTACACGTACTATAACCTGATGTTCAGTAATGGGCTGGATGAATACATTCGAGCCGCCAAAGAGGCCGGAGTTGATGGCCTCCTAGTACTGGACCTTCCACCGGAAGAGGCGGAGGAGCATCTGGAAAGCTGCGAGCGGCATGGTATGAAAACGGTGTTTCTCCTTGCTCCTACGACTCCTCCCGAGCGTGCCAAGTACATCGCCAAGCATGCTACGGGTTTCGTTTACTACGTATCCAGAACGGGGGTGACGGGGGTGAGAGAAAACCTGGCCGACGACTTGGAGGAAATGGTCGGGATGTTGCGCGAGACCACCGATAAGCCTCTCGCGGTCGGCTTTGGTATCTCCAAGCGAGAGCAAGTAAACGCGGTTGCCAAGGTTGCGGATGGCGTTGTTGTCGGTAGCGTGATCGTGAATACGATAAAAGATAATCTGGAAGACGAATCGGCCATGCTGGAAGCCATGGGTACGCTTGTCGGCGATCTAGTGGCCGGAACGAAGCGAGACTAGCTCTCCCTGCAAAAAGGTTTGATGCGATAAAGTTTTCCGCATGACGTAGTCATGCCGCTACATGGTATCTGAACGTCTGCGACGTTCAGATAGGTTCAAACCATTTCGTGGAGGGTGAATGAGGCTGTCGCGGAACCTCGGAAATCATAAAAAAGCCCTTCGCTCGCGGCTTTGGCGAGGAAGGGCTTTGGAAACTGGTTTGAATTATCTCGGCGTCCTAGGCTTTTTGCTCGGTCAGTACCAGCCAAAGAGCGTGGATCAGGGCGCCGATGCCGAATGTTAGGAACAGCAATACCAGGTTGATCCAGAAATGTTTGGTCGCTCCCACTTGGAGAAACGCAGCCACTGGAGGTAGCAGTATCGCTAGTATGATGAGGAGTACTTTATTCATATGTTGTGGGGAGGTTTGGGGTTGTGGCGAGTAGTAGGTTGGAAATTCGCCGGTTACTCAGCTACTTGATGCATATAGACATCCTGTTGTGGGAAAGGAATGGATACGCCTTCCTTGTCTAGACGCTGCTTGATGTTTTTCTGAAAGTCGAAAAAGACGCCCCAGTAGTCGGCCTTGTTCACCCACGGACGTACATGGAAGTTCACGCTGCTGTCAGCCAATTCGGATACGACTACTTGAGGAGCTGGATCCTTCAGGATTCGATCGTCGGAGCCGAGCACGTCATTAATCACGTCCATAACCTTGTCCAAGTCGTCCGAATAGCTAACGCCTACTGCCATGTCTACCCGCCGTGTATCGTGGGCGGTCACGTTGGTGATGCTTCCCGACATGATGGCCGAGTTAGGCACGATGATTTTCTTGTTGTCGGGGCTAGTCATGGTGGTGACGAGAACGCCGATCTCCTTGACCGAGCCGGATTCGCCTCCCGCTATAATGAAGTCGCCAATGCTGAATGGACGAAACATGATTATCAATACGCCCGAGGCGAAGTTCGAGAGCGAACCTTGCAAGGCCAAGCCAACAGCTAGGCCAGCCGCGCCGAGTACCGCTACTAGAGAAGTCGTTTGGACGCCTATCTTGCCGATTGCGGAGATGATAACGAAAATCATCAGCACGTAGTAGAGCATGCTGCTGCCGAAGGAGACTAAGGCAGGATCTACCTTCTTCTTCGTCATCATGTTCTTGATCCGCGTTCTGATGAATCCGGCGATCCATTTACCGATCACGAAAATCAGAATCGCCCAAATGAGATTCATCCCATTCGCGAGAATCCAATCGTACAGTTTTTCAACTAGTTCAGGACTGAGGAAACCTGAAGACTCGGAAGATTCCGCTGCATTGGCCGCTTGCGCCACGGCATCTGCGGCTTCTTCAGCCGATTGTGGGAGGTCGTCTTCGTTCATAGGAGCACAGATTTCGGATAAATTAAAAAAAATGTCAATTCCGAGCTGGCTGGAAAAAGCTTAGAAACGCCATTGTGGACAGTATTTGGACAAAATCTAAGTCCCTGATGTCCAACAGACTCCGATCCACAACCAGTGATGGCGTTCTAAAATATCATCGACCTAAGCATGTAGGCAGCGATCAAATACACCGCCATTCCAAGGCTGAAACCCTATTTTATCGAACGTGATGACCCCTAGGATCTGTCAGGAAAACGGAACTGCCCTGCTTGTAAGAGCTATTTCCAGACCCCTTGTATCGAAAAATTCATCCTCTTCGTCGTCGATCTCGATTTCGGTATCCTTTTTCATTGGATACGCTTTTCTGAATTCGTCGAAATAAATGAGCTCGAATGTCCCGTCGAAGTTTTCCGCGATCGCGGAAAGCGATTCTACCCAGTCGCCTGAATTCAAATAGTGTAGACTGTCGATCCTCTTATCGGCTGGCGTGTGGATGTGACCGCATATGACGCCTTGGCATCCTCTCGATTCCGCCAGCTTCACTAGCTTCTCCTCAAAACTGGATACAAAGCTCACGGCTTGCTTGACCTTCGCTTTTATCGCTTTGCTTAGCGACCAGTACTCCTTGCCTCTCCATTGGCGATACTTGTTGTACCATCGATTTATAGACATTAGAGTCTTGTATCCAAAATCTCCTAGATGAGCTAGAAATACGAAGTCTTTAGTAATGGTGTCGAAGACGTCTCCGTGGAGAACGAGATATTTGCCCTGCGGCGTTTCGTGGATGTAGTCCTCCACAATGGAAAGGGTGCCGAACGACATTGGGAGAAATCGGTTGAGGATATCGTCGTGGTTGCCTCTCAAATACACCACCTGCAATTTTTTCTTTTCGATTCTCTGCAGGATGTAGCGGGCGAACTTGGTGTGAGCTTTTGTCCATTTGCCGCCTCGCTTAAGCTGCCATCCATCGATGATGTCGCCGTTGAGTACGAGGCTTTCGCATCTCGTGTTTTTCAGGAAGTGAATGACTTCCTTTACTTTGCAATTCGCGGTACCGAGGTGGACGTCTGAGATAAAGATCGTCTTGTATTTGCGAAGCGATTTTTTCATATGTGCTTGTCGGCTGAAAAGAGGGGGCTACGCCTCACAAGCACAAATTGTGAATATGTTAATAAGCGAGCTAAATATAGTATCTTCACGGAGATGTAACTGTTACGTAACGAAATTTAGCCTGATTTTCGCCCCCTTAGGAGCTACTACTTACGTTCCACAACCGCCCTTTTCGCTCAAAGCGCTTTCAGGAGAATCCGATTAAAACGATGCTTGATAAGGCGGATACCGTCCATGTTGTTACCGGCTGTACTGCCGTTGGAAAAACCGAACTTTCCCTAGCCTGGGCTGAAGAGAATGACGCTGAGATCGTTTCTTGCGATTCGCTGCTGTTCTATCGGGACATGGATATAGGCACTGCCAAGCCAAGCAGGGAAGAGAGGGAAAGAGTCAGGCACCATCTGGTCGACATTCGCTCTCCTTCCGAGCAGATGGACATCGTCGACTATCTGGATCTCGCTATTTCGGCTGTTCAGGACATCCAGTCTCGTGGGAAACGCGTTCTGGTAACTGGCGGCAGCGGATTCTACCTCAAGGCCTTTTTCGAACCAGTAACCGACGATGTGGAAGTAGATGATGCTACGCGTCGACAAGTGGAATCGCTGTATTCAGAAAAGGGCTTGCCTGGATGCGTTGAAGCCCTTGCCGAGTGGAATCCTGACGGCATTGAAAACCTGGATACGGAAAACCCTCGCCGCGTTTTAAGAGCATTGGAGCGTTGTATGGCTTCTGGCATGACGCTGGACGCATTGAGAGAGGCAATGCGGAAACAGGAGAATTTTCTAACCAGGGCAAACAAGGAGACCACGGTCCTGCATCGCGATAAGGACGAGCTCAACGATCGTATTCGCCGAAGAGTGGATCAAATGCTCGAACAAGGATTGATTGACGAGACGAAATCTCTGCGAGAGTTGGGTTTCGAGCGAAACTCAAGCGCCGCTGGAGCTATTGGCTATCGAGAGACGCTCGCTTTTCTAGATGGAGAAGTCAGGCGCGAGGATCTGGCCGAGAAGATTGCCGCCAACACGCGGAAGCTAGCCAAGAAACAGAGAACCTGGTTCCGTACTCAATTGCCCGAGCATCGATTGGTAGATTTATCAGGAGACAAACGCTTGGAATCGAACTGCCTTTTTGAGAACTCTGCGCTTTAGCCAATGAAGAGAGTCGATAAATCGCTAGGACTCGCCTGGCTGCTTTTCGGGATATTCTCAGCGGTCTTGCTTCTGGCCTTTCTTTCGCCTGTAATAAACTCCCCTGTATTGCATTTTCTGTTCTCTCCTCTGTGCCATCAGAATCCAGAACGCTGTTTCGCGGTTAACGGATTTCCCATGGCGATTTGCATTCGATGCGTGGCCATTTACGCGGGAATCGCTTTGGGGAGCGCCTTGTATCTAAAATTCAGTTACGTCCTAAAGTGGAGCCTCCTTTTGTTGGCGGTGGCGGTGATGCTGAATCTGTCCGACTATTGGCTGGAGTTGATTGGATTCTACGAGAATGTAATTGCCATTCGTTTTTCGGTCGGCTTTCTATTGGGACTGTCAATCGCCAATGTAGCCTTGGCCCATTCCAAAAGGCTGCGTGTTTCTCAACCTGCTTAACCACTCCTCAACATGTCTGAATTCACCTCCGATCAATCTCCAGAAGTTGTAGACGTCGACCAATGTAGCTCCAAAACTTCAATACTGATTGGAGCGGTAACGACCTGCGTGTTAAGCTTCATACCCATCATCAATATGTTGTGCTGTCTGCACTACGTGTTGGCGGGAGTGGTGTCGGTCTGGCATTTTACCAATCGTCACAGCGTGACCATCGAGACTTTCAAAGGTATTAAGATCGCCTTTTTCTCGATACTGCTAGGAGGCGCCTTCGCGACCATCATAGGCGATGCGCTTTTCCTCGCTTCGGGTGGAGGAAATCTCGATGGCTTTAAGGAGATGGTGATCGAGAAGATTGAGGAAGAGGGCGGTCCTCAATCCGAGCAGGCAGTGCAGTTTATCGAGCAATACATGCCAGATGAAATTGGTCCTGTCCACCTGGTCGGTCTATTTATCGCCCAAATGATCTTTTTGGCGATAGGGGCTGCTGTCACCGGAGCCATTGCTGGAGCCCTGGGGGCTGCTATATTTAAGAAAGGACCGAAGCCTCAATAAGGACTTTTTCTCCTTCCGCTTCTTCTAATCAGCGAGTGAAGCTGAAGAAGGAGGTGAAGATTAAAAATCCAGTTCCTCCCAAGCCGAGGGCTGCGGTTCTACTTGGTCGCGGCTTGCTCGAGGATGCTGTACATACGACTGACCATGTCTTTCGGATCGTCCAGCAAACCAGCTGCGACCATCGCGTTGTCGAAGGTTTGTAGAGCGACCAGCTTGGCCAGGTCTTCGTTCTTTTCCCTCTGCTCGTTGAGATTGATCATCAGCTGATGGCGAGGGTTGATCTCGAATTGGACTTTGAAAGGCGCTTCGCCGCCCTCCTTGTTCATGGCTCGCATCATGCGTCTCATTTGGGCCGAGTACGCGTCGGGAGAAAGGGCGATGGCAGGACTGTCAACCAGGCGTTCACTCGCCTTGACTTCCTGAACGCGCTCGCCAATCACATCCCGCAGCCAGCTGCAGAGCTTTTTGGTTTGGCTTTCATCTAGCGAGCCCTCCACGTCAGGTTTCGGGGCGTCATCTAGCTTCAGATCTCCCTGATCTGCGGAAACGAGGGTTTTTCCATCGAATTCCCGGAGGTTGGACATGACGAATTCGTCTACCGATTCGTATAGAAAGAGAACTTCCAGCCCTCTGGCCTTGAGGCCTTCAAGGTAGGGGCCGCTTTCGATCGACTCGCGATTTTGCCCCAGTATATAATAAATCTCCTTCTGTTCCTCTTTCATCCGCGAAACGTAATCCGCGAATGTCGTGGTCTTGCCTTTTTCAAGCACTGAAGACTCGTAGTACAAAAGCTTGGACAGATCTTCTCGGTAGTCGAAGTCGGTTGCTACGCCTTCTTTGAGAAAATAGCCGAAAACGTCAAAGAATTCCTGATACGCTTCAGGTCTTTTCTTGGCTTCCTCGCCGAGAAATTTCAGGTAGCGCTTGGTGATCACTCTACTGAGCTTCTGAACCAAGGCGCTGTCCTGCATGGTTTCCCGCGAAATGTTTAGGGGCAAATCAGCGCTATCGACTACGCCTTTGAGAAAACGCAGCCACTCCGGAAGCAGTTTGTCCGGTTTCGGGTCGATTAGTATCTTGCGGCAATGAAGGGCTACGGCTGGTTCAACGCGACCAAGGCCGAAGTTTTCCGGATTGTCTTTTGGCGTAAAGAGTAGGGAGTTAATTTCCAGCGGAGCGTCGGCGCTGAAGTGAAGACGGTAGCGAGGCTCATCGAAGGCGTTGGCCTGAAACTTGTAGAATTCGGTGTACTCCTCGTCTTTGATTTCGCTTTTGCTGCGCAGCCAGAGCGCGTCGACGGTATTTACTTTCTCGCCATTGAGATTGATGGGGAACTGGACGAAGCTAGAGTAGCGCTTGATGATTTCCTTGACCGTGGAATCGGAAGCGTAGTTCTTCTCATCGTCTTTAAGTGTAATGACAATCTTGGTACCGCGGCGCTGGCCTTCAATGTCTTCGATCTCGTAGCTGCCTGACCCATCGCTAGTCCAGACGCAACCGGGCGCGTCCTCCCGCCAGGAGTGGCTGTAGACTTTCACTTCGCTGGCCACCATGAAGGCCGAGTAGAATCCAACGCCGAATTGGCCGATTAGATTAGCGTTCTTCTCGCCGCCTTCCTTTATCGCTTTAAGAAATTGTTTGGATCCCGAGTGAGCGATTGTTCCCAGATTCTCAACCAGTTCATCGCGCGTCATGCCGATGCCGAAGTCCTGGATGGTTATCGTGTTGGCCTTGTCGTCGGTGGTGATGTTGACTTCCAAGTCCAGACGGTCGTCGAAAATCTCTTTTTCGGTGAGCTTCAGATGTCTCAGCTTCTCGAGAGCATCCGAAGCGTTCGATATCAATTCTCGGACGAAAATCTCCTTATCCGTATACAGAGAATGGATAACGATATCCAGGAGTTGCTTGATTTCGGCTTGAAACTCGTGCTTTTCGATGTGACTGGCGCTCATAGTTCGTTTGCGATCGTTAAAGGAAAAATCCGTTAACTAGGTCTGCCTCCGGATCAAGTTCATTTTTCGTCTCGCGATTTTCGAGCGGATAATATCGGCCAGCAAAACGCCCGCCTCTATTTCAGGGGCGGGCGTTTTGTATGTTTGTCTGGTTGTCTTAACTAAGAGATATAAAATGGCGAGCTGCTAGTCCTTGACGACTAGTTCATCGATCAGGTCGACGATCAGCGAGACTTTCGGCTTGGTTCCCCAGTAGTCGGCGCCTACCGAGCGGCACTTGCTTTCCATCTGCTCGTTAATGAGCGAGGAGAACACGATGACCGGAGTCGTGAGCTCGAGATCCTTTTTCACGTTTTTGCAGAAAGTGAGTCCGTCCATGATCGGCATCTCGATGTCGGTTAGGATCAGGTCGACAAAATCGGAAATAGGCTGCCCGGTTTCTTTGGCCTGCTGGGCGTAGCTCGTTACTTTGTCGAGGGCTTCTTGACCATTGGTTGCTAGCTCCATGTTGGTGAATCCCACTTCTCCGAGCTGCCGTGTCACCATGCCGCGAATCATATTAGAGTCTTCGGCGAAAAGGATCTTAATTTCCTCACGGGGCTTATACTTTTCTTCGATCCGCTCGATTTTTTGCGTATCTACCGACATTCCGAGATTCGGATTCACGAGGGTCAAAATGTACTCCAGGTCGAGAATGAGAATCAGACGGTCTTCCAGGCGGACGATACCGTTTACGAAAGGATTTTCCTGACTAAAACTGGCGCTGATGGGCTCGAAACTGTTCCAGGACACCCGATGAATTCGCTCTGCCGCGTCGATCGCGAAGGCCACCACTTGATCGTTGAATTGAGTGACGAGCATGAGAGCCCTGCTGGGATCTATTTCCTCTCCCTCGATTCCCAGGATAGCTCGCAAGTCCAATGTCATGGCTGGCTTGCCTCGAAACGGAATACTGCCCAAGACTCCGTGAGGAGGAAGATCCGCTCGCGTTATCTTCACCTGCTCACGCTGTATGATCTGGTTTACCTTGGCTACGTTGACCCCGTACCGGTGTTCGCCCAAAGTGAATTCGAAGATTTCAACTTCGTTGGTTCCCACTTCTAGAAGGATATCCGTTCGATTTGCTTTCTCGGAGCTTTGCTGAGTGGCCATTGCTAGAAAATTTATTAGAGAGTCGTTGGTAGGTTTTGGTCCTGGTCTTGCCTTCGGTCTATAGCGAGGACTTCTAATCAGCCTTGATCGACTGCTCAGCTTTCCCCCTTAAGCCTCAAGATGCCGAAATTGGTAAAAATTGCTTAAGGAAACGATGAGTAGCGGCGCCTATTCTCAAAGGTAGTGAATACCCGACGCTTCGCTTGGTGGAACTAGAGTCCCTGAAGACTCCTTAAGAGTCCTTTTCCTTGTCTTGCATGTCGGGGGTTTCGGCTTCGAAACCGTGCAGCTTCTCCTCTTCGCCCTCCGTGGTAAGCACCTTGTAGATGCACCAGGTGAAGAGAGTGGATACCGTTCCTACGGAAACCAGCATGATGATCCAACCGCCTAAGGTCATTCCGAGCCTCCAGTTTCAGGATTCGAGATGGTCGAAGCCTTAAGCTTCGGCGATATGAAGGTGAGCAGTTTTAGAAAAGCCAAGACCAGCCCTATGAGGATGAGACTGTAGGCCGCTACTCTATCAGGCTCGATAAAAAGGTCTTTGATGTAGCTGGAATAGGCGAATTCTCCGGTAAGCACGTTGTAGCCGAAGATGTTTTGCAACGTCCAGAAGAAGAAGATTATCAGCAGAAAGGAAGGCGTCACGTACTTCATGATGAAGCCATAGATCGATGGGATGGGAAACAGGGCTCCCTCATTGGCCAGCTTTAACCCTCTTTCCAAACCGATGACCCAGCCGAATACTATAATCTGCGTTGTAGCCAGAATGAAGATCAGAAAGGTTCCGACCCAGAAATCGATGGTGTCCAAAGCCTTAAGATCCTTGCTGAAATAGACCACGAAACCGCAGCCAAAGGCCGTAATCAGCCCGAGCAAAGCGACGGATCGATGCCTTCCGATGTCCATCGATTCTTCGAGAAACGCGATGCCTGGCTGAAGCATGGAAAGCGAGCTCGTTACCGCTGCCAGGAACAGAAGAAAGAAGAAAAGAAACCCGAAAAACTGACCGGCTGGCATGTTGCTGAATACCATTGGCAAGGCGTTGAATCCAAGACCCAGCGTGGAACCTGCCGCCCCCGCTATCCCCAGGAAAGTAAAAGCGGCCGGAACTGTAATCAGACCTCCCAGAGCCACCTCGCAAAACTCGTTTGCCGATGTCGCCGCCAGTCCGCTCAAAACCACGTCATCCCTTCGCTTCAAATAGCTCGCGTAGTTGATAATGACGCCGAATCCGATGCTGAGCGAAAAGAATATCTGACCAGCCGCGTCAAGCCACAGCTGGAAGTTGAGCAGCTGTTCCCACAAAGAAACTTCTCGTATGCGAAGCGACTCGTCTGACGCTGCTCTGGTTTCAGCTTCCGTCGTTGCTTGACTGCCTATGATTTCCTCCAGCTTAGTCCATGATTCGCTACCTTCCGACTTCTCTTCCAAATGGATTTTCGTCGGATTCCACATATAGCCCAAACCGTTAGCCGCGTTTCGATCAGGTGTAGTTGGATCAGGGGTACCCAGGGTAAGAACGCGAATGAGAATCACCATGGCCAACACGATCAGCGCGGGCATAGCGTACTTGCAGAAGAGTTCGATCCCTTTGGATATCCCTCGATAGATGAGGTAGAAATTCAGAATGAATACGGCCACGAGAAACCAGCCCACTTGCTGGATCCCAAATCCGAAGGCCGAACCGTTTTCCCCAATCCCGACGAAGTTTCCAAAGAAGGCGCCCGATTCTTCGCCAGTGGTGAAGTTCAGATTGCCGGCCAGAAAGTTTACCGCGTAGCCCAGACACCATGCTTCTATGTACACGTAGTACATGTAGATCATGACGGGGATCAGAACCCCTAGGACGCCCAAATACTTGATGACTGGCTTCCTTGTCAGAATTCCCATGATCCCAGGGCTGGAGTTGTAGCCCTTCTGGCCGCCCGCTCGACCGATGGCCCATTCCGCCCAGCAAATGGATAGTCCGATAATCAGAAAGGAGAAGAAGTAGGCTAGCATGAAGGCCCCTCCACCATGCTTCGCCGCCAGGCCTGGAAAACGTAGGAAATTGCCGAGACCAACGGCGCTGCCTGAGACGGCAAGGATGACCCCGATTCGAGAATTCCAGGTATCCTTTAGTTTGGAGGAACTCATTGGAGAGGGGTTTTACAATATAAACCTTTAATGGCCAGGAAAAAGAAGATCGCCAGGCTTCACCGATATCTCGCTGGACTTCATTCAAGCCATTCGCATTGAATGCTGTCTTAACCTTCCATGTTTCGAACTGTAGACAGGTACGTTTTTGTCGAATGGGTGAAGATCTTCATCCTCGTTCTGGGAGCGATGTTCGGTCTTCAATTCATAATGGAGATCCAGGACAGCTTCACGGATCTCCTTGGCTTGGACGCTCCCTTCGGGAAGATTTTCTATCACTACATTGTGCTGTCCCCTGGGTTTCTCATCTTTTCCCTACCGGCAGCCATTCTTGTATCCATTTTGTACGCGCTGGGCTTGTTGCATCGGAACAACGAGCTGATTGCCTTTCGCGCCTCGGGCATGAGCGTGTTTACCGTGACACGTTCAGTCTGGATGGCCGGTCTGGTCCTTTCGATCTGCCTTTGGTATCTGAACGCCAGCCTTATTCCGTGGTCCGATCAGGAAGCTCGTCGAACCCTCGAGCAGATGGAATGGGAGCATCAGGCTCAGTCGGTTGCGGACGAGGAAGTCGGGCTGGTCTACAGCGTCGTATTCGATAATCGGAAACAGAATCGCATGTGGTTCATGAATCGCTTCAGCGAGTTCACCCAGACTGGCTATGGCATTTCCGTTTCCATACTTGATGAGCAAAGGCGGGAGACGCGCAGGGTTTCCGCTGCCGAAGGATTCTACAATCGGTTCGAAAAAAAATGGACCATGAAAAACGGACGCGACAGTTCGTATGCCGCCGAGGATGGCGAACTGATTCGCACCTTGCCGTTTGAAGAACTGGTTTTGCTCGAATTAACGGAGGATCCTGAACTGATGCTCTTGTTCGGCGAGCGTCCCGACGACCTCTCCTTTCTAGAGGTCAAGCGTATCACCGATAATTTTACGAAAGAGGAGAACCCGAAAGTACTGGCCTACCAAGTGCGGCTCCATACGCTTCTAGCGAGCGCCGCCAGCTGCCTGATCGTGACGGGTCTGGCCATTCCCTTCGCCATTTCTGGGATTCGCGTCAATCCGGCGGTGGGCGTTTCAAAATCGATCGGGCTCTTTTTTCTATTCTACATTATGATCAATATCCTCAAGTCCCTGGCTCAGCAGGAGTACATGGCTCCCGTTCTAGCCGCCTGGACGCCAAATGTAACGATGATCATACTGGCCTACGTGCTGCTAAGGCGAGTGAAGTAACAAGGGGGAACGAAAAAGCCTACCTGTTTTCAATGTCCTGTTTCATTTTCAAATTCTCTTAGTCATTCTTGCTATTCGAGCGAATTTCCATCTTTAGAAAAGGTCATGAAACGGTCGGAAATCATCGATCTGCTTAAAAGCGAATCCGAGCAGGATGAGGTCTTGATTCAAGGCTGGGTCCGCACGCGTCGCGACTCGAAGGCTTTCTTCTTCATGGAGATCAATGACGGATCGAGCCTGAAGAACCTTCAAGCCGTTGTCGGAGAGGACGTAAAAGGATTTCAAGACGATCTGAAAGAAATCTCAACCGGAGCTTCGGTATCCATAAAAGGAAGACTGGTAGCTTCTCAAGGAAAGGGTCAAGACTGGGAGATTCAAGCTACTGAAGTGGATATCATCGGCCTGGCCGATGACACTTTTCCGCTGCAAAAGAAGCGTCATTCCTTGGAGTTTCTTCGCGAAATCTCCCACCTCAGGCCGCGAACCAATCTGTTCGGGGCTGTATTCAGAGTTAGGAGTCGCTTGTCGTATGCGATCCATCGCTTCTTCCAAGAGAGGAATTTCTTCTATGTGCATACTCCGATTATCACGGCTAGCGATTGCGAAGGAGCGGGGGATTTGTTCCGCGTGACTACCTTGGACGTTCATGAACCTCCGCGCAGCGAAGACGGATTGGTCGATTTCGCTCAGGACTTCTTTTCACAGTCGACTTACTTGACGGTCAGCGGTCAGCTTGAAGGAGAGGCTTTCGCCACTTCGCTTGGCAAGATCTACACTTTCGGTCCGACCTTTCGCGCTGAAAATTCGAATACGTCTCGCCATGCCAACGAATTTTGGATGGTCGAGCCGGAAATGGCTTTTTGCGATCTGCAATCCGATATGGATCTTGCCGAAGAGTTCGTCAAGACGGTCATTCAATCGATCATGCAGGAGTGCGAAGACGATTTGAACCTGTTTTTCCAGTTTGTCGATAAGGGTCTTGAAGACAGGTTGAACTTCGTTTTATCCCGGCCGTTCCAGCGGATTACTTACACTGAGGCGGTCGAGATACTGCTCTCGAGTGGTCGCGATTTTGAATACCCTGTCGAGTGGGGAGCGAATCTGCAATCGGAGCATGAGCGATTCCTTACTGAAGAGCACTTCAAGTGTCCTCTAACCGTGTATGACTATCCCAAGGACATAAAGCCGTTTTACATGCGGCTCAACGACGACGAGAAGACGGTTGCCGCTATGGATGTGCTGGTGCCGGGCATTGGCGAGATCGTAGGAGGCAGCCAGCGCGAAGAGCGTCTCGGCGTGCTGACCGAGAACATGAAGAAGCACGGCATCGATGAAATCGACTACGCCTGGTACGCTGACCTGCGACGCTATGGAACCGTGCCTCACAGCGGTTTCGGCCTCGGCTTCGAGCGATTGCTCATGTTCGTGACCGGCGTATCCAATATTCGCGATGTGATCCCATTCGCCCGTACGCCAGGCAGCGTTTAGTTCTGGGAACCGCGAATGAATACGAATGAACGCTAATTAAGTGATTTGATCGAATCCTCTCTTGCATTTGTGTTAATCAGCGTTCATCCGCGGTTTTGAAATTCTATGTCCTCCATTCGTTTTTACAATCGCTATACTAACCAGATTGAGGAAGAAGAGATCTACGGTGAAGCGTATTTGCGATGGACCTACGAGAATTTGATTGGACGCTTGACTTTGAACGCGATTGTCAAGCGGTCCTTATTCAGCAAATGGTATGGATGGCGAATGAGTCGTCCTTCTAGTGTTCGTCTGATTACACCATTCATTGATAAGTATAAGTTGAATACAGGCGATTTTGAAAAACCGGTTTCCCAGTTCTCCAGTTTCAACGACTTTTTCTATCGAAAGCTCAAACCGAATGCACGTCCTGTTTGCGAGGCGAAAGACCAGTTAGCGTTTCCGGCTGACGGTCGGCATTTGGCAATCGGCTCTCTTGGAGCCGAGCAGAGTGTGTATGCGAAGGGCCAGAAATTCGACTTATATCAGCTGGTTGCCGATGAAAAACTCGCCTCTCGTTTTGCTGGAGGGTCTCTGCTTGTCTCCCGACTGTGCCCTGTCGACTACCATCGATTCCATTCTCCAGCCCGCGGACGGATTGTCGACCAGAGAATGATCAATGGATCGCTCTTCAGCGTCAGCCCGGTCGCTCTGGTCAAAAACCTTAGTTATCTTTGGGAAAACAAGCGGGTTCTCACGCTTATCGAGACCGAGAAATTTGGATACGTCGCTTTCATTGCCATTGGAGCAACCTGCGTTGGAAGCATTGTGATGACTAAAGGAAAAGGAGAGGCTCTCGATCGTGGAGCCGAACTCGGCTACTTTGCCTTTGGCGGGTCGTGTATCATCACCTTGTTTGAAAGGGATGGAGTCCGTTTCACCGAAGATCTGCTGCGAGAAAGCGGGCTCTCTAGGGAAACGTATTCCCATTTTGGAGACACAGCTGGAACTGCCATCTAAGCTTAGATCGTATCATAGACAGTCTCTCAGGCTTCTCGGATAGCGTTGATCGGATTTAGACGAGTCGATCGCCAAGTGGGTATGGCCATGGCTACGAGGCTGGCCAGGCTAACGATCCCTACAACGACAAGCATGTATATTCCCGTATATATGGCTGACTCGGATTCCGCCTGATTGGTCGCCCTGGCGATATATTCCATCGCAAAAGAAAGTCCAAGAGCTGCTGCCAGGCCAAAGATAAGCCCAATCCCGACCTGCCATAGCCACGGCTTGAGGGCAGCCAAGACTATTCTTGCCGATTTCGCTCCAAGCGCGATGCGTATGCCGAATTCCTTGTAGCGTTGTTTTGTAGCGAAAGCGATAACCGCGTAGAGTCCAATGACCGACTTAGCAAGTATGGCAAAGCCGAATACGAAGGTTAAGGTCGCAATGAGCCTCATGGCGTGACGCACAAAGTCTAATCTCTCCTCAATGGTACGAATCGTTCCTTCGATAGGCGTAGTAGGGGAAAGTTCTCGGGCGGTTTTCATCATTGGCTGGATGTATTGACTCGCTTGTCCTCGACCTCGGAGCAGTATGGCCATTCGCCGATCTGGACTTTGGGAAAAGGGAACATGTACGGCTGCCAAAGCTTGATCGCTTGCCCCTACGATTTCAGGGAGGGTTGCCGGAATCACTCCAACGATATGCAGCCATTCGTTTTTCTGATTTCCTTGATCCTTGACCCTGATGCGCTTTCCCACAGGATTTTCCCGATTGAAGTAGGCATTGACGAAGGGCTTGTTTACGATACAGACCTTCATTGAATCCTTTGTATCCAGATTGTTGAACATGCGTCCCCACATAGGGGCGACTTCGAAAATGTCACCATAGCCTGGAGTCACCTTCGAGTATTGGGCGACATTGGTCGAAAGCTCGGGATTTTCCTCTTTTCCTTCTATGTCGAAAACGGTTGGATTGCCGAGCAACCCGAATTCGGCGGAACTAAAGGCGACCGCCTCAACCCCCGGCTCGCTTTCCATGCGACGTTGGTAGTCTTCAAAAAACCGGCTTATATCATGAGGATCGGTAAATGCCTGGTTTCCAACCATGTGTATCGATGCGGTGAGTACGGAGGATTCATCGTAAGGCATATCCAAGTCATCCCATATCATCGAGGCATGAACCATGGTAACGGTTCCAAATAGCAACATTCCCGAGAGGGCGATCTGGGAAACGATCAGTATTTTCGAAAGCCAGCCGATGAAGATGCTGGCCGAGGATCTCGTATCGTCCTTGATCAATGAGAATACATCCATCTTTGATGCTCTCATTGCCGGGATGATGCTCGATATGAATCCGGTGAAAATGACGGCTACGATGATATATAGAATCACGTCCCAACCCATCGAGAAGCTTATCGATTCCGGAAGGTCGAATCTCTTGAAATAAGCGGTAGCCCATCTCAGGCAGAAATGAGCTACCAGAAGCCCCATAGCCGCGCCCGCGCTGGCAAGCATTAGCCCGTCGATCAGGACTTGCCAGATCACTTGACGCCTCGTAGCCCCAAGGCTGCAGCGCGCTGCCAGTTCCGAACTGCGCGAAGCGGTGCGAACCATGATCACGTTGAACACATTCGCGCAGGTGACGAGCAGAACCAATAGCGATCCGGCCGTCATTACGATTAGCGGAATGGGAGCCCCCGAGGTGAACCGTTCATTGTAAGGAGCGACCGACACTCGAGTGCGGTTCTCATTGGTTTTCGGGAACTCCTGCGACAGTCTGGCCGCGATGGCATTCAGTTCGGTTTGGACCTGCTCTTCGGTGTATTCCTTTTTTCTTGTACCGATAACTCCAATACGAGGAGCTTTGTTGCGTTCTAGGGTATCGGATTCGGTCCATGCGCTTGGCATCCACATTTTCCTCCCGGGAGGAAATGCGAATTCCTTCGGCATGATGCCTACGATTACGCGCGGATTGCCATTTATCAGAGCAGTGGAGCCAATCGCCTCGTCGCTACGCTCGTATTGGTCTTCCCAAATCTGCTCGGAGATGATCACGACCTTCTCAGCTCCCGGCCGCGTGTCTTCCATCTGGAAAAGCCTTCCTTTAAGAGGCTTGGCTTCAACCAGGTCGAATAGATTGCTGGTCGCGCTGAGGGCTCTATATCGCTTAGCGCTCGGTTCGTTGGCCGGATTAACGAAAGACGGTCTGGAAGAATGAATGCCTGCCATGTTTTCCAGGCTCGTTACTTCCGAGCGGAAAACGCGGAAGTCCCTCACATTGACGGCTAGGTTCGAGCCTCTTCTTTCATCTTTAGAGCGTAT
Organism: Opitutaceae bacterium; assembly: GCA_028284385.1. Taxonomy (GTDB): domain Bacteria; phylum Verrucomicrobiota; class Verrucomicrobiia; order Opitutales; family Opitutaceae; genus JANQRT01. Next base: position 31,890 of record JANQRT010000010.1, on the reverse strand, counting down.
CCATTGAACGTAGACAACGTCGTCATCGAGTTTTACTCCCGAGGAGTCTTCTTCAACAGCCGAACCGATCGTATACATGATTACGGCGATCCCGATTCCCAGCGTCATCACGATGATCGCGAGCAAGCTCGAATTGAGATTTCTCAGGCTCAGCCTAAAGCTGAATTTCAAATCGTTAAAAACGTTCATTGGTTCGTTAGACTCAAAGATTCCGGTATTCCTTACAGAGGATTTCCCAGTGGCAGGCAGAGACTACTCGCGAAATGTTACCTCTAGATTACGAGGCGGGATTTTCTCGAATTCAGGAATCTAAACGTGGCAACGGACTGCTGGTTCGCCAGCGAGTATCGCTCTTACTGAACGAGATTCTTCAAAGCGGCGAAATTTTCCGACGAAGCAGGAACGTACTCGAATTCCTGATTTGGATACTGACGCCGGATCTGATTCCACGTCTCCTTATCGGCTTCATCTGCCTGATAAAAGGCTTCGCGGACCGATTTTTTCAAGGCGGGATCGAGATTGCTTCGGTAGGCGATGGGACCATTGGGAATAGAATCGGACTTCCATAAAATCCTGACACTTGATGGATCGATCTTCCCTCTGTTTACCATGTCCTCCAGGAAAGTGCTGCTCACGCTGGCCAAGTCGCATTCCCCCTGACTCGCGTAGAGGATGGATAGAACGTGACTGTTGGAGAACTCGATCTCTTTGAAATCCTTTTTCGGATCGATGCCACGACCGAGGTAGAATGAATTGGCTACGAGATAGCCTGAGGTTGAAGCCTGGTTGGTGAACATCACCTTCAATCGCTCCTTTTCTTCAAGGGCCTCTTCGATGCGAGTCCAGGGCCGGTCGCTGGGGCTGATGATCAGGCAATGGTATGTGTAAGGCTCCCCGTTTGGCGAACCTCGAACGGCGAAAGCCTCTGCGGCTCCATCTCGTTCGGCGATAAGGTAGGCGTAGGCTCCGAAATTGATAACGTCGATCTCGCCTGATTTCATCGCGTTGATTGCCGGCTGATAAGATGAAGTAGGGGTAAGGGTGACGGGGATCTCGAGTCTTCTTTGTAGATAGCTTCTCAGCGCTTCAATCGCTTCCTCGCGATCGGCTACCGCCGTGTCGTAAGGTATGTAACCAAGTTTTAATGACCGATTGTCGGATGGCGAAGTCGGGGAACAAGCTGTGAGAAAAGCGACTATGCACGAAAAAACGAAAAGAGCGCCAATGAAACCACTCTTTTCATCTTTAGGCCAAGGTAGCTGAACTGGTTTCCGGAGCGTGCTTTTCGAGGAACGCATCTAAATCTCTCAGATCGGCAAAGTAGGTTTCAAGTTGTTCCCGATCCCAGTCCCAATAGGCTGCGTTCATAATTCGTTCGATCGTCTTTTCGTCAAATCGAAACTTGATGACCTTCGCTGGCACCCCGACGGCTATGGCGTATGGCGGGATGTCCTTGGTGACCACGGCGCCCGCCCCAATGCAAGCTCCAATGCCAATACTGGTTCCAGCAGTCACTACCACTCCGTGACCGATCCACACGTCGTGGCCGATCTTGCAGGCATGCGACTTTCGCCAGGCGAAGAATTCCTCGTCATCCACTTTGTCTAATCCGTACTGTTTTCTTCGATACGTACTGTGGTTCGTCGCTACGCGCCAAGTGGGGTGATTGCCTGGATTGATGCGAGTCTGAGCGGCGATCGAGCAGAACTTGCCGATTTCCGTCCATGTCGCGCTGACGTGCCCAGCTAGATAGCTGTAGTCGTCCATGCTCGATTCATTCATCAAGCAACCGGGTCCTACATCCGTATAGCTGCCGAGGTATGATTTGCGAATGCGAGCGGTGGGGTTGATATGAGGCTTTTCGCTAAGCTGTTTTTTAGGTTTCGGCGCTTCGCCGAACGATTCTACGTACTGAAGCATATTCTTTAGAGATTGAATGAAGGGTAGGCTGGGTCGGAAATGAATGCGGATAGCGTTTCGTAGCGGTGAAGCTCGGCTTTCGGCATATGGAAATCCAAGGGGTATTCTAGAATGTCCTTGTTGATCTTCGCCAGTCCGGTGGAAAATTGGCGTTTTTCATCCTCGCTAAGCGAATCTTCGAAATAGCCTAGAGTGATGTGACCGATAAATGGTCTTGTACGCGAAATTCCAATACGAAACAAAGTGGGATGTCCGTAGAAACGTTCGCGAAAATCTAGAATGCGATCGAAATCGCGTTCGTCCGGGAAAATTCCAAGAAGTCCAAAAGCGGTTCTGAAGACGGCTACGCCAATCAATTGCATGCTGGGCGCATCCTCATAGTCGCTGTTTGGCAGATCTTCCAAAGCGCTGGCAATGATGTCTGGAAACTCGTCGTGAAGCCCTTTATCGATGATGTGGCGTTGAAGGCGGTTCGCCGATAGGGTGTTGGCAACAGTCTGGTGAAAGCTGGCCTTGGGCATCGGGTATAGTACGCCAGGCCTCTCGATGAGCCCTGCCACCCGCTTTTGAATCTGGGTCAGATCTATGAACAGCGAAGCTTTTTCCGGAGACGCTTCGACCATGGCCTGCATGGCGAATCCGGGATAGCTTTGCGGTATCCAACGATTGGATTCCCACTTCGATCTTCCGCCGATCGACAGTTTTTCCATTCTCGATTCGATTCCGTCTATCCCGACCTCATAGTACTGTCGTTTCTGGTATTGATCGAAATCGAGTTCTCTAACGGGAGGATTCTCTAGGGCCATGATCTTCGGGTTAAAAAGCGGAAGCTTCGACAAGAGGTGCCGCGATGGTGTTTCGCTTGTCTTTCGTCTCTCGCCAGCTTGCCTGGTGGGCGAGTTGGCCGCGAGAAAAAACTCTTTCTACCTTCGGACAGCCATCGATAAGGCGAATAAGAATGATGTCCGCGTCTTTGCCGGCTTCAATGCTTCCGGTAAAGTGATTGATTCCTGCCGCTTTGGCTGGATTCGAAGAAGCCATATTTACCGCCTCATGCAATGCCAACTTTCCCATTAACCAAAGTTTGAATACGGCATGCAGAATGGAGGGAGGGTAATAGTCCGAGCAGAAGCCATCGAGGACTCTTTTCTCGACCGCTTCCGTCATGCAAAGGTTTCCTGTCAGAGATCCTCCTCTCAGGGCGTTTGACGATCCTCCAAGCGTATGCATGCCCAAATCCTTTGCAGTTTGAGCGGCCTCTAGGTTGATGGGAAATTCGCATATTTCAATTCCCAGATCACGCATGCGTCGGACCTTATCTGCCGAGTCGTCGTCGTGCGAAGCGACAGGTATGCCTTGCTTCTTGGCTTCCTTGACGATCTCTGCAATCTGCGTTTCGCTGAGCTTTGGAATCTCCTGCTCTCGCCGCAATTCCTCCTTCGCCTCTTTCAAGGAGAGACCTTTTTTCTCGAGCTGCTGAAAGAACCGCTCGGCGGAATACTGCCCCTGTCCTGGCGTATGATCCATAAACGAAAGCAGATCGACGATTCCCATGTTGATAAATTCGTGCAGCAAGTTGAGAGCATAGAGACCGGTGATCTCGAAACGAAGATGCAGTCTCGTGTTTATCATCGAGCGAGTCTCCGCGAAATTCTTCACTCCATAAAAAACTTCCTCTCGGCTGATCTTCGATCGAGAGTTCGCTTCGCTGTGCTGATAGCCCAGATTCAGGGAATGAAACACCGTTGTAATACCGCAGCTTAGCAGTCTTGCTTCGAGCTCTTGCAAAGCGATGTTTACAGGAAAGTCGGCTCTTGGACGAGGCGTGATTTCCTTCTCCAAAGCGTCTGTATGCAAATCAATGATACCGGGAAGGGCATAGAGACCCTCCGCATTATGCCTGACTGGGTTGATCCCGCTTGCTCCAATTTCTTCGCCAACCTCCAAGATCTTTCCGTTTTCAATGAGGATGTCGCAATTTCTAAGCACTTGCCCAGGCGTTACCACATGGGCGTTTTCTATCGTCTGCAGATTCATGAACCTTGGATTGAGTGGTGACGCTAAAGTCAGGTAATTAAGAAAGAATTAAGAACAGGTGAAATTCGTCGGGCTTGCAAGCTGGGTTCTTGCCAAGATCAAGGCCATTTTGTTGCCTGACCCAGTGGCCCTTACCGCGCGAATCCTTTCCTTGAATACATGGAAGAACGATGGAGAATACGATCGCCGTCTCCCGCTGATGACCTCGGAGCTTCTTCGTCTTCAGCCTCAGATCATCTTGTTGCAGGAATGTTTCCTTTGTTCGGAGACTGGCGATGATACTGCCGCTTCGATTGCCAAGGAAATAGGAATGGATTATGTATTTGCTCCAGCGAGACAAAAACCTCGCCGCCATAGAGGAGAGTCTCGGTTGACGCAATCGGGATTGGCTATTCTTTCGCATGGCGTCTTCGATAGCAATGAAGTCATTCCTCTGCCTTCTAGTGACGTGGGTGGCGAGCGGATTGCTCTGAGCGTGGTCCTCGAGCTGGAGGGAATGCGAATTCGTGTGGTCTGTTCTCATTTTTCTCACATCCGAGCAGAGACCTCCATTCGAGCGCGTCAGGTTGCCCTATCGATGACTCAATTGTGTGATGACAGGATCTCCGATTTCGGAGTCCTGGGAGGTGATTTTAATTGCCTGCCCGATGGACCGGAAATCGAAGAGGCTTTGTCCGGTATTCCCGTTGGAATGACAAACGCGCTGCCTTCTCAAGGCTGTTCGGAAGGAACGTCTCTTCTTCCTCCGTCATCAAGGCCACTTCGGCAAATTGACCAGATTTGGCTCTCGGATCCCAGCCATGGGGAATTACTAATAGCCGATGCTGGCGTCGATCTTAATCGCCCCATTGGGGATCCGCCTATCTATCCAAGCGACCATGCCGCGGTCTGGTTAGATGTTGTAATGAGCCGGTAGCGGCTAGCGTCCTCGCTAGCTACTCATTCATATCAATAGATGGCCAGCGAGGACGCTGATCGCTACCGGCTTCGCCTCTTAATCCGATCTTAACAGCCAGGTGGTAACCAGTTTTCAATGACTGCATTGATCTATGTGATCGGACCTTCGGGGGCTGGGAAAGACAGTATTATGACCTACGCCAAGGAGCGCTTGGAAGCGGAAAATCGTACCGTTTTCGCTCATCGCTATATTACGCGAGCGGCGGATGCGGGTGGAGAAAATCACATTGCTTTGGACCTGAACGAATTCGAACGGAGAGCAGGGCTAGGGCTTTTTTGTATGGATTGGGAAAGCCACGGCCTTCGCTATGGCGTCGGAATTGAAGCGGAAACCTGGATCGGAATGGGGCTCAACGTGGTAGTGAATGGCAGCAGGGATTATCTGCCCCAGGCTGCTGAAAGATTTCCCAATCTCGTTCCCGTGCTGATTTCGGTTGCCCATGACGTTTTGCGAGAACGTCTGAGAGCAAGAGGTAGAGAAAACAACGACGAAATTGAAAAACGGATACAGCGCAATCGACAGATGTCGTTTTCGCATCCCAACATCGTGACGATCCGCAACGATGGACCGCTTGCCGATGCGGGTGAAACCTTCCTCAGCCTTATCAGCGGATCAGCGCTGGCCGTTCAGTAGGCCAAGCTAAACCAGATCGCGCTCTTTTGCTTCGGTCCTTTGCTGCCTTTTGGCTTCCCGCTTTTGCTTCTCTAGCTCGGAGCGCTTCATGGCCGCTCTTAGATCCTGCAGTTCCGAGGTCATTTCCACGTAGGCGGGAATCTTGAGGCTGTTGACGAAGCCTTTGGAGTCTGGACCGTCCAGATGGTAAAGGCTGAATTCCTGGCTGATCGCCGGAGCGGCATCTCCTGGAATTCGGTTGCTGCGGTCGATAATGCCCATACAGATGGCCTTGGTTTCGTTTTGACCGAAGCAGAGCCCATAGCCGAGAGACATGTAAGGTACAGGATCCTTCTTTCGCGTCTTTATTTTAGAGATGTTGGCGCTTTCCGTTACTTTGATGCGGCCTATCGAGCGATAGCGTCCTCGCGCGTCCTTAACCTTAAGCCCCACGTAGCCTACTCGCAATTCTCCAATGGTCGGGTGATCTCCTCCCTGTCCACGCATGGCGCCATAGGCCAAGGCCATCACCCCTCCTGTGTCGCTGCGAGCCAGCGTTTGCAAGGCTGCTGATCTCGGCGCTGGAAACTGTATCGGCTCTTTGAGGACATTTACTACGGATCGATCTTCATCCTCGTTCACCGGAGCCATCAGGCCTTGCTCTTTCAAGAGGTTTGCCACAGTGCTGTATTGCTTTGGGAATTTCTCTCCGTTGAGCTCCGAGAAGCTCTCTTCGATTTCATTCGCGTAATCGTCTGCCGACTCTTGAGTTTCCCTGGCCAAAGTGTCTTGCAGAAGCCGTTGGGTGTAGTCCTGTGTAGGCCCTAAAATCTGACCGCCGGGGATTTCTCTAAACGCCGAGGAGATTCTCCTTCGTATTTCCATGCCTTCCGTATCCAGGATTTCAGACACATACTTGCTTGCAATACTTTGGCGGTACGCTCGAAGGATTTCAGCCGCTTCAACCGCATCCCCATGGGCCTGCTTTATGGCAATGGAAGCGTGCTCGGGAGCGTAGAGTCCAGCCTCTCCCATCACTCGGTCGACGAGAGCGCCCATTTGCGTTTGTAGTTGATAGGTGGATATAGAATCGGAGGAGCCTTGAATTCGCTCTCTTTCGCTTAGTCGCAAGGCTTCTTTCGCAGCTTCGTGGTCGTCAATGGAAGGCGTCATTTGGCGAATATAGGCCAGCTTTATTAAATCGCGATAAAGGCAGAGTTCGGGAAAACATTAATTTTTACAAATTCCAAGGCTCTCCTTTTTACATTGAAGCGCCAAATGTTACAGAATCCTGACCATTGTGTTTCGGCTTGGTGACAATCTTTTGAGGGCCGGTTCAAGCGATTGACGCGACTTGAACTTAGTGTCGAGCATAGGTCCGCGAATCCTGATATCTACTTTACGAATCGCGCTGAAACGATTTTCCACGACACCAGATTTCAGTCATCTCATTATGAAATTTCTATTGCCAACAACCATAGCGATGGCGGCCATTGCCATGAGCAGCGCAACTCTGGCCAACAAAAGCGAATTGTACTCGCACACCAAGACGACCATCGAGAAATGGGCTGAAACCGAGAGCCTAATTTCCAAGGAAAGCAACGAATGGAAGTCGGAAAAGGCGATCCTCGAGGACTTGGAGCGGATGCTTAAGCAGGAGAAGGAAGCTCTGGAAGAGAAGATCAGCCAGTCCAAGGAATCGGCTACCGAATCCGACAAGAAAAGAGCCTCTCTGATCGAGCAAAAGGACGAGCTTGATAGCGCCAGCAATGTGGTGAAAGCCTCGCTCAGCGAGCTGGAAAACGGAATCCGCGAGCTGGTTCCGTATTTCCCGACTAAATACACCTATAGCATTAAGCCTATTCTTAGACAGCTGCCCCAGGAAAATCAGGAGACCAAACTCTCCTTTGCGGTACGCCTTCGCAACGTTGTGGGTATCCTGAGCCAGGCGAACAAGTTTGACAACACCATCACCCTTGAATCGGAAACGCGTGAATTCGAGGACGGCAGTGGCAAGCAAGTGAACACGCTCTACTTTGGCTTTGGCTTAGCCTACTTCGCTGACACAGCTGGGGAGAACGCGGGATTTGGATACCCAACTGCCGAAGGCTGGAAATGGGAAGAAACTCCGGAGTATAGCGACGCGGTACTCGACATGCTTTCCATGTACCAAAAGGGCAAACAAGCAGAGTTCGTCTCCCTGCCTGTCACCATCAACTAATTTCTTCTACATGAAATTCAGAAACTATTTTTCAGCCTTTCTCGCAGTATCCTCAGCATTGGTTTGCTCGGCTCAGGTTAGCCTGGATGCGATTAATCAAGAGGCCAAGAGAGACTTGGACAGCGCCATCAAGCGACTCGGCGAAACGAGAGACACCATCCGACAGGAGCGCATTCCCCTTTCCCGTAGTATCAATCAACTGAAGACGGAAGTAAGGGAGAAGCGCAGGGAACTCGAGCGTCAGCAGCGAGCCCAGGACAGTCGTTCCATTGGCTTGGACGCTTTGGAGCAGCGCATCAAAGCCATCCAGGACGAAAACGATTATGTCGCCGGAATGATGAATCAGTTTCTACAAGAGCTTCAGACTCAGATGACTTCAGGCGAGCAGCAGAAGTACGAAGATCGTATCGACGGCATCCGGGAAGTTTTGGATACGCCTGATTCGCCGAGGACTGAAAGCTATGCCGTTCAGGTGGACGCGATTCGCATCGGCATCGAAAGACTTGAAGATCGTATCGGCGGAACGATTATCGAAGGCCAGGCCATCGACTCGCAAGGCGACCTTCAAGCTGGACACTTCATCGAGTTCGGACCCGCTAGCGTATTTTACAGCGATGCTACGAAGCAGGCGGGAATCATTGAAAGCCATCAAGTGCTTACTCCGAATGCGACCGCTCTTAATGGGAATTTGGATACCGGAGCCGCGAAGATTGTTGCCGAAGGGAAAGCGGATTTGCCAATCGATGTGACCCTTGGCGCTGCCCTGGCTATCGAGACCTCCAAAGAATCCATTCCGGAGCACATTGGGAAGGGCGGCATCTGGGTTTACCCAATCCTGTTTTTCGCAACCTTGGCCATGCTGCTTGCGGCCTACAAGCTCTTCGAAATTTTCACCATCAAGCAGCCTCAAGCGAGTCAGCTCAGCCCAATCATTCATAAGATTCGTCAAAACGATAAGGAGGAAGCGGAAAGAATGGCTGAACAGCTTCCGTGGGAATTCGGTCCTATGATTAAAGACGGGGTGAAGTACAGCGATCAGGACAAAGCGCTGGTCGAGGAGGTTATGTACGAGAAGATGCTCGAGGCTCAACCTAAGGTCGAACGTTTCCTTTCTGTCATCGCCGTTACCGCCGCTGTCGCGCCGCTCCTCGGTCTTTTGGGTACGGTAACCGGCATGATCAACACCTTTAAGATGATCACTCTCTTTGGTACCGGGGACGCCAGCTCTCTCTCGGGCGGTATCTCCGAAGCCTTGATCACCACCGAACTTGGACTAGTGGTTGCCATACCTTCGCTCGTGGCTCACGCCATGCTTAATCGTAAGGCTCAGTCTATCATGGCTCACATGGAGAAACTTTCCGTGATTTTCGTTAATGGTCTGCCCACCGAAGCGAAAAACGAGCAATACGCGTCATGACCGAATTCTTCCAAGAGAGCTTTCTTCCGATCTGGAAATCGGGAGGGCTGCTCATGTATCCACTGGTTGGATTAGCCATGCTGATCTTCTACACGGGTGTTGAGATGATAGTTTACCTTAAGGATCTGGCCGGTCCTAAGGTGAGCGACGAGGAGCTTGAAGGCTGCGTCGACCATCCCGAAAGGCTCAAGGGGGAGATTCGGTCGATTGTCGAATTCGGGAAGGAGGGATTGCCAAACGCCAAGGACGTGGTCAATCGATTCAGTGAAGTTCGCAACGAGCATATCCATCGAGTCGAGCGTCGACGGGTGATGCTTGCGATTTTCGTAGGAGCCGCTCCACTAACCGGCCTGCTTGGAACGGTTATGGGAATGTTGGATACATTTAAAGGACTGGCCATCAGCTCGGGCGGTCAAACCGTCAATCTCGTTGCGGGAGGCATCTCTCAAGCTCTTATTACCACTCAGTTAGGGCTGATCATCGCCATCCCTGGCTACGTTATGATCAACATGATTGAGAAACGACTCAATTCATTGAATACGCTCATCACAAGAATCGAATCGATCGTGGCTCGCAGGGCTCGCAACGTAAACACTCAGGAAATAAAGAAGCATGAGAAACAGGCGGTTGTTTGATAAGGGAAAGCAATCGGAGGACATCAACATCTCTCCTCTGATTGATATGGTATTCATTCTGTTGATCTTTTTTATCGTTACTACGGTATTCGTTGAAGAGACCGGAGTCGACGTAAACAAGCCGCAAGCGGCTTCCGCTTCAGATCTGGATAAGAATAGCATTCTAATCGCCATCACGGAAAACGGCAATGTGGTCTACGGTGGCAAGAATGTCGGAATAAGCGGCGTGCGCCCGATCATCCGTCGGCTTTATCAAAAAGAGAAGATGCCGGTTATCATTCAAGCTGATCGCAAGTCCATTACGGATGTGGTGGTGCGGGTAATCGACGAAGCGAAGCTGGCAGGGGCCGAATCCGTAAGCCTCTCTACCGAAGACTAGAACTGCTTTCTCTGATGGAAGGATCTTACTCATCTAGGCGCAAGTCCAGGAACAAGCCTGCTCAGATAATTAGGATCTTTTTATGGTCTTCGTCGATCGTGGCCGCGGTTGTATTCGTTCTTCCATTCACTCAGCATCTGCTGAGCGTTAAGGAGAGGAAGACGGTTAGGTCGATTGATGTTTCGCTCCCACCACCACCGCCGCCACCGCCAGAACCACCGCCGCCGCCAGAGGAACAGCAGCAGGAGCAGAAGCCCGAGCTGAAGCAGAATCCGAAGCCGCTAAGCCTAAGTCAGCTGCAGCTGGCCCTGAATCCCGGTACCGGTGCGTCCATGGGAGCCGCATTTGGCGTAGGCGGATTTGAAGTGGAGACCGATGCTTTGAAAGACATGAACACATTCAGCATTTCCGAGCTGGATGAGAAGCCTCGCGTTGTACGCAAGCCGAACTGGACCTGGCCGCGAAGCGCTATCGGAAAGATTAAAAACGACGTGCGAGCTCGTATCCTCGTGATCATTACTGAAGACGGAAGAGTGAGGTTTCAACGCTTCGTTCAACTGACGGATAGAATCATTGAGCAGGATCTCATTGAATACGTGGAAAAGTACCGTTTTTCCCAGCCAAAGCGTGATGGAAAGGTTGTTAAGGCCAGGTTTCTTTTCCCGATGGAGTTTGCCAAGCCGTAACTAGATTTTAAAGACGATGCATTATTCAAGATTACTAAATTCCTCTGTTCGCTTAAACGGATCTACGATCCGGCTCCTATTGAAGTCATCAGCCCTCCTCTGCGGATTGATCGCCGCTTCTTTTGGCAATGCCCAGCGTTACCCGCTTAGCGAGAATCTGTGGAGCAGCCAGGAGTTCAAGGATCGCGTCATGGGTAGTTATGGCGTGCATACGCAACTCGAGCCAAAGCTCAGCGAGGAGGAGAGCGAGCTCTTCCGGACCTTGACGGTGATTTTGGATTCGGACCTGGATCAAGGGGCAAAGATGCTGCAAGACAGTATCACGCCGGAGTCGAGCGCCGCTCTGGACTTCACGCTCGGAACGATTCGGATTCAGCAGAACAATCCGGCATTGGCTATCGAGAGCTACAAGGCGGCCATCAAGAAATTTCCCAACTTCATGCGAGCCTACAAGAACCTTGGTTTGGCCTACATTCAGAACGAGCAGCTCGAAGAAGCCGCCACCATGCTGGTGAAGGGGATCGAGCTTGGTGGAGGGGACGGATTGTCGTATGGATTACTTGGATACTCCTACTTGAATAGTGGAATGGTGTCTTCTGCGCTGAACGCCTACAATCTAGCTATCGCTCTTTCTCCCAGGGAAACCGATTGGAAGCTCGGCAAGATTCGTTGCCTCGTCGATCTGGAAAACTTTGATGAAGCGGCCGGCCTGGTTGCCGAGATGATCAGCGAAAAACCTGAGAATCACGAGCTTTACCTTCACCAGGCGAATATCGCCTTAGCTAGAGAGCGTCCTTTAGAAGCCATGACAAACCTGGAAATCGTCCGTCGCATGAAGAAAGGTAACGCGGATAGCCTGTTTCTCCTGGCCGACATCTACGCCAATAAGGGCATGTTTCCCTTGGCCATTTCGGCCTACGATCAAGCGATGGGTGCTTCTGGAAAGAAAGAGGACTTCAATAAAACGCGGCGAGCCATGCAGGCGTTTATCGAGTTTCAGGCATGGGACGAGGCTCGAGAACTCTCCAAGCTGATAACCAAGAGAATCGGCGGTGTATTGGAAAAAGAACAACGCCTTGAGCTGCTCAATCTTAATGCGGAACTGGAACTTAGCTTGGACAACTCCGAAGCCGCGGCGGAGACTTTGGAGAAGATCATAGAAGAGGATCCAATGAATGGGAGAGCCTTGCTTCTATTAGCTCGATTCTCCTGGCAAAGGAAGGATTACGAGGAGGCTGAATTTCTTTACGAAAGGGCTGCCAACATTGAAAAGGTTAAAGCCCAGGCTCTTCTGCAGCATGGTCAAATGAAGGTCGAGCGACGCGAATATGCGGAAGCGGCAAATCTCATACGCGAGTCATTGAATTTAGACTACTCTCCTCAGGTGGCTGACTATTTGAGGGACGTCGAAGAGGCCTCTAGAATGGTTTTTTAGGATTTAGGTAGAGCTTAGCGGAGTTATCGAAAGGGCTGGCTTAATCGCCAGCTCTTTCCTGCGTTTAGGTCCTGTGATAGGTAGCGGCTAGCGTCACCCGCTAGCCATTACCTGACCAATTTGTAACTAAATATCAATTACAAATATTGTTATTCACACTGGCTATGGGAATAACTTTGAAATCGTCATCAAAGCGTTACGTAACCGATAGGGAAGCTTCACTCGCCATTAATAGAGTCTTAACAGATCAGAACTAATTTCGGGCCGAACATTTCTACACTGTTCGCACCTGAAAACCAGCTGACTAAAACATGAAACTCTCAACTAAACTAGATTTCGCGAGACATCCTTTTCGGCGTTTCGCTTTGCTAATAGGCGTTGTAGGCTCGCTTTGTTCGAGCATCTATGCGGGTGACATCTCCGGTCGCGTTCTGAACGAGACTACAGGCGAATATTTGCACGGAGCCGTCGTACGCGTCGTGGGCAGCGAGCTTCGCGCTTCTACCAATATTAAAGGTGATTACGTGATCAAAAACGCGCCTGAAGGCAACCACACTTTGGAGGTATCCTACTTGGGTCTCGGAACGCAGACACAGCAGGTAAGCGTTTCTGGCCAGGTTTCCTCTACAGCTGACTTCACGCTTTCGGAGGATCTGGTCGAACTGGAAGGGGTTCGCGTTGAAGCTTCGCTGATTGGACAATCGGCCGCCATCAATCAGCAACGCGTAGCCTCGGGTCTAGTCACCATCATCTCTGAAGAAGAGTTCGGTCAGATGAATGATGGCAACATCGGCTTGGCTTTGCAAAAAATGCCTGGTCTTTCCGTGGATACGGACGGGTTTTCCGAAGTGCCTCGCTACGTGAATATCCGCGGTGTGGATACGCAGTACGTGAATGTGCAGCTGGACGGAAATCGGATGCCATCCTCCGGCCATGGTCAAATTGGCAATCTTGGTGAAGGTGGTGCCTACGGAAACACCGCTAATGGCATGGCTTTGGACGATGTGCCTGGCGATGCGATCACCAACGTTGAAATCTGGAAGAGCCCGCTACCTGAGCACGATGGTGACTCCTTAGGTGGTATTGTAAATTTGGAGACGCGCTCCGCTTTTCAGCGCAATGGACGTCACATGTCTTATAAGGCCGGCATGAGCTATTCCGCTTTGCGCGATGAAATGGATCCGACATTCAGTTTCGCTTTCTCCGATATCGTCGGTCCTGAAAAGCGACTCGGCATCAGCGCTTCTTTCAGCTATCACAGCATCAATGAAGGATTCGATAACATCGACTACGACTGGATTCCGATGTTTCATCGTATCGACTTCGGCGCCGACCAGGATCTTGTGAACGATTACCTGGCTCCGAGCCTTTCTGCTGCCGAGCAAGCTACCGATCAGCAAGTTATCTTTTTCCATGAAGATACCGAGTACAATAATTACAATATCGAGCGCGAGCGCATCGGTTTGAATCTCGGTTTCGATTACAAGCTGAGCGAAGATACGGAGGTTTTCTTCAAGGTCACCTGGCACCAGGAAGATCGCCAGGAAGACGATATTCGCCACCACTTGATCATGGATAACGACCATGAAAGCAGTGAGGATCCCTACGATCAATTCGTCTCGCCATATGGCTTTTTCGATCCGAACTACGATGCGGGCAACTACTTTACATTCCCTGACACGTATGCAGGCGATCTCGATGCTCTGATCAACAATCCATCCGAGTGGGCCGCTGCTGGCTTTAATCCTGGCAATCTAGTCCGTCTAGGTGGTAGCCCAGATCGTATCTCCACGATCTTGGAAATAAGCGATCTCCATGCTGTCACCGGCTGGAATACAGACGGCACTGGTAGAGGCCGTTCCGCATACGAAGGCCAATGGAACGATATCGATATCGAGTTCCTCAACCTGCATTTCGGCGGTAAGACGGAGCTTGGTTTCGGTACTTGGGATTACGATGTCTTCATGGCCAAGTCCGATAAGGTTCGGTTCGAGAGCGATACTGAATTTCGCCGCTCGGATTTCCAATTCTCCTATGACCGTTCGCGGGGTCCATTCGAAGCCATCTTCACTAACCTTTCTCCCTACGATCGCTTTGGCGTTCCTACCCAAGGAAATCCAGACGAGTTTTGGCTTGGCTTCTTCCAGCTGGAAGACCGTATCACGGAGGAAACCTACCTCGGTTTCGAAACGAATCTGGAAATTCCTTTTGGCGATTCCATGGGAGTGGATGGCGCTTGGAAGATGGGCGTTAAGTTCCAGCAGGAAGAACGCGAGTCGGACTACGACGAATTGCAGTTTTCCGCTAGAGATTTTCCCTTCGCCGATTTCCTTCGCGACAATCCATACGAAGATCTAAATGGCGATCCGAATTACCGCATCCCGTACACTCCAGATGTTTTGAGGATGCGTGAAAACGCGGCCAACGCTACCTACTTCGGACTCAGAAGCGGCGGTTTGGAAGACTCCTTCGAGCAGGACTACGAAGCTGATCGTGATACGCTGGCCGCTTATTTCCAAGGCAAGTGGAAGGGGACCAACTGGGAATTCATCGCTGGCGTTCGCTACGAGACGGTTGACTTCACGTCTTCGCAGTTTGTCACTCCTGAAGGCGATTACTTGCCCGGTCAGCAGACCGCTTCCAACAACGCTCTTAACTTCACCAACGAGTCGAGCATTCGTTATGTGGCGGATTCCGATGGCGTCGAGCGGACGATCGCTCGCGACAGCAGAAGCCGGACTTGGGACGAGTTCCTTCCGTCTCTCCACTACAAGCACTACTTCAGCGACAAGCTGATTGGCCGCGCCTCCCTGGGGAGAACCTATGGCCGTCCTAACTTCTCCGATCTCTTGGGTATCACGACTATCGATGATACGGATACGCCGGTGGCGGTTTCCCGCGGCAATCCTGATCTTCCAAACCTGACTTCGGACAATGCCGATATCAGCCTCGAGTACTTCACCGACAATGGTGGCATCATCGCCATCGGAGCCTTCTATAAGGATATTTCTGACTTCTCCTTCGAAGGTGTACGTCGCGGCAACGCAGCCGACTTCGGCTTGGATCCTTCTCTTGGCGACGTCGAGGTTGTGACTGCTGAAGCTGGTCCTGGAGCGGTTAATCAGGGTATTGAATTCGCATGGTATCAGAATCTTGGAGTCTTCGGCGACGCCTGGAGCGATTTCACGCTCAATGCCAATGCTACGATAACGGATTCCGATGCCGATTATCCGGGACGTCAGGAAAAGCTGCCGACTCGCGGCGCTTCCAACACGCTCTACTTCGTTGGTCTGCAGTACGAGAAAGGTCCTTTTCAAGGACAGGTTTCCTACCGCTTCCGCTCGCAGTACATCGAAGGTCTGGCCTTCGTGGACCAGCAGGAAAGCTCTTCCGAAGGCGAGTTCGCTTTCGTGGGCGATGACCAGTTCGACGATTCCGGCGAATGGGATATCAATCTGCAGTACAAGTTCAACGATGGATTTGGAGTCTACTGTAATGTGACCAATGCTCTGAATGAACTGCGCAAGTCTGTCCAAGGGTACCGTCAATACGGCGACGACTCCTACTGGAATCAACGTCGTATCAACTTCGGTGTTACAGGCGAATTTTGAGAAACTGATTTAGTCATATAGTTTACGTTTCCGAAGTGGAGCCCGGTTTTCGAGCCGGGCTCTTTTTTGTTACGTTTCCTTTTTGGAATCCGTCCAGCAAATTGACGTAAAAGGTGGGACGGGGCGTCCTCGACCCGTCGTCTCTCAAAGGGAGGTTGGACTTTAGTCCGACGTTGTTGTGGATTTCCGCCGGGTTTGACATGTCGGACTAAAGTCCAACCTCCTTGCTGCTGCATTTTAGGGTAGGGACGACCGGCTCGGTCGTCCTTTGCATCTGGAGGATGACTCGGCGAGTCATCCCTACCTTTGATTATTCCACCGGTGGCGGCAGGGATCTTTATTCGAATCTCAGAGTATAAGTCCGCCTCGCGCTCATTCGCTCGAGTCGATGTCGAAGGAATAGCCGACGCCGCGGAGGGTCTTGATGTAGTAGCTAAAGTCGCCGAGCTTCTTGCGCAGAGCCCGGATGTGGACGTCGATATTTCGGCTGCCCGCTATTTTCTGCGCGCCGTATTCATTTCCCGAGATACTTTCGGCCAACTGCTCGCGGGTGTATACGCGTTGCGGTTGAGTGGCTAGGGCTTTCAGGATACGGTATTCGGAATGCGTGAGTTCCAGCGGTTCTCCTTTCAGGGAAATCTCATAGCGATCGTCGTCGATCAATAGCGCGTCGCGCTTGACCAGTTTATGGGTAGCGGTGGTTGCTTGGGGTTGCTTCCGCCTTAGAACAGCCCTCGCTCGAGCGACCACTTCTTTCGGAGAGAAAGGTTTGGTCATGTAGTCATCGGCTCCCGCGTCGTATCCATTAAGAATGTCCGATTCGTCGTCTTTCGCCGTGAGGATAATGACTTTCACTTCGGTATTCCTATCCGGACTCTTGATACAACGACATATAGTGTATCCATCAATTTCTGGCAGCATGAGATCGAGTACGATCAAGTGTGGATTGAACTCGTCCACATGCTGCATGAATCCATTGCCGCCATAATTGCATCGCGCCACGAAGCCTTCCTTTTGAAACGTCCTTTCAAGCAAAAGGGCTAGATCTCGATCGTCTTCAAAAATGAGAATTCTATTGTCTGTCATGCGACTCGGGCGGATGTCGTCCAAAATGCGTCATCTTAACACTGCTTATTTTCCTTCTTCGTCCCACTGGCATCAAGAAAGGTTGAGAAACGATTTAGTTACGGAATCACTGGCTTTTACGATTGAGTATGCGTTCTCGCGAAAAGTCCTGATAATCCCATCTTTTGGCGCGTTTTTGTCACCTTAACTCCATTGCTTGTACCGACAGGATGAACTATCAAAACTCGCTATGCAGCGTAAAATACTGCTCATCGAGGACGAGCACGATATCAGCGAGCCACTAGCTTATTCACTCACCAGCAAGGGCTATGATGTTCTACTGGCCGACGACGGTCTTGTAGGGATGGACCTGATACGCCGCCGCCGCCCACACTTGGTGATTCTCGATCTGATGATTCCCGGCCTGGATGGATTCGAGGTCTGTCGCCGCATGAAAGCGGATACGACGTGTCGCTCTATTCCGATTATCATGCTGACGGCGAAGGACGATCAAACCGATATCGTTTTAGGCTTGGGACTGGGAGCGGACGACTATGTTACCAAGCCGTTTTCCACTCGCGAGCTTCTCGCTCGGATAGCGGCGGTTCTCAAACGCGGCAAACTCCAGGACGAGCTTGAGGATTCCCAACGAATCGAAGTCGGCGATCTGGTGGTGGATAGCGAGCGGTTTGAAGCGAGATTGGGCGAAAGGCGGCTCAGCCTTACCGCTACCGAGTTTCGGATTCTTCGCTGTCTGGCCGCTAGTCCGGATTGCGTTTTCACTCGCGATAACCTGCTCAACAATTCCATTGGCGAGGCGGCCTTCGTCATCGACCGCAACATCGATGTGCACATCCGTTCCATTCGCAAAAAGCTAGAGCAGCCGGAACTTATTCGCACCGTTAGAGGCGTGGGCTACAGACTGGATACTTCCAAGGCCGTCGCGAGAAATTAGATACGAATTGTCTGCGATGTTGGTCTGAGTCTATGGGACCTATTCTAAGGCACTCTCTAATGAAAACGGGAATGTGAAAAAGGAATCCTCAAATTCGGAGTCTTCCAAGCCAGGTGGAACTTCGTTTTTCTGGAAGCTTTGGGGTTCCTACGCGCTTCTCACGCTGGCCTCGGCCATTCTGATCGCTCTGCTGATAAATCGCTTCTTTTCCAATACCGCGAACGCCGCCTTGAGGGCGGAGCTATCCACCATTGGCGAATTGGCTGCGTCTATGGCTTCCTCGAATCCGCAAGGTCTCTGGACGGGAGCATTGCAGGCGCGTTTGGCGGAAGTGAGCGAGGACACGAACACTACAGCCGATATCGTCTTGGCCTCTGGAGAAGTTAAAATGGCCTCGCAGCAGGGATCAGTCCTTCCCGAAGATCCGCTCGATCTTCCCGAATTCTGGAATGCTCGCTCGAAAGGAAAGGGAGAATCTGAATACATTCTAGAAAACGGTGAAAGGTACATCTATGTGATTATGCCGATTCTTGTTCAGTCGGATAAAATTGGATACGTGAGAATTGGCAGCAGCACGAAGGAGATGCTGGCTCAGTCTAGGGAATTGAATAGCAAGGTGGCGATCGGAGCTAGCGGAGCGGCCTTTCTCTCCTTGCTGGTCGGCTTTTTCATCGCTCGCAGCGCTACGCAACCGCTAAGCCAGGTAGAATCCGCTTGTCGTCGGATCGCTGAAGGAGAGCTGTCGCTTCGAATCGATCTCGACCGAAAAGACGAGTTTGGCATGGTGGCTCGATCAGTGAATGCCCTTGCCGATTCTAGCGAGAACCAGCTGACCCAGCTCGGCTTGCAGCGCAATCGCTTGGCCCTGCTCCTCCAATTGCTGCAGGATTCGGTAGTGGCAATCGACCGACGGGGAAAAGTGATATTCCTTAACGCAGCCGCGGCGTCCTTATTTGAAGTCGATGAGAGCGAAGCCGAGGGAAAGTTGTTCGAGGATGTGATGCGTGTCGAACCGATTCGAAAGCTGGTTCAGGACGGCTTTTCCGAGAACAAGCGATTCGAGTTCGAGACCAGTTGGGGAGAAAAGGAATCGCTTCGATATGTATCCATTTTTGTAGCGCCGCTAAGCAGAAGCCTTATGGAGAAATCCGGACGCCTGGTCGTTATCAGAGACGTTACCGAAAGCAGAAGGTTTGAAGCGCTGCGTCGCGATTTCGCTTCCAACGTTTCCCATGAATTGAAAACGCCCGTTGCGGCTATCACGACCCTGGTGGACGCTTTGGAAACCGGGGCGGATGAAGATGCAGCTGCTCGCCATGAATTCCTGGGGCGCATTCGAATTCAGAATGGACGACTCTTGCGACTGATTGAAGAGCTATTGGCCATCTCTCGCCTGGAAACCGATACCAGCATGATTAGTCTTCGTCGCATGGATTTGCGATCCGTCATGGAGGTGGCCAGCGAGACTTTCAACACCATGGCTGCTTTAAGGGGTATCCGTTTCGAGACGAAGTGTCCGCTCCAGCCGCTCTTCGTAGAAGGAGATCAAAAGTCATTGGAAGTCGTCGTTAACAGTCTGGTAGACAACGCCTTTAAGTATACCGGGGAGAATGGCAATATCCAGTTGTCGCTAAACGAGGAGGGAGATAATCACTGTATTAGAGTACAGGATACAGGTATTGGGATTGCTTCACGCCATCTGGAACGAATTTTCGAGCGATTCTACCGTATCGACGTTTCACGCTCTCGCGAGCGTGGCGGTAGCGGTTTGGGACTTTCGATCGTCAAGCACTTGACGGTCGCTCACGGGGGAACGGTGAGCGTGGAGAGCGAGCAGGGGAAGGGCAGTCTGTTTGCCGTTTCGCTTCCCAAGGCCAAGGAGGTCTAGTCCTGTCCATTCAAAGCGGCGCGCGATGTTTTCATTCGTTTAATTAAGGACTAATGGTGGCGGCGCTTAATTTTCGCATGCTTAAGCATATTTTTCTTCTTCCGCTTTTCACTTCCTGGGCCATCGGGTCTCCTGTTGTTCCTCGTCCCGATTTGCCAAACAGGGCTCCAGTAAAACTTGAAGCTTTTGGAAATTCTGGTCCGGGAGACGAGTCGGCTGCCGAAATTTATCGTATAGAATTCTCAGATATGACTAGAGTAGACAAAGTCGATTTCACGCCAATCGACTAGCTAGAATCGTTTGAAATTTTTAGATATGAAAATGAAATACGCTTACATCCTTTTTCTCGTTATCTGCGCTCAGGCTCTGGCCCACAAGCATGGCCATTACGCGTTTCGGCACTGGGAAAAAGCCAGTCCTGATCCCGACAGGATTATTCTAACCTGGTCCGATAATCCTGCGACTACTCAGGCTGTCACCTGGCGGACTGATGATTCTGTCGATGAAGCTTATGCGGAGATAGCAGTTGCAGATCCGGCCTCTCGCTTTGACCGATCGGCGAAACGTGTCGAGGCCAAAACCGAATCGCTGGATATTGGAGCCTACGACCAGAATGCCAAAATCACGACTCATTTCCATTCAGTTGTATTCAAAAATCTAGAGCCGAGCACGCTGTATGCCTATCGAGTTGGGGATGGGGAAGAGCGCTGGAGCGAGTGGATACAGTTTCGCACGGCTTCCGACGAAGCTGATCCGGTAGAGTTTCTCTATTTCGGCGACGCTCAGAATGCAGTTCTATCGCATTGGTCTCGTATCATTCGAGCCGCTTATTCCAAAGCGCCGCACGCCAATTTCACTATTCATGCCGGGGACTTGATCAATCGAGCTCATCGCGATCGTGAATGGGGCGAGTGGTTTAAAGCCGGGGGCTGGATACATTCCATGGTTCAGAGTATTGTAGTGCCAGGAAATCATGAATACGATGAATTGACCGACGCCGATCAGGAGAAACGCATATCCATGCAATGGAGACCGCAGTTCACTCTGCCTACGTACCGCGGACTGCCTAAAGCTCTCAGCGAATCCGTTTATTACATTGATTATCAAGGGATTCGTGTTGTCGCTCTTGATTCGAACAACGAGATCGAGGCTCAAGCCGAATGGCTGGATTCGGTGCTCTCGAATAATCCCCATGGCTGGACGGTACTCACCTTTCATCATCCCATGTTCTCGTCCGGCCGAGATCGCGACAACGCTCCCAAAAGAGAGCTCTGGAAACCGGTTATCGATAAACATAAGGTCGATCTGGTTTTGCAAGGACATGACCACACCTATGCTCGAGGGCACATTCCCGTTCGCATGACCGATAGTCGTAATGAGAAAGAAATTACATCGATGTTCGTCAATTCCGTCAGCGGCCCTAAGATGTACGAATTCATGGAAGGGGGCTGGAGCGTCTATCGGTCGGAAGGCGTTGTCCTGGATCGAAAAGCGGAAAACACCCAGTTCTTCCAGGTTATCCGCATCGATGGCAGTGTGTTGACCTATAAAGCCTTCATGGCCAATGGCGAACTCTACGACGCTTTCCAAATGACCAAAAACGATGACGGAACGAAAACCCTAGTCGATTGGTCACCAGATCTTGGAGACGAACGACTATTCAAGAATACGACACCGTATTCGAGAGAAGGGTTTTAACGGCCCTTCGTCGCTAGCGAGGCCATTCACTTCACCTCTCGCAATGAGAGCTCGCACATTTCGATCCAGGTCTCAGAGCGCGATTGAGGTATGAGAATTCGATCTTTCATCGGTGACCCAGTCCCAGGGTCATGGGGAAGGCCTTCTCCTTTTTCGATTAAGGTTTGGACGGTCTTTGGCTTAAGTTTCACGGTTAAATCTCCCTTGTAGAACATAGCGAACATCTTGCCGTTATGCTTGAGCCCCTGGGCGCCTTTTCCCTCCGCGACCTCTACCTCGGGATGGTCTCGGAAATGTTTTTTCAGTCCTTCGTAGATGCTTCTGTCCATAGGTTTCTTTCCGTTTGTTCAAAGTGAAGTGGAGCCCTGCCGCATGCCAGACACCGTGGGTCGCGGGTTGGACGAGCAAACGATGGGAAGCGTTGTTCGGCGTGTGAGCCAAGGCGTCCGTTCGCGCGACTTCTTATGCAATGCCATCGATTCTTCCAAATCGCTTCAAGACCAACAGCTTTTCGATCGTGATGACTCCGGCCCATTCCCTTTTGGCGTTGCTCCATTCGTCTGGATAGGCGTCATCCCATGCCCAGTTGGGCGGCCAATAGCCATCTGTATTTTGGGTGGATATTTCGTAGTCGAGATTTGCGGACACAGCCTCTTCAAGCCCCTGCATGAACGGCGATTCGGGATTACTGGCCACTTGAAGCGGTCGTAAGCTGTATCCCTTCCAGCCTTCAGGATCACGAGCAACCGTATTGCCTATGAGTTGCCTCAGTCGGTTCTCGATCTGCTGCTGATAGTCTGTTGGAAGCGAGGCGGTCTCAAGCAAGCGCAAGCAGCAAAGCAACTTGTGCATTTCGATCTTCTCGATGCTAGTGAGCTCTGAAAGGACTCGATCCGAAACTGGAGCAATCGTATCTTCTGGAACTTGTGATTTGCCATCAAACAGGTAGCCGAGAATTTCCGCTGTCGGATTGAGCGAGAACGCATCAAATTTTTCCATGTTGTCAGCCTGGTACCACCAAGGAGCCCGAGGGCTTCTTTCTGCGACTAGTGGGATAATCCTCCAGTTCAGGCGACCTGCATCAAACGTCTCCACCAGGAATCCCAATCCACGTGAAACCATCGGATGGTCCGCTGGGACGCCAATCTCTCGGAATAGCTGAAAGGCGATTGTCGTGCAGAGCGCGGAGCTTTCGGGGGCTCGTAGATCGGGCTCCAGGGCGTGGCCGAAGCCGCCATCGTCATTCTGGTACTCGGCCAGAGCTTCCAGCGCCGCTTCCGAAGTTCCATTGCCGAACGCGTAGTCGTATCGAGCTTTCTCAAGTGGACGTCCTTGGGAATGAAGAAATCGTCCCGCCGCTTCGAGGGCGTCTTTGGTCATCATGTTCATGAATTTCTTTCTATAGAAGGCTGAGTCTTCACGATGGAGGCGTTGGTCGCCATTGCGAGAAAGGTTTTGCTGGCCTAGCGGAGTTCTTCTTCTCTGACAATGAATGCCGAGGAATTCGCGTGGTCGACAAATTTGCTTTCATCTTCCAACAGCGCAGCGCTCAGTTCCTGACCCTCGGGAGAGCTCATTGCTTCCATAAGATCCTGTTCTGATTCGAACCACACTTCGGCAACGCCATCGAATTCAGGTAGCATGCCTCTAGATTCCCTTAGACCTTGGTTCAGAGGCGTGTCGATCGTTAAGGACTGTACGTATTTTTTCGCTCTCATGGTTTGAGCGTTTTTCATAAAAAAGGGACCGTGGTTATTTTTCCAATAGTCCTGGAATTGCTCCCGAGTCATGTCGGGGTGGCGGGTTAAACACATGACGAATTTAATCATAATAACATTGTTGTAATAGGCTTATGCTGAGAGGCGAAGACCATAGGCCGTTGTGTCACACGACTGGTTCCGCTTTGTTTTGTTAAGAGTCTTTGAGGAGAGCTGGCAATACTCTCATATCATCGAAAGAAGGGACGTTTTGCACAAATTCCGTTTGTCCGTGCGGGTTGTATCGAAAGGCGTTCATTTCGGCAGAGATTGCCGCTTGAATACCAGGAGCGCTGTCTTCGACGACAGCGCACGACTGAGGAAGGTGACCCATCGATTTTGCGGCGTGCAGGAAAAGCCCTGGTTCGGGCTTCCAGGAACCGACAACATACGAACTGAATATATTGTCTCCAAAAAATGAATCCAACGAACACACTGAAAGAGCCTTCGCTATCAACAAGGGTCCCGTCGAGATCGAATATTACGCATTCGATTTTCATTTTAGGTAGAATGCTAAGTGCATGCGACGGAAATGATGGCTCCCGTTGCATCACACGTTTTGTTCGGCATTTACGGACTAACTTTCACAAAAGCTGCTGTAGCCCTAAAAAGACCAGCAGCTTGGTCGAGAACCTCCAGCTTTCTATTTCTCTCGGCTTCTGGTTTTCCACGTAATTCGTGATGAAGTAACTCAATTTCCCAGACCTCTTTTAAATGATTACCTAGTTCTGTGGCCTTTTTTTCTCCAACAAGATCACCAATTGCGGACTCCATACTTTGTGAATGTTGAAGTAGTTCTTGGCATTTTCCATGCGGATAATTGCCATGCTTCAAGGCTGCACTTGTGTCTTCGATTGTCTCAGCAATCCGTGCAAGAAACTTAGCTACTGTTTTTTTGCGTTTTGCGCGTGCATTAGCAAGTGACGCCTTCAAACCAAATAAAGACTTAGCAACACTTAGAACAGTTCCTATTATATCTTTCATTGTTTGTGTAAATTTTAGGCCGAACGCTGACTCTCACGCGGCGGCTTGCCGACGTTGTCAGAAGCGCCTGGATATGCGAATCTTTCTTGAAGTCAGGGTAGTGTTGATTCCGCATAGCACTTTCATTCATCATCAATAAATTCCCATGGGATTTCATCTTTGAATATCTGAATGAATCCTTCCATCTCTTCGAGGCTAACCTCTTGTTTTGAGATCCATATTTCTCTCGTTCGTTTAGTGTCATCCCTGAAAATTTCGCATACCATCAAGCCATCGCTGTAGATCTCGACACCGATCCCATCGCGATCGCTTACGTCGCTGGCCCTTATGATTTCATATTTTGATCTATCGAAGCTCATTTCTAGTTCTGCATGGTGGAACTGACTCAAAAATTTTCGTTTTCCCTCGACGCATACGAATTGAGTCTAGTGTCTTGATATGAAAAATTTAATTGATTCTAATTCTCTAATACATCGTCCTTAAAGTCTATGCTGTAGTTTTGGCCAATGAGATCTCGTAGTTTCATGATAATGCTAACTACAGTTTTTGGATACGAATTATCTTCTGAGTTATGTATCCACATCATGAAATTTCCGGCGTGACCTAAAGTGATCCTGCGAAGTAACTTGTCTATCTCTGAGTTATACAATGGGCGATTTTCGGTCTTATTCCAAATGTGACCGATATGAGAATTTCTGAACTCTTCAATTTCTCGAGCTTCTATCCTCTTTAGTAGAAGCTTTGTCTCGGTTTTTAGTTCTTCAGGAATCAATGAGTGGTACTTTTTGTAAAATTCGACCCATTTGTACAGTGTTAGAATCGCCTGTGATGCACATAGCCGAAAGACTGCATTTAAACTCTGTTTTCTCTCTTCATCTCCTTTCCATTTGATTAGAAAGTATTGGAAGACATTGACCGGAGTGACACAGTCGCCAATGAAGTCGTTTAGAATGTCAAACGCTTCAATGGCGCGTGTTCGTTCGTCTTTGTCTTCGCTCATACGCTAAGCTTATACAAGAATGAAGGAGCGAAGCGACGTAATGAATTGTATAAAGCGCATTGTTGGAGGACCATTCATTTCTCTGAATTATCCCCAGTTGCTTCTTTATCATGTAGCTCTTGGATTGGTGATTGCTCTTTCGAACTATCTTCTTTCGAAGATAGGATTTTGGTAACGTAAACCGTGACAAAGACAGTTATTAGGACAGTTATAGAATGCGTCAGAATAAAGAAGAAACCTTTCTTTAATTTTCCAGGTATTGTCTTTTCTTTGCCATCTTGGATCCAGGCGGATAGTTGATCCCTCCCTGCCATCGTGATAGATAGGTTTACGTATGCATCGTCTGGTGTCCCGTGCAATTGGTGCCCATTACTGCAGGTGATAAATCCGGCCTCGTACAGTTCAAGCATGATGTCGCCATCCGGATTGTTCTCGGCGTCCCAAATATCAACAGTTCCAGACTCTTCTAAGCGGCTGAGAATTTTGATGTGCTTTCTGTACATTATTCTTGGGCCAACAGTATTAATGTGTGCAGCTGAGCTTTACATAGCACGAAAGTTTTTACACTGAAATTCTGACTTATAAGTGTAAAAGACTATGCATTTACACAATGCACTGGGTTGTGTGCTATCGATACGGTCTTACGGGATGGTAGGGAGGCTTGTCCTCAAGCATCCGATTCATATCTTCGTACACGGAGGCTTGGGGACAAGCCTCCCTACCGGCTGTGCCATTATTGGTCCAGTGTCTTGCTATAAGAGTGCTGCGTCTTGGCTAGCTTGAAGCCGATGCCGGGGTAGAATGCATGGGCTTCGGGGCGGATGACGTTGCTTTTGACCCATAACTCGGGAAGTCGTTTAGCGATGGCCCATGCTTCGCATTTCTCCACCAGACTTTTTCCTACTCCTTTTCGACGTATCGATTCATCCACTACAATGCCTACGATTTCGGCGAATGACTGAGACGAGATGAGTTCGCGTGTTTGAATGTGAGCCCAACCGGCTAGTTTCGAGTTGTCGCATTCGGCGACGTAGAGCGCATCGTCTTGGGAAGGCAAAACGGCTTCGAGGCATTCCTGGCCCCTTTGCTCGCTCATGGGGTATCCCCATTGGGCGCACAGGCGAACAATCTCGGCAGCATCCGACAGGCAGGCTTCTCTGAATACGATATTCAAAGTCGAAGCTTCGCTGGCGGACCGAGCCTCGGTCATCTAGCTAGTCCTTGGTCTTTCAAATATTTCCACCCGGCGATGGGGTCTTTTATTTCCAAAATTAGATGAGGCGAAGGCTCGATTTCATTTAGGGCGGCGAAGATGCCCGGCCAGTTGAGCGTTCCTCGACCAGGAGTCCAGTGATAGTCGTATTCTCCATTGGTGTCTTGGAGATGGAGATGGCGTAGCAGATCGCCTGCTTCGCGTATCCAAAATTCGGGGCTAGGTCCGTTTCCACACCTTTCAGTAATGGCGGCATGTCCTGTATCGATGCTTCGCTTAAGGTAGGGACTGTCTATTCGTTCCAAGAGGGCTCGTAGGGGAGCCGGGTTTCGGTCGAAGATGTTTTCCATCACCAGGACGCATTCGATGGAAGCCGCTTTTTCCAACAGTGGCTGCATGGTATCCTGAACCCTTCCAATGCTCGCTTCCAGATCCGTACTGGGACTGTGGCAAGCCTGATGGCTTCCGAAAAAGAGAAACGGACTATGGACCACGCATTGCCTAGCTCCAATCGCTTCGGCGAAATCAAGACTTTGCAAGATGCGCTTTTGAGCCAGTTGCTGGACTAAAGTGTCGCTAGAACCTAAATAAATGCCGTCGTAGGCGCCGTGTATGCCTAGCCGTCCGGTGTATCCATCAAGTTGGGAATTGATGTGCTCGGCTATCGAGCTCCAATCGGAATCCAGAATACCCGTACACGGATCCTGAATTTCCAGATCTCGATTGTCCTCGAGTATCCAGTCTAGAATTTCTTCCAGACCATCGCTTTTCCTTGCCGCTCCAACTAATAAAGACTCGCTCATGAAACGAGAGTTAGTGTGAGCCATGTTGCGAATGTATTAATGCCCGGTGACGTATCCGGCGCGAATGGACGCCCAGACTTGCCAATCCGTTCTCAAACGCTCGAGTTCAGCAGAGGGTTTGTTAAAAACGGCGATTTTCTTAACTAAATCTTAATGTAATGTTAACATAAGGACCTGTATCCACTTTCTGAATGTTACAAGTTACTCTTTTACGTTTCCGTAACTTGACTGTCACATAATTGTCGCATAATACTAACAATTATCAATAAATCGGAACGCTGTTGTAACGATCTATTAGTATACCCGTAACGCTTATCCCATGAAGTCTATGCCTCGTTTCTTTTGTGTCTGTTCGCTTTTGCTGGTTGCTTGTATTACCGTTTCCAATGCATCGAGTCTCGATCATCGCTGGCTTGACAACTCAGCTTACCCTGTCGCGTTGACCGCCTTGAAAGAGGGGAAGCTGATTGAAATTTCCTCTGCCGATTCCCAAATCCAGATTGCCGAGGACGACAATGGCAATCGTATAGACTTTAGCGCTACAAGAATGCAATTGGCCAAAGGGTCCCGTTTTGCCGAAGGAGAGATCAGGGTCGCTTCCAGCCGGGCGGTCGTTTTGGAAGACACTTCTAGAGCGGGATTCATCGCCTCGTCGTTCACTTCTCCAGAACCCGAAGGGATGCTGGTCGAGGCCAGTCTTTCGCCAAGTCGAAGCTACTCGAATGTGGTCATGGCGGCCGTTTTTTTCACTAACGAAGGGGTGTACGAAGTGTCAGCTCAATCCATCGGCGATCTGGTAGCCGGCCAATCGCGTCGTATCGCTTTGAGGTCGCCTGTCGTGTACGATTACGTGAATCATGATATCAACTACACGCTGCTTTTCTTTTCCGAAGAAGGAGAGATTGTCTCGGATATCCGCCGTCGCGCCACTCCTCTGGTGAACCGGATGTTCGAAGATTTCTATGGCAATGTAATCGCCAGCTTTCAAACGGTGAACGAATTGTCCGATCGCCCCGTTTCTGTCGTCCATCGCTATCCGATTAATTTCGAGGGGCTGGAAAAGCTGACTTCCAAGCAGAGAGGCAAGACCTATTTCACTTTGTCGATCGATGAGATGGGCCTGGTCAAGTCGGTTAAGACAGACGCCAAGCTGAACGCTAAGCTGCTCGCTCGTTGCGAGCGCTCCCTCAAGGAATGGCTCTTTCTCCCCCGCATTCAGGACGGCTTTCCGGTAGCGGCTAGCGCTCGGGTTCCTGTCTACTGGGATTAGTAGTAGACGATTAATGATCATTCAGGTGGCTCGAGGCGTCCTCGACTCGAGATCAGAACAATTGAAAACGCGTTGAGGACACCGCGTTCCACCCTTTGAATTTCTTATTTGAGTCATCGCTGGTTGGCGATGGAGGCGAAGTTAACCGGAATGTTTCCGGTTCTTCATTCTCGACATGCCGAACGTTTCTATGATTTGGAACCGTCGTCGGGAACGGCTTTCTCTGCTTTTGTAAGTCGTCTTCATCTTGGTTGATGCCGATGGCTTTCCCGTTTTTCAAAAGAAATTCCTGGTCTTCCATTTTATCGTCACATTCCCATGCCCGCCTCTTCTGATAGTGTTAAACGCTTCTCTGATCGAGTCGTCAATTACGTCAAATACCGTCCGAGTTATCCCCTCGAGGTAGCTACTTTTCTGATCAAGGAGTTTCGGCTTAGCGAGAATTCGGTGGTGGTCGACATCGGTTCCGGAACGGGCAAGCTTTCAGAGAGTCTGCTGCAGGAGGGTCTGAAAATCATTGGCGTCGAGCCTAATAAAGAGATGCGAGAAGCCGGGGAAGATCTCCTCTCGGTCTGGCAGAATTTCAAAAGCGTTGACGGCAGGGCTGAAGCGACGGGGCTTGGCGACCAATCGGCTGATCTGGTTGTGGCGGGGCAGGCCTTTCACTGGTTCGAAGAGGAGCTGAGCAAACTGGAGATGCAGAGAATCTTAAAGCCGGGTGCGGGTTTGGCTCTCGTTTGGAACGAGCGAGATGAAACGTCTTCGTTTCTCGCCGCCTACGAGCACTTGCTGCATGACCACGCTCAGTCCTACGGAGAGGTCAATCATCGGCGAATCGATGATGCCGTCTTCGAGCGCTTTTTCGCTCCGGGAAAGTATAAGGTTTTCGAAACTACTAACTGCCAGTACTTCGATCTGGAGGGTCTGATTGGCAGGTATTTATCTTCTTCGTATTCATTCAATGAGGACGATGCGCGATTTCCCAAAGCTAGGCAGGCCCTGGAAGACCTTTTCAAACATTTTTCGATCGATGATCGAATACGATTCGACTACAATACTCGGGTCTACTACGGCAGGTTTTCTTAAATTTCGTCCAGGGAATTAATTCTAGCTAGGTTAAATCGGTAGGGAGGCTTGTCCCAAGCCTCCGTTCTGATGTCCGGTTGCGGAGGCATGGGGACATGCCTCCCTACCAGTTTGCGATCTTTGTAAGAACTTCAAGGCGATGGACTTTCAGCCGAAACATGTTCTGAGTTAAGACAGTTCTCGATGTCGCCAACGGAGCTCAAGAGCCCGTTTCTAGACTTTTATTGGCGCTTCATCCGTTCTTAACATAGAAGTGAGAACGTTGTAGCCGAAAATGCGCTACGATTCTGATTATGTAATGTGCGAATGCCCCATCGACTCGATCAAAGGTTTCGTTGAAGGCCTTGAAAAAGATCATTCGATTCGGGTAATTAAAGAACCATCTGTCTGCCTTACCATGGTAAGAGCGGAGGATTCTCTCGAAAAGCAGGAATTCTACCTGGGAGAGGCGTTGACTACCGAATGCGAAGTCGAGGTGGACGGCGAACCGGGATACGGTTTATGCCTTGGCGAGGAACCCGTTCGGGGTTATTGCATCGCTGTATTGGATGCGATGATACAATCCGATTTGGAACATCCGAGAGTGAACGACTTCATTGAAACTCAGCGTTCGGTAGTCGAGCGGAATGAAAAAGAGGAGTACGCTCGCACTCTAAAGACGCGCGTCGACTTCAAATTGATGGAGGAGGATGATTGATGGTAAGAGAAGTAGCATACGACGAAGTCTTCGACGCCCAGCTGCATTTTCGGTCTGTCTTGGACTCGATGGCGCGACCTGGAAAAATCAACGCATTCAAGGAAGTCGATTTAACTCCTCCTTCGGGACTCCTCAAGTCGACGATGGTGATTTGCATGTCGCTACTCAATCGCGACGCCAGTTTCTATTTGGCAAAGGGGAATGCCGAAACCGAAGACTACATCCGAGTCAATACGGGTAGCCTTCCCGGAACTTTGGAGGAGGCTGATTTCCTCATCGTAGATGGAGATGATTCGGCGGAAATCGTCGAGCTGGCGAAAGAAGGCCTTCTCACGTATCCAGAACAAGCTGCCACTTTTGTACTGCAGGTTCAGGGCTTCTCGAATGAGGAGATTCCCGATGCTGTTGGAATTGAACTGAAAGGTCCTGGTGTGAAGGATGCCAATAGTATCTTCGTCTCCGGTCTAGAACCCGCTTGGATCCAAGCCCTCAAGGAGAAAAACTGCGAATTTCCCTTGGGTGTGGACGCCATGCTCGCTTGCGACGGCATTGATGGAAAGGCTGAAGTGGCCTGTTTCCCCAGAAGCCTTCATCTTAATTTACTCGGATAAGGAGAATCGGATATGGGATATGTAGCTATAAAAGGTGGCGAGGACGCGATTGATAATGCGTCGCGACTTACTGAATACGAAAGAGTAAAAAGTCGCAGTACGGTTATCGAAATCGAGCAAATCAAGAACCAGCTTGGTTCTTTGATAGACAAGATCATGGGCGAAGGATCTCTTTACGCCCCCGAACATGCCGCTCTAGCCCTCAAGCAAGTTCAAGGCTGCCCTCTGGAAGGGGCTTTTATACTTAGAGCCTATCGAGCAACCTTAAATAGGTCTTATTACTCTAATATTCTGGATACGCGAAATATGCGTGTCTTGCGGCGTATATCCTCCGCGTTTCGCGAGATCCCTGGAGGACAGATTCTAGGTCCCACCAGAGATTACTCGATTAGATTGCTAGACACTGATTTGGCTGAGGAATCCTATGACGATTTGAAATCCTTTCTTACCGAATTCGACATCGATGAGAGCGAGGTCCTCGATCATCCAAAGCCTTTCAGCAAGGTGATCGATATCTTGACCGAGCAGGGTATGATGCACTCCGTTAATGAAGACGAGGACCAGCGAGTCGTCGACATAACCAGAGAAGCCATTAAATTTCCTGCTCCGCGTTCGGCAGCTCTACAGGCTCTGGCTCGAGCGGAGACCGGCGGTATCTGCTCGCTAGCCTATTCTTCCATGAGAGGATTCGGCTCCGCTCATCCGACTGTTGGAGAGCTTCGTGTCGGTTACGCTGAAGTTACCGTCAGAGATCGCAGAGGCCGTATGAGATGCATCGGCAATATCAAGCTCACCGAGTGCGAGGTGATTTCCAAGGTCAAGCAACGAAAACGCGATCCTGTTCCGTATATGACAATTGGATACGGTTTGTGTTTCGGGCACAATGAAACCAAAGCGATATGCATGGGGATCCTGGATAGGACCATGCGGATCGAAGACGAGCATCCCGCCA
>JANQRT010000021.1 GCA_028284385.1 Opitutaceae bacterium | reverse complement strand
TGTCGATGCGGAGGGAGTACAGTCCGACTACGTACTGGATGGGAACGGCAACTTAATTCAGACTTGGCTTCCAAGCGGCCATCGCATCGACACCCAGTTTGATAGCCGCGGGAATCTCGTCTCTTGGGTGGATTTTCAAACGGCTACAGTGACGGGGTTTCAGTACCATCCCACTTTCAACAAACCGATAGCCGTAACCCATCCAACTGAAGGCAATCCTGTCACGATCGTTGAATACGATATTCACGGTAACCCGATCGTTCTCCGTACTCCCCTAGGTCGATTGTACCAAAGTAGCTACAACGATGTAGGCAGGCTTCAGGATCTATCGATGCCAGAGGGCACTATGATTCGATACGACTATGATTCCTTTGGGAATACCAGTGGCTATACTGTGAGCGCGGACGGAACAAATAGAGTTTACTCCTATCAAGGCGATTCGGCAGGTAGAGTGAACCTCGAGCAGTATCCAGAATCATACGAAATTGGATACACCTATCGAGCAAGTGGCGAGCTTGCATCGATTATAGAGCCAGGTGGAACGAGCACGGGCTTCGAAGTAGATGGAAACGGACTGATCAAGGCCATGGAACGTCCAGGCGGCGCCCGCCACGAATGGGAATATAGTGACCGCACGGACCTGGCTAAATACCGAAGGCCAGGCCAGAGCGAGATCGTCTACCGCTACAATGCCTTTGGCGACTTAACCGGAGTCGAAACTCAAGGGAGTCAACTGATTGGATTTGGAAATAACCGAAACGGGGATGCAACTTCAGTCGTTTATTCGATTCCTTCGCTAGATAATTTTATAGTCGAATGGAATCATAGTGATACGACCGGACTACTGATCAATGCCGTATCCTCTGATGGAATAACAACGATACCCTTCTACGAAGGAGAGGCCTTATCTGGATTGACGTGGACCGGCGCTGTAACGGGATTTGCAGACATTGGCTTTGACCCATATTATCGGATTTCTTCCGTCCAAATTGGAAATGAGGACCCCATTTTGTATGTATATGATAACGACGGACTGCTGACTTCTGTGGGTGAAGTTTCTATTTCCTATGATTCGGATAGGGGGACTTTGGATACGATCAGTATTGGAAACGTAGAAGAGACCTTTACAATAAACGGATTCGGAGAGCTAAAGAGCCAGGTAGTGTCCGTCGGCGGTCAAGAGCTTTACTCTGCGGCATACCAGAGAGACAGACTTGGACGTGTTGTCGAAATTTCAGAGACTTTTGAGGGTATAGATACTGTATTGGAATATACGTATGACTCAAGTGGCAGGCTCGCAATGGAAACCAGAGATGGAGCAGTCGTTGAAGCGTACATCTACGACGCTCGAGGGAACCTGATATCCGACCAGCTCAACGGAACCTACACCTACAACGTTGCCGACCAGCTTCTCACCGCAGGCAGCGCAAGCTTTTTCTACACGCCAAGCGGCGAGCTTTCCAGCCGGCAAGATGGAAGCGGGACGACAGTGTTTTTCTACACTCATTCGAGTCACTTGAGAGGCGTAGATCTCGCCGGAGGCGAATCGATTCGCTACCTGCAAGATGGAGCCCTCAATCGAGCAGCCGTTTTAGCGGAGGGAAGCGTTTCAGAAAAGTACCTTTGTCTATCCGAGAATCGACCAGAGGTATCGCTTTCGGAATCCGGGAACGTGTTGCAACGTTTCGTTTATGGATCCAGAGCCGATGCGCCCCTGTACGTAACCGATGCGAATGGGACCTATCGTCTCATTGTGGATCACAGGGGAAGCGTGCGGTTGGCGATAGACGTGGAAACGGGAAACGTGGCTCAAAGGCTCGAATACGATGGATATGGTAGGATATTACTGGATACGAATCCTGGTTTTCAGCCATTTGGTTTCGCTGGTGGATGGACGGATTCGCACACTAGCTTGATACGATTTGGAGCTCGGGACTACGATTCAAGCCTCCGCCGTTGGACCACGCCTGATCCAATCAGTCTGTTAAGCGGACAGTTGAATGACTACACATACGTGGATGGCGACCCAATCAACTCAGTCGATTCAGACGGTCTTTCAGCGAAACGAAAGCCAGTCGGAAGACTTATTCAGGTAGGCGGTAGAGTTTTGTCCCCACTAGACGATGGAGTGGATGAAAAGTCGGGTGAGGTTACGATAAGACGTTTTGGAACTGGGGAATCTTTCAGAGCAAAAGTTGGCGATAAGGTCTACGTAGGGGATATTATCGAAGTTTCTGGTGACTCTCTTGCCGGTGTAGAGTTTTTTATAGGCGGCCAAGCTTTCGTTGCCCCCGGGCGCGGGATCGAAGTAATCGGAAAGCGAAAAGTGAGAGCAACAGGGAACCAGCTATTAAATAAACTAGGCACTATTCAAAGAAAAGTCAGTCGGCAGAATGACAAATTGCAGATTCAACCCGCAGGGGGAACCTTAGGCGGCATAGATGGCTGATACAATAGCTGAGCTGACTCACAAGACCTAGAGAATGCAATTAGGGGAAGATAAACTTCTTTATTTGCAGGTTAGCAAAATCTAAAATTTCGATCAATTGAGCCGATAATTGATCTCGGTGAAGATTGACTCGAAATTCTGGAGATCAGGGGCGGCCTTGACGGCTATGGCAGGATGGCTTCTGGCATCGGAGGTAAATGGTATCACCTTCGATTTTTCGGGCGGCAACAATTCTGGTGGTTCGTACGGCAATATCCGGCATTACACCGTGGATGGACTTTCAGTGAATGTGAGCGGATGGAGTCTGGACGATTCCGGGACTTGGCGAACGGGTCAGCTTAAGGCAAATGGCGGGAAGTTGGGCGTAAAGAACAGCCGAAACGACAATACCAGCAAAATAGACAATTCGGGTTGGACCGATTTTGTGCTATTCGAATTTTCAGAAGCAGTGACGCCCTTTCAGATTGATCTTACCAACGTTGGATACGGTCGCGCAGGAGGCGACAGCGATCTCTCGATTTGGCTCTCTTTTATCGACCCGAATCCGTTCGAAAATCATATCGAATTGGATTCATTCTCTTATTTTTCGACTCTTCTAGGTCATAGCATGACGAGCGAAACTTCCTCTCGAAGCGTATCGTTCAACGGAGGTAGCGCTGTCGGAAACGCAATGCTTATAAGTCCGTACGGAAACCACAGCGACGATAGCTTCAAGATCGATTCCTTGAGCGTGGAACGATCAATCCGGGTTCCCGACACAGGTGTCACATTTGTGATGCTGGTCCTTGGAATTGGGATAACAGCCGGCTTGTATAGGCTAAGCAGGTCCTAGACGTTAAAGCAAAAAGTGGCCCCGTCCTCCTTTCGGAAAACGGGGCCGTAATCTGGCAATAACCTACTCTCACAGGACATTGCGTCCAACTACCATCGGCGGCTGAGGCTTTCACGGCCGTGTTCGGAATGGGAACGGGTGGGGCACCTCGCCCATGGTCACCAGAAGGTTTAATGAGGCTTCTTCCTGCAGCTTGCCAGCGACTGCATGCCTTCATGTCGTAAAGTGTTTGGATTATGAAATCTCGTCTCCTTCTGCTTCTTAATCTTCTTCAAATTGGAAATAGAAGAAGCGAAAGCGGATGAAGATTGAGATACAATCCTCGTCGGAAATCTCGCGATAATTTGTATTTTAGAATGTAATACAAGCGCCCAGAATCTAGAAAAGACACGACTAAATCTATCGGGTAATTAGTACTGGTTAGCTCAATACATTACTGTACTTACACATCCAGCCTATCGACGTGGTAGTCTTCCACGACCCTCAAGGGAAAATTTATCTTGGGAGTGGCTTGGCGCTTAGATGCTTTCAGCGCTTATCCATTCCGGACTTAGCTACCCGGCGCTACCGTTGACACGATAACCGGAACACCAGCGGTCCGTCATTCTCGGTCCTCTCGTACTAAAGAATGAACCCCTCAATTTTCCTACGCCCACAGCGGATAGAGGACCGAACTGTCTCACGACGTTCTGAACCCAGCTCGCGTACCACTTTAATCGGCGA
>JANQRT010000032.1 GCA_028284385.1 Opitutaceae bacterium | reverse complement strand
TACAGCATTTCTCACTCTAGTGAGGTGCAGTGGCAGCAATTTGTGAACCAGTTTTTGATGTCTTGCAACGAAACTGCCTCGAATGCCTTCTCCAGAGCTTTGACTAAGTCAGGATACGTTCTTGCTTCGAGTGAGCGTAGTATCGACTTGACCTTAGACCAGAAGTTCTCAATCGGTGAGAACTCCGGCGAATAAGGTGGTAAATAAATGAGAGAAGCTCCGGCTTGATGAATCATTTCCTCAATATCTTTACCCAAATGAATGGAGCAATTGTCCATGACAACACAGGCTCCTGGCCATAATTTAGGCACCAGCTGTTGGGAGATAAACGCCTCAAAAGTTAAGCCATCAAAGGCACCCATAATACTGGTACTGGTCAATAATCCAGTCAAGCTCAAGGCTCCCACAATCGAAACATTCTGACCTCGCTTCTGAGGGCGTTTACCGTGGGCTCGTCGTCCTTGAGGAGCGCGGGCATGGAGTCGAGTCAACGCCAGATTGACACCGGACTCATCAATGAAGATGAGGTTTTTGGCTAGAATGCCTCGAACCAATTGCCAAAATTCCACTCGCTTTAGCTGGACTCGCTCAGTTTCTTTTTCATCGGCATGGAATGTCTTTTTTTTACGGTCAGATCGAGCTTCTTGAGCGCCCGGTCAATGGTCGAGCGACTGACCTGCAGATCGATTTTCACCGCCAGGCGTGCGCGCAGTTCTTCCAAGGTCGCATCGTTCTGCTCTTCCACCAGCTGTCGCAGCACTTCTAAATGAGCTGCGGTGAGCTTCGGAGCCGTTTGCGAGGTTCGCTTTTGGGGGGCAATGGAGTCTGTTTCTCGGTACTGCTTCAAGAGTTTTTGGACAAAGCTTTTCGCTACCCCAAAGCGTCTTGCTAACTGGCGTTGCGAAATTGATTCGTCTTCGTAAGCTTTGATGATTTTGCGGCGAAACTCTATCGAGTAAGCTTTCATGACCGTTTCTTAGCGCAATTCAAAAAGTATTAAGCGTACCTCACTGAACTGAAAAAGGCTATAT
>JANQRT010000029.1 GCA_028284385.1 Opitutaceae bacterium | reverse complement strand
CACCAAAGTGACCTCCACCTTCGTAGTAGTGGAAGATGACCTTTTTATTCTTTGTATCAATGATGGCGGACGCATTGTCTCCGAGCCAATCGCGACATAGGTTGTAGTCTTCGTAAGAGGAACAATCTCGGCTGACATTGAGCCCGAACGGATCGAAGAGATTGGTTGGATCGTTTAAGGCGAAGCTATAGATATTGTTTCCGCCGAGCTCGCCGATTGGATCTCGGTTGAGCCATCGACCGATCTTGGGCAAGTAATCTCGGAACGGATAGTGATAGGAATCCATCTCCGGATCGTAGAACTTGGTGCTGAACCGGAATGGATTGGTTGTTGCGTAACTTCCGTCGGTGAAGACGGCGTTGCCGTATGGATCGTACTCATATTGTGCGGCGAGTACGATATTTTGGGTGTCGCTGATGTCGACCATCTGGCCGACGTTGCCGTTGGCGTCGAGGTCCTAGGTGTATTTTGGGGCGGCGGCGTTTCTTCTCAGGATGTATTATTCGAACGAAAAGAAAATGCGAAGGCGTCAATTACGTCCTTTTCGCAGTTTGTTTGTTGCGCTCTTTCGAATATTCCATCGATGAAAACATCGTCAGGATATCTGTTTAGATCCTCATCGAGCATGTCCATGATTTGCCCAGTAACTGTGTGAAGAACTTCATTGAGAGCACATAGCTTCTTTGTTTTGATAAATAGATCATCGTTGTCTATCTGAACGCCGCGTGCGGCGATGGTTAAGTTATGCCCAAGCAAAGCTAAAAACCGAATCTTTGGTTGCAATTCCATTGTCATGTACGAATTTTTTATTTTTTCTATTTTTTCCAATTGATCGCCCTTTGTTAGGGTAAGTCCGGAAACTCGCTCATGTCTTGCTCGACAATCT
The DNA here is from genome assembly GCA_028284385.1 of Opitutaceae bacterium. Taxonomy (GTDB): domain Bacteria; phylum Verrucomicrobiota; class Verrucomicrobiia; order Opitutales; family Opitutaceae; genus JANQRT01. Next base: position 133 of record JANQRT010000029.1, on the reverse strand, counting down.
CTCGCGGCAATGAATCGACGTCAATACCCCTTTCTTTAAGGATTTTAATACGATGATTGCCATTCATAATGGTGCCGTTAGGTCGTACGCGAAGAGCATGCTTCGTTCCAGGTTCGAGCGACTTAATCAAATC
>JANQRT010000024.1 GCA_028284385.1 Opitutaceae bacterium | reverse complement strand
TATGTCGGTGGTTCCGTTCTCCTTTGTCGGGGCGGCGATCGGCCACTGGGTGATGGATTTTCCGCTCAGCGTGCTTTCGTTTTTCGGCATGCTGGCGGTCATGGGTATCGTGGTTAACGACAGCCTAGTGATGATCACGCGTTTCAATCAGATGCGTGAGGAAGGCGTGGCTCTTCACGAAGCGCTGGTCAAGGCGGGAAGTAGCCGCTTTCGGGCGATCCTACTCACTACGATCACCACGGTTTGCGGACTGATGCCGCTCTTGTCGGAAACCTCCGAGCAGGCTCAGTATCTCATTCCCGCCGCCGTTTCACTGGCCTGGGGCGAGTTGCTCGCCACGGGTGTCACGCTCTTCATCGTACCGCTGCTCATCGCGATCGGCAGCGATTTGCGTTCTATTGTTCAACCAAGGCGTATATCATGAAAGTAATCAATTTTCGGATACTTATTCCGTTGGTCACTATTCATCTGATGATTGGGAGTATCGTACTCACGGCAGTTCCCGATCGCTCGGAAAACTCGAGGCTCTCTACATCGAATAACGTCGTGAGCGATGAGCGGTTTAGAGTGAGCGTAACCGTCCCCCAGGGCTGGAAGAGCAATGTGGAGCGCGACGATGATAGCGTATTGGTCCTTTGCGAGGACGGAAATCAGCTGGCAAGCGTCACGCTGATCGCAGTGGATTGGGGTTGGAAGGTGGATATGGCGGACTTTGTTCCGCTAATGGAGCAGGAAATCAGGAAGCAATACCCGCTGGGAAAACGAGTGCCGATGGAGAGTGAGAAGCCTCTTCTGCAGGGATTCACTTGGCAGCAGTTTGTCGGCAAGACTGATGCCTATGACATTGTTTCCTTGGTCGGCTATGCCGCGTATAAGAAACATGGTTACGTGTTGGTTGGTGTTTTCGGCAAAAGCGATAAAGCGATGGAGACCGCAGTCCTGGAGGTTTTTAGGCATTGTTCGGTTCCCTTGGAGCAATAGGAGCCAGACATGACCACTGTGAATCCGTTTTCGCTGTCCGGGCTGATTCGTCGCTTTTGGCGGAAAGCCATGCTGACTTGGGGGTTGACGCTGCTGGACGCGGCGGCGCTGGTTGCGATTCCGGTGGCGATTGGGTGGGCCGTTGATGATTTGCTGAACGGGAGTTGGACTGGAGTCTTCAAACTGGGCGGAATCTGTCTTGTGTTGCTGGTGGTCGGCGCCGGTCGACGGTTTTATGATACGCGTGTTTACACCAAAATCTATTGTACAGTGGCCGACGAAGTCGTGGCCACTGAGCGGCAGAAGGGCAGTCCACTGTCAACGGTTTCAGCCCGCGTGTCGCTGTTCAAGGAGTTCGTCGACTTTCTTGAGGAGTCGATTCCCTCGCTGCTCAACGAGTTTATCGGCTTGTTCGGAACGCTGGCCATTATCGCGGTAATAGACCTGCGGGTGTTTTTCGCCTGTCTCGGCGCAGCAGTCCTCACGATGACGGTGTATTGGTTGAGCAGTGGAAAAATCTTCCGATTGAACCAGGGCATGAATGACGAAACCGAAAGGCAGGTGGATGTTTTAGAGTCCGGCGATCGTCCAGCAGTGCGGCGCCACTTCCGGTTTCTGGCGGATTGGCAAATTCGTATGTCAGACTTGGATACTCTGAATTACTCAGTCATTTGGTTAGCGCTATCCGGAGTGTTGGTTTATACGGTCATTGCTGTCGCGACTTCTGGCGCGGCGACGATGGGACAGGTGGTTTCAGTTGTGATGTATGTCTTTGGATTCATTGAAGCCGTTTTAGCTTTTCCTCTCTACTACGCCCAACTCATCCGTCTACGCGAAATCGCTGGGCGGCTAGCGATGCCTGCATCGGGGAAGGGATAGATTTCTTCTGATTTAATAAAGAAACCTCTCTCTCTACGCTCAGCGTGAATCGCTTCACCTGGTCCTTGGTTTTTCTTTGGCTCTCTGAAGATGATTTGCGATTCGTCTATGGCATTGACGCTTTGATTAGAAAACGGAAGCTGTCTTTATGATTCCAAGTAGCTTCTTGCCCCGTCGTTTGTTGGCGATTTGCCTATTGTTGATCGCCTCTCAATTGCCGGCCGTTTTTGCCGGTGAATCTACTATTGCAGGTTTTTCGAAGGACCGACTGGAGCGTATTGACACTTGGCTGCAAGGTATGGTGGATCGTCGCGAAGCCGCAGGGTTCGTGACTTACCTAGCCCGTCGCGGAACGGTGGTTCACCATAAGGCCTTTGGTACGCGTGGAATGGATTTGCGTCAGCCGATGCCCAAGGACGCGATTTTCGACTTGGCGTCGATGACTAAACCAGTGGTGGCGGTAGCGACTATGATGTTGGTAGAGGAGGGGAAATTGCTAGTCGATGATCCTATTTCCGACTACATTCCGCAGTTTACGAAGCCCAAGACGCTTACCGTTGATGGCGGTATCGTGGAGGCCAAGAGGGAGATAACAGTTCGTGATCTTTTGACCCACACTTCGGGCATCGTCGATGATATGAATAGGAAGGAGACCTATGCCTTTGAAACACTGAAGGATTATGTCGATGCCGTGTCAAAGAAGCCGCTTAAGAGCCATCCTGGCGAACGCTATATTTACGGAGATTCCTACCATACGCTGGGCTATCTGGTGGAGACTGTGGCGGGGATGCCTTTGGATCAGTTTATAGCCCAACGTATCACAGGACCGCTGGGGATGCGGGATACGCATTATTGGCCTCCGGCTTCGAAAGATAGCCGACGGGCTCTATTGGTGGTGGATGGAAAAGACGACCCGAAATCGGAATCGCGTATCCCGTCGGGAAGCGCGGGCATAGCTTCGTTCATGGGTGGAGGCAGTGGTTTGTATTCAACGAGTGGAGACTACGGAATCTTTTGTCAAATGCTGCTTGATAGCGGAATTCTGAAGGGACATCGCTATCTTGGGCCACGGACGATCGAGTGGATGACTCGGGATCATATCGGCGACACGCCAGGGAGGCGAAATTCTCCGGAGAATATCGGGTTCGGCTTCGGAATGGCAGTCGTGATCAATGAAGGGGAGCGACCGCTGATCGTTTCCGAGGGGACTTATTATTGGGGCGGCTCCCAGGGCACGATTTTCTGGATCGATCCCAAGGAAGAGATTGTTGCCGTATTGATGGTTCAGATACGACCCAACCAACTACAGCTTAGGGATAAATTCTACATGCACGTCTACTCGGCCCTAGTGGATTGAAGCGCTCCTTTGCAGAACGGCGACGGTCATAGGGTTTTAGCGATTAAGCTAGAGTGGGCTATTTCAGTTGGATAGGTGGCGTATCCAAATTTTTCTGGATAGTCTCACAGTCCCACAGCTTGGAAAAGGCGAAGGCTCGCGGACAGTGCGAATAGGCTTCGTCCACGTCGATCAGCATCGCTTGCAGCAGCTGCGCATTTTCGTCGGGGTTGAAGACTTGCAGGGTCAGCCGATCAAAGTCCGTTTCTCCTTTGCGGAGGACCCGTAACCGGCCATTGACCCGAGCAGTGACATTCATGCCTGGAATCATGAAGATGAGGCCAATGTGAGGATTCGACTCGGTGTTTTCGTAGGACTGGAAGAGTTTGTTGCCGGCCACGTCTGGCAAAACGAGCTGGGTTTCGTTGAGAACTTTTACAAAACCCGGTTGACCTCCTTTGGGAGATGCATCGCAGTTCCCGGCACCGTCGCTGGTGGACATGACGAGAAAAGGCGAATTTTGGATGAAATCCTGTATCCATTCGCTCATGAATGGCTTCACTTTACCCTTAGTGCGTTCTTTGGGCTCTCCAAAGATAGTCTGCGATTCGTTCATAGAATTGGCCTTTCGTTTCGAGAGTTCATGATAGTTGCAGTTGACCGTCGATTGAGCGCGTTGGCTAGCCAAATTTCCAGGTAGACCCTCTGCAACCTTGCTGGCCTTCGGAATTTGCCAGATATTGACATAGAAGATTAGGTTCAGGAGACTGGGCTACCTGATTCATGAAACGGCTATTTCCCTTTCTTTTCTCTCTGTGCATCTTTGCCTCCTTCAGCAGCCGTGCGGAATATTCTGATGCGGAGAATGAGAATATTCTAAGCCTGGATGAAAAGAAGGTCTTCCTTGCTTCCCACGACAAGGCCTTTCTTGTGTTCAACGAACGGATACGAGATCCTTTTATTCTCAAAGGTCCCGACGATCATTACTATTTAACGGGTACGACGGCTGGCAGTCATTGGGGAGAAACGATTGGAATCCGGCTCTGGAGAAGCGCAAATCTCATCGAATGGCAGGATCTTGGCTTTGTTTGGGATCTATACAAGGACGGCAAATCGCAGGGCAGCTGGCATTTCGATCAGCCTTTGCGAAATCCTGATTTCAAGAACCCTCGAGCTATCTGGGCTCCGGAGGTCCATTATTTGAACGGAACGTGGTGGCTACCCCACTGCATGAATATTGGTGGACACGGCCTGCTCAAAAGCGTTTCGGGAAAGCCCGAGGGACCTTACCAGGCATTGCCTCCTATCCAGAAGCGGCTTATCGACGCTCATCTGTATCAGGAAAATGGGGAAACCTACTATCTATGGCAGGCTGACTGGTACGCGAAAATGGATGATGAGATGCTTGGTTTGATTGACGAGCCTCGACAGTTTGCTCATGACGGAAAGCACCCTATGGGTTATGAAGGAGTGCTTCTTTTGAAGATCGGCGCGAAGTACGTTTTCGTCGCTTCTGGACGGTATGGTTACGAACCTACTAATACCTATGATTTGTACTACGCGGTTTCCGATACGCTGGAAGGTCCCTATGGAAAGCGACGCATGGCTATCAAGAATGCCGGGCATGGCAACCTGTTTCAAGACCATGAGGGCAGGTGGTGGAGCACGGCCTTCGATCACGAATACATCCATCCCGGGAATCCCAAACGCTGGAATGTCTGGCTGGTTCCGATAGAAATTCAGGAGACCCACAGGGATGTTCTTTTCCACGTAAAGGATTCTCGTTTCCGGCCCAATGAGGAGGACCACGCTTTCGTCAAGCATTTGGCAAGGGCTGGCATTCCCAAGGAATGGGAAGGGAAATCTCCTTGGTGGCGACCGGAAAACGAGTAGTGTATGAAAGACGCCAATACCATTTTATTTTTTAACAATTCAGTGGCTGTCGCCATCTTCTAAGGGTTTGAAATGAACGAGGGTCAGGTTCTTCGAAAAGTCATGTATATCGAGCCGAATACGCTTGATAAATCAGGCTTTTCGAATCGCTGGCCACCGAGACTCGTTTTTCTGGTAACCTGCATCCTTAGCGGACATCTGTTTTGGTTTGTCAGCCTGTATGCGGAGAATCTTTTGTATCACGATCAGTGGGACTTGTATCGACCCATGTTCGATGAGGCTGGGATATTCGACGCTTTCTTTCATCAACACGGTCCGCATCGGCAGGGCCTTGGCGGAATGGCGACCTACCTGCTGGCCAGCGCTACTGATTGGTCGACCATTGCCGAATCCTACATGATTGCCGGCTGCCTGGTGCTCGCAGCCTTCTTGGCCATCCGGTTGAAATCCCGTCTGGTCGGAGGCCTTTCCTATGCCGACGTGGCGATTCCTCTCATTATCCTTAATCCGGTGCAGATTGAAACGATCCTATTGTCTCCGAATATCGCTCACAGCGTCCTTCCTCTCGCCATGCTCTTACTCATAGCGAACACTTGGACATCGCAAAACAGCGCTTTTCGCTACGGCGTGTCCTCGTTGCTGGCAGGAATGGCCTTGTTCACAGGTTTCGGCATTTTCGTTTGGCTAGGCCTGCTCTCACTGCTGATTTTCGACTGCGTTCTCGAATTTCGTGGAGGATGGCGATACCGATCCTATCAATCGCTAACCAGCATCTTGTTTCTTCTCATTTGTATTGGGATTTTCATGATCGGCTATCAATGGAATCCGGCCAATCCCTATTACGTATTCCCGCATAAGCCGCTTATCGATTACATTGCCTTTGTCGACTATCTCTTTGGCAGACTGTTCTATCTGCCCAAAATCATCCGCCCTTATATCGGCTTCCTCGTTTTTCTTAGCGTTTTGATCGCTATGGTTTACGCGTTTATAAAATATGTGTATTCGCGTAACGAGCACGAAATGTATCCAGTGACTTATCTGTTTCTGGCGACATCATTGCTTTTCGTTGGATTTGCCGCAGTTGGACGCGTCTCGTTAGGAGTGGATGGGGGAGGATCATCTCGCTACCTCACCTTGGCTTTGCCGGCGATTCTAGCGATATACTTCATTATTGTTGAGCTCGGCCAAAAGGCGATTGGCAAAATGGCCGGGGCTGTTTTCGCAGGGTTGATGATGTTCTCCTACCTATCAAACACCTTCTTCGCTCATGAGAAAAGCGAGGAGAAACATCTGGCAAAACTCCATTGGATCCAAGTCTACCAAGCTACTGGGAGTATGAAGGAAGCGGAGGAAACTTCGGGATTATTGCTGTATCCAAATATCGAGGCCATCGAAGCTAGAATGGCCTACATGAGAGAACGTAAGCTGAATTTGTTTAAAGACTAAAGAATCAAGGGAATGTTGAGCCTCGACTCAGGACTGAAACAGCTCGGTCTCGATATCTTTAAATCCCTTGAATTCCAAAGCGTTCCCTGTCGGGTCAGCGAAGAATAAGGTCCCTTGTTCGCCTGGCTCCCCTTTGAAGCGAATGTAAGGCTCGATAATGAATTCGTCGATAACCCCTTCTAAACGACGGGCGAAACTCTCCCATTCTTCCATCGTCATGATGACGCCGCAATGCGGGATAGGTACGCCGTGGTTGTCGACTGGATTGTAGAGGGCTTGTACTTTTCCTTCGGAACCTAGATTGGGATTCAGATGCGTCACGAATTGATGACCAAACATGTTGAAATCGATCCAGTTCTCCGCGCTTCGACCTTCCGGAAACCCGAGTTTATGGCCGTAGAAATCTCGAGCTTCGGCAATATCTCTAACGGCAATGGCGATATGAAAGGGAGTGATGGGCATCTAGTTTCAGTAAGCCATAAACGACCGTTTGCAACTAGCCTAAATTTTCTTGCGACTCAGGGAGCTCGTTTATCTAACCATGCCGCCTCTGCAAATGGATTTTGAAGCTTGATCATCTTCTCCGAGAGAAATTGGCTCTCATATCGGCGGGATTCGCATTTCCTGTTTTCAAGCATCTCGAGATGAAACTTCTTTTTTTCGTCATTATTTCCATCCCCTTATTTTGCTCTGCAATGGCCAATTCCAGACCGAACATTCTCATTGTCTTTACGGATGATCAGCGTTTTGACCAGCTTGGTTGCGCAGGCAATTCAATTGTACAGACGCCTCATATCGATGAGCTGGCTCGGAAGGGGATTCGCTTTACAAACGCCTATGTCAATTCGCCGATGTGCATGCCGAGCCGAGTGACGCTGCTAACCGGTTTGAATCAGCGCACCCACGGGTGTATCCAACGCCTGAAGGCGCCAATGCTCCGCGAGCATGCCTTGCAAAGCTTTCCTGCAATGTTAAGAAAAAACGGATACAAGACCGCTATGTATGGCAAGACGCATTTCCTCTTGGAGGGTGGAGAAGAGACGTTTTCCGAGATGTTCGATGATTATGTTCCCTATGAACGGCCTTATTGGAAAACGGATAAGGAGACGGGAGAGCGATGGTATACCGAAGATCGGATACATGCTCACTCTTTGGATTTCCTTAAAGAGCAGAACACCTCTTCGGATCCTTTTTGCCTGATTGTCAGCTACAACTTGGCTCATGCCGAAGACCGGGACCGAAACCCTGGCCACGGGCATTATCCTTGGCCCCCATTCGTGTCCGAATCGCTACACGAAGACCAGACGATGGCTCCTCCTCCTTTGGGTGACGAGCGATACTTTCTAGCTACGCCGACATTTCTCCAGAATTCGTTAAACCGCGAACGCTATTTCTGGCGTTGGGATACTGAAGAGAAATATCAAGCAAACCTTAAGGCCTACTATCGTATGATTGCTGGTATCGACCAAATGGTTGGCGAGTACCTAGACGCTCTGGAGGCGGCTGGAGTCGCGGACAATACCATCATTCTCTTTACTTCCGATAACGGCTATTACATGGGGAATCGAGGATTTGCCGGCAAGTGGTCGCATTACGATGAATCTATCCATGTTCCGTTTATTGTATATGATCCTCGAATACAGTCATTGGAATCGAATCGTGTGGAAGAAGCTTTGATCTCCAACACGGATATCGCGTCTACGGTTCTCGACTGGGCCGAGGTTGAGATTCCGACCAGCTACCAGGGGTCCAGCCTCCAGCCGCTTATCGAGGGAATTGTAGGGAGTCCGTGGCGAAGCAGTATTTATTGCGAACATTTTCTCGAACATCCGAATATTCCTTCCTGGCGGGGCTTGAAGACGAATCGTTTCATCTATGCCCAATACGTTGATCAAGAAGAAGGGGAGATCTTGCATGACTTGCTTGGCGATCCCGACCAGTTTGAAAATGTGGCTAGGGATCCACGCTACCAGAACGATCTTTTGGCCCTTAGATCCGAACTGGAGAATTACAAAAACCAGTATCCAGAACGTACGCACTACAGTCAACTGAAGTGATGCCCGCTCCTGCATTATGGAGTTGTCCTAGGGCTTTATCTTCCTTTTGATGTCGCTAAACGAAGGGTTGTGTAAATGAGGATTATGGGGAAATCGAAACTGGGTATGCGAGTCCTGGCCATTTTCGCGATGATGGCGACTTGCCATGCAGGCTTCCTGAAAAAGTATGCCATTGTCTATGTGGATTCCATCGCCTCACCTGCCTATGAGGAACGGAGAGAGTCGCGCTTGGAAACAGGAAATTTGACAGAGACTTACACCTTTGCGGAAGGAAAGTTCTTTCCCGGCGAAATGAATGACAAGTCGCTACACGAAGTGTCATTCGACGAAATCATCGCTTCGCTTTCAACCAACATGAAAGAGCGCGGGTTTGTCTCAGCTTCCTCGCCCGAGAAAAGCGATCTCTTCATTGTCGTGCACTGGGGAGCGACTGCTCCCGAAGAAGACTGGAGCTACCTTACGGGATTCGATCCAGCCGATGTAACGGGCACTTCAAGTTCGGGTCCGTCAAGTGAACCTAGTTTCATGTCCACCGTGAACCCCAATGTGGATTTCTACGATTACGAAACTCATACCGATGACGCTAAGCTCCTGGGCATGCACCGGCACATGAAGTTCGACGCACCTAAGACCAGCGGAGACGAAATGCTCGAAGAGCTTTTAGACTATCGTCGCTACTTCATTATTCTCATGGCTTACGACATGCGGCATCTGAGGGATACGAAGGAAGGACAGCTACTTTGGAGCACGCGGTTCAATCTCGATTCTGGAGGTACGGATTTCCGAGAAGCCTATCACGCTCTCGCTAAAGCCGCATCGCCGTACTATGGTGTGCAATTAGACAAGCCAAAGAATCATAGAACGGATCTAGGTCCGGGCGAAGTCACACCGGGCGAGCTAGAGGTGGTCCAAGAGGGGGAAGAGTCGGTATCCAGAGGTCAATAGCTAGGGATCGGAAGTTAAAACGAGAGATGGCCAGGTTGGGTAAGGAGGAAGCTGTTCGTTAGCCTGATGTCACTCCTGGAAAAAGAATCGGTTTCTCCGTTTACTGTGGTTCCTCTAGCAAATCTCCGAAGAAGATCGCGTTGACGAGTATTCTTTGGGTGCCCCACCAAAAGGCGCGGAAGTTGGGATTGCTTAGACAGAGGACGACAGCTCCGCTTCCTTGCTGATCGACGATCACGCTGGCGGACTCGGCGATGAGCTCCAAGTTTTCCTCCGAAATGTATCCAGAAAGCAATGGCTCTTTGTCGTAAAGAACAGGTGTCGAGTAGGCGTTTAGAGATCGGTCCAGAAATTTTGAAGCGCGCTGGAAGACGGGAAGCTCCTGAGAGGAGAAACCGTATCCGATAGGGTGAGTGATATCGAGCGATGTATTGAAAATGGAACCACGCACTAGCTTGACCGCAGCATCGTCTCGGGCTTGGGCGAAGGATCGTCGCTCGGGAAGCTCGTACTTGCTTGGTTCGTCGTCATCCTTCCGGTCCTTGGCCACTTCGAGAGCCTTTTGCTCCTTGGTCTTGCGCCAGACGCCTTCGGTCAGTTCCTTGTCGATGGCCCAGGTGACGGCCGACTGCCCCTGAACCCAGAGGATCCCGCCGTTCTTTACGAAGGTCTTAAGCTTGTTCAGTCCATTTTCGCTCAATGCATTCAGGCCGTTCGTCAGCAGGACGTGGGTGTAGTCGGAAAAATCGGTTCCTGCTAGACGATAAGTCTCAACCATGGTGATGGGCATTTGGATACGCGTGTCGACAAGATGCCAGATTTCTCCCGCATCATAAGCGCTGATGCCGGGACCAGTTACTAGCAGAACCTTGGGTAGCTTGAGCGATTTGAAATCTCGGCTGCCGAGATCGATGCCGGAGCGTGTGCCGCTGCTCGCGACGGGAAAAACAGGGACTCCCTTCGCGTAGGCGGCCTGCAGGGCGTTAGTCGCCTCTCTGGGAAGGGGTTCGCCAAGCTTTCTGGCGACAAGTATGGTGCCGTAGCCAAAATCTCTCTCTTGATCGTCGCCGATTTGGGCTCGTAGCGGTCGTGTAGCGACTCGGATATTGGCATCTGTCTCCAGTAAGGCGTAAAGCAGGGCTGGGGAAGCGCTATCTCGCCAATCTAGGAGGTAACCAGTCTCGCTATGTGGGAGTGGGTTTGAGGGTCGAGCGGAAAGATGCGAATCCTCAAGTGGAGCGCTGGAGACTTTCTTGATCGGCTCAATGGTGTACTGGAGATTGAAAGCGAGTGGTAGGGTCCAAGTGGATACGTCGTAAAAGATATTCTCCTCGAACTCGATTTGCCGATTCCATAAAGATCGCAGATAAGTGGATTGCGGTTGATCGGCTGGGATGGAAATAGATTCGTTTTTTGGATACGAAATGCCGTCCACTTCGATGGTCTCGGTTAGCAGTTCTACTTTGATCTGATGCCCTTGCAGGATACGAGCGAATTCCCTGAGGCGGGTGGGATCGCCCTCGGCGGTGGCTAGATAGTGGCCGCTAGCTTTTTGGTTTTTCGCGTTGTCCGCATAGAAGCTTCGCTGGTATTCCAGTAGTTCTCGTCTCAAAGCGGCGGTAGCTTCGATGGAAGATAGAGAGGTCCGGAATTGATTGGCGATGGTCAAGGGGAAGCGGAGCAGGCCGTTGTTGGTATCTTGTTGGACGCCTCGGGAGCTTGCCTGCTCGAAGAGAATGCCTACGCAGCCGAATAGGTCGGGATAGGTGGATCCTTTGCCCACGAAGAAGTCGTCGTACCCTTCGTGCGAGAAATAGAGAATGCCCTCCTTGTCGAATACCTTTCGGTGATACTCGGCAATCGCCTCTGTAAGTTCTTGATTGATACGCGGGGTCAAAGGGTTGACGCGTTCCGGCTTGCCCGGCATGAAAAAATAGGAGCTGCCGGATCCTTGCTCATGAAAGTCGAGCTGCACATTGGGTTTCCATTCGTGGAAGAGTTTCAAGCGTCCCTGGCTTTCCGGGTGCTGGTGGGGTAGCCAGTCGCGGTTTAGGTCGAACCAGTAGTAGTTGGTGCGTCCGCTGGGGAAAGCTTCCGTATGCTCGCGGTCCCTCGGATCCTTGCTCGGGACACGACCTCTGTTGCTGTTGGTCCAATGGGAGAAGCGATCCAAGCCATCTGGATTGAAGACGGGATTCAAGATAATGAGGACTTTCTTGAGTTGCTCCGTCAAGCTAGGGTCTTGAGCGGCGGTCAGGTAGTAGGCAAGTAAGGGGGTTACATTGGCTGTGCTGGGCTCGTTGCCATGGATGGCGTAGCCCATGTGGAGCACGGCGATCTCATCGTCCAAATCCATCTTTGCCGATGGATCGATGAGAGTCTTTCGGCGTTGCCGAATCTCGTCAAGGCGCTCGATATTTTCGGGAGTCGATATCGCGTAGCTGACCAGAGGCCGTCTTCCATGGGAACGAGCATGCTCTCCCAATGGGGTCATACGAGGCGAGCTTTCTGCTAGCGTATCCAGATATTGGACAATTTCATGATGATACCAATGGCGCTCGCCAATTTCCAATCGCATGCTTTCATGCGGAGCCGGCAGCGAAGTGTCGATCTCAGGAAGTGGGTCGATCACGTCGTCGAGCCGCAATCGATCCTCTGCCGAGCCATAGGCGAAAAGAATTAACGAGGCAGACAATAGAGTAGTAAGCTTTTTCATCGAATGTTGAGTTAAGCAAAGATCGAGTAGGGCAAGTGGAAGTTGATTATCGATTTATAAAATCCTCAAGGTCCGAATCTGAAACGGGTAGATTTTTTGCCCGCCTTATGCCCCTAGCCATTTGACCCACATCTAATGCTCACGCCTATCGACCCAAGCGATGAAGCGAGTACTGAAATCGAAGCATCCTCGTAGGATGAGGTATGCAAAACGAAATTAAGAGATGAGTGAGTCTTAGAATGCGTAGACCTTCTCGACTTTTTCAAGGAGGTCGAGATCGAGATGGACTCCGAAGCCGGGAGCTTCGGAGGCGAAGCAACGGCCGTTATTGATTGCGTATCCATCTTTTACCATAACCGGGACTCGAATGGAACCTGGATCGTGCTCTGCGCCGTAGTAGTGAGGAATGGCATTGCCCATGTGAATCATCACATACCAGGCGAACTCGCAGCCCCAGTTGTGGGGAGCGATTTGGGCTCCATGTCCGGCTTTCTTCGCTAGTTCGGCTTCGGCGAGAATGCCCTCGATCTGGAACATACGCATATCGCCCTGAAGAACGTCGATGACCCCGGCGTTGATGATTTCCGGAACCCCTGGATCATAAGCGGTTTTCCAGTTTTCGCCGTCTGCAACCAGGGTTTTGAGGCCCTTCGAATTTATGGCGTCTTTGACTTGCTGATACTTTTCGATATCCTCCGGAAACATTTCCTCGATGAATTCGAGGTTCAGGTCGCCGTGATTCTCGAGAAGCCAGAGCGTGTCGTCCAAGTCATAGCCGTTGTTCGCATCGACGCCTATCCTTAGATCTGGTCCAGCGTATTCGCGTATGAAGCGCAGTACGGCAGCGTCCTGGATATTGCCGGCTTGGCGATCAAGGTGCAGGTGTCCTCGACCGATTTTAACCTTAATGAAATTATGTCCCTGTTCTCTGGATACATCGATTGCCTCCATGAATATATCTTTCCAGGAGGGTCGCGGACCGTAAGGAGCGTTGGGATTGCGATAGGCGGACTTGGCGTCCCGGTTGACAAGCTCCTCCATGTAGATACCGCCGTCGTAGACTTGAATGCCTTCGGGTTTACGGTGGCCGCCAAGTAGTTCGTAAACGGGCTTGCCGAGCGTTTTGCCCGCGAGGTCCCAGACCGCGGTTGTACCGACTTTGTCTGCCGTTTCGGCAAGGTGCTTGCCCAGCAGGTCGCCAATGGTTTTTCCCACAGGAAAGTCGCTAGGAGTAGGGCGTCCATAGCGAGGGCATGAACCAAGTCCGATTTTGCCATTGTTGCCGAAGAGAGCGATCATCCAGTCATGGCGTTGACCTCCAGCAAGTTTGTATCCAGAATTCCCCCCTATGATTCGAGGGCGGTCGTAAATGGCTCGAAAACAATAGATCCTGTCGATGCGAACATCGAGATCGGTCACGGAATTAGAGGCGAATGAGGTTTTCATAAAAGGCATGCTAGCTGAAGCGGCTAGAGTGGTTTTCAGAAACTGGCGTCGTGTAGGATTGTCGTTCATATAGCTTCGAGTGGAGCGGGACCTATTTATTTAACCCAGACGGGTTGGGTGAAGGCGCCGTTTGCCGCAATGTCCCAGACCTCGATTCGAACCCAGGCGCGATTGCTGAGATCGATTTTCTGGCTTAACGTTTTCGTATTGAATTCTTTAGTATCTAGTAATTCGATACGCTGTCTAAAGATTTCCTCGCCATCTCCTGTAACGATCTCTGCATGGGAAAGCGGAAAGGTCCATTCAAGGTTGGCTGAGAGTTTGGCTTTCTTGAGTTTCTTTTGGAGGACTTGGCCGCTTTCTTTGCCGTTTACGGAAAAGTCGGTTATGAGAATCTCGCCAGTGGTGGTGAAGAAGCTGCCCGCTCGAATCGTATCGAGGATGGGTTGCCAGCCTTCCTCATAGGAAGGCAACTGGTCGAGCTTGATGTAGTTGATGTTCATAGCTCCGTAGAGCTCATAGCCTTTATAGATCTTAAAGATATCGACTTCGCCAAGGATCTGCTTGCGATTGCCCCAGTTGTTCATGTCGTCGAGCAGATCGAGCACTCGCCAGCCGAGCATATCACGAGAGTAATCGGCTGGCATGGCTTTCCAGGCAGCGCCAAGGAAATGATCGCTTTTGAAGAATTGGTTGTCCTTGTAGAAATCAGGAAAGCCAGTGGAGCTTTTGATGCGAGCGTGGGCCGTCCACATCAAACCGTTTTCCTTTTCGAAGAGCTTTAGGACGTCTTCCTGACTGCCGACGTGGTAAACTTTTCCAAAGCCTTCGATTTCCTGTTCGAAAGGAGTTCCGTCCGGGCGGTTGAGAACCCAGTTGACGGGTGTTGGAAAAAAGCTAATCCAATGCCCGCCGAGATGAACATTGGGTTCTTCGCCGGGAAGGAGAAGGAATCCCTCGTCCGACAGGCGAGCGCATTCCTCGTGGAGCACCTTGAGCTGTTCCAGGCGTGGTTGCGTCGCCATCCCAGGTGTCGCTCGCTTATGAAATTCCGCTAGGTGAACGATCTCCACTCCCATTTTTTTGAATACGTCTACGAACTCTGGATTCTCGAGCCCCTGCGGAATTCCGGAGACGCCTTGGGCTTTCTGCTTTTCGATATAATCGAGAGCATGCTCTATATGGTAGTGACTGGTGAAGGTCTTGTAGCCTGGCAGTGGTTTGAAGCTGTCGCTCCTCGTATAGGATTTGATTTTCTCTAGATTGGCGGCTCCATTCTCGTCCGATATCACGAGAAAGGCGGGCAGCTTTTGCAGGTCGCCTGGAGCGGCGTTGACCCACGGCGCAAATCGGTTGTCGCCGATTGGCGGCTGGCGAATGCCCCAAGAATAGCCAATGATGAAGTCGGAGTAATTGAGCCCTGACCAGTTGTATCCATAATTATCGGCAAAATCTAGGGGATACAAAAATTGATGGGGCGGGGGCATGATGCCTAAAGATCCGCTGTCTGAGGCTACCGCGACGGAGCGGTATTTCGTTTGCAGCGGAGCCGCGAATTCGGAACCGATTTTCTTATCGATGGAGTTGCCGAAGGGGTCGATGTAGTGAACCGTTTCGCCGTTGATATCGCGTTTCGATAATCCGCAATGATAGAGAAAGGCAGTTGCTTCCTTCTCGGTGGAGACACGCGCTTCCATGCGAATAAAAGGGCTACCCTCATAAGCGATAAAGGCGAGGGATCCGCTAAAACTGTCACTGGAAAGACCTGAAATTTCGATCGTAGCAATATTATGGTTACGAGAGGCTTTAATGTTTTCCGGCTCAAGAAAGGCCTTCTCTGCTGTGTAGCGCTTGCGTTGAACTCGATCAAAGAAAATGGTCCAGCCTTTACGCCTTTCCAAGTCGCGCGGTCCTACCCAAAGGATGTAGTGCGGATCTAGGTTGGAGAGCGCTTGTTTGCCGCGGATTCCGATAGACTTTATCAGCGGGGTGCGTCCGGTGGGCGTGTTTTGGGGACGAAAGTCGAATTCGATGAATCCTTTGCCTTCGTCTGCTGGCCATTCTAGCCGAAGAGCGTTTGATTTCGTCTCGAGTGAAAAGCCGTCGCCCTCTTTAAAGCCCGAACGATCTATGGTTGCGGCTATGTTTGACGAAGCGAAAATGAGAAGAGAAACGGAAAGCGTCGTTAGGGTTTTCATTTTTCCGAGAAAGTACTTAAATATTGGATCCAATCTTCAAGATGGACGATTTCACCAGCCTTCGACCAGGCGAAGCCAGCATGGTAGGCAATGCGCCCCTCACGGTCTGTATTCGCGATGAGGGCTATGTGGCTGCGATCGCTCTTGTCTGAATCAATGATTTGCGTGGAGCTATAGTTTTTGATCGGGATGATTGCTCCTGTCCCCAACTGGGCGCCGTGAATCGATTCCCAGCCTGATATCCACACGGAGTTTTGTAACGTATTTGCTGATACAATAGCTTTTCCTCCGTGAGTTGCAATGCCAATCGCTACTGTGGTTTGAGCGGGTTGGCCCTTGGAAAAAATCTGGCTTTCGGCCTTGAAAAGCTGGGAGCCGAGAGCGAGCGTGAAACGTCGGGTTTCGGTGAAATCCCCTTCTAGATTCTCCCAGGCGTAGTCAATTTCGAATACAGTCCGAGTAGGACCGTTTTCAATGATGCGGTAGTTCTTGAAAACGTTTGACTGGGCAAGTTTTCCGTCGACCCAAAGGGCCAGACCTCCGCAGCCAAGGGAACTTCCCACGCTATAGGGGTCGTAGCCTTCTCCATGATCTTTGTGATAGGATTTTCCAGCCGCATTCTCGGCGTACCATTTATCGATGATCGGGTAGTCGACTCGCTTTAACCAGCAATCGATCCCGCTGTTTTCGACGGAATCTTTAAGGGCAGGTCCATAGATGCGGAATGCCACCTTGTCGTTCTCGAAAGCGAAGTCGTCTTTTCGTTCAGGGACAAAGCAGGCGTAGGCGGCAGGTTTTGTCTTCTCGGCCGTGAGTTCAGTGACGGCGCAGAGGGCGACGAGCACTAAGCATCCCTTACTGCAGAGCGAAGAAAACATGAATCATTTGAAGCGATTGTATCAAAGCATCGCAAGTGTTAATTCAAAAACGAAATATGTATTCAAATATGGACTTCCTAACCTAGTGTAATCCATCGGTTTTGGTTGTGAATATGATTTTTCTGTTCAAACCCTCGGCCTTTGTTCAAATGTGAACGCATGCCTGATTACGTCATTCCTAATTTGAAGAACGCCTGCCGTTTGTTGACGCACCTTGCAACCGTTGGGGAGGGTCGCAGCGTTTCAGAATTGGCCAACGACTTGGAGGTGCCAAGAACGACGGTTTTACGAATTGCCAAGACCCTTTCGGGCGAGAATTTCCTTAGAGAGGAGAATGGTAGCTATTCTCTCGGTGGAGGCCTGGCCGCTTTGGGGATGCGGGCGTTCGGTTCTCTCGATACCCAGAATGCTGCTCGTCCCTTGTTGGAAAATTTAACTTCCGTGACGAACGAGACAAGTCACCTAGCCTTGTGGGATGATGGTAGGGCTCTCATTGCTGAAGTGGCTAACTGCCCGCATCCTCTTAGCGCCGCTTCCAAACCGGGTACGCAGGCCTATGCCCATGCCTCGGCGACAGGGAAAGTCTTTTTGGCATATCGTTTTTTGGATACACTAACCACTGTTTGGAAAAAGCCGGACCGAGTTCGTCTAACATCAAAGACCATTACTGAGCCAAGGATTTTGAAAAAGCAGCTCGAGAAAGTTCGGAAAGACGGTTATGCCATGGATAACGAGGAGTATCACGAGGGCGTTCGTTGCCTGGCGGCTCCTGTTTTCGATAGCTCAGGTGAAGTCTGCGCAGCTATTGGAATAACGGCCTCTTGCGTACGCTTCACTAAAAAGAGAGCCCCCGAAATTGCGGAAGAAGTGAAGGGCGTCGCCAGGGAATTGACGGCGTTGTTAGGAGGTTAACGGTAGCATGCATTTCGCAGTGCAGCTTTCAAGTCTGTCACTGTTTTGAGAAAACCTCTAACGTTCGAAGATTGACTTGACTCAGGTGGCTGCAAAAATTGGACGCAATGTTCAAATATGAATTTCCTGGATTGGTTTATCGGTTTTCTCCAAGCGTGGGCGAGTATCGGACTTTGGGAACGAAAGCCTTGCGAGAAGCGTTTTTGCTGGATGAGCTTTTTATTCCGGGAACGATTTCCCTGGTGGCGACGGACCTCGATCGGGCTATTGTTGGAGGGATTTGCCCGACGAGCGAGCCGCTGAAGCTCGGGGCGGCTGAGGAGTTACGCTGCCGTTATTTTTTCGAGCGACGCGAGGGAGGCTTTATTAATGTAGGAGGCGCAGGGCGTATCATCGTGGACGGCGAGACTTTCGAAGTGGGCAAGGGAGAGTGCCTCTATGTAGGTCGGGAAACCAGCGAAGTTGTATGCGAATTCTTGGATACGGCCGATCCTGCGGCGTTCTATTTGCTTAGCTACCCTGCTCATAAACGGTATCCGACTAGCTTTGCCGATCGTAGTTTGGCTCGTAGAATCGAATTAGGGTCGGGTGAGACCTGCAACGAGCGAACTATTTTTCAATATATTCACGAGGAGGGGATTCAAAGTTGCCAGCTCGTAATGGGCGTGACGCAACTTGAAAGCGGAAGTGTTTGGAATACTATGCCTTGTCACACTCATTTTCGTCGATCTGAAGTCTATTTGTATTTTGATCTCAATGAGGATGATCAAGTCGCTCACTTTTTAGGGCAGCCTGACGAATCCCGAGTTATGTGGGTTAAAAACAAGCAGGCGGCTCTCTCGCCAAGCTGGTCGATCCACTCTGGATCAGGAACTGCCTCGTATTCGTTTATTTGGGGTATGGGCGGCGAAAATCAGCGTTTCGACGACATGGATGGGGTTTCTGTGCGGGATTTAAAATGATCTAAAGCCTGCATATTCGAACTTTCATCCGAATGCGATAGGGCTCTGCTTGCTAAAGGTATTGAATGATTAGATACTAAGTAATATGAATGTGTTGGATAGTTTTCGATTGGAAGGAAAAACGGCTCTGGTGACTGGCTGTTCGCGCGGAATTGGTTTGGCTATGGCAGAAGGGCTTGCTGAGGCGGGAGCGAATATCGTGGGCGTTTCGGCTAGCTTGCCGGAAGCGGCGAGTCCAGCTCGAGAGGCGGTTGAGGGAAGGGGAAGAAAATTTTGGAGCTACCGATGCGATTTTTCAGATAGGGATTCCGTTAAAGCGTTCATTGAAAAGTTGCAGGACAATCATACCTGTATCGATATTCTGGTGAACAATGCAGGGACAATTCTGCGGGCGCCGGCGTCTGAGCATGGCGATGAGCTTTGGGACGAGGTGATTGAGGTGAATTTGAATGCCCAATTTTTATTGGCTCGGGAAATAGGCAAGACGATGGTCGAACGAGGGAGCGGGAAGATCATTTTTATTGCCTCGCTGTTGAGCTTTCAAGGAGGGATCACCGTCCCCGGCTATGCGGCAAGCAAGGGGGCCATCAAGCAGTTAACCATGGCTTTAAGCAACGAGTGGGCTGGTAAAGGCGTCTGCGTAAACGCGATCGCTCCTGGCTATATCGCAACCGATAATACCGAGGCTTTGAGGAACGATCCAGTGAGAAGTCGTCAAATATTGGAACGTATCCCAGCTGATCGTTGGGGCGCCTCCGAAGACTTCAAGGGCCCGGTCGTTTTTCTTGCCAGCGAGGCTTCTAACTATGTGACCGGCGTTACCCTAGTTGCCGATGGCGGCTGGCTGGGTCGGTGATAGGGGAATGCGACTGCCATCTCGTAAATCTTCAAGAGAGGTTGCGGCCGTAAGCCATTCGCCTGAAGATCCACTCTAAGGGGCCTTCTCCAGGCTTCTACTGCAAGGCCCCTTTCGACTTGGCTAAAATTATAGCCTGAACGATACATTTCGTGTATTTAAAAATAAGGTACAACGGACCTTCTTTAGTCTTTTGGCTATGCTTGATGCAATAGCCGGATTCTTTTCTTTACTTGCCGATTTTCTGAACTACTAAGTCTACCTTCTCTGTTGATTCGCCTATATATGTCGGGAGGTTGTTGTGTCTCAAATCCGTGTCGAAAATCTTTCGAAACGCTTTCGCGTCGCCGAGCGTCCTTCCGGGCGCTGGGGGTCCGTACGTGGAATCTTCTCTCGACAGTACAGAGAAATAGCGGCGCTAGACGGCCTTTCCTTCAGTATTGAGCCAGGTGAACTGGTCGGCTACGTGGGTCCAAATGGAGCGGGCAAATCGACTACCATAAAAATCCTTTCCGGCATTCTGACCCCGTCTTCCGGAACATGTGAGGTCCTCGGCCTTTGCCCATGGAAGCAGCGTAGGCAGCATGTCGCCAACATCGGAGCTGTTTTCGGCCAGCGCACGCAACTCTGGTGGGACCTCCCGGTAGAGGAGTCTTTCGAACTGCTGTCCGACATTTATCGCATCGAGAGATCGCGCTATGGGCGGACTCGACGCGCTTTGATTGAAATTCTCGATCTTGAGGATCATCTCTCTACTCCGGTTAGACAGTTGAGCCTGGGTTGGCGCATGCGTTGCGAATTGGCGGCCGCTTTGCTGCACGAGCCTCCTATTCTATTTCTAGACGAGCCAACTATCGGTCTGGATTCTGTATCCAAATTAGCATTGCGCGATCATATAAGGCGACTTAATCAGGAACGAGGCGTTACGGTGATTCTGACGACTCACGACATGGATGACATCGCATCCCTCTGTTCGCGTCTCATGATTATCGCCGAGGGCAACTCTATTTTCGATGGTTCGGTAGAGGAACTTCGTCGCAGCGTTTCGAATAACCGCCGTCTCACGGTGGATCTTAAGCGAGCGACTGACCCAATAGATATCGAGGGAGCAACCGTTGTTGAGTGGCAATCGCATCAGGCGATTTTCGAATACAATCCGGATATCACCGCAACGCCGGAACTGATTCAGAGAATTGCCGCTCTCCTTCCGCTGCAAGATCTGAAAGTCGAGAACCCGGAGATCGAGGAAATCATCGCTCGCATTTACCGTGATAAGGATCTGCTTCGCTCATGAGACCTTTTCTGTCGGTTTTAGGAGCCCGCTTTCGCATGCAGCTTCAATATCGAGCGGCGGCCTTGGCTGGATTAACCACTCAAGTCTTTTTCGGCCTGATCATTATCATGATCTATCGAGCCTACTATGCGAATGCGACCGAGACTCCACCCATTGCTATCGAGCAATTAGTGTCCTTCGTATGGCTTTCGCAAATCCTGTATGCCATGATGCCTTGGACCGGGGCCCCGGAGCTTAACGCCCTGGCTCGTTCGGGAGACATCTGCTTTGAAATGCTGCGTCCCGTCGGGATCTATTGGCGATGGTTCGCCCGCTGCCTGGCTTGGAAGGTATCCGCTCCATTGAT
Organism: Opitutaceae bacterium; assembly: GCA_028284385.1. Lineage (GTDB taxonomy): Bacteria > Verrucomicrobiota > Verrucomicrobiia > Opitutales > Opitutaceae > JANQRT01. The sequence goes on along the minus strand of JANQRT010000024.1, from coordinate 256,367 downwards.
GCGCGGCATTCCCATGATCATTCTGGCGGGTCTTTTTTTCGGCCTCGGTTCCCCTGCGTCGATTTTCAGCGGATTTCTCTTTGCCTTTTCCCTTATTGGAGTGGCCTTGCTAGCGGCATCCATCAGCGTTATCTGGAGCGCAGTTCTGCTTTGGAGTGTAGTAGGAGAGGGGCTGCGGCATCTGAGCTGGTTCTTGGTGGGATTCTTTTCTGGCTTGATGCTACCCCTTCCGTTGATGCCCGATTGGCTGCGAACGTTCTGCGAATACCTGCCCTTTCGAGGACTGGTCGATACGCCTTACCGAATCTATATTGGAAGTATCGCTCCCGGGGAGAGTCTGGGACCGCTTGCTAGTCAGTTCGCCTGGATAATCATTTTGATTTTCCTGGGGCGAGCTTTGATCCGATTGGGTGAGAACCGTCTTACCGTTCAGGGAGGGTAGTGATGCTATGAATACGATACAGCTCTACTTTAAGTTCGTAGCCATTTGCATCCGCGGGCAAATGCAATACCGGCTTTCCTTTTTCTTCCAGTCTCTTGGGCATTTCCTTACCACCGTCTCGGAATTTTTCGTGGTCTGGATTCTTTTTGATCGATTTCATCAGATTGGAACTTGGCAGTTTGCCGAGGTGGCTGTTTTCTATGGTCTGGTCGGGATTTCGTTTTCCATTGCCGATTCGATCAGCACTGGTTTCGAACGTTTCGGGCCTATGGTTCGCGATGGTAGCTTTGATCGCTTTCTCTTGCGTCCGAGAGGACTTGTTTTGCAGATCGCCGGTTCGGATTTCGCTCCCAAACGAATCGGCCGCTTTCTTCAGGCTCTGGTAGTCTTTTGCTGGGGATTCATTCAGCTTGAGATCGATGTGACGATTTGGAGATCCGGTTTGGTCGCGATGATTATCCTTTCGAATGTCGTCCTCTTCACATCGCTTTTTCTGGTGCAAGCTACCATTTCGATTTGGACCATCGAATCGCTCGAAGCCATGAACAGCTTGACCTACGGAGGCTCGCAAGCAGCTACCTACCCGATGGCCATCTATTCGGATTGGATAAAGAAATTCTTTACCTACATTGTTCCTCTAACCTGTTGCTCCTACTTTCCAGTAGTGGCTTTGTTAGGACGGCTAGATCCTCTTGGAACCAGCTTCTTCTTCCAGGTGGTCTCGCCCCTCTTCGCCATCCCGTTCGCCCTGGCAGCCGGCCTTTTCTGGAGAATTGGGGTTCGCCACTACACCTCTACGGGAAGCTGAAGATCCCTTAGGCTCCGGTTATAGAACAGCCTGGGATTCTGTATTCATAAATCGAGGTGACTAACTTTCAACATTTGGAAAAACAGATTCTTTTGCCATTCCTTGCTCTCTCTTGCCTTGACAGCTGAACTGTTCTAGAAATTCGTGGTTTGCTACTATTTGTTGATTCGATGTGAGACACGTTTCCCGCCATAGTTGCCTTCAGCAATTTGTCGTATACTCTAAGCCGAGTTGCCTACATTGGTTGCAATTGCTTTCGTTGTGTAATGATCCCAAACGAATTCTAAGTGACCAAGAATCTTTTTATAGGTAGTAGAATCTCTGGTGTATTCGAAGATTGGAACTTGTCCGCCAAGGAGACCATCACCTTCTTCACCATAATGATATTGCTCCAAGAAGAGACTATTTTTTGTCATAATCACGAAGCAGGAGGGCGAACATTGGTATGTTTTTGCATCAATACAATCGCGATGTTCTTGGATTAGAACTCTAAGTCTCGCTATTGTAGTCCCCACTTCATTAAACAGATTGCTATTCTCGTAGACCATCTCAAATCTACGCCCTTCTTCTTCCTTATCGTGCCCCTGATCGGCAGGTTCTATATATGACGTCTGTTGTGCATGATGATGTACTGATGCATGACGTGAGTTATCTTCTTTATCCCTACCGAAACCGTCTGATGGCTCTCTGCCTTCCTCCCGTTCGCTTCTATAAACTGCTTGTTTTTGTTCCCGGTCGATGATTAATACGCGTAATTTCGCATCGATTTTTCCCTCCTCACGTTTCTTCGAATCCAACAATGAGTTGATTAAAACGCGAGACGGCCCCTGCCCAAGGAAAAACTGTCTCAGGGAAATTCCCTGAAGCCAGATGAAATTCTCATTTTCAGTATCTTCCATTGAGTCGCGGCGAATGCAGTACAAAATGCGCTCAAATGCTGCATCACGATTCCCAAATATATTCCTGATTTCACCGCGTACAATTCCACGAAAACGACCAAGGTTTTTTTCTACCATTATATTCTCTAAGGGCTTGGCCACCTGCCAAGAATAGTCGTAATGAGAAGAGATGATTCGATACATCATTGAGGATGAGGGGAATTGCGATATCGCTACTTTTCCTCCTAGCAGGTCCCCGGCACCTCGCTCGCCTTTTCCATCCTGCTTATCTCGCAAATCGCCAAGATGGTAAAGCTCTACAAACGCACTCTTGTCAGTAATCACAAGTAGGCATGTTCCCCAGTCTTCATAAGCTGCTGCTTGAATTCTAGGGGAGCGATTTTTTGAGCTAACTTTAGAATCTTCTAAATCGCCATCATTTCTAGGGCTCTTGCTTTCGGCTTTATGTTTCTCTGTTTGTAGTATCAATCGAGAGATTGATGTCATGACCTCTCTGCATAAGTTACTTTCAGAATAACGAAACGATTCTCCAAACCTGTTGGTCTCTTCCCGCTCCGCCCTAGTGTATGCGCTTTCGCTATTGGGATCTATAACAAGTACCCGGATTTCTTTTCTAGAATTTTTCTTTGCCAGAATCTCTTCGATTACCTGGTGTGGTCGTTGCGAACCCAGGAAAAAATCACGGAGCGAAATACCCATCAGTCGAACAGTTTCAACATTCTCGTCCTTTAATTCCGTGAGGATAACATCGTAAGCTTCTTGCCTATCCGTAAAAATATTCTGTAAGTCGATTTTGTTGGCGTTTCGGTAAATTTTTTCTGTTGATAAACTTTTTTCAAGTTCTCCTTTGATTTCCTTTTGAAAGTCAAAAAGCAATTCTAATGTCTTGCGCTGGAACACCCGCTCTAAAGCGAAAGTAATTCCACCTGCCAGTACAATTGTAATTCCGAGGCTTTTTATTGCTTCGGCCCAAAAACTGTTCTGCCCTAACCAAGGGCTATAGGAAAAGAGCACTAATATGAGTCCAAAAAGAATGATAATAATTTGTGTGCTACGTTCTATAACGACGATTCTTTCCTTTCCTTGATGTGCGGAACTACGATGCATTGATTTCATGCTTTTACTTTGTTTTTCGCACAATGCCTTAGATCGCCAGAGGATTATTTATCCGAGCTTTTCTTACGCTTGGTTTTTTTGTTCTTATCGTCCTCTAGCTTTATTAATTCTTCAGGAGAGGGAGGTAGAATTTCTAAAGAGCATTTTTTTTGAACTGCTACAGTCCTTAACGCTTCATATGTACCTTTTAGCCTGGCGTATTCTGATGCTTCAGGACCATCTCCTCCTTCGAGAAGAAATAGTGATGGCCAGAAGACTAGCAGTCCGATGCCCATTTGCCATCCGTCTGCGCGGGACTCTTTTCTGAGGCTGTAGTAAAGATCTGTTGTCCTCCGGGAGACATGTTCCATTTCAAGTGCGATCTGATCGCAATCGTAGTCTTTGTAAATCAACGGAGAGACATATGCTGAACTAATCTTTTTCGGACTGCTGGCACAGCCTGAGATTATGAGAGCTAAGCAAAATAGCAGCGTTAGAGTTAGAGGATTTTTTTTCACTTTATGAGATTTATATTCGTTAACCGGCAGACCACTTCATGAGTTCAACACTACATTGGGGCAGAAAAAAATTCACGTTAGTGTAACAGTTGAATTTATAAGTGGTAGAATGGATAAAGCTCTACAAGTTCTTTCTGTTCTTACTAAGAAAAAACCACGATAAAAGGAATGACAGGCGTTCCAATGAAGCAGCTATCGGTCACTCGACTAAATGCTTACGTTGAACTACTGTGAGTGATTTGATATCACTTTTTTGTAATCCAAAATGCGATTGGCTCTGTTTGGTGGAGATATTCGAGTGCTTACGATTTCTCTATGATGGGCGTCTTTGAATCCACTTTGCCTAATCTAACCATTTTGTTTTTAAATCACTCTTCTCACTGTGAGATCACCTGATCATCCTGCTTGGCGGGATGATAGGATTTGGCTTGTGCCTTTGCACTTCGAGCCCCGCCGTGATGGATAACGAGACCAGGTCTTTTATGTCTGCCTAGGCGTTAACTGTACGAAGACAGGTTTTGTTTGAACTAAGCTAAAGCGCAATACTTGACGTGTCTGCCACTTTTTCTACCGATTCGATGGTAATGACAGTTAAGCCAGTTTGCGGATTTCGAAAAGTAGTTTTTCTTGGGATACGGATACCTTCGAATTCGAAATAGTCTTCAAAGTTTATTCGCAAGCGAATAGGGGGAAGGTAGGGCGAGTAATGATAGCTGGCGGTTCGTTGAAATAAGTCTCCAGTTTCCGTATCCACCAGGTCGGTAAGGATGCCTTGCTCATTGCCCGAGTAGGTGACTTGATAGTATTCCTTGCCTTTGATTTCCTTTTTCTCGTCTACCAAAACCTCTGGAAACACGTCTCGCAGGTCAACTAGGCCTTCAACGATTTGCAGATTTTCTATCATTTTCGAGCTCATCTCCTGAGCCGCCTGAAAGCTAGAGCCGGCAGTGCCTTTCCCTTTTTGATAATGAGTGGTGGTGCTGCCGAATTTGCCGAAATCGAGCTTGCTTTTGAATAAGTCGTCTTTGATCGATTTATAGGCGCTGATGGAGCCTTCGATGCCGGTGTTGGGCAGTTCGACTTTTCCTGATATTCTTAACAATCCCACTTCTTCCGTAGCTCGGCGCTGATTATCGATATCCATTAAGGCGAAGAGGTCTTCTTTCGCTATGATCCCTTGTGGGGAGGCGTCTGCCGCCGTTTTTCGCGGGAGGTTGAAGACGCGTCCAGCTTGGTGTATCCGAGCTTCCGGTACTTTGCCTTCTTCCTTTTCGGAGAAAGAAACCGCGATGGTGTCGGTCAATTCGAAGAACCATTTTCCCTCTTCATCGGGCGACTTCAACGAGTAGAGCTGCTGTCCAGGTACATCGATGGCCAGTTTTCCGTCCTTTTCTTTCACGGTGAAAGTGGCATTTTTGAATGACGCGAAATTGCCGACGAACTCGCCTACATAAGGGGAGAAGTCGATGGCCGTGGTGGGTACCGCCTCGCCTAGGCCATCTCCGAGAACTGTTTTCCAGACCAGCTCCATAGACGTATTTTGAAGAGCTGTAGCGGTCACGTTGGCGAAGAGCACGTAGCCCACTTTGGCTTCGGGAATCAAGCTGACTTGGCAGGCGAATCCATCGATACTTCCGCCGTGCTGGACGACTTGTTTACCCTCCCAATTCTGCAGAAACCATCCGAGCCCGTAATTCATGGTAGGAGCGATGCGGGTACGAATCGACCAGGTATCCGCTAGCGATTCCTTGCTAATCAACGACTTTCCGGAAACGGCTCCTTCATTGAGTAGGAAGCGTATCCATTTTGTCATATCCTCTAGATTGGAATTGATGGCTCCTGCCGGCGCGGCGTTTTCCACAATGGATGTCATCGGCAAACGAGTGAAGGATTCCGTATCCTCGTTCCAATAGTATCCAAGAGCTAAGGATGGATCTTTTTGAGCTTCTTTAATGGAAAGGGTAGTGCTGTCCATTTCCAAGGGCTCGAAGATGCGGTTTTCAATCATCTCTTCCCACGATTGACCAGACGCTTTCTCCGCAGCGATGCCGGAGACTTGGTACATGATGTTAGTGTACTGAAACCGCTTCTGGAAGGGCCTCGTAGGGCGAGCTTTAGCCATGGTTTCGAAAAGTTCGTTCTCGGGGAACTCCTCTTGTACCCAGAGAAAAGACATGCGCGGAAAGCCGGTCCGATGAGAAATGAGGTCTTCGATGGATACGGCGTCTTCGTCGTTGTCGGTACGAATATTCAATTTGAATTCCGGGATCAGTTCGCTAACGGGAGCCTTGATGTCGAGAAGTCCGTCTTCTTCCAGCATCTTCAAAAGCACCGCGTTGAAAGCTTTGGTCGTCGAGCCGATGGCGAAGATGGTTTCGCTAGTGACGGGTGTCTCGTTTTCAACATCAGCGAAACCGAATCCCTTCGAGAAAATGACTTTGTCGTCCTTGACGATGGCTAGCGCCAGGCCTGGAATATTATTTTCCTTTCTTAGTTCTTCGAGCTTTGCGCTCAATTGCCCGAGCTGGATTTGAAGCCGCTCTTCGGATATCTCCTTTTCAGCGGCAATCTCAGCAATTCGTTCCAGCGCTAGCGGAAGTTGGTTTCCCTGATTCCAGACTCCTTCGATTTTCTGGCTAACGGAATCGTATTTCCCAGAAAAATGTCCTCGAATATTGGGTACGGAAATAGCGATGGCATTGCCTTCAACGGATTCCATCTCGGCAGGTATGCCCGTCACCCCCTGCGTGGGACTATTCACGCTCACTAGGCCTTTCCCATCCTGGTCGAAGCGGATATTAAATTGGATCACGATTTTTCGCTGTCCCGCTGTGAGTTCTCCCTGCCAGAGGCCTTCAAATTGGGAATTAGAATCCTGCGCTCGAATACTGGAAAGCAGAGTGAAGGCGCAAATGCCCATCACAATCTTCAGTAGGCGAAGGGAGCGGTGATATTTAGGTCGATTTTTCATGGTACGCTTGAGGATTTAAGCGCCTCCGTGTTACCTCCTTGTTACCGTTTTTTGGGAGGGGAATTTTATATTAGCTTAGGACGGAGCGTCGTATCGCGTGGATCGTTTGAGGGTAGGGACGACAGGCTCTGTCGTCCGTAGGTTTTTGGATGACTCAGCGAGTCATCCCTACCTTTCCAATGCTATCCTTTCGAGTTTTTATTGGCCGGCGCTTACACGAAGCCAGAGAAAACGCTTTTGGCTAGTGGTTGTGGTGTCTTCGATCTCGATGCGGGTGTAGTTGTCAGGTAAATTCGTTATACTGATTTCGGAAGTAGAGGTCCACTCGTCGTCGCCGATTTTTTGGGCGATGCTAGAGCCGGAGACTGGCAGGCCGTCGCCTGATAGGACTTGGTAAACTGTGCCGGTAGGAGGCGTTTGCGGTATCTCGAAAGACAGTTTTAATCTGGCGCTACTCGAGTCTAGGCTTGTCATGACATTTCGAGGACGTGGATCCGTGGCCAAATCTTCCGCAAGCCAGTTAAAGAGGTTGCGGGCGTACTGTTCATTATCGTGCTCGAAAATATCACTTCCAGCTCCGTTCTGATTGAAGAATGTATTGCGATCGAAATGACAGGCAACGCGACCGCTTCCAGCTAAAGCAATGATCAATGTACCATCTTTTTCGGTTGGATCGACCAGACCGCCTCGGGAATCCCCTGGATTAACCCGAAAATCCTGGTCGGGCGGCACTCTGGCTAGGATTTGCGTAGTCACGCCGGCAGGGGTTTCGTCAGCGAGCGTGATCGGAGTAACCCCTTCCCCTTTGAAGCTGTTAACGCCTTCCAGTATTGGATGATCGGGTACAAGATAGTCGTTGTTAGTGCGGCGCACCTGATAGGTTCCATGGTCTTGATTCATGATGAGCCCAAAGCGATCGAGAAAGGGTTGATCGCTGTTGGAAGCATCCTGCCAGCTTAAGCCGAAATTGGCGTCGCTGATGATCAGCAGACCTCCACCATTTCTTACGTAGGTTTCGATGGCATCGACCTGAGCGGTGGTGTAGTCGGCATTATTCGAGCCTAGGACGATTACGCTATATTGCGAAAGATCCATTTCGTCGAAGGCAATTGGAGTGTTGTTAGAACTGGGACCTTCCATGACTTCACTAAGCTCGAAGCCTTCGCTTTCCAGAACGTCGGCCAGGCTTCCCCATCCGTGATTTCCGTTTGCGGTCGAAAAATCGAGAATGCTAGCGGCTTGGTCGTCGCCAAAACCTTCGAGAAAACCGACCGTACCGGTACCGCCTCTGACGAACAGCGCTCGTTTAGACTGGGCTTTGACGTTCCAGGTGAAAAGAAAGGCCAGCAGTAAGACTAAGATTGTTGGAGTCCTAGGAATCATTAAGCTCTTAATCGGTTGGAGGTCGATAGCTGTAAAGAGATCCTCTCAGCCGCTTCTTTTGCTTCATCAATTACAGAAACGATTCAACTTTCTCCATTCGTTCATCCAAACTGCCACTAAGTCTCGTGTAGTCGATCTTTCGTGTATGAAGTTCTTCCTCGGTCCAGGCCTGCATGTCATCTCGATTGGCCTCACCCGAGCGACACCAGGTATCGTCGTAAGGAATATCCGCTTCGCAAAGAAAAACGCGGTCGTAGCGCGATTCCGCCTCCGTGGCGAGAGCCTCTAGTCGCGGATGGGCGGATTGGTGATAGTAGCGCGCGAAAACGTAGGTCGTGATGGCGTTTGTGTCCACAAACAAATAGCGATTGGCTTCTTGCAGTCGTTCTTCCTCCAGTTTGATATGGCCTTCTGCGATTTCAACCAGTTGTTCAGGGGAGAGTCTTCGGTTAATGTGATGCTTTTCCCAATACACGCGGCCGTATTCAGGCATCCATGTCGTATTGTACTTTTCGGCTAAGGCTTTGCAAAGAGTGGTCTTACCCGTCGACGGGGCTCCCATAAATAGAATTTTTCGAATCAAGCTTCGGTCAGGATCTGACATCTGAATAGGAGAATATTTTAAACAACGAAATACGCTAAATTAACGAAAGCGATTAGATTAATTCAGGGTTAAGAATTGAATAAAACTTTCTGGAATCTCCAACATATCGAGTTTAAATTTTCGTGACTTCTGCGTGTTTCGTTGTTCCTCAAAATTCTATAGCTCAGGTGTGCTGTTTTTATTTGTTGTTGCTTTCCAGGTCTTAGTCCATGACCGAACGCCCATGATGCATAGGACTAGGAAAATAGCGTAAAGACCCGAGGTGAGGTAAAGAGCTTTGTAAAAATAAATCCCGATGGCCACGACGTCGACAGCGATCCAGAAAAACCAGTTTTCCAATTTTTTCCTAGCCAATAGCCATTGGGCTACAAGGCTGGTCATTGTGGTGAAGGCATCCGGGTATGGAACGGAGGCGTCCGTGTAGCGATTCATAGTCCAGCCCCAGATCGCAGCAGCAGCAAGGCTCGCAAGCGACCATCCAACGATTCCTTTTGCTGAAAGCCGCGTTATCGGTGCCTTGTCGCGATTCTCTCCTCCATGCAGCCAGTTATACCAGCCGTAGAATTGCATTCCTATGTAAAAGATATGCAGTCCAAAATCCGAATACAATTTGGCATGATAGAAAATGTAGACGTAGAGCGACACTTGCACGAGCCCCGTTGGCCAGCACCAGATGCTTTCGCGCACAATCAGCCAAACACAGGCGATGCCGAATACGACGGCTATGGCTTCAATAAGAGTCATGGAAATTGCTTCAGATGGATATCAGAGTCTGGGGGTTGAAGCTATTACAATGGTTCTTTTGCATACGTGAAGCAGGCATTAGCCATTGCTATTTAGATCGGTTCCTTTTGCATTCGCCAGCATGAGTCGTTCGAAAGTTGTTATCCTGCTCTTCGTCATTTGGAACATTTTATTTTCGATCTCAATCCTCTCGCTCTTTCTTCTCGAGCCAACCGGAGATGGTTTCGCTCGCGGCCTTAATCGAATTTCCGCCTTTCTCGGCTGGCAGGCTATCGCTTTGGTGGTGGCGATGATTGCCTTTTCGGTGGGCTTTCGACGCTTCCCGAAGTCACGTTTACTCAGATGGTTGGCTCGTCTACCCGCGTTAGTCCAACTCATCCTAGGGCTTGGCATAACGACTCTTATTGCCTTTTCTGTTTACGAATCCGGAGGCGATTCGCAGGCAGCGCCTCCACAGACGCAGATGCCGACGACAGCTCCGGCGGATTAAGTTTCGCGGATCGACGAGAAGGCTCCTTCTCAAAATTCAGAGTTTCTCATTGACATCTATTTAGTAAGATTTCTACATAAGTCGAAATCTTACTAAACATGAAGAGAGAGGGAAGAAAAGACATTCTGTTGGGCACGCTTGATTTGCTCATTCTGCGCGTCGTCTCGGCTGGTCCGAAACACGGTTATGCCATTGCCAGACGCATCGAACAGATGAGCGACGATGTTCTCAGCGTTCAGCAGGGATCGCTTTATCCAGCGCTGCACCGTCTGGAGAAAAAGGCGTTTATCAAGTCGGAATGGTTGACTGGCGAAACTAACAAGCCGGTAAAAACCTATACCTTGACCAAAGACGGCCAACGGCAGCTAGCAGACGAGATTAGTCATTGGAAACTGGTTTCCGCTGCCATCAATGCAATCATTGATGTCGAGTAGTTGAATTTATAATACGGAAAGAGAAAGGGTAATGAGTTTTCGATGGGCTAGGGAAATGGGAAACGCGATCAAGGCCTTGTTTCGTAGCAGAGCCTTGGCCAGCGAGGTGAATTCCGAACTTGAGCAGCATATCGCTTTCATGACGGCCGAGAATATGGAAAAGGGAATGAGCCGCCGCGAAGCCAGAAGGGAGGCCATTCGGAAGTTCGGAAATGTGGAACGCTACAAGGAAGAGGCGAGAGATTCTTGGGGCACGCGTTTGCTGCTCGATCTTTTTCGTGACTTGAAATTCGGTCTCTTTCTGCTCCGAAAACAGCTAGGCACAAGCTCTATTGCCGTGGTCGTATTGGCATTAGGTATTGGAATTGCGGTGACGATCTTCAGCTTCGTGAGCGCCTTCATGTGGCCGGACCTCAAGATTCCAGAAGAGGAGAAACTATTTTACACTGAATGGAGAAATGTGGTCGATGCGCCTAGAGGCATCGCTCAAATAAACGTTCGCGATTTCGATGTGTTCAGAGAGGAAACTAGTGATCTTGCAAAGCTTGTGGCTTATCAGTTGTTCGAACCGACTCTCCTGATCGATTCTAAAAACGCCTTTGCAGAGCGATATCCAGCCGCTCGTGTTTCGCCAGACTTTTTTAGCGTCACCAAAACAAAACCCCTTTTGGGAAACGTGATCACTAGCGAAAATTTTGCCATTCGCCCTTCGGAGCTTGTCGTCATTTCTCACAATGTCTGGCGAGAGCAGTTTAATGAGATGGTCACTGTCATTGGAAAACAGTTACGTATTGATGGTGAGGTCCATACCGTTGTTGGCGTCATGCCAGAAGGGTTTGAATTTCCGGCCGCCCAACAGCTTTGGATTCCTGCTGATTGGTCTGATTCCGCTAGCCTATCTCGAACCGAATCCCCACAGCTGAATGTGATCGGCAAATTGGGAGAAGGAGTCGCTCGACTGGAACTGAAGACCCGCATGGATTCCGTCGCTAAACGCTTAGCTACGGAATATCCCGTTTCCAACGAGAAACTTCTCTCGGTGGGAGTTGATCGTTACATTCTGAAGTTCACGCCACGGGGTATGGAAGCGTCGTTTAAAATTCTTCTATTTCTTGCATTCCTGGTTCTCGCCGTTGCTTGCATGAATGCCTTCAATATCGTTTTGGGAAGGTCGGCGAAAAGGAGTTTCGAACTGACCGTTAGGAATTCGCTTGGAGCGACAAAGTTTAACATTGTCCGTCAAGTTGTGATAGACGGGTTTCTTCTAAGCGTTTTAGGAGGGCTAGGTGGACTCGTCCTGGCCAATGTGGTTTCTGCGTATATTTCGTCTATTCTCTTTTCTATCACCATTCAGAATCTGCCTTATTGGTATCAAGTTTCTATAGACGGTACTGTTATTCTTTTCGTTCTAGGAGTAGTTGTTTTTTCAACACTGGTATCCAGTGTCATACCTGCTCTTAGAGTTGCTAAATCCAACAGTTTTCGAATGCTCAAAGACTCGAATCGTACTTCCTCCGGCGTTTTTATGGGTCGTCTCTCACGATTTCTAGTCGGCGGTCAAATTGCAACCTCGGCTTTCATTGTCCTCGCTTCAATCCTCCTTAAGGATTTGGGGAACGCGTTAGTGGGTCTGTCCCTTCCTTTCGATGCCGATAAAGTCCTTTTGACGAAAATCGACCTCAACGATAGTCAGGATTTCAAGGAAGACGTGGTCAAAGAAGCTTTCTTTTCAAACCTTAAAAGAGAGATGGAAGGACTTCCTGGTGTTGAAGCGTTCGCGTATTCGTCGGTCAAAGACGGAATGTTCGAAAATAGGATGAAATTTGAAATCGAAGGGATCGAGTATGGAAAGGACGACCTGAAACCGTGGGCTGGTCCCAATGTCCTAACTCCGAATGCCTTCGATCTTCTTGGCCTCAAGCTTCTGTCCGGTAGATTGATTAATGATTTGGATACGCGTGAAACTGCGAAAGTATGCGTTATCGGAGAGGCTATGGTGGAAGGATGGTTTCCCGATAGAAGTCCTATTGGCCAGCGTATAAAATTCAGAAACGGGCTTCTGAAAGACGAATGGCTCAGCGTCGTAGGGATTGTGAGCAAGCAGAATCTCGTCTCGCATCTGAGTAATCAGAACGCGAAGGGCGGCGTTTATCTGCCTCAGGCGCAATGGCCTCTTACTAGAGCGTCGATCCTGATTCGAGGTGGAAACGATCCGTTCAGATGGGTAAAACCGCTGCGCGAAAGCATCAGAAAACTTTCTCCCGGTTTAGCCATGCCGGGAACGTTTGTCACGGTTCAAGATTTTGTGGATCAAGAACGCTCCTTGCTCAATGTATTCATATTCCTATTCAATTGCTTTGGCGGACTTGCTCTCTTGCTGGCCTCTGTTGGATTGTATTCGGTCATCGCCTTCTTTGCTCGAGAGCGTTGGAAAGAATACGGCATTCGAACCGCGATCGGAGCCAGCGGGAAATCGCTTGTTCTAGAGGTGCTCAAGATCGGAAGGTGGTATGTTGTAATTGGCATTCTCTTGGGTCTAACTGCTGGCCTTGGTGCAGGAAAAGTGATTCAGTCCATCCTGAATGCTGGAAACTATCCGATCGCTTTGCCTCAGATTTTGGCAACGCTAGCAGCCGTGTTAGTCTTCAGTTTCGCGGCGATGTGTTTTCCGGCCTGGCGGGCTTCCAAGGTGGATCCAATGCTTGCTTTGAGGGCCGATTAGGAAACAGATGAAGTATTTTATTTGACGATTGCGTTTTTCTAGACGCGTAGGAAGCCGATGCCGCGCAGGTCCAATTAGCTCTGCTGGCATAACTCGTTCAATAAAATAAAGGAATTTGGCTTGACGTAGGCTATAAAAGGTAACCATATGGTTACATAACTATGTATGATCCTCTAGACAAAGTGTTCCATGCTTTAGCGAGCATAGTACGTCGCGAGATATTGGATATTCTATGCGAGCGCCAGGGTAGTTCGGTTTCCGAGGTCTGTTCTTATTTCGAAATCAGTCGCATAGCCGTTATGAAGCATTTGGACATTCTGGAAGGGGCGAATTTAGTCACGTCTCAGAAAGAAGGTCGTGTACGTAAACTCTATTTCAACACTGTACCCATTCAGATGATATACGATCGGTGGACTGATAAATACGCAAAGTTCTGGTCTAGCAAACTTGTCGATTTGAAATCCAAACTAGAATCTAAAACTAAAGCAAATCTATGAGCGATTCCTCAAAATCCGTCTACAAGATTCGAATACAGGCTTCTATCGACGAAGTTTGGCGCGAGATCACCAAATCCGACGAACCAATCAACTGTTTTTTCGGATCCATTATGGACACTCCTGGGTTACGCCCTGGATCGGCCATCAGAATGCGGACCAAAAACGGAAAATACACTGGGGTAGTGGGAGAGATTCTGGAATGCGATCCTCCCAATTTGCTTTCCATGACATTCAAGTTCACCCAACTTGATGATCCACCTTGTATTGTGACCCATAGGCTTCATGAAGTCGAGGGTGGCACCGAGTATACTTTGATTAACAAGCAGGTAGAGCCTGGTTCTCAGACTGAAAAATACATGAAGGGAGGAGCGGAATTCATTATCAATACTCTCAAAGCTTCAGCAGAAAAGAAGCCGCTTCCTTTCAAATCGAAATTCGTGCTTTTCATGTGCAAAATCACTGAGCCTTTTACTAAGAAGGTGGCTCTCAGCGAGAACTGGCCCTACGAAAGAAAGATCGAATGATAGAGACTCGAGTCGCTTCTGTAATGCTATAAATGTTCTTCAAGAAATTTTTCCAGGGCATCGTAAAACGCAGCTAAGCTTTCCATGCTTTTAAAGCTATGTCCTTCGGCCTCGAATTGGATGAACTCCACTTCAGCGCTTCGTGTTCGTAAAACATTGACCATCTCTGCTCCCTGCTCGTAACGCGTTCGCACATCGTTGCGTCCATGAGCGACAAGTAAGGGAGCTTCGATTTTATCGGCATGAAAGATCGGTGATGCCGCCTTGAGTAGCTCGTAGTCGTCGATTGGGTGCCCGATTCTCGAATACATGCTATTTTTGAAAGGCTCCCAATAGGGTGGAGCTTCTTCGAGAAGGGTGAGGAGGTTTGATATTCCCGAGACCATCACGCCTGCTTGATAGAGATCCGGAGTGAAGGCGAGTCCTGCCAAAGCCGCGTATCCGCCATAGGATGATCCGTAAATAGCAATGCGATCGGGATCCGTGATTCCCTCTTCAATCAGCCAAAGAACGCCATCGGTGATATCGTCCTGCATGGCGAATCCCCATTGCTTGTATCCAGCTTGCAAGAACGCCTTGCCAAACCCGGCGCTCCCGCGAAAGTTCATCTGCAGTACGGCATAGCCTCGATTGGCGAAAAACTGGACGGCCGGATCATATCTCCAAACGTCTCTGGTCCAAGGACCTCCATGGGGATAGATTATGGTCGGCAGATTCACCCCTGCGCTTCCTTTTGGGAGCGTCAGATAGCCGTGAATGGTAATACCGTCGCTGGTCTCGTACTTTATTGGCTCCATATTGGCCATGTATTTCGATTTCAACCACGGGGAGTAGTCGAATAAAAGGGTAGCTTCGTCTCTCTGGACGTCGAACAGGTAGCATTTTCCATGATTGAGATCCGATTTGGTTTTTATGAGCATTCGATTCTCGTCGCGACTAGAGTCGTAAATTTCGAAATCGGTTATTGATAATTTCTGGCGAATCCGCTCTCGCAGCGTTTGATGCCGCTCGTCCAGAACATAAGCAATCGGCTTCTCCGCTTCCACTGTGATACGTGTAGGCCTTTTGCTCTTTCGAGAATACTCCATTGAGTAGACGTCGAAATTCCTATGCTCGAAAACCAGATTTTGCAGATTTCCAGTATCCGTATCCAGAATATAGATGGCCATCTTGTCGCGCTGGAAATTCGATGCGACGTAGAGATCTTCATTATCGGGGGTGAAAAATAGCGGACTCGATTGATTGGCGGCGCTCGAAGTTGGGAAATCCTTCCATTCCGAATTCGCGTTTTCACGATAGCGCATACCATTGCCTAGTGAGACGCGCAGAACTCCCTGATGGTCGGTCAGCCAGCGGGTAACACCTCCGGGATTCTGCTCGATCATTTCTTTTCTGCCACTGTATACATCCAGCCGATACATGTCGAAAACCTTCGCATCCCTTGCGTTCATGCCGACCAGAATGATTTGCGGCTCGTTTTCCAGGGCGTCGATTAGATAGGCTCGTTCTCCTTGATCTGGAGTCAGTTTAACGACCGAACCTCCGTATTTGCTGACTCCATGCATTTGCCAGTTTTCATCTCCGATTGGATCGGTCATGAAGACTAGCCGTTCGTCGTTGGCCCAAAAATACGATTGTGGCTCTTGGGAATAGAATTCCGTGAGTCGTTGCGTTTTTTCCGATCCAAGTCGCTGTACGCTCAGGTCGAAGCGATTGCCAGCAAGCTCTAGAAATGAAACCCATTCTCCATCGGGTGAAATTTTATAGTCTTTCCGGAAAGGACTCGCGAACAGTTGTCTCGCGGGAATTCGAGGAATAAACGTTCCAGAATCATCAACTTTGGATGGATTTTGACCGGGTTCCGAGGAATCCGCTTGGATGAGGTCGGCGTTCTCGTTTTGCTTCGAGTCGAAAGAGGTTTTCCGATCTGCCTGGCAACCTCGTTGAAACGAGAATCCTATAAGGAAAGCAGCGGCTAGGAGCGCGAATAGCCAGATTCCCTTGAAAAATGAAGAGCCTTTCGGTTTCTCTTCCGATATCGAATTTTCAGATCTCTGCAGGCGAAAGCTCACGTTTTGCGTTTAGCCAGAAAGTCTTGAATATTAAAAATTCCTACCAGTTTCGTTACCATAATTGGGAATAAAACGGCGAGCGAAGGGCTCTTACTCATATCTGATGAAATTTCCTCATATTCGAAATCTTACGGGAAGCCTTTTTTGGCTATTCCTTTTGGGGACCTTCCTGGTTTCCGGATGCTCCACCGTTCCAGCTTTCCAGCAGGAATATGTCTCAAAAACGGGCATGGTGAATTCCGATTCGATTGTTGAAAATAGTCGCGTAAATCTGATGTCCCAACTCGAGCCAGGAAGTTCCGTTTCTGGTGGGGCTCAAGCTGCCGGATGCACGGCCTGTCGCTGATCATGGGAGGCAAGTGGGGATTGGTCTTTCTTTTCGCCTTGGTTGCTCTGGCTTCATTGCGCAGCGCTCCATCCCTTTCTCGGCTGGAGATAGGTTTGGAGTCTGTTAGCTCGGGCGACGTCCGATTGGCTCAGGCTAATCTTCAATCGCAATTCCTCTCAAGCAATCTCGATGTGGGACTTAGCGCGTCCTTGGGGAGGACTGAAATCGAGTACCAGCCAGTCGATTTCGATTTCCTGGGTCGGGAGGTCGACATTGAAGAGCATAACAAGGCGATTCAGATAAACGCTCGATCCCAGATTGGAGAAAAACTGTGGTATGTTGGCGGCGTTGGCTTCTACGATGGGTTCACGAATTACCGATCGATCTGGCTGGATGAATACTATCGACAACAGTTTGGAAACCTGGCCGGGGTACCTGGGGCCGAGCTTTACGTAGAGGCGGATCCCCACGGAATAAACGCGACTAGCGGCATTCGTTGGGAATATTTGCCAAGTTCCGCCTACGCTCAATTAACCGTGTCTCAATTGCAGGATGATGTCTCCCCAGGGTACGAAATCGATTTCGAAGGCCTGCGAAGAGGGGAGCTCGTGCTGGCTACTTCGGCCATTGCTCTTTCTACGGAGAATGTCATCAACATGCGGATACGCTCCTTAGTCGAATTGAGAGGATCCCAGACCAGCGCTCGCGACTGGAGATATGGACTGGGCGTCACTTTGTTTGCCGCTCTTGGTGAAAGATGGATCACGCGTTGGCAGGCGGGAGCCACTACCGAGGATCCGCAATTCGAAGCTTATTCGGGTAGCGTGGCTGTGGAGTATCAGGTTTCGGAAAGCGTTTCCGCGTATTTGGATTTAAGTTACTATGACGATACCGGGGAAATCGAAAACGCCTTTCTCTTTACTAGCGCCGCTCCAGGCTTGATCAGCAGGAAGGCTGGCATTGGCTTACGATGGAGTGGCGAGACTTGGTCAGGCAGGCTCTATGTCGCCCCTTCGAGTTCGCGCTACGAACCTACCCAACTGAATACGGATTTCTTTCAAAACCTCTATGCCAACCGTGACTGGACGGTCGCTCAAATCGCATTCGGAAGATCTTTTTAATTGTTGAAGCAGCTAATGAAGTACCGATGGAAATGCCGTTTTCTTCTCGCAGTGTTAGTCGTGATGTTTCTGCAACTACAGAATGCAAGCGCGCAACGCTATGAAGTGGGCGATGTGGTAGATAATTTCACTTTGATTGATCGATCTTCGGGACAGGAGGTCAGTCTTCACGACTTGGAGGGATATGTGATTTTTCTAGAATGGTTCGCCTGGTGGTGTCCTTTCTGCCAGGCTGCCGCTGCTGAAATCGAGCCTGGTATCGTTGAGTATTACAAGAACCTCAGAGGGACTGGTACCGGAGCTCCCTTTATTCATGTGGCCCTTAACTTGCAAGGCGGTCAGGATCAGCAGACTCAAGGATTCATTGCGGCTTATAATTTGGGTTTGGTGCTCGAAGATACCAGCCGTGTGGTCGCGCGTCAGTTTCAATCCAGTGGTCAGCCTATTTTCGCCATTATCAATGGAGTTGCCAATTCGCCCAGTCACCAGCAATGGGAACTCGTGTACTCGCAACTAGGATACGGCCAGCTTTCGTTTCCTATCGAAACGTTTCGTACGGCAATCGATTCAATCCAAGCAGCTCCGCAGGAGACCGGTTTCGAGGCCTACTTAAGCCAGCTTGGAATTCCCGAAAATCTGAGAGGGCTGGCTGATGATCCTGATAGAGATGGGGTTCCCAACGGTATTGAGTACTTGACGGGCACGATTGCTAGCGATTCCAGCTCAGCCAGGGCGCCAACCTTCCGATTTATGAGTATAGGAGGGAGCTTTTATTTGGCCATCGAGTATGTACGGGATACCTCGGTCAACGATTATGCGTTGATCCCGCAGTTCGGCTCTGGGCTGGATTTTGCGAACACCTCTGGATTTGAGGAAGTGTCGGTGGAGCTGATTGGCGATGGGATCGAAAGAGTGGTTGCTCGATCGATTGTCAGTCTCCAAGACAACCACCAGTTCGGACGCTTGGCAGTTAGCCCTGCCTCCGCATTATAAATACGTTTTCCTCTCCAGTACCAAATCCTTGCTCGCCTATTCTTGCAGTTGAATACGGATTCGATGAAAGCGGGGTAGGGACTCATCTCCAACGGGATTGGGATTGGGCAGCATGAATCGAGAATCTTCGCCAATCCCAATTTGTAGGGATGTCTCTGATACTATTTCCCAATCGATTAGATTGGTCGACGTCTCAATTTCAAAGATCGCATCCGCTATACCTGGCTGAATGGGAAACTGAAACTCGGTCAAAGAGCCATTGATAAACACAGTTTTGATGGCTTGAGCTCCGTCCCGCGTCTTCGGATCGAATCCGAAGACGTACTCTTCAAGATTGGTCCAAAGGTCGAGGTCCGGATTAGCCAATGGGTCGCTGATGTTGGCGTCGGCTTGCTCTTCGGGGGAAAACGTGCTGGCTCTCCAGTTGGAGTAAGTCAAGCTAGGTATTGAAAATGCCCTTACGAAAACGGATTGCGTTTCGTATTCGGCTTCGAAATTCCATTCTCCCGCTGTGTCGTCCCATACAATGGTGTCAAACTGCCCAATGACGGAATCGGCGGTGAGAATTTCGAAGCGTTCATTCTCGGTCGGCTCGAAATCGTCGATAATTGAAAGGTCCAGTGTTCCTGCCAGATTTGCCGTTCCGATAACCTGGAGTTGATCGAAGCCCGTCCCCGCTTCGCTGCCTCCGATTTCGGTCTTGAGTGTGCCAGCCGCGGTTTGCGTGTAATCGCCTTCGATCAGGCCGATGCCAGGGGACTCGCCCGAACTTACAATCCCGCTACTGGTGATGGGTCCCTTGACGTTAAGCCGTCCGCCGAGAAATCCTCCAGGCTCGATGACGAAGTCGTTGGTCGTTAGCGCGGCATTGTTAAGTAGGAGTTGCCCCTTCTCGCCAACAGTGAACGATCCGGGAAAGTTTCCGTTGGCGCCGTCACGCAACTCTAGAAAACCGTCGAGTCTGAATTCGATGAAAGCGCCACTGTTTGGCAGGTCGTTGAAGGTGCCTGCGCCGATGAGAGTAAGCTTTGCGTCTTCGTCTATTTTATTCAGCTGCTCATTGCCTTTGAGAATGGCAACGCCGCCTGATCGCACCTCCCATTCACCGCGCTGGAGAGCATTGTTCGAGATGTCGGAAGTTCCTCCGATGGTGAACGACGATAATTCGGAGACGGTTATCTTGCCAAAGTTTCTAACGTCGTCCGAAGATCCTGCCGCCAGAATTGTCGTTCCTTGGCTTGTGAGCTGGCCTGCGTTCTCAAGGAGAAACCAGTCGATTGAATCAACGCTGTCAGTCGAATAGATATTCGCGTTTTTCAGAACGAGATTTCCGATCTCTTTGTTTAGCAATGGCCCCCAAAACTGCACTTCGTTTTCAATGGTCAAGTCGGCTCGATTATCGACCACGACATCGATGAACTTCGAGGGGTCGGCGTTGTCGCTGGTGGTGATGGTGACCGCGGGTCGAGTGTCCAGACCGGCTGGCTTTTCGAAGCGAATCCTGCCTTCTCCAAGTTCAGTCTCAGCGGAGACTGATAGATCCTCGAGACGTGCAGTCTCGGTACGGATCGCCAACAATGAGTTGGCGGCAAATCCCCAAAGAGCGTCATTCGAATTGAAGGCGCCACTTCCGGTAATGATTACATCGCTGTCTCTGTTGAAGAAATGCCCATTCAGTGAAGCCTCCTCCAGTTTATCGAAGGTGAGGGCGCCTCCCTCGTTCACTGTTAAGAGAGTCGTTGCGGTCGTTCCCTCCGGATTCGAGAATTCGCTTCGGTTCACCGAGAGATTGGCTTGTCCGTTTACAGTAACCGATCCGCCTTCTCCAGCGATCCGCTGGACACGTGACTGACTGCCTGTGTCGATGATGAGAGTGGAGTCTTTCTCTAGCGTGAACTTTATCGATTCGATATTGGCATTGTTCGAGATCGTGTAGAGCCCGAAATTCTTGAGGGGATCGAAAAGTCCAATAAAGGTCGTTTCCGAGAGGATCGTCGCATTCTGAACGATCGCCCCATTGTTGATCCAAGGCGCGTGCAGAATGCGAGTCTCGCTGGGAGAGGCCGGAATCGTTAGCGTTCCTGTATCCAAAATCTCCAGCACGCCATCATCATCGCCGCCTCTCTTGAATTCGCCGCTCAGCCACTGATTGTTGGCGCCACCGAGGGAGAGCTTTCCGCGTAGCCAGATATCAGCGTCGTTGGTGAGCGTGATCGACTCGGCGGTGGAGTCTTCAGCTAGAAACAGATCCTGTCGCACCTCGAGCGATCCTTTGGCAGTCAATTTTCCAATATCCGCCTGTAATTGATCCAAAACTACATTCGCCGCAGGATCGATGGTGACGATTTCCTTTCCTTGCGTGCCCGGCGGATCGGTCCATTGCACGTTGGCGTCATCCCGCCAGTTGGTGGTCCCGCCTGATTTGGAATGCCATTGATTATCGCCTGCCGCTCCGTTCCAGAAATAGTTCTCGCCGCTGCCATCGGCAAAAGCGCCGCGGAAGATGCCTCTTCGCGTTCCTTGATTCGGATCCTCAAAAAGAAGAAAAAAGGTCACATCGCCATTGTCGCTAAAGCCGCTGGGGATGCCTTCGTCGTTGCCCGTTCCTTCCTGGCCGTTAGACTCGAATTGGATTTCGAGAATTTTCCCTAAATTCTGTCCATCGACGATGAGATCCGTTCCTTCGCGAACGACAAGCGTCCAGTTTTCATCTTCATCCTGTATCCATAATCCGGTATCATTTTCCGTCGTGACCTCTCCTCCGAATTCCAAAGTAGCAATCATGGCCATTAAACCTTGGCTGTTGGCGACCAGATTGGGAAAGCTCCGAAAAACGGCTCCGCCGGCGCCAGGAGCCGTCTGGCCCGCTCTGACGATTCGCTCGAATTGTCCCAACTTGCGTCGCCAGACGCTATTGCTGTCTTCGGTTGTCGAGGCGCTGAAATAGATGTCGCCGGATCGATTCAGGAAAGGGCGGTTGCCTATTGTTTGAAAGGTGACATCGCCGAGATCTTTGGTGGCGGTAGGCTCGCCCGTTTTGAGAACGGCGCTGATTGCCGCGTCTGCAAAGGAAGTCTCCAGGATCAGGCTCTGAAAGGTTTCCGCCACTTGGGCCTTGAATACGATTTTACCGCCAACATTCACCGAAGGCTCTTGCGGGATATTGCTGCTGGAAAGCAGAGCGTACGTACCCGTCGCGATTTCCGCGGGAATCGGATCTCCGGCCCTCAGAATCAATTGCAGACCATTTCCTGTCGATTTATATAAAGCGGTCCCATTGGTGAAATCGACGCCAGGACCGAGCGGGTCGAGCTTCGCGTGCAGAACCAGCTCGCCCTGAGTGGTGACCACGAAAGAGGAAAAAGGATTGGCCGGATCGAAATTGACGCTTGGCGTCGTTCCCGCAGGAGCGCCTCCTCTGGCGAGCTCCGTTTCCTGTCCTCCAGAAAACGAATACAAAACCGGAACGAAGTTGTCTTCGCCTTGAAAGAACAATTGCAGTTGCCCATCGAGCTTTCCGGTTAGATCGAATCCGGCCGGATTCCACGAAGTGTCCACCGCGAGAACTTTCTCGTTGGACATGAAGGCGGAAAGCTCCTTATCTGTGTTGCCAGAAGCGATTCCGTACTGTGAGCGGACGAGCATGTTTCCGTTATCATCGATACCCAGCAAGGCGACCATACCATAGGCTTCGAAATCATTTGGATCGTTTCCTTGGAGGAAAAACGGAGACTCATCCGCTCCTTCTACGAGTTTGCGTGTGAATTCCCCAGGTTTCTGAAACCAGACCCCGTCGTCTATGCGGCCTGGAAGATTAAGCAGGAAGTCTCCCGTGAATGCAATGGCACCCTCGCCGTTGATGATGGGCGTGCCTAAGCCGACATACGAGCTCGAGGCCTCGGGTGCGGTATCCCCTTCAAGAGCCACGGAGCTGATGGTGATGCTTTGACCAAAAGCGCAGTTGGTAGAGAGAACGAAGCATGCGAATGCTAAACACGTCCTTGTTGTACTATTCGTCATCGGTTGATCGAGCGCTTGCCAGCTTGGGAATGCAGTTAGTCATCTTGTGACGTCAGCAATTACAGGCGAGTCTGAAATTAACTGCCTATACCGGAAATAGGGAAGGTCCTGTCTACTGTCGCTTAGCGCTTCCGTATAGGGTTTTGCTGAGTTGCTAGCGAAGCAAATTGCTAGGCCTCTTCCTAACTCATCTGCATTATCTCATTACTCGTGCAAGATAAGCGTATCCAATTTTCCGATTCAAATTAAATTGTTGTTTTTGAGTGTCCAACGTTTGAGATCAGCTGATCTAGAACGTGCAGCGTGACGATGTCACCTGGATTGATTTGTTAGCCCCTCATTGGCAAGTATAGCGCCAATCTCGCTTAGAAAGGTCATTAATTTGTCTGGATCAATTTCAACCTTCCAATAAGGGGGACAATGCTCACATTTCTGATCCCAAAAAGTAAAACCCATATGGTTATCAACCGAATATCGAGCATGAGCCACTGCATTCCGTAAGTGATATATGACTAATCGCGTCGGAGTCAGTCCCATTTTGTTCTCATTGTCATGTATGACCGTGCGAAACAAATTCTCTGGGTGGTGCTCTTCAATTCGAGCATATAAACTATCGTTATTCTTTGGATTTGCCCAGAGTTCTTTCGGAACCACTATCAAGCAATATAGTAATGATGCTATGTATGCTGGGTTTTCGTACTGATACTCAGCCAAGCCTTGAGTGCTGCACTGTGGAGATGAAATAACCTTCTTAATCGATCTTATAAAATCAGGTTTATCGCGAGCTTCTTGGATTATCTGTGCGTTGATGAATGCACGTTTTGGTATTTCGTGTTGAAGATCCATATCAATTGTCGTTGCCGATCGAAGCAGATTCAAATAGTTCTAACATTTCCGATTCGGATGGATGGCTTGCTACATAACGTTTAATGAAATTATCGGCATCCGGATACTCGGAAGCCTGGATACGTTTGATGGCATCCGTTTTGTCATAAGATGTATTTCTCAGTTCAAAACCATCTCCGATTAACAACCACTGAGCATCGCTAGCGCCGAACGCCATCCCTACACTACCGGCATTCAGGACGCGTACATTTCCAATCATTCGGTCAAATGGCATGTGGGTGTGTCCACACACAACACTTTGGGGACAGTCTTTAAAAATCGGAACCAAAACGTCGACGGCCGTATTTTTAGTGAAAATATCAGTGTCGTTGCGCGGTGTCGCATGGCAAAACATGATTTCGCCTAGTGCCGGCAACTCCATTTTAACGTTGCTGGCTAGTTCAACTATGAAATCTCTTTGAGCAGAATCGAGTTGCCGTCTGTTCCAAATCAATTCGTCGTGAAATTGTTTTGGGACATTGGTTTCTTTCCCCTCCAGCAGGGCGATAGTCTCTCGCTCTCCGTTGCCGCTAAGAAAATAAGTGGGAAGGGTAATGCTGCGAAGCAAATTGATCGTCTCGCTGGGAAATGGCCCCGGAATCATATCGCCACCAACGACAATTCGATCAACTCCAATTGAATCGATTTCTTTCAATACGGCCTCTAGGGCCGGTAGATTTCCATGGATATCGTAGATGGCTGCAACCTGCACGACAACGCTTAGGTGTGGCGGCGGCGCTTAGCTGACATTGCCACCACTGATTGGTTCGAGATATTGGCTTTGTTCGGATATTTCTCATAGAGAAATAGTTTTCTAGAGTCGAATTGCTTTTCTGAAAATTTTCGGTATCCACAAGATTCATACAAATGTATTGCTCTCTCATTGTAGTCGAAGACGTCTAGCCAAACTCTTGATCTTTTGAATTCTCGAATGCAGCAAAGATCGACGAGGCCTAGTGCCTGCCTTCCAATGCCTCTCCCTGGCTGCGAAACGACGATTCTCTTCAACTCAATCGATTCGGTATCCGGATCTAGCTGAAGAATAACGAAACCAACCGTAGCATCACTTTTGATGCGGATGGTCTTGTAGACGACAGAAGCTTTTTGAAATTCTTCCTGGTGACGAGCCAGAGAGTATCCAGTAATCAGTCGGTTCGCTTTTCCATTTTCCTCAATTTTCTCGAATGCTGGAAGCTCGCTGAAGGATGAATTCGCCAAGGTAGTCATATTCTGTCTTTCTCCGAACGTCGAGAGGAGATAGCGGGACCGGGGGAGCTGGTGCCGGTTACCTCGCTCGCCTTGTTCGGGTGAGGTTCTGGTAAAGTAGATAGGTCGGGAGCCACAAATTGAGTCTTCGCTTCGGGCAGGCCTCTTCTCTCTGGACTGTAAAACGCCCGAAGAATAGTCTTTGCTAACAGGTGAGGATGCTTGTCGCAGAAGCTCTCTGAATCTTCGGTTGGGAAAATCTCCTCGTATGCGTCTATCGCAGTCCTGATTAGCCTTAGGAAAGCAACTGTCATCGTTTCATTGTATCCAGTCGTTTGAGACTCGATGACTTTGTTCTTTTTGTTGTACGCTTTTATCCCTTCGCGCAATCGTACGAGCGCATCGGAGTAGCTTAGGCTCTTGGAATAGATGTATGCGATTCGAACATGCATCCTGTGGTTCCATAGTTCGAAGGGAAGCGTCAAATCTTCGAAGTGAGTCTGTAGCTCCTCGTCAGTCATCTCCTCTATTCGTCGAACGTCGAGGCCACACGAAAAATGCTTATGCTCTTTGTGTGAGCCGATTGGTTAGCCATTCTATTTTAATCCATTTTTAGTATTCGATTGAATACTGCGCCAATATTTGAGGAATTACAGTGCCGAACATGTTCAGCGTCTTATTATTATGATTTCTAGAATCGAGTTTGTGGGAGCGGGTAACCACTACAATTAGATTTATTTTAGGATAAATGGCTAATCCTTGTCCGCCATTTCCCAGGGCGACCCTCACTGGTCCCGCTTTTGTATTGGCGACCCACCAATTGTACCCAAAGCCGAATTTTTTCCCTGGAGCGATCTGCCTTCTGTTTGTGTAGGATTCCTCGACCCAACCTTCAGGGAGTATTCGTTCGCCGTTTATCACGCCATCCTGCAAGTACAGCTGGCCCAATCTCGCTAGGTCTCTCGAAGTCAGTTTTAACTCAGAACCTCCAAAAGGGACACCGCTTGGATCCGTATCCCATTGTATGATACTAATGCCCAGAGGGGCGCACAACTCTCTCTTTGCAAAGGAGTGCAAGTGCTCGCCTACAGAGGCCATGATAGAGCCACTAAGAAGATGGGTTTGAGAAGTGCTGTAGAAGTATTCATCGCCAGGTCGATTGCTTAGTTTTCCATGAGCAGCGTCTCTAACCCAATTTTCGCTGCGGAAAAGGCTATGCATCTTTTCATCCGGAATTTGATATCCGCTTCTCATGGAAAGCAAGTGACTCACCGTCACTTCTCTTCTCGGATCGTCTTCCGGGATGTCCGAGTAGGCATCCGGAATAAGGTTGGCAATCGTTTCATCGACTCCGGAAAGTAATTTCTTTTGAATGGCAATGCCCGTTAGGGTTGTTATCCAGACCTTACAGATGGATTTTATCGTATTGGGACTTTCGATACTTCTTCTGTTGAAATATCTTTCAATGACAAGCTTGCCTTCATGGGCGACGAGAAAGCTGTAGGCTTCTTTTTCATTGCTCCAATTGTCTATCAGCTGATTGAGCTCAACGTATGGCAAGCGAGTATCTTCTATAGGCGCTTCGTCCCAATTGA
This sequence comes from Opitutaceae bacterium, assembly GCA_028284385.1. Taxonomy (GTDB): domain Bacteria; phylum Verrucomicrobiota; class Verrucomicrobiia; order Opitutales; family Opitutaceae; genus JANQRT01. Next base: position 230,016 of record JANQRT010000024.1, on the reverse strand, counting down.
ATGACTTATGTCCTTCATTGAAAACTGCTTTTATGGTCCTCGATAAGACGCTCGGTTGCGAGCTTCTTAACGCTAGTAGATAAAGTAAGATTACGGATGCAATGAATAAACCAACTCTAATACTGGAAAAGCGCCTACCTGTCATCTGTGAACGAGCTAAGTTGATGCGCGAATTTCTTGGATTCCGGCATTGGGAGCAAGGCTCTTCGTTATTGAAGAGGAGTAGTTTCGCGAATTGTATTCGCTGCTTTGTTCTGGCAATTTGTTTTCTCTGCGACGCTTCAAACTATATATTCTTCCACGTCCATGCCAGTCGAAGGATCAGCGCCAGCGCGACCAGTTCAATGACAGCGAAGAAGATATCATCAAGATCAGGCGCGCGATTGACTCCCAAAACACTCACCATCTGCAGTGAACCGATGACAAGGTTGACTCGACGGTTCGTCTTGATTTTCAGAAATTGAACCAGAGGGAGCATGAGGAGGGGAATTGCAATCATGATGCCGCCTATCAGCATTAGTCCTTCTGTGATCTGCACCCCGTTGACGACACCAGACATCATTTCCTCAAGGAATCCGGACCGCCCGAATTCGTGCAGGTCCCGAAATATCATATTGAAGAAAACGAACGCCCAGAGCGAGGTCAGCTTTGCTCGCTTGTCTAGATCATTTATAGTTAATCCGGTATTGGTATCAGTTCTTCTGTTACTGTTTTCCATGGCGAAAATCGGCGTCTTTTTCATCCTTGGGTGATGTAGACGACTACTTTGCCTCGCGCCCGCTTGGTGGCGACGTAGTCGATGGCGCTGACAATGTCATCGAAGGGATACTCCCGATCGATAACAGGCTTTATCTTCCCTTCTTCGAAGAGGGCCAAAACCGCTTCAAGCCGTCGCCTGTCTTTCTTCAGATCTAGAATCAAATCGATGGGCTCTTGCTTTTTGCGTGAAATCGCGATGGCCCTGAGAAAGCCCAAGCCGCTGGCTGCGCTGGCCAGGACCAGTCTGCCATTATTGTGCAGAAGGCGTTTCATCTTTTTCGGCGAGTGATTGCCGACCACGTCAAAAATGAGATCGAATCGTTCACCGATTTGAAGCAGGTCGACCGCCTTGTAATCGATCATGGCATCGGCCCCCAGCCCGCGGACCAGCTCATGATTTCCTCCGCTACAAACCGCCGTAACATGCGCGCCAAACGCTTTCGCCATTTGGACGGCAAAGGTGCCTATTCCCCCTGAAGCCCCATTGATCATTACGCGACTACCGGGTTTGAGTTGATAGTAGTCATGAATGCCTTCGTAGGCCGTCAGCGCCGCTACTCCGAGGGTGGTGGCTTGCTGGTGCGAGAGAGCGGCCGGTTTATTTACTAGCGCGTCCTCGGGAATCGACACGAACTCCGCAAAGGAACCCACAATTTCAGGAGTCATTATTCCGAAGACCGCATCTCCCGGTTCCCATTTCGCAACGTCCGCTGCCTTTGATTCAACAACTCCGGAAAAGTCCGCCCCCAGGCCGTTCGCGGTAGGTTTGAAAAGGCCTCTTCCCATCCGGATCAGGAAGGGATCTGCACGCATCAGCCGCCAATCAAGGGGATTAACCGAAGCCGCATGTACTTTGACCAGCACACGGCCGGCCTCGAGCGTCGGTTTAGGCAGTTTGCGAAAAGACAGTACGTCCGATCTGCCGTATTTTTCGAAGTAAAGTGATTTCATTGGCGATGTAAACTATACCGTGTAGTATATTGGTCAAATAAAAATTGCACTATACGGTGCAGTTTCTTTTAGTAGGGCATGACAGCATCTCTTTCCGGCAATGATTTGAGAAAAGCGGAGAAGCGGGAGACGATCATCTCGGGGGCGATCAAGGCCTTTGAACAAGAAGGCTATGAGCGGGCCTCTATGGATTTGGTAGCTGAACTCGCCGGGGCCTCGAAGCGAACCGTTTACAACTACTTTTACAGCAAAAAGGATCTTCTCTGGGCGGTGGTCGCCGAGCTGGTGGCGGGACAGCAGGAAATGGGGCAGATCCCATATTCCAAGCAGGAATCGTTGGAGTCACAACTCCGTCGCTTTGTGGATGCCCAAATCCATTTCGTGACCGATCCAAAGCGTCTCTCGATCATCCGCCTGTTGACCTCGATTTTTCTTCAGAACCAGGAACTGCGCGAAGACGCCAGCCAAAGCGACAACTGCCCACCCGATCCGCTGATTGACTGGCTGAAGGCGGCCAAGAAGGACAAACGGCTAGAGATGCGAGATCCCGAGCTAGCCGCAAAGGTTTTCCGCGGTATGATTGAAGGCACGATTAATTTGCCGGCCCTCTACGGACCGCAGCAAACTGCCGAAGCGCTGAAACCGATCCGCGATGAACTAGTAACGCTCTTCATGACGCGGTACAGGACCTAAAAGCGGTAAAATAACGAGACAACGTCTTTACGTCACTACGATCCATTCTGCGCTCAAAATCTTTTCGTATAACATCGCTCCTTCGTCGCTAGATCGCCTCCGGCGACTGCCGGACAAGGCATTCATTTTTTGTATTCAAATCTTCGTGTCGCGTTAGCGCTCGTTGAGTCGTCTGATTGGTTCTACTTTGCGTATCGATATTCTGGACTGCCTTCGTCAACTATTTTCATCCATCTCAAGAGCTCTAGTTCTTTTCGGAAGAAATCACTCGATAATGAAAATTTCCCTCGTTCTTAATCTTTGTGACATTGCCCTTTTCATCGCGTAGAAAAACGATCTGTTGATCGCTTGGCTTTCCATTTTCAATTAATTGAAAAACGTCACCCTCGACGTGCTGGTAAAAGTACATCGAATGTTTCAGCGATCCCGCCGGCAAGTACAGTAATACCAAACCGCCTCCCCATTTGCCGACATAATATTCGCTATTCCAAGGCGACGGGTCGTAAAAGCCCAGGTATTGAGACAAATCGAGTTCAGGCTGCCCTTCCTTCTCTATCGATTCAAAATTCTTCAGAATCCTAATCAAACCATTGACGTATGCTGCTGCTCTTACTCGGTTCGCGTTGATGAGAATGGCGTAGGCTTTCTTGTTCGTCACATCCATTTTAAGGAAAGCGACATAGCCAGGACAAGTTCCGCCATGCATAGCCCAATCAGCGCCTTCCTTATCCGTATACACTTCGTAGCCATAGCCTCGTTTGACCTTATTGTCGGCGCTCGTAGCGTGAACGCCATACATGCTCCCAAGGGTTGAGGGCTCTAGTACTTCAGACTCTGCTCCTTCAGCCAATCTAAACTGCCACATCGCAAACTTGGCCAAATCAAGAATCGTCGTTGATATGCCGAACGCTGGCTGCATCGCTTTGGTTTGATAGAAACCAGCCGCCTCTCGTCTTCCATTTCTGTGGCTGGCGGAATAGCCTATCGCATGCGATTTTCCGTAGGTGGATGACTGCATCTCAACAAACGAGTGAGACATGCCAAGAGGTTTGAAGATATTGGATTCAATATACTTTTTATAGGCGACCCCTGAAGCTTCCTCGATCACCAAGCCCAGCAGCGAGTAGCCAATGTTGCTGTAAAGAACGTCTTCGCCAACGGGATGCGTCGTTTCCAGCGTTGCTAGACTTTCGAGCATTTCCTCTTTCGCAGGGAACGGGAAGTCGGGTCCACTCCAGTACCCATGATGCGTATCCCTTGGCAATCCCGAAGAATGGGTCAGCAGAGATTCAATCGTTATATCGCCGCCTTCTGGGAATTTCTGATGAACGCTAAAACTCGTCAAAACGTCCTTCACCTTATCATCCAGGCTGATCTTTCCTTCGTCTACCAATTTCATGATAGCCGTCGCAGTAAACACTTTCGAAATCGAACCTATACTGGTGATGGAATTCTCGTCGCTTTGCGTCGATTCTTCCACGTTGGCCATTCCGAATGAACCGCTCCACAAGATCGTCTGATCCTCCACGACTAATCCCATAATCGCCGGCATATTTTCATAGTCCTTTTGAGCCTCCAACCAGACATTAATCAGTTTGGACATGTCCTCATACTTTCCATCGCCTTCTTGACCGCTGGAGATATTGCAATTCAGGATTAAGAGCGAAAGCAGAGCAAAATTGAAAATTCGGGCGACTGAGCAAGAATCACTTTTCATAGGGTGTGTTTCGGTTGTTTCCTAAAACTCGGCTAATGGGAAAACTTACTCCCAAGAGGACCAGCGAACGATTTCTCGGTGAAAGCGGTAGCGACATTAAGAATGGAAGCCTCAATCTTTTTTCTCATACAACTCATATCATGAAAAGAGAGATTGGTTTCATCTTTTCTGATAGAAACGTTTCAACATTGCTATCAGCGGCCGGCCTTAGCGCTAGTCCTAGATATGCCACTACGAGAGCAGCAGTGAGGGCGAAATTCCACCTCTCGTTCCTCTTTATCCTAACCAGCTTGCATGATCAGATTTACGGCAACTGAGAGGCGTTCCCAATTAGCTGATTCTTCTTCTAGTTGCTTTTTGCCGGAAAGGGTGAGGCGGTAGTATTTCGCTTTGCGTTTGTTTTCGGAAATGCCCCATTCGGAATCGATCCAGTTCCGTTTTTCGAGTCTCTGAAGAGCAGGGTAGAGGGATCCTTGTTCGACCTTAAGAACCTGATTCGACCAGCTCTGGATCTGAATCGAGATCCCATATCCATGGATCGGGCTGTTCCGGCTAATGGTTTTGAGGATGAGCATGTCCAATGTCCCTTGCAGTAAATCCACCTTGTTTTTCGCCATTTTTCGATTTCCTAGATATTCTACATGAGTCAATCTGACCTTTATGTAGATTGTCAAGGAGAGTGTAGGTAGAAAATCGCTTTCCGGCTCCTGGATTGGCTGCCTGGTTTACGGAATATTCCTTTGCCTGCGCCTTGGTTGGCCTCCTTATTTTTCCCATACCATGAAGTACAAGTATTTAGGAAAATCGGGCTTGGCCGTATCGAATGTCTGCTTGGGAACGATGACTTTCGGAACGCCTGACTGGGGTTGCGACGAGGACGCTTCGAAAAAGATTGTGGCGGCCTATTTCGATGCTGGTGGAAATTTCGTCGATACGGCTAATAATTACGGTAGCGGAGCGACGGAAGAGATTCTGGGTCGTTTACTGAAAGACTATCCACGAGAGGATATGGTGGTAGCCACCAAAGGATTTCTCAAAATCCGCCCAAGCGTATTGGGTCGGGGCAGCAGTCGCAAATACATCATCAATGAGCTGGAGGTGAGCCTACGCCGTCTGCAGATGGATTTCGTTGATATTCTCTACCTGCACGGACCTGACCCCATTACTCCGGTGGAGGAAACGATGAAGACTTTGGATACACTGATTGGCCAAGGGAAAGTCCGCTACATTGGCATCAGCAACTATCCCGCTTGGAAGTTCGTCAAGGCAAACGGAATTGCCGAGGCCATGGGCTGGGATAAATTCGTGGTGGGACAGTACCTCTACAATCTCATTGATCGCGAAGCGGAGCGTGAAGTGGTTCCGGCTAGTATCGATCAAGGGGTCGGCATCACTGCCTTTAGCGCTCTGGCTGGCGGAATTCTTACTGGGAAATACGATACGAGCACCGAAGCCATTCCCGAAGGGAGTCGGTTGCATTTCCGTTCGGGAGCTGATGGACCACGCTTCTGGCATGATCATGGTCGAAACGTTGTGGAGGGCGTTTCACGGATTGCCCAAGAATCTGGATACACCATGCCTCAATTGGCATTGGGATGGCTCGCGGCGCAGGACCATGTGGTTTCCTCCATCATCGGAGCGCGTAGCGAAGGTCAAATTCTAGAGAGCCTAAAGGCATTCGAGAAGCCGCTTCCAACCGATGTGGTGGGCAAGTTGACTGAGGCTTCGGATCGCTATCTCGGTTGGCTGCACGGCTTTGGAGCAGGGCAGAAGAAAGGTTTCATCGAGCAAGCCGAACCCTTTGTGACAGGGCAGTGCTAGGCTTTTGTGAGTTTTTCAGGCGGTTCGATAAAGAGTAGGTCGGTCGGGTAGGGAGGCTTGTCCTCAAGCCTCCGAAATATTTATCCTTAGCGGAGGCTTGTGGACAAGCCTCTCTACCATTCGTTTAAGATGGAACTAGGTGCCTAATTATTTAGGGGGCACTCTTGGCCTCGGTCGACAATCTAGAAAATCGATAAAGGCGAGGCCCCTCGACTGAAATTGAATTCCTGCTGGACCCAGGCGTCAACCGCTCGACCCCCTTTGCGAGCCGCTCGGAAATGCCATCTTTTAAGCGCTCGACGCGTGATGTCGTTAAGTTCTGGATTCGAAGAATCGAGAATGAAAATATTGTCCGCCTTGCCGTTGCTCTTAATAACATAAAGCACCATGACTTGGGCCTTCTCCTTTCTTAGCTCAAAGGGCAGATCGGGAAAGGGCGTCAGTAGAGGGCGAGGGGCGACGTCCAGCTGATGGCTTTCGTAGATGACGAATTCGCTGGTTTGAGCTATGTCGGGCTTGATAGCCTGGAAGTTGCTCTCATTCGATATATCGAAGTCGAACGCCGATTCGATATTGGGCTGCCAGTCTAGTTGGAGGTCGCTGATTAGGAGTTCGATGCTCTCCTGCGGATCTTCGAAATCCATGTCGATTGAAGAGACATCCGAGTCGGACCTGGGGAGTGGTTTCGGTTCGGGGGCGGATTGAGCTGGAGGGGGAATGTGGAAAACGGTCTTAGTGTCGCTATCCGAAGGTTCCGGAAGTTTTAGACCTAATTGAGAGGTGGCGAGAGGGAGAAACAATAGAAGCGTTATAGCAATGGCTATGAGGAAGCTACTGCCTGAACCACGACGCTTTTCGTATTCGCTTTGTATATACAAAGTCAGGAAGGATTGTAGTCAGAAATGTAGGAAACAGCCTCGGCTGTAGAGAGATCTAAATTGATACGATTGCCACTATAATCTGGCAAGGCAAAATCCGGATGGCAGGTGGCCAGGCTGAGCTGCAAGGATCCTTTGAGAATCTTCGACTTTTCAGCGAAACGGAATCATCAGTCCAGCAATGAAGGCATTTCCGAGGTTTCCTCGGTTGGACTCGGGCTTTCCAAGCTATTCATTCTTATAATCCTAGCGTATTCCGAGGATGATTTTTTCGGCATTCGGGAAAGCGTCTTGTAGTCGATATGAGTGAGGCCGAAACGCTGTGAATAGCCATAGGCCCATTCAAAGTTGTCCAAAAATGACCAATAGAAATATCCCATGAACGGCAGGCCTTCCTTCAGTCCGCGTTCGACTCCCCGGAGATACGACTTTATGAATTCAGCTCTAGGCGTGTCGTCGATCTGGCCGTTCTCGTCTGGAATTTCCACTGCCGGCATCCCGTTTTCAGTGATAACGATGGGCAGTTTGTAGCGTTCGTGGAAGAACTTGCCACCCCAGTAGAGAATGTCTGGAGTAATGTCCCATCCCATGGAATTTACCGGACTGCCTTCCGGAGGATTGAGTATTGTGTACCCATTATGTGGATTCGATTCAACTGTTAAGCCATGGTAGATATTCGCTCCAAAGAAATCGAGAGGCTGGTTTACGACCTCCATGTCGCTTTCGGGAAAGGCGGGAACGAATCCATGAAACGCCTTTAATCCAGATTCTGGATACTTGCCTAGAAAGAGGGGATCCATCCACCAGGCGCTATTCCAGAGAGCGCCCTGCAATTCCCTGGGGGAATGGTCTTTCGGTTGCGAGACCGCGAAAGTCGCCGTCTTGGCCGCGTCGATGTCGATGAGCTTTTCCGTCTTCGGTCTCGCGCAGATGCCTACCGGTGAAGCTCCGATGAGCGGGTCCGAAGCGGCTTCTTCTCTAATGGCCAAAACAGACCGACCATGAGCTAGCAAGGCGTTGTGCCCGGCCTGCAGGCATTCCGCAAACGATAGCTTCCATCCGGGAGCGTGTTCGCCTTTCGCGTATCCAAGGCCGATAAAGACCTGAGGCTCGTTTATGGTAAACCAATGACGGACGCGATCCGAAAGACGTTTCACCACGACTCGGGTGTATTTTTCAAACCATACAGGCGAGTTTGGAGAGAGCCAGCCTCCCTGATAGTGCAAGGCGAGAGGCAAATCCCAATGATAGAGAGTGATCCAAGGCTCGATATTCGCCTCGAGCAATTCATCGATAAGCCGATCGTAGAAGGAAATCCCCTTTTCGTTGATGGATCCATTCCCCTCAGGCAGGATCCGCGACCAGCTAATCGAGAGTCGATAGGCTCTTAGGCCTATCGATTTCATGAGAGCGACGTCCTCCTTGTAACGATGGTAGTGATCGCAAGCCACATCTCCCGTGTGGCCTTGGTATGTTTTGCCAGGGATGCGGCAAAAACTGTCCCAAATGGAGGGCCCCTTCCCGTCTTGGTCGTGGGCGCCTTCGATTTGGTAGCTTGCGGTCGCGGCGCCCCATATGAAATTCTCCGGGAAAGGCATGAGAGAACCTTAAACCTCAAGCGATCCCGCTTCGCAAATGGTACCCTGTTCTTATTATAGAGCTTTGACTAGACGTTCGCCTGTCGAAATCGTTGAGCTGCAATCCGTTGGCGGCCATTCAGCAAGGGGCATCCAGGTCGGATGGATCAAAGTGAGGCTTGGACTTTCCTCCTCGCCGCGACGAAAGGTTTTCATTTGTCCCACAACCATATCGATGGCTCTGCGGCCGCAAAGGGGATGGTTCTGGTAGACGCCCCCGTATTCTCTCGTTCGGTCGTCGGCATCCAGCGGCACAAAGCGACAGGGCAGATCGTGATTGAAGGTGAGATTCAGGGCTACCTCATCAAAGCTATTCCAGTTGCTTAGAATCGCTTCTACGCGGTGCTCAAGCGCCCAGGCCTCCACTTCCTGGTGAAGTTCGGCGGTCGGCTTGGCGTGAAAGAAGAGTGGGGGAACGCAGTCGCTTGTATCCAAATGCCTTTGACCGACCAGGTAGCCTGCCGAAAACATGTTCCGATTATGGATTTCATCATGATCGGCTACGGCAAGGCCAACGCGCTTAATTCCTTCTTTACGCAATTCGCGCATGGCGAGACGCACGCCAAACATCTGGTTGCTCAGAACCGCGTCGAACTTAAGCGTATCCGGTAGAATGTTGATTTTCACCGTGGAGTAGAAGTCCCACTCCATTTGCAGTTCCAAGTTCTTGTAGTCGAAAGCGGCTAGTATGAGACCCTGAATGCCCCTTGCCTTCAGCACTCGGTTCAGCGATTTGCCGTCAGGATACTCTCTTCCAAACCAGAAGACGTCTACTTTGAATCCCAGTTCCTTGGCTCTCTTTTTGGCGCTGTCGATCAGCTGATGATGAACGTGGTTGCTGTTGAATTCCTCCTCGTCCAGAAAGTTTAACACCAAACCAATCACTTGCTCGCTTGGTTCGCTCTTGGTGGCCTGCCGATAGGCTACGAGAGCCGACATGGCCGGATCAGGTCGATAACCCATTTCTTCGGCCATCCTTTGAATGCGTTGTCTGGTCTTGGTTGGCAGACTAGGGTGGTTGCGTAAAGCGAGGGAAACCGTCGTCTGGTGCACTCCGGCTTCCCGCGCGATGTCTTTCATCAAAACGCGTTTCGTCTTCATTTCTGGGGTAGTTTGGTTTCGGGGTGACTAGGGCAGACTCGATTAACTGACAGGTAATCGGATTCGGCGATTTCTCAAGCTAATTCTTATGTAAGAATGATCTTACATAAGAGCTCCATTTGGGATAGGATCTGGGCGCCGAAAACGGATCGAGGGGTGGTCGGAAAAGAAAACGGCGCCCTCAAGAAAGGACGCCGTTTGTATTGACAAGCTAAAATTGAATTCTGGATACGCTAGAATGTGAAGGTATTGGTCAGAGTGATCGATCTTGGAGGCGCGATCCGCGAGGTGGCGGGCGACCCATCGGGCTGAACGGTGACCGGAATGAGTTCGTCGCTTGTAAACGCGTTGCGCACGTTTAATTGGATACGCCAATCAATTCCATCTCTTAATTCCATGCTATAGCCAGCCCAGAAGTCGAAGTTGGTTTCGGAGGATCCGAAATAAGGATTATCGACATCGAAGATATTGTTTCCGTTTCCGTCGCCAACAACCGGATACCCAACTACGATCTCATCCTGCCAGCGCAGCGAGCCGCCTACATTCAGACCGGCGAACTTTCCTTCGTCGAAGGAGTAGTTCGAGATCAGGTTGAATCTCCAGGGACGCAGTTCGGCCACATTCGAATCGTTCAGCAAGGTGAACAGCAAGTAGTTGCTGTAGAACTCCGCTCCGAATTTGCCCCGGATGGTTTCCTGACCAAGATTCCCATTCCAAAGCTGAACGTCGCCATAAGGTCCTTGGTAGAGTTCCCAACGCTCTTCGACGTACTGGGCATAAGTTTCCCCGATGTTGAGTCTCTTGGCGCTCGTTTTGGAAGCGTTGATAGCGAGGTTCCAGTTTTCAGTTGGTTGATAGAAAAGCTCGTACTCCCAGCCTTTCGATTCGGTGTCGCCCGTTACCGCGAAGGTGGCAGGGGTACCGTTGAAGGCGTTGCCGGAGCTTCCCCAACCAGCGGCTGGATCGATGGCGTCCCAGTCCTGCATCCAGAAGTTTTCAATCTGGCTTGGGGGACGATTTGATGGATCGAAGAGGGCGGCCAACGAAGCTTCCTGCTCGGCTTTTCTGGTGGCGATCGAGGCAGCTCGCTCCGCGTCCGTCATGTCCGCGTTCAGAACGGGCTGGTAGCGAAGGTCCGTGACATTTGGATTAATGTAGGGATTCGTCGCGGCGTCGAATGGCGAGTCGGGATCTTCGAGCGCGTAATTCTTTCTAAAGTCGTGTAGTCCGCCTTCTGCCCATAGCCCGAACATGCGGCCCCATCCTTCGCCGGCTCCGATCATATAGGAGTTGGCGATGGAGGAATCACTTAGCGTGTCGCGGAAGACCTGGGTCTCGTACTTGTTCGCTCGGAAATTCAGCCGGCCATTCATGGCGCTGATGGTAATGCCATACTCCTTGGTCTCGCCTTCGCTAGGCGCTACTGGATTTCCGAATACGTCGCGGCGACTGGCGTCGGGGCGGAAGTTGGAGGACTCGCCGTAGGAAAGGCTGATGTCCATTCCTTCGGGCAGGTGTTCTCGCCAAGCGGCCGGCGTATGGAGTACCAGACTGTAAGTGCGGGTGATGCCTCCAACTTTGTCGTACGAACTATTCGAGTTATCAAGATCGCTTGGGCCGTTTGGCAACGTCCAGTCTGGGTCGCTGATCAATACCGCGCCATTGACGTCTGGATTGCTCGGCACATCGCCAGCATTCCGAGCGGTCGCCGTATCGTCTCTGTATCCAAACATTGGAACAACGGTTCCATCAAAGAGAAAGCCTTGCCAGACGATAGCGTTCGATTCGATCGTGTCGTCCGCGAAATTGGCCGACTTGTAAAGGCTGCCAATTTGGCCGCTATCCGCGCTCAAGACACTGAGTGTCTGATTCCCTTGGTCGGTCAGGATCGGTCCTCCGGTCGGCACAAGTACGCTATTCAAACCCTGGATGTTGGCTCCCGACGCAGAGCTGGCGGAAGTGAGGCTAGGTCCGAGGTAGGCGATGCTGGCCACATAGCGATCGGCTTGCGTAATCGACGAGCCGGTATTCACATTCTCTGACGAGTTTCGAATCCAATCCGCGCTGAGGCGTTCGAGCTTCTGATCGCTGTACAGGCCTGTAAATACATGGCGACCTAGCCAGCCAAAGGAATCGGAAGCGAAATCGCGGAAATCCAATTCGTAATAAGCCGTCGCTCTGAAGGTTTCCCGATCATGCTTGCGGAAGTTGTTGGTTTGCGAATCCCCGCCGATGAAGGGCCGTCCTAGATTGGGATTAGCGGTTCCGTCTGGCAGGAATTCCATAATGTCGACCGATAGCGACTGGCCGAAGTTGTTTAGAATGTTCGATTGTCCATCCTCGTAGATCTGTTCGTCGTATGCGAGCTCGATGCCGAGGCGATTGTTGAGCCAGTTGTGCGAGTAGGAGACATTGTAGACTTCCCAATCCTGCCACTCGTTTTTGTTAGGTCCATCGAGCAGCGTCTCATAGAAATCGTAAATAGATGGGTCTGAAATGGTGATGGACTTGTAGGCTCCGATCTCGCTTCCAGCCAAATTGGCGTTCTGGGAAAACGTATCGAAAGATTCGACACCGCGAATGCGTCCGTTGGGGGCGGGGTCCGAATTTTTCAAAGCCGCCATGTAGTAGCTGCTGGCTGTGCCTGTGCCATTGTCGAAAACGGCAACGGGTCCGTCGAAGATACGTCCTACAGCGCTACCGAGATAGGGTTCGAAGTTCGGGCCGTTTTGGTCGAGGGGACCATTGGCGTCGTCGACTGTTCTGGAATCGAAAGTCTGTCTGTTCATCGAGTCGAACCAGGGCGTGATGCGATCGATCATGGGAATCACGCGAGGGCGATTGGCCGTGATGTTGCCGTATTCATAACTTGCATGCAAAGTGCCATTGGAGTCATCGCCCTGTAAAAAGCCGGGCTGGTATTTGAAGGCGACAAAGTAGCGGTCGTCATTCTCGAATGCCGGGCTTTGCTTGAATTTCTGGTTCTCTTGAAGCGTTGCTAGGCGAACGGAAAGTTCGTTTTCGATTAGAACCTTGTTGTAGTTCAACGTAGCTCTCCAGGAGCCTTCATCGTCGAAACGCACTTGAGCTTCGCCCCCATTCTTGAAAGTGGCCTGGTCGACATTGGCGTTTATCACGCCGGCTGGACTACCGAGTCCGAAGAGAACGGAGTTGGGCCCGCGTTGCAGGTCGATTCTCTTTACATTGTACGAATCCCAAGGGATGTCGGTAGCGAAGAAGCTGCGCGTGTTGTCGGCTTTGGCTAGACCTCTCACGCGGGTGGCGTCGTTGGGAGCTCGTCGCTGAGTATCCGTATCGATGCGACCACTATCGCCACCGCCGGCAAAATTTCCGGTGTCGCCACCCACTTCCATGTTTGGCGTATAGATAAGAAGCGATTGGTTGTCGGTCGCATTGGTATCACGCAGGAATTCCTCCGTGACGACGGAGATCGCTGAGCCCACGTCTCTCAAATTGGTTCGAATACGGGTTCCCGCGAGGGTGGAGGTAGCTCGATATCCAGCGTCCTCTGAGCCGTCGACTGTGAATGGGGACAATTCGAAAACGTCACCGTTTTCCTGGTCCTGACTCATTAGATATGGGGTCGCGAAAAGCGATACGCCGCAAAGAAAACTGAGCGGGGCTCGCCGTAGCCATCGGCTTTGTTGCATGAGTTTGATATGTTTATTCATTAGTCGTAAGCCTCAAAAAGAATTAAGCTTGTTCGGTTCCTTTCGATGAGGAAGCGATGGGGCGTTTTAGTAGTGGTGGTAAGAAGTTAGTGGCGCGGTTTCTTTAAAGCCTGTTTCAACAAGGGAACTTGGTTTGGGCCAATTGTAAGGAACCGCGGTTAGTTGGTGTTTAGAATATGCAATATGGCCGAAAATGTGGAAACGCTTTTGTAACTATTACGTTAGAGTAGAGCGAAAGCATGAAATAAGTTCCGTTTTGAAGCTAGCGGACCAAGTAGACTTCAACTAAAGCGAGGCCAGTTGAGCTCGTAGCGCTGCTGACCGTTACAGCGTAGATTCCCGCCGAAGCTTGAATCACTTTAGCCGCGTCCTTGCTGTCTTCTGCAAGGGCGAAGGCTCCAATCTTTTTTGCCGTAGCTTCGCTCAAAGAAGCGGTGTCGTCGGCCTGCCAATCGTCATTGCTGGCAATCAGTTCGAAAGACTGATCAGGCATTTTCTTGTAAATGGCGATTACCGGATCGAGCAGATAGTCTTCAACTCCTTGACCTGCCAGGCTGGGTCCAACGCCTCTGATCAAAAGAACGCTGGGGTCGTGGCCTTCTACCACAAAGCCGGCTATGAGGGTCTGGTTATTCGATCCGACTCGCGCTCGCGTCGAAATGTTGCTCAGGCCTTCGCCATATACCTCGGTGAGTCCCACCCCTCCCGCGGCGCCACTTGATGATTGTGTAAGGGTGGCGTAGATACCAGGCTCGAGTAATGCGACCTCAGCGGCATCCAAGCTATTCTGAGAAAGAGAGAAGGCTCCTTCTTCAAGAGCCTTAGCGGCGATGCGTGTCGCCTGCGGACTGGAATCCCAATTATCGTTCTCCATTAATTCCTCCGATTGGCTCGGAACTAAAAGCGTCAGCTTTGGATCTGTGATAAAATCTTGGATACCTTGATTTTCGAGTCCTGGACCGATGCTTCGAACTAGCATTTCCGAGGGCTCCGAGCGGTCGATGACGAATCCGGCGATCATGACATCGTCTCCTGTGCCCACTTGGGCCCTGGTTGAAATGTTCACCAATCCCAGTTCTTTTGCTGAACCATGTCGATGCCAGTGGGCTTTTAGAAAAGCCTCTACACCCACTTGCGCTCCCAGAATGCGACCGGCGAAATCGTCCGCTCTTACGTGGATGCCTCCATACAGGCGTGAAAGACCAGCCTGATCGGCTGCGTCGTAGTAGGTTGCCCATTGCAGCGTTACGTCTTCACTAGGCCCTTGTTCGAATTCTAGAAATTCGTCGGCCTCGAAATGAAATTCTCCCATGCCTCCTGGAAAATAGGGAGATCCCGTTAGGAGCGTTAGCGCTTCTGCTCCAGCTCGACTGAAGGCGCTGTGGCCAGAGACGTAAGCTGCGAAAGCCGGGGTAACGAAAGTGCTTCGCTGATAGGGAACCCAGTCCACGGCTCGTATCCACTGAACGCCTCCAATCTGATTCTCTTTATCTGCCGGTTCGCCGGCCCAGGAGTAAATCGCGACTTCTCCGATGTATCCAGAAAGATGAGCATGTCGTTCGCCGCTTGTTGAACTTTCAGCTGTGATGACTTCCACGAGGCCGTCTTCCAAAGGCAATCCTTGCGGATGATAGGATGGTCTGTTCGGGTCGCTTGATTGGCCTAGGCTCCCAAGATAACGAATGATGGAAATGGGTCTGACGTAGTCGTATTGACGTTTCAATGTCCAGGCAGCGATGGCGGCGTCATGCATCGCTCCATTTAAGGCAAGATACGCTTGAACGTCCCATTCCAGTCGAGACAGTTCGGAGCCCTGACCCGCGTATCTTCGTTGGAAGGCGGGATGGTCGGCGATTTCATTGTGAAGCGCGTTCCAATGGCCGGGCGGTGTTTCGGAAGCGGGTCCGTCCGCCCAGAATTCAGCCAGAATACGGCCGTAGTCTGCTTGGTTCACTAGATTCGGCTCGTAAGGAAGATCCGTAGTTGGATTTAAAGGACGACCGGTTCCATTATTGGTTCCCAAGCGATTATTGAGACGTCCGCCTGGCGAAATATCGATCATCGCCGCCTTTTGGGGATCCAGCGTCGATGAGTAGCGAATAACCTCGATTGCGGAGTCCAGGAATGCGGATTCGCTTTCGGATCCAAGAAGGGGAGGCGGTCCGGGATCCAGAGCTATGGTGGTTTGAGTTGGCTTTTCGATCGCGAAGGTATCCACTTCTCGCCAATTGACGCCGATGAAGGTTTGGACGTCCTCACCGATGGGAATTCCGTTCTGAGTAATGCGGAAGTCGAAGGCCAAGGGTTGCCAAAGATTTGGAGCCTGCATCTCGGTTCCGCTCAAAGCCAGAACCAAGGGTTCGTTGCTCGGCTGATAACCGCTTGTATCCAAATATTCATTGGTTTCATTAGAGCCGTCGTTTAACGTTGCGGTCAGAATGCCAAAGCCGATGCAATTGCCAACTGCAGCCGGGCTGTTTCCGCTCGCGCCTAGGAAGCCTGGATCATAGCCCAGCTGTTCCATGAGCCAGTCGAAAGCGAACAGGGATCTTTCCGCTCCGGGGCTAGTCTGGTAGCGCTCCGTCAGTATCCTGTAAGCGGCATAGCTGATAGCTTCCTTTTGCGACTCCTCCCGATCGCCCTGCCAATCTGCAGGTTGAATATCCTCTTGGATGTAGATGGGTACAGCTTTAGTCCAACTCTCCGGTTCATAGGCCCAAAAGGCGTCCCAAAAGGCGGCTGAGGTATGGAAAAGGTTGCGGCTATGAATAGTCGGAGCAGGAAAATCCTTCCTAATGGCTTCAAGCAGAAACTCGTTCCAGATTCTTGCTATCGATTTACCTGAAAAGTCCATGACGACGTCGACTGTCACTGGATCGCTAATAACTTCTCCGTTGGAGTTGATGACTCTTACGCGATACTCTCCTGCATCGAAAGGCTGGATACGTTCGATTTCCAGAGTTGGTTCGTTGGCACCGGCAATGACTTCGCCATCCTTTTCCCAAATGTAAATCGGAGTCGGCGATACTGCGGCAATAATGGTCAGCTCTACATCTTGATCTTTTTCGAAAACGCCACCTTCGGGTTGTTTCGATATGGAGGGAATCGAGGGCTGAACCTCTGGCTCGACGAGCAAGTGGACTTGATTGGTGGCAAGGTCTTCGATCTTTTGCCGGATTCCGCTAGGCCAGAGAATCAACACCTCGTCCAAGTTTTCTCCTGCAGCGCCCAGGCCGAAATGAAGAATCGCCTCCCGCTGTCCAATGTAGGCATTGGTGGGGTTGTATAACGAAACCTGGGAATGATCCCCATCTTTAACGGTTACGATAGCCCCGTATCCATCGCGATTTGACGTAAGACCTTCGAAAGCGAATCGTATCCAGCGATTGGATGTAGTGGAAGCATCGCTTTCATAAATCACTGGCTCCGTTAATGTGTTCGTGATTAGCAGATCTTCGTCCCCATCATTGTCGTAATCGAAGACGAGGATGGCTTTACCCAGATCGTTATCCGCTATTCCGGAACTGGATGTTTCATTGGAGAAGACGCCGCTGCCATCGTTCAGATAAAGCTCGGTCGGGTCCGACGCGGCCGGTACGAACGGCGTGGTTTCGGGATTGCCGCCTATGCTGATGTTCGATCCGTTTGTTGCAACGAGATCTGGGTCGCCGTCGTTGTCATATTCGAAAAACGAGGTTCCCCATCCCCAACCTGTTTTGCTTAACCCTGCTTCTTCGGCCGATTCCTGAAACAACCTGCCCCCAAGATTTCGATACAGCTTGTTTCCCGTGTGCGTTCCATCTCGTTCAAAGGAAATCGTATCGTAGATCGAGGTTACATAGAAATCCAGCAATCCGTCCATGTCGTAATCGGCAACCGCTACGCCCATGCCGAATTCATCCTTGCCTACTCCTGACGCTTCACCTGTTTCCAGAAAGGTACCATCACCATTATTCCAATACATTTTGCTCAGACTGAAGTCGGCTACCAAAGCTAGGTCAGGCCAACCATCCTGATCGAAGTCGCCCCAGGCCGAAGAGAATCCATGCTGCTGGGGTCCGCCAGAGGCCGGTTGGACGAGGCCGGCAGTTTGAGTTGCCAACTCGAAATGAGCGGGATTGGCCTCTCCCTGGTTTCGAAGCAGAGCGGAGTGAAGGCGGTTTTCGGCCGAAGATAGAACCCCCCATTCGCTCAGATAAATATCCAGGAAGCCGTCCAGATCGTAATCGACCAGCCCTACGCTGTATCCATTATGATTATTGATGGATGTAGTGAGATCGGCGCCACGAACGATCGACTCCTCCGAAAAGACTCCTTGGCCGTCATTGATGAATAGCCAGCAGCGATTCTTGTCGTGCGGCGCGATGAAAAGGTCTTGATCGCCATCGTTATCGAAGTCTCCCGCTCCGAATGAACTGGCGTCAATGGCATCGCCAAACCCCCTTGCAATTCCTTCCTCAAGAAAGCTGCCGTTTCTCTGATTGATGTAAAGCAGAGGTCGCTGTTCGTATCGCGCCACAATCACATCGGTCCAGCCATCTCCATCCACGTCGATCGCCGCAGCTCCCGCATGATTTTCCACAGGATCGCCTACTTTCGAATACAAGTAGCTGATCCCCGTTTCCGATGTGACGTCATTGAAGGCGGCAAACGAGACAGAGCCAATAACGATCCAAAGGGTCACTAGAATCGAGCCCAGCCTTTTTCCCGAAATACTCATCTCGTTGTAAACGTATCCTGCTGTGACATGGTGAGAAACCCATCTGGAGGCTCTTACAAATGAATAAGCGATTTTTGGATGGAGACTTGGCTCATAAAGCTGTTTGTTAAGAGCTAGCCGCCAAGAAACCCTAATTCAAGTGACTCGAAAATCCAAGCCCATCGCTTTCGTTTTTCTGGCCGTCTTATTCTACTTCCTGGTTGGATGTTCAGACACTGAGTCGATTAGGGAGAAGAAAAAGGAGTCGAGTGGCGCTTTGGAGTTTCTTCCATTGACGCGTATTGAAATCGGCGAACCTTTAGAGGACGAACCGTGGATTACGCATGTGCGGATAGCCGACCTTAATGGCGATAGCTTGTTGGACATTTTGGTCTGTGATGGGCTTCGACATCGCATTACCTGGCTGGAGAATCTGGGAGACGAACGATTTGCAGAGCGGCTTCTGGCAGACGAAATTCAAGCTCCAGTTCACGCCGAAGCGATCGACTTCGATCAGGATGGCGACAATGACGTTCTGGTCGCGAGCATGGGCGTGGTCTTCCCCAACAATGAAAAGATAGGTTCCGTGATCGTTTTTGAAAACGATGGCTCTGAACAGTTCGGAAAACGGGTTCTTTTGGAAAACACTTCGCGCGTGAGTGATGTTCAAGCGGCAGATCTCGACGGGGATGGAGATCTGGACTTGGCTGTAGCGCAATTTGGATACAATCAGGGTGAGGTCCGCTGGATGAGGCAGGTTGGGGAGTGGAAATTCGAGAGTGAGATCCTCCTCGATCGGTCTGGCGCCATCAATGTTGCGGTCACGGACATGAACGGAGACGGAAGCCAGGACATCGTGGCCTTGATTTCACAAGAGTGGGAAGAGATCTACTTGTTTATCAATGATGGCCAGGCTCGATTTAGCAAAAAGCGAATTTACGGATCCACCAACGCCGACTACGGAAGCAGTGGAATCAGCTTGGCCGATCTGAATGGCGATGGTCGTCCTGACATTCTCTATACAAATGGCGACGGGTTCGATATCGCTCGTCCCGGACCTCGCCCGTGGCATGCGGTTCAGTGGTTGGAAAATCTAGGCGAGAATCGATTCGCATATCGCAGGCTAGGAGAATTTCCCGGCGCCTATGCTCCGATCGCAGCCGATATGGATGAGGACGGAGATCTGGACGTTCTGGCGGTGTCGACTTTCGCTGATTGGAACAAGCAAGATGCGATTTCGCTAATTATGTTTCGACAAGAGGACGACCTCAATTTCGAAAAGGTACCGTTAGCTCAAAATCCAACTCATTTGCTCACCGTCGATGCGGCGGACTTTGATGGAGACGGAAAAGTGGAACTGGTTACGGGCGGATTTCATGCTTATCCTCCGTATGATAAAATGAGCCGGCTTTCTCTTTGGAGACAATGAAGCTCTCGGCAAAGTTATTTGTTGGCCTCATTCTTTGCGGAATCCTTGGGGTTCTGGGGTTCATGGTATGGAATAAGGAATCCACGAGACGTGAAGTGGTGTCCAGGCTTCCTGACTCTCCCGAATTGTCGGATGTTCATCCTGGCCTTAGAGGCGATCTGAACCGAATCAATCGCGACATTAACGGTGGTCGTCAATTGATTGAGAACATTGGGAGACTTTCAGCTTTGTATCATGCTAATGGATATTTAAACGAGGCGATTCAGGTTTACCGCCTTCTTGTTGAAGTTGACGAGAAGAATGCTCGTTGGCCTCACTTGCTCGCTGTGATCCTTTCCGGCTATGGTCAGCTCGATGAGGCTGTCGATCTTTGGGAAAGAGCTAGAACCTTGGATGCTGAATACGTTTCGATTCCGCTTAAATTAGGCGAAGTGCTGCAGAAGTCGGGAGAATTACATAGATCGGAGTCCGTTTATCGAAGCCTTTTGAATACAAAGAAAGGCAACGCTGATGCCCTGTTGGGCCTGGGAATTCTG
Organism: Opitutaceae bacterium; assembly: GCA_028284385.1. Taxonomy (GTDB): domain Bacteria; phylum Verrucomicrobiota; class Verrucomicrobiia; order Opitutales; family Opitutaceae; genus JANQRT01. The sequence goes on along the minus strand of JANQRT010000024.1, from coordinate 210,103 downwards.
GCAATCGAAAGAGAGGATTGGTCGAGTGCCCGGGAATTCCTGCTTCGGGCAACCCATTCGCGAAAGGATTTTTCGCAGGCCTGGAAGCTGCTCGCGCAAGTCTACTGGGCAATAGGTGACGATCTCAATGCTTTCGATGCGGAAAAAAGAGGTTCTTCGGAATTCAGAGGCTTCGAAGACCCTTGGCTGGATGAAGTGATGTATTCAAGTTTCGATACCTACCAGCTTTCTGTCCTAGCGGCTACTAAGCAGGAAACGGGCAATCTTAGCTCGGCTTTGGATTTTCTCCTACGCGCAGTCGAGCTCCAACCGAACGAGGCTTTTATTAATCGGCAGTTGGGAAAGGCGTATCAGAAAATCCGTAACACCACGTTAGCGCAGCAATACCTTGAAACAGCGGTGTCCTTAGACAACACCGATGCCGACTCCTGGGTGGCTCTTATCGAGTTCCACCAATCTCGAGGGAACAAAGAACTTGCGGAGAACTCGTTACAGAGAGGATTAAAGCTCTGTCCTGATTCCCCTTCCTTGAATCTCATGATGGCTAGACGAAACATGAGCCTAGGCCAGCATCAACTTGCGAGACCTTATCTACTCAAGGCCATTGATCAAGCCCCGCAAAATGTGTCGGCCCATGTTGATCTCGCCGGTGTCAATTTCCGTCTCGGACTTCTAGATGAAGGTCGGCAATCGCTAGAAAACGCCTTGAGTGCTGAACCAAATCATCCCGTCGCCCTGATGGTTTACGCTCGTTTTGCGATTGGAGAACTTTCGAAAGATAAAGCTCTGGAGCTAACCAACCAAGTTCTGCAGCATCGACGTATTTCTAGGCAAGACAAGGAAGAGCTAAAGCGAATCTTCGAAACGAAGCATGATCGTTTGCCGTGATTGGGAACGGTTCTGATACGATGAACGGAGCCCTCCATCCCCCTCCGACCGAGGCCGCACTCTCCCCGCCGGATCGCACAATGCGACATTATGTGGTGCTTGCGGCCCCGCGTGCTAGCTCGGCTGGCAAAGCGGGGACGGAGCGAAGCGCAGAGCAAATAGCACATAATGTCACGTTGTGCGAGAAGAAGGGAAGAACGCATGCCTCGGCTGCCGAGCAAGGAGGGGGATGGAGGGCGGAGCCGGCCGGACGGGGCTCGAGGTTGCGGGTTGAGCGGGAGTTGAGGGTTGACCGCGTATCCAGAGATTGGAGTTTTATTTAGAAGGAAAGAGCTTGTTGAGTTGCTTGAACATGGCTTCGAACCTATCCAACGTCTCTTTCGAAAAATAGTCTTTGGTGACCGCTTGCTGAGCCAAGTAGTTGGCTGGCCGATAATGATTGAATCGTTCGATCCCAAGCTTGCTATTCAGCTGAGGGATTATCCGAGGGGATTCTTCATCCAGATCGGAAGCCTCGATGTCGTCGTATTCATCAAAAGCCGCATTGAAGAGCTTCAGGTACTCTTCACGCTCGAGCATGTCCTCGATGTCAGCCTTTTCGCCATCCGTAAACTCGTCGAAGAACCTGAGATTCTTCTGCTTGATGACTTTAGATTTAACAAGCTCGTCGACCCGTTGCTTTCCTTTGCTGTTGGTAAGAGTATCGAGTAGGCAAACGATATTCAGCTTCGTCGACCTCAGCAAAGAGATGAAGGTGACGACCTTATCGAGCCCGCCGACAGGAACCACGGTGATATTGTCCCGAAGCCCCGAGCGGCCCTCTGTTTGAAGAAGATTGCTCAGCACATTTAGGAACAGCAAGTCGGCGGGGCCTTCGACTAGAAGATTGTTCTTCGATATGAAAAGATTCTGGGCGATGTCGTATCCAAGAGCCGCTTGCAGAGGAAACAGCGTATCCGGGTCCTTCTCTTGGATCGACTCGGCGATATGCGCTCCATCGTCTTTCTCGACGATGGTCCTCACTCGGTGAAGGTTGCCAGGCTCGACCATGAACGGCGAGTGAGTCGTATAGATGATTTGATAGTCATCGGAAAGCGTTTCGATGAAGCGAAGCAAGTCCGCTTGAGCCGAGGCGTGAAGATTCAATCCCGGCTCGTCGAGAAGAAGGACGTAATTGGATTCCTTGTCTTCCTGTATTTTGCTGAACCATACAATGAACGAAAAAAACCAGTTGAAGCCCTTGCTCCGATTTCTGAGCGGCAAGGTCACCATGTGCTTCAGGTTTTCGACGCGGATGTCCAAAACGTGCTCGGCGACGCCAGCAACGATTCGCTTGTCGATATGGAAGCGGATTCTGAGATCCGGATTGGTGCTCCAGTACTTGAAGAGCTGCTGTGTTATATCGTTTCCGGTTGCCTCAAGCTCCGCGACAAAAGCCTCAAAATCATCCGACGAAACGAGCTCCTTGATATTGATGTCGGCTAAATCAAACAACGCCTTCGAGGTCTTGAGCTCCGCTTGCTCCAAGTCGTTGTTTTCCAGACCAGCGATGTCGATGCGAGAAGGAAGAGCGTAATACTCGTCGTAGTACAGATACTTCGGGAGATTGGGCTTAAGCCAGACTCTATAAACGTATTCGCTCAATGGATCATCCCACCCATTCTCGTTGGTAAAATACTCGCGAAGAGATTCCAAGCATTCCTGATAAAGCTTCTTCTTGTATCTCTTCGGAGTTCGACCCTCCGTCTGTGCTTTCTGGTTCTCTTCAGCCTGCTGCTGTTGCAAGAGTTGGGCTACCTCTGAGATGAGCTGCTCTAGCTCCTCGCCATTCTCGATGGACTCGATGTTCTCTTTTTCTGCATCATCCGTAAGAGAAAAATTGTTTACCTTGTTCCTGAGGAAGGATTTCGTATCCGCCTCTACATTACCTATCGTCGATTTGTTGCTGTATCGAACCGACCTCGTAAAAGTCTTCTTCTCGAAAACCTCTTCGCCAAGCTCGCCCGCGATTTCGGCGAGCAGCTCGTCAGAGATCTCAAATTCGCTTTCGCAAACGTGGGCATCCTCCCCCGACTTCTCATAGCGCTTCTTCTCCTTCCTCGGATAGTCGTAAGTCGGGTTAAACATGAAGCTCGCATCCTGCTCGAAGTAATTCGTTTTAGCGATGGCCTCGAGAGCGGCGGTCTTGCCCGCCTCATTCTTGCCGACGAGAACCGTTACCTTGTCATCGACATCGAAGGACTGCTCGGTCTCGTACGACTTGTATTTGTTGATAGTTACCTTTTTGAGACGAATCATGGTCCGTTCAGATTGTGAATCGAAAAGCATCTAAATTTTGGATATTAGATAACATGAGCTATGAAAAATGAGCCTTCATAAGCCTTGCTAGGGTTTATGCGTTCCTGGAAGTTGATCTCCCGCCTCTTTGGATTTCTCTTCTCTTGCTTTTCTACGCCAACAGTAAAAGAGAAAACCGATCCAGCCTACTAGTATTGCGATCCTCGCTATGTTGTTCCCAGACAGAGCACTTCTGCTTGGGTACAGATGAATGACGGTTGCCAAGCCTAGAATCAAAACCAGGGAGCTGACTATCAAAAGGGCCAGCAAATTGTTGGATCCTTTCCTCATTTGCAATTAGCCTCCCATTTCTTGTATTCAGTTTCATATGCATCTCTGTACTGTACGTAGTTGTCATTCAACTGCGTGAGAGCATCTCCAACAGGCTGATCGGCTATGTTCCACAAAAAGCCCTCTGCAAAGCTTCCGATACCGGCTCCAGCATTCGTCCAAGGATTCTTAATCCAAGCGGTGGCTCCTGTAACAGCACCAGTAACACCATAGTGGAGAGCGGCATCCCAATCGCCTCGTTGAACGGCTTCTCTTGCCACATCGAAGCGAGTGGCGGCGCCAACAGCGGCCGCTGCAGTCCCCGCAACTCTACCGGTCTTCTCTGCGAGCTGCCTTGCAGTCCCGGGAGAACTGACTGTTGATCCATCAAGTGGATACCCCCAAGGATCGCTGATAAAGAATCTTCTATCGCCGACGACAGATAGCCCCAAAGCTCCAAGACCGCCTACGGTTGCTCCCGTATCTGCATCCAGAGGAATGATACCAGTTTCAGGAATTACATTCGCTATCTCCAATCCATCCGCGGCCCCTCGACGAACTGCATCCCAGTTGTCGTTTCCTATCTCCTGGGCTTGACCTGCAATATTTGCCATCCCTTGGGCAAGGTCCCAAAGATAGCTAGCATACTCGTTGCACTTCTCCTCCGACCATGGCTCTTCCTTTTGGGGCTCCTCTTCGTCGGCGTAGGATCCGTATTCGTACTCATCGTACTCGTATTCGAGCATCTCCTCCATATCGTAGTTGGCGTCCTCCCACAGGTAGTATTCCTCGGAGCCGAATCCGAATGGGTTGTCGTCGGCTGCGTAGTGCGTTCCCGTCTCGCTGGCCTTGACTTCCACAGGCGCCAGCTCGACGGTGGCGGCTATCGGAGCCATTCCCAGCACGTCTATCGTATTGACGGGATCGTTGTTGAAGGCGGCGTAGAGGTTCAGCCCCCCTTGCTCTTCTATCGGGTCGCGGTTTATGAAGCGGCCGAGGCTTGGCGAGTAGTATCGAAATCCGTAATACACCAGCCCCGTTTCATCGTCGGTGTATTTGGTTGAGAAGCGGAAGGGGTTTTTCTGGGCCATCGGCCCTTCGGCCCGCAGGAGGCGGCCGTAGGGGCTGTATTCGTACGCGGCGGCGGTGGAGCCGTCGGTGGCGTTGGTGAGGGCGACGAGGTTGCCGTTGCCGTCATAGCTTGCCAGGTAGTCGGTCCCGGATTCGGAGACCATGAGCAGTCCTCCGACGCCTCCGGCTCCGGAGAGGGTGCCCGAGAGGTCCTTGCCCCAGGTGTAGGTGCGGATCACAGCGTCATTGTTAAGCCCGTCCAGCTCGGCAATCAAGTTAAAGCTGTTGGTGGCGTAGACGTACTTGGTGTGCGAAACGAGAGTCCAAGTGGAACTGACGTATTCGTAGACCTCCTTCTGCCAGCGACGTCCCAGGTAGTCGTAGTCGAAGTGCAGCCGTTTGCGGGGATCGGGATTGGCGGAATAACTCTTTTCCGTCATCTCAATCAGTCGATTCTCGGCGTCGTAGACGTAGGTCCAGCGGTGGTCGCTGGTGGGGTTGCCGTCGTTGTCCTGATTCCTGACATAGCTAGAGCCCTTCTCGAATACACGGAAGGACTCGCTGGTGGTACTGCCACCTAGAGTAGAGGATACCGTAATTTGCGGATAGGGCAGATTGGAGCTTTGTCCGGAAATGTCCGCCGCGGCGTAGAAGTACTCGTCCTGTCGAGAGGCGCTGACGCCATTGGCGGTAACCGTCGCTGCAGCGTCGTCGGCTCCCGAGACATCTATGGCATTATAGTTCGATTTGCTGATGTATTTCGCGAACGTGTAATTATCATCGCCAAAGGTGGTGGTTACGCCATTTGACGTTTTCGAGCTCAAGTAATCGCGGTTGTTGTAATTGAAGGAAAAGGCTCTTCCGGGCAAGGCAGGCAGGGTGGCGTCCGGATCGCTGCCGACATAGGAATTGGCAGATAGCAATTCGTTCTTGGAACTGTAGGTGTATTTTTCAACTAGTCCGCTGCCGCCATAGATGTCGTAGAGGGTGCCGGTCTTGACGACGTCGGTCCGTCGCCCGAGCGAATCGTAGCGATAGTCGAACCCGGCTACAGTGGTAGAGCTGATCATATTATCGACCGAGGCGACTAGATCGCGGTTGGGCTCGTAGGAATGAAGGCGAGCGAAGCCGGAGGAGAGCTGGTCGATGCGGTCGACGAGATTGGAGTTGGCTAGGTAGCCGTAATCGAAAGCTCGGTTTCCGGAGCCATTGATGGAGCCGGTCACCTGGTCCAGACGTCCATAAGCATCGAAATCGTAGCCAGTTTGGTGATACAGATCGATATTGCTGGAAGTGCCCAGACTGAAGCCAGTGCCGCGACCGGTGACGGCGCCGGATGTGGCATAGGTAGGCGAGACCAGCAGGTCGGTGGCATACGGGATGGACTCATCAACTAATTGAAGGCTAGCAGCGTCGTAGGTGTAGTTGCGGGTGCCTGAGTCGTCTACAATGGAAGAGACTCGTCGCATGCGATCACGCGTTATAGTTACGGTTGGAGTGGAGTCGGAATAGCTGGTTTCTCTGACTTGGCCGTAGCTATCGTAGAGGTAGGTTGCCGTGATATTGCGGGGACTGGTGACGGTGGATACGCGCCGATCATTGTCGTAGGTGTAGGTCGTCCGATCATTGTCGATCTCCTTCCAGTTTAGGAGACCGGTGTCGTCTTGGTAGTCCCATTCGATTTCAGTTATTCCAGTGATGCGGTAAAGCGTTCCGTGCTCGTCGTACTGGTAGTTCCGAGTATTATGAGTGTCGCCAGAGACTTGGGTGACTTGATTAAGGCCGTTGTACTGGTAGTTGGTGACCTTGCCGTCAGGATTGGTGACGGAGCTGACGCGTCCCCCCGTGTCGTAGGTGTAGTCCGTCTGCCGCCCTTGCGGATCTTCGATGTAGTCCACAAAGCCATTCGCATCATAAAAGGTCTTGTGAGAACCCTTGCGCGGATGGATGACTTCGGTTTGGCGCCCCAGTTCGTCGTAGACGAACTCGGTGACGTGTCCGGCTGTAGAAGTGGACTCGACTAGGCGGCCGTTGTGCCAGACTTCTTCCGCATCGATGGAGGAGGCGGGACTATCGACGGTCTTGCGGCGAATCCTGTTGGTTCGGTCGGTGGTGATGGTGGTGGTGGTGACGTTGCCGTGGATGTCGATGACCTGAGTCTCGGAGACTGGGCCGCATGAGCAGCCGCCCAGCTTGTTCTTTACGATGGAAGTAGTCACGGAAGTTGCGTCGTAGACAGTTGGATACGCCTTGGTTTCGGAGACCTTCCACCAATCGCTGCCGATCTTCTCGAATGAGTTAAAATATTCCTTCAAAGGATCGTCGCTTGTCGGATCGGCATTAAAGGCCCCCTCCCGGAAGAGTTCTCCATAAGTGTTGTATTCGTAATGGATGGTTGCCTGGCCCTCGGTGTAGAGAGTGGAGATGCGTCCGAAGGCGTCGAAAGCTCTTTGTACGTTTGGATTAGCGGGACCGGAGAGCCCTTTGGCTCGGTAGAGGCTGTCAATGGTAGTGACGGATTCGCGTGTCGAGGAACTACTGCCGTAGGTAGTGGTGATTCGGTCACCGCTTTGGGTTTGATATTGATTGATAGCCGCTGTGCCTATGACCTCTTTCACGCTGCCATCCTTGTAATAGACAGTCTGTTTGTTTCCGCCGTTTGGATACACGATATTGGTGACCAAGCGGTTCGACGAGTCCTTGGAATAGGTGTAGGTGGTGGTCAGATTGCCAGGAGCCGTTTCAGTTGAGATGCGCCCCATGGTGTCGAAGGTTGAGGTCCAAGTCTGAGAGAGGCTGCCCGAGGTAACGGTTTTAGAGAGAATCTGGTCCAAGGCATTGTAAGTGTAGTCGGTCACTATGTCCAGTTGGGGTGGATACGCACCGTAAGTCGGAGCGCCCTTGTTGATGACCTTTGTCACGCGACCCAGGGCATCGTGCTGGTATTCGGCGCGAATGCCAGTGGCGTTGACATGGGCCGTCATGAGGCCGTCGGTGTATTCCCATTCCAAGATTTCGCCGGTGGACTTTTCAATACGAGTCACATTCCCAGTTGAGTCGTTAGTGATGTCGGCCCAGGAAACGAGATCGAAATTGTATTCGTCATTCGAATATTCCGTAAATATATGCATCTCGGTGCGAACGGGATAGCCCGCCTTATCGCGAATGGTCACTTCCTTGAAAGACTTTTCGGGCACCAGGTAAATGCCGCTTACATCCTTATTCTGGTAAGTCGACATTCCGGCTGGATCTTTGAAATTGGCGTTTGGAGACAGTCTGAATTCAGTGGCCCCGAGATCGCCGCTACTGCTCTTATATAACCTCCAGTAACGAGCGGTGTCGTTTACCGCTATCGTTTTTCCCGAGTTGAAAGGCGAGCTGCCGAAATCGTGCACCGTTATCCAGGAACTGCCGTTATCCGACTTTTGGATTTGACAGTAGTTGGTCTCCCAATACCCAACGTGATTTTGTCCGACACTCCCTCCTTTGAGGGTAATCGTGGCGACAAACCTTGGAGAGCCAAGGTCAACCTTAAGCCATTTGGAGCCGCTGCTGTCATCGAAGAATCCGTAGCCGTTGTTCATATTATCGATCAGATATTCCTCATCATCGAGATGACTGCCTCCGCTTCCATTGGCGGTAAATGCATAAGCTTCAGGGTCGGTAGTCATGTAGCTCCAGCCATGGAAACGAGTCTCACGCCAAAAGTCGCCAGAGTAGACGTTGTCCGATGTGTCTAGGTCTAAGTCCGCGATCAGCCGAGTCTGCCCGCTTGAGCTGTCTCTGTTTTCGACATATATGTAATGATTTCCCGATTGCGGCGTGTCGTACTCAATTTTGAAGTTCGCGCCTTCACCTGAATGGTTATCGCTATCTACCACGTTGCCATCGTATTTCAATTCGCCCCGTGTATCCATATCCCCAATTGTATAGCAGATAATACGCCCCGGTTGACTAATATCCAGGTATTTATAGTCAATCTCGTCGGCATCTAGATTCATGTACTCGTCTCGAAGGCGAATGGATGTCGGGTCCCAACCGACTGGGGAGAATTCATGAGTGTTTGAGTCGTAGACACCTTCCTGATAGAGGTAGCTAACCTTGCGGCCAGATGGACCTTTGGCGGAATGCGGCAGATCGACGTATTCCGTATCCCAGAGGTGGGTACGGTAGTATTCCACGTCACTCTGCTCGTAGTCAGTACCAGTGAAATTACTGAGTGAAATATGATTCAAAGGTTCTGTATTGGCTTCACCTGTGTAGTTGTGGGAGCGGTCGAAATCTTGTGTTACGGGCGAGGACTGGGAGATATTCGAGACCAGGTTCTCGTTTCCATTCCAGTCGCTGGCGTAGGAGAAGGTTTTAGTCGAGGTTTGGCTGTCGAGGAGTGTGCTTGTGGCCTGAGTCATGTTTCCCACGCCGATGGTCGAACTGGAGTAGGCAAAGGTGGTGGCCGCTCCGCTTAAAGCGATGGCGGAGCTCACCCTTCCGTACCCTCCCCAGTCTGGGGAGCTTTTATCAGTGGCGGTGGTGAAGGACTGGTTGTAGGAAAGAGTCTGGGTATATTGCGTCGCTCCAACCGTGGAGGTCTTGCTGGCGAGCTTCATGCCGAAGTCGAAGAAGTCGTGGCGCTCGTTTATGGAGTAGTCAGTCTGGCTGCCCGAACGTTTCACAGTCACGTCTCTGCTCTCGTACGCGCCGATGATCTGACGATTCTTCTCGACTGTCTTGAGCGAGCTTGGGAACTGCAGTGAATCCAGCGAGGCGGATGACGAGAAACTGTACTGCTGAGAGCGGGATCCTTCCGTTCGAGTCAAGGTGTAGTCGTCTCCCCCTGACTGTCTGAGGAAGGCGTAGCTAATGACGGGCTGACCGGAAAAAGTATAGAAGCCGCCTGACTGGGATCCGATCGCTGAATGAGGATAGAAATTGAAAGTAAGACTATTGGCGTTGCTCTCGACGATGTCCAAAAGCATTTGGTTGGTCTTTATTTGTCGCAGAACCAGTTGATCCTTGAGAACTTCGACGTCGCTTTGAATGTTTGAGGAAAGTAGCTCCTCCACGAGATCAAGGTTTGGGTTGTCGTGGACGAACTCGATGGAGCCAGCCGATTGGCCGTTGATGAGGGTTCCCAGCGTGATCGACCATCTGGCGGGGCTAGTGTCTATTCTCCCTAGAGCTCCGTAGGTGCCGGATATGGAAGCCTTCGCCTTAAGCAGAATCGTGTGCTGCCTCTGCTCTTCGTCGCCTATAGTTCCCTGGAGATCATTCCGCTTCTCTCCGTCGATGTATAGATCATAGCCGTCTGGAATTGAGAAGTAGGTGGTGTAGTTGACGTCCTGGAACGCGTATGGGCAGTCGATGGTTATGACGTACTCTTTATCGGGAGCGAGCTGAGTGAAGCCGGGAGGAGTTCGGTAGCTGTCCGTGTGTCCCCAGCCGAGCGAGAGATTGAGAGTCCGCGCCTCCAGCCAGTAGGGGCCGGATGAGCCTGCCTGCAGCCATGCCCCTACATTTTGGCGGGCGGGATTCGCCTTCCGGAGAGTGATGGTGAGATTGTTGGAGTTACCACTGCCCCAGGCGGGCCAGCTCTTGACGATCTTGTTGATGTATTCCTGCCCCCCGTCGATTACGATCACCTCGTATCCAGTTGGAGGATCGAAGTCCACTCCGTAGGCCAAGTCTTCCGAGGACGAGTTGTTGTTAACGTCGAAATAGGCGGTATATTCCTGGTAGGGAATCAGATTTCTGGAACCGTTCTGAGTCTTCGACTGGTAGCCGACGCCATTCACGCTGGTCCATCCGCCTTGCAGATTGAAGCCCGCGTCCCACCAGCTAGAGCTTCCCGGCTGATCGGCCCATAGCGTAAAGTTCACGATTTCCGCGAACGATTTGGATGCCGTAAAGGCGATCAGGCTCAGAGTGATAAAAGTGATTATGCTTCTGTAGAATCGCATCGTATCCGCTCCTTCCTTATTTGCCGTTTTCGTCTTTGAAGGCGGGCTGCTCTTCAGCTCCTTCGCCTATCGTATCGCGATTTTCTTTCGGTCCTGTGATTCGCTTGAAGTCTTTAGCGTTTTTGATCCCGAGCCTTGCTCTTCCTTCCTTCGTGCGAGTCAGTTTAAGAGCCAAATGATTCGCACCAGGGTCGAGCTCGCGAGCTTTGGCGAAGCACTCGGCAGCTATCGACTTATCATTGCGGATCTTCTCGCAGACTAGCCCCAGATGATAATAAGCGGCGACAGCTTGTCGTAGCTGAATAGCGAATGGTGAATCTGAAAGAGTGAGATTGGCGTCAGTCGGGGCCGCGTTCCTGAGCTTCTCCTCCTCCGCTTCGAGGCTACGGCGTGACAAGTCGGCGGCCTGTTGCAGTTCCGCCTCGGCTTGCTGGTAGAATCGGTAGGCTTGCTTGTATCGAGACTGGTTATACAGATAATTGCCGGCTCGCTTGTAGAGCATGCCCTTCTCGTAGTGGCTGGCGGCGGAGCCTTTCTCGTTTCGGCTGCGACTTATCTTCGCCTCTATGCCGAAGTCGGCAGCGGTGGGATCGAGGGGCTGGAGGTATAATGGACGGGCTTCGTCCGAATTGTGAATAGTGAATTCTGATCCGCCTCTGCCCGCTTCGTCGGACTCCGGCGTGACGTGATGTTGAATGCCTTGCTCTTGGGCAGGAGCTAAACTGACTGAATAAACTATGAACGTTGCGAGAAGTAGTTGGAATTTCATGACGATTATAAAGTTTTTTCTATTTTAACCACAGAGTTCACTGAGATCGGGGGGAGGTTGAGTTTGAACAACGAAATGCGCTAAATACACGAAAGTGGGGTGCTTGTTTTTCGTGCCGACGATCATCGATCGACGCTACATTGGTGAAGCTACGGTGTGACATGTCCTCCTTCGTGTGGAGCTAAGGCGTGATATGGAACACGGTTAGCTCACGGGTGCGGAGGCGCTGGATGCTCGCATTGGGAGCGTCGATTGCGGATTGCGGATTCCGCATGTCGGACTGTTTGCCCAGCATCTCGTTTTCCGATGCGGCTGCAACGGGCCGAACTATCAGCTGGAGCGTTATGGGCATTTGAATACGTTGCTCCACTTGCCTGGCGATCTGGTTGTCGGGAATCTCGCCGATGAGATCATTCTTTAACAGTTCCGAAGGATCTAGGGGAGTTAGGCTAGTGATGGTGGCGTAGCCGGTGGCGGGAGGGAACGCGACAAGGTCGCTTTGAGTCTTCCTTCGCCAAGGCTCCGGGGTGACAAGTTCCCTTACGGGCTCTGTTCCTAGAGTCAGCTCGCCGCTTTTGTCTTTTGAAATGTACAAGCTTATCTCACCGTCGTTATCAGGATACTCGACAGGTTCGCGGAAGAGGATCTCGCCGGTGGCGAGGTCGAGTTGGACTAAGTGGTTGGATTCCTGAGCCTTTTGGAATCCGTAGAGCTTTTCGCCGATCGAGAAGAGGACACCGTCGATAGGGTTTTCGGTGAAGGTCGTTTCCAGATTAAGCTTAAGTGGCTGTAGGGCCGAAGGTAATACGAACTGAGCGGGTGACGTGTCGGCGTCCGAAGTGAGGACGATGGGAAGTTCGGTAGCAGTTGGCAGAGAAGAGGGTTCGTTTAAACCATGAAGAATGGAGGATGGTCCGCCTCCTTGGACGTACGGCGTGACTAGCAGGGCTGCAGCAAAGACTTGTAGTAGTTGTTTTTTCATGACGGATTTCGGTAAAGTAGTGGTGAGTCGACAATAGTCAGTTAGTAGATGATTTATGCGGTTGGGTCCGCCTTCGCTAAGGCTATTGCGTGACATGCCCGCCTACGGCTGATGACTACGGCGCGACAAGCAGGTGGCGGGTATAGACCTGAGATCGAATGCCCAGTACCCGGAACCCAATAGCCACTTTTCGCGGATCGCGTCGTAAAGCCGCTTCTACAAACGGTCGACAGTAATGGTAGGCGAAAGCGTTGCTCCATAGTTGAGTTGGAATGAATTTGGGTTAACAGCTAACGAATTACTGAAGAGCGATTCGCAGGAAACTGTCAACTCGCTAGAGGTGTGTTACCTAGATTTTTCATTTGAATACCCAATCACCCTGACACGGCCCCTACGTGATGACCCGGACTTTGTGAATAACTGTATCAGGATTGTGAATAAGTCGATGGTCTCCGACCATCGGGTAGTCAGTGGTCAGCCATCAGAAGTCAGAAAACCGCCATTTATGGCGTGTTTGCTTGTCCGCAACTCTAGAGGATTTTGTCCGCTAGCGGATCCTGCTAAATATGAATGAGTTAACAACGCTTCGCTCTAGGGCTTGCGCCTTCGTTTTACTACGGCGGCAGAAGACGGAGGAACAGGCCGATCGCTGTTACAAGCGGCTTTCTTTTGGTCTGCATGTCGCCTTCGACGGGCTCAGGGCAGGCAGGCTCAGGGCAGGCAGGCTCAGAGCAGGCGAGCTCAGGCCGGGTTAGACATACAGCTACAATTGATTCTTCAGTAAGTCGCTCTGCCACCCGAGAGGTCGTAGCAGAAGGCGGTGGTGAAGCTGTTCTCGGGGGAGACGATGTATCGAATTGTGGATACGGCTTCATCGAGAGTGCCACAACGACTCATGGGAATCTTGGCGGTCATGTAGTCGATTTGCTCTTGGGGTATGGTATCGTGTATTGGCGTATAAATGACAGCGGGGGCAAGGGAATTGATAGTGATGCCCGTCCCGGCGTATTCTTTGCCGATGGTCTTAACGAGTCCCACGACACCGGCTTTGCTGGAAGAGTAGGAACTCATGCCGGCGTTGCCTTCCTTGCCCGCGATGGAGGCGATGAGGAGGATGCGTCCGTATTCGCGTTTCAACATGTGCGGAATCACAGCCTTTGCAATGATGAAGGACCCGATCAGGTTTACTTGCTGTACGCGAACATAGTCTTCCAGATCTACGTCGACTATCTTAGTATTGGTTTTACCCACTATCCCTGCAGCGTTGACCAGGATGTCTATTTGGCCGTAAGTCTTGATAACGTTATCGATGGCTTGGGCGACCGAAGCTTCGGAGCTGATATCTGTTTTAACCACAAGCGGTGCGTCGCCTAACTCTGATTTCGCTTTTTCCAGGCCCTCGGGGTTCATGTCCAGCAAGGCTAGGCGCGCCCCTTCGCTGTGAAATTGCTTGGCAACCGCAAAGCCGATGCCGGATGCGCCTCCGGTGATAACGGCTACTTGATTTTCGATGGATTGGGACATGGGGTTTTAGTATGACGAAATATACTTTTGGGCGGAGGCTTGGGGACAAGCCTCCCTACCTATTCGGCATGTCTTAGACATGCCGCCATATGGGTCTTCTTCTTCTTCTTTGCGGAGTAGGCAGTTTGTTCTGGGTGTGATTAGCTTTCTGGAAAGGGTCGATCCCAGTTGAGTTCGGAATTGAGGTCAACGCCGAAGCCGGGCGCGTCCGAAACTTCGATGTATCCATCATTCGGAACAGGTTCATCGATGAAGAGCGGATCGAACATGGGTACGATTTTATCCGCTTTGGGAGCCATCATGAGAAATTCCGAGAACGGGGTCGCGTCGCTAGCGATGGCGAAGTGGTAGCTGTAGACCGAAGACCCGTGTGGAATGACGAGTCGATTTTTGGCTGAGGCCATGGCTTTGATTTTCAATAGCTCCGTCATGCCTCCGCACCAGTTTACATCCGGCTGGATGACGTCGACGCCAGTATCGAGGAGATTTTCGAAGCCCCAGCGTCCGTATTCGTGTTCTCCGGTATTGATCCAAATAGGGTGACTCCGCTGCTCTACTAGCTGGCGATAGCCTTTGTAGTCGTCGGGAGGGAGGCATTCCTCTACCCAGCGAAAGTCGTAGGGCTTCAAATGCTCAATCAGTTCCAAGGTATAGCGGACATCCAGCGCCATCCAGCAGTCCCAGGCTAGGAAGAATTGAGAATCGCATTTCTCGCGCATCTCTTTGGCCAGGGCGATATTCTTCTCCATGCCCTCCTTTCCGTGAGCAGGACCGTAGGGGATAGGCATCTTCCCGCCAATAAAGCCCATTTGGTTGGCCAGATCAGGACGAGGACCCGTAGCGTACATAGGCTGTTTTTCCCGCATCTTGCCGCCAATCATGGACCAAACCGGTTCCTGTCTCAAGCGTCCCAATAAATCCCATACAGCGCAATCGACAGCGGAAATAGCGTTAAGGGTGAGTCCCTTGCGACCGTAATACATCGAAGCTTTGTACATCTGGTCGAACATCACTTCCACGTTGCTCGCCAATTGGCCAACTATGAAGCGCCTGAAGTGCTTTTCGATGAGGTATGCGGCAGGAACGCCTCCGGTCGTGACTGAAAAGCCGACTGTTCCATCATCCGCTTCGACTTCGACCATTACCGTCCCCAGGACGTCGATACCAAAGGAAGTCCGGGTTTGCTCGTATTCCGGATATTTGCTCATCGGAGTGGCGATGCGCGTACCGGTAATCCAATGATCGTCATCGTTCGCGTGATAGTCGGCTCCTTTGCCGCCGTCACGCGTGACGAATGCCCGTAAGTCTACTATTTTTTTCATAACCGAATCTCTGGGAAGGCTTTGTTTTGATAGCCTGGATAAGCCATTTCAATAAACTCGATTTTTGAAATTCAACATCGATAAGCCATCACAATCTCTTCGAAGTCTAGCATCAAACGGTAGATGATTAGCAATTCGTTTGCTTGGCGCGCTCGTCTCCGGGATTTTAGAGTTTCGTCGCATTCGCAATGCAGGGGCTGCGAGCTAAGGGTTTATGAGCGAGAAAAGAACGTTTACCATTCAGGAATCCGAAGGAAACATTCCCGAAGGTCTGGTGGCTGTGGTCACGGGAGCGGGCAGCGGCGTGGGCAGGGCTGTTGCGATCGAGTTGGCCAAAAGGGGCGTGAAAGTCGGGCTTGTTGGCAGGCGGAGAGGAAAGCTTGAAATGGTAGAGAAGACGATCGTCGAAGGAGGTGGTTCTTGCGGGTCTTTTGCAGCTGACGTTTCGAACATCGATGAAGTGGATGGACTGAAAAAGCAGATTTCTTCGGCATTGGGCAGTCCTGCGATTCTCGTCAATGCGGCTGGCATTCATTGCGAACTGGTGCCCATTCGCGAAACGACGCCGGAGAAATGGAAGAACACCATCGATATCAACCTTTTCGGATGCTACCTGACTTGTCGCGCTTTTATGGGAGAGATGATTAGCAATGGCTGGGGTCGCATCATCAATGTCACATCGGCTTCCTCTCTCCACCCGCCCGGGCACATTGGGGCGGTTTATCCGCTAAGCAAGGTCGCTCTTAATCATTTCACGCGACAGTTGGCTTCGGAGCTTAAAGAAACAGGTGTCACCGCGAACGTGATACATCCAGGCGAAGTTAAGACGGAAATGTGGGCCAAGATAAAAGAGGACGCCTCGTCTCGAGACGGGGAAGGAAAGGGCGCCTTGAGATGGGTCAGAACGGTCGAGAGGACGGGTGGGGATCCGCCGGAAGCGACCGCCGAGGCAGTACTCACTCTACTGAGGTGTGAAACATCGGCCCCTAACGGACAATTTCTTTGGATACGCGACGGAATGAAAGAACCAATGCCAAGCTGGTGAAATCAAGTTGGAGGAGGCCAGTGGGCAGCTTTCAGTTCGCAATGAACTGCCTACTCTTAACGGACTACTTTCTTAAATGAATTCTATTTCTAAATTACTCGTACTAAATGCCCTGTTGCTTTCCTTTGTAGCAGCGTCAACAGCATATGGATACAAAGTCTGGGCCAATGTGAATGCCCAACCAGTCTCCTTGAGGGACCTTTCCCAATGGGAAAGCGTAGCGAAACGGGTTGATGGAGCTTTTGGCGGCGGGAATTGGATGCTGAAGAACACGGATGAGGAGACTCTGGAGATCGTTTACGGGCATCTTAAAGGGAAGCCAATTGCTCTTGAAGCGGAAATGACCCATTTCCTCCGGGAAAGCTTCCTGATGGAAAAAGCGGAAAAGGCGGGTGGAGAAATCGTCTCCGTGATGCCTTATCGCGAGCCACATCATTCTGGATACAACAGTTGGGGTGGGGGTCCGATGCTCGATGCTAGCGATGAGACCCTCGTTTTAGGGCAACTGGGAGAGGGGTATCGGGTTCTTCCTTTGATCCGCCGCTTTACAGGCCAGACCAATGACACTAGTGACGAAGCTAAGGCATTTATAAAGCGTCTGGGTCATTTCGTTTACGAGTTTGGGGTTCCCACCATCCAGTCGAAACTGGAGGATGTTGCGGCCGCTGCGAGATGGGCGGTGGAAAACGAGGTCGAATTCTATCTTCTGACGCCTCCTCATTTCCGAAATCGTCACAACGAAAATTTCATCGTCGAGTATCAAGTCATGATGGACGAGTTTCAGCGACTGGGCGTGGACCTGAGCAGTCCCTATCTGATATTCGTTCCGTCTGGCTATCGTCTGGAATTGAAAAATGTGCCTTTCGTTCCAGAAGGGGAAGGTGACCATTATCCGAATACCGTCATGGGAGTGACACGTTGGCTGCTGGACAACAAGGACAAGTATTCAAACTCCAATGACTCATTGCCTCGGGAAGTCGGTCGTTTATTACCAGGGGGAATTCGGATAAAGTCGCTTTCAAACGGTGATCAAATCGCTCATGGGCTTCCGGTTTACGTGGAACCGGAAATAGAGACGGGAGTGGAAATCGAGCGTGTCGAATTATTTGTCGATACGCGACCGCGCGGTGTGGATCTCGATCGTCCTTTTCGCTTTTTCTACGATGAAAGGATTGGTGTCGGCCAGCATTCGTTTGTCGTGCGAGCCATGGACAAGGACCGGAATCGCTACGAGGCCGAAGTGAGGATTGAGGTCGTCGAGCAAGACTCTCAGGCGAAAAAGCCGAATGTCATTCTCATCTTTACCGACGATCAGGGCTATGCGGATTTAGGCGTGCAGGGCGTGGTGGATGACATTCAGACGCCTCATATTGACAGTCTCGCTCACAATGGCGTGCGCTTTACAAATGGATACGTGACAGCTCCTCAATGCTCGCCTTCAAGAGCAGGCTTGCTTACAGGTCGGTATCAACAGCGCACGGGCTTGACCGATAACCGGACGCGTCCGCTTTCCTTGGAGGAGATAACGATTGCCGATCGACTCAGGGCTGCTGACTACACGACATTTATCTCAGGAAAATGGCATCTGGATCCTATTCCTCAAAGACCTATCGACGATCCCTATCTCCCGGCCGGTCGCGGCTTCGATGAGTTTTTCGAGATGCATTGTCGTCATAGGGACGGCTTTAATTGCTATGTGGCTTCGCACGATCTCGAGGGCAATCCTTTGCAGGGAGGCCTTGGATTGGTCGAAACGCGAACTGAGGACTATCGAGTAGATATTCAGACGCAGGCAGCTGTGAAATTCATCGAGAGGCATTCTTCGGATCCCTTCTTTTTATATCTGGCGTATTTCGCTCCCCACGAGCCCTTGCATGCTCCAGATGAATACCTCAATCGATTTCCTGACGAGCCTGACGAGCGGCGTCGCATCGCTTTGGCCATGATGTCGGCAATAGATGATGGGGTTGGCAGGATTATGGATACGGTAAGGAGGCAGGGTCTTGAGGAAGAAACGCTGGTTATCTTTCTCAGCGACAACGGGGCGCCTTTAAAGGGAGCCCGTCGTATTGGTTCCTTAAATACTCCGCTTTCCGGTCAGAAAGGGAATTTGACGGAAGGAGGCATTCGCGTGCCTTTTATCATGAACTGGCCAGGCGTCATTCCGACGCAGGTTTATGATCGGCCTGTGATATCCTTGGATATCGCGGCTACGCTATTGGAGGTTGCCGGTTTGGGTGTAGATCCCTCGCTGGACGGGACCGATCTGATGCCCTACTTGACGGGAAGGGCGAGAGGTTCTCCTCATGATCGGCTTTTCTGGAAGTGGAGAAACCTGAAGGCTGTCAGAGAAGGAAAGTGGAAGTATCACCAAAATGGAGACTTGTTTGATTTAAACAAAGACATAGCTGAATCGAACAACCTATCCGAAAAGCGCCCGAAGGTGGCAGCTCGCCTTCAAAAGGCTTTGGAGGAATGGGAACGCGAAGTGGAGGGATTGTGACTTTGTTTGAGTAGCCGATTGCTGAAAAGTCCTCGCAAAAAATTGAAAGAAACTATGCCTAAAGCAGGAAAACCATCGTCAGCCCGACTTTACGATCTGAAATGCGAATACAGTTCCAATCCCTTGGGAGTTGAAGAAGCAAGACCGAGACTGTCATGGAAGATTCGAGACAAGCGCAGGGGCGCGAGGCAAGAAGCCTATCAGGTGCAAGTGGCTTCCGATTTATCTTTGCTCAAGCAAGGCAAGGCCGACCTTTGGGATTCGGGTCGCGTGAAAGGGGATCAATCTATTTTCATTCCTTACCAAGGAAAAAGGCTGAAAGATAGGCAGCCGTGTTATTGGAGGGCGCGTATTTGGGACGCCGAAGGTTCCCCAACAGCGTGGAGCTCTGTCGCAAGTTGGGAGATGGGTCTGTTGGGCAAGAATCCTTGGAAAGCTAATTGGATAGGCCAGATACCTAAGAATCTAGACCGACTTCTGCCTTGTCCCTATTTGCGTAA
The DNA here is from genome assembly GCA_028284385.1 of Opitutaceae bacterium. Classification (GTDB taxonomy): domain Bacteria; phylum Verrucomicrobiota; class Verrucomicrobiia; order Opitutales; family Opitutaceae; genus JANQRT01. Next base: position 190,935 of record JANQRT010000024.1, on the reverse strand, counting down.
ATCCTTTTCAATTGAAAAGCCGATAGCGCGAGCTCGGCTATATGCGACGGGTCGGGGGCTTTTCGAGATCTACTGTAATGGATCGAGGATCAGCGACGATGCTTTTACGCCGGGTTGGACGGAATACGGGAAGCGAATCGAATACCTGACCTATGATGTCACGAACGCTCTGAAAAACGGCGCGAACGTCCTAGGAGCTATTTTGGGAGAAGGTTGGTACAGTGGCTATTTGATGTGGGGGAAAGGTAAAAGGCATTATGGCGACCATCCCTCGTTTATGGCTCAGCTCATGATTGATTATAAGGATGGAAGTAGTGAAACTGTGGTGACGGATGACCTTTGGAAAGTGACTAACGGCCCCATCACTCGTTCCGATATCTACAAAGGGGAGACATACGATGCTCGCAAGGAATTGGGCGAATGGTCGGCGGATCAAGTTGCCAGTCGTCGCTGGAAGCCAGTCGATGTCGTTTCGGCTCCAAAAGTAGAGATCGTATCCAAAATTTCCCCGCCAGTTCGAGTGGTGAAGGAATTAAAGCCAATCAGTCTAAAACAGGTCAGGAGAGGCGTCTTCATCTTCAATTTCGGACAAAACATGGTTGGTTATGCCCGGCTGAGGATAAGAGGCAGGCGTGGACAGAAAATCGTTCTGCGTTTCGGAGAGATGCTGCAAGACGATGGCAACTTGTATACCGAAAACCTACGCTCGGCCGATGCTACGGATACTTATATTTGCAAGGGTGAAGGCGAGGAGGTTTACGAGCCGACCTTTACTTTTCACGGCTTCCAGTACGTCGAAGTAACGGGATTCACCCCCAAGCTCGATTCGCTGGTTGGGCTTGTTCTGCATTCCGATATGCAGCCGACCGGTTCTTTCAGTTGTTCCAACCGGATGGTCAACAAATTGCAAAGCAACATCCTGTGGGGCCAGAAGGGCAATTTTCTAGACATACCCACGGACTGTCCGCAACGCGACGAGCGCCTGGGCTGGACTGGTGACGCTCAGGTCTTTGCAACGACGGCCTGCTTTAATTTCGATGTATCCGGATTTTTCGCGCGCTGGTTGAGAGATATGGAATTGGCCCAATTGAAAACGGGCGCGATTCCCAATGTGATTCCGGCCATTCTCTACACGTCTCCCAATCTCAAGGACTTTCCTCAAACGAAGATTAGGGAGTCTCAGGGCAATTGCGCCTGGGCCGATGCGGCTGTCATTTGCCCGTGGGTGATTTATCAGCGCTACGGCGATATCGGCATTCTAAAGCAATGCTATCGAATGATGGAGGGTTGGGTGCTTTTTCAGAAGAGAACAAGCAGGAAGCTGATTCGACCCAAAACCGCCTTTGGGGATTGGCTGGCGACGGATGCGGTGACGCCTCCTCGGGCTCCTACGCCAAACGATATGATAGGCACTGCCTATTTCGCTTACACGACCAGCTTGCTGGCCAAAACCGCGGCCATTCTCGGCAAGAAAAGGGATGCAGAAAAGTATTTGAAACTTCATGACAAAATCGTGAAGGCTTTTAATAAGGAATATGTTTCTCCCAAAGGGCGTCTGGCGGGCGATACTCAGACGGGTTATGCTCTGGCCTTGGCTTTCGATCTGCTCCCCAAAAAACTGCAGGGTAGAGCGGTGGAGCGGTTCGTGCAATTAATCGAGGAATATGACAATCACCTGAGTACTGGATTTGTGGGGACGCCGCTCCTCTGTCCCGTACTGACACGTTACGGGCGAACAGATGTGGCCTATCGACTGCTTTTGCAGGAGACTTATCCAGGCTGGTTTTATTCGATCCTACAAGGCGCGACGACGATGTGGGAACGCTGGAATAGCTACACGAAGGAGGACGGCTTCGGGAATGTGGGAATGAATTCGTTTAATCACTACGCCTACGGAGCCATTGGTCAGTGGATGTACGCTACGGTGGCTGGATTGGATATCGACCCAGAAGCTCCCGGGTTTAAACGCATCTTGATTAAGCCCGAGCCCGGCGGGAACCTCAAACGAGCTAGAGCCGAATTGGAGACGCCCTATGGAAAAGCCTCATCTGCCTGGACGATAAGCAAAGGTCAGTTTGGATTGAAGGTGACGGTTCCGGCAAATACGAGCGCTCGAGTCAGTCTGCCATCGGCCGAAGTGAAAACGCTGAAAGAATCGGGCAAGGCCTTGAAGAAGTTTGAGGTTAAGAATGGGAGAACCGAGTTGGAAATTTCTGCTGGAAACTACGTTTTCTCCATCAAGTTGTAGTCTGATTTTGGTAACAACCAAACACTCAATTCACGAAAGGATTTGCGCTAGCTGAATGCCAAAAAAGAGATAGCATTTCATTGTTCGGCATGTCTCAGGCATGCCGCTACAGAATCCGATTTGACTGTAGCGGAACGTCTGAGACGTTTCGATATTAGGATGTTACTTCAAAAATAGATCTCAAAATTATGATAAGAAAAGCATTCGTCATGTCGGTCGATTCTGGCCAGGAAGCTGAATACGAAAAACGACACAGTCCAATCTGGCCAGAACTTGAGCAAACGCTCAAGGACCACGGAGTTTTGAACTACTCCATATTTCTTCATTCGGAAACGAATCAGCTTTTCGGATACGCTGAAATCGAAAACGAAGAACGCTGGCAAGCCATTGCCAGTACGGAAATCTGCCGCAAGTGGTGGAATCACATGAGTGAGATCATGCCCTCGAACTCCGACCACAGCCCCATAGCTCAGGATCTAAGAGAGGTTTTCCATATCGAGAAGTGACCTCTCCTAGAGTTAGGTTTCAAGTCGTTTATAATTAACAGGTTAGCAAAGTTCGAATTCCTCTGCAGATTTTGTTTCCTAGTTCGAAAAAAGCTAGTCTTTGCATTCCAGCTTTCACAAATTGGGGTGATATGTTGATAGAAATAAACAGGATCTCGCCTTGCGAGACGAGGATGCCGCTATAGCGGCACAAGGATTTGAATACAAAAGAATGCCTTGTCCTGCGAAGCAGGATCTTTGTCCCCAGTCTGTCTCGGCGAAACTCGAAAAGCGAAGACGGAAGGCGATCTAGCGATCCGGCGGCTGCCGGAGAGCGATGTTAAAAAATGAGCATGCAGATGGAAGATGATTCGACTAAGCTCATCACAGGTAAGATCGAGCCGCTTGAAGATATTCGAAGACCGACGTTGTATCACGCTTCCAATTACATAGAGTCATATCAAGTCACTGGTGACAATGCGGACCGCTGCGCGGCCCTCTTGTGACAGTTGAGCGTTACACTAGGGATGAAAGACCAGCGTATGCAGATTGCGCCTACTACTGGAGCCAATTGGGCACGGAATCATTAGCCATCCATTCGGCTACCCTACGATCAAGGGTGTCGGGTTCCCATTCGAGATTTCCTGCGGGTAGGGCATCATTTTCAGGCAGCCATTTTCGGTGCTCAATGATGATATCGTTAAACTTGGACAGGGCGGCCAGATTCCGGTGTTCGCCGGGATCGGAAGGGTGATAATAGAGTTCCTCGGTGCCGTCGCGATAGCGAATGTATCGCCAGTCCTGACTGCGTACAGAATGATTCCCATAATACCAGGTCGAGAGGACTGGCCGCTCCCATTTAGTATTGGGATCTTCGATTAGCGGCAACAGACTATTGCCATCTAGTTTTGGGGCTGCGGGTAACTTGCAAAGGTCCACGAGTGTTGGATAGATGTCCAGGAGGCTCACCGGGCTCTGGATAATCGAACCCTCCGTCTGTCCGGGCAGTCGAAAGGCAAGGGGAACTCGAGTCGATTCTTCCCAGAGAGCCTGCTTCCGCCAGTGCTTTTTTTCACCGAGGTGCTGACCGTGGTCGGACCAAAGGACGATCAGAGTATTATCTGCATAGGGACTGTTTTCCAGGGCTGTCAAAACCTTGCCCAACTCGTGATCGACAAAGGAAACACACGCGAGATAGCCGTAGACGAGTTCCTTCCAATAGGTCGAACTGAGATCAACGACCCCTTTATGGTCACCCATTTTTAGCGTTCCATGTGCAATTGCTTTTCCCATCAGGGGAATATCAGCCATCTCATTCTCTGGAACTGGGGGTATCTCGATTTCTTCGAGTTGGTAGAGCTCGAAAAATTCTCTAGGAGCCGTGTAGGGGACGTGCGGGCGAAGAAAACCTACAGCGAGAAAAAAGGGTTCTTCCTGCTCCTGGGAAAGCTGATCTACTGCCCATTCGGAAATGAGCTCGTCGAACATTTTTCCATTCGGCATATCCGCTCTATCGAGAGGACCATAGCAAAGTGAATGACCATGGGCGTATTCCTTTCCGTAATGATTGACGATTTGACTGCCTTCTTTGGGAAAGGGATAGAACTTGAGGCCTCCGTAGCCATCACCCCGTTTTTTCAGCCTTTCAGGAACCTGGAATCCGGGAGTATAGTCATCCCAGAATTCGCCCACCCGGTCATTATAATCCGTCACGCCCCGGTGAAAAATCTTACCCGTTGCCATCGTCCGATAGCCTGCGTCTTTAAAGTGCTGGGGGAGCATTTTATGATCGCCCATTACGGCATCAAAGGACCTGCGCATATCGGCTATGGAGTCATACCAACCGCTCGTTGTAGGATGCAGGCCACTCAAAAGCGAATTTCGGGAAGCGATGCAAACAGCTTGTGAGCAATGGGCGTTCGCAAACACGGCGCTTTGCTCAAACAGCCGGTCTATATTCGGCGTGATTGCCTGGGGATTCCCCCCAAGGGCGCCGACCCAGTCATTCAGGTCATCTATGGAGATGAAGAGGACGTTGGGGCGCTCCGCGGAAGCAGGTAGAATTCCTGCAATCCCAACGAGAAGAATGAGAGCAAATCTGGGCATGAGATACAGTTATTTGGTATGAAGCAGGAAGACCTTGGTTCGAGAGAGATCACTTCTGAGAGTGCCCGACAAGGTTTCAGGGGTTGTAGAGGTTAGCTGACGAAGACGCCGAAAGCATCGATATATTTTTCTACTTTTAGCAACCGTTGCAAAAAAACAATCGCAATTAAGTAAGAGGGATTTCACTATAAGTCTGACCCGGTTCAATTTCTCCATGTCCAATATTTCTACTCGATCCCGTCAGCAGCCTTGTTTCGAGTGTCCCTTTCCCAGACACAGCGGGTGTTGGGAGTAAGCATAGACATGCGCGCCGTTACCCATAATCTTCCGGTTTCGGCACTGATTCTACTTTTCCTGGTAGCTGGACCTTTTGCCGAATCGGCTTGGAAACGACACACGATTGACGATGCGTATTCAGGGGCAGATGGGGTTCGCCTTGGAGATGCGAATCGGGACGGTCATTTGGATATTGCAACGGGTTGGGAAGAAGAAGGTGTGGTTCGGCTTTATCTCAATCCCGGTCCTGAACGATTTGAAACTCAATGGCCTGCCGTCACCGTTGGACAGGTAGACCATGTCGAGGATGCGGTGTTTTGCGACCTGGATGGAGATGGAGCTCTGGACATTGTGAGCAGTTGCGAAGGAAAAACCAAATCGATGTTTGTTCACTGGGCTCCTCTTGATTCTAGAGAATTATTAGATGAGACGAAATGGGAAACCGCTCTCATTCCGGCTTCGAAAGGCGTTTCAAAATGGATGTTTGCCCTGCCGGCTGATATTGACGGTGTAAACGGCATCGATTTATTTGCGGGCTCAAAGGATCCGCAAGGCCAAGTCAGCTGGCTTCGTTCCCCGCCCAACCCAAGGACTCTCGAAGAGTGGACATTGCATCCACTGGTTCCCGCGAACTGGGTCATGTCTCTACGCCAGGTGGATATCAATGAGGACGGCCGAAAAGATTTGATCTATGTCGATCGAAAAGGGCCGGAGGCGGGCGTCTTTGCGCTCCTGCGCCCTGAATCGGCAGACAGTCTCCATCAAGCCTGGTCCCAGCAGAGGATTTCAACCGCTCTGGGTGAATACATGTTCCTGGACTTGGACAAAGACCAATCCTCTCTCCAAATTTATGTCCCCGCAAAAGGCGATGGAATCTATTGGTTTCAACAAGATTCAAATAATCTAGATTCATGGGAGGAGACCTTAATCCAATTCGCGCTCCGGCAAGGTGTTGGGCGGGAGAAGGCGATTGCGGCAGGGGATATCAACTTAGACGGAGACACCGATCTTGTCTGGACCGGAGAGGGTTCGGATTCACCGAAGTCAGGAGTAGTTTGGCTAGAGCGACGAGCAGACAAATGGCTGGCTCACGATATCAGTGGTCCTGCTGGTATCAAATTCGATAGAATAGAACTCCTCGACTTAGATCATGATGGAGACCTCGATGTCCTTACTTGCGAGGAAAGGGAGGGCGGTTCAGGTCTTGGGGTTATGTGGTATGAAAACCCGCACCGTTAGAGCGGAATAGGTAAACATTGGTGCTCCAACCCTTCCTGCTTTATCGATTATTGTAGTGATGCCGTCATGACAGACGGTCTTATTCATCCTCAATTTCATAAACCCGAAAGTTCCGATAGCGAAAGTGGGTCCATTGCATCTGACGGAATCCCATTTTCCCTTCTTCGTAAGGAGGGCGTACTTCAGTTTCCGGAGTATCGATCCAGTCGATCACCTTCCGGTCGTCCACAAAAAAACGGATGTGGGGACCGTCCTTGATCAGCTTCACTTTATGGATCTCGGTGGATTTTGCCGGAATGCCATCTTCGCTCTCCTGAACCAGGTTGGCTTTGTTGTTTTTGCGCAAGTGGGTTTTGCCTCTGTCAGGCCGCATTGGGGTGTTGGTGTAGTAAGAGATGTGGTAGGAGCGAAGCTGATCCTTGTTATATTGTCTGAAGGTTCCATCGCGCGGGGGAAGTGAAGGATCAAAAATATCCTCTCCATTCAATCCTTGCGTAGCGAAAAAAATGATACATAATCCATTCGTCGGGTCCAAATTTTGCATTTCCCATTCCGCAATAAATCGGTTTGGAAAGTCCTCCGGACACCAAAACACATGATGGTAGGCTTTATCGGGAGACCACATCTCCATCCAGCCATCACGGAAGGCTAGTTTTCCAGGGCCTTCCATGACCCAATCCTCGACATCGGATGCGGAAGCCAGATTGTTTTGGTATATCAGGTTCCCAGGACAGGGGAGGCGTTCCCCCATTGTCGCGCCCAGCGCGAAACAGAATCCGAAAAAACAATACAGAAGCGATTTCATTTCACGGTGCGCTTTAATCGGTGAAGAGGAGAAACCCTCGCGCGTCGGGAGTTACGCTATCCGGCCACCCGTAACAGATTGCGATTCCGGGGGCCTCTGAACCGTCCATTCTGATTACGGGGCGTACGTTGTTGAACCGCCAGTTCGGATAGTGTTCCGGGTTGGGAGTCCTGTCTTGCTTGAATTGCCAAGTCTTGCCGTCGTCGGACGAAACCCATTCCTCGAGGCGTCCGCCACCATGGTTGTCCATGAGACCTTCGCCGAGCTGGCCGGGCGCGGTCACGACCAGCAAAGCGGTCCAAATCCCGTCTGGAGAATGGACGATGCGGCCAACATTCCAGGAATGGCCTGCCGATCGAATTCTGGTTCGAATCCAACCCTCGTCCGTATGTCGAAGGAAGTAGTAGTCTAAATCGTCCGGGGTATCTCCCGAGAGAACATGAAGGAGGGCGGGGGAGCCTTGTTGATCAAAGTTGATGTCAGGCGGAATCCCGGTAAATCGCCATCCTGTACCCCAAACCAGACACTCCGCTTTGGCCTGATCCAAGTGGACTGGAGTCTGGACAGGAGCGCCTTTCGAGTTGGAGACCTTCCCGGATTCCAGATTTACTTTGAGGTGATAGAGGTTGTATTTCTGGGCCCCGTTCCTAAATGGCAGATCATACCCTGGGTTGAAGAAACGTTTCGGGTCCTTAGCCTTGTTGTCATCGTAATCGACAAAAGCGACGTGAAGGTATTTTCCTTCGGGGTCTACCTTGGCCGAATGATAGGCTGACCAGTCCAGGTAGCCCCCTGTATCCAGATCGGTGAGATCGTTTTCCGGTCGATCCCAAAGGATGCCATTGGTTTCCGTAATTTGGTAGGTCCAGGAGCTGGTGTGTCCGTAGGTTCGATAAAAAATGAGGGCTCGCTCTTCCGGGAGAACGAAGACGTGCGGATAGGAAATATAAAAGGGAAATCCACTGCCGTGAGTCCAGTCGGCGAGGTTGCTACCCAGGTTTCCCGGCTCATTTGATATCAGATGAGACCCGGTGGTTCGGTGGCAGCCTGAAAGCAAGTGGAGGTGGCCCTTGGCGTCTGGCCAAATAACAGGACCATGATGATGATCCATGCTCGAAGGGCCTATGGGAACGGAGGCTGAAAAGGATTGAGATCTCGGATCCCAAGCGGTGACCATGGGTGTGGCCCAAACTTTTCTGGAATTGGCCGGTCGGGCTGATCCCTGGTAGGCGATGAATACCTGCTCCTCCTCTCCCTGGACGGCGACAGGTCCTGCCCTGCGATCGTAGATCATCTTATAGCCACCGGCCTCGCCAAAAACGGCATAGTCAGGTTGGTCCCCCACAAGGGAACAACAACCGATAAGGTATAACAAAAAAACAGGGAGCGCTCGGATCATGGGAGGTCGAAATTAGTAGGTTCAAGGTCTGCGGCTTCTCCGCTCCGTGGCCTTCTGAGAGTCGAGGGCAGGCCGCTTTGGAGGGCCTCTTGGATTACGGAAAAATGCATCATAAAAGAGCTACCACACATTCCGGGCAAATGAGGCTCAGGTGATTTGAAACAGTTGCAAAGCAGATCATTGGCTCATGGGAAAAAAGAGTTCAAGGTCACGGTTGTACCAAGTTCTCGATATGATGAAACAAATACATTCGGAGTGTATTGCCGGCAAGCGTTCGGACTGCGCTCTAATTCTGTTTGCCCTGTTCTTGTTCAGTACTGCTCTAACGGCCGCCAAACCCAATATTCTCTATATCTTTACGGATGACCAGAGCATACGTACGCTCAGCTGTTATACAGAAGCCCAGCCTTGGATTGAGACACCGAATATCGATACCCTGGCGGAGCAAGGACTACGTTTCCGTTATTGCTATACCGGAGCAAAGTGCGTCCCCTCCCGAGGCAATGCGCTGACAGGTTTGCACCAGTTTCATTACGACCGGGAGACTCCATACTGGCCCACTCACTTTCGATCCCAAGGCTATTACACGGGCATGATCGGAAAATGGCATTGGAGCGTACCCAGATATAAAAAGGCCTGGGATTGGTCCGCGGTGTGGGAGCATCACCTGCCATCTCCGCCGGGGAAGCCAAATGACTATTACTGGGGTCAGGCTCTGCGCATGCACGGAGAGGAATTGGTGGATCTGGAGCAATACAGTACGGATGCCTACACGGATCTCACGATCGAGTTCCTCAAGGAGCGAGCTAAGGAACCTGATCAGCCCTGGTACTTTTGGCTTTGCTATGGCGCCGTCCATGGTCCCTACACGCCTGCGGAACGACACATTGGAAGCCTGGCCGATGCCCCGGAAATGGACTACCCGGAAGATATGTATCCACCTCGGCCCGACAAGCCGGAGTACCTGATCAACTATTCGGCGATACGGCCCCATCCAGAGACCGGCATTCCGATGAAAGGTCCGAATCCTCTGGATCGCCAGGTGAAGATGTACCATGAAGCGGTCATGGCGGTTGATGAAGGCGTAGGCCGCATCATGCAAACCCTGGAAGAAACCGGGCAATTGGAAAACACCATCGTGGTATTCACTTCTGACCAAGGCTATGCTTGGGGACAACATGGCTTTACTCTGAAAATCGCTCCATACGACGCCAATCTTCTGGCCCCGCTGATCGTCCGCTGGCCTGGCAAAGTTCCTGCCAACACGCGGACGTCTGTCCCTGTCAATGGCATCGACCTCGTCCGCACCTTCCACAGCCTCGCAGGGATCGAGCCTGCCCATAAGCTGGACGGACGTGATCTGACCGAGCTCTTCCTCCACCCGGAAACGCAGGAATGGGATGACGAGCCGGTGATCCTCACTTACACAGGTACGCTCTATGGGGGAGAGCCGGAATTGATCGAGGAACTGGAAAAGGCCAACCAAACCGACGACTGGAGTTCATTTATTGCTCATTCGCGGACCGGGATTCGTTCCTGGCTCATGATCCGCCAGGGCAGATACAAGTACATCCGGTATATTTATAAGGATTACATCGATGAGCTTTATGACATGAGCACGGATCCTAAGGAGCTTCACAACCTCGCCGTGCGTCCCGAATACCATGACATCAAAATGGAAATGCGGGCGGCCCAGATGAAGGAACTGAAAAAAGCCGGAGCCGATTTCCTTCACCTCTTACCTGAGCCGAGACAGACGTACTGAGCTGTGGAAATGATTGAAAGCCAGGTGGAAATTTAAGCCGCTGCGCTAAACCCAAACACCAAGGCTCCTTTGAAAATGAAATCCACGGAGAGAAACCAGCGGGCAAGACCAAACCGAGCGGGAATATTCGTCCTGCTTATTGCTTTGGCATTCGTCCCGAAAGGCATGGTCGTGGCTCAGGAAAATTCGGGCCCGACGATTTCCGAAATCAGGAAACAGTTCGCTGCCCCTCAAAAGGAATCCGGAGTCAACTGCTGGTGGTGGTGGCTAAACGGGAATGTCGATAAAGCAGCCATCACTCGCGATCTGGAGGCGATGAGGTCCAGGAACTTCCAGGGCGCGATGGTCTTTGATGCGGGTGGCTACAATTCTCGCGGATATCACCGGGATATCCCAGCCGGTCCCTTGTTCGGTTCTCCGGAATGGATCGATATGTTTGTTCATGCTCTGGATGAGGCGCGTCGTCTCGATTTGGAAATCGGTTTAAACATTCAAAGCGGATGGAATCTGGGAGGTCCCATTGTCCCTCCGGAAATGGCCGCAAAACATCTAGTCTTTACCCAGGAAGTGGTGAACCCAGGGAAGAATTTCCCCATTCAGTTGGCCAAACCGGCGACCCGTTGGAATTTTTATCAGGACATAGCCGTATTGGCGATTCCAATACGCGGCGAGCAGTTGAAGGGGGAGTTCATTACTGACCTGGAGTTGAAAGCGGGGTTCGATGAATTGGGTGGATCCGCCCCAGATTGCCGGTTTCTGCTGACCAATGCTAACCCGACCGGAGCGGAAATGTTCGATGAAGCGCGCACGATCAGTAAAAGTAGTGTGCTGGACATTACAGAACACCTGGACCAGTACGGAAATCTCAATTGGCGACCGACCTATGGTAGATGGACCGTCCTTCGCATGGGTTATACCTGTACGGATGCCCGCGTGAGCACTTCGAGCGGAGCCTGGAAAGGAAAGGTTGTCGATTACCTCAAAAAAGAGGCTTTCGACTTTTACTGGCATGAGGTGGTAGATCCCATTCTCGCTCGTGCCGGGGACCATGTCGGGACAACCTTGACCTTTCTGGAAACGGATAGCTGGGAGTGTGGAGGCATGAATTGGACCGATGATTTCCGGGAGGAGTTCGAGAACTACCGAGGCTACGATCCCCTCCTTTACCTACCGATTATAGCGGGATTCGTGGTGGACAGCGTAGAGACCTCCAACCGTTTTCTAGCGGACTTCCGGAAGACCTTAGGCGACCTGGTGGCCCACAGTCACTACGCCCGCTTTCAGGAGTACGCTCACCAATACAATATGGGCATCCAACCCGAATCCGCGGGTCCCCATGCCGGGCCCTTTGATGGAATAAAAAACTACGGTTTCAGTGACATAGTTATGAGCGAGTTCTGGTCGCCCTCACCGCATCGGCCAACTCCGGAACGTCGCTTTTTCGTTAAGCAAGCCTCGTCGGCAGCTCACATTTACGGAAAGAAAATCGTTGGAGCCGAATCCTTTACCACGATCGGCCACCACTGGAATGACGAATTGTGGCGCGATCAAAAGTCCGCTTTCGATCATGAAATCTGCGCTGGTCTGAACCGGACCTACTTTCATACCTTTGTCTGCTCCCCCGAGGAAATGGGACTTCCCGGCCAGGTTTATTTCGCGGGAACTCATGTCAATCCTCAGGTGACCTGGTGGAATCAGTCTGGCCCCTTTATCGACTATCTACATCGAGTTCAGAGTGTAGTGCAGGAAGGAAGCTTCGTGGCAGATGCGCTGTACTACTATGGCGATCATGTGCCTAACGTATTCCCGAACAAGCATTCCGATCCGGCGGGAGCGCTGCCCGGCTTTGATTACGATGTGACGGACGAGACCATCTTCCTGCAATTGAAGGTTTCAGAAGGGAAGATTGAGGTTCCTGGAGGAGTGCAATATCGGGTGGTGGTTTTGCCCGACCACAAGGTACTGTCTCTTGCTGTTTTGAAGAAGATAGAGGAGCTCTTGAAAGCGGGAGCTACCGTTCTAGGTCCGAAGCCGGAGCATATGGTCAGCCTGGTTGGGGGCGAGGCGGCTCAGGAAATCTTTTCTTCGCTGGTAACAGCAATATGGGGACAGAATCCCGGCCCTGAGGGACGGCGACAATACGGCCAAGGAACCTTGGTCTGGGGAATGAATGCTCGGGAGTATCTTCTCTCCACTGGTCTCTCGCCTGATTGCGAATTGATAGGAGCCAATGGTGAACCCAGGTATGATTTTATCCACTACACCATAGGCGGGGCCGACGTCTACTTTGTCTCGAACCAGACTCCCGATACGCAGAAGTTTCAGGCGAGCTTCCGAGTTACCGGCAAACAGCCGGAGTTGTGGGATGCGGTGTCCGGAAAAACTTGGCCTGCCCAGGCATTTGCCCAAAAGCGTGGCATGACGACCCTGCCGCTCATCTTGGATCCTTATGGAACTGCCTTCGTTGTCTTTGACAGAAAAATCCCCGATGACCAGCAGGGCACCCATGCGCGAAATCATTTGGAATACGAAACCTTCGCGGAACTGCGGGGGAAGTGGACGGTTGAATTTGACACTGGGTGGGGAGGGCCAGCCCGAATTGAATTTCCGGAACTGCTTGATTGGTCCCAACACTCGAATCCAAAAATCAAATACTATTCCGGCGAGGCCATGTACCGAAAGTCCTTCTCCCTCGACGAAGATCCCATTCCAGGCAGAAAGGTTTTTATCGAGCTGGGCAGCGTTAAGGATGTGGGTATTGCTGAGATAAGGCTCAATGGGAGCGATTTAGGCACGGTCTGGACACCGCCATTCCGAGCGGAAGTTCCTCAAGGACTCCTGCGCAAGGAGAATGAATTGGAAATCAAAGTCGTGAACTCCTGGTATAACCGTGTGGCCGGTGATGATGAATCTCCAAATGCCAGGCGATTCACTTCAACCAATATCAACTTTAAGGTAGATCGCCGAGGCAGAGCAATTGACGAAATTCCTCTCGAACCCTCCGGCTTGCTTGGCCCCGTTCGATTGAAGGTGTCTGCTCCTGTCAGGTGACGTCGGTCTTGCAAGGGGCAATGCTCAAATTGAAAACTGGCATTGTTCCGTATTGAGGAGACGAAGCAAGGACTGAGAGGCAAAGCCTATAATAAGATCAACGAGTAAAAATCTATTTTTTGGATACGATTTTGGTCCAGTTTTGGTTGGCTTTTTCTACGAGTGAAGTTTCGGTTTGCTTGTTGGTCAGCTTGTTCCAGCGTTTGAGGGTGTCGCCCCAGAGGCCGTCGTAGAATAGGTAGAGCTTTTCGTCGACGACTTTGAAGCGTTTGGGATTAATCGCTACTTTGTCGGAGTCGAGCATGGCGTAGGCGCACCAGCCGCCATATTGCGGTTCGTAATGATCAGGCATGGCGATAAAGGCTTCGCGATTAGCCTCGTTGGCGAAGCGGTAGGTGATTCCTTTGTATTCGTGGGTTAACGACGTCTTGCCTTCCATTGGCGTGCCCGAAAAATAGGCCACCGGATCGTAGCCTTGGACGGCGAGCTTCCCTTTTTCTAGATTGAGGAGCTTGCTTCGGTCGTAATCCGGTTCGGCTCCAGCGAATACGGCTAGGAAGCCCAAGCTTAGAAGAGTGGATAAAAAAGCGCGATAGGTTTTCATGTTAGCGATAACGGTTGTTCTCTGGAGATGATTGTCTGGTTTTCGAATTGGAGCTCAATTTGATTCGAGGTGGTGATTGTCTCAGCGCTCCTTCTTTCGCTCTATAAGCTCCGGAGGACTTGCGAAACCCGTTCCTGCATGAGCTCTCCGGTTCCTCCAGGTCCCATGACAATTTTGTAATTCTGTCGCCCTGAGGCTGTCATTTTCGGGTGGTTAGATAGTGGTATAGATTAACGCGTAAATTCAACAAAGGAGAAAAATGAATACACCAATGCCCTACACCTTTTCACTCAGCAGCTTTTCAACTGGTAGCGTTTTCAGGCGTCGATTGGCTAGAAGGAATCGAGACGCTAGGCTGAATCGTGTCTGGCGAACGAGATCCGAGTCCAGTTCAGAAAAGCAGTCGGAAGAAAAGTCGACTGCTAAGATTGAGTGTAGCCGTCGGGGGTGACTCAGCGTTAAGAAGAGGTATATGATGAAGTTCTCTTTAGTCATTACCGTTCTTCTGCCTCTCATCGCGTTCGCTCAGGATAGCGTTGATTTGGAATTAGCCGTCGAGAAAACGTCCATCTCGCTTAAGCTGACGGGTGACGCTGGGGGATCGTGGACTGTGCAGCGGTCGGAAGACCTGAAAACTTGGATAAACCTGGCTGGGAATGAGGCGATTGAGATTCCGCAGAGTGGGGTGGCTGAGACGGTTGTCTCCGTAGGCGATGCGAAGGAATCGTATTTTCAGGCCGTTTCGGCCGATCCAGGCAGCTCGCTTCCGCTAGTGTATCAGCTGTTCGATGACAGCCTGGAGATTTATCAAGACGGAGATTTTATTGTAATTGAAACGACTAACGTCCCAAACCATCCAAGCCCCTACTTTTCGAATTCGGATTCCAGGTTCGAAGCTTACAACGGCACTAATCCGAATTTTCGGATCAACCCCAACCGCATCGAAACCCAGACCATGGTCTATCGCATTCCCATCAATCCGACGGAGGCGAATAATAAAACGAATACAAGACTTGGCTCGATCGGGATCGCTGTCAATGGGGTTGCCTTTTTCAATCAATACGCAGGTCCAAACAATCAACCTCTGACCTCCGAGGTTGATAGCTTCGATCAATACAACGGGCATCCGCAAAACAGCGGCGTCTATCACTATCACTTCGAGCCGATTTACTTGACGGGCAATAATGGTCGCGGGTCCTTTGTTGGAGTGTTGTTGGACGGATTTCCGGTTTACGGTCCGGAAGAAAATGGCGAGATACTGACCAGCGAGGACCTGGACGAGTATCACGGCCATTTCGGTCCTACGCCAGAACATCCCGAAGGGATTTATCACTACCACTTCACGGATGATTTGCCTTATTTAAATGGAGGTCAGTATTTCGGTACGCCGGGGACGCAGACGAATTAGCGTATTTTTTTGGAACTGCCAAACACACTAAATGAACGAAAATGAAAAACGCGTCTCAACAATTATAAGATCTCACGAATGAGCTTTGATAGGATTTTCTGTATTTTAGTTATGTATTTCCTGGCTTTTGAAAGTACTGCTCAATCGGATCTGGACACAAGTTTGGGTATGGTCGACGCGGCGGATCCTAGCCTTGAGAGGGTCAATGGACTCCTATATCTGGGGAGCGCTCCGTTTTCTGGATACGTGGTGGAGACGTATGAGAATGGAAACTTGAAATCGAAGGTCGGCTGGCTCAATGGCAAACGGGAAGGATTGAGCGAGGCGTGGTATTCGGATGGTTCGGAGCGTGAGCGACGCGAATATTCCGAGAATCGAAAGACGGGTAGCCATCTTGGATGGTACGAAGATGGAACGCGGAAGTTCGACCTGAATCTGAAGGATGGCGTTTATCATGGTCGTTGTCGCCAGTGGTTTGCGAATGGGCAGCTTGCCACCGAATTCCATTTCGTTGAAGGCCAGGAGGTGGGTTCGCAACGATCTTGGAACTACAAGGGAGAGCTGCAGGGGAATTACGTTGTTAGAGAAGGGCATCGCTACGGACTGATTGGGTCGAAGTCGTGCCTGACGGTAGGGAGGGCAGAGTAGGTTCAAGAGACGAGTGGCAATGATGTGCGCAGATGGTTTTGGCAGGTCTTTATGGAGAGGTTTTCTAGGCAGCCTTCTTTGCGCCTTTCTTGGATCATCTTTGCTTCAAGCCGAACCTTCATCATTGCCCTATTACAACTCTGCCGATTTTACGCCGCTTTGGCTGGGCGAAGGCGCTGCTGACGAGGAAGTGAAGAGCCACCGAATCGGTTCGTTTGCTTTTACCAATCAAGATGGAGAAACGGTGACTAGAGAAGATCTGCTGGGGAAAATCTATGTGAGCAACTTCTTCTTCACGATTTGCGGTGGTATTTGCCCAAACATGACGGGAAACGTGATGCGTGTTCAACGAGCGTTTGAAAACGATTCGAACGTTCGCTTTCTGTCACACACCGTTCTTCCCGAGCACGATACGGTTGAACGTCTCAAAAACTACGCTGACGAAAACGAAATCGATTCGCGTAGCTGGTTTTTGGTGACGGGAAAGAAGGCGGAAATCTATTCCTTAGCCAGGAAATCCTATTTCGCTGAAAAAGGCTTAAAAAAGGATTCAGCAGGCGATTTTCTACATTCCGAAAATCTCATTCTGGTGGACGGTGAAGGCTATATCCGCGGCGTTTACAATGGTTCGGTTACGACGGACACAAAACGACTGATTGCCGATATCCAGACTCTTAAATATGAACTAGCTAAAGACCGGTCTTAGAAGCCGGTCTGTTGAGTGGTCTGAACATTTTCTTTATTGACGATTTCCTTTTCTGAATCAGATAATTTCGGAAGTGTTTTTTTCGTTAAGTTGATTGTGGTGGTTGTATTATGAAATTCTTAAGGAAGTTTTCTCTAGTCCTTTGTTTTTTCGTTTTAGGAAATAGCCTCTCCCGGGCGGCAGTTGAGTTTCCGAATCCTGGATACGAGCGATTCGAGGTTCCCATTTTCTGGAAAGAAACGAAAAAGAAGAAATCCATGGCCAATGCGAAAAGCCGTGGATTGCCGTTTCTTCCGATGAAGAAGCCAGTCCGCGAATTGCAGCGGGACGAGATTTTCGAGCTTGAGCTTCCGGATTCTCCAAAGTCAGGCGAATTGTATGTATCAATTGAGTACAATGCCGAACTCGGTTCGCTTCGTGAGGAAAATCCCATTATCCAGATTTATGGGGCAACCTTCAGCTGCACGGTGGTAGAAACGCCAGACGACCCACGCTTCGCTTCCAAGACTTCTTTTTACGCCTTTCATGAGAGTGAAGATCCGAATGAAGGTTATTGGGTGAAAGGCAGTACGCGTTCCTACATGAAGTCACCTCCCAAAACGACTTCCAGTGGGCGTCCCTTGCCGGCATCAGTTGTCGAACGGCTGAAATCGACGCAGCGGATTCAGCTCAAAATCGATTTCGACAATGGGAGCTGGGCCTTCCATCCCAGTAGAGATGGCGCGTTTCCACTTGCTGGAGATTTGGATCGCCCCAGG
This sequence comes from Opitutaceae bacterium, assembly GCA_028284385.1. Taxonomy (GTDB): domain Bacteria; phylum Verrucomicrobiota; class Verrucomicrobiia; order Opitutales; family Opitutaceae; genus JANQRT01. The sequence continues at coordinate 173,437 of JANQRT010000024.1, read as the reverse complement.
CTTTTTCTGGCTAAGAACGAGACCGATCCGATAAATATTTCTCGAATCGTTTTTTCGGAACAGCCTGCAAGTCGAATGGTTCGACGCGTTGCCAATTCCTCATCAAGAGGCCGTCCGACCTCGCTGGAAGGTCTTTCAAGAGAGGAAAGGATCGAGCGAGCTAAAGGGGCAATGGAGAAGCGACTGGAAACCAATTAGTAGTCTCAGACCAACTACGATTTATTAGGCGACCAATAAGCAAGCATTTCGGCGAAGGTTTCGAATGCGGGCTTGGTGAAACCGTAGGGAGCCTCTAGGTGAATGCTTAAAGGGAATCCCAATTCGCGAGCTCCATCGACGACACGCCGATAGAGGTCGAGCAACTCCTTTTTCTTTTCTTTTAGCGGCAGTTCGGCGATGCGTGAGACGAAGGCTTGTTCCTTCTCGACGAGGGGATTGCCGGGATCCTGGATGAGCCAATTAATGAGATTCACCCGTGTTTCAATTTTGGGTACAAAACCAAAAGATATCAGCAATTCGGGTCTATGTTCCGAGTTTTTAGCGAAATCCTGCAAAAAGCCAACCAGGGCGTCGGAGAAGAGGAGCTGGGTCATGCCAAAGGTGGCGCCTTGGTTGCATTTGAAATTGAATCGACCGAATTCGCTGTCCCGTGTTGGGATTAATATAGCGCCTCGATTAGGAACCTGATCGGCGAAAATATTCAGGGCGTCGGTTGGGGCCACGCCAGAGCCTTCTCCATCGGCCATGGTTCTAGGCACTCCTACGAAAATGATGCCGTCCATGCCCGCTCCCAACAGACTGTCGAAGCGTTGCGTCAGCTGGTCTTGATTCAGGAAAGCGGTTACTTGGGTGCATAGCCCCTTCATCCCTGGCAGTTCCGATTTAACGGCATTCCAAGTATCCAGCGGATCCATTTTGGGGCGCATGGGAACCGGTCGATCAGGATCCTCTTCGATCATTCCAGGAATCATCAGGTGCTTGATCGCGCCTTCCATCGCCATTGCTTTAGAGTGCTCTAGGATCTTGTGAGCCTCTTCAACCGCCTTGGCGGGACCGTCTTCAAGATTTGGGGGTACGAATTCTAAAGCAACTGTGTTCATGAAAGGAGGGGTTGAGGCTAGGGAATTTTAAAAATCAACGTATTATGATTTTTTGATATGTAAAGTTCAAAGACATAGAGAAAAGAGTCTATCCGGCCAGGGCTTCTTCGGTTTTAAGTTTGAGCTGACCGCAGGCTGCGGCGATGTCATGGCCTTTCTCGCGACGGATGGTGACGGATACCCGATTTTTCTTCAGAATATCGTGGAAGGCGTCCTGTCGAGCGAGGCTAGGGCGTTTCCAGTCTAGTCCGTCGACGCTGTTGTAAGGAATCAGATTCACATGGGCGTGAAGCCGTTGAGCAATTTCAACGAGTTTCTCGGCTTGCTCGAATCCATCGTTGATTTCCTGAATGAGAATGAATTCCAGAGTAACCATGCGCCCTTTAACCGAGGCGAATTTCTGGATAGCGGGAACGAGCTCTTCGAGGGGGTATCGTTGGTTGATGGGCATGATTTGCGAGCGAACCTCGTTGCTTGCCCCGTGCAGACTTACTGCTAGTCGGAATTGCTCTGGCTCTTCCGCCAGCTGGAGGATTTTGGGAACGACTCCCGAAGTCGAAATGGTAATGCGCCTAGCGCCGAATTTAAGGCCCCAATCCGCATTGATTGTGCGAAGGGCCGCCATCAGATTGTCGTAATTGGCCATCGGCTCGCCCATGCCCATGACCACGATGTTGTCAAACGAGGCCAATTCCTCTTTAGCTCTTTCGGTGGTGGCATCCTCCTGGTGGCAGACTTCGATGAGCTGGGCTACGATTTCGCCACTCGACAGATCACGCTTCCACCCATTCAAGCCCGAAGCGCAGAATTTACAGCCGTAAGCGCAGCCTACCTGCGTCGAGATGCAAATGGTCTTGCGAGAGCTTTCCTGGCCAACTCCAATTTGCGGCGCTCGAATAACAACCGTCTCGATCAGGGATCCGTCTCTAAGCGACAGGAGCAGCTTTTCGGTGGCGTCGGCCGATTCATTGGCCTCCATTCTTTGAGCCGGAACGATATCAAACGTTTCATCCAATTTCGATCTGAGCTCTCTTGAGAGATTGGTCATCTCCTCCCATGATCTAGCTCGTTTTTTATAGAGCCAGTCCATGATTTGCTGGCCGCGAAAGGCCGCTTCTCCTGTTTCGGTCAGAAACTTTTTCAGCGAGCCAAGATTTTCTCCATAAATAGGCCGCTTTTGAGGCTGGAACTTCATTCGATTAGAAGAGTGAAGGCGTCTTTCCCGACCTGGCAACCGCGTAACGCTTTTAATGAAGGGTTATCTTCGTCTCGCGGGCTGGCAATTTTCGATTGAACTATCGGCCGGTAGTCGAAATCTAAGCTGCGAGTGGCATTGATTCACAGGTACGTTTTTCGTAGCGCTCTGATAACCTGTTTCGGAGCGGTCGTCATGTTCGCCTCGATTCTGCTGACCGGGCAAATCGTAAAGGATATCTTGGGCTTTCTGGCCCAAGGCCAGTTGGACTTGGTGGATTCTTTTCGGCTTTTGCAGAAACTCTTTCCCTTCATTTTCGTCTATGCTCTCCCGCTAGGTCTTTTGACGGGCATTTTGTTGACGATGGGACGGCTTTCGGCCGAAAACGAAATTACCGCCATGCGGGCGGCGGGAATCAGCGTTTTTCGACTTTCCTGTTCGGTATTCGTTTTTGCGATACTCGGCGTGGCCTTCGGGTTGGTAGTGAATTTCCATTACGGTCCCATCGCCAAGACCGAATATCGTCGGGAATTGGCGGATATTGTCGAAACCAACCCCCTTGGATTCATCGTCGAGAAGACGCCTATACGCGACTTTCCTGGCTACGTCGTCTACGTAAGCGAAAAGGAGGGCAGCATCCTACGAGACCTGTACGTGTGGGTGCTGGATGACGAGAATCGAGCGGTCAAGTACATGCGAGGTCAATGGGGAGAGTTCAAATTTCTCGAGGAGCAGAATGCTCTGGAACTTGTTTTGCACGAGGGTTCATCGGAAGCGAGAAGCGAAGAGAATCCGGAAGACTTCAAGGGATCCAATTTTTCCGATCTGATTTCGATCAATTTCGAGGCTACCGGCTTCATGGTTCCTCTCGACTCGATTCTGGGGAAAGTGACTTTTCAGATTAAGCTCAAATGGATGACTTATAATCAGCTGAGAAGTCAAATTCAGCAACTTGAGCGAGACGTAGATGCTGCTACGGGCGAAGCTAAGGTAGCAGCTCTGACTAGGCTCTCTTCCGCGAAGATGGCGTTTCACGAGAAATTCGCCATGGGCTTTTCGGTGCTGTCCTTTGCCATCCTCGGCATTCCAATGGGTATTCGCTCCCAGCGTAGCGAGACGTCGGCCAATTTGTTTCTAGCGATAGGATTGGCTCTTTTCTATTATATCCTGATGATGGCTGTCGGGTGGATGGATGGTCTTTACTCCTATCGCCCCCATCTTCTTTACTGGATTCCGAATCTCCTGTATCAGGGAATTGGATTCTGGATGCTTTTTAGAACTGACAATGGATCGCGGCGCAGAGCGAGCCTTTCAGCGGAGAAAGCCAAAATCTAGAATCGCGTTTTCCGTGGCTGGAAGGCGGTTTTTGGATACGCTAGGCCTATCCAGCAATAAGCCGGTTTAGGGCGCTGACCACACCGCGAATGGAAGCGAGTTCGATGTTCGTGTCGATGCCGGCTCCAAAACGTTTGTTGCCATCAGAACCTTTTAGTTCGATGTAGGCTACGGCTTTGGAATCCGCTCCTCGCCCGAGAGAATGTTCGCTGTAGGAGAGCAGTTCGTAGTTCCGAATCTCCAGTTCCTCAAGAGAGTGAAAGAAGGCGTCGATAGGGCCGTTGCCTGTTCCTCGGAGGTTATGCTCTCTGTTTTCGTGTCGAACCACTGCCCAGACCTCAACTGTGTTCTGGTCGATCCTCTCGCTGCGAAATTCAAGAATATCAAGCGGTTCTCGAATGTCGATGTATTCGGTATTGAAACACTTAAGGACTCCCTCCGGGGTGATTTCGTCTCCCGTCTCGTCGGCAATCCGATTCACCACATTTCCTAGCTCGCGATGCATGGCCTTCGGCATGTTGAATCCGTATTCTCTTTCCATGATATAGGCGATGCCGCCTTTTCCGGACTGGGAATTGATGCGGATGATCGCGCGGTAATTTCTTCCAATGTCTTTGGGATCGATAGGAAGATAGGGCACTTCCCATGGGGCGGTTGAATCTTCAGACTGCTGGCTGAATCCTTTTTTGATGGCATCCTGATGAGACCCGGAAAAGGCGGTAAAAACCAGCTCGCCAGAATAGGGAGTGCGTGGATGCACATCCATTCTCGTCACTCTTTCGTAGATCTCGCGAATGCGATTCAAATTGGAGAAATCCAATTTCGAATCGATTCCCTGAGTGTACATGTTCAATGCCACAGTGACGATATCCAGATTTCCGGTACGCTCTCCGTTGCCGAACAAAGTTCCTTCGACTCGGTCGGCTCCGGCCATCAGTCCGAGTTCGGTTGCCGCTATCCCTGTGCCTCGATCATTGTGCGTATGAAGGCTGATAATGGAATGCTCCCGTCTGGACAGGTGTTTGCAGAACCATTCGATCTGATCCGCATGAACGTTAGGCGTGAACAGTTCGACCGTGGCTGGCAAATTAAGGATAATCTTCTTATCGGAATTCGGTTCCCAGACGTCGGATACGGCTTCGCAGACTTCGAGCGAAAATTCCAGTTCCGTATCGCTAAAGCTTTCGGGCGAGTATTCTAGTTGAATAATGGTTTCAGGAACGGTTTCGCACAGCTCTTTCACCAGTGCTGTAGCATCGGTGGCGATTTTCTTAATCTGATCTTTGTCGGCTCCGAAAACGACGCGTCGCTGCAGAGGGTTGGTCGAGTTGTAGATATGCACTACCGCGTTTTTGACGCCCTCGAGAGATTCGAATGTTCGACGGATCAGATGTTCGCGGCATTGTACGAGCACTTGCACGGAAACGTCGTCAGGTATCAAATCGTCGGATACGAGCCGACGAAGAAAATGGAATTCGGTATCCGACGCTGAAGGGAAGCCGACTTCGATTTCCTTGAAGCCAATTTCCACCAGGGTTTTAAACATCTCGACCTTTTCTTCGACATTCATGGGAATGGCCAAAGCCTGATTGCCATCCCGGAGGTCGACGCTGCACCAAATGGGGGCCTTCTCGATAACTCGATTGGGCCAATCGCGATCAGGCAAGTCGATGACCGGATAAGGTCGGTATTTCGTTATTGGCGGTTTTTGCATTGCTGTACTGGGTTGAAACGGTTTGCGGCAAGGGCCGGTGACGCAATAGCAAAATATGGTGCCCTAATGTTGGGCTTGTTCCCGCTGATTTTGAAAATGATCGAGGAACTGAATACGCGTCCCGACAGCCAAGCCTTAAGCTAGAAAGAGGCTGTCTGAGTTAGTAAGTCGAAGAAGATCGAGTACGCGTGAATTCATTTACTTCAGTGAACGACTACGTTTATCGGTCCTTCTGTCAAGGGCCTTAAATAGTTCTGAATTTCGCTCCACCACCTCAGCCGTGGAGATTATTCGGCTGTTTGCCCAATCGATTTTTGTGGATCTCGTATTCTCATAACTAGGTTGGAATAAGCTTTAAGTCGCTGTTGCCCAATTCATTAGTGGACATGAAGGACGTTGCATGCTCTGAAATCCCGGCTCCGCTTTCTTGCGCAGAAAGAAGCGCTTTTGATTTTGCTAAATCTGTCGATAAAAAATGCGGAAGTGTTGCTTATGAAAAGGAGGCTTTTGTTTACAGCATTGATAATATTTACCGCTGGCCTCGCCGGGGCCGAAACCTGGATTGTGAAAGGCCAAAGTTTCGAGGTCAAAAAGGTCATCAGCGTTTCGAGTTCACGGGTGACTGTACAGCACTCGAAAGGGATCACTCAGTTCAAGCTTTCCTCTCTTTCCGAAGAGCTTCAGGAGCGATTCGAATTCGACGCGAGCAAAGCGGAGCAAGAAGACGAGGCGTACGAGCAGAAGCGGCTAGCTACGGCTGTCTCCGAAGAGAGACGTATCCAAATGAAGAAGCAGCAAGTTCTACGCGAGGCTCATATGAAGGAGCTTGAGAAGCGTCGAGCGGCTCAAGTACAAACCCATCCTCGGTCGCGTATTCGAGCTCCGCTCAAATCTCGTTTCGACGTAAATAAAGTGATCAAGGAAATTGGGGACAAAACGGAAAACGAGGTCCAAGCCGTCATCGGCCGACCGGACCGGGTTACTGATTACGACGATGGGATGACGAGACGCTATCGCTACGACAATGCGGTCCTCGATAAGAAGGACAACCGGCTGTATCCGTTTTACGTATACTTTGAGAAAAAGCAGTTCGGGACACTGAAAGCGACTAGCTGGAGAAGATGGGGAATTGGTCGCAGACTCCCGCTTCCGACCAAGAACCGGATTCGCTAGCAGAAACCGCCTTGGGCAAGGCGATCATTGCGCTACTTCCTTAGCTCGTCTTTGAATATAGGCGTCCTTTACGGATTCATAGGGATCGATAGCCGATCCTTTCAGCGACTCGTAAACGTTGAGCAAGTTGGGTGAGTCGTTGACGATATCCAGAGCCTGGAGGCTTATGCGGTATTCGGATTCGTCTACCAAAGTCCAGGGTTCTGGAATAGGGTGGGCGTAGTTGTCGCCAATTCTTCCTATGCCGTCCCGCAAGGTGGTCGGACCGAGAAAGGGAAGGACGATATAGAACCCATGTCCCATTCCCCAGGCGCCGAAGGCTTGTCCGATATCCTCTGGAGGCGTGTTGAACATATCGAAATCATCCGAGATCTTGAAGAATCCTCCCATGCCGACCGTCGTGTTAACCAGAAACTTTCCGGTCTCCTGGCCTGCTTCGCGAAATTTGAATTGCAGGACATTCCCGGCAAAGCGTATCGGGTAGTTTACGTTGTCGAAGAAATTGCTGATACCTTTTTCCGCGTCGTCCGGCATGACGGCGCGGTATCCTTTGGATACGGGTTTGAGGATATTGAGATAAAAGAAGTCGTTGAAATTGAACATGGCTCGATTAAAGCCGCGAATGGGATCGGGCACCGATGGCTGGTCTTCGTATTCGCCGTCGTCCGCGAAAAGATCGTCCTCGCTTACGTAGTCTTCTTGAGAATACAATAGCGATTCTGAAACAAACGCCAGGCAGGTCGCCAGGCCTAGTTTTAGAAAATTCCTTCCCTTATTCATAGTTAAGTCTGGTTAATTCTTTCCCTTAGAATCTCGATCAAGTCTTCGGCCGTCTTTCTCTGAAAGTGTTCCTGAAACTGTTTGCGGTAATTACTGACCATGCTGACTCCTTCGACAAGAATGTCGTACACTTGCCATCCTGACTTCATCCTGGCTAGGCGGTAGGCGAGTTGAACTTCCGTGTCTTCAATCTTCACGCTAGAAGCTACTTCAATCTTGTTTTTGGTCAACTGCACAGGCTCATCGAAAGTCATTACCGGCCGCGAAGCATTTTTGAATTCCTTGGTAAAAGAGCGAACCAACAGATCAGTTGTGAGAACCGTAATGCTATCCATTTGATCCTCATTCAGCAGTTTCTTGTTTCTCCCCAAGGCGTATCCAATCATGACGTCGAAAGAGAAACTCTTGTCCATGATTTCCAGGATGAGCTCCCTTTTCTGAACCAGATCAGCTTCCTCATCACTGAGGTACAGAACATCAATCACTTTTGAAATGGTGCTCTGGAGCTTTTTCTCCGGAGCCGTTTCGGCAGTCAGAGAAGGTAAACCAGCCAAGAGAGCTAGACTGAGTCCGGCCAAGTAACGAAAATTCTTCGCGATATTCATTGGATCGATTTGATAACGTTTTCTGAGATTTACGGCTAAGACGAACGAAACCTGGGTTTTATTTTAAAATAGGCAAAAGCAACTCAGGCGTACTCTATTCGTTTTTCTCCTCGATGCCCCCAAAAGCGAAGCGGCTTATGAGGCTTTCGATGTCCAAGGCGGATTCCGTGTCTACGATAACCTCTCCTTCCTCCAGCGGGAGTCCCCCTCCGCCAGGATCTAGGCTGACGAATTTGTCCCCGATCAAGCCGTTTGTCTTTATCGAGGCAATGGCATCGTCGTACAGCTCGATATCCTGAGACAATTTCAATTCCACGATGGCTACGATGTTCTCCGTGTCCAAAGTGATTTTCCCCACTTTTCCAACCTTTACGCCCGCTATCATGATATTGGTGCCTTCATTGAGGCCTCCCACATTGTTGAAGCGCGCTTCAACGACCCTGGAGTCGTCTCCCACGAATCGGCTGCTGCCAATCTGAATGGCCAGATAAAGGATGGCGAGAATGCCGACGAGCACGAATACGCCTACGGAAAATTCTATTTTCTTCTGATTCATAAGGAGGACTGCGTTGTTTCGAGGGAAGGATTGAGAAAAGTCTCCAATTCGCTTGGCGGCGAGCTCATCAGTTGCTTGGGCGTGCCCCAATAGCGAATTTTTCCTGAGTCAAGCCAGGCTACTTGATCCGTAATTTCAAAGACTTCTGGAACGTCGTGGCTGACCATAAGCACTGTGAAGCCGAACTTTTCGCGATAGCGTCTTATCATATCGAATACGGAAAATTTTCGCTCCGGATCCAAACCGGTAGTCGGTTCATCGAAAAGAATGATTTCAGGTCCGGTAATCAAAGCGCGGGCAAGGGCGACTCGCTTTTGCATCCCTCCGGAAATCTCGGCAGGGTACTTGTGAAGAGCGTTTTCCAATTCCAGCTTTTCCAGAATATCGCTGACCGTATCCAGAATCTCCTTTCTCCCCATTTGGCCTTTCTCTCTCAAAGGAAGCGCCACATTTTCGAATACCGTCAGGGAATCGAACAAGGCATTCTGCTGAAACATATAGCTGCAAGGGGGTACCACTTCGCTATTGCTCACCGAGATCGACCCAGCGTCCGCTTTCAGCAAGCCGGAAATGCACTTGAGAAGGACCGATTTCCCAATGCCACTTCGACCGATCACCGTAGTATGGGACTTCAAGGGAATGTCCATGTCGATCGCGTCGAGAATGACTTGCGAGCCAAAACGCTTGGATAGCCCTCTTATGACGAGATTCTCGCTACTCATTTTTCCAGGAGGAAGGAAGTGATCAGGTAGTCGCTGGCCAGGATTACGATGCTAGACAGGACTACGGCTCTGGTTGTGGTTTCCGAAACGCCCCTCGCTCCAGGAACGCTTGCTTTCACATGCGTGAAGTAGCCTTGAAAGGCGCAGATCAGTGTTGTCAGGATTCCGAATACGAGAGCCTTGATGAATCCGTCTCGAATATTGGTAAGGGAAACGCTCTCGTATATGCGATTCCAATACGCTCCTCCATCTACGCCGAGAAGCTCGACTCCAGTCAAATGGCCGCCAAAAATGCCTACGATATCAAAAAAGGCGGTCAATATGGGGAAGCAAATCAAGGCGGCATAAAGTCTAGGGGAAACGAGGAAGCCTTTGGCATTGATGTTCATGGTCTTCAACGCGTCGATCTGCTCGGCGTTTCGCTGAATCCCGATTTCCGCGGAGAGAGCTGAACCAGCCTGTCCGACAATCATAATGGCGGTGAAAACAGGGCCGATCTCCATGATGATAGACAAGGCCACCGCTTGCCCAAGTAGACTTTCCGAACTGAATTTCGTTAGAACGTAGTAAAGTTGAAGTCCCAGAACGAGTCCGGTGAAAAGTCCGACGATCAGCGTTATGGGCACGCAGCGGACACCTATTTCATAAATGGATCGTATCAGTTTCTCGAAAAGGCGCCTTTGGGAAAAGAGCGAGCCGGCTGAGGAAAGTCCGAAGAGCGTCACCTCTCCAAGCTCCGTGACTACATCTATTCCCTTTCTGCCTAGCCTTGTGATCATGTCAGTCTCGTTACCATAGCCAAACCACGGTCAAATCAAACCATTTCCGAGAGGTGGCTATTCGCTCTATTGAGTGAAAACCGAATAATTTCCGCTTTGAGACCGTCAATCGAGGTTTGGGTCCCTTTCAAAAGCCACTTTTATCTTCAGGCGGTTAGATTTCTTCTCTCTGCAGCGACCGAAGTTCTGGGCGGTGAGGCATCGCTTTTGGCGTCTGGAAACACTTCCATTTTCTCGTCAGCTGGCCGAGTCTTCCAGCGACGATGAGCCCACATGACCTGTTCGGGATACCGCTTCGCCATTACTTCCACTTCTTCTGTCATCGCTTTGGTCAGGGCGAAGATCTTTTCATCCTGAGAAGCGGTTTCCATGGCCTCATCAATCTGCAGCTCTCGGGTAATGAGCTTGAATGCGAAAGATCGTGGCTGGGAGCGAATGCAGAATACCATTACGACTTTCGATTTCGTTAGGCAGGCCAACGTTGCAGGTCCGGAGTGCGTAGAGGCAAGCTTCTTGAAGTAGGGGACAAATAGTCCGGTAGGTCCTGCATCTTGATCGATCTGAATGCCGAGCAAGCCTTTCGATTGCAAATGCCGATAAGCGGGTCTCAGTGCTCCTGTTTTTGAAATCTGGATACGATTAAAGCCTTTTCTTGACTGGGAAATCCGCTTTTGGATGTAAGGATTATCCAAAGGTCGAGCAACGACCGCGATAGGAAATTCCAGTTTACCCAAAGCGAGCGAAATGATATCGGGCGCCCCTTGATGCGAGCTCACCAAAAGCGCCCCCTGTTTCGAGTAGAGACCGGTGTGCTTTAAGGCTTCAACGACTTCCGAGGTATCGACCGCGTTCGCGTATCTAGCTTTTTTCATTAGGTAGGGCGCTAAAAGCATGTCGGCTATGAACCAGGCATGATATTCCAGGCTTTTTTCGAGAAGCTCCGCTTGTTTCGTTTGCGAAGTGCTATTTCCATAGGCGATTTCCAAATTGGCGACCATTCTTCCTTTCACTCTTGGAAAAATCGTCACCAGTATCCGGACCAGGCTTTCCATCAGCAAATAAGCCGCCTTCAAGGGTAGCGCCCGTAAAATAAGCTCAATGCCCACAAAGGCCACGTGTTCGATTCTCCGAAGCCAAGATCTCTTCTCTAGTCTACTTTGCCCACTCTCCTTGGATTTAAGCATAGCGAAAACCCCCTAATTTCATTCCCAACTTACTAATCTGATTGAAAATTTCCATCTTTGTTTCTCGAAACTATGTCAATGAATCACTCGAGACCCATGGAGCATTCTGGTCACCATTACTCACTCAGCAGCACGTTTGGATCTTTGACTTTATTGCGTCGACTTGCTACAAGCGCTCCAATGAAAAGGATATTCGCTCCTATATTGCTCCTGTTTTTATCTTCCCCGCTGCCATTTTCGCATGCCCAGGTCTCCAATCCGACCCGACCCTCAGCTCCCCCTCCTGAAGTCAGGAAATTCGGACCCTACGAGGCCATTGCATTCAACGAGGAGGTGATCAATGACGTTAAGGTCACGGAAGAACTGAAGATCTGGCTGCAGCTTAAGCCCTCTCACAAGGACAAGGAGCTCGTCGTAAAGATCTCAAACGAGAAATTCGCGGGATATAGAGAGTGGTGGAATGGTGGATACGAGCTGGTTTCTCCCGCATATCAGGGAAAGCGGGCTTACGAGTGGACGGATTACGTTCAGACCAAATCGAGATTCATCGAATATTGGATGGATGGAGAAATATTCCTGCACCTAAAGCGCGTAGATAAATGAGCGATACCTAGTTTGGATATGTTGTTTGGTCAGAGAAAGGAGATGGGGGATGGAAAGGCGGCCAAATTTGAGATGGCTTAGTGGTGTTGAACAGGAGAAAGCCGTGGATGCAGGGAAAAGGCTGATATTTCTAATTGTAGCTCTCGTCGTTGTGGGAGCCTACTTCGCATGGTGGACCCTCAGGGTTGAGGAAGAGCCGATTACTCTGCCGGATTTCGCAGCGATAAAGGATATTAAGGAACGGAAAGAGGCGTTCTTCGGCTTTCTTATGCCCTTCGTGGTCGAGGCGAATGAAGAGATTGTAAAACAGCGCAGAGAGATCCTTAAACTCAAAGAGGAGTTCGAAAAGAAATCCGAGTTGAGTTCACGAAAGAGCGAGATCGTTAGGGAACTGGCCATCGAATATGGATTCGAAGATGTGGGACGAGTCAGTCCGCAGGTTTTCCAGGATCTTCTTTCCCGTCTGGATGCGGTGCCTCCCTCTATCGCTTTGTCTCAAGCCGCCTTGGAAAGCGCCTGGGGGACCTCGCGTTTCGCTCAACAAGGCAATAATCTGTATGGCATGCGCTGCTACGAGCCGGGTTGTGGCTTGGTGCCAAAGGCTCGTCCAGCAGGGGAGACGTATGAAGTGAAGAAATACGATTCCCCTAAGGATTCATTTGTAGCTTATATCAGAAATTTGAATACGAATATGGCTTATGTCGGAATGCGAGGTATCAGGAGAGCGTTGCGGCGGCAGGAAGTTCCCTTGAGCGGCTACGATTTGGCGGAGGGCCTAGAGCGCTATTCCGAAGAAGGGTACGACTACGTGAGGAAGATACAGCTCTTGATCAGCGCCAACGAGCTTGAAGAATTGGACGAAGCCCAGTGGAAAAGCCTCAAGCAGATCAACTAAGACCGGTTTGCGTTAACAATATCTAGTCGAATAAAAGAGTTTTTATTCTTTATTTAGCTGGCCCATTCCCTATGAAGGCTCGCATTAGCTTGAAACATTTGCCTTGCGCTTGTTTCTTAGCGGCTAACATGGGTTGTTCCATTTCATTATGAATATCTACAAAGTAATGCCGGATCTGAGCAACGAGCGCCAAATGCGTCTCTGGTATCAGGGCATTCGCAAGCAGTGGTCGGCTACCGATTTAGACTGGAATGCTCCAAGGCGGATCGTTAGCGATAAGCTTCGAGATCAGTTGGGCCGAGTGCTCACCCCCGTCTTAACCGGCGAGCAGTCGGCTCTCTATTCGGTTTCGGGGCTGATCCCCGTTCTTGGTCATCAGTCGCAAGTAGAAGCTCAATTCTATCTGACTACCTGGGCGGTCGACGAGGCTCGTCATACGGAGCTTTTCGCCCGATACTTTAAGCGGATAGATCGAGAGCCCCTGTCCATAAGACGCTTTCCTGCAGGCTACCTTTTTCAAAGCCGCATTGTATCCAAAGATCCGGCGGAATGGCTGGCTGGCGTGCTGGTGAGCGAGTCCATGGCGCAGGTCGTTTCTCACGAGCTGAAGGAGTGCGATCTGGACCCAGTGCTTAGCGATATCTGCAATGGCATTCTCGAGGACGAAGCGCGTCATCTGGGTTTCAACCACATCTATATCGAGGATCAGTTCAAAGCTCTCTATTCTGAAAACATCGAAGCCGCCGATGCCAAGGCAAACAGCTTGCGTCAAAGAGTTGAATACGTGATGGAAGGCGTTCCTCCCATCATCAACGCGCTCACCCAGGAATTGAAGGACGTAGGCATCAGCATGGAAAAGATTCTGCACACGCTGAACAAGGTCGCTAAAGACAGATTGGAAAAAGCGATTCGCGGTGGGAGGAATCAAGCTTTGGGCAAGAAGGAAAAATCCGCCGAAGAGCCCGAAGTTGAAGCCGCGCGACTGTGAGCTCCCAGCTATCCGACTCGAAACCAGCTCATCTTCTAGGCTTTCCTCGACTTAAGTCGATCGATGGTCTTCCCATCACTTTTCCGCAAACGATCAACCATGCGGCCGAAATGTTTGGCGAGAAGGGCATTGGCATTCTCGATCGCAGTGGGCGGAATGCGGATTGGCGATCCTATGCCGATCTTCGGGCGCTTGTTCTTGAAGCTTCAGCAAAATGGAGAGCTTTAGGCGTGAAGAAGGGCGATCGCATTCTGCTTTGCATCCCCACTTCTTGGGAGTTTGTAGCCGCATGGCTTGGCTCTATCTGCATTGGAGCAAGACCAGCCGCGATCGCTCCTGCTATGGGCGGGCTGAGTTCTTCAGGGAACTTTGCTGAAAGGCTGGAGAAGTTTCGCTCTGTAATCGATGCCTCTCGGTTGTTGGTAGGCGAACGGATGGCGGGCGATCTTCGTGCTCAATATCCTGATACGCTTGGAGCGATTTCACTGACTCCAGATGAACTATACTCTCTCGATGGTGAAGAGGGTTCGATGTGCGATGCGGAGCCTGAAGACATCGCTTTCATGCAATTCACCAGTGGCTCCACCGGCATGCCGCGAGCGGTCGTCATCACGCATCGGATGGCGTTGCATAACGCCTATGCGGTGAACGAGGGCATTGGCCTTCGATTTGGAGCTCCCGTGAGCGAGTTGTCGGAACTGCACTCAGCCTGGCTTCCGATGCATCATGACATGGGTCTCATCGGATGTCTGCTTCTGTGCATAGCGAATGGCATTGAGCTCAGTCTCATGAATCCAACTACATTTCTGGCGCGACCTATTCGCTACCTCGAGACCTTTCATAAGAAAAGGGGAGTGATGTCCGGGCCTAATTTCGGCTATCAGTTTTGCGTCGATCGACTGAAGCCCTCGGATCTGGAAGGGCTGGACTTGTCAAACCTGCTTACGGCTAACACGGGATCGGAAATGGTTCGCCCCGAGACTTTCAAGGCCTTCAGCGAATTGCTAGCGCCGACCGGTTTTAATCCCGAGAAAGTGATGCCTTGCTACGGGATGGCTGAGGCTACTTTGGCCGTGACCTTCGATGGCTTTCAGAAGGGGGTAAGATCCTATCCAGTGCCTCAGAAGTCAGATATTCTAGTCGAAAATCAGGATGTGGTTAGCTGTGGCATTCCGGTGCCGGATACGGAGGTGAAAATCGTTTCCTCCACTGGCGAGACATTGCAAGAGCAGGAGCTCGGCGAAGTGTTAGTCAAAGGACCGGCAGTATTTTCCCAGTACTACGAAAACGAGGAAGCGACACGCGAAGTTCTGGATGGGGAATGGCTGCGAACGGGCGATTTAGGTTTCGTTGCCGAGGGCGAACTGTACATAGCGGGGCGCTACAAGGAAATCCTCGTCATTCGAGGGGACAACATCATGCCACACGAGCTGGAATGGCTAGCGGAGGAGGCGCGTGGCAAGGGCGAGGCTGGAGAGCGAATCGCCGCCTTTTCGGTGTCCCATGGCGCGGCAGGCGAGGAAATCGCGCTCGTGGTTGAAACGACTGATTCGGACAAGGAAAAACTGGCTGAACTCGATCATGCCATTAGAAGCCGTATTGGTCGAGCCATGTCTCTACCCATTGCCGATCTTGTATTCGTTCGTCGGGGACGCATTCCGCGAACTTCTAGCGGGAAGATTCAACGAAAGAAAATCAAGCAAGACTACATTGAAGGCGCTATTGAAAGACTCGACCTTTAGGAAATTTTCTCTTTAACCATTGATTGAAACTATGAGTCTAGACACCAATTCAGTTTTAGAAGTTATCAGCAAACTGGCAAATAAGCCACAGGAAAGCTTGAAACGCGAAACCGAGCTTGTCGCCGATCTTGCTATCGACTCTCCGAAGGCCCTTCAACTGCTCGTGGAGCTTGAAGACGAGTTCGGAATCGAGATCAGCGATGAAGAGGCAGCCAAGATGGAGACCGTTGGCGACGTTCTCGATTTTTATGAGAAAACCTAGCTCCTTCCTTTCTCTAATAAGCGATTCGGTATTCGCGTGATAGATACGCGAATGCAAATGGCTGACAACACTTCTCCCTCTTTTAAAGCTCGGTTCGCCGCCTTTGCGATGTGGACTACGCTGAAGCTGCTTTCCTCGACCTATCGAGTTGTCGCATTCGAGGGTAGGAAGTTATGGGAGTCCTTGTTGGCCGATAGCGACCCGGTTATTCTAAGCGCCTGGCATAACCGCATCTTCTTTTTCGCGTCCCTTTTCGCAGAGCGAACCGCAAAGGGCTTCAAAATGGCCATGATGTCCAGCCTGTCTAAGGATGGCGAAATTGGAGCGATCTTGGGTAGGAAACTCGGTGGACTTGTCGTTAGAGGCTCGTCATCCCGGCAAGGCACTAAAGGACTGAGAGCGCTTTATCGCGCGATAGTTAAAGAACGCCACTCGATCATCATTTTGCCTGATGGATCCAAAGGACCAGTCTACAAGGCAAAAATAGGGGCTGTATCTCTTGCTCAGCTTACGGGAGCATCCATTATTCCCATGTCGTATTCGGCTGATAGATACTGGGAGATAAAATCTTGGGATCGACTCGTTATTCCTAAGCCTTTCGCTCGCATTTCCATTATCGTTGAGAAACCTATGACCGTGAAGCGAGAGTCGAATGAGGAAGAGCTTGAGTCCTGTCGGTCAAAGCTTGAGTTTACTCTCAATGATATTGGAAGGAAGAGCAAGGAGATGCTTGTCGGGACTTCTAGGGAGCCGATTGTGAAGGTTAGGTAGGAAAAGATGAGATTTAGACCTTGCATTGATTTAAGGGACGGAAAGGTAGTGCAGATCGTCGGAGGGACTCTCAAGGACGAAGACCAAGACAAGACTGTAACTAATTTTCAGTCTGAAAACGACTCGACCTATTTCGCTAAGCTATATCAACAGGATGACCTGCCTGGCGGGCACGTCATTGCTTTGGGTCCCGGCAACAAGGAAGCGGCTTTACAGGCCCTGAGAGCCTACCCGGGCGGCATGCAGTACGGAGGTGGCGTGAATCTTGAGAACGCTTGCGAGTATCTCGATGCCGGAGCGAGCCATGTAATTGTCACTTCATTCGTCTTCCGCAATGGTTCCATGGATACCAATCGGTTAGAAGCATTGGTTGAGCTTGTAGGCAAAGACAAGCTGGTCCTCGACCTAAGCTGTCGAAAGAAAGCTGACGATTACTGGGTCGTCACGGATCGCTGGAGCCAGTTTACGGACCTTGCTTTGAACTCCGAAACCCTTGGTCGCTTGGCCGAATTCTGTGACGAGTATCTCGTCCATGGCGTCGATGTAGAGGGCAGAATGCGAGGAATGGAAAAAGAGCTTATTGAGCGACTTGGGGCCCATTCGCCGATAGCAGCAACGTACGCTGGCGGAGCCCGATCATTATCGGATCTGGAAGACGTAGAGGGCTTGGGAGAGGGTAGGGTCGACCTTACGATTGGTAGCGCTTTGGATATATTTGGCGGGTCGGTTCGCTATCTGGATGTCATCGACTGGCATCGAATTCGTAATCCTTAGCATTGAATAAAGCCTCCAGGCCCTCATCGAAGGGCTGATGGTCTTTGCGGTCGAATTAGGTAATCTCCAATTCCCGGTTCTTTTTTCCTTCGCTCGGTTCGATAAATGACCTCTTAGGAAATTGCGCCTATCTGTAAGCGGGTTCTTGTTCTCCCCAGGAACGTGGTTATTTTAGAGCGAACTTCTCAGGGGTTGGCTGACATGGCATCAAAATGATTTAAAAACGCTCCCTCCTTGTCTTTGGCTTTGTTTGTGGATGCAAACTGTCGCATATTTTTCGGCGTATTATTCCTTTATTATCCAAGTACGGCTGCTGCCGTATGCCATTATCCAACTTCCATAGCTAAGCTAATTTGCGGAAAGAAATTTCAGGCGGTTGTTTAGCGCATTCACGAAACCATTACGCTGAATGTCCTCCTCTAAAGGCGGGCTTCTTCCTATGGTTAGGTTTTCAGGAAAAGATGTTGGACTGAGCATGGTGTCATGAGCAGCTAGTCGATCCTGGAAGTTGCCTAGCTTATTGGGAATCAGCGTAGCCATAACATATTAAGGATACGGAAATGAGTAAAATGGATACGTCAGCTTCAAAGCTGTGTTTGGACACGGATGTTGCTTCGGTGCTTGCTCGTATGATTCGGCAAAGCAAGCGGACCAAGGATCATGAGTTTCTTGACTCATTGGAGTCGAAGAAACCGCCAATTGGTATTGAACCGGTGGAAGAGGAGGCCGATGACGATGTCATAGATATCTGATCATCCAGACTTCGAGACCTCCAAAAGGACGCTGCCTTCTGTCGTGAATTAAAGAAGACCGCATACGTTGATTGGCCCCCGATGGGGCTGGACGCCTTCCTCGGGCTGAAACAATCAGTTTTTAAACTGCGGCTTTTCTCCGGGCACTGGGGAATTCTCGAAAAACCCTCGATTGAGGACCGCTTCTTCTCCTCCATAGGAATCGATAAGGGCCTTCTGGTCTGACTTCGCCTTCGCATCCACTTCTTCGGGGTCGCAAATAGACTTTAACCGGTGTATCATGTTTTCAAGCACGTTCCGGTACTCGCCGTGTGATGCCAAATCGTTTATTTCGTCCGGGTCTTCCTGCAGGTCGAAAAGTTGGGCCGGCTGGTTGACATGGTAGATGAGCTTGAATCGATTGTCCGTTAACAGATAGGAGCCGTCTTTGCTATTCACGGCGTGATACTCTGCGAAAACGTCCCTTTCCTGTTCGGGCAGATTGGCTAACTCGACTAGCGATCTGCTGTGACGATGGACGGTCCCCTCAACACCGACTCCATCGTAAATAGTATTGTGTACGTCCAGTAAGGATACGGGGGTTTTGCAGACGTTTCCTTCAGGCACATCGGGACCAGCCAGGATCATTGGAATTCCTCCTGATTCTTCGTAGTGGGTGAATTTCCCGAAAAGTCCCCTTGCTCCCAGTCCTTCCCCATGATCGGAGGAATAGAGAATTCTCGTTGTATCCACTAAGCCAAGACTTTCCAGTTTGGAAAGGACGCGTCCAATTTGCTCGTCAAGGAAGGTGACCAATCCGTAGTAAGCATGAATGCAATTTCTGATTTCCTTTTCGGTAAACGGCTCGTCGGCGTCAAAGAATCGCCTGAACCATTTGTAGGCCGGGTGTTGTGGCCAGTCTCCTTCCTTCCATTGTGGCGGTAGCGGCAAGTCTTCCGAGTTGTACTTGTCGAAATATTCGGGACGGGATTTGTAAGGAGGATGAGGGCACACAAAGGATAGAAACAGAGCCCAAGGTTTCTCGTCATTCGCGTGTTCTTCAAGCCATTCGATCGCCTTGTCCGCATTGAGAACGTCGTATTGCTGATAGGTCGAATCGTCAGCTCCTGCGGAAATGATTCCTTGGCGCCGATGCCTCACTTTCGGGTTCCAGCGAATCGCTCCAAACGGATCGCCAATGCCATCTACGACATGAAGGGGCTGATGTTCTTGGCTAAAGCCGTTGTCATCCTCCTGGCTTCTGAAATGGAGCTTGCCGATTAGATCTACGGTATGGCCATTGTCTCTCAGCTCATGATGCCATGTTCTTTCGCTTCCGTTGTAAGGAAATGCGTTATCCCAATTCCCAATCTCGTGAACGTACTTTCCCGTTGCCAGGGAAGCTCTAGCCGGAACGCAGATAGGACAAGTGGTGTAAGCTCTACTGAAAAGCGTTCCTCGGTCAGCCAGGGCGTCCAGATGGGGTGTGATTACCTTTTCGTTACCGTAACAACCTAATGTATTCTTTTGATGTTCGTCTGAGAGTATGAATAGAAAATTAGCAGCTTTCATATAGGGATCTCGTCGATCGGGCAGGCTCTTGATTGAAGGAGGCTAAGATGTTTCGGCAATACAGCGAGTCAAGTAGCAAGGCTGTCTCCGTCGCTCAGCGAATGCGATTGCCTGACAATGTTACATGTAATCCGATTCATCTTCAGCCTAGCGCAGTTGCCTTCATTCGAGAACAGGAAGCAACAAACGCTTTTCATGACCCTCTCTTTGCGCCTTCCTTCAGGATTGCGAAATGAGTATCTACTATCTTGAAAATTCAAAGGGAATGAAGGCCAAGATTTCCAATAGAGGAGGAATCCTTATGGAATTGCTGGTCCCTGATCGGGAAGGAAAGCCAAGCGATGTAACGCTTGGCTTTGATACGATTGAAGGCTACGACGAGGGCTCGACCTATTTCGGAGCATTAATTGGGCGATATGGAAATCGAATTGCCAAGGGCTCGTTCTCCCTTGATGGAGAGACTTATACTCTAGCAGTGAACAACGGGAATAATCATTTGCATGGCGGTCTGGTGGGATTTGATAAAGTCGAATGGAGTGTGAAGGAGCTTTCCGGTAATGAAGGTCAAGGACTCGTATTGAACTATCTGAGTCCTCACATGGAAGAAGGGTATCCAGGAAATCTGGATGTATCGGTCTCCTATCGGCTAACTGAGGAGAACGAGTTTATCATCGACTACCAAGCGACGACCGATCGGCCAACGGTGGTGAATCTAACCCAACACGCCTATTTCAATTTAGCCGGTCATGATAGCGGGTCTGTGCTCGATCACGAGATGACCATTTATGCCGATCAAATTACTCCTATCGATGGAGGTCTCATTCCAACCGGGGAGCTGGAATCAGTGGAAGAAACCCCTTTCGATTTCCGTAAGCCAAAACCGATTGGCAGGGATATTGAGCAGGTTAATGAGCAATTGTCACTAGCTGGTGGATACGACCATAATTTCGTTCTTCGGCCTTCGAGCGATGAGCTGCGACAGACTGCCGAAGTGAAGGAGCCCAAATCCGGTCGTATCATGAAAGTGTATACTACGGAGCCTGCCGTGCAATTCTATACAGGCAACTTTCTTGACGGTTCGAATGTAGGAAAAGGTGGAGCGGTATACGAAAAACGCGCTGGATTCTGTCTCGAGACGCAGCATTTTCCGGATTCTCCGAATCAGCCTCAATTTCCATCGACACGTCTCGATCCCAATCAAGTCTACAAAACCAGGACTGTCTACCAGTTTGGCGCCGATTGATACGCGATGCTTTCAATAGCATTGCTTTCTCTCCTTGTGGATTAAAGTTTTCGATCATGAGCAATCGACTGTTCCTTTCGCTGTTCCTTCTTTTTTGTACGAAAACGTCGGCAATTGATGACTACGAGCTAGGGCCGGATTCCTTTGTGCAAGAAGGCGTTCCCGAAGGGGAAATCATAAAGAAATTCTGGAACGAGAGCGAAATCTTTCCAGGAACGGAAAGAGATTGGTGGATATACGTCCCGGCCCAGTATGATCCGGCAGAGCCTGCTTGTGTGATGATTTACTTAGATGGTTGGGGCCGATTGAAACCGGATGGCAAGTGGCGTTCCAGTATCGTAATGGATAATTTGATACACAAAGGCCAAATGCCCATCACTATTGGAATATTCGTAAATCCCGGACGCATACCTGAGCCCAACGAGAATTCCCATTTTCGCTACAATCGGAGTGTTGAGTACGACGGCATCACCGAATTGAATGCCGCCTTTTTCTTTTCGGAAATCGTTCCGCAAGTGGAAGCTGAATACAATTTAAGCAAGGATCCCAACCAATGGGGTGTTGCTGGCGCCAGCTCTGGCGCGGTTGGGGCATTTATGATGGCCTGGTACCGTCCCGATCGGGTTAGGCGAGTGCTCAGTTCGATTGGCACCTTCACGAATTACAAGGCGGCTGGAAGCATCATGACCATGGTTCGAAAGGAAGAGCCAAGGCCTTTACGGGTGTTCCTGCAAGAAGGCAGCAACGACAAGCTTAATTATTCTGGGAGTTGGTGGATGGCGAACCAGGAACTGCAATTCTTTCTGGATTGGGCTGGTTACGAAGTCGCGCACGAGTGGGGCGATGGTGGCCATAATGCGATTCATGCCGGATCGATATTGCCGAAGATGCTTACCTGGCTATGGAGGGATTGGGACGAGCCAATAAAGACTCCTTATAGCGAAAAACAGGAAATCAACAAGTCGCTCTTGGAGGGGGAGTCATGGAAACTGGTCTATGAGGGAGATCTTATTGGCGGATTGGCCGGCGATAAAGAAGGTAATGTTTTTATAGGGGAGTCTGGTCGTCGAAAAATCCTAAAGATGGATACAAGTGGTAGTATTTCTGATTTTGTGGAGGTCGAGGGCAAATTGAAAAGCATTGCGTGCGGAAATAAGGGCGAACTTTTCGCGAGTTATTCGGATTCTCGATCGATTGAAGAGCTCGGTAGCGATAACTCTCGCAAAAAGCTTGCCAGTGGGATTTTGGCTAGCGATCTGCTGCCTCTTGAAGACGGAATGTACGCAACTCTTCCAGAGAAGAGGCAGATACTTTATATTTCTCGGTCCGGTAGGATATCAAAGATGGATACTAATATCGAAAAGCCGCATTGCATCAGTCGGTTTATCGATCAAATGCGCTTATCTGTTTTCCAGCCTGGAAATCAGTTCGGCTATCTTTACGAAACACGTGAAGAGGGGAAACTCTTACATGAGCAATTGTTCCATCAACTTCAAATTTGGGAAAACAATACGCGTATTGGAGGATTGGATAGCGTTTATGACGTATTGGGTCGGCTTTTTGTGGCAACGGATCAAGGCGTTCAGATTGTCAACCACCAGGGAAGAACCGAAGGGATAATGATAAAACCTGATGGCGAATCTCCCCTGTATTTGGCTTTTGGAGGCGAGAATTTGCAGTTTCTTTTCATGGCGAGCGAAGACAGGGTCTATCGTCGCAAAATGAGAAACCCGGGACACTGGCCATTCGATCCCCCAACGGTTCCCGAGAAACTGCTTGGCTCTTAAATTTCAAAAGCTGCAACTTAGATAGAAAATCCGCCGTCTCGTCCTTTCCTGATCAAGCTTCACGTAAATTATGAGGTTTAGAGCTCCATTCGCCTCAAAATTCGCGTTATATTAACTGACACATTGGAATTCTAGGCTATGGATCCTTTTCCCGAAAAGAACGCCCCAGTCCCGAGATGGCTTTTCCGTCTATGCGTAGTAGCTTTTTGGATGCTGTTTATGCTTCTGGTGATCGGTATTTCCTCGATCTCCTTTTATGTGAAAGGAAAGCAGATGGATATCGGCAACACTCTGGTGTGGCAAAGTGGTTGGATCTTGTGGGCGGGGACGACTTTCATTGTTCTCTATCTTGCGCGTCGTTTTCCTGTGGACCGCAATGCTTTGGCGTTCAATATCTTTCGGCAAGTAGGGCTTGGTTTTGCAGTGGCTCTCGGTCATGTCGCTTTCGAGTATACCTTTGCCAATCTGATCGACTTCGTTTTCTTCAACAAGAATCCGACTTGGAAGGACTTCGTTTGGATTTTCGTATATAAGTTCCACATCTACCTTATCATTTACTGGGCTATCGTCGGAGCTGTTACCGCTTATAACTACTATACAAAATATCAAAAATCCGAGTTGGCTTCCACTCAGTTGGAAGCGAAACTGGCCCAATCTCAACTCGGCGCTTTGAAAATGCAGCTTCACCCGCATTTCCTTTTTAATACGCACAACTCCATCATGTCCCTGATGATGAAGAAGGACAATGAGAGAGCCATTAGAATGCTGACGCGTTTGAGTGATCTTCTTCGTCTCACGCTCGAGAAGACGAGCGAGCAAGTCGTTCCATTGAAGGACGAACTTGATGCTCTGGATTTATATCTGAGTATCCAGAAAGAGCGTTTTCAAGAGCGTCTTGAAGTGAAGATCGATGTGGACCCCGAGCTTTACGATGCGGAAGTTCCCTATCTGCTCCTTCAGCCCATCGTCGAGAATTCATTGCAACATGGCATTAGTCCCAAGACAGAGGGCGGCTATATCAGTATTTCAGCGAGCATATTCGACGGTCAACTCCAGCTAAACGTGAAGGATGATGGTATTGGCATTAAAAATGACCTCCATTCATCCAGCGGAAATGGTATCGGATTAAAGAATACACGTATTCGATTGAAAGGACTGTATGGAAATGACCACGACATGATTGTGAAGTCCACAGAAGGCCTAGGAACCGAAGTCGCCATTCAACTGCCCTACAACCTCTATCGAAAGGCGAAATGACGATGCCCAGCCAGCCTAAGATTTCCGTCCTAATCATTGATGATGAGTCCCATGGAAGGGATGTCGTACGCATGATGTTGAAAGGGCATCAAGACATCGATGTGCTACAGGAGTGTTCCAATGGTATCGAGGCTAGGGAAGCCATTAAGGATAGAAGCCCCGATTTAATCTTCCTTGATATCAAAATGCCAGGTCTCGATGGAATTGAAATGCTGCGACAACTGAAGTTGGAGGAGCGACCTTATGTTGTGTTCGTGACCGCATACAACGAATACGCTTTGCAGGCTTTTGAAGAGCACGCCCTCGATTACTTGCTGAAACCCTTCGACCAAGAGCGATTCGATCAAATGCTGGATAGAGCCCGAGGGCAAGTCGCTCAATCCGAGGAAGCTGCGTTTGGAAGGCGATTGAAACGTTTTCTCGATGGCAATAACGTTTCCGCTCCATCAACCAGCTCATCAGGCCAATCAGCTCCTCGACCATGTGTGGATCGACTTGTAGTTAAGGAGAGTGGACGCGTCTTCTTTCTCAATCCGACCGAAGTGGATTGGCTGGAGGCGGCAGGCAATTACGTGTCGCTGCATGTGGGTAGCAAGACTCACATGATCTACGAAACGATGGGCAGCATGGAACAGCGACTCGATCCGAATAAATTCGTTCGTATTCACCGTTCAACTATCGTGAATGTGGATTGCATTAAGGAAATGCAATCTCACTTCAATGGAGAATATATCGTCATTCTGAATACAGGGGACAAACTGAAATTGAGTCGCAGTTATCGAGACAAGGCGAAAGCAGCTTTGGGTATAAGCTGATTATTCTCGCTGGGCTCCCTCATCAGTCTTTCGCGTAGCGATTCTAACGTCTCGTCATATTTCAGCTGAGGATTGCTAGACTGCCGCCACTGTTTATGGGCATGAAACGTATTGATCGTAAGGAATTTCTTGGAAAGGCTGTTGCAGGTGGGTTGTTTGTGGCTGGAAGTGGAATGGCTTACGGTCAGTATGAGGAGAAAAAGGAAGTGGCGGAGCCAAGGCTTCGGGAGATTCGCGAGCACAAGCCGCAGCTTGATTCGGATCTGGTTTTCCAGATGGTGAGCGAGTCTCACCGAAGTTACGAGAAGGTTTCTGATCTCCTCAAACAGGAGCCGCTTCTTGCTAATGCTACCTGGGATCAGGGAGCAGGCGATTGGGAGACCGCCTTAGGAGCAGCGTCGCATATGGGGAGGAAAGATATTGCGACGCTGCTTCTCGACCATGGGGCAAGAAAGGATATTTTCAATATGGCCATAATGAACGAAGCGTCTGCGGTTCGAGCTATGGTTGATATCGATAAGGAAATCATTCAGGTCCCAGGACCGCATGGAATAACATTGGCTTTCCATTCCATTTTTAGTGGCAACGTGGATCTTGTCGCGTACTTGAAATCCAATGGAGCCAAGATCAGGAATGGCTTTTTGAGGCCTGCGGCCATGATCGGCAGTTATGAAATGACTAAATGGCTGCTCGATAACGGAGCCGTTTATAAGGGCAGGCCGACTTTCACTGGAAAAACCGTAGCGGAGATCGCCGAAAATCGTGGCCACCCTGAGATAGCCAAGTTGCTAAACTCTCGCTTAAAAACCTTATAGTCTAGTCTTAAGGCTAATTGAGGGGATCGCGATTTTCCGAGTCGGGTCTTCGTAAGGCTCCGCCATAAGAATCCCTCATCGTTTTCGCGTTTTCTTAGGTAGATTCTACTAGTGTGGAAAACCGGATCGTTAGGGCGATTTGCTCAATCGGCTAACACGCTTTCAAGCAGCCCTGTTTCACGTCGAATCAGTCTCAGGATACGGATCAATTTTTTATCACCCGCATCCTCCATTGTCGGGGTTTTTCTGCTAAGTCCTGATAATGTGACCAGAATTTTCGACCACTCCAGTATGCTGCCATGAAAGTTTTTAAAGCAAGAACACTGAAAAGCCTAGCGCTGTTCATTGCCCTTCTTGCGTTTTTCGTCAATCCATCGAGAGCTGCTCTCGAAAAGGGGGATTCTTATGACGATGTCTTGATGCATTTCGGTAAGCCGCAGAGCGAAATGATCGTTGGTTCGTTCAAAGTCCTGGTCTATGATTCTCTTCGTGTGAAGATGAAAGACCAAACGGTTTTCTCAGTAGAGAACGTAAAATTCTATCCAACAGGATCTTCCGATTCGGGCAAAGGTTCTCATCCTTCTCCTAAGATTCATGCGAGTAAAGTCATAGAAATTCGAAACGACGGGATACAAGAGAACATTCGAAAGCTTATAGTCCCCGGAAAGGTAACCATTATCGATTTCTTCGCTGATTGGTGTGGTCCATGCCGTACGATGGATCCCAAGTTGAAGAAACTAGCGATTTCCCATCCAGACGTGTATCTGCGAAAAGTGGACATCGTCAATTGGCAGTCTCCCATTGTGAAGCAAATGGGTATCACATTCGTTCCCAATGTGGCCGTGTACGACGGTTCTGGAAACTTGATGGGCAAGCCGACTTCGCGATATCGCGATATCGCCAAGCACGTCGGAACGGCAACTCAGAGATTGTAGTCAAAAATCGTCGACAAGCGTGTAAATGCTAGATAGCCTGATTACGAGATTGCATTGAGGGAAAATGGTATAGCTTATACGGCTTCCATAACGACACGATGCCCCGTTATAATAAGGAAGCAGCTGAATTAGCCTGGGGTCGCACGATTGCCTTTCTCGAGAAAAACCTAAAGAGAGGTTTGCAAGCTCGTATTCAAAATACGAATCACGGCTCATAAAACCGATGCGAGATAGCAAAGGCCTTAAAGGTATTCCGAGCGAAGCGCTTCGTTTGAAGTGCAGTCTTGGCATGGCGAAAGTTTCTGCATAGCTTCCCAACCGATGGAAGATCTTGTCCAAGCTTATGACAACTCGGCTAAGTGGATACCGCTCATTTTGACCATCGTTATTTCGATTTTAGCTCTGGTCATTACTGACAAGGCTATGCGACGCCGAGCGGAAAAGATTGGAGGGCATAACACCTTTTCTCGCCAAGTAATCCTAATCGCGCTGATAGCCTTGGCTGTCGTTTCTCTTATACTAGCTTGGCCGGTTGAGGAGGACGGGATGAAAGATCAGATCTTTGGT
The DNA here is from genome assembly GCA_028284385.1 of Opitutaceae bacterium. Classification (GTDB taxonomy): domain Bacteria; phylum Verrucomicrobiota; class Verrucomicrobiia; order Opitutales; family Opitutaceae; genus JANQRT01. The sequence continues at coordinate 146,537 of JANQRT010000024.1, read as the reverse complement.
CTTCTGGGTTTGGCAATCACTGCCATGATCGCCCTGTCTTCCACTACGTTTGTGGCTAATGCTATGGCTGGTCTAATGTCGCGATCCGTGGGCTCGTTTTGGGCTGGAGATTTTATTCGGGTAAACGAGTGTTTTGGTCGAGTGACGGAGCGGGGGCTCTTTCATACGGAAATCCAGACTGCTGACCGCGACCTCATGACGTTGCCTAATCTATATTTGGCTACACACCCTGTTTCAGTGGTCAGGCGCTCGGGGACGGTGGTTTCCGCAACGGTCTCCTTGGGTTACGATCTGGATCATGAAGAAATTGAACCACTACTAATCGATGCTGCTAAGAGAGCCGAGCTCGAAGACCCCTTCGTTCAGATTGTCGAGCTGGGCGATTTTTCGGTAAGCTACCGAGTAGCTGGATTTCTAAAGGAAGTTACGCGACTCGTTTCAGCTCGCTCGCGATTGAATGTCCAGGTTTTGGATACGCTTCATCAGGCGGATATCGAAATCGTTTCTCCTTCGGTCATGGCTCAGAGACCTCTATCGGACGATATCCGCTTGCTACCTGAGAATGGAGGCGGACCAAGATATCGTTCGTGGAGAGCTAGACAACCTGCGCCGGAAGATCGCATTTTCGACAAGGCGGAGAGAGCGGCAGAGCGCCAGCGCCTGCAAGCGGAACGAGCTCAATTAGCGGTTGAGATCGACGAACAAAAGAAGGAAAATGGTATCGACGATCTGGATAAGGCGGAGTCTTTGCCCGCTTCTTTAAAGCAGCGTCGCATACGAATCCAGGCGATCGACAAGAAACTTGAATTAATGACTAAGGATCTTGGCGAGGAGAAGTAGTTCTGAAGCGCTTTCTTTCATTGTCAAACGAGAGCTAAAGTATTGATATTGTTTAGGTTGCATATTTTTTTGTTAAATTGAAGTTAAGTCGCAAGTCGGCCTAAGGAGATTTCGGCAGACGTCGTTGAAAGTGTTGTCTCTTTGAGACTTCCCTGAACAACGACCATGAATCTCAGTACCAAGATCCTTACTGCGTCAGCGCTAGCTGTCGCCCTAATCGCAGTTACTTGTCTTTCCACAGTCTATGTAACTGCTCGAAGCAATCGAATCGAGAGCCTTCGCCATGAAATGAGCGGCGTTCTCGCTCAAGCGGATGATGTAATCGATAGCATGGATGGAATGCATACGAGTGGAGCTTTCGATATTGCCGGAATGCTTGATCAAGCTAAAAGCCAGAGTGGCAATCGGCCTCTAAAAGAAACCTACCAAAGTACCGCCTTCTACCAAACCATTCCCGTGGTGGCTGCTTGGCATTCTGTCGAAGCCATCGCCGATAGAAAGGGCTATGATTTTCTAATCCCGACCACCCCCGGGATACCGGCTCGCAATCCTAGAAATGAATATGGCGATCAAGTGACAGACGTTTTTCAGTCATTCGCCCAGGGAGATAAAGAGTACTTCAAGATCGATAAGGAGAACAAGGAGATCATTGCCGCCAGACCTGTAAGGTTGCGAGAAAGCTGCTTAAATTGTCATGGAGATCCTGGTACAAGTCGCTCTGGCGATGGAATGGATGTTCTTGGCTTTCCGATGGAGGACATGAAGGTAGGCGATATAAAAGGAGCTTTTGTCTTAAAGGGCAAACTCGAGAATGATCCGGTAATCGCCTCGACCATGACTAAGGCATCGATTGCCTGTTTTCTTGTATTCGGGCTGGTTACCGGTGGCTTCTATCTGTTCAACAATCGATACGTTACGCGACCCATTCGGAAAACGATTGAAAAACTCGAGAAAACGTCGCTGAGAACTTCGAATTCTTCTAATGAAGTCTCGCGAGCTAGTGAAACGCTGGCTAACGGAGCTAGCGAGCAAGCTGCTTCCATTGAGGAGACTATGTCCTCTCTAGAGAGTCTGGCTCAGATGACAAAGAGTAATTCAGATGCCACCAAAAGCGCTTCGGAAACGACCCGAAAAGCCAGAGAATCGGTTGAGCAGGGCGAAAGCAATATGCTGGATATGATTGAGGCGATGAATACTATCAAGGATTCGAGCGACAACATTTCCAATATCCTTAAGACCATTGACGAGATCGCCTTTCAAACCAATATTCTTGCATTGAACGCTGCTGTGGAAGCCGCTCGCGCAGGCGAGGCTGGAGCTGGTTTTGCCGTGGTTGCCGATGAAGTTAGAAGTCTCGCTCAGCGTAGCGCCAAGGCGGCCCACGAGACTGCCGATAAGCTCCAAGAGTCGATCAGCAATAGCGAGCTAGGTGTGAAAGTCAGCCAATCGGTTAAGGAGAGCTTGGAGGCCATTCACAATGATGTGGAGAATATCGATAATTTTATGGCAAAGATCGCTACGGCTTCAGACGAGCAGGCAACCGGTATCGATCAGATTAATTGCGCCATTAATCAGATGAATGTGGTTACTCAAAGCAATGCCGCCAATGCTGAAGAAACCGCCTCGGCTTCAAAGGATCTCTACGGACAAAGTCGTCACTTGCACGATGTAGTAAATGAAATGAAGCAGCTTATTGAAAGCAACGGCAGCGCAGGAACTCCATCTGCGCGTATTGATCCAGTAACGACAGACCCGTTTGATAATCAGATTGATTCGTTTGAACAACCTTCCTCGCGTCCTGAAGTTCGAGAATTCGTCGATTTTCGTTCATAGAGTAGTCTTCGTGGGAAGTGACCAGCAATCTGACCTTCGCAAATAAAGATCTTCTGACCAACATGAAGAATTAAGGCCTCTCCAACGCATAGAAGCTTGAACGAGCTTCCCTCGTTCAAGCTTCTAAAAGCGTAGAATACGGAGCTCCTTCCGATGCCTTGGCGAACGCGCCTGAAGACGTTCCTCTTCAACAGATTCAAGATGCTGTTTAGAGGAAGGCCTTAGCGGTAGCGAAAAACCAACTACAACAATTCGAGCTACCCTCTGGAAAACGAATGCGTCTCTTCCCAGTAGCGGTCGAGTATGCCGTTTCTGAATTCGAAATAGACAGTTCGTTTCTCCTCTTTCTTGCTGCTCGTATCGAAAACGAAAAGCAGAGTGGAGTTGGCGCTTCTTATTTTTTTGGAAGCGTATTTCATTATGGTCGTGGAATCGTTGACTTTTTCGCGACTGGTTGGTTCGCCCAGGGTTGCCACCACCCAGTCTTCAGAGGTCACGCCCACTTCAATCCTGGCCAATGTGTCATCTGACACCTGTTTCCCCATCATCTTGGTGGTCGAGTGCGAATGGATGACGGAGCATCCAGATCCGAATGCCAGCAGAGAAGTTAAGAGGATAAGCAAGTTTAAGTAACGAGTCTTCATGATTTTTCCCTTTGATTGTTACACCTCTGAGGTTGGGTGAGTACGACGCGACTCGCTTGCGATTTATTCATCAAATCCGACCGCTTTTAAAACTGGATTGCTCGCTCTACGATTTTGAGCAACGAATACCCTTTAATAGTTAACTGAAATGAAACGCTGAGGACGGTTTGTTGTCGGATTAAGCCTTGAATCTTCAGTCGCCAGAAGACTGAATTTACGGTCTTTCAAAAACCTTGAAGACGCATTTTAATCAAACAATCCAATAATAGAAAATATGAGCGAAGTAGAACAACAACCAGATACGACTCCTGGCACCATTCCTTGGAATGAACTTATCACCAACGATCAAGCAGCCAGCATTGAATTTTACTCCGGCCTCTTCGGCTGGTCGACCGATCAGATGGAAATGCCCGATGGAAACTCTTACACGCTATTCAAGCAGGGCGATAAGATGGTGGCGGGTTGCGTGCAACCGCCAGCCGAAGCGGGCGCGAAACCTATGTGGTTAAGCTACGTGAATGTCGAGGATCTTGATGCCACCATAAGCAAGGCTCAAGAGCTGGGAGCTAACCTCCTTAGTGGACGTGTCGATCTTCCAATGGGAAGCTTTGCTATCATAGCTGATCCACAAGGAGCGGTGATTGCCTTTTGGCAAGGAAGCGGAGAGGAGGAATGTGATTCCTAGTCCTGATTGTAGATTTTTAGAGATGAAACGCGGGTCCCATTTTCGGGAGCCCGCGTCTTTCATTAAAGAATCTACCACACTCTTCCCAGAAACTCGCCTTCGGAAAAGGCATAGGCTCCTGGTGAATCAAGAGTGTGACTTTGGCCATCGACAGAGAAGCTGTTGGGGGTCGCCTGAACTTCGAGTCTGTGGCCTCCGTATTCGATCTCATTGCCGCTAACGCTGGGTGTATGAGGTCCTCCAGAAGCATGGAAGGAAATGGCGATGCCGTCCCCAATTACCTGTAGAGTTTGAAACGGATCGCCGTCTACTTCCGAATCGAGTATTTGCAAGACGAATACGCGATTGCCATGGAATATCATTTCTTGAGTGCTGACAATGGAGGTGGTTCGTTCGCTTTTCTTAATGGTCTCTTTCTTCCCGCAGCCGACCATCAGAAAGGAGAGGGCAAAGGCAATAAAGAGGAATAGTCTTCTACTGGCTTCCATGCTCGTAACTCCTCTCTGCTTGCACATCTACATCGACATCATCCTGTTGAGGCGTAGTCGATGCCTTGTAAATAGTAAGATCAAGACAATGGACTTTTCCACAGTCCGTGTTGCAGCCATCGTAGGCATACTTGTATTCCCAGATGCTTGTAACGGTGTCTTCAATACTGGTAGTAACCGCATCGAATTGGGCGGCTGTGGTTCCCGCCAAAGCGGCTTGCTCGCCTTGTCGAATAGCTTGGGCTCCCGCCGGGCGAGGCATGAAGACTATCCAAGACTCCGAGGTGCCTTTAAATGTCCATTCGCAACAGAGAGCTTCTAAATGAAATTCAACCGCAGGGGTTTTGAAATAGACGGGGAATATGAAAGCGAAAGGCCGTTTTTGGTCGCCGCAGTCAGTCGAGGCTCCAGTGGTTTTTCCAACTACGCCCGCAGCATCAATTAAGGATACGGCGACTTTGCCTGCTGGAATGGCGCCTCCCGGTCCTGTGTAGGTGGCGCTGATGTGCATGCCGGACAAACGTGCTTCCTGGCAAATTTGGGCTTGGCTTGTGAGCCAAGCGGCTGCTGAGCCAGGAGCGTTGGCCGGCAGGGCGGGGGGCGTTACGCAAGTCCAGAATTTCGGAGCCCCTACCGTGGTGGTGACCTGCTGGGCCGAGCTAAAGCCGCAAATGAAAAAGACGCCTATCGATAAGCAAAGCCTATGAACAAGGCGTTGGGAGAAACGAGGACTCTTCGAGTTAGATTCTCCTCTAGAGCAGAGATTTCGCATGTTGGGGTTGGTTTATGGTTAGAGTTGGTTCTCGAAATCGATGGAGGGTTGCGCCATCGATCAGGAAAAGAGGACACTATATCAATAAGCCTCCTCCCAGGTTGGCTCAAGTCTTTTTGAAGCAGTCTGTTGCACTTTCGAGAACGGCTGTCTTGGCTTAAAAAGCCAAGTCGAACTTCTGGACTTCTTCCGAACCTGGATAACGATAGTCCTTATCTTTTGGATACACGAGTACTTCTCCGTCTTTCATTTGAATCTCCATGGGAACCAGCGTCAGACCCTGTTGGTTTATTGTATAAGCCGTATCGGACAAATCTCCTTCTCGAGCTTCCTGAGATGAAAGGGTGGGGCGATTCGCATTATAGAAGGCCGTACACCACCAGCGGTCCTGCTTGTCTTGGAACAAAGTGCCATGACCCAGAAAGCGTCCGGCGAATTTCCTAGGGCCATAAGGTCCTGTAATCGAGTCGGCTGTGCAGTAGTAAAGATTATAGGTTCCATGTCGCATGGTGTCCGTCGACCAGGCAGTCCCGAAAAGCACGTACTTCCCTTGGAACTTGATGATGAAGGCTCCCTCATGGCCCATTCTTCGGTTGGACGGATCAACTCTAACGGGTTCTCCTTCAAATCCGGACAGATCGTCTTTCAGCTTTATAATCTCGGTGCATTTAGCGACCAGATAATTGCCGCCATCGTCGTCCTGAAAGATGAACGGATCGTGATGTCGACCAAACGATGAACCCCAGTCCGTGATTTTTGAATACAATCCTGCATCTCGAGTGAGAATGAAATTCCCCAGACCGACATTCGAAGTATGAATAATTGCCCAACGGCCGTTGATAAAGTGAAGCTCGGGAGCCCAGACCCGTAAGGGCTGCTCTTCTTGTCCTCGTCCTTTTCGCTCGATGTTTCTCTCCTCAAGCCGCCTTTCGAAAGAGTCTAGGTTGCTGGCGTCGTCGATCGTGTAGGGAAAGCCGACGAACTCCCAATCGGCCAGATTGTCGCTTTTCCAAACCGGAACACTGCGACTGCGAGTCTCGTTGATTTGGGTTGTTGCGGTCAGGTAATACTGATCATCGGGACCTAGAATGATATAAGGGTCGCGCATCCAGTCGTCCATGGGATGCACAGCCTTTTCATGTTTTTCGATGGTCTCTAGCAGCTCGGCGTTTTGCGAAAAAGATACCGTACAAAGCGACAGAAATCCCCAAAGCGTTAGAATGATTTTCATCTGTTTGTTAGTAAGGAAAATGGTTTTAAGTGAAAGCTCATTCCGGCAGACTAGTTCAAGTCGTCCAAAGTCCCTTCAAATCCAAGCTCCCTGAGTTCTTCGTTGGCTAGTTTTTCCATGATAGCAGCTTGCTCGGCGTACCAGGCTTCGTATTGCTCGGCGTTGGTCATTACCCTTTTAACTTCCTCAGTTTCCGTCTCTTCGACGTATCCGAACGGAGGCAAGATTACGTTTTCAAGTTGTTCTTCCAAGAAAAGCGTTTTATGGATCACTGTATTGCTGAAATCGATACCATTTCCTAGCAGAGCCGTTGTAAAGTCGCACTCCAGGATCTGGCATGTATCGAATTTGGATCCTGTGAAATCAGCGCTTTCGAAATCGCAATTCTGCAGCCATGCCTGCTCGAAAACGGCGTTGCGCAGGTTCGCTTGGCTAAAATTGGAATTGGTAAGATCGAGAGGGGTTTGGCTTTTAGGATCGTAATAGAATTCGGCGTTCTCGGCTTGAATTCCTGTGAAGTCGGTAGCGATTGCCGAGGGGCTTGAAAACGTCGCCCCTTGGGCCTCGCAGTATCGAAACACGGAGCCATCCAGTTTCGAGTTGAGAAAGGAAGCGCCTACGAGGTTGGCATTCTCTAGAAACACTCTGGAAAAATCGTTTCGCTCCTGGTCCCTGATTAATCCAATCCGGCCGCCAACTGATACCTTGTAAAGATTGCAGCTACGAAGATCGACGTAGCGAGTCGGCGGCATGGCGGTTCTTTCGGCATCGGTCCAGCGTTGCTTGTCCAGGGCGATTAGCGTTCCAAACGACTCGGCTCGGATACGCTGATGGTTGAAAGGGAGCCGAACTTGCCTGGGTTCTTCGCCAGAGTAGTCCCATTGCAGCATGGTGGTGAAAAGCCGATCATACAAAAGCGAGCGGTTGAGCTTGTAGCTGGATATTTCCTCCGCTCGATTCTGCTCCACCATGTCGGCGTTCTGCTTGGCTAGCAAAATGAGCGAGGCGAAGGCGGGGACGATTGTGATGACGGCGATGAGACCCAGGGTGAGTCGCTTGGAGACCAGTCGACTAGCCAAGCCATCCACGACACCGAGAGCCTCGTTGGCAGGCCAAGGCTTCACTCCGTTTCGCACGGCTTCGAAAAGCCGTTCGATGCGATTATCGAGCCGAGCAATGCTCACCGTGTCCCAAGCGATGCGAGTCACGCGACGTTTGGCGAAAGCGGCAAATAGTTCTTCCCTTTGAAAGCGTCTTTGCAGTTTAGCGTATCGAATTTCCAAGCGCCAAAGCAGGTCCTTTAGTTGATCGTCGCTCAAGCCCTCAAGCTCCGCTTGCCTGGTCGTCATTTCTTTCATTCGACGTTAACAAGAGTTGCTCCGGCGGCGATAGCGTCGAAAGTTTCAGGCCAAACCGTAGCCGCATCAAAGGTTGCTCCCGTGAAATCGCAATTCTCGAAAACAGCTCCTGTAAAGTCGGCCTCTCGAATGCTTGCGTTGTCAAACGCCGTATCCACAAACTGGGCGTTCCGGAAACTCGTTCGCGTCAGGTAGGCATACGAGAACCAGACGTGCTCGAATCGACATTGAGCGAATGAGGCGTCCTCGAAATCCGAGTTTACAAACCCGATGTCCTTAAAGCGAGTTGGATTCTTGCCAGGAAGAGGAGAGAAATCGACTTCCTTCAACGGAGCTAGTGAGAGATCGACCATCCGATTTGTATTAAGGAGGTCTTGCTCAGTCGTAGCTGCTAATTCCAAGGCGTCGCGCTCGATGAGACGCAAAACGGCGTCACGACGATTGACGGGACTGGAGACAGGCGTGGTGAGCATTCCGGCCTCGCTTTTGTCGTAGGTATTGTAGATAGTGGTGAGCAGAATAACCCGTTCGAAATTGTCCAAGTCGCTTATCTTGTCGTCTTTCGATTTGGCTACCGTAAGATTCTGCTGCCATAGTAGAATCATGGATACGATTCCGGGAGTCGCGGCAAGAAGTCCAAGAATGAGAAGCCAACGCTTGTAGCCGATTAGCTTGCGGCTGGCCATGTCCAGAGTTTTAGCCAATTCCTTTCCTAGATAGGGGCGTCGCTGTTCTTTAACCGCTTGTAGCAACTCGCCGAATGATCTGGTCAACCCTTTGCCGAAGATAGCGTAAAGAGCTGTTTTTCGGCCCAAATCAAGCAGACGTAGGCGTCGCCTTGAGCTTTGATCCGATCTGTTTTCGAAAGCCTCAATCTCTGTCTCAAGTTCTAGGATACGCTGAACGGCCTCATTCCTTGAAAAAGGCGAAGAGGAATCTCCTTGATCGGGATGCATTGGGGACAATTTGATTGCCTCCGGGACTTAGAAGCAATCCAGGCGCGATCCCAGGCGAATGTAGATGCGATTGTGAGCGACGGCTGGCGTGGCGTCGCACCAAGTCACGTCCTCTGGCGGATTGAGGGAATGCGTCGCTAGCACTTCGAAACGTTCTCCAGTATTGACGATCCACATTTCGCCAGCTCGCGAAAGGCAGTAGAGCTTGTCGCCAACCAATAGAGGAGAGGCATAGAAGTTTCCCGGCATCCGGCCGGTCCAACGTTCAACCCCCGTTTCCGCGTCTAAAGCGGCTAGAGTGCCGCCGTCTTCCAAAGCATATACCACACGACCGCTTGAAACGGGTGTGGGCACGTAGGGAGTTCGGCTCTCCATGGCCCAAGCTATCTGAGGTTCTGAAATCCTTTTTTCTCCCTCCCAGCGAGGTGTGCGAGCGGCGAGAAAAACGCCGCTCTTACAACCGGCCATGATCAAGTCTTCTCCCGTCTCGCTATCCTTGTGAGCGAGAATAGGCGAAGCGATTGTGCGAGCGGTGAAAACGTCTGGCAAACTCCAGATTTTCCTGCCGGAAGCGAAGTCCAACGCCACCATACCGATGCTATTCGCCACAATGATCACTTCTTTGGATACGCCATCAGACTCCTTCTTCTCCCGAATGAGTGGGGTTATGTAAGACGTTTTGCCTCCTGAGAATTCGCTAGATTTCCAAATCGGCGACCCGTCTTTAAGAGCAAAGGCTTGTACATGCCCACCACCAGAATGAATGAGGCCCATGATGACTAGCCCATCTCTGATCACCGGGCTGACAGTTGCTCCATGCCGTCCTTGGTAATCGCTAACCGCCTTCTCCCAAACCAGCTCGCCATTATGAGTGTAAGCGCCCAGCATGGTTCTTGATTTGCGGGCGTCGTACCAGCTAAAGACGACCAGGCCATTGGTAACACTTGGAGTGCCCGCTGCCGTGTTATTGAATTGGTGGGTGCGGTAGTCTCCAATCGATTTTGACTGAGACCAGATTTTCTCGCCACTTATCGCATCCAGACATACCAGCTCGATCCTTCCTTCTTCGCGGATTTCGGACGTTACGAAAACTCGGCTGCCCCAAACGACCGGCGAACTGCTACCCGGTCCAGGCAGTTCGGCGGACCAGCGAAGACTCTTTTCGTTTAGCTTGGTTGGGATGCTTTGGTCTTGAACATAAGCCGCTCCATTCGGCCCTCGAAATTGTGGCCACGTTTCGGATGTGGTTTTTGACGTAGCAAAGTTCGCCAGAGGTAGCAAAGCGAGCGTAAGGATCGATAAATGTATTCGTTTTCGAATACAGCTAGTTCGGCAAAGGGAGGATGAATTCATCAGGGAGTGAGTGACAAGGGGAGTAGTGAATCAAATAAAGGTGGAAGGCCACTGCATTGCCTTGCTGTTGAAAAAGCATTCTTCAGCTCTGGATCAGAAGTTTGCAAGCCTTGGCCGATTTGCGGCTCATTTTCATGACGAATAGGTTTTGGATTGTTGTGGGAGCGTTAGCGTCTAGAAAGGAGCCATGAATCGATTGGCAGTCCTAGTTCTCAGTTTAGCTATATGGTTAAGCTCCACCTATGCGGAAGAGACGAGCGATATGGAAATAACCCGTCTGGCCTTCGGGTCCTGTGCGAAACAGAACCTCGAACAGCCTATTTGGGAGGCTGTGTTGGAGCAAAAGCCTCAGGTTTGGATTTGGCTGGGAGATAATATCTATGGCGACACGGAAGACCCCAATATTCTGGCAGCCAAATACGGCGCTTTAAGGTCGAAGCCAGGCTACGCCAAGCTTCGCGGATCGTGCGAAGTGGTAGGCACTTGGGATGATCATGATTTCGGAATAAACAACGGAGGAAAGGAATTTCCCGCCAAAGTTGCTAGTCAGAAGGCCCTGCTGGATTTTCTGGATACGCCCACAGATAGTTCTCGTCGGCTGCAAGAAGGGGTGTATTGGAGCCACAAGTACGGACCAAAAGATCGGCAAGTTAAGCTTATTCTCCTGGACTGTCGCTATCATCGCGATGATCCAGATGATCCGAACGGCGATATTCTCGGCGAAACGCAATGGGCTTGGTTGGAAAGGCAGTTATCTCAAAGCAAGGCCAGTCTGCATTTCATCGCCTCGGGAATTCAAGTGATTCCTGAAGATCACAAATACGAGAAGTGGGCCGAGTTTCCGAAAGCTCGTCAGCGGCTTTTGGATCTGCTTCGTAGCACGAAAGCCAAAGGAGTCGTTTTTCTAAGTGGCGATCGACACATAGCCGAGATATCGAAGATGAATATCGAAGGGGTAACGTATCCACTTTACGATATCACCTCTAGTAGCCTCACCAATGCTTGGACCAGCTTTTCCGGAGAGCCCAATCGGCATCGAGTCGGCAAAGTGTTTCACCAGAACAACTTTGGGCTGATCGAAATCGACTGGAATCAACGAGTCGCCAGCGTTTCAATACACGATGAAAAAGGCGAGAGCCACCGAAAGGCTGAGATCAAATTCTGATCGCAATCTGAAGCTAGCCAAATCGCCTTCAATTGAGACGGTTTCGGCCCCTCAAACTTTCAGCCCTGCCATGGGTCCTGTACTGTCGCCGAAGGCATCTACAGGAGCCCCTGCCGCCTGGAGCATTGAAACGTAAATATTGGCCATGGGCGTTCTTTCTTCAGCGACGACGTGGCGACCCGGATCGACAGCTCCACCTCCGTGTCCAGCCAGGACGGTAGGCAGGAAGTCGTGATCATGCCTTCTGCCATCGCCAATTCCAGATCCGTAAGCGATGAGGCAGTTGTCTATCAGCCTGCCCTGGCCGTCAGGCGTATCAGCGAGCTTCTTAATGAATCGGGCGAATTCCTCTACGAGGAACTGATCGATCCTTTGAATCTCCTCCGCTTTTCCGCGGCTGTGGGTTAGCTGATGGTGACCAGAGCTAATGCCTAGATTCTCGTAGATACGATTGGTTTGGCCATCGGCCAGCATGTTGGAAATCACGCGGGTTGAATCCGTTTGGTATGCTAAGACCATAAGATCGTACATCAGACGAGAGTGGTGAACGATGTTGTCGGGATTCTCGGGAGGGCGCTGGTTAGCGGAAACCTTCGCGGGAGGCATATTGGCCACTCGATTGATGTAGAGCTCCGTTTCGCGAACGCTTTCAAAGTACTCGTCCAGCTTCCGCTTATCGGTGGTTCCGAGTTTCTTGCGGAGCGAACGAGCGTCATCGGCCACAAAGTCCAGTACGCTTTGGCGATCGAGAGCGCGAGCTTTGAACTTTTCCGCATCGGCTCCCGTCATGCCGAAGAGACGATCGAAGGCGCGTCGCGGATTGATTTCAGGACTGGCCGGCTGGGTTGGCGAGCGCCAGGAAATATTGGAAAGATACACGCAACTATAACCCGAATCGCAACGCCCCTCCTGCTTTCCTTTTTCAAGCGTCAGCTCGAGCGATGGAAGACGGGTGCCTTGAGCGATATGCTGAGCCGCCACTTGGTCGGCGGAAATGCCCAGATAGATGTCTTTTCCCTGCGTTTTCCGAGCTTGGGACGCAGTGAGAAAGGTTGCTGAACAACGCGAGTGATCGCCGGGACCGTCTCCATTCTTATTCGCCTTGTCATGCGAGATGTTCGAGAACATCAGGACGTGATCTCTTACTTTTTCTAGCGGGGCGTTGGTTTTGTTGAATTTGAAATCGAATCCCGTTCCCAATCCATCAAGCGTCCAGTCATCCCTGATCACGCCATTCGGAAAATAAATCCAACCCAGTCGAACTGGGGGCTTAGCAGCGGCTGCCGCCGCAGCCTTCTTGGCGGCTGTGGCTTTGCCGAGAATGGAGGGGACCATCGCGTCTAGAAACGGCAGACTCACGGCCACTCCTGCGCCACGAAGAAAATGTCTTCTTGAAATGGGGTTCATATGTGTAGATCGCGTTGAAAAATTAAAAGCTCTCCCGGATTACAGCTTAACGTTTCAAAGACTGAGAAACGCCGAGCTCCAGGGAATTTACTATAGAATTATCCCAAAATCATGGAAAAAGAGCTTTCCATTCGCCAATTCCCTCCAGTTTGGATCGACGAATTTACATTTCGATTGGATTCTTGGGCTTGGGACTGGTTTCCTATTCGCCTCGCTGCAGGCGGAAAGGCCGGCTAAGAGCGATTTCATTTACGATGTCCTTGAAGCGGTAGTCGGATCCCTTTGTTTCCTCCATGATCTTGTCGACTGCTACCCGATCATAATACTCGAGTCCGCGACCTAAAGCGAAGGTCATTAGCTTCTGGGTGATGACTCGCGCGAAATCCTCATGGCGGCTTTGCAGGATTTCAAGGAGTTCGCTAGGTGACGAGAAGGTTTGACCCCCTGGCAAATCGCCGGAGGCGTCGATGACATGTGGGCCATCCATTTCGCGCCATTGCCCAATAGCATCGAAGTTCTCCAGGCCCAGGCCGATAGTATCCATAGTTTTGTGACAAGAAGAGCATGAGGGATGTTCTCGATGGATTTTGAGAGCTTCTCTTAGTGATATGTCTAAAGAACCCTCCTTCACATCCTCAAGCGGGGCCACGTTTGCAGGTGGCGGAGGGGGCTCGTCGCCCAATATGGCTTCTAAAATCCAATTCCCGCGCTTGGTGGGCGATGTTCGATTGGGGTAGGAAGTGAGCATGAGGATGCTGGCCTGGGTCAGGATTCCTCGTCTTGGCAGATCGGCGATAGACACCCTTTCGAAGAATGGGCTGTCGATTTCAGGCAAACCGTAAAACTCCGCCAAGTCGTTGTTGGCGAAGGTATAATCTGCGCTCAGAAGCTCGAGCACGCTTCGATTCTCCTGAGCGATGGAGCGGGTGAAAAGCAGAGTTTCCTTTTCAAGATCCGACTTCAGCTTTGAGCTGAAATTGGTGAACACCTTTCGATCGATCGAAAGATCATTGAGCTTCCGAAGATCAAGCCACTGGCGAAAGAAGTCCGCTATGAAGCGTTCCGCTTTCGGATCCTCCATCATGCGCTGTACTTGGGATGCGAGGATTCTAGAATCGGAAAGTCCATTTTCGCTAGCAAGTCGGAGCAATTCGCCGTCAGGAGCGCTGCGCCAGAGAAAGTAGGAAAGGCGAGAGGCGATAGCGAAATCGCCGACTGGATGAATCATTTCGGGATTGGTCGGTGTTGGACCAAGCTCGAGTCTGTATAGAAAATGCGGAGACAAAAGAATGGCGTGAACCGCGCGTTCGATTGCGCTTTCAAAATCCGATCCGCGCTGCATACCGAGCTTGACGAAGCGTAGGAGCGACTTGAGTTCGCGATTCTTCAGTGGACGTCGATAGGCTCGCTCTCCAAGTGGCTCCAGGATTTCCCTGGCTGCTTCATCAACGGAAATCTCATCGTCCGGCCGAGAGGTCAGTAGGAGAGCGTGTAGAGATCCAAGATCGCCTAGGTCGACTTTATGAGGCCCACTGATATCGCAGGAACGCATACCTAGTCTTGGCGGATCGGCTCGCCACTTCGCGAGTTCTTCCTCGGTCAAGTTCTCCGGTTCGACCAACTGAAGGCGGATGATGCGATTGCCGGCCTTAGCCTGAACCCGAACCCTTGTCCATTTCGAGTTTTCTCTACTCCCTGGTTCCAAAAGATGGATACCGAGCTCCTGATCGTCTACCAGGATGCGCGCAGGAACGATTTTCTTGAAATCGGGTATGGGAGAAAGCTCAACCTTCTTTTCACCGTATTGGTCATCGTACTTGTCCTTTTTTGGTTCAGCTGATTCCGGAACCATTGCCCACGCTTTGAACGCGACCTCATATTCGCCAGCTACTGGAAATTCTATATCCATCGACGCCTCGTCTCCTGGATACAGGGTCGTGTTGTTGCCTTTTCCTTTTTTCGCTCGCTGGATATCGAAGAAACCAGCGAAGGTGTTGCGATCCAGCTCAAAGCGTTGGCCGGCATTGAAAAGAATGTCCGTCACCCTTTCCGCCGCTTCTAGATAGCGTTCCATGGCTATGGGCGAGATGGTCAGCACGTCGCCAATGTTATCGAATCCGTAGCCAACGCCGTCGTCGGGAAAAGCGGACGAGAAGGTCGAGTGAATTTCAAAGAGATCGTTTATCGTATTGTCGTATTCAATACGGTTCAAGCGGCGAACCGTAACATGACCAGGGTCGACCGGTTTGTTAGGGTCGATGTAGCTTAGCTTTTCGTGGATCCAGGATATGATAAGCTCCCGTTCCTCTGGGGTTGGAGCTTCCTCGCCATCTGGCGGCATGGCTTCGGCTTTCGTTTGCTTAAGAGCCTTTTCCCAGGTCTTGCGTTCGCTATAGATCTTTCCGGCTTCCTGCAGAGCCAGCAGGTCGACTCCCCCCTCGGTGTCATCGTAACCGTGACAGTCGAAGCAATAGTATTCAAGAATCGGTTTTATATCCGTTAGGAAATCAAGTTCGCTATTCGATTCTTCAGATCGAGCTATACTTGCCTGAAGCATAACCAGGCTTCCCATGAGGACGACCCTCTTGATGGCTTGAAGTGAGAATTCCACGAATGGAAAATACGAAAAGCGTCTCATAATCGTAGTGGCAATCGACCCAAAAGACCTATTAGCGTGGGGGGCCATACTGTGAGGGTTGCCATATTCGCTATTTAATCGACCCTTTCTTGACTATATTCATTTTAGCAATTTGAAACAAAATCAGTCCAAGGTTGCTCTTAAAAAGAAATTCTACTCCAACACCTAACTTATGAAAAGAAGATCCTTACTACTCAGCATTCTCTCTATTTTCCTCCTACTTCCCTATGTGAATTTCGCTGGGAGTCACGAAGACGGCGAGAAGCACGAACATACGGCTCTCGAAGACGAAATGGACGCCATGAACAAGGCTTGGCGGAAAGTCCGTCGCCAAGTGGCCGATCCCTCGAAAAACGAGGATACGGTCAAGCTGGTTATGAGCATGGTCAAGCATGCTGAAGCTTCGGTGGAATTGACCCCGATGCGCGTAGAGGAAGTTGCCGACGCCGACAGGGATAAATGGCTCAAAGGCTACCAGAAGGCGATGAAGGAAAACGTGAAGCTGCTTGAGCAGTTGGCAGCCGCCTTGAAAAAGGATAACAATGAAAAAGCTTCCGCTCTGGTTGCCAAAATCAACGACGCTCGAAAAGAAGGTCACAAGAAATACAAGCCTCAGGACGATTAAGCGAATTTCGTTCTAGGAAAAATTCTGTATCCAGACTTTGAAGCCTGCCTATTTCGGGCAGGCTTTTTATTTTCTTCTTCCATCATGTTATGATTAACATATGAGTGGTACTGATTGAGTAGCCGATTCCGAATAGAGCTGCTGTTAGCTTAAAAGCAAAGTCGCCAACCAATGCGCTCCTGCTCCGTTTTTCTCTCTGCGCTTTTCATCTGCCTTTCAACCCTCTTTCCCAATGGATCTTCGGGTTGGAAAAAGCACTTGCTGCATGAAGGCAAAGGCCGGCTTCGCACTGCCAGTGTGGGAGACTTTACGAAAGACGGAGTGACCGATGTCATTGCGAGCAGCGATTCGAAGACCATTCTATTTGTCGGACCAAAGTTCAATCCGCTCGTCATCCACGAGAACCCCGATCACGTTTTTATTCATAGCACTGAATTCGATGTAGACGGGGATGGGGACCTGGATTTCATTGGAGCAAGACATCGCGAGCCCGGCATCATCGTATGGTTTGAACAGCCCGATAATCCTCTTGAGGATAAATGGATCGCTCGCAATGTTAGTACAGAACTTATTGGTATTCATAGTTTAGTTACGGTTGACGTTGATCGGAATGGTAAATTGGATTTGCTGGCTACCAGCGCTCTTAAGACTTCCAAGCATCCTTCGCAACCGACTACCGCGTATCCAGAATCTCTGGTCTGGTTTAGCGTGCCCAATAATCCGCATGTCGCTGAAAAGTGGGAACCCCACGTGTTTGCATCCGGAGACGCCCCGGGGGCCACTCACTATTTAGGGGTTGGAGATATCAATAAGGACGGGCGTGTTGATGCGGCCGTCGGAGCGAAGATTGGAGTCTTCCCCGAAGGAATGTATTTCGCGTGGTGGGAGGCTCCAAAAGATCCCACCAAAGTTTGGACCAAACATCTTATCAATGAAGAGCATCAGGGAGCTTCGCATATTTATCCTGCGGACTTGGACGGCGATGGTGAAATGGATTTAGTGTCCTCACGAGGCCACGGAGATGGCGTCTTTTGGTTTAAAGGTCCGCACTGGGAATTGCAGCCGATCCATATGGAAATCCGTTTGCCCCATTCGCTTGTAATTTTCGATATGGATGGAGATGGCGATACGGATGTTGCGACATGCGCCAGAGGCTCGCTTGAAGTCTGGTGGTATGAGAATGACGGAAAAGGAAATTTCACCAATCATTTTGTAGCGACAGGGCAAGCTGCCTACGACATTCGAGCCGCTGATATGGATCAGGATGGTGATACTGATTTCGTTATCGCCGGAGACATCAGCCGCAACGTGATGTGGTGCGAGAATCCTGAGAGGTAGCGATCTGGATCCAAGCTGCTTCATCTAATATTCGATGCTCGTAGAGCGAGTGGAAGTCTTGATGGATTGATATTGGATTATTTCAAATCGATTCAAGACTGCTGCAAACCTTGAGTTTACCATCTCGAATATTCATCTTAAGTTATCCAAAATCTAAAGAGTAGGAAAGACTAGCGGTTGGGGAATAAAGTATGAGCGAACAAACATTTTTGGTTTTCGGCGCATCGGGTGGGATTGGCTCTCAAACGTGTTCGCTTTTATTGGAGAGAGGACATAGGGTTTGGGCTGGTATCAGACCTGATGGTGATCCACCTCCTGTGGTTGGGTTAAGCGAGGAAGACATCGTTACGGTAGACCTGGAAAACTGGGAGGAAATCGATACGTGTTTCCAGAAACTCGAAAATAATAATATACAGTTATCTGGAGTAGCTGTATGCGTAGGATCAATTCTGTTAAAGCCGGCTCACATGACTCGTCGAACCGAATTCGAACGTGCTCTAGATCGTAATTTGACAAGTTCATTCGGCGTAGTTAGAGCAGCTTGTCGTTTCATGATGAATACGGGAGGATCGATAGTCCTTATATCTTCTGCAGTTGCCAGTCATGGCTACGCCAACCATGACGCCATTGCGGCTGCTAAAGCAGGTGTGGAAGGTCTAGTCAGATCTTCGGCCGCCACCTATGCGTCCTACGGCATTCGTCTCAATGCGGTCGCGCCAGGATTGGTCGAAACTTCCCTCTCGGGTAGGATTATTAAAAGTCAATCGGCCTACGAATCGTCTCGCAAAATGCATGCCTTAGGCCGAATTGGTCAGCCTGATGACGTGGCTTCGGCTGTTGTTTGGCTACTGGATTCGCAGCAAGGCTGGGTAACGGGGCAAATTATTGGTGTAGATGGCGGGCTTTCAAGACTTGCAAGCAGGATTCGCTAATACGTCCTTGAATATTGGATATCGATGAATTTTATCTCGGAGAAAGCGGCTGATATTAGGTCCCGAAATTCGCTTATCGGTCTGCAAATTGGAGACGCTTTGGCCATGCCAGCGCACTGGTATTACGATCAAGAGGCGCTACGTCGGGATTACGGCGAGATAGAAGATTTCCTTGCGCCTATCAATCCGCATCCAGATAGCATATTGTGGCGTTCTAGCTACACGCCTTTGAATCAGAAGGGTGAAATCTTGCATGCCCAAGCCCAATTTTGGGGAAAACGAGGGATCCACTACCACCAGTTCCTTGTCGCAGGCGAAAATACGCTCAACGCAAAGTTATGTCACATCCTATGGAATTCTCTTGAGGCGAACGATGGATGGAGCGAACCGGATTTTCTTGAAAAGTATATTCAATTCATGACTACACCCGGTACTCACAACGATACTTATGTCGAGGAGTGTCACAGAGCCTTTTTCCTGAATTATGCTGCAGGAGAAAGGGCATCCGCCTGTGCCGAGCCGGAAAAGCATGTGGGTGGACTTTGTTTTCTTTTCCCCGTTCTAGCCTGGTATCAGGATGATTTCGAGTCCGCTCGTCATCACGCCTTAAAGCAGTTGGCTTTGCTCCATCCGGGCAGGTTGATGGAGGAAGGCGCTCGTGTGATTCTGGATATCTATGAATGTATTTTGTCTGGCGATACGCCAAAGCTGGCGACTGAAAGAGTAATCGAAAAACAGGATAGTTTCCTGCTCAAACGACCGTGGAACAAGTGGCTCAATCTTGATGTTCGAGGCTGTTTGCAGCAGGAAGTAGGGCTTGCTTGTTATATTGAAAATGCAATTCCTGCCATTCTGTATCTGCTTTTGAAGCACGGCAACGATCCGCAGCGAACGCTGATCGAGAACACTATGTCTGGAGGGGATAATGTCCACAGAGGGATGCTATTAGGAGCTTTGTTGGGAGCCGCTTTTGGCCAGAGCGCGTTTCCAGGTCGTTGGGTCAGAGGACTAAAGGAGCCTATTATTTCAAGCAGGCGGCGTTTGGCGACAACTGGCTCCTGATGACTAGAACGCTTACTCGGAAAGATAAAGCGGGCTATAGCTCTGCGGAAGTCGGCATGAGCGCCGTTGAGCTTCTCCTTCAGGTGTATTTGCTTGATCTCTACGTACTGGCTGGACTTGAGCCCTTTTTGGCTGGATTGGCTCTGGCTATCGCCATTGGTTGGGACGCTGTTAGCGATCCTCTTATGGGGATGATTTCCGATCGGACGCCTTCAAAAGGCGTTGCTGGCAAGAGATTGCCTTATCTTTTTTCGGGAGCTCTTCTAATTGGTCTTTCCTTCGCGTTCCTTTACTCGCCCGGAATAGATGGTTCTCAATCGGCTCTGTTCGTTCGATTGCTCTTTTGGTATTTGGTTTTGAATACGGCTATGACCCTAATAGGTGTGCCTCATCTAGCATTGATCAACGATTTGACGGATGATGCTCAGCAAAGAACAGATCTTTTTGGCTGGCGTCTTGTGCTGGGAGCTTTGGGGCTTTTGTTGGGGGTTGCTGCTCCAAGTTTAGTTGACTTTGCTTTGGAGCAAGACTTGGCGGGCGGAGATATTGATACGCTGCTCGTCAATCGAGCTCATACAGGTATAGTGATTGGAGTATTGGCCACTTCGACTGCCGTAATCACTTGTGTTTCGGTTTTTGGAATATTGAGGCGCCAGAAGAATCAGGAGATGCGGTCGACATCGAATAAATTTAACTTCTCCATTGTTGCTGAAGCTTTTCGATCGCCTCTGTTTGTCTACGTCATCCTTGGCTTTGTATTCATTTCAATAGGACGAGCTTTTAATGGAAGTCTGGCGCTTCCATTTTATAAAGGAGCGCTTGGCTTTGATGAAAACGAGTTTCGAATCGTTTTACTAGTTCTCACATTGGTATTGATGGCAGCGGCGCCATGCTGGGTAATGTTGTCCAAACGATTCGATAAAGGAACTTTGAGCGTATTCGCAGTGGCTGCCTTGACGCTTCTGACAGCCTTTACCTACCCGTTTTTGCCAGAACGCGTGTTATGGCCTGTGATCGTTATCGCTGTTGTTGGTGGGGCTTTGATTGCCAGCGTTGTACTCTTGGAGTCCATGTTTTCGGACGTGATCGAGATCAATCGCGAAAACGCCCCATCCGAAGTGTCTGGAGCCTATTACGGACTGTGGCGTATGGCCATGAAACTGGCTCGCGCGGGCGGGATTGCAGGAGCAGGGGCAATGCTTTCTTTTTTCGGATTCAAGGAGGGCACCTTGGAGCAGGCTGCCTCCACACAGACGGCGATTGCCTGGACTTTTGGACCGGGCGTGGCCCTTTTCTTTGCCGTGGGATGCTACTTCATTCTGCGAGCCAATCGAGTTCTAGTTCTTAAAACAATAGGGAAAATTGAAATAAAATGAAAACTTTTGTAATTATATTTTCGATACTAATTATCATAGGCTGCCTTCTAGCTTTTTCGGGTTGTTTGGGTCCAAGAGCCCCTGAGAAGCCAAATCAGAAGCTAGCCGAATTTGTGGATCTTGAGCGTTTTATGGGCTTGTGGTACGTGCATGGCTACACGCCTACGGCTATTGACAAAAACGCCTTCGATGCCACGGAGTCCTATGAAATAGGCAAGGGCGGCAGGATTCTAACCACCTATCGTTTTCGTAAGGGAGGACACGACGGTCCCGAAAAAACGTTTAATCCTGTGGCTACGGTTTACGACGAAAAAACGAATGCCGAGTGGCGAATGCGATTTTTCGGAGTAATAAATGCCCCTTACTATATCGTGTATGTAGATGACGAATACGATTACACCATTATTGGAAATCCCAACAAGAAACTCGCCTGGATCATGAGTCGTCAATCGGCGATCTCGGATGATCGCTATGAAGGCCTCGTAAGCGAATTGAAGCAGCGCGAATACGATCTGAGCAACCTGCAGCGAGTTGCCCATAAATGAGTCCTATGCACTTGCTGGAACGAGAGCAGTGGATGCCTCAGCCCATCGAAGAGGTTTGGGACTTTTTCAGTACTGCGAAGAATTTGAATCGAATGACTCCTGACTTTCTGAAGTTCGAGATCCTGCGTGGCGGTGAAGAGCCGATGTTTGCGGGACAGATCATCGAATATCGTATCGAAGCCATTCGTGGAATTAAGCAACTCTGGATAACGGAAATCACTCGTTGTGAGCCGCTTAGCTATTTTATTGATGAACAGCGGATTGGCCCTTATCGCTTATGGCACCACCTTCATCGCTTCGAGGAGGATGGTCAGGGTGTACGTATGCTTGATCGCGTTCATTACCAGCTGCCATTCGGAATTCTTGGACAGTTCGTTCACGCCATTTTCGTACGTCGTCGTCTAAGGCGAATATTCGATTATCGAGGACTTTTTATGCAGCAGGAATTCAATGCTAGTCCCGCTAGTCAAGGCGCTAGCGCATAGCGGGTTGCTCCGGGGATTCCGATCGGGTTTTATTTTCATTTCTTGTGTGACATCCTGGGCAAATCCCTTTTCATGCCCTCTTTGCTCAATCCAATCAGCGCTGCAATTATGATTCCTCGTATAAAGATACCCACTACAGAATTAGACGTAACTCGTCTTTGCCTAGGAACTGCCTCGCTTGGCACTAAACAGTCTGAAGCTGAAGGCCATGCTCTCCTCGATCGCTATTTAGATATGGGAGGCAATTTTATCGATACAGCTCGCGTCTATTCAGACTGGATTGAAGGCGAACGGGGGCGCGTGGAGCGGATTATGGGAGACTGGCTTCGAAAGAGTCCCGGCAAACGGGACCGCTTCGTTTTGGCGACCAAAGGTATGGCTTACGAATGGCCAGAAAAGTCCTTCAACCGGGTTACCTACGAGTACGCTCGTATGGACATAGAGAAGAGCCTTGAAGTACTGGGAGTTGACGAGATCGATTTATACTTTCTCCATCGAGATAGTCTCACTCTCTCGCCAGAAGAAATTATCGACTTTCTGCAGGTATTTATCGAGGAGGGGAAGATTCGCTATCTTGGCGTGGCTAATTGGAACTCCGATCGCCTTGAGGCCGCTAATGCCTATGCCAAGAAAGAAGGGAAACACGGCTTTGTGGCAAATCAGCCTCAATTCAGCTTGGCGAGCTGGAACATGGCAACCATGCCAGACTCGACGCTTTTTAGCGTGGATCGAAAATCCTATGATTTTCATTCAAGGGAAAATTTGGCAATGACTCCCTATTCTTCCCAGGCTCTCGGCTTTTTCACCAAAGCCCTTGGCGAGGTGGAAGCTGACAGGGAGGCGCTTGCGAAGAATCGATTTCACAACGACGCCAATCTGAAGGTCGCAGAGGTGGTTAAGGAGCTAGCCCGGAAAAAAGGGTGCAATGCGAATGGCATTGTTCTGGGATACCTCGTTAGCCAGCCTTTCCCGATTCTTCCCATAGTCGGTTGCCACCAGGAGTCTCAGCTTGAGGACAGCTTTAACGCCGTTGCGGTTAAACTAGAAAAAGAGGAGCTGCAGGCCTTGGAGGACGCGTCAGGCTCTGGTATTTCTCACTGAGATTCAGTAATCTCCTAGAGGGAAATTTAGGTATTTATACTATTATACATCTACTGGATTGGAGTATTTTTAGAGAAAATACGGATTTCACTGCATTTCCTACCTATCTTTCCTCGACTAAGGTCGATAATGGAGTAGCTTGAAAGCTTCTCCTTCTATCATTTCTCTAAACGACATAGTAGGTTTACCCGTCTCATCTTTCAAGTGGGAGGAGTACGTCTGTTTACGAGAGCGCTTCACATGGGTTGAAGTGAGTGGCTTTGAATTCTCAAAATCGTTAGCGCCTTCGAAACTCTCTAGAACCGGCAAGACAAAGAAAATGGAAACGAAAGGAGGGCCGTATGACTTGGAGTGAATACAGTTCCGCTTTCGAAATTCTCTGTCACTCGTTCTCCGATGCGATCGCCGTTTTTGATGACAAGGGCAAAATCCTTCTTGCCAATCCTTCTTTTCGAGAGCTCTTCGGACGAGCCGGAAATGAAACTGAAGGCGAGAACATAAGTAATATTTATAGCGATAGTCGGGCCTATTCCGAACACCAGGAAATCTGGTCTAGTCTTTCGGAATCGGGTGAAGAAAGCTCATTGCGCATGAAATGCGTCGATAGTGATGGAAGAGCATTTCCGATGAACGCGACCGTTAAGCGTATCGATCAAATCGGTACCATTTGTTTCCTATGTGTCCTACGCAAAGATGTGAAGCGAACGGAGATATCGAATGAACCTGCGGAAAGATTCCGACTCTTGGAAAAGGCGGAGAAGGCGGCTCACGTGGGACGCTGGACCTACGACATCATCGATCATCGCCTGATCTGGTCTGACGAGGTCTATCGTATTCATGGATTGGATCCACAAGATATTAATCTCAGCCTCGAGCGATCGATCAGCGCGTTTCATGCTGATGACCAGGAAACGATTGATCAGGCAATCGCTACCTTGATCGGTCAGGGAGATCCTTTTGAACTCGAGCTTCGCGTCGTTCGGCCTGACGGGCAGGTACGACATGTCAGCGTTACGGGAGAAGCCGATAGTCCTCGCGGCAGGCTGGCGACCTTGGTCTTCGGTTCTATGCATGACATTACCGAAGCTAGAGAGGTTGAGGAGAAACACCTCGAAGCGCGCGAGAAACTTGAGGCCGCGAATCGTTTGAAGTCCGCCTTTCTCGCCAACATGTCTCACGAAATACGTACGCCTCTGAATGGCATAATGGGACTTACCCAGCTTTTGTGCAGTGGCGTTCCCGACCCCGAAGAGCGAAAGAGCTATCTCAATCTTATCCAGGCAAACGGAGACCACCTTCTTGGAGTCGTCAACAACGTTTTGGATATGGCTCAACTTGAGACTCATCAGCTGAATCTCAAGTTGAGCGATTTCGATTTGCATCGCATGCTTCTCGAGCTTTACAGCGTTTTCGAAGCCAAAACCAACTCTAATCCTGAATCACAGGTCAGTCTTATTCTCGACAACGACATTCGCGATTACCGTTCCATGCGAAGCGACGAGACACGCTTGCGGCAAATTCTCCACAATCTGCTGGCCAATGCAGTGAAGTTCACGAATGAAGGAGCTATAAATTTTGGATACGCCGAATTGGAAGAAAATAGAATTCGCTTCTATGTGAAAGATACGGGTATCGGAGTTGCTGAAGAGTTAAAGGAGACGATTTTCGAGAGGTTTCGCCAGGTCGATTCGGATTTGACGCGTCAGTATGACGGTTGCGGATTGGGTTTGGCGATCTGCAAGGGGCTTTCCGACTTGATGGGCGGAAAGCTTTGGGTCGATTCCGATGGAGAAATGGGTTCTACTTTTAATTTTGAAATTACCCTCAAGGCAGGCAATGGATCGTCGCGCCTTGGCAGAAGCCTAGTTGCCGCTTCAGCTTCCCTGTCCAAGCGGTCGAGCGTTTTGATTATCGATGAAAGCAACGTGGATTTCGTACTCCTCAAAGACCTCGTAAGCGCTAAGGGACTAGGCGTTTGTCGCGCTCTTGATGGAGATCAAGCTGTCGATAGGATTCAAGAAGACAGCAATATTGGCCTGGTCATTGTGGATATTAAGCTGCCCAAAATGGACGGCTATGAAATCACGAGACAGATAAAAGAGCGTTGGCCAGGGCTTCCAGTAGTCGCCAAGACCGCCTACACATTCAAGTCGGATATTGCGCGGGCTTTGAGAAGCGGTTGCGACGACATTCTAAGTAAGCCAGTGGCGCCAACGGATCTCAATCGTATTCTAGCCGAAAGGCTCGTCGAACAAGAGACGGCCAACTAGTTTTTTAGACTAGAGGCAACGGGACCTGTCTTTTTTCTTTGCCAATTCGAGATTTAAAGAATCCGGACTTTCCACTTGAAGCGTATTTGAATGAGTAGGCCTTTGGCCTCGTGTGCAAATTCGTCTGAGCGTTCTAGGAAACTTTATGAATAAAGTCTATTTAGCGGCGTCTAATAGGGTAGGCTTCACCGTTTCGTTTTTTGGAGCTTCCAGCGGACAACCCCATACACTTAGGAAGGAATTGCAGTGATGAGCGATCAATACTCTTTAGCAGGCCTCTCCAGATTTAAGACCCTTTGCTTCTTGGGCATCATACTAGCCCTGGCCAACATTAGCCACTTCCCGCTCGCCGCTCAGACGCGAGGCCAATCATCGAGGACTCCCTACCGATCTAGCGACGATTCCAGTCGATCCAATTCCGGGTCTTTCCAGTCAAGATCGTCCTCTCGTACCGTTACGCATTCCAACGCTCGAAATGCTTCCTCAAGGTCGTCGCGGTCAAACGTCATGCAGCCGCAATCCTCCAGGCCGATGCGAACGGCTCCACCAGTAACGGTTCAGCGTCCATCCCGAAATTCCAGTTCTGAAAGTCGCTCATCCCAATCTGTAATGCGACCTCAGTCTTCAAGGCCTATGAGGACGGCCCCGCCTGTTACGGTTCAGAGGCAATCTAGACCTTCAAATAATAGTAGCTTTAAAAGATCTTCGTCCAGTACATCGAACCGGTCTTCTTCTATTTCGGCTCGTCGTCCCTCCCAATCCTCCTCTCGAAGCACGGTGCAGAGACCGTCTCTCAATTCGAGAGATAGTTCCTCGCGACCTTCTCCATCAGTCGTGACGCCCTCTTCCTCGCGTCCCAGCCGAACGGCTCCGCCCATAACGTTTCAAAGGCCATCGCGATCCTCAAATTCCAGCGTCACCTCTTCGCGAAACGACACATCCTCCATAACTCGCTCAAGACCTTCAGTATCGCGTCCTCGGAATGATCGTAATCGAGATTCGAATACCGATGTTCGTCGCCCATCTAATTCTATCAATCGATCTCCGAGTACGTCCACTCCAGCTACCCGCAGTGTCACGTCGCAAAGTCAGAGACGAGATCGTTCTCCTTCCATTTCCCAACGCTCCTCGAGCCAGCAACTCAGGCGCGATGTTACGACACGCCAACCGAACGAGAGGTCTACTGTGAGCCGGAGGGATGGTTCAAATTCATCGATCATCAGTCGTACCCCAACTGTAAATCGAGATAGATCCATTTCTAGCTCTACAGTGAGCTCGTCTCGAAGAGAGCGAACATCAGGGGCTGATCGTGCGTCTGTCAATCGACCAAATGTTCAATTGCAAGGGTCTACCTCTCGAAACAGATCGAATATAGCCGAGAGAATTTCAGGAGTATCCGGTACTTACCGACAGAATAGAACTGGTTCTCGGAATGACTACAATGAGAGTGGAAGAGAAGCCACTGTTCATGCGTACAACAAACGTGATACGCAGCGTCAACGCTCCGTATCTGGACAGGTATACGAGCGCTTGAGTGGCAGGAAGTTAAACGATTATTCCAGTCAGATCCACCATGGCTCTCGTTACGGAAAAAATTCCATTGTATACAAGAAGGGCTCCCATTTCGATTTATCGTATCGAAATCATAGCGGTGCCGGATCTCGGTACTACTATGGAGGGCGTTGGCATAGTTTTCCTCGCACCCACCTTCATAAAGATGGTTGCGGGCATTATTACCACGGTGGCTCTTGGCACGATTTTCCTGCCAGCCATGTTCACCGTCGCAGCTATGGGTACGTCTACGATGGGTTTCGGCGGTACGTTGGGGGACATTACCACTATCGAGATCGCTGGTTTGTGTACCCAAGAAAATACTACACCCGCTATCGACCGAATAGTTTTTATTTCTTCATTGATTTAGGAAGCTGCGAATCAAGAAATCTGCCCTACACCGTATACGAGCAACATATCCATGTGGATCGAGATCCAATAGATGTTTTCGAAGCCGATGATGCGACAAGCAGGGCCTACGCAGCTTTCGGGGAGGGCCGCTTCTACGATTCGGTTATAGCCTTCAACCAGGCTATCGAAGAGGATCCTGAAAACGGAATTCTCTATTTGGCGAGAGCTCAAGCTCACTTCGCTATCCAAGATTTTCGAGCCGCTTATGACGATCTTATCGAAGGGATGGGTTACGTCCCAGAATGGTTGGATGTGGATATGAATATCGCCGAGCTTTACGGTGACCCGGAGCTTTTTCAGAAACACTACGAAGCCCTGGAGAAATGGGTGCATGACTATCCACGCGATTACAAAGCGCATTTCGTTCTTGGATACATCTACTATTTTCAGCAGGACTACAAGGCGGCTAAGAACGAGCTAGTCCACACCCTGGCTTGGGAAGAAGACCACAAACAGGCCAAGGAATTGATGGATCGTATCCGGAAAAACGAAGCCGAGCAGGAAGTAACGACAGCCGAGGTGGAGTGATTTTCTTCTTTTCAGTCTGAAAATGGCCTAGCCATAGATGCGAGGATCGGGCGTATTCGGTCCATGAGCTAAAAAGGGGAAGTCGCAACCTTGATCGGCTTGGGTGACGTTTTCGCTATACAGCAATCCGTAGCCCCGCTTGTAGTAGACTTCTGGTGGCGGTAAGGCTTCTCGGCGTTTTTCCAATTCCTCGTCATCCACATGAAGGGTGAGTTTTCGATTTGCCGTATCCAGTTCTATGATATCGCCATTTTGAACAAGAGCCAGGGGGCCGCCGGCATGCGATTCGGGAGACACATGGAGGATGCAGGCTCCGAACGCAGTTCCACTCATGCGAGAGTCGGATATCCTAACCATATCACGTACTCCCTGGCGCAAGATCTTCTTAGGAATGGGGAGCGAACCCCATTCAGGCATGCCTGGAGCTCCTTTTGGACCCGCGCTTTTCAAAACGAGAACGGACTCTGCTCTTACCTCCAAGTCCTCGTCATCAAGGCGGGCTTTCATGTCGGCATAGTTCTCGAACACGACTGCTGGCCCTTTGTGTTGAAGAAGGTTCTTGTCGGCGGCAGCTTGCTTGAGGACGCAGCCATTGGGAGCTAGATTTCCACTCAATATCACAGTGCTTCCCGCTTTTTCGACCGGATTATCAAGAGAGCGGATGACTTTATCATCAAAGACCTTGGCTCCTTTGATTTGCTCTCCCAGAGTCATTCCCGAGACGCAGATGGCATCCAAATTTAGTAGCTCGTCCAGTTGGTTTAGCAACGCCTTCAAGCCGCCGGCATAGTAGAAATCCTCCATCAGGTATTCGCCAGAAGGCCTAATATTAGCCAGCATCGGCGTGCGGGACGAGATTGCATCAAACTGATCCAGTGTAAGTTTTAAACCGATACGGCCTGCCATAGCGATCAGATGGATTATCGCGTTGGTGGAGCCTCCTAGCGCCATCGAGGCGATCATGGCGTTTTCGAAAGACTTTTCCGTGAGGATTGAGCTTGGTTTAAGGTCTTCGAAAACCATATCTACAATCCTGCGACCACTGTCGGAAGCCATTCGCGGATGGTTTGAGTCGACAGCAGGAATGGAGGCTGCTCCGGGAAGGCTTAGTCCAAGTGTCTCGGCAAGCGAGGTCATGGTCGAAGCGGTGCCCATGGTCATGCAAACGCCCGGCGAGCGAGCGATACCATTCTCGATTTCCTCCAGTTCCTCGTCGGTGATGGTTCCAGCTCTTCGTTCTTCAGTGTATTTGATTTGATCGGTTCCACTGCCGAGAATTTTTCCGCCCCAAGCCCCGCGAAGCATGGGTCCGGCCGGTACGAAAATGGCGGGAATGTCCATGCTGAAAGCTCCCATCAACAAGCCGGGCGTCGTTTTATCACAACCTCCCATCAGTACCGCTCCATCGATAGGTTGGCTCCGCAAAAGCTCCTCAACCTCCATGGAAAGCAGGTTACGATAGATCATGGGCGAGGGTTTCATATAAGTCTCGGTCAATGCCATAGCGGGCAGCTCCACTGGAAAACCGCCGGCTTGCAAGACGCCTCGCTTCACATCCTCAGCCCT
This sequence comes from Opitutaceae bacterium, assembly GCA_028284385.1. Taxonomy (GTDB): domain Bacteria; phylum Verrucomicrobiota; class Verrucomicrobiia; order Opitutales; family Opitutaceae; genus JANQRT01. The sequence continues at coordinate 117,377 of JANQRT010000024.1, read as the reverse complement.
CTGACGAAAATGCTGATGGCAGGGGCTCAAGTCGCTCCATGTATTGACAATTCCGATAATCGGCTTGCCGGCAAAATCGGCTTTGCTGTAGCCCATTTGCTTTAGTCGCGAATTGTGTCGAAATTCGACTAGTTCGGTACCGTGAAACCAGCGATAGCTGCGAAGGTCTTCAATTTTCTTCATACTAGACGAATTGGTCGATATCCCATGTGAAAAAGAATTTTTATCGTTTCAACCAGGGCTTTTAGACCTGGATCGGTTTGAGTAACTGCGATCACATAGCTTCTGGCCTGATCGTCAAATTGAAAAAGGTTAGATCTTTATTCTCGTAATCAAAAATAGAATACAATAAAGATCATCTTTCCCGCCAGGAGAGCTATTTTCTTAAACCCATTTTCGAGATTAGCGGCTTGGAACGAACAAGGATATCACTCATCAAGTCCTCCAGTTCGCTCCCTTCGCGAAATTTCGATACCATGCCCATTTCTTGAAGCTGTTCAACAACTTCAGGACGGTTTGAGGCCTCTCTCAGCGATTCGGTTAAGAGGGTTTTAATAGGTTCCGGAGTCCCTTTGGGGAGGATCCAAAGGTAGTAGCTAGCGATGTTAAGATCGATTTCCTGCTCCAGCGCGGTGGGTATATCTGGAAATTTATCGTTTCGCTCTTTGGTGAACAAGACTACTGGGCGAATGCCGGTCTTTTGGTAGTTAATGAATTCCGGGATCGAGAAAATTCCAAGATCGGCATGGCCACCGAGCAGAGAGGCTAGACGCTGCGATGCTCCACCAACTTGTACGAATTTAAAGTCGAGACCCGCTTCGTTCGCGTAGATCATCGGAAGGATGTGAACGGGCAGCCCAATGTTGGTGGCGAAGTTTAATGGTTTGGATCGAGAAATTTCCGCCATTTGGTCGAAGTCTTGAATTTTCGATTTGGGTCCAGCTCCTATTCCGATTTCCGAGAAGCCCGTCGAGCCGATCAATTCGAATGCGGTATGATCGTAGTCGACGATATTCATGGCCCTGGAGGTCACCAGTCCCAGGTGCCAGATGCCGATGGTGTAGCCGTCAGCGGGCGAAGATTTCACTTTCCGAGTCCCGATGGTTCCTCCAGCTCCGGGAAGATTAAGCGCCACCATCTTGACGGGAAGCAGCTTGTTCTGCTCGATTGATCGAGCGATGGTTCGGGCAACGGTATCTACGCTCCCTCCGGGGTTCGTGGGAACGATGATTTTAATAGGCCTCTCGGGAAAAGCGGCTTGAGCGAATGTGTTCGCTACGCCTATCGAGATTGCGAAAAAGGCAACGAGCGACTTTATCGATTTTAAGGCAAGCATCCCCCGTACTATCTCTAAAGCCGGATTGGTTTCGCAATAGCAAAGAAAGTAGCTGTCTGGGTATGATTATAGTCCCAGGAAAACTAGAGTCCGCCACTCAATTTGTATTTCAATCTAGGATACAATAAATTCAGACTCTCTATTTTGAAACGATCCACTTGAAAAGCCGCCCCAGCGAAGGAGCTTGACCTTGGGAGAGAATGCCAATCCTGAAGACCTTACCCGCCGCCGCAACGCAGGCGATGGTGAAAAGCCCTGTTAAAACGACGGATAGCAGGATTTGCCACGCAGGTGGGCCAGGCGGCATAGCGATGCGCAGCATCATGATCATTGGTGTCGCTGGAGGGAAAAGCGAAACGAGGACCGAGAAAAGACTGGTTGGGGACTGAATAATCGTTCCGAAGGCGAAAAAGGGTATCATGATGAAAATCATGGCCGGAGTCATAAGATTCTGTGAATCCTTGATCTCGGAACAGGCGGCTCCGATAGCCGAGAAAATCGATCCGTAGATGAATAGGGCCATCACCAGAAACAGGAAGAACCAGGCATAGGTTGATGGAGCTACAATATCCGCTACGCCAAAACGAACCGTTCCAAAGTATGCGCCTCCCAAATACAAAACAGATAGCGTCAGGGCCGTCATCACAATTCCAATAAGCTTGCCCATAAGTAGTTGGAATGGCGTTACGGAAGAAATAAGCACTTCGGAAATCTTCTGCATCTTCTCTTCTAAGACCTGGTTGAGTAGGGTGGGGGCGGTCATCATGACCATTACGAATAGAAGCATCATGCAAGCGAAGGGAACGCCGAAGGTTACTAATTCGCTATCCTTTCTCGCCTTTTCAACCTTTCCGTCCTCGGAAACTTTAACGAGTCCGAGCGAGGTGAATCTTACCCTTTTGGAAAGCGTTTGCACTAGCTTGCGGTCGAGATTAGCGCTTTCAAATCGCTTGTTCATCACGGCTTGATTCACATTGCTTCTCAGCCAGTCTGGAAGTTCGCGAAAGGTAGGCGTCTTGGTATGGTAAGCCAGCGAGTGACCGCTTTCGGTAGCGACGTTGTTAGGGTTCAAAATGTCTTGGTCGATGATGAGGAAGGCGAAAAGTTTTCCGCGACGAACCTGCTTGGACAACTCGATCTCCGTTTGGCTAGGGTCGGTTTCATAGTATTTCTCGAGTACGAAGCTTGGCTTTACCTGCTTTTGGTTTCCCTGTTCGTCGCTTTCGAAGACCACATTCGCCTCTCTTCGCTGGTTGGCTTCCTCAAGTATTGGATACAGAAAGCCAGAGCGATCGACGATCGCGCAATGGCGGGTCGTCTTGTCGACATGACCTCGCATGAAATACTGCACGGCGAGTCCTCCGCCCATCAAAACAGGCATAAGAATAATGCCTATAATGAAGGCCTTAGACCGAACCGCTATTAGGTACTCGGCTTTCGCGATGGCTAGAATCTTACTCATTTTCCGAACTCTCTTCTTTTGGATTGGCGATTCGCACGAAGATGTCATGCAGCGAAGGTCTCGTTTGCTCGAAGTGGTAGACGCGCGTTCGGTTGGCGAGTTCTTTAAGAAATTCGTTCTGGTCGCCCGATAGTTTCACTTCCTGAAATCTCCCCAGATCTCTAATTTCGTCTACGCCTGGAATTTCCTCTAGGATGGAAGGGCCACCTTCGGTGCGGAGACGGATGGCATCTTGTCCATGTTCGGCTTGAATCTGGTTAAGATTCCCGTCGAGAACCTTGTTACCTTTGTAGATCATGAAAATAGAGTCGCACATCCGCTCGGCCATGGCCATATCGTGCGTCGAGAAAATGATGGTCGATCCGTCTTCGCGTAGTTGCAGAATGGATTCGCGAAGCGATTCGAGGTTCACAGGATCGAGTCCGGAGAAAGGTTCATCGAGAATGATGAGCTCCGGTTTGGCGATTACTGTAGAGATGAATTGAATCTTTTGAGCCATTCCTTTGGATAGGGCTTCGATTTTCTTATTGGACCAGTCGCCAAGCCCCAGTCTTTCCAGCCATTGGCCAGCCTCTCTTTTGGCTTCCGAGCGGCCCATTCCCTTCAGAGACCCATAGTATTCGAGAAGGCCCATCACCTTCATTTTCTTATAGAGTCCACGTTCCTCCGGGAGGTAGCCGATTCTGTCATTGGCGGCTCGAGTTCCTTCGCGTCCCAAGACTTCGATCGAACCGGAGTCTGCCAACAAAATGTGCAGAATCATGCGAATCGTCGTGGTCTTGCCGGAACCATTTGGTCCAATAAATCCGTATATCGAGCCTTTTGGAACCGTTAACGAGAGGTTGTTGACGGCCAAATGAGATCCATAAGTTTTGGATACTCTGGTCAGTCTAACAGCAGGTATGTTTTCCGCGATCATGGAGTTTGAAAGAGTAGGCTAGCCGTGTTACCAGTATGTTACCTTGGTTTACGAGTTTCCCATTCATGAAGCCTAGTGGCATTTCGCAAGGATTATCGCTATTAGCGACAAACCTATCATTTATCGGACAGCTTCGGGAAGATGGATCTTAAGGCAGAGTCGAATAATCTATCCCTTGTAGTCTCAAGACGCAGGAACGATTGGCTCCTCCTTCGCCGAGGCTACGGCGGAAAGGTCGTCGCCCTCTTGATTATTAGAGGACTCGGCGAGTCGCCCCAAACTTTATTCGATCCTGTTCAGTCCAGTCTCAGCGCCTCCATTGGATGGATACGAGACGCTTTTAGGGCGGGGAGGTAGCTTGCTAGCATAGAGATCGCGAATAGGATCAGGCTGATGATGGCGTAGACTTTCATGTCCGTAGGCTGCACATCGTAGAGCATCGACGTCATGAGACGGCTTAAAGCGAGAGCTCCAATGAGACCGAGCCCAATTCCGATCGCTGTTCTGGTAAAACCACGTTTAAGAAAGTGATTCAAGATCTGTTTGCGATTTGCTCCGATCGCCGCCCGCGTTCCGATTTCGCGACTTTGTTGGGCAACGCTGTAGGCCAGTACTCCGTAAATTCCGACAGACGAAAGCGCGACCGCGATACCGGCGAAAACAATCAATAGAAACATCAAGGCTCTTCGGTTATTGAGCGAGTCGTCGACGAACTCGCTAAGGGATCCGCTCAAAAAGAGAGGCAAGTGCGGATCCATTTCCTTCAAACGCTCACGTATCATTGGCATAAGAGCCTCATAGCTGCGCTCTGTCTTGATGAGAGCGCTGAAGCTTCTGAATGAGCCTCTGTAGATATTCTCGTAAATGAAAGGGGCTCCTTGGACATTGCCGTCAATCCTCGAGTGTTGCACCACTTCCACGACTCCAACTACCGTTGGCCAGTCTTCTTCCGGAGTGTCGCGACCGACGAATCCCAATCGCCGTCCAATGGGATTTTCTCCGGGATAGTATCTCTCGGCTAGAGTCTTATCAATTACGAGCTGTCTTCTTGCATTTGGCGTGTCGCCAAAATTGAATCCTCGTCCCTGAAGAATCTTGATGTCGAGGGCCTCGAAATAGCCTGGTGAAACCCAGGTGTGCTGAGCGGAAATCTGCCCTTCGCCTGCTGACATCTCGTAGCCGAATATCCTAAACGTGTGATAAGGATAGCCTGTGGTCATCGGAACGTTTGCCGATAGACCGACTTCGAGCACGCCAGGCATATTTCTGATTGTATCCAAAAGCCGGTTCTGGAATGCATGGACTCTTTCTTGCTCCTGGTAGTCTTGACCTCCAAGGGATATCCTTAAGGTCATGACGTTCTGATGTTCGAATCCCAAATCGCGGGCAAGAATCTTAGAGAAGCTGTGAATCAACAGTCCCGCTCCCGCTAGCAGCACTAGAGCGAGAGAAATCTGGCCGCAAACAAGTGTCGAAGTCGTTAACTGGGATGCTCGGCTAGCCGAAGAGCCACGACTGGTGTGATTCAGCGCCGGAATTATGTTTAAAGTGAAAACGCGGGCGAGTGGGAAAAGTCCTACAATCAAGCCGGTGGCGATAGCCAACCCCAGAGCGAAAAGAATGGTCTGAAGGTCAAGCGCTAGCGGCTGCATGGGTGGCAGCATGTCCATTGCGTATGTATTGATGAGCTCGATACCTAGCCAGGCCAACAAAGCCCCCAATAAGGAGCCTCCAATCGACAGCATCACGCTTTCGACTAGTAGCTGTCTACCAATGCTTAATGGCTTGGCCCCGATAGCGCAACGAATGGCGAACTCCGATTGGCGATTGTTTGATCGAATGAGAAGCAGGTTCGCGATGTTTACGCATCCTATGGCCAAAACCAGGAGAGCGCCGACTTGAAGCATGTAAATTTTAGAGGCAACGTTTCTAACACGCTCCTCTTGAAGGCTGTTCACCTGGGTTTCGTGACCTACTCGGTCGAGATAGTCCTGGTAGGAGGGATTGGATTCATAGAAGACTCGATCTACTTGGTCTATTTGCGCTTTGGCTAGAGCAACAGACGCATTGGGCTTCAGGCGGGCCAAAAGGCGCGAGTTGTTGCCGTGTCGAGACATGTTGTCTACTTGGTCCGGATTCCAGGCATAGGCGGCAAAGACCTGGGCGTTTGGATACAAAACTTCCAATGAGCGAGGAGCCACGCCACGAATTTCATATGGCTGACCGTTCAACAGCATGGTCTGGTTAGAAATGTCCGGGTCCGCTCTGTATTTGTTATTCCAGAAGCTGTAAGCTAGGACCACAGCTCTATGCTGCCCCTGGATCATGTGCTCGTCGTTGAAGAATGACCCCACTACAGGATTGACGCCGATGACATTGAAGAACCTCGTTGTAACTCGTTGGCCTCTGATTCGTTCTGGGGAGCCTTCTTGCCCGAAATTCGCTGCGAATCCGCCTACCAGAGCTAGATCGGTGAAAGCGTCTGTGTTTGAGCTGAAATCTAGAAAAATGGGCACATTACTCGAGCTTTTATTGCCTCCTTCGAGTTTGGGGTAGGTGTTGTAGATTTCTACAATACGGTCTGGATTCTCGAACGGCAGAGGCCGCATAATCAGGGTATTCAGTATTGTGAAAATGGTTGCATTGCCTCCAATGCAAAAGGCCAGGGTGACGAGACCGGCCAGGCTTACGTATTTATCTTTCAATAACAATTTAAGGCCAAATTTCGCGTCTCTAAGAAGATTCATTTCTATGCCTTTGTGATGGATGGGATCGGGTGGGGTGGTAGTCGGTCTTCAGTTGAATACCAAGGTTGGGAGTGAATTGTTGCAGCCAATTTGCCAGATTCCGAAGAAACAAGATTTATAGGAAAAGAGATTGAGATACCGAAGGAGAGGCTAGCCTGAAAATCTCCTATTTTCCTAAAAACTTCCTGTCATAAGCATATGCAGGAAGATAAGACAGTGCCCTTTGAAAACTTAGTTGTTATTAATTTAAGCTATTTAAAACTTATTAAATAAGAATAAAGCATAAATATACTGTTTTAAAATTTCTTATTTAACGCAGTATTGTTCGGGAAGTTTGGTTTTAGGGATGGGAATCAATCGCTTGACTTGGACATGCGGGTCTTGAGATTTGGCGATCAACGCCTATGAAGCCCGTTAAGTTCGCCTATGTTGGTTGTGGCAATCTCGCCCAGCGTGTTCATATCCCCAATTTCACTGCTTTAGAAGAGTGTGATTTTCGAGCGATCGCCGAAGCTCGAGACGATATTCGTCTGTCAGTAGCAAAGCATTACGGAATAGCCAAGGCCTACTCTCATCATTCAGATTTGGCCAAAGACCCGGAGATCGAGGCAGTGGGTGTATCGGGTCCGTATTCACTGCAAAGCGACATTGCAGAAGACCTGCTCAAAGCGGGAAAACATGTGCTTTTGGAAAAGCCTATGGCTATTTCGATTCAACAAGCCGACCGCCTGATTAAAGCTGCCGAAGATTCTGGGGCGCGTTTACTTATTGGATACATGAAACGCTACGATTCGGGCAATATTCGAGCTAAGGAAATCGTATCACAGTGGCTTGAGAGCGGCGAGATGGGAAATCTGCTCTACGCTCGGGCTCATGGGTTTTTGGGAAATTGGCTACACGCAAGTGACCCGAATATCCCACTTTGGAAATCAGACGAAACGCCTCCCTCTTTCGAGTCGGCTTTTCCAGACTGGCTTCCCGGAGAGTGGAGGGAAAATTATTTGCGGTACCTTCAGCAGTGGACGCACAACATCAACCTGCTTAGATATCTTATTGGAGACGATAGCCGGTCGGCCAAGGTGAAGGACGTCCACTTTGACTCAGACGGGGCGACGGGCATCCTGGTTTTGGATATCGGTGGAGTTCGTTCTGTTGTCGAAAGCGCGAAAACGAATTACCACTCCTGGGAAGAACATACTCAGCTCTATTTCGAGAAGGGGTGGATTAAGGTGGCTTCACCAACTCTGATGGGCAAGGAGCAACCGGCTCAGTTGGAAATCTATCGCAATGCCAATCCCGAGATGAATCCTTCCTTGACTGTTGAGTATGCTGAGGCGAGCTGGTCGTATCGAGACGAGGCTAAAGCGTTTCTACGCGGTCTAAGAACGGGAGAGCCTTTCCTTGCTTCCGGCCAGGACAGTCAGGCGGATGTAAGAATATGCGAAGAGGTCTATCAGCGTTTTCTCGGCAAGCTAAGCTAGAGTCTGGCTTTTGGGGAGAGACAACAACGTGCTGCAATCGAGAAGCTTGCAGTATTTACATTACCTGGCTGCCTTCGCTTGCCAGGACTTTAAGGGTGGGTCTTCGTAGTTAGGAAACCGTTACGTAATGTTCCGGGAGAACCTTAAAACGATGACCAGAATCGAGATCAGTAAAGATGTGCCAGTTAGAGTCTTCTTTGGTATCGTACGAGGCAACTTCCAGCACGGAACCTTGATCAAAGTGGTAACACTCCGATTCATAGCCGTGATCTTCATGCTGAATTGCCTCTCCTAACTCTCCAGTCACTTCCTCCTTTAACTCGATCTTATATATCATGTTGCGTGTCTTTATTTGGTGTGGTTATGGATTTACTCGCCTTGCGACGACAGCGCCATGAGCGACGCTACGCTTTTCTAGGAAGCTCGGGACCGGAGGTCAAGCTTCGAGAGCGGATGGGTGCAGCGATTTGGTGGTAGGTTGTCGATTCTTGGATTCGACACGTTTGAAGGGTTCGGCGGGACCTGCTCCCAAACCCAATTCCCCTTTTCAAGAGGCGAGAGACTTGGTGGTAACAAGCTTCTCTACGGCTGCTTTGACTTCGGCTTTCTCCGAGGGGCTTAGATCGCTGAGAAGAGGCATGGCAGGACCCATGTCTGCAATGCCTGCCAACGTTACCGCCTCGTGCAAAACACGGATTGGGTTGATTCTGTTTCGCAAATCCTCCAGTTCTTGAAACTCTTTCTGGATAGAGCGAACGGTATCCAGATCTCCCTGCAAAACAGCTTCAAGCATTGCTTGCGATTTTTCTGGAGAAAGGCACACGCAGCCAGCTGTGAAGCCAGCCAGGCCAAACTGAGTCATGTGAGTTAGGGCCGGCTGTTCGCCGATGCCACTGACGATGATAGCGGGATCGACCTGATCAACCAAGCGTTCGAGATAGGGGTCAGTAGAAGGGTCCTCACGAACCACAGCATATTTGATGAACGAGATGCAGCCATCCCTCGCTAGTCTGGCAGCGGCTTCGACTGAAATGTATCCGTCGGCCTTTATGTACAAGACAGCCTTGCGTCCCATGGTCTCCACGAATTTACGGAAACCCGCTTCGACGCCTTCGTCACTGGTGACTCCCTGCATTGGCAGGAGCATGGCGGTTGGAAAGCGGGTTTGGTTTAAAATCTTCGCCTGCTCGATACTAAGCCCAAAGGTTGGTCCGGCTGAGGGAATGATCCAAGTTGCTTCGCCTGCAAGCGTTTCAAGCATCTCAAGCAGTCCTTCGTATTCGGAAGGAAAAAGGTGATAGAAGTTCGCGTTTCCGCCGTACAGTAAAGTGAATACACCGCCAGCTTCGATGTGACGCATTTGCCGTTCATTGGCTTCCTGGTTCAGGCTGAAGTCTGAATGGCGCGCTAGAGGGGGAACCGCGATTACAGAACGTTGAAGATCGCTTTTTTCTATTGGGGTTGTACGCATAGCGATTATGTGAAAGGGAAGTCTGCCAACAGGCAAGCGTGTTGATGATCGCTTTATCTGGAATATTCGTTGGCAATTTCAGTTCTCGATCGCTAGCCAAGGCTTATGGGAAATGTTAAAACCTTGGAGGAGGCCTATGAATTCGTGCAGTCGGTAAATATCTGTACGATTTTCAGCGGAAAGGCGAAGGGAGTTCCCTCTCTTTGGGACGCGGTCGATCTACCGGATCGCGCAGGAGGCAATACGAAGTGGGGGGCAAGGGTAGAAGCGATTTGGAGGTGGAAAAACGAACTGCCTGAAACGTATCCCGATGATATTTTCTATGGAAAAATACCTGGCGGACATGCCGTTCTCATGGCCATGGATTATTTGCGAGAGGTCCACTATCCGGCCCATCATAAACCTATTGAAGAATGCGGTGAATTGGCTCGGCAGGTTTACGATATCGTACGCCTGAATCCTGATACAACGGGAGCCTTGCGTCGAGAAGCGATGGATCTTTACGGATGCTCCAAGAGCCGCTTCGACACGGCTTTAAAGCAATTGCAGATTACCTTGAATGTGGTCCGCTCCAACGATCCCGAGCTTAAAAACGATACTTGGCTGCCCTTTAGTGAAATCTATCTGGATATCGCTGAGGCGAGTTGATTTTCGGCATGTTTTAAAACACGCGGCTAAATCTGAATTCATTTTCTTCGGCTTCTTTAATCATCGAGAAATCGAGGGGTAGAGTGAAGAAGGAGATGGAGGTCGAAATGGGTTATCCTTAGGCTCATATTTATCCGTTTCGTTTATTGGATAGGTTAATCGATTTGTCGCTCCTAGAAAACTGCGATAAGAAGGTTCATACCCGCTGTTTTATGGTTCGCTTTTGTTATCGGAATATGTATAGATTCTAGGTCCGCGTCGCACTTGGGACGCATGTAAACCCGCGCAACGATAATTGGGCGATATCCTGGAGGCAGGCTTCGCTCCCAAAACAGAAAGTCATTATGAAACTATCGCCTGAAACCATCCGCAATTTCGCCTTGGTTGGTCACCAAGGCTCGGGGAAAACGCTGCTCTCTGAGGCCATGCTCGCTTGCTCCGGAGTGATCACCCGAATGGGATCCATCGAAGCGGGGAGTACAGCGAGCGATTATCATGCTACAGAGAAAGAGCGAAGGATTTCAGTGCACGCTTCGCTCCTTCACTGCAGTTGGGGAGAAAAGAAGTTCAATATCATAGACACTCCAGGCTACCTGGATTTCATTAGCGAGGGATTGGGCGCGTTGAGAGTAGGCGATTTCGCCCTAGTGGTGGTCAATGCGGCTAACGGGCCTGAGATTGGTACCGATCAGGTGTGGGAGTATGCGGACAGCTACGAGATTCCTAAAATGATCGTAGTGAATGGTGTCGACAAAATGAATACGGATTTCGATGAGACTCTGGAAGCTCTCAGGGACCATTTTGGGCGTAATGTATTTCCAATGACCGTTCCCATAAATCCGGGACCGAATTTTTCGCGATTGTTGGACGTGATGCGATCGGAAGAGGTGGCCTACGCTCCCAACAATTCGGGAACCTACGAGGAGTTTCCATTGGAAGGCGAGTGGCAGGACCGTGTTAAGAAATTGCACGAAGAGCTCATCGAATTGGTGGCTGAAGCCGATGACAGCTTGCTCGAGACTTTCTTTGATCAGGGCAGTCTGACCGAGGAGCAATTGAGGGGTGGGGTCCATGCCGCGATTCAGGCGGGCACCTTCATACCGGTTTTCGCTACTTCGGCGACCAAGAATGTAGGAGTGGCTAGGCTGATGGATATGATCGCCAAGTATGGAAGCTCTCCTATCGATCGGAGAGAGGTTCCGGTGATAGACGAATCTGGTGTTGAAGGCAGCATTGCTCTTCAGGATAAGGATCCGGCCTGCTACATTTGGAAAACGATTAGCGAACCTCACGTAGGCGAGCTTTCTTTTTGTCGCATGTATTCCGGCGAGATTCGACCTGGCATCGAACTGTATAATCCCTCGCGCGACATGACGGAGAAGATTGGACAGATTTTCACGTTACAAGGTCATGAACGCGAAATGATCCAGTCTCTAGGACCCGGCGATATTGGAGTGATGGCAAAACTGCGCGATACCCATACTGGAAACACGCTTACCAGTCCGGATCGCCGCGTGCGCTTGTCGGCGGTCGAATATCCCAAGCCGAACATTCATGGCGCTTTGCAGACTTCTCATGACGGAGATGAAGACAAGCTAGCGGAAGGCCTAGCTACTCTGCACGAGGAGGACCCCACTTTTCTTTTCCATAACAATCATGAGACGAGAGAACTCGTGGTGAGCTGCCAGGGAGACCTGCATCTTGAAGTCATTAAATCCCGTCTCATGCGTCGCTTTAATGTAGGCGTGGAATTCACTCAGCCTCGCGTCGCCTTTCGTGAAACGATTAGGAAGCCAGCCGAGTCCAAATACCGTCATAAAAAGCAGTCTGGCGGAGCTGGACAATTCGCTGAAGTTTGGATGCGCATCAAGCCGGGCGAGCGAAATAGCGGAATCGATTTTCAGCAATCGCTTGTCGGGCAGAATGTAGATCGCGTCTTCGTTCCTTCAGTAGAGAAGGGCGTCGATAAAGCCTGCGAGGAGGGGATCTTGGCTGGCTACCATGTTACGGACGTCGCGATCGATTTCTACGACGGAAAGATGCATCCCGTCGATTCGAAGGATGTGGCTTTCCAGATTGCTGGCAAAGAGGCCTTTCGTCAGGCTTTCAAAGAGGCCAAGCCTTGCTTGCTGGAGCCCATCGTTTCACTTGAAGTGAAGGTTCCCGAGGCTTTTCTAGGCGATGTCATGAGTGACATTTCAAGTCGTCGTGGTAGTATCCAAGGTGTGGATATGTCTGGAAAATATCGCGTCATTAAGGCGATTGTTCCTCAAATGGAGCTCTATCGCTACGCCACCACGCTTCGATCGCTAACCGGTGGGGTAGGTTTGCATCAGGAAGAATTTTCCCACTACGAGTATTTGCCTCCGGAAATGGAGCACCGCGTGGTTGCAGAGCATCAAACGGCAGCGGGTTGACGAGATTGGAGGAGTCTTGGCTCCTCCTGAATGAATCCGAAATCAAGAAGGTCGGAATTCTAGTTCCGGCCTTCGATCAAATCGCGGCAATTTTGACAGTCGGGATTGTCGGAAGGAATAATGATTTCCGTAGGCGCATTGCTCGTTGAAAGACGTGATCCGCTTGCATCGCTTTCTTCCTCTTCTTCTGCCTCGACCAAAATGGTTTCGCTCCTGTATCCAATTCCCAATTTCTCGGTATGGATCGGGTCGTCTGAGATTTCTTCCTCCTCTTCTTCAACGACGTCGAGTTCTAGTGGCGTTTCCGCCCGCTCGCTAATCGCTTCTTCCAAAGTGTCGTCCGAATCTTCCTCGGGTTTGTGTTCAGGCAGCAGATGCGTTGTTTCTCCGTTTTCAGGGCCACTCGCTGACGACTCGCTTTCTAAAATCGAAATCTGAAGATCGCTTTGCGTATCGATTTCCTGGATATCATCTTTAAGACGAGAGAATGAAACTTCGCCCCAGGAATCGAGGAGACGCTTAGAAGTCTTTTTAATGATGGTGATCGGCGTTTTCAGTTCCTGTAGAACGCTCGGCATCCAAGAGGTGTTCGAAGCTCTCTGGTTCATGGCCTTTTCCATTTGAGCGTAGATTTCCCCTGTCCGCTTTTCAACCTCCATGCCGACCTTCGAATTGCGTTCCATGGCGAGAGCACTCTCTAGTGAGGTGTTGTCCTCCTTAAGAGTTTCCAGCTCGTTGTTGGCGGATCTTAGCTGTTTCCTTAGCTCCATGATGGTCTGTTCCTGCTCCTCGTCTTTGCCGGAGAAGGCGTCGAATTCCTCATTCAAGCGATTGATCTCCTCCTCAAGCTCCTCGACCTGCTGCTCCATCTCGTTGGCCTTGAGCGACTGACTGTCGATAAAGTGCTTCAGGGCATCCTCTTCCCTTGACTTGCTTTTCTTCTTGAAGGCGTAGCCTCCGATTTGGCCTCGCTCCGATCGTTTGGCGAGTTCGCTAATCGGGTTCGCTAGTAGCCAAATAAGCCTGACAAGGACTGTGCAGGTCATAATCAGCAGGATTAGGGAAACGGGAATCCAAATCCCGCTTGCGTCGAGTCCTAGGGAAGTTGCGATAAACGCTCTGCTACCTTCTAGGTAAGGCGTCGTCAGAAAGAGCATAGCCGCCAACTGAGCAATCATGCAAAGGGACAGGTGTCTGATGAGAATTATCTTAGCGCTTTTCACGGTTGGGAAAGTGGTCTGTTAGATTAGCGAAGGTTCGTTTTGAGAAGCTATCGTCATGGAGTAGCCATTCTGGACTCTGAAACGCCCATTTGAGTAGTAGACTGTCGAACTTGAAAATCAGGAGGGTTTTTCCGCTGTGTCGATTAGATGAAAGGGACGGTCGCAAATGGCTGTTTCAGTCTAGGGCGCGTGAAGAATTGGATTTCGGAAAATCGGTTTGACACAAAATTGGATAGAATATCTTAATGGGTAGATAATCTTACCAATGACTGGACGGAAAAAGAAAGATCTCCTCCAGGGAACCCTTGAGCTGCTGGTGCTTCGAGTGCTCTCAGCGGGTTCCCTTCATGGCTACGGCATTGCCAAGCGAATCGAGCAAATCAGCGATGAAGCGCTTAGCATTCAAAAAGGTTCGCTCTATCCTGCCCTCCATCGCTTGGAGGGTAGAGCTCTGATAAAGGCCGAGTGGGTGTTGCGCGACGAAAAGCGGGCTTCGAAAGTGTATTCACTGACTCAGGCGGGAAAGAGCCAATTGGAAGCTGAACTCGAGCAATGGAACGCCTTCACCTCAGCTGTGAATAGCGTGATCAGGGAAGCTTGAAGATTCTAGCAGGGTGCCATATGGGAAAAACGCTGAGGGAGAGGCTGGTTTTCTTTCTTCGTTCACTGTTCAACCGACGAGCGAAGGAAAGGGAGATGCAGCTCGAGATGGAGGAGCATGTCGAACTGCGTATCGAGGAATTGGAGGTGCAAGGTCTTCCTAGCAAAGAAGCTCGACGCAAGGCGCTGGTAGAGTTCGGAGGAGTCGATCAACTGAAGGAAGATTGTCGCGAAAGCTGGGGCATCATGATAATCGATGGCTATCTGAAGGATCTGAAATTCGCCTTTCGGATGATCTTCAAGCACAAGCTGTTCTCTGTTGTAAGTATTCTTACTTTAAGTATAGGGATGGGCGCTTTCATTTCCTATTTCACTTTGATCGACCTGGGGTATGGAAACGTACTGCCGATCAAAGAGCCAGATAGGCTATATCTATTGGAATGGAATGTGCCGGGAAACGACAATGATCGCACTTTGACGAAAAACGAAATCCCGTATCTGGATTCTCTCTCGAGTAGCTTCGAAAGTCGTTCACATACCTTTTCCTTTGAAGCATCGATACGGTCTGATTCGACACATGCTCGTAAAAGTCCTGTCCTGTTCCAATCTAGTGAATATGCCGACCACGTAGGCGTGTATCCAAATGTTGGACGTAAATTCTTAGATCATGATTTCGAACCAGATGGGGTACCTGTGGCAATTATGAGCCATCGTATGGCAACTGAACTCTATGGGGATGCAAGCAAAGCGTTGGGGAATAATTTATGGGTCGATTCGAGAAGCTACAATGTAGTCGGCATTATGCCTGAAGGCTTTTCATTTCCCGGGTACACTAGCTTATGGTTACCTATTAGAGGTGGAGAAATGGAATTTTCCGATTCGTACGACGCTGCAATAATCCTGAAACTTGGATTAGGGGTGAATAGTAAGCGAGCGAAGCTTGAATGCAGGGCTCTTGGAGAGCGTCTTATGGCTGATTTCCCCACTGAAATACTGGATGGGTCAGTATTAGGCTTACGTCCGCTCCAGGATGTCTTCTTGCCAAAGGTAGCGGTGAACATGATACGACTAGTCTATGTTGGCTTAGGGTTGTTCTTGTGTCTGACTTGCGCGAATGTATCCACTTTAATGTTGTCGCGCGCTGCTCAGCGAGAACACGAATTGGCGATTCGCAGCGCTCTGGGAGCGTCGGGAACGCGCATAATCGCTCAATCTATGATTGAAAGCTTAGCCCTGACGCTAAGCGGACTACTTCTTGGGACGTTACTCTCTCTGTGGTTTTCCGAATTGGTGATCAGTTTTGTCGAAACGAAAGTCGGCATACCTATTTCGATTAGTAGGTCGTATGACTGGAGCTACTACGCCTTGTTTTTGGGAGTGGTGGCTTTCGTAACAACCCTGTGCGGTTGGGCTCCCGCGCGACGAGCTGCCAGTGTTGAGGCGACGAATGTTTTGCACGGCGATTCGCGTGGTTCAAACAAGAAGCTGGGACGAATGAGCCGCCTGCTGTCAAGCGCCCAGATTGCGATTGGCTGCGGACTGCTAATTGGCTTAAGTCAAATCTATTTCCTCGCGCTTCCTGCTCTCTTGGATGCTCAATTAGAATTCGATGCAAAAAATGTCCTTTCTGTTGGAATGGAGCCGGTGAGCGGAAGCAACCACCGCGAATATCTCAAGCAGGTAAAAGCAGAACTGGAGTCTAGTCCGGCCATTGATACTGTTTCGTATTCAGATGGTCAACTCATGAGGTCTAAAAAAGTAAGGATAGATCGAATACCTGATCGGGATCTGGAGGCAGGCGCAGGCCAGAAAGTCGCTCGAATGATTGTAGGTCTCGATTACTTCAGAGTCTTCGATTTGGAATTGGCGGGAGGTCGAGAGTTTGATGAGCGTGACATGGTCAATTCGGAACCCGTTGCCATTGTGAATAGGCATTTCGCGGAAAAGTATTTCCCAGGAGAAGATCCTATCGGAAAACAATTTTTTCAATACAAAGGGGAGGGCGAAAAAATCTGGATGAAGATTGTTGGGATTGCCCCTGAAATGCAGATGGCTGGTCACATGGGAACCCAGAGCGTTTTACCCGGTTTCTATGCGGCTGCAGCTCAACGATCCGTCCGAGGTGGCTATCTTTCAGTAAAGCCTAGTAAAGACAGAGCCGCGGCTGTGAAAGCGATTCGCGAAATCCTGGCAAGGCTCAATCCCAATCAGCCACTTGATCGAATCGTTGGAGCTATGTATCACATCGATCTAGATTTTTCGATAATGAGAGGTATCACTGGAATCGTATTTTCTCTTTTGTGTATAGCCATGTTTCTCGCTTCTATCGGAATCTTTGGTATGATGCGCTTTTCCGTTAGGCAGAGAACTAAGGAATTTGGCGTTCGTTTGGCGATTGGCGCTAGTCGCGGACAACTTTCGAGATCGATCCTGCTTCAAGGGATAAAACAGATCGCGGTAGGGCTGTTTTTCGGTGTCATCATCGGGATGGCGGCGAAGATCGTTTTAAGCTTGGCCCATAGCGATTTTTCAGCGACTCGCTCTGAAACGATTATCCAGACCCTTACGGGCCTAGCTCTTTTCGCTTTAATATCCTCAGTAGCGATCGCCATACCTGCAAAGTCCGCTTTACGTATTCAACCGATGGAGGCGCTGCGTCACGATTGAATTCCCTTCAGAACTCATTCGATGATCGAGAGAAACAGTGCTGCAGCAATGGATCGCGTTCACCAGTGCGACGAACAGTGTGGTGAAGGAAGCCTGAGGTCGCGAGGGGGGAGGAGCGCATGGGAAAAACGTTGAAGGAGAGGCTGGTTTTCTTTCTTCGCTCGCTATTCAATCGACGAGCGAAGGAAAGGGAGATGCAGCTCGAGATGGAGGAGCATGTCGAACTGCGTATCGAGGAATTGGAGGCGCAAGGTCTTCCTAGCAAAGAAGCTCGACGCAAGGCGCTGGTAGAGTTCGGGGGAGTCGATCAGCTGAAGGAAGATTGCCGCGAAAGCTGGGGAATAGGGCGTATTGATGGCTATCTGAAGGACCTGAAATTCGCCTTTCGGATGATCTTCAAACACAAGCTCTCTTCTGCCGTAAGCATCATTACCCTTAGCATCGGTATGGGAGCCTTCATCGCCTTTTTCAATTTGATGGACGTTGGCTTTGGACGCGTGATGCCCGTGGAAAAAGCGGACCGATTGTTTGACCTAAGGTGGAATTTTCCGAACGGAGGCCATGCTTCGCCTAAAAAGTTTGAATTCCCATATTTAAATTCTTTGTCGGAAACGTTTGTTTCGCTTTCTCATTCTTACGCAAAGACAGCTACGGTTCGAACCGATACCAGTTTCGCCCGATGGGGAAGCTTGCTCTACCACACTCGCGACTATCCAGATCAAGTAGGGTTGTATCCAAAATTTGGGCGTGGCTTTCTTGAGAGGGACTATGAATGGGATGCTCCTCCTGTAGTCTTTATGAACCATTTCCTGGCTGAGGAAATGTTTGGCGATGCGAAGGATTCCATCGGCATGAATCTGTGGATTGATGGAGAATCACATACTGTCGTGGGTGTTATGCCTAAAGGGTATGCTTTTCCTAATTACACCGATTTTTGGGCGCCTATTAAAGAAGGAGAGATCGCCTTGCAGGAAGATTTCAAAGCAATGACCGTTGTTGAGTTGAAGGCTCGTTCAGATCACGCGAAGGCATCGAGTGAATGTGTAGCGCTTGGCGAGTCGATAATGGCAGATTATCCTGGCGAGAAGAGCGAGGGCTCTTACTTGGGTCTCCGTCCCTTTGAGGATGTCTTTTTGCAGCAAGAAGTAAAGTGGATGATCATGCTAGTCTATATCTCTTTGGGGCTCTTTCTTTGCCTGACCTGCGCTAATGTATCCATAATTATCCTATCACGAGCGGCTCAGCGAGAGCAGGAATTGGCTATTCGCAGTTCCCTTGGCGCTTCAGGAAAGAGAATTATGGTGCAGGCAATGATCGAAAGTCTTTCTTTGACGTTGTGCGGTCTTTTGTTGGGAACGCTAATATCACTCTGGTTCTCAGATTATGTCATATCCTTTATCGAAAATAAAGTAGGTGTACCTATCTCGGATGGTCGTGTATTCGATTGGACCTACTACTTCTTGTTTCTTGGAGTTACGGCGGCAGTTACGTTTCTGTGCGGCTGGGTTCCCGCTCGCAGAGCGGCAAAAGTAGAAGCTTCAAATATTCTACATGGCGATTCATACGGTTCGAACCATAAACTTGGATACTCCACTCGCTTAATGGCGTGCGCTCAGATCGCTATAAGTTCGGGACTCCTTATCGGCCTGACCATAATCTATTTTGAGCTGCCAAGCATTTTCGATATAAATATCGACAACGAGCTCGAAGATGCCCTTTGCATCAAACTGGAGCCTAAAAAAGGAGTTCCGTACAATGAATACGCGCGACAAGTAAAGCAAGAGCTGGAGAGCCAGACAAGCATTGCCGTCGTTGCCCTTTCTGATAGGCAGTTAATGAGACCCAAACGGGTTTCTGTTGATACAGATGTGAACTTCCAGACGGATCCGCGTATGAGGCAGAGAGCTGTCCAAATGGTGATCGGTCCTGATTATTTCAGAACCTTTGATCGAGAAGTTGTTCAAGGGCGGTCATTCAACATAGGCGATAGCGCTACCGCGGAACGGGTTGCGATAGTCAATCGGAATTTCGTGAACCATTTTTTTCCGAATGCGGATCCCATTGGTAAACTGTTTTTCCGATACAAAGGAGAAAAAGAGAGGGAAGGGTTGAGAATAGTAGGCATCGCTCCGGACATGAAAATGGGCGGGATGTTTACGAATCGGCAGAGAGCTTCAGGCATATACGTGGCAGCTGACCAGATGATCCTGCAAAGAGGTTTTCTTTCGATCAAGTATGAGGGAAACCGATACGCTGCTGAACGTCAGATACGAGAGGTATTCAAGAACGTGAATCCTGAGCAACCGGTTGTTCGCATAGTGGATGCCTTGCATCACTTGATCGTTTCTGTAACTGCACTGAAAGGAGTGCTAGGAACGATCTCCACTTTGCTTGCCATTTCGATTTTTCTAGCAGCTCTTGGCCTCTTTGGGATGATGCGCTTTTCGGTGAAGCAAAGAACTAAGGAATTCGGCATTCGCTTGGCCGTCGGCGCAAGTCGACGTCTCGTTTCCTGGTCCATTTTGAAGCAGGGAATGAAGGTGGTTTCGATTGGCCTGCTCTTTGGCTTTCTTCTGGGTTTTGCCATCAGAATTCCATTGTCTGCTATGGCTTATGGATCTTCTATTGCCTCCCTGAATTTTCTAAAACAATCGTTTTACGGTATACTCCTTTTCTTATTGGTATCAGTGATTGCAATTGCAATACCAACTCGCTCGGCAACGCGTATTCAACCGATGGAGGCGCTGCGCCACGATTGAACTGAATGCTAATCTCCTGCCAGGGTCTCTTGACCTAATAATTTTGACCTTTCAGTAGATTTAAGTTCTCTTAACCTCGAAAGGACTTATTACGTGAGCAAACGAATTCTAATTATAACGGGAGATGGAGGGGAGAGCTACGAGACGCTCTATGCGTTGCATCGCTTTGAGGAATCAGGGCATAGGCCGGAAATTGCCGCCCCGAGCAAGCGGAATCTGCATTTGGTAGCTCACGATTTCGAGCCAGGTTGGGACACCTACATCGAGCGTCAGGGCTATGGAGCTGAGGCTTCGCTCGATTTCGATGAAGTGGCTGTCGACGATTATGACGCTATTCTGCTGATTGGCGGACGGGCTCCAGAGTATTTGAGGAACAACCAAAAACTAATTGGGATTGTTCAGGAATTTCATGCCAAGGGAAAATGGATTTATAGCATCTGCCATGGCATCCAAATACTGGTGACGGCCGGGCTTGTTGATAATAAGCCGGTAACGTGCTATGAGCATGTCAAATCGGAAGTCGAACAGTGTGGAGCTACTTGGATTGCCGAAGAGGCTTGTATTCACGAAAAGATTATTTGCGGCCAAACCTGGCAGTCGCATCCGCAGTTTTATCGATTGATTTTCGAGAATCTGTGAAGAAGATTCCATATTTTTATTGGAACAACGAAAGACACTGAACACGCGAAAACTTTGGTAGTTTAGACTTTTCGTGATTTTCGAGTGTTTCGTCGTCTAATGGATAATTCTGGATATTCAGAAAATGGAACGATCTTTAAATGCATCGACGATCTCAATCGAAGATTCTGGTTCAGGTAGAGCCATCATCTGCCTTCATGGTCTTGGTGGAGGTGGCTATTTCTTTTCTCAGCTTAGCGATGACTTGAAAGGCGACTTTCGCGTCGTCTCCTTCGACATGCCTGGCCTCGGGCGAAATCAGACTGCTGTTGAGAGCTTTTCAATCGACCAGTGCGTGGATTTTCTGCTTGAGCTACTAGATCGTGAATTCAACGAACCCGTTTCTCTGCTTGGCCATTCGATGGGAACGATTGTGGCTCTGAAAGCTTATGCGCGGCGTCCTAAAGCCATTGCTTCTATGATATTTCTTGGAGGGCTTCCAGAGCCAGTCGATGAAATCAAGGAGATCTTAGCCAATCGTATCGAAATAATCGGGACGAGAGGCATTTCTTCTGCCAGCGAATCCGTGATGACGGCGATTTTTTCCGACAAAACGCGAGCGTGCAGTGAGGAAATCGTTTCATGGTATAAGAAAATGCTAGAGAATAACGATGAGGCTACTTACATTCAGAACGTTAAGGAATTGATCGCAGCCTCAGCAGTGGATGTTGTGGCGAAAATAACCGTTCCCTGCCTGGCTATTACTGGAACGGAAGATCGCTACGCATCGCCGGAGAACGTAAAGCAGTTCGTCTCTCAAATCCCATCAAATGCTCAATTCGAAGTCCTTCAGGATTGTGGGCACATGATCTTCTACGAGGACCCAACGCGATTTTCTGAAATCGTTAGGAATTTTCTCATTGCCCAATAACCGACAATTTCGTCAGTCTGATAACGCTTATCCTCCTAAAATCGTAATGAATTTATCCTTACAATTTTTCTGAAGACATGCTAGCTGAACCTAAAATCTTTCCCACTCATCAACCTGTCCCAGAAGACATATTAGGCCGCATCGGCGTCGAGTCTTTGGATCCTCGCTTCGATGAACTGATTCCGGAGAATCCAGATGTAAAACGTCTCTGGCGAGGAGCCGAATGGTCGGAGGGCGCCGCGTATCTTCCAAGGCAAGACGTTGTGGTTTGGTCGGATATCCCGAACAATCGCATGCTACAATATGATCCGAAGTCAGGTGAAACCACCGTCTTCCGTGAGCCTTCCTATTTCACTAACGGCAACTACATCGATCTCGAAGACCGCCTCGTGAGCGCCCAGCACTTGGCTCATCGAATCGCTCGAACAGAGCATGATGGAACAGTCACCACGCTCGTCGACAACATAGATGGTAAACGCTTCAACTCCCCGAATGACCTGGTGGTGAAATCGGATGGAACGATTTGGTTTACCGATCCTCCTTACGGGATCCTATCCAATCGCGAAGGCGAGCAGCGTGATTCAGATATTGGGGCTAACTACGTCTATCGCTTCGATCCCGAAACGAAGGAACTCGCCATTGTTGTCGATGATATGAACCGACCCAATGGCATCGCTTTTTCTCCCGACGAAAAAATCCTCTACGTGGCCGACACGGGTGGCGACAAAGACGTGCAAGCGTTCGATGTCGGTAACGACGGTCGATCGCTTTCCAACAAACGACTCTTCAGCCAAATCAGCCCAGGAGCTACGGACGGGTTCCGTTGTGATGTCAAAGGTAATATTTGGACCAGCGCGGCTGACGGTATCCAATGTTTAACGCCAGATGCTGAACTCATAGGCAAGATTCTCATCCCCGAAAATCGATGCGCCAACTGCGTTTTTGGTGACGAGGACTTCATGACGCTCTACATCGCTGGCGACACTTCACTCTACTCGGCTCGCCTTGCCGTTCGTGGAGCAAGGCCGCATGATTTGGTAGAGTCGACTTAAAGGTAAACCATCCTCAGATAGTGGGCGAGTCTTCGCTCCATGCCACTACTTTCAATAAAAAGGGGTTGGCGTGCGATACGATTACGGGTTTCAATTGGCGACAATCAAGGAGGAGCGTTAATGAAACTTTTAGTCTCGTTTATATTGCTATTAACATCCGAAGCGATCCTCGCCGACAACCATAGGGTTCGAGAGGAGTTCGCCCACAAGACGACATTCTCCAAGGAGAATGACCCAGAGAAGTACTTCACCTCAATATCATCAAAGAATGGCAATCTCTACTATATGGATTCGGCTGGTAGATCGGGCGGAATTCAGTATTCGAGGGAAGACTTTCATTTCATCACCATCGGCAAAATAGCGAAAGTCGAGAATCCGCTTTCCAACTACGAAATACATATTCGTAACTTGCTACAGAAGCATGGGATTAAGAGCGTTGGTGGAGGCGTCGGATATGATGAAGATAATTTCTGGTTCGAATTCACCTTTCATTACGCCGATGGCCATACTCGGGGAATGATTCGAGCGACTTCCTTTTACGATAGGAAGGGGCGTGTTCATGTTGACGTGCTCAAGCACGAGTTTCTCGATTGCGCGAACTAGGCTACACTCTATCTAGAGCGGACTTGATTGGCTTATTAGGAACCTGGCGCTCCTGGCTGGGATGCTCAGCTTCACGTGTTTCGAGGAGTTGCCAGTTCGAATCTCTCGAACCTTTCCATTGTCTGGATTCCATATAGAAATTTGTCCTTTTAATTCGGATACAAATTGTCCTTTTGCGGTTTCACTACTAGGATTGGCCAGCATTATGATATCTCGATTTGGCTCACGACGATGCATAATTCGTATGCCCGAAGCTCCCCTCCAATCGAGGGATGAAGGGATCTTCTCCTCCATCCAGACAATTAATTGGTCGAGTTCTACTTCGCTTTTGATACGAAATGCATTATTTGAGTACTTTTGTAAAAGGCTCTTTGCTGTCTTAAAGACCTCGGAATCGGATCCTACGTTTGAAGATTGTGAAGGGAGGCTACCCACGAAAGCCACATATCCACCTGATTTGAGAAAGGATTCGATTTTGTCCAGCGTAACCGAAGAAATCATACGCATTTCAGGAAGAATCAAAATGGGGAATTGCATGCCTGCCTTTTCGATCTTCCCGTCTTTGATGGTTGCCTCTTGCAGCAAGTGCTCGCTGAAGATTTCGTAGTCGCGTTGGGTTTCGTTTAGGGCGAAACAGGTTTGGCGGAAACGGTAATCGATCTGCATGGCGTCGGGATTGCTTTCCATGTATTTTTTGATACGTCCTCCAGCGGGTGGCGTATAGGCAGCCCAGACGGCTGCTTCGGGAACGAGAATAGCCACGTCGGCGATTGGTTGTCCTCGTCTGGCCAATACGGCAAGACGGCCAGCGAATTCCGCGAAGGTAGCGTAATCTTCTTCGGATATTTTGTTCTGTACTGTGTAGGTACTCATGTGTGTAACGCCACCTACGAACTGCCAAGCCGCAACGCCTTTGATCTGGTCTAGAGTCGGCTCAAGAATTACAGCATAGCTTTCCGTGAACACGCCCGGTTTCCCTGTTAAGTGGGCGATAGAAGAAGCGAGTTTGCAGGAGTAGTCTTCGGGAACAGGCATGCCGATCTTTTCTCCATTCTCGTCAAGGGGCGCTTCATACCAATACATGTCGGTAGCGGTATGATTCCAAGGGCCCATGGTGTGGTAGGCGAAGCCTCTCAAAAGATCCACTCCTGGCAAATCCATGCGCATCCAATTTTTAATGGCGCTGCCGCTGAACATGACGTGGAAAAGTAGTGACTCTTCGAGTAGCTGGTGTCCGCTGGAGAGGGTGCCATTTGCGTGACACCAGTCCTGAACCTGGCCATAGAAATTCTCAGCTACCAGGTCGCTTTGAACATCGTAGAAATCGTAGCGATATTTTGCGGTCTTAGGGCCAACGTCGTTGAAAAGAGCGGGTAGGGCATTGGTAATCGGGTAGCCTTTCTTCTTCCAAAATGCCCCTGGCAATTCGTCGCACCATTGGACCATGGGGTCGGCATTTTCCTTTCCTCGGTAAGACCAATGCTCATGAGAACCGAATTGCGGTTCGTCAGTGAAAAATAGATACACGTCATCGAGCTGGTCGCCGAGCTCTTTTGCATAGCGTTCGTGAGTGATTTCGATGAAGCGAGCCATGGCCTTGCGATCCATGATGTTCGCGCCACGACGCGGAATGTTGTGCCGCTTCCAAGTATCGGGATGAAAGCGTTCGAAGAGACAAACTCGCCAATTTCCATCTGGTGGATCCCAAGTGAAGCTGCCTTGCCGAGCTTGTTTGGTCAGATCGACGGAGCTCGATGGATTAAGAGCCTCTCCTTTGATTGGAAGAGCGATGCAAGCTTCGACGAATGGATGAATAACATCGATGGAGATGGACTCTGAATTCGTTTCAAAACTACGAAAGCTGACTGCCCAGTTTTCGAAGTCCGGATTGGAAGCAATCACACGACCCGCAGCGCTACCTGAAGGATATCCCATCTCGTCGTAAATCCAAACTTCATGGCCGCGGTCTTTGGTTTTCCTAATGGTCTGTCTTAAGGCCTCAAAGAGTTCTGGATCGTCGCAATAGGTTGGCTCGATCCACTTTTCGCCATTGGTCATGCCTTTCGGTCGTAATGAAACGTCCAATACAACCCCTCCTGCATTGCGGCGAAAGATTTCGTCCAGGTATTCCGGATGCTTAAGTGGTTTGGCATGCCCGATGATTAGCGGACGGTATTCAGCCGGTGGATCCTTGAAGATCGCGGCGAGTTCCGTGGTGGGAGTCGCGTGGATAATGGCAACCGGAAAGACTAGGGCTAAAAAAAGGTATCTCATGGAAGTAAAAGGGTAGGGATGACCGGCTTGGTCATCCTCCTTCAATTGTGGACGACTTAGCAAGTCGTCCCTACCTTTTGATCAGTCTTTCGCCTTCAGCCGGGCGAGCGAGTCTGATGTCGAAAGCTACACGTAAACTTCGCCGCCCTTTTCCTTAAACTCGTCGGACTTCTCCTTCATGCCTTCCGCCAAGGCTTCTTCGTCCGTAAGGCCGTGTTTTTCGGCGTATTGACGAACATCATCGGTAATCTTCATGGAGCAGAAGTTGGGACCGCACATGGAACAGAAGTGGGCGGTTTTAGCCCCTTCCTGAGGCAGGGTTTCGTCGTGGAATTCCTTAGCGGTTTCCGGATCGAGGGAAAGGTTGAACTGGTCTTCCCAGCGAAATTCGAAGCGAGCTTTGCTGATGGCATTGTCGCGATACTGAGCTGCTGGGTGACCTTTGGCTAAATCGGCAGCGTGGGCCGCGATCTTGTAAGCGATGACCCCGTCCTTGACGTCCTTTTTGTTGGGCAGACCGAGGTGTTCTTTAGGAGTCACATAGCAAAGCATAGCGCAGCCGTACCAGCCGATCATGGCCGCTCCGATTCCCGAAGTGATGTGGTCGTAGCCAGGGGCGATATCGGTTGTAAGTGGACCAAGTGTGTAGAAGGGCGCTTCATGACACCATTCGATCTGCTTCTCCATGTTTTCATGTATCATGTGCATGGGTACATGCCCTGGTCCTTCGTTCATTACCTGACAGCCGCGCTCCCAGGCTCGTTCTGTCAATTCTCCTTGAACCTTGAGTTCGGCGAATTGCGGATAGTCGTTGGCGTCTGCGATGGAACCCGGACGTAGGCCGTCTCCGATGGAGAACGACACATCGTAGGCGGCCATGATTTCGCAGATCTCGTCCCAATTGGTGTAGAGGAAGTTTTCCTTGTGATGGGAGAGGCACCATTTGGCCAGAATCGATCCGCCACGAGAAACGATACCGGTCATGCGCTCAGCGGTGGTTGGTATGAAGCGAAGCAATACGCCGGCATGAATGGTGAAATAGTCGACGCCTTGCTCGCACTGCTCGATGAGCGTGTCGCGATAAATCTCCCAAGTCAGCTCTTCCGGCCGCCCGCCTACCTTTTCCAACGCTTGATAGATCGGTACGGTACCGATGGGTACGGGGCTGTTTCGGATGATCCACTCTCGCGTCTGGTGAATGTTCTTGCCTGTCGAGAGGTCCATGACGGTGTCGGCTCCCCAACGAATCGCCCAGCGCATTTTTTCGACCTCTTCATCGATTGAGGAAGTGACTGCAGAGTTGCCGATGTTGGCGTTGATTTTCACCAGAAAATTGCGGCCGATGATCATGGGCTCCAGTTCCTGGTGATTGATATTGGCTGGAATGATGGCCCTGCCGCGAGCGACTTCCTCACGTACGAATTCAGGTGTGATTTCGCTTGGCAAGCTGGCTCCCCAAGACTGACCCGGATGCTGTTTTAGAAGACTGTTGCGCGGAGCATTGGCATTCATGTTTACCGACTCCTTGGCTCGCTGGAGCTTGGTGTTCTCTCGAATGGCGATGAACTCCATCTCTGGCGTTATGACTCCCTGTCTCGCATAGTGAAGCTGACTAACAGGCTTTCCATTCTTTGAACGAAGCGGCTTACGGCTCTCCAGATCGAAACGAATCAATTTCCCGTTGTCCTCCGCTTTTCTGGCATGCGTTTCGGACAAGTAGCCATCGTCCGAAGGCTTCACATCGCGGCCTTGGTATTCTTCGACATCGCCTCGTTCAAGTACCCAATTTCTGCGTACGCGAGGAAGTCCTCGATTTACATCTCGGTGGTATTCTGGATCGCCCCATGGTCCTGAAGCGTCATAAACGCGAACCGGTTCGTTTGAAGAAAGCGATCCGTCTGGAAGTCGGGTGGGAGAAAGGGAAATCTCCCTCATGGGCACGCGAACGTCATCTCGTGTGCCGCTCACGTAAACGCGGCGGGAATTAGGAAGAGCTTTGAATTGGCTTGTTTTGGCTTCGTCGGACATGGCTGGTGACTAATTTGGTCAACGAGCCATGTGGTTGAAGGAAAGGCCCTGTTTGGCGAATCCCTTCGACGGCATGACCCGCATCAGGTTCTATGGGTTTAGAAATCGTTCGGATTTCATTCTCAGCCCAGCGCTCTGGACACCCCTAATCGCAAGTGGATTTCCAAAAATGTGACAGCCTCTTTGGCTAAGGCAAATGAAATGCAAAAGAAAGTCGGGGAACCTACTGTACTGAAGCAGGCACGACAACTTCAGAGTATCCTGGCACTTCGACGAATAGATTGCCAATTCCTGGACGGCCTCCCTCGACCGTTATGCTGGTCGATTTCATGCCGGCTTGGATTGTCACGACATCCATGATGATGCTTTGGGGGATGTCAGTCGTCACTCGAATCCTAAGTCCGCCTGGAGGAGCAGGGTCGGGTATGTGAAAGACTAGCGGCATTTTTTGGCCAGAGCTTAGGGAGAGTGAACTGGGAGTAACGAATATCTGGCTGGCGTCGATACGGAGCGTTCCAACACTGATTTCTCCTCTGACGCCGAGTACTTTCACTTCGTAGTTTCTCCCCGGATCGAGGGAGGGAACGTAGAAGGCGAGAGAAGTTGCGCTTTCAAGCCTTGCCGGGGCGGGAACTCCACCAACCGTTACCTTATCTGAATTCTCGAAACCCCTACCGAGAATGGCGACTTTCGTACCGACCGGGGCGCGGTCGACTTCAAGCTCCACGGAATAGCGGCGCTCGACGATGAAATTGGAAACATCCGTGTAGTATTCCTTGGATCGGAAGCCATCATTTGCTTTAACATCGTAGCGAACCAGAAGGTAGTAGGCGGCGGAATTTCTGCCTTGGGGCATTTCGAAATCATACTCCCAGATGTCGTCGTTTCCCGGCGCCAGCGTCATGGGTTTGGAAACACCGTCTATGATGACTTCCGGCCTGATCGACCCCTCCATAATAGCCGATCCTCGTTTTTTCAAAATCTGCGCTGAAATCGTGTAGGTGCTTGAAGGGTTCGCTTTCATTGACGTGGGCGTCAGATTGATCACCTTCAGATTGCAGCCTGCGAGAAACAACGCGGCGATGAGAAGAGGGACAAGCAGCCAACGTCTCTTGGTGGAATTGAGAGCGGAGATATCCATAACGTTCGGTTGGTAGATTAGATTATGGGACCTATTTCAATCAAATAAAGGACTCGCAGTGAAGGAAATAGTTCAGGATACCAGTTCTTAAATGGGACTGAATGAAGTCAGAACGGCCGAATTGAAAAAAAGCTGTCAAAGAATCCCTGCATATTCTTCAGCTTTAGGTCTTTATCTGCATGTGCCGTTCTGTTCGCGGCCTTGCGATTTCTGCGCGTTCTTTCAAGTCCAGACCGATCGAGAGGGGATTCTTCACTATATCGACGGCATCCGGAGAGAAATAGAATTGGTTGCCTGTGACCAAGAAATCGATACATGCTTTTGCGGAGGGGGTACGCCAAGTCTGCTACCGGCCAATGACTTGCTCGAACTGGGAAATCTGATCGTCGATGGATTCGGTCAACCGCGAAAAGAATGGACCGTGGAAATGGCTCCGTCATCGGTGAAGGCTGATAAGCTCAGAGTGTTAAAGGACCTTGGAGTGAATCGCGTTTCACTCGGAGTGCAGAGCTTTGATGACGGCTTGCTAGAAGCTCTGGGCAGACCCCACACCCATTCCCAGGCAATGGCCGCTTACGAATTGATTCGGAATCAGGAATTCGAAAGCGTCAACGTCGATTTAATGTTCGCCTTGCCTGGACAAAACCGAGCGGCCTTGAAGGAGGACCTGAATCGCGCAGTCGCCTTGAATCCCGATCATATCTCCACTTATTGCCTTACGTTCGAGGAGGATACCGTCTTGTATGTGAAACTATCCGAAGGGAAAGTATCGATAGACTCCGATTTGGAGGCCGAGCATTACGAAATCGTTTGGGAACAATTAGGAGAGGCGGGGTATGAACAGTATGAAATTTCCAACTACGCTAAGCCTGGCAAGCAGTGTCTTCATAATATCAACACCTGGCGAATGAATGACTGGATTGGCCTTGGGCCGTCCGCGGCCAGTCAATTTCGCGGTGTTCGCAGCGCCAATCCATCTGATCTAAATCGATGGCAAGAGGATCTTGAATCGGGAGAGAGAAGTTCGGAGGATTCACTCTCTTTGACTGAGGATCTACTCCTGGAAGACAGTGTCATTTTCGGGTTTCGAATGAATGAAGGAATAGATTTTAGAGATCTAAGCACACGCTTTAAAGGGAAGAAAATCGATGCGCTTCGATCTCGCCTCGATGCCATGCTGACCGGGAAATTAATTCTGCGCGAAGGAGAACAGTATTTTCTTTCAGAGGAAGGAAGGCTCGTTGCTGATGCGATTGGAGCGGAAATCATGAGCTTCGCTTGAATCTTAGAGGCAAGAACCCGTCCTCAATGTAGATGAAGAATCGAGGCTGACTTGACACTCCAGGAAAGAAACGCGATTCAATCAACCCGCATGGAAAGGACTTGCCGCTTTGGATTGGCTACATTGGGAAAGGTCGCGACAAGCATCGTATTAGCGAGCTTCTTCGCGACAGTGTTTCTTCTCCAAATCGGTTGCTCAACGACCAAAGGCGTAGGGTTCGATTACGAGCGTACCTTAGCGCGATTCGTCATCGAGCAGGACGCTAGAGAATCCTATGCGAAAATCGTCGAATTGCCCGTAAGCAAAGCGCGAATACCAATTCAGCCAAGAGCCAGTCTATCGGAATTCGACATTGTGAACGTTGAAGTGGCTCAACTGGAACTTGGCCAGTGTCTGCTTTTCTCTCTTACACGCTCGGCGGCAATGGATTTTTACAGGATCAGCGCTCAGAACATAGGAAAGCGAATCGTACTGCTTCTAAACGGCCAGCCGATTGGCGTTCGCAGAATAGATGGTCCGATTGCGGAGGGGACGCTTTATATTTTTCTCGAGACGCCGGATTCGAATTTAGAACAAATCGCTACAAATCTTAAGGGGACCAGTATTGAAATTCAAAAGAAGCTTCAGGGGTAGTCTGGCATTGCTGATGTTAGGCCTGGCGTTCTGCGGAACTGCGATCGCTCAGCCTTACAGGATTGGGGATCACTTTTGGCTGACGCCAAACAAAGCGTTTCTGCAATCTTCTGATCTCCGGAGTTTCCTACAGCCGACTTCCTCGGGTCGTCTGGAGTCCGCTTTATTCGGCTGCGTTCGTACAAATAGACGTCAGTTTCATGAAGGCATTGACCTGAAAGCGATTCAGCATGACAGAAGGGGGGAATCGACGGACGCGATTTACGCGTTCGCAGGCGGAATTGTGAGACACGTTAATCGTCGGTCTGGCAAGAGCAGCTATGGTCAATATGTCGTGATCGAGCATCCTGAGCTGCAACCAGGACTGGTCAGTCTCTATGCCCATCTTAGATCGATACCGAAAAGCATTGTGGTGGGAAAGCAAGTGGCGGGGGGCGAGCGAATCGCGATGATGGGAAGGACGGCAGGCGGCTACACGATACCTAAGGAACGTGCCCATTTGCATTTTGAAATTGGATACTGGCTGGGGCCGGATTTTCAAAAATGGTACGATCGTCAGCCTTTCAAAACCCCGAACGACCACAAGTCTTGGAATGGCATGAATATCGTCGGAATCGATGTTTGGGCCTTTTGGCAGGCAATGAAAAAGGGGGAAGTCCGAAATGTTCGAGAATACTTGGAGCGAGAGCCCGTCGCGGTGACCGCTACCATCCCAAGATCTTCAATACCAGATATTCTCCAAGCCAATCCGGACTTGATGACCAACATCGCTTTACCTTCCCAGCTCGGCGGCTGGCGAGTCGATTTTACCTGGTACGGAGCGCCCCTTCGTTTTACTGCTTTGGACCGGAGCGAGATGGGAGGCGTCGCGAAAGTTGAGATTGAGCTAGGACCTGGGGTCTCCCAAAATGGGCATTCTTGCGTGGCCTTGGCCAGGCAGGGGATTTACACGGGGCCAAGCAGCAGGTTGACCAAGCTTATCAGCCGCATGTTTGTCCAATAGGGAGGAGTCTGCATTAAAAAACAAAAAGCTCCTCCGTTAATTGGAAGAGCCCGAAAAAGTTTTCACTGGGAGAGGATTCTATTCCTCCGGCTTGGTTTTCTTCAAACCAACAACGCGTTCACCTTCTTTCCATTCGCCACGTTTTTTCAGTACTTCGACGCGTTCGAAACGTTTCAGCACATTGCGCTTTACTTGAGATGACGATGAGGACTTGTAGCTTGGATGCTGTGACATGGCTGGAAATGGGTCAGATTTGTTAAAAGCGGCGTAAGTTGGACGTTTCCTTCGCCCATTTCAAGTACTTTTCATCTACTTTCACCGCCTCGACTACTATCCACTGGGGAGTGTCGTAAGGATGGGATTTAAAAACCTCTTGTCTAAGACCCTCTAGATTCTGGGAAAGGCACTTGAGCCATAATCGATGCTCGAGGTCTCGGTTGGTTTCGCCATTCCAACGATAGATGGATTCGGTAGGAGGATCGATTTGTACGCAGACCGCTAATCCTTGCTCTACTGTAGCTGTGGCGATTTTCAAGGCGTCCTCTCTGGAGCCGAGAGTTGTCCAGCAAACGAAAAGCTCATTCTCTGCCTGCGTATTCACATTCGTTTTCCACTATTCCCGGAGTAGCCAAGGTTTTAGGCAATAATCACTTGACGCGTTTAGCCATCAAGATAAAAGGCAGGATTCCACTTTTAAAAGGAGGTTTCGCGTTGAGAGAAGACTACATCAAAGAAGCCAGGAAGACCATTCCTGATCCAAACATTTTAATCAATGTCGTATCGCGTCGTGTGCGTCAGCTGCGTCACGGCAACCGCCCTCTCGTGGAATCGCTGGAAAAGCTGAATCCCGAGGATATCGCTCTGCGCGAGATCATTGAAGGAAAAATCAGCTACGAAATCGCTGAGTAGATTCTTCGCTGCGGCGTGTTTTAGAATTTCACTACAGACTTTAATTTACCGATAGCGCGGCAGGTGATTCTGCCGCGTTGTTTTGTAATACAGCTTCTCAAGCTGTTCGAATTACCCATTCACCATGTCCTCCAAGAAGACAGACAAGCCTGGATTGCCTCGCGACATTCGCAATGCCAAGGCCGGCCGCGACTACTTCGTGGAGGAGAAATACGAAGCGGGCATCGTTTTGACGGGAACGGAAGTAAAGTCGATTCGAGCCGGTAAAGCCAACCTGTCGGAGGGATTCTGTCGCTTCGTCAAGGATCAGCTTTTTATCTACGGACTCCATATCGACGAATACACATTTGGAAGCACCAATAACCACATTCCCAGACGTGAGCGAAAGCTGCTTTTGAAACGTCGCGAACTCAGAAAGCTCCAACGAGCCGTCGAGTCCGGCGGGAAAGCGATCATCCCGCTTCGCATGTATTTCAAACAGGCTTTGATCAAAGTGGAAATTGGGCTGTGCGTAGGCAAAAAGCTTTTTGACAAACGAGACGACCTGAAGAAAAAGGCCGTCATGCGAGATGTGGATCGCTACATGAAGGGCGATCGCTTTTACGCTTAGAAACCCGCACAGCATGAACGAGAAAATGACCGTCGCCTGCCTGGATTTGGAAGGCGTTTTAATCCCCGAAATCTGGATTGGACTTGCCGATAAAACAGGCATCGAAGCATTGCGTTTAACAACGCGGGACATCGCTGACTACGACGAACTGATGACCAAGCGGCTTGAGGTTCTCGATGAAAATGGCCTGTCTCTTAAGGATTTCCAAGAGGTTGTTGCATCGATGGATCCTCTGGAGGGCGCGTACGATTTTCTGAAGTGGTTGCAGAATCAATGCGAGGTCATCATCCTATCCGACACGTTTCGCGATTTCGCCATGCCGTTAATCGCCAAACTTGGGAATCCAACCATGTTTTGCCATTCTCTGGAAATCGACGAATCAGGGCGTATCCGAAATTACATACTGCGTCAGCCAGATCAGAAACGTAAGGCAGTCATTGCCTTAAAGAGTCTTAACTTTCGCGTGCTTTCCATGGGAGACTCCTACAATGACCTGAGCATGCTGGAAGAAGCTGATTCTGGAATATTCTTCAAACCGACCAAAAAGATTACTCAAGAGTATCCAAATTATCCTGTCACTCAAGACTATGACGAGCTCAGAGCCCATTTGCGCTCCGAACATGGGTTCATTTCCTAGTTCCGATTTGCTCCGAAGAGTCGATCAACGATTCTGACGCGAGCCCGTTATGCTGCATGTTATTCTCTATAAGCCTGAGATTCCTCAGAACACGGGAAACGTAGGCCGAACTTGCGCGATTACGAATTCGCGATTGCATCTGATTCATCCACTTGGGTTCCAGATTCGAGACAAGCATTTGAAACGCAGCGGGATGGATTACTGGAATTCATTAGACGTGCATCACCATGCAGACTGGGAAGCCTTTATGCAAAGCGATGTCCGGCCGAAGCGCATTTTCCTCTTCACGACAAAATCGACCCAATCGTATTGGAAAATAAAGTATGAGGAAGGAGACGGTCTTCTGTTTGGCAGAGAGGGTTCTGGAGCTCCTGATTGGATGCACGACGTTTTTCAGGACGGTCTTCGATTGAAAATTCCGCATTTCAATGAGGAGCTTCGCTCCATGAATCTGGCAACCAGTGTGGGGATTGCGGTTTACGAGGCGATGAGACAAATGCATGGCTTCTAGCTAGGAGCTTTTTCCGGAGTATGGCCAAAACGCTCATCATTAGCACTACTTCCGTTGGAGGGGTTATGCATGGGATGCAGGTAGCTGCTACGCTTAAGGAAAACGATCCCTCAATGGAAATCCACGCGCTAGTGCGTGATCGGCTGAAAGAATTGATCGAGACCTTTGGCGTTGTTGACGGCTTTCTGCCTTACAATCGAGAAGGAGGATTGAGAGAACTAGTGGCGCTTTGCAGGAAATTGAGATCTGAATCCTTCGACTATGTATTGGATTTTCACGGACTTGCTCGTACGGGTCTCATGAGCGCTATGTGTCGGGCGAAAAACAAAGTGGGTCGTCCCGACGCTCGGGAGGGCGCAACTTTATTTTATAAAAAGCTAGTTCCTCTTCCGAGCGATAATTCTAAACGACATACGGTTGAGAAGCTCCTCGAGTTCTGTCGAGTTTTCGCTTTCGAGCCTGCATTGAAAGGAGCCCTAAGGATTCCGAAAACGGAATCTCTAAGGAAGCGTGTCGTAGAAAACGAACCCGATCCTGTTGTATCCATAATTCCAAGCTCGATTAGACCAGAGCGGCGTTGGCGTGGTTTCGACGAATTCGTTTCTCTTCTGAGCAAGCGAATTCCAGATGCCAGAATTCTCATCTTGGGCTTGGATCACAATTCGCAAAAAGCGCTTCCAGATGTAATCGGAAACGAAAGACTCGTAGATTTGCGAACCGGAGTCTCGATGCTTGATCTTGCTAGTCTGCTACAGATCTCCGATCTAGCGATTGGGGTCGATAATGATTTTGTGAGGATGGCCGCCGCGCTGGGAACGAAGACGCTTACGTTGGTTGGCAAGACCAATATAATCTACAACGGACCGTATCCGGTGAATACCGAATCCAATCAGATAATCGGGTCTCCGAAGAACGATTTGAATTTGCTATCGGTGGAAGCGGTCCTGGAAAAATCTGAAAGTCTGCTCTTCTCTTGACTAGGTCAGAGGAGTGTGACTTACCCCTTTCTCATTCTTCAGGCTGCCTTATAAATACATTCTCGAGACATGATTGATCTGAAAGTACTCCGTGAAGATCCGGATTTGGTAAGGGCCGGGATTCTCAAGAAACACAACGATTGCGATCTAGATGCCATTCTTGAAGCCGACTCGAATCGACGTGCCCTTATCTCCGAGGTGGAAACGTTGCGAGCGCAGCAGAAGGCGGCGAACACCGAAATGTCCCAGATGCAGAAGGGTAGCGAGGAGTTTCTCAATAAGCTTCAGGAGATGAAAGCTCTCTCTGCATCGGTGAAGGAGAAAGACGCCGGCCTCAAAGAGGTTGAGGAAGCTTGGAATGAATTGGTTTTATCGATACCGAACCTGCCGCATGAAAGCGTCCCAGAAGGTAAGGATGAATCGGAAAATGTCGAAGTGGCTCGATGGGGAGACATTCCTGACGCTCAAACCAACTACATTCCTCACTACGACATCGATTGGCTCGACCAGATTTTGGATTTCAAGCGGGGTACGAAGGTAGCTGGTTCCGGATTCCCGTTTTTCATCGGCGATGGAGCCAGGCTTGTGCGTAGTTTGATATCTTTTTTCCTTAATGAGGCTTCTGAAGCGGGCTTCGAAGAGATGGGTGTTCCTTTTTTCGTGAATGCCGACAGCGCCACAGCAACGGGTCAATTGCCAGACAAAGAGGGTCAAATGTATCAGACTGTTGAGGACGATTTGTACGCGATCCCGACGGCGGAAGTGCCTTTGACCAACTTCTTCCGTGATGAAATTCTGGATGCATCCGCCTTGCCTATTTATCGTTGCGGACATTCCGCTTGTTTCCGTCGAGAGGCTGGCAGCTATGGCAAGGATGTGCGCGGCTACAATCGGGTACATCAGTTCGACAAAGTGGAACTGCTCAAATGGGTGAAGCCGGAATCTAGTTTCGACGAGCTGGAATCTTTAAGAGAGTATGCCGAAGGCCTTCTGAAAAAATTGAATCTGCCGTTTCGCACCCTTCTCATGTGCGGTGGCGATATGGGTTTCGCGAACTGCAAGCAATACGATCTCGAGGTTTTCGCTTTCGGCCAGAAGCGTTGGCTAGAGGTTTCCAGTTGCAGTAATTTCGGTTCTTTCCAAGCGCGGCGAGCTCGAATCCGCTACCGCGATCCGGAAACGGGAAAACCGGAGATCCTCCACACTCTAAATGGATCGGGGCTCGCGGTGCCTCGAGTTTTCGTAGCGATCGTCGAGAATGGTTTGCAGAAGGACGGTAGTATCCTTATTCCTGATGCGCTTCAATCCTACATGGGAAAAGAGCGAATCGAACCTAAGTAGAGAGGTGAAATTCCTAGTCTTTGTCTACTGATTGGAAACAGATTTCCAGCGCATTGGCTAAAAATATAGGCAGCGGCTGGCTGCCGCGAAACGTCGAGAAGCTCCTGATCGATCCAGAACGGCCTTTGTTGGTCGCTTGTTCAGGTGGGGCGGACTCGGTTTTTCTATTCCTGGCGATACAAGGCTGGTTGGAGGCCAGAAACGAGC
Source organism: Opitutaceae bacterium (assembly GCA_028284385.1). Taxonomy (GTDB): domain Bacteria; phylum Verrucomicrobiota; class Verrucomicrobiia; order Opitutales; family Opitutaceae; genus JANQRT01. Next base: position 80,890 of record JANQRT010000024.1, on the reverse strand, counting down.
TATCGAGACTGAAAATTCTCCATTTCAACCATAGGCTCAGAGGCGAAGAGTCAGAAGGAGATGAAGACTTCGTAAGAAAATTGGCCGAACAGCTTGATGTTCCGTTGAGCGTTTCCCGCTGGAATCGCGAAAATCCCGCTGAATCTGTATCCGAAGATCAAGCGCGCCAGGCTCGAATGGATTTTTTTGCTATCGAAGTCGCTTCGAAATCTGGAGAGGCCATTATTTTAACGGCCCATCATGCTGACGACGTAGCGGAGACTATGCTCATGAGGCTTTCACGCGGAAGTGGGCTTCAAGGCCTGTCGGCTCCTCGCTCATTCTCTGTTGGCTACAAAGGTCTTCATTTTGCTAGACCTTTGGTGGACTGGCGGAAAAACGAAATGATTGATCTTTTGAAGAGATGCGGAGCGACATGGCGGGAAGATTCAAGCAATCGGGAATCTTGTTTCTATCGCAACCGTCTTCGGCTCGAGGTAATTCCTGCTTGGGAATCCGTCTCAGATCGACCGATACAGCCAGGAGTTTCGCTTTCCAGAGAACTGCTCGAGGAAGATTCGATCGCTTTGGAAGAACAGTTTGAAAAAGCTTGGGAGAAATGCCTGCTTGAGCCCGGCAGACTGGATTTCAATTCTGTCCGCTCAGAACCCAAGGCCATTCAGCGTCGGACACTACAGAGACTTTGTACTCAATCTGCAAATTCTCTGGGCATTGCCCTTGAGGGCATGCGTGCAGCACTCGAAGCCACTGAAATGGGCGAATCGCTGAAGCTTTCCTTAGGACCAGGCTTTTCCTTGTTGGTGGATCCCGATCGAAATCAAATTCGAATCCTTGATAGCGAAAGGGCGGATATAAATTGGGACAGCCTTTCTTTGCCGCTCAATACCTTCGCCTGGCTGCCCGATGGCAGTCGAGCAGCGGCTGAAGTTTTGGATCTAGACTCTTCGCTAAAGGCGGAAGTACTTCAGGGGAAGATTTCGCACGCAAATCAGGTTTTTCTTCGTTTGGATGGCGAAAAGGGGATGGATCGAGTGCGAATCAGGCAATGGGAATTTGGTGACGCGTATCAGCCCTACGGGAAAATGGGTCCTAAAAAGCTCAAGGAACTTTTTACTGACTGCAAAATTGCGAAGGAGAAAAGGCATGCATTGCCTATTTTCCTGGGATCGAAATCCGAGATAATTTGGGTTCCAGGTTTGCCCCCGAATTCTGAATTTATTATCAATGAGGGAACGAGACGGGCCTTGCAATTGACTTACCAAGAAGGAGCATGCACCTTTAGCGCATAATTTTACATTAATGTCGGATTCAAACAACGAGAGAAAACCTCCTGGAAAAGGAGTACCTGAACGCTTTCAGCCAAAAGTCATTCTGATCTGGCTGGCCATTTTTGCGGTTATCGCATTCCTCTGGTATCAGACCGGAACTACATCGGAGGCGAATAAGCTTAAGATTCAGGATGTCGTTGTGGCGACGCAGGAGGGCAGGGTTGAATCTGGCAAGATAGTCCCTGTGCCTGGCGGGACCGATTACTACGAAGTAGTTGGTAAAATGAAGCAGGAAGACCCGGTTGCTGTTGATGGCTACCGCTCAGTTCCCTTTTACGCCCGTGGCAAGCTGATTGCCGAAGACTACAAACTTCTGCAGCAGACCAAGCTGTTCGACGAAGTTGAGGCAAACACCTTTTTACCACAGCTTTTGGCTGGAATTATACCTTTTATCTTGGTCATCGGAATTCTTTACTTCCTGTTTGTCAGGCAATTGCGTATGGCGGGTAGGGGAGCCCTCAACTTTGGAAAGAGCAAAGCCAAGCTTCTTACTCGAGAGAAAGACAAGATCACTTTTAAGGATGTCGCCGGCTGCGATGAGGCGAAAGAGGAAGTAAGCGAAGTCATCGAGTTCCTCAAGGATCCTAAGAAATTCCAGCGCATGGGTGGCAGAATACCAAAGGGCATCCTGATGGTGGGCCCTCCGGGTACCGGCAAGACCCTTTTGGCCAAGGCCGTTGCTGGCGAGGCGGATGTCCCGTTTTTCTCCATTAGCGGTTCGGACTTTGTGGAAATGTTTGTGGGGGTGGGTGCAAGCCGCGTTCGAGACATGTTCGAGCAGGGACGTAAGAATGCTCCTTGCTTGATTTTCATCGACGAAATTGATGCTGTTGGCCGCCAGCGTGGCGCAGGTCTAGGTGGCGGCAATGATGAGCGAGAGCAGACTCTAAACTCTCTGTTGGTCGAGATGGATGGCTTCGATACTCAAGAAGGCGTCATCATATTGGCATCGACCAATCGACCAGACATCCTCGATAGCGCTTTGTTGAGACCTGGCCGATTCGACCGAGAAGTCGTTATCGATCTGCCTGACTACAAGGGTCGAGAAGAAATTCTGAAAGTCCACGCGAAGAAGATAAAATTGGGAGCCGATGTGAGTCTCGCTGACATCGCTGGAGCTACGCCGGGATTTTCGGGAGCCGATTTGGCTAACCTTCTAAATGAGGGGGCCTTGATGGCCGCTCGGAAGAACAAGAATCAAGTTGACCGCATCGATATTGATGAAGCTCGTGATAAGATTTCATTTGGACGCGAGCGTCGACGCTTGATGGACGAAGAAGACAAACGAGCGACTGCGTATCACGAAGCTGGGCACGCTTTGGTTAAGGCGGTTCTGAAGGACAAGAACTTCAAGCTCCATAAGGTTACGATTCTTCCTCGTGGCCAGGCGTTGGGAATGGCGATGTCGACGCCGACCAAAGATATTCTAGGCATGACGCGAAATCAGCTTAATAACCAGATTGCCTATGCGATGGCAGGGCGCATTGCCGAGGAAGTGGAGACTGGGGATTACAGCAGTGGTGCTTCCAGCGACATAAAGCAGGCGACTAAAATGGCTCGTCAAATGGTTTGCGATCTCGGTATGAGCGATCTTGGTCCTGTAGCTTTTGGAGACAACCAAGAGCACCTGTTTCTCGGAAGAGAGATCAACAAGACTCAGAATTATAGTGAGGAAACAGCCAACAAGATCGACGATGAGATAAGCAAGATAATCCACACGCAGTTTGAACGAGCGAAGAAGATTATCGAAGATCATCGTGGTCATCTGGATAAGATCTCCGAATCGCTGCTTGAGTATGAGACGCTTGAAGGCAAGCATGTGGATGAGATTCTCGAATTTGGCGAAATAAGGTCTGAAGTCGTTTCTTCAAAGACTGAGTTGGAAGAAGAGCAAAAGCAGTCCAACGAGGACAATAAGACTAAGGAAAAGAAGGATCCAGAAGAGGATATTCCACCTGCTGTGGATGGCGCTCAAGCGATGGCATAGTCCATTTGCTTGCTTCGAAAGAACGAGGCATTAGATTAAGAGACTGTATTAGTTGCCTATCTCTTTTAAACCTCTCTTTCTGAATGCCAGCCAAGTATTCAAAAATTGGATCTATCCAGCAGGAATCTGACATTGCTAGGCTGATGGCAGACGCCCTGGAGCGGCCTGACATCCTAAATCTGGCAGCGGGTTTTACTGACAATGCTTCTTTGCCTTTAAATGAAGTCCTTTCCATTGCCAATGACTTGGCTAGGGAGAATGGAGGAGACAGATCCATTTTGCAATACGGGACGAATCAAGGGCGGAGCGGACTGAGAGAAATTCTCAGTAAACGTATTGAGAAAGCGGATCTTAAGCCTGAGGAATCGTATTCGGCTTCTAATGTTTTCATTGCAAATGGCTCTCAGCAGATTCTTTACTTGGCAGTCCAGACGCTTTGCAATCCAGGCGATATCATTCTAGTCGAACAGCCTACTTATTTCGTTTTTCTCGAAGTTCTAAGGGGTCTTGGCGTTACACCAATGCCGCTTCCAATGATGGACGATGGAGATGTGGATGTTGATGAGCTCCGAATGCTTCTCGATAAGTTAAAGGATTCCGGAGAAATTGAGAAGGTAAAGGCTGTGTATCTTGTTTCCTACTACGCGAATCCATCAGGGCATAGCATTTCGGTTAATGCCAAAAAGGGAATTGGACACGTGCTTAATGAAGCGAACGCGGGTATTGCCGTTATTGAAGATGCGGCCTATCGCGAGCTCCATTTCCAAGCTCCGAATGAGGTTTCAAGCTGTCTGGCAATCGAAGATTACGAAAATTCGCCTGTTCTCTACACGAGTACGCTGACAAAGCCATTCGCCTCGGGATTGAAGGTTGGCTACGGCTATTGTTCGGACCGTGATTGGCTTCAGAGAATGCTGTCGATTAAGGGGCAGCAAGATTTTGGTACCTCCAATTTTAACCAGGCGATCCTAGAACGAGGGTTGGAAGACGGTATTTTTGATGTGCATCTCTTGTCCTTAAGAAAGAATTACCACTTGAAAATGAAATGCCTTCATGAGGCGCTGGGCGGCGAACTTGGCGCCTTGGGGTGGACCTGGGCCGAGCCTGATGGCGGCTTGTACATATGGGCTAGATCTCCCAATGGGATGGATACTGGTTTCGATTCCAATTTCCATAGAGACTGCATTAAAAATGGGGTGATGTATGTGCCTGGCGATTTATGTTTCTCGCTAGGGGGTCCCTCGGACAGAGTGCGGTTGAGCTTCGGGGTTCTCGATCTGGATGAAATCGAGGAGGCTGCTTATCGTTTTTTGGAAGTAGCTAAGAGGATTACCCTTTAGTCGGAATTATCATAAATTGGATTAATATCCGCTTGATCTATCCGATGACGAACGGATACTAGCCGGCTTCTCACATTCTTAACTAATGCCTGACTACACTCTTACACATCTACATCAGCTCGAAAGCGAAGCCATTTTCATTCTTCGCGAGACGGCAGCTCAATTCGAGCGTCCCGTGTTAATGTTTTCGGGCGGTAAGGACTCAATTCTAATGGCCTACTTGGCAAAAAAGGCTTTTTGGCCAGCTAAGTTACCATTTCCACTGCTGCATGTGGACACCGGTCATAATTTTAAAGAAACTATCGAATTTCGAGACAGACTCGTTGCTGATACGGGAGCGCATCTAGTGGTTGCTTCTGTTCAAAAGGCGATTGATGAAGGTAGAGTTGTCGAGGAAAAGGGACCAAACGCAAGTCGTAATGCTCTGCAAATCCAAGCGCTTCTCGATTGTCTCGAAGAAGGTCAATACGATGCGGCATTAGGTGGAGGCCGCCGCGACGAAGAGAAGGCCAGAGCTAAAGAGCGGTTCTTTTCTCATCGTGACGAATTTGGACAGTGGGATCCTAAAAATCAACGTCCTGAGCTTTGGAATGTATTCAATGGACGGATGAGCCACGGCGAACATTTTCGAGTTTTTCCATTAAGCAACTGGACGGAGATGGATGTTTGGCAATACATCAAATTGGAGGGTATCGAGCTTCCCAGTCTCTACTTTGCCCACGAGCGAGATGTGGTAGTTCGTAATGGGGTCATATTAGCCGTTTCCGAGTTTGTTGAGCCTAGAGATAGCGAGGTAGTTGAAAAGAGATTAGTAAGATTTCGCACGATGGGAGACGCTACCATAACGGGTGCTGTGGATTCGAATGCCGACACGCTTGAAGCGATTATCGAAGAGGTCGCAGCCGCGCGGGAAACCGAGCGAGGAAACCGTGCCGATGACAAGCGTAGCGAGAGCGCGATGGAAGACCGGAAAAAGCAAGGCTACTTTTAATAATTATCGATTTTCTTATGAGCCACCAATCAAACTCAACCGACGGCTATTTAGACATGGGTCTTCTCAGATTCACGACGGCGGGATCTGTAGACGACGGAAAATCAACGCTCATAGGTCGCTTGCTTTATGATTCGAAGGCGATTTTCGAAGATCAGCTTGAAGCTATTGAGACCACTAGCAAGCAGCGTGGCGACGAGAACGTGAATCTTGCTCTGCTTACGGATGGGTTGAGGGCAGAAAGAGAACAAGGTATTACCATTGATGTAGCTTATCGTTACTTCGCGACTCCAAGGCGGAAGTTTATAATCGCAGATACACCTGGCCATATTCAGTACACCCGAAATATGGTTACGGGAGCTTCAACAGCCAATCTTGCTATTATTCTCGTTGATGCTCGTAAAGGCGTAATAGAACAAACCTGTCGTCATTCGTTTATAGCAAACCTTCTGCGTATCCAACATGTGGTGATAGCTGTAAATAAAATGGACCTCGTTGATTGGAGTGAAGATGTTTTCAAGAGGATTAAACGGGACTTCACTAAGTTCGCATCACGTCTGGATAATATGGTAGAAGTGTCCTTCATTCCTATAAGCGCTTTAGTTGGAGACAATGTAGTTGAGAAATCTGAGAGAATGCCTTGGTATCAGGGGCCGTCCCTGTTATATCATTTGGAGACTGTCTACATGGGGCCAGACGAGAACCATGTTGACGCGCGTTTCCCTATTCAATGGGTGATTCGCCCTCATAGCGACGAGTATCACGATTTTAGGGGCTACGCAGGACGGGTCGCAGGTGGTGTATTCAAGCCAGAAGACGAGGTGGTCGTAATGCCTTCTGGGTTTAACGCGAAAGTGAAAGCCATACACACTATGGATGGCGAGCTAGAGGAGGCATTCGCGCCGCTAAGCGTTACTCTAACCTTAGACCGCGAAATCGATATCAGTCGTGGGGATATGCTGGTAAAAGCTAATCGCCCTCCGAAATGCGATCAGGATCTTGAGGCGATGATCTGCTGGTTTAGCGAGAAGCCTATGAATTCGAGAGGGAAATTCATCATTCGCCACACTACTAAGGAAACGAAGGCGGTGGTAAAGGACGTCAAGTACAAGGTTGACATCAACTCGCTTCATAAAATCGAAGACGATTTGGAATTTAAGCTCAACGATATTGGGCGAATATCGCTAAGGACCGCAGCCCCGCTTTGCTATGATAGTTATTCGAAGAATCGGACGACAGGTTCTTTTGTCCTCATTGACGCTTTCACCAACGAGACGGTTGCGGCTGGGATGATGATTTGAATCAGTTTGTTGTTCCGCTTTTCGAACCTTGTTTTGGGGCTTCTCCCTAGGCAATATTCTTGTTTACAAGGTCTTTACAAAAAAGAACCTTTGTTGGATTATTGGTGGATGGGCAAAGCGGACGAGGTTCCTTACACGATTGACGAGATTGCGAGTAAGCTCAAATGTGCAAGAGGCTGGATTCAACTTTCGATTGACGCTGGCTGTCCACAGAGTGAAGAGGGCAAAATTCGTATCCGGGACTTCATGCTTTTCCAGCTCACCAATATTCATAAAATTAGAGAACTAGCTGGGCTAGAGCCCATAATGGCCGACGCTTCGAAAGGCGATCTAAGACCTAACGTGAAAGCTATTCTGACCACTCAACTAGAGTGGCTCCAGCTTCGCTCCTCCAAGGACAGCGTTAAAAAGGCAGCTAAGCTGGTATTCGATAGGTTGCAAACGATGAGCGAAATCTAGCTCGAAACCTTATACTGTAACTATTTTCTGGAGACGCCTTCATGGCGTCTTTTTTAATTGTCGCGAGCAAGCTAGAAGATCCATTCCATTTTCAAGTGGACAGTTTTTCGGTTAACGTTCCCGAATTTTAACCACAAAGTCTCCTTTTTGAGATTGTCGAATCAAACTGATTAGGCAACTTTCCGAGAAGGTACTCATTTTCGGATCGATTTCGTCAAATGGAACACAAAGCAATTGCAGTTATTATGGGAGGGGGGCGAGGCACTCGTCTTTATCCTCTTACCAAGGAGAGATGTAAGCCTGCAGTGCCTCTTGCGGGTAAGTATCGACTGGTCGATATTCCGATAAGCAATTGTCTCAACGGGAACATTAACAAGATATTCCTGCTGACTCAGTTTAACACCGCCTCTCTGCATCGGCATATTCAGGAGACCTATCGTTTCGATCCTTTTAGCGGAGGTACGGTTGATATTCTATCGGCTGAGCAGACGGAGAAGGGCGAAAGCTGGTACCAGGGAACAGCCGATGCTGTTCGGCAGAACATTCATCATTTTGCATCGGAGGACTACGATTATGTAGTTATCCTGTCGGGAGACCAGCTCTACCGTATGGACTATCAGGCGCTTCTTGACCAACATATGGAAACGAAGGCTGATGTAACGGTATCCGCTATCCCGTTTCCAGCCGATCAAGTTTCCGGCTTAGGTCTAATGCGGGTGAACGATGACCTAACCATAACCGAATTTGTTGAAAAGCCAACCGATCCTGAAGTTATCGACGGTTTAGCGATTACGGAAGCCATTAAAAATCGATTGAAGGAAAAGTCTGAGGGAAAGCGGTGCCTAGCCTCAATGGGCATCTATGTTTTCAATCGCGAGACGATGATCGAAGCCCTCGATAACGACATGACCGACTTTGGCAAGGAGGTGATTCCGTCACTGCTTAAGGAGCACAAACTGAGCAGTTTTATTTTCGAGGGCTACTGGGAGGATATTGGAACGGTAAAGGCGTTTTTCGATGCGAATCTCCAGCTGGCCGATCCTATGCCGAAATTCAATTTCTTCTCAAGAGGGAGGCCTATTTACACGCGGGCTCGCTATTTGCCGGCTAGCAAAATCAATCGATGTTCTATCAACCATGTCATCGTCGGCGACGGTTGCATTATAACCGATTCTTATTTGAAGCGGTGTGTCATCGGAATCCGTTCCGTTTTAAGAGAAGGAGCTCGGCTTGAGAACGTGATCATGATGGGTTCAGATTTCTTCGAGAGTTCAGCTGATCGAAAAGCCAATGCCGAAAAGGGGATCCCGGATATCGGGGTTGGGATGAATTGCGAAATCAAGAACGCGATCATCGACAAAGGCGTTCGCATTGGAGACAATGTACGTCTCAACCCGGAGGGAAAGCCGGATGGCTTTGAAAAGGGAGGTCTTTTTGTGAGAGACGGCATTTTGATAGTCACTAAAAATACTGTTGTACCCGACAACACGGTCTTTTAAAAATAGGCAATGGAAAGGCTGCTCGTTTGTGTTGATGGTTCTGAATACGCTGCATCCTGTTGCCAGTACACCGCCTGGATCGCCAATCGTTTAGAGGTGTCTATTGAAGTGGTTTACGTGACGGATCTGCGACAGTTCGAGGTCCCTTTCGTTGCGGATCTGAGTGGCAGTTTAGGCATTCAGCCCTTCCAAGCCGTTATGGGGCAACTACAGTCGCTTGAAGAAAAAAAGGCCGAGGCCATTCTGTCTCAAGCCGAGAGTTTGCTAAAGGAAAACGGATACGAAAAGGAAGTAGTAAAGACCCATAAAACCGGCTTCCTGGTCGATTCGCTGAAAGAGTTGGAGGAAAATGCGGATTTGCTGATCATGGGCAAAAGAGGCGAGAATGCAGGCTTCGCGTCCGATCATTTGGGATCGACCATGGAGCGTGTTGCTAGAGCCTCGACAAGGCCATGTTTTGTAGCTTCCCGAGCTTTCCGGCCTATCAATAAAGTCGTATTCGCTTATCAAAACGTTCCAAGTTGTCAGGAGGCTTTAGACTTCATCAAGAACTCTCCTTTGCTCCGCGATCTCGAAATTCATCTAGTCACGGTTTCGCCAAATGAAGAGGAGACGGAATCCTTAAACGCGTTGAGGGGAGCTGAAAGCGACCTTATCGAAGCAGGTTGTCAGCCGAACTGTCAAATGCTCCATGGAAATCCTAGCCATGCTATTTCCGAATACGCGCAGGCCAACGAAATCGATTTGATTGTGATGGGAGCTTACGGTCATTCGAGAATCCGTCATCTGATCATCGGCAGTACGACAACGGAGTTGCTACGCGATTGCCATCTCCCCACCATTCTTTTCCGCTAGCTTCTTGCAATAGGCTATTGTATTGAAAAAATGGTGACGTTTTTCGATCTAGCCTCTAAGGATGCGTGAAGGGAGCCTGACGAAGGAGAACTGATTGATGATATTGTCGCTCAGCTTCGGGTGCTCCATGGGTTCTTCCTTCAATTGTTCGTTGATGCTTTTCTTGAGCAAGGCCGTCTCTTCCTCGGAGAGCTTCATCTTTTGCTGTAGCTCAACGAGCTCGCAGCGGTAGGCCAGCCAGTCGGCTTTGAATTGCAAGACGTGAAACTGCCTAGCTATTTCCTGTTCTAGCTTCAAGGCGGACTTAGCGGAGAGTTCTCCTTCGAGGAGATCACTCAAACGCAGGATTTGCAATTGTTCATGCGTCTTGAGCATCTGAGGCTTGAAACCTACCAACTCGCTTTTGAGCGTCATCAACGTTGCCGATAATTCGCGTTTCTTGCAGCGAAGCGCCAGTTGTAGCGATTTGTAACTCCAATGTCCAAAGATGCGAGTTACCAGAAGGAACCTGATTTTATGGTCGATTTTTCCAAGCCTCTGATGGGGCTCGGCCAGGTCGAGGCAACAATCGGCATCCCTTTTTTCTAAATGAACTTGTAGAAATCTTTCGAAATCCGAGACGCGCTTTGTGTAGGGAAGGTATTTCCAACACTCTGCGAGTAGATTTCGGACTTCGAAAAGCCGATCGCGTGGATCGGTAAAGCCGAGAAGATAGAAATATTCCGACAGTATTTCGAAGTAGAAGGAAGATGCTTGAGTGAAAGCGTAGACATTGCCATGAGAGGCTTTTCTGAGCAGGCCTCGGATTTTATTACGATTGGCGGCAATGGAGTTGTCTTTGGCTAATTTGGATCCTTTTGCGGGAAGTATAGACATTTAACCTGTAGTGATAGAGAGAACCGGTGCCTTGTGGAGATGGAGGAGCTTTACTCCTCCTCGGAGCGTTTATTCGCTACTGCGGTGCGACAATCGGCCATTACGCGAAGCCAGATTTCCCGTATATCGAAAAGACGAATACGAGCGTGCTTTGAGTAGCGAGTCAGGGCTTCGATTTGCTGCCTGTCGAATTGATCAAGCAGGGAAAGGATCAGATTGACGCTGGACATGCCCCTCTTGAAATAGGCGATTCCAAGTGAGTAGTCGCCCACATCTAGAGCTGTGACCGCAAGCAGTCCATAGTAGTCGGACTGCGAAAGCGCTTGCTGGAGCCTTACGGCTTCTAGCGAACCAATTTGGTCTGAACAGAGAGCAACGTGTTGAGTCCATTTATCGATAAGCCAGCAATGTAGCGCTTTGCTGGCTATGAATAATGGATGCTTGTGAAGTGTATATGGCTGGTCAGGTATAGAGTCGATAGCCGTCTCAATTGCTTCTGGAGTTTCATGGCTTGCAGCTCCATCCCATCCCATGTAGAGCGCGACTTCATCGAGCCTGTTGTGGCTCATGAGGAGCTTGTTGTAGAGATTCTGATATTTTTTGATCTCGTTGTCTTCGCTTGCAAGGTAGCGTTCCCAGTCGAATTCGTTCCAAACCGTTTCCCAGCTATCGTCCCATTCATGGTCAGATTGGCTGTTGTCGTGATCAAAATTGCCCATGCGCTGTTAACAAGCTTTTTAAAAAAGACGCCGAAAAGTAGAGGCCTCATTTTATTTTGGCAAATGAAATGTTCAGGAAATTATTCCCAAAATCGGGCTCTATTTCTGGAGGATTTTATCTAGTCTTGGAGCTCGTCAAAGCCTAGCTTTGCGTCCATCTTTCCCAAGCTATTTGCCTTTGTCTTGTGGCTGAGAGTATTTCTTTCCAAATTAAAGACTTATGGATTCTCTAGACACTGTTTTCCGACTCCAAATCTTTTTCTCAGGACGTGTTCAAGGCGTAGGCTTTCGCTATTCTACCCTGCAATTGGCAAAAGGATACGAGGTGACGGGGAGTGTGAAGAACCTAGCAGACGGACGCGTCGAGCTTGAAGTCGAAGGCGAGGAAGGCGAATGCAGGCAGTTTCTAGAAGCTATCCAAGATGAAATGGAAGCGTTTATCCGAAAAACGGAGACACGTGAAAGCGTGGGGCCGAAAAGAAGTACCCAATTTGTCATTGCCTAAATCAATACCGCCGCGTTTCCGATGACCTACGCGATTGAGATCGAAAGCGTTACCAAGGATTTCCCTCTTCCGGTTCGAGGCAGGAAGCTCCGAGCGGTGGATTCGCTTTCACTTCAGGTCGAGTCCAATGTAATCTACGGATTGCTGGGGCCGAATGGTTCAGGCAAAAGTACCACTATAAAGCTTCTTCTGGGGCTTTTAAAAACCACTGAGGGTCGATGCTTGATAAATGGAAAATCCGTCTATGAGCCCTCAATTCGAAACGAAGTTGGCTACTTGCCAGAGGCTCCTTACTACTATCGTTTCTTAACGGGTATAGAGCTGGTTGTCTACTTCGCTCGCCTTCAGGGCATAAAGAAGAGAGAGGCGTTGGCTCAAGCAGAGAATCTGCTTTTTCGAGTTGGTCTAGAGGATGCGAAGGACAATCGAATCGGCACCTACTCCAAAGGCATGTTGCAGAGGGTTGGGCTGGCCCAGGCTTTGGTTGGAGACCCCAGCTTGCTGATTCTAGACGAACCCATTGCGGGGGTCGATCCAATTGGTGCAGTGGACATTGCAAGTCTAATCAGAGAGCTTAAAGAGCAGGGTAAAACAATCCTGCTCTGTTCCCATTTGCTTTCCCAAGTCGAAGCCCTTTGCGATCGGGTTGCTATCCTGGAATCAGGCAGACTTTTAGCTGAAGGGCCGCTAGACAAGCTTCTGGTGAGTGAAGAGGAAAAGACCCTTTCCATCAAGAATCTGGATACAGAGGACAGAGAGCGTATGGTCAAGACCGCTATTTCCCTAGGTGGGCAAGTGTCGGTAAGCCGCATTTCTCTCGAGACTCTGTACCTTCAATTGATTGGCGAAAAACAGCGAAAAGCGAAACTGGAAAGAGAGGACAGTGATCAATGAAATGGTCCGCAGCTAGAGCGGGTCTGATAGCCGGCAATACGTTTCGCGAAGCAATAAGGATGAAGCTTTTTTTGCTCATGCTTATCCTTGCAACTGCGGCTTTCGCTAGCTCTTTCCTTTTCAAGGAATTCAATTTCGGATCCTCTGAACTCAAATTCATCGCCGATTTCGGTTTTGGTGGCATGACTCTGTTTGGGCCGATTTTAGCAATAATCGTTTCCGCCCAACTCTTTATTGGGGAAATCGAGCACCGTACTGCCTTAACGATCTTAGCCAAGCCGCTTTACCGTTCCGAATACGTGATTGGCAAGTTCGTAGGCTCATGGCTGATAACGATGTGCTTCATCGCGCTGCTGAGTATTTGCCTCATCATTGCTCTTTGGATACGCGAATCCAGTATTATTCAAGCCGATTCGGAAGCCTTTACGACCGGAAGAATTATTAACTGGATTCAAGTCTGCGCCTTCGCCTTGGTTCAAGTTCTGAAACTAAGCATGCTCTGCTCGCTGGTCGCTCTTTTCTCGAGTTACGCAACGTCTACGATTTTCGCGATGTCGATGGGTTTTCTAGTTTGGATTGCGGCTCAATTGCAGTACATTGCTTCAGATGCTTGGTCCGCTGGATCCAATTGGCTCTACACGGTTCTCTTTGCCTTCGCTAGTCTTGTTTTGCCGAATTTTCATCTCTTCGAAATCGGCGATTACTTAGCCTTGGGCGAAACCATCAAACTAGTGGCCTATTTGAAGTTGGCTCTTTATGCCATCGTTTACACGGCCTTCTATCTTTCCTTGGCCGTTGTTGCCTTTAATCGACGTGAGTTCTAGGAATCGACAATTGATAGCTTTTGTGGGGCTTACTTTGCTTTTGGGCCTGGTCATGAGCCCGCTGGACAATTCTTTGAGGAAGGATCTTCTTGTGGAAGACGCCGCTTCCTCGATAGAAAAAATCGGATCGGGATTGGGGCAGGGGATTTCATTGGCCGTTTTGGGGGGATATCGCTCTCTAGTGGCGAATTTAATCTGGATGTCAATGAACGGAGTTTGGGAAAAACGGGATTATGATGCTACTTTTGCTCGTATCCGGTTATCAACGTCAGTCGACCCTAGGCCTGAATTATTCTGGCTAAATGGAGCGCGTATTATCTATAACGATATGCCAGCATGGCAAGCAGGGGACCACTTGGCAGGAAGGTTAAACACAACGAGGCAGGGAAAGGAAATTCAAAAACGTTATGCCCAAGAAGCTCTAGCATTCCTCGATTCAAGCTTGAGCATTCATCTCCATAGTCCCAATATTCATATTGAGAGGGCGGTAATTCACTGGCGAAAACTGGATGACTTGGAAAAAGCTGCCGAACTGTTTCTGCATGCTTCAAAGCTGCCAGACGCCCCTTATTATGCCGCTAGAGTCTACGCGGAACTGCTTGTCGGGCTTGGAAAAAAACGCGAGGCTTTGGGGTTTCTAGAAGAACTATACTTAACTTTGCCCGATAACGATATTTTGGCTAGGAAAAATGTAGTAGAATTAAAAATACGAAATCTTAGAAAAGAACTGGATAAAGTAGAGTAAATTTAAATGATATCAATTGAGTATGGACGATAACTTGCATCCCATTAGCGATCGACTGTTAGCTAGACAGGAGCGACAAAAACTGACTGGACAAGTCTCAAAAGTGATTTGGCTTTATGGCCTGTCGGGCTCGGGAAAGAGCACGCTAGCCACTGCCTTGGAGCGCAGGCTGTTCGAAGAGAAACGTCTAGTGTATGTATTGGATGGCGACAATATTCGAACAGGCCTAAATAGGGGTTTAGGGTTTTCAGACGACGATCGAATGGAGAATATCAGACGAATAGCTGAAGTCTCGAAACTCTTCCTCGACGCTGGGGTCATCTCTATCAATTCCTTTATAACTCCAACCGATGAGCTAAGAAACCTTGCGCGTGAGATCATAGGAGAAGATTTGATTCAAGTATATGTTAAAGCTTCCTTCGAAACTTGCATGCAGCGAGACGTGAAAGGGCTCTATGCGAAAGCCGCAGACGGTAAGGTTCCAAACTTCACAGGGAAAGACTCGAGCTTCGAAGAGCCTGAAGCTCCCGATCTGGTTATCGATACGGAAAACCAGTCAGAGGAGGAGTCGCTTGAAACGCTTTTTCAGTTTATCCGGCCTAAGGTAGCTCCCTAGTAGGAAGGCTCGCTCATTTGCATGTCCCTCATTCTAATTAAGATTCTGAAATGGCTTGTCGCGAAGTTTCTGGGAATCGCCATTCTAGTGGGAGCGGTTATTGCGATTTATGCCTTGTATTTGTATCTTGGTGACAATATTCGTCTCGAACGAGAGCGTCTAGTCAAGCTGGAAGAGTACCGCGAGCAGGCGAAGGTAGTTTACTCGGAGCTTGAAGTCGTTCATACTCGCTTGATTGAAATTGGAGAAAGCATCCAGGACTCGAGAGAGAAACTGAAGCTTGCGACCGAAAGCCTGGAAGCGCTTGAGAGTTTCTTGGCAAAAGTGGAATACTTCTTTTCTACTGAAGAAGAGCGAAAAGCCTATGACGTAAAGCTAACCAAAGCTCGTAGACAAAAAGACGAGCTCAACAGTCTTTTGTTCGAGATAACCGAAAAGCAATCCGAGCTCCGCGTCTCGAGAGCTTCTTTGACGGAACAATCCAAGAACCTTGAGAAGAATATTGATCAACTTGAAAGCGCCTCATCGGAACTGGCCAGATACCTGGATGCTTCTTGGAAACGCTGGAAGCCCTACCTGCCCATTGCCTTGGCGGTATTGATTCTCGGACCTTTGCTCTACAAGGCTTTCGGCTATTATGCGATCGCTCCTCTCGTTGTAGCCGCCAAGCCGATACGCATAAGCGAAGACTCCGTTCCTATTCCGGTAATTGGCTCTAGTGGAGTATCCGTTTCATTATCGCTCAACGAAGGTCAAAAAGCCTGGGTAAAGGAGTCGTATCTGCAGGCCTCCGACGAGTCGATGTCGCGCAAGACGAGGTTTGTGCTGAACTGGGAGATCCCTTTCACCTGTTTGGCGGCCGGCTTGATCGAGCTAGTCGAGTTTAGCGCTAAAGAAGGAGCTAGCGGTTCGACGATCACCGTTTCTACGCAAGACAAGCCTGACATGGAGCTGAGTCTGATTGAATTAGGCGAGAATGGTTCCATGGTGGTTCGACCCAGTCATCTGGTTGGCGTTGCTTCGATGACTGGAGAGCCGATTCGCATCGATAGAAAATGGAATCTCTTTCGCCTTCAGGCTTGGATCACACTCCAGTTTCGCTTTTTCGTTTTTCGAGGACCTTGCCAGTTGCTGGTTAATGGAGTGCGAGGCGTGCGAGAAGAAAAGCTTGAAGGTTCTGCCGAATCGGGCAGACGAGCCAACCAAGACTCGACTATTGGATTCACTCCCGACTTGAACTATGGAGCTGCCAGGGCCGAAACGTTCTGGACCTATTTTCGCGGTTTCAATCCGCTTTTCGATGATGTCTTTCGAGGAAAGGGTTCTTTCCTTTGTCAGGAAATCTCCAAGGGATCGGAACTTGGGAGCGTAAGAAGGTTCTGGGCAGGATTTAGGGATTCATTGCTAAAGCTCGTTGGAATATAGCCTCCACCCACTTTTCCCGAACAAGAAAGGTGTTACTTAAAGATTAAGAACTGGCCTTTCAAAACGCTTTCTGAAGAAAGTGGCGAATGAGTCAAAGTGACGATGTAATTGGGTTCATCTTCGATTGGGATGGCGTTGTAGTTGATTCTTCAAAACAGCATGAGGAAAGCTGGGAACGCCTGGCCGCTCAGGAAGGTTTGCCACTGTTTGAAGGACACTTTAAGATCGGCTTCGGAAAAAGAAACGAATGGATCATCCCGAACTCTATTAAATGGACCGAGGATCCGTCCGAAATCGAAAGACTTGGAGATGAAAAGGAACGCCACTATCGCGAAATAATAAGGGAAACGGGACTCGAACCTCTACCTGGTGTGAGGGCATTTCTCGATTCGCTTCAGCAATCAAACCTTCCTTTCGCCGTGGGCTCTTCAACGCCCCGAGAGAACATAATGGCTGTCATGCAAACAGCAGGTATTGAAGGTTTCTTTTCTGAAATTGTGGCGGCCAAGGACGTGACGATTGGAAAACCCAATCCAGAGGTTTTTCTGAAGGCGGCCGCGGCTATCGGCATTTCGCCTGAGCGATGTATTGTATTCGAAGATTCACTATCGGGAATCGAAGCTGGCCTTTCAGGCGGCATGAAAGTCGTAGCGTTAACTACCACCAATCCGAGAGACGTCCTCGAGGCCACTGAGGCGGCTTTGGTTGTAGACAGCTTCGAGGAGATATCCATCGAAGGTTTGAGATCTCTTTTCGCCTAGCAAAACTTGAAAGTTGCTAATTTTCTTTAGGTCCAAGACCATCCAAGTCTTACCCCTAAGCGTATTTTCAACCACTTGCCCACATTGTCATGGACCTTGCAAAGACGAGCTTAACGCGAAACATTCTCATCGGCATGCTTGCGGGCATGGTCTTTGGCCTGCTTCTGTTTTTCCTAGGGCTAAACGAAAACTCTATCGTCAAGACCTATCTTCTCGATGGCCTGTTGAAGGTAGTGGGCGACGTATTCGTTCGTTCCTTGAAAGTGCTCGTTGTGCCGCTGGTGCTGGTCTCTCTCATATGCGGTACTGCAGCGATGGATGACATCCGTCGGCTTGGAGCAGTCGGAGTTAAGACCGTCGCTTTATATCTTGCCACAACTTGCATTGCTATCTCCATCGCTCTTGGCCTGGCTCTCGTTTTTCAGCCAGGGGAAGGCTTCGAACTTACGGACTCGGTATCCTTTACGGCCAAAGAAGCTCCTCCGCTTATCGAGGTCATCATAAATATCTTTCCCACCAATCCTTTTCAGGCGATGGCGGAAGGAAACATGCTCCAGGTAATCACCTTCGCTATACTTATGGGTATCGCGCTTGTCCTTGCTGGGGATGCCGGTTCCCGTGTTTTGAGCGTATTCAAAGACATGAACGAGGTAATCATGAAACTCGTAGTCCTGCTGATGCACATAGCTCCTTATGGCGTGTTTGCCAAGATCACGCTCGTGTTCGCAACTACTGGATACGGTGCCATAAAAACGCTCGGGCTCTACTTCGTTCTCGTTCTTCTTTCTCTGATTCTGCACGCGGTTGTCGTTTATCCTATTCTTTTGAAAAGCTTGAGTGGCTTGAACCCGCTTCTCTTTTTCAAGAAGTTCAGAAATGTTCAGATGTTCGCTTTTAGTACTGCTAGCAGCAATGCGACCATTCCGGTAACCCTTAGGGCGGTCGAAAAAAGGCTCGGAGTAAGGAATCGTATCGCCTCGTTTACGGTGCCCCTCGGAGCGACCATAAACATGGATGGGACAGCTATCATGCAGGGAGTGGCTACGGTCTTCATTGCGAATGTCGCGGGCATCGATTTAACCTTTACCCAGATTCTTATGGTCATCGCTACCGCGACCTTGGCTTCCATTGGTACGGCAGGCGTTCCAGGAGTTGGGCTGATTATGCTGGCCATGGTTCTGCAGCAGGTGGGGCTTCCGGTCGAGTACATTGGGCTCATTATTGGGATCGATCGCCTCCTTGATATGGTGCGCACCGCCGTTAATGTTACAGGAGATGCCACCGTTAGCTGCATCATTGCTAAAAGCGAAAAAGAGATCGACGAGGCGGTCTTCAGCGACCCGGAGTCGAAGGGTTCTTGAGTAACTTGCCTTTTTAGGGAAGGGAGAAATGGAATTTAAGCTGAACGCGGAATTCAAGCCGACTGGCGATCAGCCTGAGGCCATCAGAAAAATCGTCGACTCGGTTAAGACTGGAAACGATTATCAAACCCTGCTGGGTGTCACTGGTTCGGGAAAGACGTTTAGCATGGCGAACGTCATAGCGGCTTGTCAGCGACCGGCCTTAATCATTTCCCACAACAAGACTCTGGCGGCTCAGCTGTATTCGGAATTCAAGCGCTTCTTTCCTGAAAACGCGGTCGAGTATTTCGTAAGCTACTACGATTACTATCAACCTGAAGCCTATGTTCCTTCGAGCGATACTTACATCGAAAAGGATTCGTCTATAAATGATGAAATAGACCGTCTCCGAATTGCGGCTACCAGCAGTCTGATAAGTAGGCGAGACGTGGTAGTAGTCGCTAGCGTCTCTTGCATCTATGGTTTGGGTTCGCCTGAGGATTTCCTGGAATTGATGATTCCGCTTAGGATTGGAGAAGAACTGGGCAGGGACGTTTTTCTAAACAAGCTGGTCGATATTCTCTACGAGAGAAACGACGTTAATTTGGAAAGAGGTCGATTCCGAGTGCGTGGCGATGTGGTCGATGTGATGCCTGCCTACTTGGAAAAAGGACTGCGCGTAGAATTCTGGGGAGACGAAATTGAATCCTTGTCGGAATTCGATCCTCTTACCGGATCCGTTCTTCAGAAACTGGAGCAATTCGATTTGTATCCAGCAAATCAATTCGTGACTGCTCGTGAAAAAACGGAAAGAGCCATTGTTGCAATCAAGGAGGAATTGAAAGCCCGAGTGGCCTATTTCGAAAGCCAAGGGAAACTCTTGGAAGCGCAGCGGATTAGCATGCGGACTAATTACGATTTGGAGATGATGCAGGAAGTGGGATTCTGCAATGGAATCGAAAACTACTCGATGCATCTTTCAGGTCGAAAAACGGGAGACAGGCCGTTCTGCCTGATTGATTTCTTTCCAGAGGACTTCTTGCTCTTCGTGGATGAGAGCCATGTCACGATTCCTCAAGTGGGAGGCATGTACGCAGGAGATCGTTCCCGCAAAACGACTCTAGTCGAACATGGTTTTCGTTTGCCATCCGCTTTGGACAATCGTCCTTTGAATTTCCAGGAGTTCAGCGAAGTCACCCGGCAGACCATTTTTATATCCGCCACGCCCGCCCAATTCGAATACGAGAAAAGCGTGGTAGTGGCCGAGCAAATCATTCGTCCCACAGGATTGCTCGACCCGATAATCGACATTCGATCTACCAAAGGTCAGGTTGAAGACCTGGTATCCGAAATAAAGCAAGCGGTTGAAGCCGAAGAACGCGTACTGGTCACTACTCTCACTAAACGCTTGTCTGAAGATATTACGGTGTATCTGAGAGAGCAAAACGTGAATGTGGAATATTTGCATTCCGACATTGATGCGATTGAGCGAGTGGAAATCCTCCGGAGATTGAGAGCCGGTCGCTTTGATGTACTTGTAGGGATAAATTTGCTACGAGAGGGGCTTGATCTTCCGGAAGTGGCCCTTGTGGCGATCCTAGACGCTGATAAAGAAGGGTTTCTGCGTAGCGAAACAAGCTTGGTACAAACAGCTGGTCGAGCGGCTAGACATGAAAAAGGCCGTGTAATATTCTATGCCGACGTGATTACGAATTCGATACAGCGAACGGTAGAAACCACTCAGTATCGTCGGGCGAAGCAAATCGAGTTCAACGAAGAGCATGGGATAACACCAACGAGCGTGAAGCGAGGCGATCAGGAGTCACTCGGACTCGAAGAAGAGGAAGAACCTGTGGTAATGGTCGAGGAGGACGACGATGTAGAGGCGGTCATCAATGAATTGACCATCGAAATGGACGCGGCCGCCGCCAAATTGGAATTCGAGCGCGCCGCTCTACTTCGCGACCAGATCAATGCTCTCCGTTCAGGCTCTTTCAAGCGAAAGGATAAGAATAGTCGCAAGTCCAACTACTCTCAATCGAAGCGAACTTCATTAAGGAAATCCTAGTCCTCTTTTTTGTTGCTAATTCCAGGATTTGCCACCGCCATCTTCCGAACTTTTTCAAGATAATCATTCACGTAATCAGATTTTTCGTACAGCGATGCTTCTTCAATCAGCGGAATGGCGTCTTGATATTTGCTTTGGTTCACGCACGACTGAGCGCGCCCCAATAGAGCTTTGACTTTAAAGTCTTCCAACTCTGTAGCCATAATATAGAAGTCTTTCGCTTTCGCGAACCCTTCTTTGGTTCCTAAGCCAGTGTAATATTCGCCCAAGATTAAAAGTGACTCGCCATCCTTGGCATCCTTTTCAACGAGTTCTTCAAGTAGGGGTATGGACTTGGTGTAGTTTCCGCTAGCCAAGCCGAGCTTCGATTCAAGCCTGAGCACGAATACAGATTGCCGTCCGTTCATTTTATCAGCCATATGCAATTTTATCGATTGCAGGAGTCTGGATGACAGCTCGAAGTTGCCATAGGAAAGCATATTTTGGGCTGCGTCTAGATGCTCGGTTAATAGAGAACCTTCTTTGTCTTTTTCAATCGATCTTAGGTAATATTCGGCTGAAATTTCTTTCACTCCCTCCATCAGCCAAATCGTTGCCATTAGGTTCAGAGTCTCAGTAGTCGATTTTCCCATACGATCTATCAATGCTTGGGTGGCTAAAGCCATCCTTGGACTAGCCATCCTTGGACTATCGAGCCCGATGTAAGCGTTCGCTAGAAGGGTCCAGTACTGATCGTTTTCCGGTTCTCTCTTTAGGATTTCCAGGAGTATGCTGATCGTGTCCTTGTGCTTGTGTTGCGAAATGAGAGACTGGGCGAGGCCTATCTGCCAATCAATGATCGTCGAATCCAGTAAAATAGCCATTCGGTAGGAAGCTTCAGCTTGTTTATATTGCTGTAGATTCAAATAGCTGAGGCCAAGAAACCCGTAATCCGAAGTTTCGTTCGACCCGAGCCAAATGGCTCTTAGGAGTAAAGGAATAGCTTTGGCGTAATCCTGTCGTTTTCTTATAAGAAGACTACTGTACGCTCGAAGGGCGTTTAGAAAATTCGGATCTCTTTTCAAGGTTTCCTCAAAATATTCTGACGCCTTTTCGTCATCCACATCCTGAGAATAGAGATGGGCTGCGAAGTAGTAGAAGGGAGTGCTCGAATCAGGGGTCAATTCTGGCAAAAGTCTTTCTAAAGCCAGTCTGGGGCCGTCTTCCTGCTCGACCAATTCCAGCAGCTCACGGTAAATGATGATTTCCTCCTCTTTCAGAGAAAGCTTTTTGTTATCGAAAATCGAATACGAACTGTTTAGAGATTTCTGAACGTAGGGAAGCGAGAGTATGTCTGCTTGTTTTTCGGAATACATTTGGGATCGGATCTCCAGGATCCCCAAATGATAAGCTCCAAGAATGACGAGAAGTTTGAATGGCATTGAACGCTTCAATGGTGAAGCTGCCCATTCGCTAGGTTTCGAACGATGGTCGAATTTCATTACACATGCCTTTTTGAATTAGCATGCGAGCGTATGTGGAGGCCTTTGATGAGCAGCTAGGAAACTATTAAGGGAATCGGGTAGCCGTTCTTGCCATCATAGTTTCCCTTCTCATCAAAAAGATGAACCATGTGTATCCAATTTTCAGTTCATCGATTTCCCCTTCCACTTAAAGCCCACATTAACACACGAGTACTACACATGTAATAATAAATACAAAAGGCAGAGGTCATTGCAACCTCTGCCTTTGAAAAAATGAACTTTTAGCTACCTACAGACCTAGGTTTGCCAGATTGATTTTCCGGACCCCGTCTAGATAACGTTGAATGTGCGGCTGGGGATCAAGCGTTTGAGCTCTCTCTAGATGCGGAATGGCCTCGCCGTATCTTTCACGAGCAACGTAGGAGCGAGCCCAGGAAACCAAACCTTTAACTTCATGGTCCGGTATCTTGACGATACGTTGATAGTATAGGTCTGCTCTAGCGTATCCATCGATGTCATCAAGGCCGGTGTAGTAGTCTGCTAGCATCATCAAGGCATTGCCATCGTTAGGATCGTTTTCAACGAGCTTCTCTAGAATTGGAACGAACTTTTCAGCTCCCAAGCCCTGACCGAACGCCACTTGAGACTGGAGGCGAAGCAAACGAATTTCATCCTCGCGAGCGATGCGATTGGCATAGGCGGAACGGATCCTGTTAATCATCGCGTTTCCTTCGTCGAACGCGCCTCGAGCGACCATGATTTCAGCCGTGTCAATGTGCGTTTTGATAGGGCGATTTGGATCCTTCGCGATCGCCTTTTGATAGTAAGTGAGGGCGAGCTCGTTCAAATTGTTAGACATATAGATATTGCCCATCAGCTCCAGCGTTTCAGCTGTGGATTTGCCCAGACGGTCGATGATTTCATGATTGGCAACCGCTGTTTCTGGCTCGTCTAGGCCAAGGTAGGCATTGGCTTGATTGATCCAGACGACGTCGCTTTCCGGCTCCTGCAGGAGGATTTCGTCCAGAACCGCGATAGCTTCCTGGTACTTTTGCTGGCTTAGCAGCGTCTTAGCCAAACCGAGCTGCCAATCCTTGACCGTTGGATCGAGAAGAATCGCTTCGCGATAAGCCGTTTCGGCTGAGATATACTGGTCTGTATTCACATAGCAAAGACCCAGAAGACCAAAAGTGACATTGTCTCTTTCCTTAAGTCTTATGGCGGTTCTTAGGTGGGGTATGGCTGCGGTGAACTCGCCGTCCTGAACCATCATGATCCCGAGGTTCTTGATTGCCTTCAGAAAGTTGGGATACTTTTCAACGGACTGGGCGTAGAAGCGTTTAGCCGATTTGATGTCTCCTTTTTCCGCGTACAGATTGGCGGCCAGAAAGTCCAGAGCGGCGCTTGATTCGGTTTTTATTTGCGGTAGCAACTGTTGCAGCGCCTGATCATTCAGACCTTGCTCGAGAAGGCCGAGAAGCTCCTTGACGAGCAACTGTTCTTCCTCGTCTTCAATTCTTGGAGTCGTTTCCGTGTCTAGCTGATAGGAGCCCTTCCATGCTTCGACAATATGGGGCTGGCTCCAGAAGGCTTGGCGGTCGTATTCGATTTGCGCAGACAACGAAGTAACGCCAGCTAGGCAAATCAGGCCTGACAGGGCGAATTTAAGATTTTTGCTCTTAGTCATTTGTTTTGAAGAATTGCTCGTTAAAGTAGTTAATTGGCCTCGATGGCCTTCATTGTTATCTCGGTGGCTCCGCCGGAAATGCAGCTGTCGTGCACGCGAGCGTAGTAGTCCATGGGAGCTTCGTTTTCAATGCTGATCATGATGGGGTACTTTTCCCGCTGCATCTCATTGGAAACCGCTCCTCGAACCCCACCGAAACCGATGTCTCTCTGATTGGGTCCCTGTTTCGCCAGAATTTGGCCTTCAGTTGTGATAATAATACTCAGTCGATCTTCCTTGTCCGGCTCGTCCTTCGATTGGGTAGGGTCGGGGGTATTGGTTGCCAAGCCCCTTTCTTCCACGAATACGGTAGTGACGATAAAGAATATCAACAAAATGAATACCATATCAATCAGAGGAGAAATATTGATGTCGGTAGTCTCTTCGCTCTGATTGAAACGCTTTTTATTTCTCATGTGAAAATCTCCTTCAGAATTGCCGACTGTCGTCAGTTCGACTTCTCCATGGAAAGATGAATGTTGCCGGCCGGAGCGTTGCCGAGCTTGCACTCGTCGACGAGCCTGGCCACTGTGCCTGCATGAGCCTGAACGTCTGCCTGGATGATAACCGGCATGCGATCATTCTCCTGCATGGCTCGACGGATGATCGTTCGAATGCCATGCAGTCCTACATTCTCTCCGCCGTAGAAGACCTCGTTGTTCTGAGTGACGGCAACCAGAACGCAATTCTTCTCCAGATCAGCGGCGTTGTAGGCGAAAGGCCTAGCGATATCCACGCCAGGTTCCTTCACGAATACGGTAGTGACGATAAAGAATATCAGCAAAATGAATACCATATCGATCAGCGGAGAGATATTGATGTCGCTGACATCATCGCTGCTCGATAACGATTTCTTACCCTGCATCATAGCGCGCCAGTTCCTTTCGTTCTGATAAAATGACTATCTGTAGCGATGATTTCGATACGCGTTGCTATTTCCTGTTTGCCAGACCATTGACGAACGCTACGGCTGTTTGCTCCATTTCGCCAAGTTTTCCTTTCGCCAGGCGCGTGAGTAGCGCTTGAGCGAGTAGTGAAGGAATAGCTACGTACAGACCATACTGGGTTGTGATGAGAGCTTCCGAGATACCAGATGAAAGAGTCTGCGCATCACCCGTACCGAATACGGTAATCAAGGCGAAAGTCTTGATCATGCCTGTTACGGTACCGAGTAGTCCGAGTAGCGGGGCGGCTCCAGCGGTCAAGGCGATGAATGCAATGAAGCGTTCCAATTTCGGCTGGGCAGCTAGCAAGCGCTCGTACAGCACTTCTTCCAACAGTTCCTTTTCCTGATCGGAGTGTTCCACGGCTTCCACCAGTAGATCGCCAAAGGGGCCGTCTACCGAGTTAGCAATTTCAAGCGCCTGCTGCTTGTTGCCTGAGTTTAGATTATCAAGGATCTGCTGTAGCGCTCCGGCTTTCGGCGACTTGACGGAGTTGATATCGAAGAGCTTGAAGATCGCGATAAGGAAGGCGATTGCCGCAATTAATAGGAGTGGTACCATCGTAGTGCCGCCTGCCTTGATTTCATCGAGCATGGACTTTTTCAGCGTACCCAGCTTGAAGGCGTCACCTTCAGTGGTATCGATTGGCAAGGAGCCGCTTCCCGTTGTCGCTACCTCATTAATAGCGTTGATGAATTTCTCATCTACCCCGACATTCACGATGCTGGGCAATACGCGATTGGCTTGACCTTCTGAAAATCCGACGTTTTCAGCTCCGTCGCTGAAGAAGCTAAAAGGACCAACTAGAACGTAGTCTCCCGAGATTTCTCGGTCGTTTGAGCCAAGGGCGTTTCCTCTGAAACGGTGTCCGCCAATGATCGTCTTCAAACGATCAAGCGAGGCTTCGATGACTTTGATTTGAGTAGCCATCTTTTCCGCGTCGGTCGCGTTGGCTCTATCGATAATCTGTTCCGCTTCGTCGATGGATGCCTTGTACGTTTGTAGTTCCGAAACATCGATACGGGTCGAGAACTGCTGGATGTAAGTGGACATGAGATTCTTGAGATAGATGTTCTGAGCTCTCGAATCTTCTACTCTATCCTGCAAAGCGCTGAGGCCGACTTCTCTGTTTTCGGCAGCTCTTACGGTGCGATCATACTCGCCACGTTGTATTTGAACTTCGCTTTCGAGTTCGGTCAGCCTACGGGAGATAGGAATTTTCTCGTCTGCGATCTGATTACGCAGATCAGCCAGCTCTTTGACGGCCGCCCTTAGCTCGGCTTCCGATTCTCTAGTTACTTGGGCGAAGGTTTTCTGGGCGTAAATCGATCCGCTGCTGATGGCGATCGCTAGGCCAGTAATGATCAGTTTAACTGCTTTCATGTGCCAAAATATTTTAAATGGTTAGTCTTATGCCTCTGCCTCAATTGAATGTCATTGGCAGGTTTACGAAAACAGCCTCCCCAACTTCTCTTTGGTAAATGGCTATGGCTTGGGCAATATCCTCTGCGAGCTCGGGACGATCTTCTTTCTCCCATCCGTTGGGTCCGGGACGTAGGATGCCAGCTTCTGTTTTGGTCCCGTCGACATAGTAGCCGATGGCTAGTCCGATGTAGATGGTCTTTACTGCGACGTTGGCTCCGCCGATCTGCTGCATGGTTTCATCGTAGTTAATCTGGTTGTTGAATTTCTCGATCTCTCCCAACATGCCTACGACATATTGCATGCGACTTGACAATCCAGCAGCTCGAGCTTGGCGAGCGTCCTTGGGGATACGCTCAGATAGCAGTTTGACGGCTTCCTTCTGTTTCAGCGCTTCAGGGAACTGATCCATCAACTGAAGGATGGTCGATTCGATATTTCCCATAGCCATCTCAACCACGGCAGCGGATTGCTTCAGAGTTTTTTCTTCTTCTGTCAGATCGATACGCTCCTTATCGGCTTCCGACATCTCAGCCTCTTTGGCTACGATCTGATCCTTCAACTTCTGAATTTCGCTATCGAGGAGATCGATTTGCTCGTTGAGCGTTTCCTTTTCGACTCTCCAAAGGCTTCTTTCTTCGGAAATCAGTTTTTTCAGGTCCACCCACTCCTTGAGATTGGAACGCGTTTCCTCAAGCGCGGGAGTTTGAGCTATTAATGCTGCAGGCGTCGCCAAAGCGATTCCAGCTGCCATTAATTTTACTGCTTTGATCTTGATCATTGTTTTGGTTCTTTAGTCGTAAGGTTTTCCGATAGCGGATCTTGGAGAGTAATCGTTTGCTATTCGGTCGTTTTAAAAGGGAAAGCTTGGGTTTTCGGTGCCTTTCAGAACAGGGCCCAGCCGCTGCTTTGAGGGACGGATTGTGACAGTCATGTTACGCGAAAGATTGGCATTCGCGCGCCCAGCCATTCTAGATTTCAGGGTATGAAAACAGGGTAGTAGGGCAGTGCTTTGGGAGATGATTATCAAAGGTGTTTGGAGAGTCGCAGCTCAAGATTTTGGGAAAAGTTGAAAGAAAAAGGGGGCTTTCTTCAATACTGCAAGAACTTAAAACCGTTTATGCAGCTTCTTACGTCAAAATTTCGGCATTTTCGATTTTCTCGGCGCGGCTTGTTTTCTTGATGGGATTTACGACGCCTTTGTTTAAAATGAAGCAGATGCTTGTCGGAAGGGTATTGAGAATTCAGGTTTTGAATACGTAGTCACGGATCGCAATCAAATTTAGAAATTCAGTCAAACGCTTATTGCGGATTACTCGCGTTTAGTGCAAGCAGTAAATCCTACAAATGTAGGAAAGCAAGCGGAATAGTTAGTTCCCTGTTAATTCCGCGATCAAGTGAGTCTCGACCGTCGCGTCGAGTGGCAACCCGTTTACCGATACTGCTAGTCGTGAGTGCCTACCTTGATCCCCAAGGACTTCCGCAAGCAAATCAGAGGCTCCGTTGATCACCTTAGGACTGTCCGAAAAGCCATCGATGCCGTTAACGTAGCCAGCAACATGCACTATTTTGGAAAGCCGTGCAAAGTTTCCCGATGGAGTTTTCAGGTTTGCCAGGGCATTTAGAATGCAAAGCTGAGCAGCCTGGTAGGCGGTTTCAATCGTTTGATCTCGACCAACTTTTCCAGCGTAGACTATCTGCCCGTCTGCTATGGGCAGCGTTCCTGATAGGTATACCAAATTCCCCGCCACAACGTAGGGCAGGTAGTTTCCTCTGGCTTCTGGTGGTTCAGGAAGCGTTAGGCCTTTTGCTTCTAGTCTTTCTTGGATGGAGCTCATGTTCCGCTGAATACTCGCCAGGGAAGCTGATCACGCCAGAAAAATTTCCCCGGACGCGACTGATGGAAATTACCAAAGCTATATATTTATATAGCGACGTCGTTCAGTCCGGTGAACGAAGCCGACTGCTCTTCAGCATGGTAGGAAGACCGCACGAGTGGACCTGACTCTACGATTTCAAATCCAATCGAAAGGGCATAGTCTTTCCAGGCCTGGAATTCCTCGGGAGTGACCCAGCGATCGACCGGAAGATGGCGTGACGTTGGCTGAAGGTATTGGCCGAGGGTAAGGATCTTCGTTTCGATCTTTCTCAGATCTTGCAGGGTATTAGCGATCTCTTCCTTTTTCTCCCCGAGCCCTAACATGAGGCCTGATTTGGTAACGAAGCCCTTTTTCGCGGCGTGTTCCAGGATGAGCATCGTTCGATCGTATCGGGCTTGAACCCGAACCGGCTTTTGCAGGCGCTCAACGGTCTCGATGTTGTGATTGAAGATATCGGGATTAGCCTCGAGCACGGTATCCAAATCCTTCACGCGTCCCCTGAAATCGGGAGTAAGCACTTCAATAGCGGTATTCGGATTGCGATGCCGGATCGCTCGAATCGTGGCTGCCCAGACCGAAGCTCCTCCATCCTCCAGTTCGTCGCGAGTGACCGATGTGATGACGCAATGCCGTAATCCCATTTTGGCGACAGCCTCTGCGACTCTTGCTGGTTCGCCTAGATCGAGCTCCGTTGGCCGACCCGTCTGTATTGCGCAGAAATTGCAGGATCTTGTGCAAACATTTCCGAGGATCATCAGCGTTGCTGTGCCCCGCGACCAACACTCTCCCAGATTGGGGCACTGGGCGCTTTGGCAGACCGTGTGAAGCTTGTTTTCGTCCACCATCTTCCTTACTGCGCCATAGCCTTTCCCTGAAGGGAGCTTTGCTCTAAGCCAATCTGGCTTGCGTGTTGTCATGGCCATCAACCTTTCCATTCGGAGAAAAAGATCAACCTTCAAGTCAAAATCCCGGATGGATTGGTTCCGTAGGGGAGTTAACTTTATAAAACGACAGGAAAGGCTTTGATCTTTTCTAGGTAACACGCCTAATCGTGTGCGTTTTATGAGCTCGAACCTATCCGATATTTCTCATGATCAACTAGCTGTACGACGGCAGAAGCTCGACGATTTGAGAGCCAAAGGCGTGGATCCCTTCCGCTCTACTTTCAGGCCGAAACACACTTCGAAGGAAGCGATCGAGTCCTACCTGGAAAACGAGGAGGAGGATTCTCAACCAACGGTAAGCGTCGCGGGTCGCTTGAAGTTCATCCGCAAGATGGGGAAGGCTCAGTTCGTGAAACTGCAGGACCAAAGCGGACTCATTCAAGCATACGTGCGCATAGACGCCTTGGGAGAAGAGGCCTATGCCGATTTTAAAAAGCTGGATGTCGGCGATATTATTGGCGTCGAGGGAACGCTTTTTAAAACGAAGACCGGCGAAATCACGATTCGGGCTCAGCGTCATGAGCTGGTGTCCAAAGCCCTTCGCCCGTTGCCAGAGAAGTTCCATGGTCTAACGGATCAGGAGCAGCGTATTCGGCAGCGACATTTGGATTTGATTATGAGTCCGGAATCACGAGAGCGTTTCTTTAATCGAAGCCGCATCGTGGCTGCCATCCGACGCTTTCTGGAAGAGCGTGGGTATCTGGAAGTCGAAACTCCTATTTTCCAGAATCTCGCTGGGGGAGCGGTGGCAAAGCCATTTGTCACGCATCACAATTCTCTTGATCGCGATTTCTACATGAGGATTTCCCTGGAGCTCTATCTCAAGAGGCTCCTGGTAGCCGGTTACGACAAGGTGTTCGAGATTGGCCGCAACTTTCGGAACGAAGGAATCTCGCGGCGGCACAATCCTGAGTTCACCATGCTCGAACTCTATGAAGCGTACTCGGACCATCGTGGCATGATGATCCTGATACAGGACTTGATTCGGCATCTAGTACGGGATGTGCTTGGCAAGGAAACGGTATCCATTTTTGGAGGACACACCATCGATTTCTTTGCCGAGTGGCGAGAAGTATCCTATAGAGATCTCATTGTCGAAACAACCAAGGATCCGGACTGGTTTTCTCATACCCGGGAAGAGAAGCTTGAGAAAGTAAAGGCGATGGGCCTTGAGCACGAGGCAGACTGGGAGGACTACGAAGTGACGCACGAAATCTACGAGAAGCTCGTCGAGCCCAATCTCATTCAGCCCACCTTCGTAACACTCTTTCCAAAGGAGATTTGTCCGCTGGCGAAATTGAATCAGGAAGACCCAAGCCTGCTCGATATCTTCGAGCTCGTGATTGGCGGGATGGAAGTCGCTCCGGCTTATTCTGAGCAAAACGATCCTGACGTTCAAAGAGAAATGTTCGAGCATCAGGCGGGGGCGGAAGCCCAGAATGTCGACTACGACTTTCTGGAAACGATCGAATACGGCATGCCGCCAGCTGGGGGAATGGGAGTGGGCATCGATCGTCTGGTCATCCTTCTTACCGAGGCGGAAAACATTCGGGACGTGATCCTCTATCCTCAACTCCGATCCTAGTTTCCTAACCAGTCATGTTAGAATAAATACAGTCGCTGCATCTCGAAAATCAAAATGCGAGCAACTTATTCCACCGTTTCCAGTCTTTCCTCATAAATCGACTTCATGCCCTGGTATATTTATATAGCGTTGAGGCACTTGTTTCCGAAAGGGAAACGGTTTCCCTTTTTTACGGCTATGTCGATTACCGGGGTCGCTTTAGGTGTCGCCGTGCTGATAATCGTGCCCAGCGTATTCAATGGCTTCCAAGCTGAGATTCGGAGAAACCTGGCCAACGCTTATGGCGACCTGCGTATTGAAGGAAGGACTATTATTGGCAATCATAGACAATTGACTGAAACGATTTTGGCGGAGGAAGGGATAAAGCGAGCGGTGCCTTACGCTCATGGGATGGTGATGATGCAGTACAATGACCGACCCACGTTTCCGCTAGTCCAAGGAATTGACGTTAGATCGGATGAGGAGTTGGCAACAGTAGCTTCCCACATTCTTGAGGGCGACATTGATGATTTCTACGACGACTCCGTGATTGTCAGTTCGGGTGTAGCAACTGCCTTAAGGTTGCGCGTCGGAGAAACTGCCATGATCTACAATCAACAACTGCTCGAGCAGCTTACACGTGACGAGGTTCCGTTGCCTCGGGAAGTTGAAGTAGCGGCTATTTTCGAGACAGGATGGTATGAAGTAGATGAAAATACGGTGCTCTGCACTTTGCGTTTCATGCAAGAGCTTTACGGACTGGGGGAGGGCGTCCATGGCATTAAGGCGTACGTAGAAGATGGATATGATCCTGATCGCGTGGCGAATAATCTAAATGGAAAACTAGATATAAACTTGTGGGCTTCGTCCTGGCGATACGCCAATCGCGAGATGCTCGGCATTCTCGAATTCGAGAACCGGATGATGTTCTTCCTGCTTTTCATTATACTGATTGTATCCGCTTTTTCTATAATGTCTTCACTCCTAATTTCGGTGATACGGAAAACTCGCGAGATTGGCGTTTTTTCTTCGATGGGAGCCACCGCTTCGCAAGTAGCGGCTTGCTTTTGTCTGCAGGGCGTTGCTATCGGGATTGTCGGTGCCGCTTTCGGTTTCGCTTTGGGCTTTAGCCTGATTGGCGTTCGAGAGGAAATCACTACCGCTATATCCAATTTCATGGGAGTAGCGGAATCGATGAGCGAGTTCTATGGCTTTGCCTATCTGCCCATTGATGTGCAATCCGAGGATTTGACGCGTATAGCTATTCTCGCCATTGCTATTTCGACCTTGGCTGGCGTCGTTCCGGCTCTTAACGCCGCTCGATTGAAACCCGTAGAGGCTTTGCGTAGTGAATAGTCCGATACTGGCAGGTTTAGGCTTACGGAAGAATTTTCGAAGCGGCAGCAAGGATATCGAAGTGCTCAAAGGTATCGATGTTTCGCTAAACGAGGGTGAATTCATCAGTATTCAAGGAGAATCAGGTTCAGGCAAGACGACGCTGCTGAATTTGCTTTCCGGCTTGGAAACGAGTGACGGAGGGGAAATCAACTGGGCTGGCGAGAACGTATCCAAATTTAAAATCAATTCTTTGGCTCGAAAGCGTCGCGGTTTTCTCTCCTTGGTTTTCCAGTCTTACTATCTGGTCCCTGAAATCGATGCCTTAGCGAATGTGGCGATGGGCGCTCGTATTGCCGGGCTCGATTTGGATTGGCGTTCTCGCTCGAAGACGCTAATGGAGCGTGTGGGACTGGGAGAGCGACTTCACAGTCTGCCAAGCACGCTTTCTGGCGGAGAAAGGCAGAGAGTTGCTATCGCCAGGGCTATGTGCGCGAACCCCAAAGTGATTTTGGCTGACGAGCCGACGGGTAATCTTGACGAAGGAACCGGTGACGCGGTCATAGACTTGCTTCGGTCTTTGTGCAGCGAGGAGAAAATAGGTCTTGTTTTGGTTACTCACAACAATGCTCATGCAAGTATGGCCGATTCGAAATACCATTTAAAAGACGGGCTTTTGCACAAGGAAGCGTAGTCCAGGAATGTAATGGATAATAAAGGACAGAAACTTAAATTTGGCGTAGCTGGCGTTGGCTATCTCGGTCAGCATCATGCCCGGATCTATTCCGAGCTCGAAGAAGTCGAACTGGCGGGAATTTTCGAGATTGATGATGCAAGAGCTGAAGAGGTCTGCGAAAAGCGTGGCTGCCTCCGTTTTAAAACGCTAGACGAGATGGCTGAGGCTTGCGATGCCGTCAGCATTGTTGTCCCCACCGATAAGCATCACGAAGTGGCCATTCCTTTGCTGAAAGGAGGTTGCCATCTTCTTGTTGAAAAACCCATTTGTCAGTCTCTTGATCAGGCGACTGACATTTTGAATGCGGCGAACGAGGCTGACCTGCTAGTCCAGGTAGGTCACATCGAGCACTTCAATCCAGTAATGAGTTTTTTGGAAGACGCCGTGTCTTCTCCGAAATTTATCAAAGCCGAGAGGCTGGCCCCTTTTCAGCCTCGGGGAACCGAAGTGGGCGTTGTCCTGGATTTAATGATACACGATATTGGCGTGATTCTCCAATTGGTGAATGCTCCTATTGAACGGATCGATAGTGTTGGCGTGGACGTCCTTTCGCCAACGGAGGATATCGCTAATGCCCGTATTCAGTTCGCTACTGGTTGCGTAGCCAATCTCGAAGTAAGCCGTGTAAGCAGCAAGAAAGTGCGCGAGATCAGGGTGTTTCAGCCTTCTGGCTACTTGTCTCTGGACTTCATGAACCAGTCCGGCCATGTGGTGAAGATTTCTGGTGGGCAGCTCGACAAGGAGGATGTGCCTATTGAAAAAGGAGAGCCCCTTAAATTGGAGCTGGTTTCCTTTGCCCAAAGCGTTCGCGAGCGTAAGCAGCCTAAGGTAGGCGGTGAGCTTGGCAAGACTGCCCTTGAGATAGCGATAAAAGTTACCGAGCAGATAAGAGCTCAGGGCTAGGTATAGGTATTGAGATTCTGAAACAACGAGTAATGCGAAACACACGAAATCTAAATTTCTCCAAGCTTTAGTGTATTTCGCGTGTTCAGTTGTTTGAAAAACCTATGGCTAAAGCCTCTTTAGAGCTAGACTTTTCCTTCCCCGAGCCCGCTGAGGGCGAGGTCGATATCCTGGTTATCGCAGGCGAGCATTCGGGAGATGAACACGCGGCGAGGATGATCAGATCGGCAATGCAACAGAATCCTCATCTCAAAATCGCGGCGATTGGGGGGCATCATATGAAAGAGGCTGGAGCCCAGCTGCTTTTCGATCTCATTCAGTATTCGGTTATTGGATTTGTCGAAGTCCTCAAGCACTACAAAATCTATAAGAAGATCTTTGAAGAAACCATTTCATGGATACAAAGGCATATGCCTCGAGCGATCTGCTTTGTCGATTATCCGGGGCTCAATAAACGCCTAGCTCGAAAGCTTTTCGATCTCGGCTTGGCCAGGAAGGCTGGAGGTTCTCTGACTATGCTGTATTATATCAGCCCTCAGATTTGGGCCTGGAGAGCGAAGCGTCGCTTCGAAATGGCAAAGCTTTTTGATTCCATAGCTGTCATTTTCCCATTCGAAGTGGAAACCTATGGAGACACTTCTTTAGAGACGCGCTTTGTGGGGCATCCGTTTTTAGCTGACGACTACGAATTGCCCGTCCAGTTCGATGCTGATGGTCCGATTCTGCTTCTGCCAGGAAGTCGGCATTCCGCTGTTCAGCGAATTGCTCCGGTAATTTTCGAGGCTTTCCATCTGTGCCTGCGGGATCGGAACAAGCTTCAAGCCATCTGTATTTATCCCAGTGAAGCCATCAAGGAGCAGCTAGCACTCATGTTGAATAAGGAAGACGAATTGCGAAAACATGTTCGTCTCGTATCGAATGATAAAGCGATAAGCGGGCGGGCAGTTCTAACAAGCTCGGGGACGATGTCGCTCAACTGCGCCTTGGCTAATATTCCAGGAGCAGTCGTCTATCGAACGCATCCGCTCACTTATCTTTTCGGGAAAGCGCTAATGAAAGTGCCCTTCATTGGAATGGCTAATATTATCCTGCGTGAAGCCATGTATCCGGAATTTATCCAAGGAGCCGCGAGGCCTTCTGTCTTGTGTGAGCAAATACTAGAATGCATGGAGAATCCGGACAGGATTCGCAGTACCCGGAACCTGGGCGCTAAACTGCGCGATTTGCTGGACAAACCACGCAAAGGTGGTCCTGCCTCATGGCTGCTTGAAAAGCTGGGATAAACGATTTCGAGAATCGACTTTGTTAGTCCCAAAAAAACGTCCCGCAATTACGGGACGTCATTGAAAATTCGCTACAAATTGATTTACCTGCTGGAATCAGCTGTCTTCCTTCTTTTCGACGGAGATAGGTTTCAATGTAAGCTTGCCGTCCTTCTTGGCGACTAGACCTTTAACAATCAGATTTTCCGTCTTGCCAGAGCAGAAGTAAGCTCCGTGCTTCATATTTTCAGTGAAAATATAGGTTTTGATGTTACCATCCTCTGCTTTGACTTGAAGAGCGTTAGTGCAGGAATCGGCAACTTTCAAAGTACAACTCGCGCACATTCCGGTACCCTTCAGTGTGACCTCCTTTGCTTCTCCTGCGAAGATAGGTAAAGCTAGAGTCAAAGCTGCTGTGATAGAGAGTAGTTTCTTCATTTGATGACCTTCTGAATTTCGAGTTTATAGAGTGTTAGTGTGTTTATTGGGCGCGAGCAAGTCGTTTCTAGTCTCTCTTTTACCTTCAGCTAATCAATTGGTTCCATAGATGAAGCCCGATTTCATTAGTCTTTGGCTTTTTTCATGCCGATTTTAACCAGTCGAAAGCTCTGCAAAATGATCAACGGGGCAAAATAGATGGCGGTTTCGCGATAACCAGTTTTCTCTTGGGCTGCCTGATGGAAGATGAGCAGAAGCATGATCAGATAGCTCAATCGATGGATCTGCTTCCAGCGCTTCGCTCCCAGCTTTTTGACTGACCAATTGTTGCTCGTCGCTGTCAAAACCAGAAGCAAGACCAAGGCCAGAATGCCGGAAAGGATGAAAAGCTTTTTCCAGTCCTCTATAAAGATTTCCCAAGTGCCTGTATAGAAATAATAGATCACCAGGTGAAGCATGGCGTAGACGAAAACGCTGACTCCAATTTGCCGTCGGTGAAATACTAATACGTTGACAAGCGAAACTTTGGGGAAGAGTAATTTAAGTGGTGTGATGCAGGACACGATGACGAAAAGAATCGTGGCGGCCTTCCCAACGTACTCGAGTAGATATTTAGCCGGATCAGCTAAATATTCCGTGTCGTATTGTGATATCGGGACGAATACGTAGAACACGGGTATGCAAAGGAAGATGTAAAGTATCCATTTTTTGCGGAGCCAACGCGTAAAGGTATTCATAGAGGAGAAGCTTTATCTCGCGGAATTCTCGACGAGCTCTAAGGGATCCGAGGGCAGGGGTCCGATCTTTAATAATTCTTCTTTAAGTCCAAGCCTTCGTAGAGATGGGCAACTTGCTCCTCGTATCCGTTGAACATAAGGGTGGGTTTTCGACTGCTGAAGAAGCCGGCTCCGATTACGCGTTCCGATGCCTGCGACCAGCGCGGGTGGTCGACCTTGGGGTTCACGTTTGCATAGAAGCCGTATTCGCGAGGCTGCAAAGCCTGCCAGGTGTTGAGCGGCCGTCTTTTGACAAACTCGATTTTAACGATGGATTTGATACTCTTGAAACCGTATTTCCAGGGAACGACCAGGCGTATAGGCGCTCCGTTTTGATTGGGGATCGGTTTGCCATAAATGCCGGTCGCCATGAAAGCCAGCTCGTTGCTTGCTTCGTCCATGGTCAGACCCTCGACATAGGGCCAATCGATGGAGCGACCTCTTTGGCCAGGCGCATTTTTAGGATCGTAGAAGGTAGTGAATTTCATGTATTTCGCTTCCGATTTGGGCTGAGCGAGATCGATGATTTTCTTCAGAGGAAACCCGTCCCAGGGAATGACCATCGACCACGCCTCAACACAGCGAAAACGATACACTCTCTGTTCGATGCCTCCTACTTTTTTGATGAGATCGTTGACTTCGATCTTTAATGGGTTGTCGACTAGACCCTTGATTTCGATATCCCAGGGTTCGGTCTGCCAACCTTTGTTAGCCAGTTTCTGCACGTCGCCTTTGTCAGTCGTAAACTCGTAGAAATTATTATAGCCCTTGATCAAATCGTAAGGCGTCTTTTCAAGGTCTTCGCCATTGAAATCCTGGTTCAAGATTGAAGGAAATCCGCTGCTGGCTCCCTTTGCCAGTGAAGCTCCCAGCAAAGCCCCCGAGCCCATGCCCACTGTCTTCAAAAAATGGCGACGGTTGAGGTAGTTTTTTTCGGGGGTGACAGCCGATTCCGGAAGCTCCCAGGACTTGCGATTCTTTATGTTCATTGGCATACTGCGTTGTTCTTCATTACGAGCGATGGGGCTAGTTAATTGCGTTTCGATTTCCTCGCAAGCGCTTTAGTTCCGATTGAGAGGGTATAAATCGAGAGACTGTGCTCCAAGAGATGTTCGAAAATCGGTCTTAACTCTGCTTGAAGATAAAGCTCAGAAGGAGGGTTATTATTCCAAAAAGTTGGACAATTGACTTTAGATCCTCTTTACGGCTGGCCGATTTTCGGAGGAAGGTTTCAGTTGTCGGATAGTCTGGGCGGCTGCGCAGAATTTCAAGCCCAGAGATTTTCCCGAAACTAAGGCTTTCAGTTTTGTATTCGATTTTTAATTACAAAATTCTTGTTTTATTGCCGATTTTCGCAGTGCGTGTTTCAGACCGACTAGAGTTATTGAGCAATGAAAACCGACATATCCGTTGAACGCCAAACTTTTGAAGAACTGGTTTCCTGTTTGACTGATTTAAAGCAACCCACTTGATCGAACGGTGTTGTTTTAAAAGCCAGATGGATGATACAAAAGTTTGCTTAGTTGGCGCGGGCGGTTTTGCAACGCGTCGTATTTACCCCTACATCGGCCATGCTGGCGGATATATTGCCGGCATTTGCACACAATCGCTGGAAACCTCGGAGCGGAATGCTCGCCGCTACGGAGGCAAGCAATACACCAGCATCGATGACATGCTGGATGCGGAGCGGCCAGACTGTGTTATCGTTTGCGTGGGGCCAAAGGAGCATCCCGATCTAGCTGTTCAAATCATGGAAAAAGGCTATCCGGTCTACACGGAGAAGCCTCAATCGATGACTTCATCGGACTCGATCCGCATGGCAGAGGCATCCAAGAAAACCGGAATGCTTTGTTCGATAGCCTACAAGAAACGCTATGCAACGGTTTTCGCTAGAGCTCGCCAATGGATCGACGGGTTTCCTCGCGAAAAGCTCAGTTCCATCAGCATCGATTGCGCCTCTGGGCCTTTCAGGAACGAACGTCCTGACAATTCTTTTTTGCTTCAATGCGGTATTCACATTATCGATCTCCTCTTGTATCTCTATGGTGATGTGAAGAAAGTATTCTGCTTCGCTAGAGAAATGAATGCGTATTCGATTAATCTGACATTCGCTAGTGGAGCTATCGGAACCATGAATCTAAGCGATACGGGTTCGATGACCGTTCCGACCGAAGAAGTGGAAATCGGAATCGAGGGCGGCAACTTCATGCGCATTCACAACGGATCTGAATACAAGATTTGCGAGAAGGGAAAGTGCGTAGAGTGGCGGGAGCCCTCTACTTTCATGAGCTCAGGCGACAGTGGGAACGACACCGGGCTTCTGGCTGAGATCGTCGATTTTTTCGCTGCCGTTCGTGAAGGCCGTTCGACAAGATCCAACATTTTCGAAAGCTGCAAAGCGATGCTCCTCTATGAAGCGATTCTGAATTCCGCCAACTCTGAAGCGATCGTGGAAATCGACTATTCCGTGATTCCAACCGTTTAGGGTAGCATTTAAAGGTTATAACAATGCTTTGCTTGATCTACGCTATGCGTAGGCAGGGTCTAGACTACATCAGGCAGATTTCTCCGTTCTCCCCTCCGCAATGCGTGGATTCTATTTTCAAACCCTTGCCGCTTGAGCTCTCACTGTTTTCCCGTTCTGCCAAGTTGCTCCGATGTAGGTTGAGCGTGGATACTCGGGAGGACCGAATTCGTTATTATGAATCTGGCTGATGACCATGTCTACCGCCGCTTCACCTGCCATGTCATTATGCTGATGCATTCCAGCGATGTCGGGATCGGTATCTCGCCATTCGAGCTGGATAATGCCCAGATCTCGTGGGATTTTGTAGCCTAATTTTTTAAGCCATGAGATGACGCTATTGTATAAGGTGAAAATGACGTCGGGCTGATGTTCTTCCAACCAGCTGCGAAACAATTCCAAGTCGTTTCGGGCGTCTTCGTATTCCAGAAAAGGAGGCAGGCGATCAGACTTTTTGAATCGCTGTTGTCCAATCAGGAAGCCAGCGGAAAACCGGCGTTCAACCAATCGGTCAATAACGTCGTCTAGCACCAAAGCCGGTCTTTTGTAACCGAGCTCTAGGGCATTGTCGCACGCCTGAATGGTAAGATCGTGATGATCGGCGCAACAATAGGAGAGGGTGGGCTGCTTGGTTCGAACGCCCGTGACGGCGCAGGCGAATTGGTCCCAGACTTGGCTATATTCCTTTGGCAGCTCGCTACTTTGCATGAGACCTACTAGAATAAGACCTTTGATATTTCTCGTATTGAAAATATTGATAAGCCTCCTAGGATTCATTTCCGGTTCGTGTAGCCAGAACTGGTCAAAATCATAGCCAAGCTGGGCTGCTCGTCTTTCACATCCGGATACGTAGGTGGGAATAGTGGGATGCTTGGAAAAGGCTCTCTTGTCGGGATTGGCATTGATAAGGGCTAGCTTAGCCTGGAAACGAGGGGTTTGACTCGCTCGAAGTTGAGCCATCAGGTGTGAAACTACTGCATTGGCCTGGTAGCCCAGTTTCTCTGCGGTCCGCCTTACTTTTCGGCGAGTGGTTTCCGGAATTTGGGGACTATTTCGAAGAGCCAGCGAAACCGTGTTTTTCGAGTAGCCTAACTCGTCTGCGATGTCCTTGAGTGTAGCTCGTTGCGACATGATTAAGGACTGGAAATTCGCTAGAGTTACATTACTGTCAAGTAAAGACAGGCTTTTGCAACAATTGGCTGTATTTATTAAGGATATATTGCAGATTCAAAATCCCTATCTGCATTTCTATTTTCAGAACTTCTGACTTAAGCGGTTAAACCCCATGGCATATACAATTGGAATCGATTATGGAACGAATTCGGTGCGCAGCATCGTCGTTCGTTGTTCGGATGGCGCGGAGGTGGGAACCTCCGTTTTCAATTATCCTTCTGGCGAGCAGGGTATCTTGCTGGACGCAAATGATCATAACTTGGCTAGGCAGCATCCTGGCGACTACGTGGAAGGACTTGAGACCAGCGTCGTGGAATCCATTGCTAGCGCTAAAGTGGTGGATTCGCGTTTTTCGCCTGACAAGGTGATTGGTCTGGGCGTCGATTCGACGGGTTCCAGTCCTATCCCCGTCGACAGTCAAAACGAAGCTCTCAGCAGCAAGCCGGAATGGCGAGGCAATCTAGCCGCTCAGTGCTGGCTCTGGAAAGACCATACGAGCGCGGAAGAAGCTGCCACGATTACGGAACTCGGCCGCGAGCACCGACCTCAATACCTGGCCAAGTGTGGCAACACTTATTCGTCGGAATGGTTTTGGTCTAAGCTCTGGCATTGCTTGAAGGTGGCTCCGGACGTGTTCGACGCGGCCTACAGCTGGGTGGAGCTTTGCGATTGGGTGCCAGCCATTTTGGCCGGAGTGAAAGATCCAACCCAAGTTAAGCGTGGCGTTTGCGCGGCGGGTCACAAGGCTTTCTATGCGGATGATTGGGGCGGTTTGCCAGACAAGGAGTTTCTCTCCCTTCTCGATCCTAAATTGGCCGATTTGCGTGACCGCTTGTATGAAAAAGCTCATGACGCTAGTGAGAAAGCTGGAGAGCTTTGCGATGAATGGGCCGGCAAACTTGGACTGCCAGGCGGAATTCCCATTGCGATCGGCGAGTTCGACGTCCACTACGGAGCCATAGGAGCTGGTGTTGACGAAGGCACTTTGGTGAAAGTGATTGGCACTTCGACCTGCGATTGCGGCGTTGTCTCGGCTAGCAAGGAGATTGCTGATGTTCCGGGCATCTGTGGCATCGTAAAGGGGGCCATTCTCCCAGGTTACTTTGGCGTCGAAGCTGGCCAGTCCGCTGTGGGCGACATTTTCGCTTGGTTCGTGCAACGGGTTCTCAAAGGCGACGGCGATACCCATATCGAGCTGACCAAAGAGGCGGATAAGCTAAAGCCTGGCGAAAGCGGATTGCTCGCTCTTGATTGGAACAACGGCAATCGCACTATTCTAGTGGATCCTCTTCTGGCGGGGCTTCTAGTCGGTCAAACTCTGCACACCTCTCAAGCCGAAGTCTATCGAGCGTTGATTGAAGGGACGGCCTTTGGAGCACGAATGATTCTAGCGCGACTGGCGGAATACAATGTGCCTGTTGATAGGGTGGTTTGCGCGGGCGGGATCGCCGAAAAGAATCCCATGCTGATGCAGATCTATGCGGACATCACCGGTTGCGAAATGCTCATCTCTCGTAGCGCCCAGACTTGCGCTTTAGGTTCAGCCGTTTCTGCGGCGGTCATTGCTGGCTCGGAAAAAGGTGGATACGACGACTTCAAGTCTGCTCAGGCGGCTATGACCGGCCTGAAAGACATTTCCTACAAGCCGAATACCGAGTCTCAAGCGGTCTACAATAAACTGTTTGCCTTGTACCAGAAACTTCATGACGCCTTTGGTGGAGTGAGTTCTGAAGATTTGGGCAACGTTATGAAGGACCTCCTGAAAATAAAAGATGAAGTTCGCGGCTAAATTCAGAGCACGCATTTCAATTTAAAGAAACATGAAAAATTTAGATAACTTAGAACTCTGGTTCGTAACGGGCAGCCAGCACCTCTATGGTCCCGAAGCCCTTAAGCAAGTTGCGGAAAATTCAAAGCAAGTTGCTGCGGCCCTCGACGCCTCGTCGCGGATCCCTGTCAATGTAACTTTCAAAACGGTTGGCGAGACTCCCGAGGAAATTCGCTCGATTTGCTTGGAGGCCAATAACGCCCAGAAGTGCATTGGCCTTATTATTTGGTGCCATACTTTTTCTCCCGCTAAAATGTGGATTGGCGGACTGGGCGTATTGAAAAAACCATTTCTGCACCTGCACACGCAGTTCTTCCGCGATCTTCCTTGGGGCGAGATCGATATGGATTACATGAATCTGCATCAAGCGGCCCACGGCGATCG
Organism: Opitutaceae bacterium; assembly: GCA_028284385.1. GTDB lineage: Bacteria > Verrucomicrobiota > Verrucomicrobiia > Opitutales > Opitutaceae > JANQRT01. Next base: position 39,055 of record JANQRT010000024.1, on the reverse strand, counting down.
GGAGTTCGGGTTCATGTGCTCGCGCATGCGTATCGAACGTAAGGTTGTGGTCGGTCACTGGCAGGATGACGAAGTCCAGGATAGAATCGGCGTGTGGGCTAGAGCTGCTCGCGGTTGGTATGCGATGCAGGGAGCCAAGATCTGCCGCATTGGCGACAACATGCGGGAGGTATCGGTAACCGAAGGAGATAAGGTCGCAGCGGAAGCTCGATTTGGGTATTCGGTAAACGGGTACGGTGTGGGTGATGTCGTTCAATTCGTAAACGCGGCTAGCGATGCGGATGTGGATGCGCTCTGTCAGGCTTACGCCGATGAATACGATGTAGTGAACTCTCTCTTAAAGGGAGGAGAGCGTCATGAGTCGCTTAGGGACGGAGCTCGAATCGAACTAGGGTTGAGGGCCTTCCTTGAAGATAAGGGAGCATCCGGTTTTACTACCACTTTCGAAGATCTTCACGGCTTGAAGCAGCTGCCAGGTCTTTCTGTGCAAAGACTGATGAGAGACGGATACGGTTTTGGAGCCGAGGGGGATTGGAAGACCGCCGCTCTGCTTAGAACAATGAAAGTCATGGCTGAAGGTCTTGATGAAGGAACGTCATTCATGGAGGACTACACTTACCATTTGAATCCAGAGGGACATAAAGTTCTCGGAGCTCACATGCTGGAAATTTGCCCAAGCATTGCCGAAGGAAAGCCGTCGCTAGAAATCCATCCTCTAGGTATTGGAGGCAAAGAGGATCCTGTTAGACTTGTATTCAATGTGCCAGCCGGACCAGCGATCAATGCAACGGTTGTCGATCTTGGAAATCGATTCCGTCTGGTAGTCAACGATGTTGATGTTGTCGCTCCTGACGCTCCTCTACCAAACTTGCCAGTCGCTCGAGCAGTCTGGAAGCCTAAGCCAGATTTTAAGACTTCAGCGGCTTCCTGGATACACGCAGGTGGATCGCATCATCCTATTTTTAGTATAGCTTTGACTTCGGAAGCCATGGAAGATTTTGCAGCCATCGCGGGAATCGAGATGCTGCTCATCGACGAAAACACAACCGTTTCACAAGTCCGCAAAGAGCTACGATCCAACGATGTTTACTATCACGACAATACCGGTTTCTCGCGAGCTGGATAATAATTTGAAGCCAAATATTTGCGGTTCTTCCTTATTTTAAATGAGCGAATTTCAAGACATTAAAGAGGAATGTTGCGAGGCCAACAAGCAGCTGCCCGCTTGCGGAATTGTCGACCTGACTTTTGGCAACGTGTCGATTGTGGATAGGGAAAAAGGCGTTCTGGCCATCAAGCCTAGCGGCGTTCCCTACGAAACCTTGCAGCCGGATGAAATCGTCGTGCTAAAGGTCGACGCCCAGCCAGATGCTAATCACCATCTGGATCTGGAGGCTATCAAGATTGAGGGTGACTTAAGGCCGTCTTCAGATACGCCAACCCATATGCGACTGTATCAGGCTTTTGGAAACATAAAAGCAGTCGTTCATACGCATTCTCGCAACGCCACGGCGTTCGCTCAAGCGGGTCTGCCTGTTCCATGCATGGGCACCACCCACGCAGACTATTTTTATGGCGAAGTTCCCGTTACGCGTCCGATCACTCCTGAGGAAATCGAGCGTCACTATGAATGGGAAACAGCCAATGTGATTGTCGAGAGTTTTCAGAATGTGAGCCCTGACCAAGTGAATGCAGTTCTTTTTCATGGCCACGCGCCATTCGTATGGGGATCCAGCGGCAAGAAGGCTGTAGAAAACGCTTTTGCCTTGGAAATCATTGCCGAAATGACGATGAAGGCGATGCTGCTTAAACCAGGAGCTCCTAGCCTGTCTCAAGCGCAATTGGATAAGCACTACCTCCGAAAACACGGAGCGAACGCCTACTACGGTCAGAAATAGTTCTAGGCCAGTGATCGTGCGTGGAGTCCTCTCTCCGAGGCTTCTTGTCGCCTAGTAGTCGTAGCAGAATGTTTAGGACGTTCTGAATTATGTTGTTCCAGTGGTTGGGATCTCTAATTTGATTTGGTTTTCCTCACTCTATGGCCTCAACTCCTTCAGATAAGGTTGTCTCGCAATGGCTTTCCCAGCTTTCGCAAAGCTTGGCCAGTGGCATTAAACCTAGCCAGGCCATCATGGTGGCGGAAACGCTTCATCCGCAGATTGTCAATGAATTTGCTCAATGCTTCGCTCGAGGCATGAACTGGAAAGGCGCTCTGGAAGAATGCGGCTTTTTCCTCTCGCAATCGGAACTAGCGATTCTCGGGGCGGCGGAAAGTTCGGGAACCTTGCCTAATGCAATGGAGGAGATTTCGCAAGCCAGGGAGGAGGCTTCGAAAATCAAATTCAGGATCAAGTTCGCCTTAGTTTATCCTGTCTTCGTTTTGCACTTCGCCGTGCTCGTTATTCCGATACAATTCCTATTTGATGGCCAGTTCTCGAAATATTTAGTCAGTCTCTTGATGATCTATCTTCCACTTTGGACGCTGGCCTTGGTGGCATATATCATTACAAAATTGTTTCCCGCAATAGCCCCGCGAATGTTGCCATTACTGCCTGTGATTTCTGGATACACGAAAATGCGTGATCTCTCTCTGCTTTGCCGAACCCTGGCTGCTTGCATTCAAGCAGGCATGAGTCTAAAGGAAAGCTGGGCCATTTCCTCGGAAGTGAGCATCAATCCTAAAATAGCCCGACTCGGCGAAGCCGCCATGGAAGAAATTGGCCGAGGACAGCCGGTCAGCGTCGCTCTAATGAAAGACAAGTGGCTTCCCGAAAGTCTAAAGCAGATGTATCGAACAGGTGAGGAATCCGGGAATCTCGACTCCACTTTGAATTTTGCCGCCAAGAGTTTTGGAGATCAAGCGAAGCGAAAACTCTTCGTCGCTGCCATGCTGTATCCAAATATCGTCTTAGGCGCTGTTCTACTTTTCGCTGCATATAAGGTCGTCATGTTCTACAAAGGCTACTTCGACTCGATACTGGATATGATGCCTTGAGTCCCTTAATCGCTAGGACTTATCGGATTCAAGGTTCAGCCAGGCTATTTCGCTAGGAGTCAATTCGACTTCGACGGTTAGCAAAGAGGATTTGATTTCACTCATTGTTAATGGGCCAATTAGGCAGAACGAATTGAAAGGCTGATGGAGGACATAGGCAGTTGCGATATTGATGGCATCGACGCCTTTTTCTTGCGCTAGCTGCTCGGCTCGACGCTTCCTCTCGAAATTGTCCTCGCTGTACCAGCCATTCACGAGTTCCTCGTCTTCCAGCTTGTCGGGAGCAGAGCGTTCGGTGAAAAACCCCCTAGCTTGGCTGGACCAAGCCAGATTGGCAATCCCGGATGTCGTGAGAAAATTGATACTATTCGGATCGGAAGCCGACATCACGCCTTTCCAAATGGGATTTACCATCCTGGCTAGGCTAAAATTGTTACTCAGAATGGTGAATTCTTGTTTCCCGTTTTTCTTCGCATAGGCATTCGCTTCTTGAATACGCTGGATGGACCAATTCGAACCTCCAAAGATCTTGAGTTTTCCTTCTGTAAGAAGTTCGTCCAGAATATCTATGAATTCCCCGACGGGCACTTCCTCATTATCGCGATGCAACATGTAGGCATCTACGCAATCTAGTTTTAAATGATCGAGAGACTGCTGTAGTTGGTCCCTTATTTGGTTCGGTTCACAATGGGGTGTGTGAGCCCCCTTGCTACAAACGACAAGTTTTTCGCGAATTCCTCTATTGCGTATCCAATTTCCCAAAATTGCATCGCTTTCGCCTTGTCCGTAAATCAGCGCGGTGTCGAAGGCGTTTCCTCCACTTTCATAGAAAGCATCGCAAATCGCGTTGGCTGATTCTTGTTCTCTTAACAACGCCATGCCGAGGATTAACTGGGAGATGGGCTTATCGATTCCTTCAATAGATCCAAACTTCATCGACTGATCTTATCTTGTTGAACGGTAAATGCTAAAGCGAGTTCTATTCGTAGTCGTATCTCAGGCAGATGGTCTCTCTCCAGAGATCAAGGGTTTTCATGTTGCTGAAGGTGTCCTCGGTACTCATGCCGGGAGCTTGCAGTTCCTCGCCGTTGACTACGGCGCAGAAGTGGTCGGCTTCAATACCGTATAGGCGCCGCGGGTCATTTCCTCTCACTACTTCGTCTTCCTTTTTGCCAGGACGCTTAATGTGGAACTCCCAATCGCCCCCTTCGGGAGAAATAATCCAAGGATTGGAAATCTCGATGTATCCCTCTGTCCCATACACGCGAGCGTAGCTTTGTTGCGGAACGCTAACGCTAGTGGCTAGTTGGGCTAGAATGTCATTTTCGAACTTGAGGTTGGCTATAGTATAAAGGTCGACACCGGTCTCGGGACTTAAGTGACCATGGCTGGTCAGCTCTAGGGGATGGGCGAAGGGCTGTCCCAGCGCGGCTCCCGCCATGAGGCGGGCGAAAGACGCAGGATAGCAACCTACATCCAGGATGCCTCCTCCACCTAATGCGTTGTTGTAGTGCCGCTTTTGCGGATCAAAAGGGACGCGAAATCCGAAAGACGCCTGAATGATATTAATTTCTCCAATGGCGCCGCTTTTAACTATCTCGACAGCTTTTGCTGTTTGAGGATGACAACGGTACATGAACGCTTCCATCAGCGTGATGTTATTCGCTTTGGCGGCGTCACTCATGACCTTCGCCTGACGGTAGTTCATGCCGATCGGCTTTTCACACAAAATATGCTTTCCGGCTTCGGCTGCTTTGACGGTCCATTTCTCATGACTTGGGTGTGGCGTTGCGATGTAGACGGCTTCGACATCAGGATTTGCCAACAGGTCGTCGTAGGAGCCATGAGCGGTTCCAATACCATGCTCCTTGGCAAAGGCTTCCGCGTTTTCTATTGATCGACTGCCGACAGCGGCAAGCGATCCTGTATTCGAAGTTGTGACACCAAGAGCGAACTTTTTTGCAATAGAGCCTGTGGCGAGAATTCCCCAATTCAATTGAGACATGAGGAAAAGTCTGGCCGTCTGATAAAAGAAAACAAGACAAGAGCTGAGAAATGCAATGGGCGTAGAGCTAGCGTGTGTTAAGCTTTTGAAATCGTGATGATGTTGGAATCGGAGTCCTCATGACGTCGTAAAGTAAAACGTTGATTTCATATCCTCATTAAGCCTGCCTTGTCGTGTGAGTTACGAATTCTGGCAGTGGATTTTATTTGCTCTGGCAGCCCTGATCATAGGCATGAGCAAGTGCGGGATCCCTGGGATTGGCATACTCAACGTGGCCCTTTTTCAAAACGCCTTGCTGGCCAAGGATGCCACCGGCTTCAGTCTTCCCGTCCTGATCATAGGCGATATTTGCGCAGTCATCGCCTATCGAAAACATGCTAATTGGAAGCACGTGTGGGACCTCTTCCCTTGGACTGTAGTAGGTGTGTTTTTAGGTTACGCGGCCCTCAAATGGCTGGATAACCAACAAGCCCGTCTGATGATCGGCATTCTCCTTGGGACAATGGTTGGCATGCATCTGCTAAGAAACCGGTCTTTTAAAAAAATCGAGGAGCGAACTCAAGCCAGCCGCGCTTTTACGGTTTTCGCTGGCGTTTTCGCTGGATTTATCTCGATGGTAGCCAATGCCGGAGGTCCCGTCATGATAATCTATCTGCTCTCGATGAGGTTGCCTAAGATGGAATTCATGGGTGTAAGTGTGTACTTTTTTATGCTTCTGAATGTATTCAAAGTCCCTTTCCTTGCTCACTTAGGATTGATTACCTCTGGCAGCTTCACAGCGAATCTGAAACTGATCCCCTTCGTAGTAATGGGAGGATTCATTGGGTACTTCTTCGCCAAAAAGGTTAGCCAACTCTGGTTTGAGCGAACGGCTTTCTGGCTGACGGTTTTGGCTGTCGGCCGTATTATCTGGACTGCATTTTAAAGCAAGGTGGCGCGTAAGAACTCAAGACAGTTGTGGAAAGCGAAACTGGAGGGGAAGAGCTCTCGGCCTCGATCTCCGATTCCTGCCGGTGGCAGGCCGAAATTTTTAGGTACCATCCTCGGCATCGATCCCAGTTTAAGGGGGACTGGGCTAGCCATCGTCGCTTTTGCCCAACCTAATCAGCCGACTTTGCTCCACAGCGAGACTATCAAGATAAAACCTCGCGTATCCATGCCTCAATGCTTAGGGGAGATCAATCAGGCTGTAGCTAGAATTTTGGATACATATGAAATTGATGTGGTCGTTTTAGAGCAAACGATTTACGTGCAGAATTTCCAGACAGCTCAAGTCCTTGGAGCCGCTCGAGGAGCTGCCATTGCAGCAGCTGCGGTAGAAGGCTTGCCGGTGTTCGAATATCCTCCGCTGCGAGTAAAACAGGCTGTGGTTGGCATTGGCAGAGCGAGCAAGATTCAAGTCGCCAAAACCGTCCGCTCGCTGATGGGGCATAGCGATGTTCTACAACTCGACGAATCGGATGCAGTTGCGGTGGCCATCTGTCATGCTTTTACAGGAGAAAACGCTTAGGCCGTATCCTTTGTTCCGATATCCTTGTCGTACAAGGCGAACTCCAGATTGTTCTCTTTGATATACTTCAGTTGCTCTTGGACGAAGATATCGGCTTTTTCGTTTTCGCCTTCCGGATCGCAGATTTTCCTAAGCTCTCTTTCTAATTGGGAGGCTTTTTCCAGTTCTTCGGAATAAAGATTTTCTAACTCTTGCGGATCCTCGCGAAGATTGAACAGCTGATGCGGAGCATTGATATGGTAGATCAACTTCCAATCTCCTTGCCTAACCATATAAGAGCTCTCGCTATTGCCGTGACCATGGTACTCGGAAAAGACGGTTCGGCTCTGATCGTTTTCGGGGATGGATTGCAATGGTTGGCCGACCATGGTTTCGGGTCTTTGAACGCGTGTGGAGGCGAAAAATTCAGCTTGTAGATCGAGTAGGCTTACAGGCGTTTCCACTATTTTCCCGCCTCGAAAATCCGGACCAGATGCTATGATGGGCACTCGAGCGGAGTCTTCGTAAAGCGAACACTTCCACCACATCCCGAATTTCCCTAGCATTTCGCCGTGATCCGACGAGTAGATTAGGTTAGTCGTATCCGATAATCCGAGACGATCCAGGACTTCAATCAGCCGGCCCAATTGTTGATCGACGTATTCGACACAGCCATAATATCCACGACGGAGGCCTCTTATATCCTCGTCGCTAAATTTCTCCGTTTCGAAATGAGCTCTCAATTCCTGGGATCGAGGATGATTTGCTGTCGTTCCGTCGACCCCGAATTCTGGCATGTCCTCAGCAAAGGCGTATTTTTCCCATAGCTCGGGAGTGGTGTAGTGAGGAAAATGCGGAGCCAGGAAATTAATTGCCATTACAAAAGGCTTGTCTAGATCCCCCGATTTTTCTTCAAGCCATTGTAGGGCGTTTTCAATGACAGTATCATCGTGATTATAGGGATCTTCATGCGGTCCATATTGATCTGCCCTTTCGGAAGCCCTCTCTCGAATTTGCAATGGTTTACGAGACTGATTGGTGTCGCCTGGATAGGCCCGATCCCCGGGCACGATGGTTTCGCTCCAGCCGAGGTGTTTCGCTTCGTCAAACGCGTCAACCTTGCCCACCATTACCGAATGAATTCCCTGTTCGTGAAGCGATCTTCCCCACGAATCAAAGCCATTATGCAAGTTTACGTTCGAATTATTGTATACCTGAATCTCGTGAACATAGCGGCCTGCTGTTAAAGCCGCTCTACAAGGCAAGCACAATGGCGAGGGAGAATAGGCATTTCTGAAAAGAACACCATTGTCCGCCATCCGCTGCATGTTTGGCGTATCAATTCTTTGGTCACCATAGGGCGAACTGAAATTAGGATTATGCTCGTCTGAAAACAGGAGTATTACATTCGATTGCTTGGACTTCATTCCGATCGTAAGCGAAGATGGGATACAGGGGGATGATATTCTGGAGCAGAATATTCTTTGAGTGAGAAAGCCTGGCGCGAAACTTGTGAGGAGGACAAGCTATTTGACGACAACAATTATGGAATAGTTGCCCGCCCCTAGAAATCTTGGCTGGTTTCGAGAGGTCTTTCGGAAAATCGTTTCCTGCTGCTTCTGCTTTCCCTTTCTCCAAACGGCTCGTAAATCGATTTGATTCGAGCCAGCTGCTGTCGCTTCGATGGTTAAATTATGTCCGTTTCCGAGATTTATCGTTTGAGAGCCAGGCAACGCGATGTTGGCGCTGGACTGTCCAACCACTTTTAAGGAAGTGAAATTCTGAGGTCCTTTGAGCAGTCTGGCGTATTTGCGTATCTGCGGATCCACTTCCGCTCCATTCTTGCTCCCTTCGACAAGTGTGGCCGAGATGCGGGCGGAAGCGCCCTCCAAGCTAGGCGTAGCTATGACAGCCAATTGAAAAATGAAAAAAATCCCCAGTAAGAGGTGACGATGTTTCATGTGATGAATTCCTTCATTTGGTTTTGGATAGCTTTTCTGGCATTGAATATTCGAGACATGACGGTGCCAGTTTTGCACTTCATTTTTCGAGCTATTTCCTTGTATGATAGACCTTCGTTTTCTCGCAATATGAGCGCTTCCTTGTGATGATTGGGCAGGGAATCTAGAGCTTTCATAAAACGCTCTCTTATTTCTTGTCGCTCCATATTTGCTATTTGATCTGGGGGTGCAACAGCAGAGGGCTCATTCACGACGATTTCATCGCCATCGTCGCTTAACAGGGAAACTTCCTTTCGGGATTTTCGTTTCCGAATCGCGTCGAGTGCCGTGAACGTCGCTACTCGATAAAGCCAGCTTGAGAAAGCGGACTCAAAGCGGAAGCTACCGAGCTTATTCCAGACCTTTATCCAAGTCTGCTGAGCGATCTCCTTGGCTTCTTCATTATCTCGTACCATTCTTAAAATCTGGCCAAAAACTTGGCCATTGTGCAGGTTGACGAGCTCCTTGAATGCGGCTTGATCGCCAGCCTGAGATCGTTTCACGAGGTCTAATGCGTCGTCCATACCGTCTCTTTTAGAACTCGTTGACCCGATCCGGTTATCGTTTCGCAAGCCATTGACTTACTATTTCGGTTCTTAAGACGCATCGGATTGCTCATTTATTCGCTGTGAGCATTTTCAGCCAGGGATTCGAAATAGTTAATGGCATGCAGAACCGCTTCGATATGCATTTTGATGCGCTCTTCTATGGGCAGAGTCGAAGGAGTCTCTATCGTGCAGTGAACGTGAGGATGGGTCTGCGTGAGAAATATAGCCTCTGGCCAATTTTCCAAGTCATTGGGATTGAACTGATTAGCTGGTAGAATCAATCCTCTGTCAGCGATATGATCGTCGATCGACTCCGATAGATCGATCGGAGCGAACTCTGAAATCCGATCTAAAATCGAGCGGCCAATCCTATCTCCATTCCTAGCGGCTATTACGTAGAGATAGAATCCCTTCGCTTCCCAGTCCTCATGCAAATTGATCGAGAGATCCGGATGTGGATGTTGCCTCAACCAAGTCTTGTAGCTGCGAATTTCATTCGACTGAGATTGGCGAAAGTCGCGATTCAGGTCTAGGCCCTCCTTGTTAAAGCGGCTTTTGATTTCAAGTCCGGACGGATTTAGCAAAGGAGCGATCCTAATTTCGTTCTTATCCCCAATTAAATCTTGTTCCAATAGTCTGAGTATGGCTTGGACGGAAGCCGGTTCATCGCCATGAATTCCTGAGGACAGAAGAATACGCTTAGATTCCGGATTGGCTGATTTTCTAAAATACCCAGTAAGAGGATGCGAGCCAACACGACCGAATTCTTCTATAACGAAGCCGGATGCTTCGGCCGCTTTGTTCAACTCCGTGATTAACGTCTCAACCATAGAACCTCACCAGGGGCGAAAGAAACTCAACTTTCGCGCAATGCAAGACGTTAAGAAAAAAGCACTTTAACAACTCTCGGGTACAGTGGGTCACGAAAGTCGAGATTAGCGTTTTGATGGTTGAAATTGAAAAGAAGTACGATTCGAATTCGCACAGATAGAGAGTATGAAGATATGTTGCATTGGAGCAGGTTATGTGGGCGGTCCAACTATGGCCATGATAGCCTACAAGTGTCCCGAAGTTACTGTTACCGTCGTCGACGTCTTGCCAGAGAAAATTGATGCTTGGAATTCCGATGATTTGCCAGTGTTCGAGCCTGGTCTTGACGAGGTCGTTAAAGTAGCTCGCGGAAGAAATCTGTTTTTCAGCACCGATAGAAAAAAGGCCATTAAAGAGGCTGATATCATTTTCGTAAGCGTTGGTACTCCAACTAAGTCTTACGGCGCTGGTGCGGGTCGAGCAGCGGATATGGTCTACGTGGAGAACAGCGCTCGGGAAATTGCCGAAGCTGCGGAATCATCAAAGATTGTCGTCGAGAAGTCGACCATACCCGTTCGGACCGCCGAGTCGCTGAAAACGGTTCTACACGCTAACACTAAACCAGGCATCCGGTTCGATGTTCTTTCTAACCCGGAATTCCTGGCGGAAGGTACCGCAGTTGAGGATCTGAAGGATCCGGACCGAGTGTTAGTTGGAGGGGAGGAGACTCCCGAGGGCAAGAAGGCGATTGAAACACTTGTAAGCGTATACGCGAATTGGATACCAAGGGACAGCATCATAACGACTAATTTATGGTCGTCGGAGCTTTCGAAGCTGGTTGCCAACGCTTTTCTGGCTCAAAGAATATCCAGCATTAATTCAATTTCAGCTCTCTGCGAAGCTACAGGCGCAAATGTTGATCAAGTTGCTTTCGCGATTGGAAAAGACTCTCGTATTGGTTCCAAATTTCTGAAGTCGTCCGTAGGTTTTGGAGGATCCTGCTTTCAAAAGGACCTTCTGAATCTGGTGTATTTGTGCGAACACTTCGGACTCCCTGAAGTCGCCCAATACTGGCAAGGGGTGATCGACATCAACGATTGGCAGAAGCGAAGATTTTCCAGCAATATCGCCACCTCGCTTTTCAATACGGTAAACGGTAAGCGAATCGCCATGCTGGGATTCGCCTTCAAAAAAGACACCAATGATACGCGGGAATCAGCGGCGATTTACGTGGGTCGTGATTTAATCGAAGAACAGGCGAATCTCGCCATTTACGATCCGAAAGTGAATAAGGGTCAGATTTATCGAGAATTGATTGGGGAAGAATCCGATCAAAACCAACAGATTGAAGTTTGCGAAGATCCGTACCAAGCTGCACAGGGAGCCCATGCTCTGGCGATTTTAACCGAGTGGGACGCTTTTCGCGATTTGGACTTCCAGCGAATCTTTGATCAGATGGTCAAGCCGGCCTTTGTTTTCGACGGAAGAAACATTCTCGATCACTCGAAGTTGAGGGAAATAGGCTTCACCGTCCAAGCAATTGGGAGATAGCTGATCCCAACTGGGTTTATCCCTTTCGGATCCTTCGATGCTAGCGAGTTAGGTCAAAAGAGATTCTGGAATCCAGTCCATTGCGAATGTCAGGATGACTAGTAGAACGAGAGCTGGAACGACCAGGCTCTTCCTCTTTTCCTCTACCTTCACCACGAAATAGGCGATCGCGATTCCTAGCAGGGCATTCACCGCAAAATGAAAAACGCTCATGATAAGCGTGTCTACGTAACTCTGCGATGTTTCGCTGAGTTGAAGGAAATACACGCCGAGCGACTTCAAGGCCCCGTAAACCATGCCTGTTACAACGGGTTTCTTGAATTTGTGCGCCGAAGTGGCCAACACAATAAGACATAGCAGATTTAAAAACATAATCTAACTAGGATTAGCAGTCTGAAGGGGCGATAGGATAAGGATACTCAGGGAGTTGGGGCAAGATTGTAAACGAAGCTGCCGCGGCTTTCATATTTCTTTGAAGAAAAAATACTTAAACCCGGATACGTATCTGACGCAGTTTGGGTATCTATAACCTTGGTTTTCCAAGTGGAAATGTATCCAGATTTAACTCGAAGCTGTTTTGGCAACCTTCTTTGCGGCCTTTTTCTTTGGAGGCCGAGGAGGAAATTCGAAGCCCGTCTGGCCATTGTCCTTGAGAATCAGATACGCGTCAAAGGGTCGTTTCGTCCGTTTCGACCAGAACTTATTAAGCAAATCCGTCTTCCCCTCCTTTAGAAGTTTCATGACTTGATCCCGCGGAATTTCACGATCCAGTATTTTTCTGCTGACGCGAATAGGCGTCTTCTCCTCTGATCCATCTTTTACTCGAACTATGTAGGCGGCAGGAGTCTCGAAAACATCTCCGCCCGTTCTTGGGCATTTTGCGAAAGGTTCTAAATTAGTGAAGTCGGGAGAATCCGACGAGCCTCCATTTCCATTACCGAAATCGAACTTAACTTTATTATCCTCGTCTAGATAAAGATTGGCGCTGTAGTGCTTTCCTGATTTCGAGCGAAAATCGTCTAGTGGACCAACACGGCGTTTCTCAATCAATTCTCTGATCTCATCGATGGCCATCTTTCGATTGCCTATGATTTTGTATATGGCGAAATCGTTGCTTTTGGTGCGATAAGCCCTTAAAGACTCAAAAAGTTTCTCTCCGTTTCCGGGGGAAACAAGATCCGTTTCAATCAAATCGTCCTCGTTTTCCTCATACGTTTTAATTCGCTCGACGATATTTTTAGTCATATCGACGATTTCCTTCATGAAAGAGCCTCTTTCAATTTTCCCTTGCTCGATTTGATGAAGTCTAGATTCCCATTCGCCGGTCAGGGCAGGCTTTGTTAGAGCTTCCGCGTTGATAGTCGCCAGAAAGTTTAGAAGATTTTCAGCCTTAGGTGTTGGCGCTAGATTTCTTTGTTCGCGCTCAAGGTACCTTTCGGCTATGAGTCGCTCAATAATGGTGGCTCTCGTAGCGGGAGTCCCTAGGCCTTTCTCCTTCATTGCTTCGGCCAGTTCATCGTCATCCACTAGCTTGCCTGCCCCTTCCATTGCCGATAGGAGTGTCGCTTCCGTGTAGCGAGGAGGCGGCTTGGTTTGCTCGTGAATGGCTTCGAATTCCCGAATGTCGGCTTTCGGGGGGTCTCCATCTTCTGCAGCAATCGCGGGTAAAGTATCTTTGCCACTGGCGTATGAATCTTTTCCATACACTTCAAGCCAACCAGGCGAAACGAGCACTCGACCTTCCGTTTTGAAACTATGACTCTCCACCAGGCTTATCCTAGTTGTGACGTCGTATTCGGCTGAGGGATAGAAAATGGCGATGAATCGCCGCAAAATCATGTCGAAGATCTTAGCCTCGTCGTCGTTTAGCTTTTTGGCTTTTTCGGGCGTAGGAATAATTGCAAAGTGATCCGATACTTGGCTGTTATTGAAAATCCGCTTGTTGCTTTTCGAAATCCAGCTATTGGATACAACTGCCTTGGCTAATTCGGAGAGAGGCCCTTCTAGATTGCCAAGCACTTGACGACAGGTATCAGGATAATCCTCCGGCAGAGCCCGAGAATCCGTTCTCGGATAGGTGATCATCTTGTGCTTTTCATACAAAGACTGAGCTAATTGGAGCGTGCGTCGGGCGGAGTAGCCAAAGCGATTGTTGGCCTCTCTTTGAAGTGTTGTAAGATCGTAGAGGCGGGGAGAGGACTGCCTCGACTTCTTCTTTTCCTCGGCGACCTCCGCTTGATTCGTTGATTCAAGAGCGGCGATTACCAAGTCAGCCTGCTCTTTCTGCCATAGTCGATCCACTCGGTCGTGTTCGTCTTCTCCTTTTTTGAAGTCCGGCTTCTGGTAGATTCCTTCGTACTCGCCATTTTTCAGGCCGAAATTGGCGACGATTCGCCAATACTCTCTGGGTTTGAAATTCTCGATTTGCTGCTCTCGCTCGTAGACGATGGCTAGGGTAGGGGTTTGAACGCGACCGACGCCGGCAACATTTCCCGCTCTCGAGCCGTAAAGTCGCTTCGTTACGCCGCGCGTACAGTTAATGCCGATCAGCCAATCCGCTTCCGATCTCGATTGGGCCGCATCTGCAAGCCGGACCATCTCGTCTCCTGGCCTCATATTGTTGAAGGCCTCTCTGATGCCAGCCGGAGTCATCGAGAGCATCCACAAGCGCTTCACCGGCTTGTCCGTTTTGACGAGCTTGTACAAATAACTGAAAATCAATTCGCCTTCTCGACCGGCATCACATGCATTGACGATAGAATCGACGTCTTTGCGTTTCATCAATTTCCGGATGGCCTTGAATTTCGACTCCGTCTTTTCGATTGGCTTCAACTTGAAAGCAGACGGGATGATAGGCAGGTTCGCCAGTCGCCAGTAGGCGTCTCGCTTGTCATAATCCTCAGGCATGCACAACTCGACAATGTGCCCTACGGCCGAGGTCACTACATATTCGTCGTTTTCGAAATACTCATCCTTCTTTTCGAATTTGCCGCCAAGGGCTTTACATAGATCTCGAGCCACACTTGGCTTTTCTGCGATGACAAGGGACTTCATAGTTCTAATGAGTCGTAATCGGGTACCAATAGCTTGAATTTCTTATCGCTAACACTCGGAAGAACCAGCGTTGAAGATAGCGATTTGCAGGGATTTCCATCTTAATAGTGTCGTGTCGCGTTCCCGCCACTAGTTTAGTCCAGGAAAGCAATAAACTCGCGTCGATGACGCCTGACTTGCGTTCTGGCAAGTACAATTTTTAAACTCCAGGTCGTTTTAACCAGCTTATAAAATTTGACTCCTACTCCTTATTATTCCGCAAGACATGGGCACGGCAAAGTATTGAACAAGACGAGATTAGGTTTGTCTTAAAGCCGAATTTCGCTCTGGTATTTGCTCGATTCTATCTAACAGCTCAAGTGGCAGATACTTCGCCAAATTTTTAGAATGGGTTTATCCCGCTTCAGAAGAGGTTTACTGCAATTCGCCGAATTCGCGATCGACGTTGTTTATGAGAGACGACAAGGAAAGCGGGCTTTCCTCCTCGGAGTCTTCCTCCACGCCTTGTCCTTGATTTTCAACTTTCTGGCTCAGCTTAGGTATTTTCTTTATCGCAAACGAATTCTAAAGGACCAACCGCTGGGATGTCTGGTTGTTGTGGTTGGCAATCTAACCATGGGGGGAACAGGTAAAACCCCTGTAGTTGAAAAGTTCGCGCGCTCGCTTCATCAACGTGGGCGAAAGGTGGCTATCCTAAGTCGAGGTTATAAGAGCAAAGACCAGCGAAAAGAATCGCTCTTTGGCAAGATTTGGAGAAATTATGCAACAGGAGCCCCACCACCGCCCCCAAAGGTGGTGAGTGATGGAAAGGCGGTCCTGCTGGATTCCGAACTGGCTGGAGATGAACCCTTTATGCTAGCTCGCAATTTACCTGGTGTAGTAGTCCTGGTCGACAAAGATAGAGTTAAAAGCGGGCATTACGCGATCCGTGAATTCGGTTGCGATACCTTGGTACTTGATGACGGGTTCCAGTATCTTCCACTGAAAGGCCGCTTGAATCTACTATTGGTAGATAAGTCGAATCCCTTTGGTAATCAGAAACTTATCCCTCGAGGCGTCCTCCGTGAGCCGGTGAAGCACATTAAAAGGGCGTCCTACGTCTTCCTAACGAAATCCGACGGACAGCCGGATCCTGAACTGGAAGCTTTGATTCGAAAGCACAATCCTAAGGTAGACATAATCGAGTGCGCCCATAAGCCACAATTTCTATCAGAAGTGAATGGCAGTCAGCGTCTGGAACTAGACGAGCTAAAGAAACGGCGTATCGGAGCTTTTAGCGGAATAGCCATCCCAGAGAGTTTTGAAGCCTTTCTTAGAAATTTCGGGGCTAACCTTCTCTATACCAAGCGCTTCCTTGACCATCATCGGTTTAATCCGGAAGAGATCGACGAGATATTCCAAGAGGCAGCAGATGCTGATTTGGATTTCATCGTTACGACGGAAAAAGACGCGGTTCGTATTCCTCCGGATATGAAATTTCCGATACCTCTCTACTTTCTGCGACTTGAAATTGAAATACTTCAGGGCGTGGACGATTTCGAGGAAGCGGTATCCAAAATTTGCTTCCCTGAACAGCGAGAGTTGATGGCAATCGGAAAACCGAGCTAAAACGTTGCGCTTAGCAACAAGCTGATTTCAGATTTATCAATGCTCGATCCAAGACTCACACAGTTAGCTAGAAATCTGACTTCCTATAGCACGCGTTTGGAAAAGGGAGAACGCGTTCTCATTGATGCGTTCGATGTTCCCGAGCAAATGATTATCGAACTGATTCGAGCTACTCGCGAGCGCGGAGCGGTTCCCTACGTGAATCTAAATCAGGCCAAAGTGTCTCGCGAACTGTCGCTGGAAGCGACTGAAGAGCAGTTTCGCATTTCCTGCGCTATTGAGTTGAATCGTATGAAGAATATGGATGCGTACATCGCGCTGCGCGGATCCAGCAATATTTTCGAGGCGTCGGACGTCTCGGCGGAGGAAGTGCAGCTCGTCTCGCAGATAATGAAACCGGTTCTCGATTGGAGAGTGAATCACACGAAATGGGTAGTCCTAAGGTGGCCCACGGCTTCAATGGCTCAGCAGGCCATGATGAGCACCGAAGCCTTTGAGGACTTCTTTTTCAAGGTCTGCAACCTGAACTATAATCGAATGCAGGAAGGAAGCGAACGTCTAGCTGAACTGATGCGCGAAACGGACGAAGTTGAAATCAAGGGCAATGGAACGGATCTGAGATTTTCTCTCAAAGGCATCGACGCGATTCCATGTATCGGCACCCACAACATTCCAGATGGAGAGGTCTATAGTTGCCCTGTCAGAGACAGTGTTGAAGGGGTTCTTCAATACAACGCTCCTTCGGTCTATCAAGGCGTTTCGTTTGACGATATTCGCCTGGAGTTCGAGAAAGGTCGTATTGTAAATGCCACTTCGAATAACAGCTCTCGATTGAATGAAATTCTGGATGCTGATGAGGGAGCTCGTTATATTGGCGAATTCGCAATCGGCTTTAATCCTCATATAAACGAGCCGATGCGGGATATCCTTTTCGACGAAAAAATCGCCGGCTCTTTTCACTTTACTCCAGGCCAAGCTTACGAGGAAGCGGATAATGGAAACCGGTCTCAAGTCCATTGGGATATGGTTTGCATTCAAAGATCGGAATATGGCGGAGGTGAAATCTGGTTCGATGGAAAACGCGTGCGCAAAGACGGCCTCTTTGTTGTCGACGAATTGCTTTCGCTTAATCCCGACAGGCTTATAGCATAGTCAGTTTTTGAGGATCGTTTAGTGATGACTCACGTCGCAGAATCGTCTGAGAATTCGCCTTTGGAAAGATTTGTTCGAAGTATCCCAAAAACGGAGACGCATCTTCATATCGAGGGCTCGTTGCCATATGAAATGCTTCACGAGCTGGATCCCGGCAAGTTTCCCGAGAACCCTGAATTTAGACAGCCTGGCTACAAGTTTCCGAATTTCGTCGAGTTCGAAGACTTGCTGATCGCTCACGCCATGGCCTGGTACACCTCAGCCGAACGCTATTTTGAAGCGTCTTCGGCGATTTTCAGAAAACTGGCTGACCAGAATGTCAAATACGTCGAGACAAGCGTGCATCTCGCTATCACCGATTTCATCGATGCGAATGGAAGAGATATTGTCCAGGCGGTAAAGTCAGCGGCTCCTGAAGGAATGGACGTAAGAGTAATTGGAGCGCTTACTCGTGATGGCTATACGGATACGATGAAAGTGACCATAGACTCCTTGCATACCTGGGACGAGCTGGACGGCATAGATATGCATGGCCGGGAGTGGCTTGAACTTGAAGATTGGGCGGAGCCCATTTGGACTCGATTCAGGGATCAAGGGAAGATAATCAAAGTCCACGCCGGAGAGTTTGGAGGCCCTGAAAAAATTTACGAAGCTCTTAATCAGTTGGGCGCTCAAAGAGTTCAGCATGGAGTCCGCGCCACGGAAGATCCGGAACTAGTGAAGCGTATGGCTTCTGAAGGCGTGATCCTCGACACCTGTCCCATTAGCAATGAGAAGCTGCAAGTCTTTCCGTCAATGAAGGACCATTCTATTCGTCAGCTTTTCGATGCGGGCGTGATTTGCACTATCAACACAGACGATCCCTTGTGTTTCGCGAATACGATTTGCGATGAGTATTTAGCCCTTGCTAGCGAATTGGATTTCACGAAATCGGAGCTGGGAGAGCTTGCTAAAAACGGGTTCATGTATGCAAGGATGGATGAGAATCAGAAAACGGCTTTTATCGAAGAAATCGATACGCTCGTTGGCCAATCCTAGACCTTTCTCGAATTAAGAAGACTTTGGCGTACTGGGATGGAAAAACGAAATTGGGAAGTCCCCGAAGGGGTTTCAAAAGCTAGAGCCGATAAACTGCTGAGCGATGCTCATGAAGCATTTAGCAGGGCGGATTTCCATCGAGCCTTTGAACAAGGCTTGGTCCTTAAAGATGGTCAAGCAATAGCGAAGAAGGAAAAGCTGTCTGCGGGAGATGTATTGGAATTTTCGATGCCGGAACCCATTCAGTCGGATCTGAGCCCAGTCGACTTGAATTTGGACATCGTATTCGAGGACCCTCACATAGTAGTGGTCAATAAGGCGGCCGGATTGGTTACCCACCATGGGGCGGGCCTGTCCGAACCGACACTCGTAAATGGGCTACTCTACCATTGTCGAGGACAGCTTAGCGGGATTGGAGGAGTCGAGCGCCCTGGAATCGTCCACCGCCTGGACAGAGAGACTAGTGGGTTGATTTTAGCCGCGAAAACGGATTCCGCTCATCGCGCTTTTAGTGAAATGTTTCAATCTCGCGAATTGAAAAAGGAGTACCTGGCGCTAGTGAAAGGCGTTCCGGATTTGTTGAGCGGCAGCGTTAAACGGGCGATCGAAAGGCATCCGGTTCAGCGGCATAAAATGAGAGTTTGCAAGGAAGGAGAGGGTAGAGAAGCTCATACCGATTGGAAATTGGAGAAGACGTTCGAGAAGCTCTATTCGCTATTGCGTTGTCGTATTCACACGGGAAGGACGCATCAGATTCGAGTCCATCTTCTATTTATAAAACATCCAATTCTTGGTGACGCGACATACGGTTATCGAAAGCTGTCGAATCTGCCCAGCGAGCCGAAAAGAGTCATGCTCCATAGCGAACGCTTGGCATTTACTCACCCCTTAACTAATGAGGAGTTGGATTTGAGAGCGCCTGCTCCAGGGGATTTCAAAGCTTTTCTCGACTGATGGGAAAACAGAAGCTTGCAGGGACTGAGCGCCTTCCCAGTATGCGAATTCATGTCTCAAGCTGAATGGAAGAGCGCAGGGGAGTATCAAGACATCCTCTATGAAAAGTGGAACGGCATTGCTAAGGTAACCATCAATCGTCCCCACAAGCGGAACGCGTTTCGCCCGCAAACCGTTTCCGAGATGTTCGAGGCCTTCTGCGATGCTCGAGAAGATCAGGAGGTTGGCGTGATTCTTTTGACTGGAGCCGGTCCCCACACAGACGGAAAATACGCTTTCTGTTCCGGCGGCGATCAGAGCGTTCGCGGGCATGCAGGCTATGTTGGCGATGACGGCGTGCCCAGGCTAAACGTCTTGGACCTTCAAAAGCTCATTCGCTCTATTCCTAAGGTTGTGATTGCTTTGGTTGCCGGTTACGCAATCGGGGGTGGGCACGTTCTTCACGTGATATGCGATTTGACCATAGCTGCGGACAATGCCATTTTCGGCCAAACAGGTCCCAAGGTGGGCAGTTTCGACGGAGGTCTTGGGTCAAGCTTTCTGGCCAGTATTGTTGGTCAAAAGAAGGCGCGTGAAATTTGGTATCTATGTCGGCAATACAATGCTCAGGAGGCATTGGACATGGGGCTGGTCAATAAGGTCGTCCCCGTTGCGGATCTTGAGTCGGAAGGTGTTCAATGGGCTTCGGAAGTCCTTGAAAAAAGCCCTATCGCCATCCGTTGTTTGAAGTCGGCTTTCAACGCCGATCTGGATGGCCAGGCAGGATTGCAGGAATTGGCCGGCAACGCCACTTATCTCTATTATATGACTGAAGAAGGGTCCGAAGGGAAGAAGGCTTTCCTTGAGAAGCGGAATCCGAATTTCAAGGACTATCCTTGGATGCCTTGAAGTGTCTTTATTTACTATGAATTTCTTTTTGACAAACGACATTGCTTTTCGAATACGTGACACTTTCAGAACGCCATGCTATGTTTATGACGAGAAAACGCTTCGCGAAAACGCCCAGAGCGTTAAGGGTTTTCCAAGCGCCTTTGGTTTGACAGTTCGCTATGCGATGAAGGCGTCCCCGAATGCCAGCATCCTACGCCTTTTCGATTCACTCGGCCTCCATATCGATGCCAGTTCAGGCTACGAGGTAGAGCGGGCGATTGCGTCTGGCTTTGATGCCGAGAAGATTTCGCTAAGCTCTCAGGAGCTTCCTGCCAACCTGAAAGAACTGGTTGAGAAAGGAATGAGCGTTAACGCCTGCTCCCTGCATCAGTTAGAGTCGTACGGAAAGTTGTTTCCCAATTCCAGTGTGGGTTTGAGA
This sequence comes from Opitutaceae bacterium, assembly GCA_028284385.1. Classification (GTDB taxonomy): domain Bacteria; phylum Verrucomicrobiota; class Verrucomicrobiia; order Opitutales; family Opitutaceae; genus JANQRT01. The sequence continues at coordinate 18,542 of JANQRT010000024.1, read as the reverse complement.
TTCAATCCCGGACTGGGGACCGGCGGAACGAAGCGAACCAATGTGGGAGGCCCTGCCTCCAGTTTCGGCATCTGGAAGGACACCGTGACCGAAGCTAAGGAGATAGTCAATCGATACGGATTGAATGTATTCAGAATCCACACGCATGTTGGGAGTGGCAGCGATCCGGAGATCTGGGTAAGAGCTGTTATGCTGTCACTAGATATCGTGCGTCAATTTGACAGTGTCACTCACCTCAATATCGGTGGAGGACACAAAGTGGCTCGAATTCAAGGAGAGTCGACAACCGATCTTCAAATAGTTGGCACGCCTATGAAGGACGCTGTTGAGGCATTCTTCGAGGAAACCGGAAGGGAACTGCATTTAGAGGTCGAACCGGGAACTTACTTTGTTGCCAATGCCGGAGCTGTGCTGGCATCCGTTCAAGACTTAACGTCGACGGGGGATGATGGGTATGATTTCATTAAACTTGACTCGGGTATGACAGAGAATGTACGGCCTTCGATGTATGGCTCTCAGCATGACATGCGGCTTATACCCTCGGATGACTTGGAGAGAGGGGAGAAAATGTACATTGTAGTTGGGCATTGTTGCGAATCAGGCGATATTTTAACGCCAGCTCCTGCAGACCCGGAAGCCTTGTTTCCAAGGAAATTTCCTGAAGCGAAGATAGGCGACCTTTTCGTGATAAACGGATCAGGCGCCTATTGCTCAGGCATGTCCGCCAAGAATTACAACTCGTTTCCCGAAGCTCCGGAAGTTCTCCTTCGAACGGACGGCAATCTAGACTTGATTCGCAGACGTCAGGATCCGGCTTCCGTTTATGCGAACGAAATAAAACTGGATTTCCAATAGCCGATCTTGGGAAAGAATATCGTGCCCCATGGTTTCTGCCTGGCGGGCACTTGCAGACGATTGCGCCTTCCTTGTTCAGGAGAGTTGAGGCTCTCGTTACGCGACGTGAGCGCATCGATACCTTCGATGGAGATTTCCTGGATATCGATTGGACTTCGGCTGAGAATAGGCGACTCGCCATCGTTTGTCATGGTTTGGAAGGACATTCTCAATCAAATTATGTACAAGGCATGGCTAGAGCCTTGTATTTGAATGGCTGGGACGCTTTGTGTTGGAATTTTCGCGGATGTAGCGGTGAGCCCAATCGACTGCTTCGCTCTTACCATAGTGGGCTAACAGAAGACTTGGAGCGCGTTATCCAGCATGCTGAGGCTCTGAAGAAATACGAAACCATAGCCCTAGTCGGCTTTAGTCTAGGAGGAAATTTAATTCTGAAATACTTGGGGGACTTGAGCGAAAATGTGAATACTTCCTTGTGCGGAGCGATTACCTTTTCCGTACCTTGCGATCTAGAGGCTTCCTCAAGGAAACTATCTCTGGAATCAAATCGAATATATATGATCCGTTTTATGCGATCCCTACGTAGGAAGATAAAAGAAAAATCGGCTATGTTTCCTGGTAAATTGGATACGACAAATCTATATCGAATGAAGACCTTTCTCGAGTTCGACGATAAATACACCGCGCCTCTGAATGGCTTTCGAGATGCCGTTGATTATTGGACTCAGTGCAGCTGTCTTTCGGTTTTGAAGGATATTCGATTACCTGCCGTGATTATTAATGCTGCAAACGATCCTTTCCTTTCCGAAGAATGTTTTCCAATCGAAGCTAATCGAGAAAACCGATTCGTCCATATGGAGGTTCCTTCTCAAGGAGGCCACGTTGGTTTCCCCGGAGATCTAGGACGGGGTATGAATTGGGCAGAATTAAAGGCGACTTCGTTTCTAGAAAACCTGTCTTAAAGAAAGCCAGTCCTTGTAGCTATTTGTTCGCTTGTCCATAGAGCGACAAAAAGGTCTTAGCTCGGTCTTCGATTGTTGTCGTATGAAACCCGTTTTCGTTTAAGTTGACGAAGTCTTGAGCAGTCTCCGTAACGGCGAAAATAGTGGAGAAATGTTGAATTCGTATTTTCTGCTCGATGACATTGGCAATAGCCCATTTTTCCAAGTCTCCACTCGGGCTTACGGATTCAAATTCGTTGGAAGGAGAAATGAAAGGCTCCTCAAAAGGCAGATCTTTTTGTCCAAGAATTTCGGGTACAAGATTGGTTAGAATTCGAGTAGCTACCGAGCGATTATGTAAGCAATGTTCTATACGAGCGAGTGAGAGGCCTCGAGCTAAAGTGATCCGAGCTTGAATTGCCCGCATGACCTCCTGTCTAGCATAGAGAAGGCAGGCGTATCGGGATTTCGGATCTCTATTTTTATCTAAAGAGGCGACGAAATAATTTAGCCCAAGAAGATAGGAGCTTTGCTCCTTATCAACAGGATCTAGCTTTACGGTCTGGTGATTCAAGAGCTCCAAACCGAAAGGATGTTTCTTAAGGTACTCCTGCAAAAGGCCAGCATCGATTTCCGGGACTTCGTCGATTTCCTCTCTTAAGGCGAGGAACCCTGCTTCATGCAATTGGTTGGCTCGGTCGGGTTTGCAAAAGAACAGGTTGATCCAGAAGGCATCCAAATTTTCCTGCCTATCATGGGCGACGAGAAGATCGTGCTCGGGCAAAAGTCGATAGGCTTCGTAGCCGAGCTTTTCAATTTCTTCGACTGCTCTAAAATCGTACGTCTCGTCCTTCTTTATTTCGAGAAGGACCAGCGGTGATTCCTTTTGCAGAAATTGCTGACCATTTTGGATGATTGCAGCTTCAACCCCTTCGGCATCCATTTTAAGAAAATCGATCGCTTGAATCTCCTCCATTTCCGCGAAAGAATCCAAGGACATGGTTTCCACCTTGATACCTTGGTCCGTATCCGATTCTTGGATGATTCCACTCATTTCCGAGCTCTCGGAAACGTTGAATGTGGCCGAGCCATCTGAATCGGAAAGAGCTATTTGGTGGAGGGAAATGTTTTCGTAACCATTTTCCATTATACTTGCCTGCAGCGTCTTGTTCACACCTGGAATGGGTTCCGCCGACCAGACTTTTCCTTCTGCGCCAACCTGCTTGGCTGCAACTAGCGTGTAAGTTCCGTAGTTCGCGCCAATGTCCAGAACTCTCATCCCGGACTGAAGAAATTTTCTAGCAAAGCGAATTTCCTCCTCAAACCAATCGCCTTGCTCGGCGATCACGTAGGGCGTTAATTGAGACAGGTCCTCCGGCAGTACTATTTTAACGCTGCCTGCCATTTCGAAGATCGCCTTATTTTCGTTTTCGATCCTAGAGATCAAATGTGGGAGATGGGTTTCGTCAGGCGGCATGAGCATTGCCCCAAAATATTGGTTAGGGGAGCAGGCGGATGCGAGCGAGCCCCTTTATCATGGGTTGTCTTTTCGGAAGCGTTACCAAACGATTCGAAATTAGCAATGGATTAAACGATGGGTTATGCAGCCGTTATCTTCAGTTTCGTATATTGGGGCCTAATTCCAGTTTATTGGAAGCTGATGCAGGAGGTGGATGCCAAGGAGCTCCTGGCTTATCGAGCAATCGGAGCGACCATAGTAGCCTTCGCCCTGACTCGCTGGAGGAATGAGATGCGAGACTTTTTTAGAGAAATGGGGTCGCTTCGGGGCGCATCGTTCCAACTAGGTTCAGCCATCTTACTTGGGATCAACTGGTATACATTCGTCTGGGCAGTGATCAATGATCGCGTCCTGGATGCGAGTCTGGGCTACTATCTATGTCCCTTTGTCACGATTGCCTTGTCTCGTTTGATTCTCAAACAGCGGCTCAACACTCTTCAGTGGTCAGCCATAGCTCTAGCGGCCGTTGGCGTTGCGTTTCAGTTTCAAGGCAAAGGAAGCCTTCCTCTTCCTGCATTGGTAATCGCCTGTAGCTGGGGAAGCTATGGGTTGTTTAAAAACAAGACTCGCCTTAGCGCTTGGGGCAGCTTGGCGGCGGAGGGCACCTATATGTCGCCAATTTGCCTGATTTTCTTGATCGTCGCTTTCCAAACCAGAGGCATTGCTCTCGGCTCAGGCGATGTCCGATTGGATGGCCTGCTCCTTTCAACCGGTTTGGTTGTATCCATCCCAATGTTCTCCTACGGTTTTGGGGCTCGGCGCGTATCGCTGGCAACCTTAGGCGTGTTGCAGTTTCTTGGACCCACGGTCACTCTTATTCTGGCCGTTTTCATTTACGATGAGCCGCTCGGCTTCTGGAAGATGGTCTCCTTCGGCGTCATTTGGGCTGGAATTGGAATTTATATTGCTAGTTCAATGCGGACTAGAAATGAGCGCTGATGAATCTTAACAAAGCTTAAACCAATAAATTTGCATCGAAGGCCACCAGGCCTATCTTGCCTCTCCCATATGATCATACCGAAAGCTCCTAAGCTAACCGACGCCCAACTAAAAGAGATCACTCGAGTCGTCGAGGATTTTGGATGCAATATCCAAGTGATAGAAGGAGCGGTTCAAAGCATTTACGCTATTGTCGGTGACGAGCGACATGAGCTGATGATCAACCGAATCGAAGGATTGGACTATATCGATCGAGTTGATACGATTCAGTCTCCGCACAAGCTGCTGGATATTCGCTCAGAGCTCAAGAATCACCAAGTTGAATTTGGCGGGATAAAATTGGGTAAGGATCTGCTTTTCATCGCTGGTCCCTGCACCATTGATCCTAAGAATCCGAACTTTTTCTATGAAACGGCGGAAGCGCTCAAGGAAGCGGGAGCCCATGCTTTAAGAGGAGGAGTCTGGAAGCCGCGAACGAATCCGTATTCCTATCAAGGAGACGGCAAAGCGCTGGAGATTCTGATGGAGGGATCGCGACGAACGGGACTGCCAGTGAATACGGAAGTTATGGATGAAATGCATCTTCGTCTAGCTGTAGAGACCGGGGTGGACATGCTTCAGATCGGTACCCGCAACGCCCTGAACTACTCGCTTCTCAAAGAGATTGGAAAGGAAATCGCTGGACGGGAAACAGTCGTACTCTTGAAGCGCGGGAGACACATGGGTCCCGTCAACGAGTTTATTTCCGCAGCTGAATATCTCGTCACTTTCGGCAACCCCAACGTGGTTCTTTGTCCACGTGGCACTTTACCCGGCCTAGAGGGATATCGAAATCATCCCGATGAATCGATTACTCCTTTGCTCAAGGAAAAAACCTGGGCTCCCGTAGTCGTTGATCCATCACATGCGGTTGGGCGAGCAGCCTATGTCGAGGCTTGCTGTATGTCTTCGGTCGCCTACGGAGCGGATGGACTTTGCGTCGAAGCCCACCTCGAACCGAGCAAAGGCCTGGGTGACGATCCGAAACAAGCCGTGACGCCAGAGGCCTTCAAGAAGCTTTTCGAGAAGTGCCAGGCGATTTGGGGGTTGCGTAATTAAGTCTTCAAGGCGAGGGACTCAGGCTGAGCAGACTTCCTTTCAGATTATCGTCTTAGGGTTGTTTGCGTATGGATAGCGACATCGAAAATCGAATACGTTTCGCTTCAGAAGTCGTTGAACAGCAAATCTCCCTTTTCGAGAGGCATCATGGCAGCGTAGACAGTGAATGGAAACATGATGGATCGAGAGTGACCGAAGCGGACCACGCTCTCTCCGCAGCGTTTCGGGAGAGTTTGCTCAACCGCTTCTCCACAGATCAATTCTTCAGCGAAGAGGGCGACCATCAAGCCGACCCCATTGCTTTGACAAGTCGATTTTCCTGGCTGATCGATCCGATAGACGGGACGAATAACTTTGCGCGAGGGCTCCCGAGCTGCTCCATCTCCTTAGCCCTTCTAGAAGAAGGGCTTCCCATTTATGGATACATTTATGATCACAGTTTGAAAACCGTCATTCATGGCGGAAAAGGTCATGGCGTGTTCCTGGGACAAGATCCGGTTTCCCTATCTACTGAAAACCCTTCCAGCCAAAGTCTCGTTGCGACCCAACTTACCTCCAAGACATCTGCCATCGAAGGAAACGCCGTCTTGCAGAAGCGATACAAGGCTCGATGCTACGGAAGTAGCGCTATCCATCTTGGTTATGTGGCGGCTGGTTTGATAGACGCCGTTGTCGCCTACAAAGTCAATTCCTGGGACATTGCTGCAGGAATGGCCATGCTTGACGAACTCGGAGGTCGTAATATATTTTTTGATACGAATCCATTTCCTATGAGCGAGTTCAACATTGCTGCAAAACCATTCGGCCATCTTTCCGGGAGCCCTTTAATGGTAGAAGAGATTCAGAATCTCTTGAATGTAGGCGGTTAAGCTACGATCCGCGTTTTGGACGCAGAGTGAAAGCGTTTAATCTTATGGACAGTTAGTTCCTACGAATCGAAGAACTTCGTATTTGAAGAATCATTACTCTGATGAGGGATTGCAAAGTGCAAACCCCGACTGGTTTTCGGCGAGGCAACTTCATTTGCTTTTAAGTTGAAGGCGTATTTCTGGTGAATGAAGGATTGCTTGCGGCATTGCTTAATTACCAGATAATGACACGTCGTTGATGAAATTACCCTCGTCCGAAAAGGCGAAACGCCTGAAGTCAGTTTTCTCTCAATTAGCCTTGGTGTGTTTCGCTTTGCTCGTCAGCGGTCTGCTGATCAATGCTTGGCTCCGACCGAGCGACTTGTCGGGAAATATCGAGATTTCGGAAGAAAAAAAGGAAGCCCTAGTCGAACTGCGGGATGTAACCATCGATCCCGAAAATCTTCCTACCATCTATCGCGAAGTCGATTATTCCGAGGGAGATAGAGGGAATTGGTATCCCAAAGGCGAGGCCCCCTCATTAGCTGAGCTGGTGAGCGAAGGCCGCTTGCCTTCCGTTGCCGAGCGCGTAGGCCGGGAGCCGGCTGTTCTTGAAGGAATCGACGGGGTCGGCGAATACGGTGGCACCTGGCTGAGGGTGGCTGTTTCGATGAGCGATATCAATGTCATCGATTGGCGGCTGCCTGCGCGAACGCTGGTTCGCTGGTCTCCCCATGGCTATCCAATCGTTCCGCACGTTGCAAAGGGCTGGGAGCATTCGGATGACTACAAGATTTGGCGATTCTACCTTAGGAAAGGAATGAAATGGTCGGACGGCCATCCGTTTACGGCCGACGATTTGTTGTATTACTTTTACGATCACAAACTACACTTCGAGAAGCAGGCTCCTCGATGGCTTCGGATTAACGGACAGCCGGGAGAGATTGTGAAAATCGACGACCACACCGTCGAGTACCGCTTCCCGCTCAGCAACCCCTTGTTCTTGGCCAGAGCCGCTATTGAAAATTGGTACTGCGAGCCCAAGCACTACATGGAGCAGTTTCATCCAGAGCATGGCGATCAGGACAAGATCGCCGAATATATGAAGGCTTACAAACTCCCTACGCCAAGAGCCCTTTATATGCAGCTGAGATCGACCATGAATCCTGAGCGACCCCAAATTACGCCCTGGATTTATCGTGTGGAAAAGGCCAATCCGCCCTTCAATTTCGTTCGCAATCCTTACTATTGGGCTGTAGACACGGAGGGTAACCAGCTGCCGTATATCGATCGGGTGATGTTTGAGATCCAACCCAAGAAACAGTTGGTCAATAGCGCCGCTCAAGGTCGCATCTCTATGCAAGCGCGACACCTGACCTTCGACAACTATTCGCTACTGATGGCCAATAGAGATAAGGGCGACTACGACGTGTATCATTGGTTTTCGGGTACACGATCGATCTGGGCCATATTCCCAAACATGGATCGTCGCATAGACCCCGACGATCCGGCCGGACAGGAGCGTTGGAACCTCCTCAACGACAAGCGCTTTCGTCAAGCGCTTTCCTTGGCCATCGATCGCCAAAGCATTATCGACTCCGAATATTACGGTATTGGGGAACCCTCGCAGATAGCGCCTGGCAAAAGTTCGGAATTTCATAATGAAATGTACGCCAAGCTCTACACCGAATTCGATCCGGACACAGCTAATCGGCTACTCGATGAGCTCGGACTCGACAAAAGAGACAAGGAAGGATTTCGGCTTTTTCCCAATGGAGAACGCATGACCTGGAGATTATGGGTTACCGAGTTTAGCGGACAAGGTCCAGTGGAGCTCATTGTGAAGGACTGGCAACGAGTTGGGCTTCGCACTGTATTCAGCTATAAAGGACGACGGCTTTTCGATGCGGCGAAAAATGGGCGTTTGCAAGACTTCATGGTCTGGACAGGTGAGGGGGAATATAATCCGTTGGTCACTCCGCGCAGCTTTGGAGCTTTTGAAGAGCGTCCTGGCGTCCATGGGGTTCAGGCCGAGCACTTTGCTAAATGGTACCTGCGAGGAGGCTTTCAGAATCATCCGGATTCCATTGGCCGGGGGGCTGTCGAACCGCCCATAGGACACCCCTTACGAGTGCAGATGGAATTGCTGGACCAAGTAAACGTCTCGATTGATTTCGAGAAGCAAAAGGCCCTGTTGGACCAGCTGATCGGCATCGCATCGGAAAACGTTTGGTCTATCAGCATCGCAACCCCTCCTCCGCAAATCGCCGTAGTGAAGCGAAATATACGGAACGTCTATCCCAACCTGATTTTCGGCGTCATGTATCTTACTCCGGGTAATGGAGCTGTGGAGACATTCTATTTCGAAAACAACCAGGATCCTCCCGGATTTCAGAGGGCCCTCAAAGGGGAAATCGGCAATGGTCCTGTGCTAAGAGTTGCCGTAGATGCTGATGGGGCCGTATCCAAATTTTCAGGGAAGCTTATTAAATACGTGTTGCTTCTTTCCCTCCTGACAGTCCTGCTTTTGCTCGGACTTCGCCATCCCTACATCGGACGTCGATTGATGGTTATGGTCCCGACACTTTTGGTCATTTCCGGAGCCTCCTTTGTCGTTATCCAACTTCCGCCAAGCAACTTTATCGAGCAGCGAATGATGGACATGGAGATTCGTGGCGACGATGCTGCCATGGCTCAACTGGAGGAGATGAAAAAGCTTTTTCATACGGAGGACCCCATGCTTTCGCAATACGCTCGCTGGTTGGGCTTGTACTGGTTTTTAAGTTTCGATGCCTCGGATCTCGGCCTCCTGCAGGGCCATTTGGGAAGGACGATGGAAGAGAATTTGCGCCCCGTAAACGATATCGTCGGAGACCGCATCGTAATGACGCTCCTGATATCGCTCTTCACTATAGTCTTTACTTGGGCCATAGCGTTACCGATTGGTGTCTACTCGGCAGTTAAGCAGTATTCGTTTGCCGACTACTTTTTCACCTTCTGGGGATTTCTCGGGATGTGTTTTCCCAATTTTCTACTAGCTTTGCTGCTCATGTATTGGAGTTTTTCCTACTTCGGTATCGATATGTCGGGACTGTTTTCCGCTAAATACGCGGTTCAGCCTTATTGGAGTTGGGGGAAGTTTGTCGATCTTCTGAAACATATCTGGGTGCCGGTAGTGGTTTTGGGGACAGGGGGAACTGCCGGCATGATGAGAATAATGCGAGGCAACCTTCTCGACGAACTTTCCAAGCCATACGTCACTACTGCCAGAGCAAAAGGAGTTCGGCCCCTCAAAACGCTTATCAAATATCCGGTGAGACTTGCCCTGAATCCCTTCATATCGGGCATAGGTAGCATTTTTCCACGCCTCATTTCGGGTGGAGCTATTGTGGCAATTGTATTAAGTCTACCAACGGTGGGTCCGCTCATGCTCGCTGCCCTTTTGATGGAGGACACCTACATGGCAGGTTCCTTGCTTATGGTGCTGAGCTTGCTAGGCGTCTTCGGAACCTTGGTTAGCGATCTGCTTCTCCTATGGCTCGATCCCAGAATTCGCATGGAAGGAGGAGCACGATGACGGACACTCAAGAGAATGTGGAGACAGCCGACATCTCGGTTCTATCCCAATGGCAACTCATTCGACTGCGTTTCGAAAAGCACAAGGTTGCTATGTATTCTCTTTGGGTTTTGTGCGTGTTGTATTTCGTGGCTTTGTTCGCCGAGTTCTTCGCTCCCTATGCTCAGGATGCCCAAGATCTCCAGCACAAGTACTGCCCCCCGCAGCCCATTCTCTTCAACTTTCAAGACGGACTTCATACGCGGCTGTTCGAGTCGAAGTTAGATCCCGTCACCTATCGCCTCGTTTACAAGGAACATAAAGACAAGACTGTACCTTTGGGATTCTTCGTTAAAGGGGAGCCCACCAAAATTTGGGGAGTGATTCCCATGGAACGGCGCTTTTTCGGAGTCGATCGGAAAGCGTACCAAGAACAAGAATACGATGAAAATACAATCACAACGTCGCCAACCTTCTATTTTCTCGGGGCCGATAAGTATGGTCAGGATATCGCAAGTCGACTTATCTATGGATCTCGGGTTAGCCTCTCGATAGGCCTGATCTCCATCTCCATCACTTTTGTGTTGGGATTGGTGATTGGAGGAATTTCTGGATACGTGGGAGGTTCGGTCGATAATTTTATCCAAAGAGGGATTGAAATCATCAACGCGTTTCCGGAGCTGCCGCTCTGGTTGGCTCTAGGAGCCGCTCTGCCACTGGACTGGCCGGCCTTAAGAGTCTATTTCGCGATCACCATCGTACTGAGCCTTCTGAACTGGACTGGACTGGCTCGTGTTGCCAGAGGAAAGATGCTCGCCTTTCGAGAGGAAGACTATGCAACGGCAGCAAGGCTGCTGGGGGCCGGTCATGGACGCATTCTTTTCCGCCACCTGATGCCTGGCATGACAAGTCACATCATCGTGGCCATGACGCTTAGCATTCCCGGCATGATTTTGGGAGAAACTGCTTTGAGTTTCCTAGGACTCGGGCTCCGGCCTCCTGTCGTCAGCTGGGGAGTCATGCTACAGGATTGCATGAATGTTCAACTGGTTACCGACTACCCGTGGATACTGATGCCGCTGCTCATGATTGTGGTCACCGTTATGGCTTTCAATTTTCTAGGAGATGGAATGAGAGACGCTGCAGACCCCTACGCTGCAAAGTAGTCCGGGAGCAATCGAGTATGACCCATAATAAAATACATTTTTGTCTTTATTTACTGGACCTCGCGAAGTAGTTGCTTATATTCAGGACAATAGGAAAAGCATAAGGAAATTTTAATCTCACGTAGCGTTTGTTTTGAAGGCGCGACCGCTAATCCGAATGGGCGGTTTGCGCCTTCTGCATTTTCGACTAGAATAGTATTACTTCGAGTGTCTCAGGCGACTCGATACGGTGATCTTTTTGCTCTAATTTATCTATAGCCATTCCATAATCTTTGATTCGATTTCATCACGACTGTAATTAGCCATGGGAAACAGGGCTAGAAATCCGGCTTACAAAGATCCATCGATAACGCTTTGCGCTTGTGACTAGAACTTTCTTGAATACTTGTTACCCCGCAATGCTTTACATGTCAGGCGTACTATCAGGCGCGCGAGGACTATTCATATGTTGTTCGCTCTGCCTTCTCTGGTCGTGCTCTAATGAGCCATCCGTCGTCAGTTATCGCGAGGCCAAGCAGCCCGAAGCGAATACTCCTGCCCCTGCTGCTAATCCCGCTTCGGATGCCAAGCCACAGCAGCAAATCTCGTTTACCGCTCCTGAAGGCTGGCAACCAGGCCGACCTTCCAGCATGCGACTGGCCAGCTTTTCTGTACCGACCGGCGATGAATCGGCTGACGTGTCCCTGGTCAGATTGGCAGGCATGGCGGGTGGTTTGCTGGCCAATGTGAACCGTTGGAGAGGCCAGATCGGTCTCAGCCCCGTTGCCCAAACCGATTTGGATAACCTCTTGCGGGAAAGCGAAACTGAACAAGGGACGTCTTACTTTCGCCTTGATTTGGTCAACGAATCGACTGGGCAAAGTATCTTGGCAGGCATTTACTTGCGGGAAAACTATACGCTATTCGCTAAGCTGACTGCCTCAGGGCAATCGGCGGAAGCTGCCAGCGATTCATTCTACGCCTTTTGCGATAGCGTCGTATTTCCATGAGATTCATTGCACACTAGCATGGCTATTTCAGTAAAACGAATCGGAAACTTCGTCGCTTCGCCGGCACTGTTTTTCTATACCGCGATCTGGCTTCTGATCATATTGGTCGCCGGCACCATCGCCCAGAAATACGTAGGGCTTTACGTTTCTCAAAACGCCTATTTCTCCTCCTGGTTTTTCTTTGAATGGCCAGGGATTCCCATCCTGGAAGGCTTGATCATACCTGCTCCAGGCGGGCGTTTCGCTTTGACCATTATGTTCATGAATCTCCTGGCAAAGCTTGTATTCAAAAGTCCTTGGCGCTGGGATCGAACGGGAACTTTGATAGCTCACGGCGGCGGGCTCCTGCTGCTAATCGGCGGGTTTTTCACGGCCTATTTCTCTAAGGAAGGAAACATGATGCTGTTTGAAGGAGACAGCTCAGGCAATTACGCCGACTATCATGAACTGGAATTAGCGGTGATCGATCAAAGCCCCGAGGACTACAATAATGTGGTCGCTTTTCGCAACGAATACATTCGGGAAGGAGCAGTCATCGAAGGATCTGGCGTACCCGGAAAAATTACGGTCCGTCAATTCTTCCGCAACGCCAGCGTTTTGAGAGCGGATAGTCCAGCCCCTAGGGATCACAAGGGCTTGGCTCAACGTTTTCGATTGGCTCCCAAAGAGCTGGATCCTGTGTTCGAGCGAAATCAAGCCGCTATGGTTGTCGAACTCTCTGGTTTCGGTCAGGACGACGGGATCTACTATTTGCTCCAAGGCATGCGGATTCCACAACTCATTGAAACGAGTGGCAAAATCTTCCAGCTGGATCTGCGCAACGCTCGCTACATCTTGCCCTTTAAAATCGAGCTAATCGATTTCATCAAGCGGATGCATCCAGGGACCCAGACCGCCAAAGACTATCGTTCGATCGTCAACGTGCTGGAAGGGGATACCAAGCGTCGGGTCGAAATTTCCATGAATCAACCGCTAGTGAAGAATCAGTACATTTTCTATCAAGCTTCTTTCATTGAAGATGGAGATCGTGAGGCGACTGTATTAGCTGTAGTTAGAAATGCGGGACGCAACTATCCGTACGTTTCCAGCGTCATCATGTGCATCGGCTTGATGATCCATATCCTCTTTAGGTTGCCCAATCTGATGAAGAAAAGGAGGTCTCTATGAGCTTGAGCGCCAAACGCTTGTTAGCCGTTCTGACTACCTTCGTATTGACTGCGTGCCTACATGGCCAATCCAGTCGAGATTTGTCTGGCCTGGCCGAAGCTTTCGAACCGCTGATCGTTCAACAAGATGGACGCCTAAAACCTTTCGATACCTTCGCCCGTTCAAACCTCCTTGTTTTCAACCAGAAGTCTAAGCTGGTCGACATGAGCGCCTCGGAGTGGCTGGTCGAACTTCTACTGTATCCGAGAGAGTCCTACAGACGACCTGTATTCAGAGAGCGAAACGTCGAAGTTATCCAGGCCTTGGGACTCGAAATTGACAAGAAGCAAGACTCATCGGATCGCCAATATCATCACTATTCCTTTCTCCAGCTAAGCGAGGCCTTCAATAATATTCTTGAAGATATCCGGGCTTTCGCTTCGAAGCCTCGAGAGGAACTGTCGGCGACTGAAGTCGCTTTGATCACCCTCTATCAGAAAACGCTTAGCTACTACGCGCTTAGTCGTTCATTCAGCGGTCTCGTGTATGACATTGAAATCACCAACGACCAATTGGCTAGCGAGTTGGGCCTCGAAGGCCGTTCGAGCCTGAATTACGTTAAAGTCCTGGAGTTGCGGAACACCATCGCCGAGAAAATCGAAGCCATTAGCAGCCTTTCCCCCGAAGAGCGTCAAACGCCTTACCCGATGGCCGTTCTTTATTTGACTACTCAACTTCAGGATAAAATCCGCGACACTTCTGCCGTATCCTTGAAAATAGTACCACCTGAAGCGAATCAGGACACTAGCGAATGGATGTCGCCTTGGGACTTGCTAAGCGGACGTCCTTTAAGCGACTGGGAAAGCGAAAGACTAGAACAAATCGTATCTATGACCTTGGCAGCCAAGCGAGGCGATGCCAGTGCAGTGGAGGATCAGATTTCCGCTTTAAGGGGCGAAGTCACCGCGAGAGTACCAGTAGAATTGGAGCTCACCTACAATAAGGGTAACTTCTTCAATCGAAGCGTCGCCTTCTATATTATCTCATGTGTGAGTCTTTGGCTGTCTTTCGCCTTTCTCCCCAAATGGCTTTATCGAATCAGTCTCGTTTCTGCGGTCATCGGATTTCTAATTCATGTAGTTGGAATTCTCATACGATGTCTTATCATGGCGCGTCCCCCCATTGCCACGCTCTACGAATCCGTCATATTCGTTGGTGGAATCGTAGTCCTTTCCGGCATTCTAGTGGAAGTGAAACGGCGAGATGTGCTAGGGCTGTTCCTTGCTGGCGTCGGCGGGACAATCCTTCATTTTGTCGGCTTCAGCTACGCTGCGGATGGAGATACGATGGGGATGCTGGTTGCCGTCCTCAATTCCAACTTCTGGCTAGCCACCCATGTCGTGACCATCAACATCGGCTACGGAGCAGCCTTGATCGCCGGGCTCTTTGCCCATGCCTATTTGATCGTTCGGCTCGTAAATCGAGCGAGCAAGGAGAGGATTAAAGAGATATTCAACGTTTCCTACGGTCTGACAATTGTCGCTATCTTCTTCACTACGCTTGGAACGATTCTTGGTGGAATCTGGGGCGATCAGTCTTGGGGACGTTTCTGGGGATGGGATCCGAAGGAGAATGGAGCTCTCATGATTGTCCTTTGGCTCTTGATCGTGCTGCATGGGCGGTTAGCAGGCATCTTGAAGGAGTTGAGCTTCACAGCGGGTTTGGCTTTGACCCCGATTACCGTGGCGCTGGCCTGGTTTGGCGTTAACTTGCTTCAGGTCGGCTTGCACTCCTATGGTTTCGACGACGGAGTAGCCACAAATCTATTCTATTTCTGCGGTGGAGAGTTGGTATTTGTGGCGATTTTTGCTACAGCTATCTATCTCAAGGAAAAGCAGCAACGGCCGGCGTCCTCGAAAAGCGCTGCCTAGTGACTCAATTCTTTTCCAAAGGAAAAATCCACCAACCATTAATCCAAAAAACTGATACGCTATGAGTGAACCGAAGATCGCTGGAAGAGGCCCCGTTAAAGTCGAACTGAAAGAGGGAGAAACCTATGCATTTTGTACCTGTGGCTACTCTGAGAATCAGCCCTTCTGTGATGGTTCGCACAAGAGCGCTGACGGCCAATTCGCTCCGAAAGTATTCAAGGCTGAAAAGGATGGCCCTGCCTTCCTATGCATGTGCAAACACACCAATAATGCGCCTTTCTGTGACGGTACGCATGGCAGTCTAGATTAGAAATCGGAGCGTTTCGATGAGGATTCTGCAAAAGAGGCAGAACCAGAAGGATAGCTAGACCCTCGGCGTTTAGATTAAGCCTTCCAGATGGTAGCTACGTTTTGGCGCATTTGAGTTGCGGCCCAATTCCCGTAACCTTATGCATCGACGCGTTTTAAGATTATGAAGCGATTTTACATCACGACTGCCATCGATTATGCCAATGGCTCTCCCCATATCGGGCACGCCTACGAGAAGGTGTTGACTGACGTTGTCGCGAGGTTTCGCAGGACTATGGGTGACGAAGTGCATTTCCTTACCGGACTCGATGAACATGGTCAAAAAGTGCAGCAGTCGGCCCAGGATCGAGGGATAGAGCCCATCGAGCTGTGTGACGAAGCCGCCGAAGCGTTTAAGGATCTTTGTAAAAAGCTAGAGATCTCGAACGACGATTATATCCGAACCACCGAAGAGCGTCATAAAACGGTCGTGCGTTCCCTGTTGCAGAAGATTTTCGATAAGGGAGATGTATACCAGGCTGAATACAAAGGATTCTATAGCGCTCGAGCTGAGCAGTTTCTGCAGGAGAAAGATAAAGTCGACGGCGAGTGGCCGGAGATTTTCGGCGAGGTCGTTGAGATAACGGAGACCAATTACTTCTTCAAACTTAGCCAGTACCAGGACTGGCTCATTGATTATATAAAATCGAATCAGGAGTTCATATTTCCTCGCTATCGAGCGAAGCAGGTTCTCGAGTTTCTTAAGGAACCGATCAACGATCTTTGCATTTCGCGACCGAAGAAGAGACTGGAGTGGGGGATTCCATTGCCTTTCGACGAAGACTACGTGACCTACGTATGGTTTGACGCCTTGGTGAACTACATCTCCGCCGTAGGGCATGGAAGCGATGATTTTAAATCGTATTGGCCTGTCGACTACCACGTGATAGGGAAGGACATCTTGCTTCCGCCGCATTCGGTCTATTGGCCCATTATGCTGCATGCCTGCGAGGTAGAGCTTCCCAAGCACCTGTTAGTTCATGGCTGGTGGACGGTAGACGGCAAAAAAATGTCCAAAAGCACCGGTGAAGTGGTTGATCCGTTAGATCTGGTCGAGCAGTTCGGTCCGGACGCCTTTCGCTACTTCGTGACGCGAGAAATGAATGTGGGTCAGGATAGCGATTTTTCAATCGATCTATTTATGTCCCGCTACAATAGCGATTTGGCCAATGACTTGGGGAATTTGCTCAATCGTGTATTGAATATGACAGGACGCTATTGCGATGGCGTAATCCCGACTCCGAGCGTAAACGAGGATCTGGAAAACGACCTTTGGAAATTATGGGACGAAACCTTTTCGAAGGCCGTGGAACTCTACGAGGAGTTTCAATTTCACACCGGCCTCGAAAAGACCTTCGCTTTCATATCTGCCATCAATCGCTACGCAGAGCAAAGAGCGCCATGGAAATTAGCGAAATCCGATGAAGAAAGCGATAAGCAACGATTAAACACTTCGCTATTTGTAATGGCTGAAGCCCTACGTCTTGCTGTAGGCCTACTGCAGCCCGTTATGCCGGGAATTACTCAGAAAGTCTGGAACCTGCTAGGCGATACGGAAGATCGTTCCTGGAAGGATCACATGCAACGTTCGGAAATCCTCGTTGGCAAAAAGATAGGAGAGAAAACGATACTCTTTCCCAAGCCCCAGGCTGACGAGTAGCAGCTATCCGCTTTGCAAACACTTCCAATAGATACTTCTAAATCGCAAACACTGGAGGATCTGCAGCGTTTTTTAGAGGGTTGCAAGTGGCAAGCCGCGTCAAAGCGACAACCCCAGCTCGTGAGCATTACCTTGGAGGCCGAGACGCTAGATCCATTGGCGGTTCTTGAATCCATTTACGAATCGAGCGAACTCCACTTTTACGTGGAAAGAGCTAGCGAGGGCTTTGCTATGGCAGGGGCGGAAGCTGTTCTACATAGCCAGCCTCGCGGCGATTCGCGATTTAAGGATGCAAAGACCTTCATTAACGAAACGCTGGATAACACGATCGCGGTGGGCGACGCTTCGTTGCCTTTTTTCGGACCGCATTTCTTTTGCTCCTTCGCTTTTTTCTCCGAGGTGGCTGACGATTCGCCTTTTCCCGCGGCGAACATATTCGTTCCTCGCTGGCAGGTTAGTTCAACACAAGGTCGTTGCGTGGCGGTTGCCAATGCTGTAGTCGACGAGGATAGCGATGTTAATGAAATAGCCAAGCGTATATGGAATGCGAATACGAAATTCCATACTTTCGATTACACGGAAGTCGACCCTTCGAGCGATCGCGAAAGATCAAGCTGGAGAATTACCGGAGAAAAAGAAGAAGGCGGCGCGGCGGGCTTCTCCCAATCGATAGAAAAGGCTCTAGACGGAATCGGGCAGGGGGAGTTCGATAAAATCGTGCTTGCCCGAGCCTTGGACTTGGAAGCGAATCAACCCTTCCATCCTCTTGAGATCCTCAATGCTTTAAGGGAGCGATTTCCGGATTGTTTCTCCTTTTCAACGGCTAACGGCAAAGGCCAAAGTTTCATCGGAGCAAGTCCCGAGCGCATGGTCAAGCTAAGCGAGGGCAAGCTATTTACCGAAGCGCTAGCCGGATCTGCTCCGCGTGGCGTTTCCGCGGCGGAAGACGCTAAGCTAGGCAACGCTCTGCTGAAATCGGACAAAGACCGCCGCGAGCACGCCTTCGTTCTTGATGCTACCTGCCGCCGACTCAAGGAGCTTGGAATCGAGGTTTCGGCAGCAGCGAATCCCAGCCTAAAAAGGCTGGTGAACGTTCAGCATCTTCACTCCCTGATACACGGAAACGTTCCGCAAAAGATTCACTTATTGGATGTGGTCGAACAACTGCACCCGACTCCAGCGGTGGGAGGGACTCCACGAGAAAAGACCCAAGAACTGATTCCTTCGTTGGAAAATTTCGAGCGCGGCTTGTACGCCGGTCCCGTTGGCTGGATTGACGGCCGAGGTGAAGGCGATTTTCTCGTGGCCATTCGATCAGCTCTGGTAGACAAGGAAAAAGCTCAACTCTACGCAGGTGTTGGCATTGTCGAAGGATCTGTACCTGAAAAGGAACTACAGGAAACGGATTGGAAATTCAAAGCTCTGATGGAGAACCTGATTTAGGTCCCATGTCTGGAACATTTCCAAATGCAAATGCCCTTTGGAGCTACACGCTGGTGGAGACCCTTCGCCGAAAAGGCCTGCAGCAGGCCGTCATTTGTCCGGG
>JANQRT010000009.1 GCA_028284385.1 Opitutaceae bacterium | reverse complement strand
ATCTCAATTAATCGTGGCATGCGATATTGGATACGTGAGCGAATCCGATAAGAACAAACTCAACGACAAAATGACCAGTCTAGGTAGAGAAATCGGCGGATTCATGAGCTATCTACGAGCCAAACTGTAGTTGAATGTCGAATTCCGAATGACGTATGAGGAATAGCTAGTTGTATCCGTTATTCTTCATCCGCAATTCGCCATCTATCGTTCACGATAGCCTAAGAATTAGCCTGTCCCTTAATAAGTGCTTTCGGGGCATCGATGAGTTTCAACTGCAAGTCGACGACGATTTCAATTTGAGATTTGAACATTGCCCCCTTTGCCTTCTTAAGGTTTGAGCTCTTTCCCAGGTTTTAAGAACAAACCTATGGCAAGAAGTATAAGTAGCCAAACCACCAACTTTAGTATTTTAATAGTCGCATTGCCGTATTCTTTAAACTGAGCAACTTCTGAACCTTTTTGGAGAACTCTAACTACGACGTTTTTTGGGAAAATCAAGTAGTCAGCCCTCCGGTAGTCTATTTCCAGATTTGTAGTAGGGTCAATATAGGATCCCTTAGATTGAGAAAATAACATTCGAATACTATTGGGATGTTCTCTCTGTATATAATCAGTGGCTTCGCTCCACCTGGGGTTGATATAGTCGTATACAGGAAGAGTGAAAACTAAAATAAACCCGCCAATCGAACCTAATAAGCAAGCATATTTAAAAACAGTCTTTAAGCTAAATATATATATCACGGTTCACACTCGTATTCTTCGATTAGTATCCTACTGTACTCAGATATCGCCAAATCAATATTAACTCCTGCACCTATTTTTGCAAATCCCAGCTTGTATTCAAAACTTACTTCATCGATGCTGAAATCATCCTCAAAGTCGAATGAAGTATCACCCACATCAAATCCGATGTGAGTATCTTCTTTCCATAAGGTTGGTTCTGGATAGCTAACGGGGTTAAAGTTATATGATTCTCCGTATGGGATCATATTATCGTAATTCCATCTGTTATCATATTCAATTTCTCCACCAGTCTCAGCACTCGGGCCAAAGGAATTGAAAAGTATAGTACCGCTTGCATTTATTTCCGCATGCGGACCAACCGTAGTGTGGCCGTCTCCTCTGTATTGGAAAGACATGAAAGCACCAGCTCCTAGGTTTAAATCAGCGATTCTAGAACCGCCTCGTAAATGCAAACCGAGACCTAAACCTAAGCCAGTTTCTATGTGTGTTGAGTTACTTGCCGCAGCATTTAATGCTTTTGTCTTTTGCCATAGAGAGCAAGGCGGTAGTTCCTTTTTCTCTTTTTCGTTCTCTTTTTGTGTCGATGCACTGCCGCTGTCCTCGTCATCCTCTGGCTGGTCATCATCTAGTGGATCCTCCAAATCTTCAAACCCAAAGTCGTCCCAATCAGGTTGTGATCCACCGTTGCCGCTCCCCCCATTGAAAAGGTTTCCAAAGAAGTTGCCAACCTTGTCCCAGAAGCCGTCGCTTCCTTTTACTTCAAATGGATCGAGTTCAACAAACGGTAGGTATTCGTCCAATTGCTGTTGGGTCTTCATCCCAAGAACGTCGAATTTATTGATCGGGTCGTTCCAGGCGAAGACGTAGAGATTCTGCCCGCCTCGCTCTTCGATAGGATCTCGATTAATCCATCGACCTTGGTCGGGATTATAGAAGCGTAGGCCGAAATAAACCAGACCGCTCTCGTCGTCGGTGTACTTGGTGCTGAAACGGAAGGGGTCTAGTTTCGACATGGGCCCTTCCACTCGCAGAAGGCTGCCGTATGGGCTGTATTCATACGCGGCGGCCA
This sequence comes from Opitutaceae bacterium, assembly GCA_028284385.1. GTDB lineage: Bacteria > Verrucomicrobiota > Verrucomicrobiia > Opitutales > Opitutaceae > JANQRT01. The sequence goes on along the minus strand of JANQRT010000009.1, from coordinate 8,639 downwards.
AAGAACCGTCTGCGGCATCGCTCAAGGCCATGAGATTGCCGTTGCCGTCGTAACTGGCCAGATAGTCATTGCCGTCTTCTGTAAGCATCAGTAAGCCGCCCACGCCACCGGCGCCCGCCTCGGTGCCTGAGACCCGGCCTTTGAGATCCTTGCCCCAGGTGAAAGTCCGTATCACGGCATTATTGTTAAGAGCGTTGAGCTCCGCTATCAAGTTCCAACCGTTAGTCTCGTAGACGTATTTGGTCTTGGATACGAGTTCCCAAGTCGGTCCGTTCTTCTCGTAGACCTCCTTCTGCCAGCGTCTGCCGAGATAGTCGTAGTCGAAGTGAAGCCGCTTCTGCGGCGATTCGAAGGCATTGGCGGTCTCGATTTGTATAAGGCGGTTTGTGGCGTTCCATGTGTAGATCCATCTGCCGTCCGAGGTCACGTTCCCGTCATCGTCGTAGCTCTGGCTCTGGCCGTCCTTCTTGACGAGTTGCGAAAGGGACTCGTGGCGGATCTCGCCGTCCATGCCGGCATAGACATCCAGCGATGCCATATAGGAAGAGGGGGCGTTGTTCGGAGTCAGGGCTTTGCTCCAATAAGTACCTTCCTGGTCGGCTTCGACAGCCGGAGCCCCATCAATACTAACCGCTACACTAGCCACCTCGTCCGTGAATCCGGATGCCACGACTGTCTTGTGGTCACTGGCGGTCAGCTGGTTGAGACTATTGTAGGTCGCGGACTCTGCCATGGCTGGATTGTCAGTCCGATTGCGGTTGGTTCGGTTGCCCTGTTCGTCGTAGACGAAGGTGAAGGCTCTATTGGGCAGCTTGGGAAGCGTCAGATCTTCCGGATCGGAGCCGATAAAAGTTTCAGCCGATGTCAGCTCGTTGCGGTCGTTGTAAGCGTATCGGTCCACTAGTCCTGATGGGCCGTAGACATTGTAAAGCTGGCCGCTCTTGGCCACGTCTGTGCGCCGTCTCAGCTCGTCATATCGGTAGTCGAAACGGGCCACTACAGTAGAGCCTATGGAGGACTCGATGCTGGAGAGAAGGCCGCGAACCGGATCGATAGTCCGGGACTGCGCGAAGCCAGAAGCCAGCTCGTCGATTCGCTCAATAGTATTAGAATCTGAGCCGTAGGTGTAGTCGAAGCTCCGGCTTCCGGAGGAGCTAGGGCCGGATACCGAGTCTAAGCGCCCGAAGGCGTCGAACCCGTAGCTTGCCAAGTAGTCCATGTCCGGATCCGAAGCCGTCCCTAGACTGAATCCGTTGAAACGGCCTATGTTGACTCCCGAGGTCGCATAGCTGCGAGTAATACGCTTGTCGGCCAACTCGGCAGGCAGCTGCTCGTGCAGCAGTTGAAGATTTGTCGGATCGTAAACGAAGATTCGCTGACCCACGTCGTCGTCTATACTCACTAGGCGGCTCATGCGGTCACGCTGGGCGATCACTCCGGGGGTACCGTCCGAGTAGGCGATCTCCTTGATCTTCCCAAAGCCGTCATGAGTGTAGTCGATCTCGATTCCTCGAGAATTGATGGTCTTAATTCTACGATAGACAGCGTCGTATTGATGAGTGACAGCCTTTCCATCGTCGTCGCCTTTTGACAATAGAAGGCCGGTGGCGAGGTCATAATCCCATTGAACCCATCCCCCGTTGTTCATGCGCTTAATATTACCGTAGTCGTCGTACTCGATGGTAATGGGGTGGGGCACGTCCCCCGTTATGGAAGTGACCTGGTTGCGAGTATTATAGCCGTAGATCTTAGTCTTGCCCTGAGGGTTCGTGACCGTCTCCAGCCGGCCTTCTGAATCGTAGCTGTAAGTGGTGCGATTTCCTTCCGGATCCTCCTCCCACTCCAGTCTCCCGCAAGTGCACCAGCTCTTCTTGTACACGCCGAGATTTGGGCTATCGATCTCGATCTGCCTCCCTAGGGCGTCATGGCGGTAAACGGTCATATGGCCCTCCCGCGAAGTCTCCTCGACTAGCCGCCCATTGTAGGAGACGCGCTCGATGTCCAGGGTCGAGCGAGGTGTGTCCGTAATCCTTCTTTCGATACGGTCTCCTCGCTCAATGGTGGTTTTTCTGATTGTGGCATTGCCATGCACGTCGGTGGAGAGGACCTCGCTGACCGTTCCGCCCGAGAAGCCGGTGAGGCGGGTCTTGACGATGGAGGTGGTGACGCTGGTCTCGTCCCCATCCATTGGGAAGACGCTAGTGGACTTGGCATGCCACCAGTGGCCAGAGGCGTCATTCTCGAAGTCGTAGCCATGCTCGGTAAGATTGATGGCCGTATCCAAATATTGGGTAAGATCGAGATTGGGATTGTTGGAGGCAGCAGTGTACTGCAGCTCTCCGTAAATGTTGTACTGATACTTGACGCCTTGCATAGGATTAGGGTCGCCGGACTGGTCCACGCTGGGCACATTGCCGATGACCCTCCCGAAAGCGTCGCGGGTGGTGTCCATGGGCACGCTGGTGGTGCCGCCTACGCCCTTGGCTCGATAGAGGCTGTCGAAGGTAACATTGGACAGGCGGGAGGAGGCCGGGCTACTGTAGTTGACCGTCACGGTGTCTCCATCCTGAGTGTAGTATTCGTTCACTACGGCATCACCTGCAACCTCTTTGACCCTACCGTCCTTATAAAGCTTCGTGGTACGCACTGCTCCATTGGGATAGGTGACGGTAGTAATGAGGCCTGAATTCGGATCTTTTGAATAGGACCAGGTGGTGATTAGACTCGGATCGCGGGTCTCTTTGGTAATGCGACCCATGGTATCGTATTCATAAGTTACGGACTGAGAAAGCCCGCCAGAGCTAGTAACTTTGGAAAGAATCTGATCCAGGGCATTGTAGGTATAGTCGGTTACGATATCGGACTGGGCCTGGTGTATGCTATAAGCTCCGACGCCTTTCCGTATCACCTTAATCACTCTTCCCAAGGCGTCGTGCTGATACTCTGTGCGGATGCCGGTGGCGTTGACGGCTGCCGTCATGAGACCGTCGGTGTATTCCCATTCCAGAATTTCTCCATTGCTTTTCTCAATACGCGTGACGTTGCCTGTTTCATCATTAGTGATATCCGCCCAGCTTAACAGCTCGAAACCATCCGCTCCCTCACCTGTGTAAAGATGTGTCTCACTGCGGATGATGTAACCCGCTCGGTCGCGAATAGTGATTTCCTTGATGGACTTGCCTTCGACGAGATAGAGGGCGCTGATGTCTTTGTTTTCCTGACTGCTTATAGAAACGGGGTCTTCGAAGTCAGCATTTGGGGTAAGACGGAATTCCGTACAGCCAAATACGTCGTCGAATTTATAGAGCCTCCAATACCTCGCGGTATCGTTCACTTCAATGGTTCGACCGCTCGCGAAACTTTGACTGCCGAAGTCGTGCACTGTGGTCCAGCTTGAGCCATTGTCGGACTTCTGGATTTGGGCGTAGCGAGCCATATGGTAATCGACATCATTTCCATTAACGCTTCCACCAGCAACGGTGATCTTCGCCACAAATTTAGGACTGCCAAGATCTGCCCTTATCCAAAGGTGTTCGTTACTGGAAGTGTCTTCGTAGTAGCCTTGATCATTGTTAAAATTATTGTCTCTAAAGAAATTCTCTGAATCTAGATGTCCTCCACTTCTGGATACCGAATAGCTATAAGCCTCTGGGTCCGTAGTTTTCTCTTCCCAACCATGGAATCGTGTCTCTCGCCAGTATTGGCCGCCATGGGTATAGGGAGTAAGATCGGCGAATATGGTAATGTTTCCGGAGTCGCTTGGATCCCTGCCTTTGACGTAGGCTCGGTAGTTGCCTAACAAATCCCCAACAATATAATCCATGCTGACTCCACCGCCATCATCGTGGAAAACTTCGTCACCGTTCGGATCGGTGAGCCAGTATTCCATGTTGTAGGTAAAGTCTATGTTGTTGTAGCCGACATGTAGTTTGCCTGGCTGATTGACTGAAAACGATTCGGAAGTAGCAGATGAATATTCAATATACTCGTTGCTGCTGCCTAAACTGAAAGCGGATGCTCCCGTTGGAATTCCGTCTGGAAGAAAGGTTTTTGCTGTTCCATCGTAATGACCTTTCTGGTACAAATAGCTGACTTTTCTTCCGTCAGGACCTTTCGCTGAATAGGGCAAATCGACATAAACCGTATCCCATAAGTGAGTACGATACATTTCGATATCGCTCAACTCGTAGCCAGTGCCCGTGAAGTCGCTAGCGGCGATGTGATTAAGTGGTTCTCCATTTGCGTCACCCGTATAAGTATGAGTGCGGTCGAAGTCCTGCGAAATGGGGTTGGTTTGCGAAATGTTGGAAACCAAAGTCTCCGTTCCATTCCAGTCGGTTGCGTACTCGAAGGTCTGGGTTGAGGCTTGGTTGTCTAGATGCGTTCGGCTGATGCTAGTGACACGACCAATGCTATTATCGTCAGTGGAATACGCATAAGTGCTGGTTGCCCCTCCAAAGCTATCGGTAGAAGTAGGGCGCCCATAAGAACCCCAATTGATCTCATTCTCATCGTAGGTGATGGATTGGGTGTACGCGGTAGAGTTGACGGTGGAAGTTCTACTTGTGAGCTTTTTCCCGAAATCGAAGAAGTCATGACGCTCGGTGACAAGGTAGTCCGTCAGGCCGCCAGAGCGCTTGATTGTGGTATCGCGAATTTCGTAAGTAGATGGGCTGGATTGGATTGTTTTCTCAATGGACTTAAGGGAATTAGGGTATTGTAGTGAATCTATGGATGCGCTGGAATTGAAGTTGTAGGTCTGCGCTCTTGAGCCTTCAGTTCTCGTAAGCGTGTAGCTGGCACCTGCGGATTGCCGCGTGAAGGAGTAGGTGATGGAGGGTTGGCCGGAAAAGGTGTAAAGTCCATTCGAAAGGCTTCCCACAGCAGACTGAGGATAGAAATCAAGCGTCACGCTGTCTTGGCTTTCTAGTATGTCGAGCAGCATTTGATTTGTCTTTATTTGTCTCGGGACAAGTTGCTCCTTTATGACTTCCACATCCTCCTGCACGTCGGAGAAATGGATTTCCTCGATGAGATCGAGGGTTGGCTCGGTATGCTCAAAACTAAGGAAGCCAGTGGACTGTCCATTGATAAGGCTTCCCAGGGCAATAGCCCATTTAGCTGGACCGGTGTCCAGATTTACCAGATCACCATAAGATCCTGAGAACGAGTTTCTAGAAACGCTCTTCAAGAGTATCTTATGTTGGATATCGTTGTTGTTTACCGAACCTGAAATATTGGTCCGTTTTTCGTCGTCGATATAGAGTTCATATCCGTTGGGAACCGAATAGAGGGTGTTGTAGGTGCCATCCCCAGAGATGGTAATGAAGTACTCTTTGTCTGGCATGAGGCCTACGAAACCGGGACTTGGCTGAGTGATTCCTGTCTGTCCGCGTGTTGCTTGTAGGAATAGTCCCATCAAACGAAATTCGATATCGTCGCTTTGACTGTCGGGATACCCTAGCAATTTGGCTCCTAGAGCAACACGGGACGGAGAAATCTGTTCCAAACGGAATGTGTAGCTACCTTGCTGGTCTGTATGGATTTCATTGATATACATGCCATCGTTGATGAGGACCTCAAAACCTTCTGGCGGAGTAAAACGGAAACCTGTATCAGTAATCCAGCCATCGTCGTTGTAGTTTTGATAGCTAAATGTGCCTGTGTAACTTTGACCAAGCGTTAATTGAGCAATAGAGGAATCTTGGATTGTAATTGTGCCATCGTGATCACTGCAGGCGCTGGCAGATCCGGCTCCGCTTATTGAAAGACTTACGCAAAAATCTTCTGCAGGAGAGTCTGCGCCTTGTCTTGTTGCGAAAGCCGTAAAATTCACAGATTCGCTCCAAGCAGCTTGAGCTAGAGAGACAAGCACCAAAAAGAAAATGGAGCTTTGAGCCAATCGCCTCTGTAATAAAATTTTGCTGATGCCAAGTTTCATCTGTAGTTGATTCCTTTCCTACTTGTTTTTATTCTCCCTTGGATTTTTAGGGAGAGTAGGTTCCTCAAGCTCGTCTGAGGCGTCTTGACCTTTTCTGGGCATCCTCAACTTTTTGAAGTCTTCTACCTTTCGAACGCCTAGCTTTTGGCGACCCTCCTTGGTACGAGCGAGTTTCAGGGCGAGGTACTCGGCATCCGTATCCAACTCACGAGCTTTGGCGAAGCATTCAGCGGCAACGGACTTGTCGTTTCTTATTTGTTCGCAAACAAGTCCAAGCTGGTAGTAGGCTTGGCTTTTCTGCTTAGCTTCAGTGTGCCTATCGTGTTTCTCCGCCGCTTTGAGCAGTTCCTGTTCAGCTTTCTCATACAATCGAAAAGCTTGCTTGTATCGGGACTGGTTATACAGACTGTTGGCAGCTTCTTTGTAGAGCATGCCTCTTTCAAAATGATTCGGAGCCGAGCCTTTTGCATGCCTGCTCTTCTGCATCCGACCTTGAATTTTCGAATCGATAGACTCGGCCAGAGATAGTTTAGGCAAAGCCTCCTTCGGCTTTTCTGATCGCTGAGTATAAGCAAGATCTAGCATTCCGCAGAGTATGCCCATAGAAATGAGTGAGAGTTTGAGAGGATTCATGAAAATTCTAGGTTGATAGGCTGATGATGGTCTAGGCTGTAGGCTGAAAATTTATTGTGATTCCAAAGACTCGCGTCTGAGCCGCTTTGATTATTGAATCGGAGTGAGAATGGTTATCGGGACGGATTGGCTGGATGGCGTATCCGCAACGTTGGGATTGGTTCCAAAAAGGTATTCCAGGCGATTGCTGAAAAGATCAGCATCCGTATTCCCTCCTGCTCCATCTGAGCCAGTAGCGGAATTCGGATTTAGCCCAAAGTAAGTTTCCCAGCCATCCGGCAAGCCGTCGGCGTCGGCGTCCTGGCTTTCATCCACTGTTATTCTAACAGTCACCGTTTGCCAGGCTGAGGGTTCATTATGGCTGTCGAGTACGCGAAACTGGAAAGTATCGCTTCCAATGTATCCAGAATTTGGAGTGTATTCCCATTTTCCGCTAGATGCATTCCAGGCCACTGTACCGTTTGTTGGTTGGATAATTTCAACATTGGACGATGTAATGGTGATATTGCCGTCCTCAGGATCAGTCGCTGAAATAGGAATTTCGAGGCCGGAGGCAGAGCCTTGGAGAAGCGATAAGTTGGTATCCGAAAGGTCTCCACTTTCAGGAGCGTCGTTTGATACTAATACTCTGAAGGCGATTGACGCTTTTTGCTGGGAAGGGTCGGAAGCCTCAATAACTACATCATGTCCTCCAATATGGCTTTGTTGCGGCGTTCCACTAATGGCGGAGCCGTTAAAGCTTAGCCAGGAAGGCAAAATAGTAGCAGTAAGAGTTAGCATGTCTCCATCTGGATCCGAAAAAGCATTGGATGGAATCGTATAGCTAAAGGGCACTTCGTGGATAGCGGATTGATTCGAGATTCCTTGATCCACTACAGGAGGATCATTGGTATTGATGACATCGATACTGAAATTCAGGCTAACCGATCCGCCACGAGGGTCGGACGCTTGGAGGGTCACATTATTCAATCCGACATCCTCATTGAGCGGCGTCCCGGTGAAGGAGCTGCCATCGAAATTCAGCCAAGCCGGTAGAGTGGTCGCGACGAGAGTTAGCGGATCTCCATCCGGATCAGAAAACGCATTGGTCGGTATTGATAGATTGAATGAGACTGCCTCATTCGTAGTTTGATTCGCTATTCCCTGATCTACTATTGGCGGATTGTTGGGTGGTAGATCGTAGACGACGAATGCGAAAGTCGTTGTTGCGCCTATACCAAGTTGGTCGGTCGCTGCGACGGTCACCTTGTTGACGCCGTATTCGGTGTCGGCCGGAGTACCGGTGAAGGTGGTCCCGTCGAATGAGAGCCAGGCGGGGCCGCTCTCAATTGAATATGTGAGTGTTCCGTTCCCGCCCCCGAAGGCGTTGGCGGGAATGGTGAAGCTGACAGCTTCTCCGATGTCGGCTAGCCTGTCTGCTATTCCCTGGTCTACGTAGGGGGCGCCTTGGATGGGGCTCTCGGCGTCGGGCTTGTCGTAAGACAGGTTCTCGAAGATGTGCTCGTTTCGCCTCAGGGCGACGGAGTCGATCTCCATGCTGCTCGCGCAGAGCCAGATGCTGAGTGTGTGGACGCCTGGCTCGTTCACCTTGATAGAGTCCGAGTTTATCCAGCGCATGCTGGTGGACTCGTAGCAGGACTGCACCTTCTGTCCGTCGAAGGCGAAGAGGATGGAGCTGCCGGAGCGCCTCCTGTCGCTTCTGAAGGAAAGGAAGTAGTCGCCGGCGCTGGTGAAGAGAATGTCGTATTTCAGGGCCGGCCCGGTCATGTCTCCGCTGTCGGTGTAGGCGCTGTTGGGCTCCGACCTCATGGAGGCTCCTCCGCTTCTGCCCGTGGAGAGGTACTTCTCCCAGTGGCGGCCCTCGGCGGCATGGGTGTGGGAGTAGGTTTCTGCCTCTATGCGCACGAGGCCGCCAGTCTCGCCGGGCAGGTCCTCCTCTACGTGAAGAATCCTGCCGTAGGCTGGTTCGCCGTTGGGCGAGACATGGATTGAGAAGCTCTCGTAGACAGACATCCCCTCCCCATTGGTGGCCACGATCTGCAGGGCGCTGGTCCCGACATGCTGC
>JANQRT010000069.1 GCA_028284385.1 Opitutaceae bacterium | reverse complement strand
AGTTTCCAGACTTTCCGCAATCGTTCCCGGGGGGAACGCTTCCTCCGACGCCACTGGATGATGCCATCCCCAAACGCCTGCCGGAAAACGGTCTTGCGGCGTTGCGGGCAAAACTTTGGTAGCCAAAAACGGCCGCTCGCCCTTCCACTCGCGCAAGACTTTTCCCAGAATTTCCTCAGATCTTCCATAAGCCCTTGCCGTATCGATAAAACTGATGCCGCGCTCCAAAGCATAGAGAGTCGAATCCATCAAGTAGCGGTCTGCGTAAGAGCCGAATATCCCGCTTAAGCCCATGGCTCCGAATCCAAGACGCGGAAAAGGGTGGGGCGCGTTTTCGAATACTTGGCATTTCATGATCGACATTCTAGCTGCGCGTCTCGTCGCATCCAATAGACGAATTGACCAAAGCTTTGGACATTTCGTCCATAATCTGCTAACGTCTTGTCTATGTCGTTTTTCTTCCGATACAGCACTTCCTCATGGAAGGCCATCCTGTTGAGACAACTGGAAAAGAGGAAGCGTAACCAACAGTGGCAAGTCGTCAGACGACAGTATAAAAGCTGGAAGCAGCGACCGCACTCATTCGAAATTCGCCATCCCTAATGCATCAAACGCCTTACTTTAAAGACATCGAATGGATGGCCCATAACCACATGCCGCAATGCATGATCTGGGTCGATAAACGCTTTGATGCGTACTACTGTCTCAACTACGCCCATAGTGGTACTATCATATGGAAGGACGAAGAGGGAGCGGAGACAACGCTGAGAGCTCCCTTAGCTTGGTGGACGTATCCAGGACCCCGATTCCAGTACGGCAGCCTGCACGGAACCCCCTGGGACCAGCGCTTCGTCAACTTCAGAGGAAATCGCGTAGATGCCTATATCGAAAGCGGATTGCTGCCGATCCGAGCGAGCGTTCCCTCTTTTCGCGAGATCGCTAATCCGTTGGCTTTTTCGCGAGCGTTCGACCGGCTGTTCGACCAGATCGAATCGCGCCGCCCCTCGTTTCAACGCGCCATCCATACCTTGGAAGATCTTCTATTGCAGCTTCACGAGCAGCCTTCCTGCTACGAGGGCTCAAGTGGCATCGAAACGAAAATCCAAACCCTCGTCCAACGAATCGAGGAAAATCCAGAGAGGCCTTGGAACATGCGCCAGGAGGCCGCTCGTATCGGCTTGTCGTATACACATATGAGGCGCAACTTTCAGTTGGTTTCCGGCTTCTCGCCCCAGCGCTACATTACAGTCCAGCGCATGCGGAAAGCGGCCTCCGCCCTGCGAAGTTCTTCCGTATCCATAAAGCGAATCGCCAGCCAATGCGGCTATGAAGACGTATACTATTTCACGCGCGTCTTCGCGAAGCACTACAGACTCCCTCCGGGCGAATACCGCAAACGAGCTAGAATGGAATGAAGATTAGGCTGCAGGCCTAAACCTGCATCATAGCTCCAAGTTTCCTGCGCCTCGCCGCTAATGGAAAATCGCCTTAGAGCCGGCTTTCCTGACCGTCCCACACGACTGGCATGGTTATCATTCCTCGCTGCACCATGCTGCGTTTCCACAACGGGCGCTTCCCCTTGGCTAGACGCAACTCGGGAAGACGACGCAATGCCGCCTCAATTGCGATAGGGCCTTCCAGACGAGCCAGAGCCGCTCCTAAACAGAGGTGAATGCCATGCCCGAAAGCGACATGCTTCAGGTCTTGCCGATGGATGTTCAGCTGACTGGGGTTCTCGAATTTTTCTGGATCGCGGTTCGCCGCGCCCAACATAAGGTGAACTAAGTTGCCCTCGCGAATAAGCTGTCCCCCTATTTTTGTATCCGCTCTACATGTACGCGGAGCGCTTTGAAAAGGGCTTTCGAAACGTAGGAATTCCTCGGTGGCCGTCGGGTACAGCTCTGGTTTCTCGCTCAGCTCGCGACGCGTCTGCGGATTTCCCATTAAGATCAGAATGCTGTTGGAAATCAGGTTGGTTGTAGTCTCGTGGCCGGCGATCAGCATGGCTCCGCAGGTGCCGATCATTTCCTTCTCTGTCAAAGCATCCTTTTCGTCGCGGGCGCTGATCAAGCCTGAAACGATATCGTCTTGCGGCTCCCGCCGCCGTTCGGCCACCAGTTTTTCGAAGTAGGCGTTCATCGCGCGCCAGCTTTCCTGAGCCTCCAGGGCTCGCTCAAGATTAGCTCGCCCCGTTCCGAGAAACTGTTGAATCTTGTCCGACCAGTCCTTGAATTGCTCCCGCTCTTCGTCCGGCACACCGAGCATGCCCGCGATAATAATCGCCGGCAGAGGGAAGGCAAAATCGCGAATCAGATCCATCTCCCCGCGCAATTGGACCCGATCAAGCAGAGAGTCGACGATTCGGACTACCTCGCCGCGCATGTTTTCGATCATCCGCGGAGTGAAGGCCTTGCTTACCAGTCGGCGTAGGCGCGCATGGTCTGGCGGATCCGAATGCACGAGACCGGCATCTTCGTAGTGCGCTTTCAGATACGATAATTGAGCCTGCTCGCTAGGCGGCAGCTGATTGAGAAACAAAGTGATGCGGCCTGCGTTGGAAAAGCTCTTGGTATCTTTGGCGATCCCTGCGATATCTTCATGTCGCGTTACGACCCAGGCCGCCCACTTCTCGCTCCAGAAGACCGGAGCCTCGGTACGAAGACGATCGTAGATAGGATAGGGATCTTCGAAATACGCTTCGCTGCTCAGCAGCGAATCCAAATCCCGAGAGGTGTCATGAGTATTAGACATAGCAGTTATAATAGCCTGGAATGCTGGCCTTACAATGGATGCGCTGTTCGAGCTTTTGCATAATTTGTCCAAAAAACGTCTGACTGATGCCAGATCCGGCAGAAAACCTAGAAACTCCCGGTAATAGGCCTTATGGAAGCTACCTCTTCATCGTCTAAAACCATTCGATATTCGGGCATTTCTTTCCAGGCTTCCATCGCAGTATTGTATTTTTCACTACGATAAGCTCGCAGAACTCTCTCTTGCACGTCCTTGAATTCCGTTCTCGATTCCACTTTGATAATGTGAAAGGCGAAATTCGTTTCGGCCCAGCTGATCTCTCCGACCTTCGCTAAGAAGGCGGCTGCCTCGAACTCGGGCGCGATCCCTTCATTCGCGTGGAAACGATACTTTCCATCATTCGCCTTAGAAGACACGTCTTGCGAGTATTCATAAACCAGATGCGCAAACGATTCGCCAGAATCGGCGCGTGCATATAACTCTCTGGCGAAGGCTTCCGTCGCGGCAAGCTGTTCTCCTTTATATAGCAAGCTCGGATCTTCGGGATCATGTTTCAATCGCGCGATGTGACTTGCTACGACCGCGTCCGTCGCATTCCGATTCTCCAGATAGAAGTGTTTCAGCTCCTCTTGGCTCGCGGCGATTTCGTTTTGCCATTCGAGTCGAAATTTCGCGGCGAGCTTCATCCTACTATAGATTTCCTCGTAGTCGGCAACGCGAATGCCCATTGTTTTTACAAGCTCGTTATCCAAATTTTCGCGCGATCCGTATTCTACCGTCAACCGATAGAAGTAGATATCGACATCTTCTCGTTCCGACTTGTTTAACGCGAATCCTTTCTCAGCAGCCTTGGCGAGCTCGATCCTGTAGGCATGCAGAACGTTCGTTGCCGCTTCTCGTAAGACCTCCAAGGCTGGTCGACCTTCGACCTCGCCCTCCCAGAAAGCGGCGATTTCCTTCGCTTGCGCCAACCCGTATCGATCATGGAACTGCTCATACTTCGTCTTTTCGAGAAAGAATCTGTATTCATTTTCCGCTACCAATTGATGCCCCGCATTGCCTATGCACACTTTTTGGTCTGCCATAGTCCAAGGCGAAAAAACGGGAAGACTAATACTTATGATTAAAGCCATTCCCGCTCGATGAATAGCCAGCCCTACCAATTTGAAATCGGATGGAAATCGCATATTATAAAAACAGCTGCGTAAAAGGTTCATAAGACACTGTTTTACGGATACGAATGAAGAGGCCCGAGAGAACTCGGGCCTTCTTGGAGATTGCCAATAGAATGGAATAGGCTGTCCACCACGATTGATTTTGGGTAGTCGTATAAAATTCTTAATCCTACTGGGCTTCGAGTACGATTCTGTCGAATATTCCCGTAAACCCGGACGAACTGCTATTTTTGCCATCGCATTCGAAATGCAGTGTCGCCGTTCCCGCGTTGCTCCAGGTTACGTTACCAAAATCCATGGGGACCTTGAATGCTCCAGAAGACGAATACAAATCTTTAACGACGCCATTAGCTGTCAACTTGTACCTGCCACGAGAAAAATACGTTCTTACGTAGGCTCTGATTTTATACGTTCCGGGACTATTCAAAGTAAAAGACATTGTGAGCCGGTCACCCGAGCCGTCCGCATTTAAAAGGAGGGCCTGGCCATCGAAATATTGAGCGTGATTGAGAACGCTGGCAGAAGCGCCGGTACCGCTATAGGTTGTGTCCTCGCAATCTATGGTCTGATCCGAGGCTCCCGCCGCGCTCTTTGCCCATGCCAAGTCGAACTTCGCCACGTAGATTCGTTTCCACTCGGTTTCGCTATCGCTATTGCCGCGCTCGTAAACCATGTAAATGTCGGTGCCATCCACCGCCATGTCGGAATAAGCCGCTTTTCCTCCGTAGACTTGCCGATTTGTCGACCAATTAACTCCCTGGTCCTGACTCGTCATAATTCTCAAATCCCTGCGCTGAGTATCATTCTCGATATAGGTGAGTATCATATCGTTGTCGTCATATCTCACCAGCCCGCCATCCACCGCTTTTCCCGTCACGCCAGACACGGTTGCGAGACTGCCCCAAGTCGTTCCACTGTTGACGCTCGCGCTTCTAGTCTTCTTCGTTGTATCGCCTAGAGCCCTACGAGCGATGTTGATGATCTGGCCGTTGGCTCGCTCGGCTAGATCCGATTCGTTGATTCCGTAGGAAGAGCTGACGGAAACCACTCCCTGCTGCGTCCAGATAGAACCTGCTTTCGTTATTACATCCACGCCGTAATTGCGCTGAGCGGCGGGGAACGATATCGACTTGCGATGCCAAACTTGCAACAGCAACATTCCTGTATCAGGATTTTTGATCTTTTTAATGCCGTGTCCGGGACCTGGAAGGTGCAGTGTCCAACCGTAGGGATTCCCATTCCAGATGTTTGTTATTTCAGTGCGGCCGCTCCACGACAAGCCATGGTCCGAGCTGGTCCTGTAGTAAACCTTGCTGCTCGCGTTGTCTTCATTTTCGGCGTAGAAAAGATATACCAGACTTCCGTCGACCAAAAAGGTTGGGTTGGCCCAATGGGCTCCGCCTGAGGAAGCCTCGATCGTAATGTCATTCGACCAAGAGGAGCCGCTGTTGACGCTCCGCTTGACGACAATGTCGGAAGGGTCGGCATCGCCATCGCCATCACGCGCTTCGGTCGCGACAAGCACTGTGCCGTTGCTCGTCACGCAAATCCCAGGAATGCGGTGGCTGGAAAAGCCGTCTTCGTTAGCGGTCCAGACTTCGACTTCCGAATAGCCCGCATCAGCGGCTATGGGAAAAGCCAAGGCGAGGGTAGTCCAGGCGGTAAGCCTTGGGGCGTGATGAACCAGCTTTCTAATGTTTATATATCGCATGGATGCATATCATTGAGTTGTCTTTTCAGCCCGCCGCTGAAACGAGGAACTTGCCTATACCGATGGCAAGCGATCGATCGACGTCGGGTTTGGATAGGGGTGGTGTGAAAAAGAGAGCCAGGTGGATTTCATAGCCTCTCGGCTTTCGCTTTTCGGACACATCAAAACGATCTAGGATTAGAGACAATCGCCGTGCTCCGGTCATTCAAACTAACCACTGATCTCGGCTCGGAAAGGACATCGTCGTTCGGTCTCATCGACTTCTAATCTGGATAGACAAGCGACCCGCTTCAGTGCGAACCAAGGGCAACTGGTTAGAAAAGCTAACCGGTTGCTAAGGCTCGTGAGCTTAAGCTAGCTGGCGAAAAGTGGCAAACTTGAGCATTCCCCACATCGCTGGACATCCCAAGGATCTCGGAGAAGAACAGCTCCATTTCTTTGGAGAAAACCGGGAGACGATCACCGTCTATCGAAAGAAGCTTTGGCGTATTCGACAATCAATGACGATTAGAAGAACATTGAAAAGATGCTTCTCGGACTGATCGCCGTTTCCTTGCTGTCCATTTTGGATGGCTTTATCCTTGCAAGCGGAAAGTATTCGCCCGGCTTGAAAGCGGATGTAATCTACCATATTAAAGCGAATCATCGCCCTGGTAAATGACGACCATCGATTTCATCATCATCGGCATCTACTTCAGCCTGATTATTTTTATCGGCAGCTCGTTCAGCAGAGGTCAGAAGAGCTTGAAAGACTACTTTCTAGGCGGTCGAAACGTTCCTTGGTGGGCGGCTATGTTCTCGGGCATAGCGACCATCGTCAGCGCCATAGCCTATCTCGGGGCGCCGGGCGTGGCTTTTAAGGGCGACTTCACGCTGCATCAGTATCGGCTTGGGCTGCCCGTCGCGATGCTGGTTCTTGGGTTGGTCATGCTGCCCTATTTTTATAATAAGCAGCGCTTTTCGATTTATGAATATCTGGAAGAACGCTTTGACCTGAAGACCCGCCTGTTCACTAGCGGTCTGTTCATCATGCTCAAAGTCTGCTACCTGGGAGTGGCTATCTATGCGCCGGCTCTGGTAATCGAGCAGATGTTCGGCGTCGCCATATGGCGTGTGGCCATTTTTGTTGGCTTGTTTACTACAGCCTATACCCTGCTGGGTGGAATAAAGGCGGTCATCTGGACGGACAGCATTCAACTGGTCATTCTTCTGGGAGGGCTCTGCGTGGTCATCCTGATCGCCATGGGAAAAATCGACGGAGGACTGGCAACCGTCATCCAAACCGCTCAAGAGCAGGATAAGTTTCGCTTCTTCAATTTCTCCTGGAGCCTGACGGAAAAGTACACCGTTCTCGGCGGCTTCATTGGCGGCGCATTCTTTCTGCTGACCCAATACGGTACGGACCAGGCCGAGTTGCAGCGCTTTCTAACGACGAAAACGCTGCGCCAATCCAACTTCGCCCTTATGGCGACTTTGATCATCACCTTCGGATTCGGCCTCTTCGTGTTTTTCATCGGCACTACCTTGTTCGTCTTCTACAGCGAATTTCCTGAAAAAGGAGCCCTAGACCTTCCTTCTAACCAAGTCTTTCCCAAGTTCATCGTCGAGGAGCTGCCGGTAGGGATAAAAGGACTACTGGTGGCGAGCGTGCTCTCTGCTGCCATGTCGACTATCAGTTCGGTGCTCAACTCGGTGACCACCGTTGGCATTTCGGACTTTTACAACCGTTTCGCCAGACGGAAGGCGAGTGTGAAGCTGGCCAGGGCGACCACGCTAGGCCTAGGCCTTATCGGCATAAGCCTAGCCGGTTTTATGGGATCGCTGGGCAACATTCTCGAGATAGGCATGACCTTGAACAGCTTCTTTGGTGGTCCGCTGGTTGGCGTTTTTCTCGTTGGAATGCTGAGCAAGCGCGTTCACGCGAATCCAGCCTTCATTGGGCTATGCTGCGGTTTCGCCTTTGCCATTTACATGGGATTTTTCACCGAGATTTCATTCCTCTGGTATGGGGCGTTTGCCGCGCTGGCAACCGCTGGCCTGAGCTGGCTGGCTAGTTGCCTGTTGCCCCAGCCTGCAAATGAGGCCGATTATGATTGAATCCAATGTTTGGATGCAAAATTCAATCGACGAACATTTCCTCAGTTAAGCGATAGGAACGGGCGAAGGGCATGCGGGCTGGTTTATCACCATTGCCACCCACTGTGTAATCGACGATGACGATGGAACCGTCGTCAAGTTGAGCGGATCCGCCATAGCCGGTATGGCCGGAGCTGCTGGCAATGATATCGAGAGCGATGATCCGATCTCTGCGAAACTGGTCCGGGTAGCCCTTTTCGGGATGCCACTTCCAATCGATGTCATAGTCATGGGGATTATCCACCTTGACGCTTAGAGACCTCCAGCGGGAAATCGCCTTCGTTCCCCAGCCGGAATCTGCTTTACTCGCGTCGACGTATTCTCGCTTCTCCCCAACTTGATTGGGCCGCCCGTGTCCGGATTTCTTCTCTTGACCAATGTGATCGAAGTTGAAGCTTTTCACCATGCGATTGCCTATATGAACAGTTCGTGTCAACAAATCGGATACATCGGTTCTTAAGCGGAGTTCTCCATCAGCGTAAATAGACAATTGCCCGTTTTCGCGAACGATACGATAATAATGCCATTGCGTGGCGTCGATATCGAAACCGACTTCCGGCCGATCCGCCAGACTGACGCGCCCCGGCTCGAGCCTCACCCAGCATCCCGCGCTAATATTGCAGCCATTAATGTCGGCGGTCTCCACTTTTAATTCCGCGCTAATCTCGACCCGAGATTCAGGATTGTGGGCGGGATAAAATCCATATCCGATCAGGTTCTTGATCCCTTCGTCGGTACGCATGGTTAATACGCCGTCCTCCAAACGGCACCTCTTCTCATCGTAGACCCACAGGCAAGGTTCGTAGGGAAGCTCTTCTTTGGGATCGATGAGGGTCGCGTAATTAGCAACCGTTCCCCATTTATTGCGGTAGTGTAGGAGCAGTTTTCCAGACGACAGCTTGCGAATAACTGGCCTCTGTCCATAGAAGGGAGACAATCTATGGTCGCGCCACGTTCTTCCGTCATCGTCGCTGTAGACGATTCGGCTGGGCTGGCGAAATTGGCCGTTACCCATTCCGATGCGGGTGACGGCCATGAGATTTCCTCCTCCCAAATCGACTGTTCCCACTTCGCAATCCCCATGGTGCGGGTCGTCGCCCAAGGGCACGACCATATCCCAAGTTTTTCCGCTATCGAAAGAAAGGACAGCGCTGTTGTAGTAGTAGATATCGTTCCATGGCTCAGGAGGATTCCAGAGAATATCCGTCCGCTTGGATTCAGTTCTCGTGTAAATCAGCGTTCCGTTATCTGTTTCCGTTATATAGCCAGGCTCGCCGCCGACATCGTCTATTTTGAAGGGACCTGTCCAGGTTTTACCGTCGTCGCTGCTCCACCATAAGTGATTGGACATCCCTCTCGGCGGGTACTGCCATTTGGACAGCATGGGCCAATCATTGCCCGAGCGACGGTGCCCGAAATCGGAGATGATGACTAATCGTCCGTCGGACAGCCGGGAAATCTGAGGAGCCACCCAACAACCCTGCTCATTCCAGACATCCGCGTGAGCGATGCTGTGGTGTCCGTGCCAAGACTTTCCTCCATCGCTCGAATAGGCGATCATGATATCCGTCATCACTGCTGTATGGAAATCGGACCTACGGTAGCAAGCGACCAGCCCAGTAGGCGTGTTGGCGACGCTGACGACCGAGTAATACCAGCCTAGCTTGCTGGGAGACTCGGAAATGGTTCTTTCGTCGTTGTCGGCGATTGTGTATTTATGGTTATCGGACAAAACGCGCATTTCGTGACGAAAACTTTTTGCCTCCGAATACTGGATACAAAAGGAGGTCAGCGTGGCAGCGATAAGAAAAAAATCGGGAATTCTGGAATAGCTCATTACGAATATTGCTAAGCTTGGATATGGACTAAAAAGGAAAAGGGGCGGCTGCAGCCTGCCCCTTGTTGTGGAGACTATACTAAACCTCCAATATGACTCGGTTTCGTTTCTATTAGAATCGAAATCGAGCTGTAAGACGGTAGTTGGTATCAGGAGCGCGCATAGCTAGGCGATCAATCACCGAACTCAGGATTCCATCCTCGCCGTTCACATTATAGACGTTGAGCTGAACACTCCAGTTTTCCTGGGAGTAACCAGCGAAAAGATCGAGAATATCGGTATCGCTAAGGAAAAACGAGTTGCCACTATCTCCTGGAGCCATGGCGTTATGCTTGAAACCCAAGCCAACATGATAGCCGCTCAAAAGCCCTTCGTTAAAGGAGTACTTCCCGAACAGGGAATAATTGAATTTCATCGGCACTCCTCTGAAGAAACGCCCATTGGCATCGGTCGAATCCAGGTCGCTTGCGGCGAACAGCAAACTCAAGTTGTCTGTCGGCTGCCAAGCGAGATCCAACTCAATGCCATCGGTGGCTTGGACGCCAACGGCCCTTGGGACGGTCCCGCCTCCCTCGCTAATGGGGAGCGGCACCTGGATAATCACATTAGTCAATTCCATATCGAACCACGATAGCGTTGCCACTAGCCGATTGCCGTTCATGCTCAGCTTGGTTCCGACCTCAATGATTTCTCCCTCCTGATTGGGAAATTTATTGCCGGTTTGCGGATCGACCGAGCTGACCGCGTTAAAGGTAGTCGCGTTTTGGGCGAAAAAGCTCAGCCCTTCGGTTGGTTTCGCTACGATGCCGACCTTGTAGGTCGTGTCATTCGCTGCATTGCTGCTCCATGATGATTCGTCGCGTACGAACCGATCTTGAGCGATGCTTTCCTCCACGTCGAATCGTACGGCATCTGTCGAGCTGTCATCATAACGCGCTCCACCGACCAAGATCAGCTTACCTTCCATCAGCTTTACGTTGTCCTGAAAGCCGATGGAAAAACCATCGCTCTCCGAGAATCCTTGGAAGCGATTGAAACGCTTTTCGTTGTTCTGCACAATGGTCTGAGCGTTGATGCCCGAAAAATTCGGCCTAGTGGCGGAAAAGGTGTTTCCGATCGAAGTGGGATCGTCCGGATTCTGGACCGGCCAGAAGAAGAAGGCTCGCTCCTGCTGGCTTTGCCCATAGTTGGCATTCAGGATAAAGTCATGCTCGACGCCTAAGGCATCGAATTTACCGTTCAAATCCATGAAAAGCCCATCATTCTCTCTGAACCCTCGGAAATCGCGCAGTGTCAGCGAAGTCCTCCAATCGGAGACGCGGGGGTCTAGAGCTGAGACAAATCGATTGTCTCCTATAAGCTCTCCATTGCCATCCACCGCTACTGGTCGACCTTGCGAGTAGGAAGGACTCTTGTCGCCCTTGCCCGAATTGCTTCGAGCTACCAGCCGAAAGGTCCAATTGCCGTTACTGGTGTTGAACGGCTTTTCATAGCCTAGTTCGTAAGCTCTCATCGTCCCCTTCGAGATATCGTCTTCCGGCACGATATTCGCGTGTCTGCTGATGGCGAAAACCTGATTCGTTACCTCCGGAGCGGATCCGCCCGGAGTCAAGTAGCCCGTCAAATACTGCCAGCCCTGCTCGCGGTCCAATTCGTAGTCGAGGTATTGAAAGCGACCCCAGATTTTCCCTCCGCTCTCCTTAAAGTAGTGAGCTCCCATGAGGGTGAAATTCAGCATGTCGTTGGGAGAGTCCGACTCATCGATATGCCGCTCCCCGTCTCGGTAGGACAGCACGGCTCGAATGGCCGAGCTATCGCCAATGGAACGATTCGCGTCAACAACGCCCCTTATAAATTTTTCATGACCGCTAGCGACCTGCAACTGCGTCTCGGTAAAGTTCTCGGTGAGAGCCCATTTACTGATCTTGTTGACGATGCCGCCCATGCTATGGGAACCGTACAAGGTTCCAGCAGGGCCCTTAATCACCTCGAGTCTTTGGTAGGCGGTGTTTTCATCGAGAGGTATATCGGCCGTCGTGAAGCGATCGGGAAGGCCGTCTCTAATGCTGATGCCCGACAAAGCGTAGCCCCGCAGCGAATAAAAGATCTGGCCCGGATTCTGGTCCGAAGCGATTTGTACACCTGAGGCGTACTGCAAAAACTCCTTTGCATCGGTAGCTGCCGTATCCTGTATCAGCTCCTCGCTCAAGGTGACGATAGCCGATGATATGTCGGTGTGGGGCAAGGCGACCCGCGTGGCGCCCAGCGAACTGGAAGCTCCGTAGCCACGATCCAGACTGGAAGTGACGGTAAATGGAGAGAGCTCGAAGACTTCATCATCGGATTGCTCGTCTTGAGCAACCAGACTGACATTGAGAATGGTTGCCAGTATGGTGGGAAGAGTCGTGAGAAGCCAATGGCGAGATGGTGTTAGTCGATAGGTTTTCATTTGTAGTGTAGTTTCTTTTGCTGCTAAACAATGGGGCAAGCTAGAGAATCAGAAGATGGGATTAGTCTCCTTGTGGGGTAAGACCAGTTTCGGTCCATTCTGGATTTCCGTGCAAAACCGGGCAAATGGTTTGAACTGGTTATCAAACGTTACCAGAATTCACCCTCCTCGCGCCGCCACTCGCTAGCAGCAGGAAAGCGATATCGGCTTATCAAGATTCTGGATACGCACTCATGATAGATGGAAAATCTAGCCCTTTACGGCCTAGCCGCTAGAGAGCCATGGAAGGAGGTAGCGACGACCCGGCGAAATCGCTCGCCAGCTTATTCCTTCAGCGCGATTTGGATAAGCAATTGTAAGGCGGGGCGATTTCCTGAAATGCGGCAATTCAGCCGAAGCCAGTTGCCAAAGTGGGACACGCGAACGAAATGCAGGCCTTTTTCTTCTAAAGGCCCTAAAACGGATCCCTCTCCAGTCCAATGAACACCATCGTGCGAAATCTCAACTTCCGCTTCGAACCGCGTTCCTTCCCCCGAAACGTTTTCCACCATAACGAAGAAGATCGCTTCACTAGCCCAGCCTGCCTCGAAGGGATGGGTTTGAAAATCCTCGCTGAAGGTTTTCTTCACTTCTAGATGGGCGGCTTGAAACTGGCGCATGGCTGGGCGTTTAGACTATTAGATTTAATTCGTAAGCGTTTTTTTGATACGTAAAGCAATGCGTACGCGAAGCGGGAGATTCAATCCTGTGAAATCATCACGGAATCGACATAGAAAAACACGCGGCGGGTCGCATCGTTCTCAACCCAAATCAACGGATTCAAGAGTCCTTCAATGCGAGCGTAGGCAGGAATGGAATAGATGGGCAGCCCGCCCATGTCGAAGATTCTGTCTTGAGCTTGCAGCTCGATATACTCCCGGTTCTCGATATCGAGCAGCATGCGGAAATACAGCCAGTTGATTTTGCAATCGGTTTCGTTGTAGCATAGCTCTTGCTCGCCACCGGGAAGGTACTGGAACCCGTCATGCCGACCATCAGGATAGCGGCGCCCGTACCAGAGGGGATCAACCCCACGCTTGCACCAGTCGCCCTCCGTACCGTAGGCCCATTGAGCATCGCTTACTTCGCTCGGAAAAATGTATTGCCATTTTCGATGCGGCTGGCCGTTTACGGAATTGACGTAGCGCAGCCCCGTAAAGGCCCGACTGCCCTTCTCCTGAAGATCGAAAGCCACGCCAAAGGCTCGCAGCGAGTTCTCGCTCAGCCCACCCAAATCGTAGCCTCCGTTAACTTGGTCTTGCTCTGCCGTATAGGCGAACCACATCTCGAACTGGAGACGCTTCCGCTTCAAGTGGTGAAAGGAAAGGCGCTTGATGGCGTGCCCCAAACTCCCCGGAGCCGGCATCTCTTCATAGCGATTAGCCACTGGACGTGTGGATAGCTTCAAGCTGTAGGCCCCGGACAACGCGCCATGAGTTCCTGGATACCGATAAGTGGCAGTGCTCAACATAACCGGAGGCCACTGGTGCTTTACCACCACGCTCTCTCGCGTATCGAAATTCGGAGCCTGCGTGAAATTCGGCATCAAACTCATCCAGCCGTTAAGCCCTGAGGAAAAAACGTCGCATACAAGAATGCGACTCAAGGGCTGAAAGCGACTGGTTGCTAAGGTATCTGAAAACAGGGACATGGCGACTACTTCAATCCGTTGCTTGGAATGGATTCATACCGCGCGTCGCCTCTCGACGCTAGTTTGGCAAACCGGTAAATTATGTTTACCAGTTGTCACGGCTCGTAGTAAGGATGGTCTTCTCTAGAACTTGGTCAAAAAAGGAAAACGATGAAAGTACCCCAGAAGCGGCTGCTGGCCACGGAGACGCGGGCAGTGATCCTAGAAGCCATACAAACAGGCGTGTGGACAACCTACATGCCTGGAGAACGCACTCTGTGCGAGCGTTTTAAAATCAGCCGTCCGACCCTTCGTCAGGCTCTTAGGCAACTGGAAAACGAAGGCGTCATCGCCAACCACCAGGGACAGCGTCGATCCATTCTAAAACGGGCGGTCGAGCGCTCTCCGCAAGAGGAGAAAACGACGATCGGCTTTCTTTGCCCTACCAACACTAAGGAAATGTTCGGCTATACTAGTCGAAAGATAGCGGCTATTGAGCACTATATCCATCAAAAGGATCTGAACTTCGAATTGCACGTTCGTCCGGGCTGCTATACCAGGTCTCCGTCCAAGGCCTTGAAGACCCTTATCGACGAAACCCGTATTGAAGTTTGGATACTGCAGCAGACGAATCGAGAAATGCAGTTTTGGTTTCAGAAAAATCGTATTCCGGCCGTTGTCACAGGCTCGCGATTCGACGGGATCGAGCTGCCTTCCGTCGATGTGGATAACGCTGCGGTCTGTCGTCACGCGGTCGGCCTATTGCTCGCGAAAAAAAGGAAATCCATATGCTACCTCAAATCTATTAAAACCCTGCCTGGAGACTTGCAATCGGAGACCGGTTTTATGCAGGGCGTGAAGTCCTACAAAGGCGTTCGCGGCAAGATAGCCCGATGTCATAACACTCCCGAAGGAATAGAGCGAAAGCTGGACGCCGTTATGGAATCGGTGGACCAGCCAGATTCCTTTTTAGTCGATCACACTAGTCACGCCTTTTGCGCCGCCACCTATTTGATGAAGCGAGGCTTTCGAATACCGGAAGACTTTCCAATACTGTGCCGAACAGAAAGTTTCGAGTTCGCTTTCATGCGACCCTCCATCGCCCACTATTCGCGGAATACGCAGGAGTTGGCGATCCGAACAGCCGAAATCGCCATAAAACTGGCCAAGGGAGAGATAGCGGAATCGAAAAGCGTCCTGATCATCCCGGACTTCGTCCACGGCGATAGCATCTGATGCCTTACTATCGAATCAATGCCATGGGGCCCACTCTTACCATCCTTATCACAATCTTTCTTGAACAAAAGCGGCGATAAGCGCTAGGAGAGAATCGAAAACGAAAGGTTGGCCGAGTCTGTAAAGACCTGCCTGACAAACGAAAATCAACTAACCGCATGCGAACAAGCAAGGTGAAGCAAATCTGGAAAAAGGGAGAAATCGCCCTCGGAACCCAGGTGAAATCAATCGATCCCGTCCATAGTGAGGTGTTGAGCCAAATGGACTTCGATTTTCTCTGGTACGATCTGGAGCACACCGACAAGAGCCTGGAAACCTTCGCTAATCTGGCCCGAGCCTCGCGAATCGGCTTCGCTGATGTCCTTGCCCGCCCTGGGCGATCAGAGTACATGCGCATGGGCCGGCTCCTAGAGGCTGGAGCTCATGGAATTATGTATCCACGATGCGAATCCGCTGAAGAGGCGAGCGAAGTCGTGCGCTGGTCGAAATTCCATCCCCTAGGCGAGCGCGGCTTCGACGGTGGCAGCGCTGACAATAACTACGGTCAATATCCAGCTGACAACTACACCGAGGAGGCAAACGAAAATACCTGGATCATGGCTCAAATCGAATCTCCCACCGCTCTGGAAAACGTCCAAGGAATTGCCGAGACCGAAGGTATAGACTGCATCTTCTTTGGTCCAGGAGACTACTCTGCTCTTTCCGGGCGGGCCGGAGACGTAAAAGGTAAAGAGACGTTGGCGGCGGCCGATAAAGTGGCCCGGAGCGCTTTGGAGGCAGGAAAGATCTTCGGCACGCTGGTATTCGACATAGACCACGCCCAATATATGAAGAATCTGGGAGCCCAGCTTCTGATACACGGCGCAGATATCATTTTCTATAAAAACGCCTATCAGGAGTTGCTCGATGCCTATTCGACTATTAAATGCTAAAGGTTCTCCAAACCTGAATCTTTAGTTCTTTTCCCATCCAATCCTCCCATCAGGCGATTCCGCCCTTTGTTTGCCTCGCGGAGCCGTGATTTGCAGCGTATTTTCATTAAAATTCGTATCCAAATCTATTACACAAATTAGGACTGCAGTTTGCGGTGCTTTGCCTATGATTAAATAGTGAAGGCAAACTAGCCTGATAGTCTCAAATAATAGCTTTGCGTCTTCGCGATGGGCATCGTGTCATAGAGAATCTCGTTAATCCTATGCTCCGAATCCCAATCGCTCTAACGACGCTTTTAACGTCAGTTTGCTCTATCAACGCTGAAGCTCTTGCCCCTTACGATCTCACGGTCAGCGAAGGTCTAAGCAATCCGCTCGGTTTTCATGATTCCATGCCGCGCTTTTCCTGGAAATTGAACGACAGTCGCTTCAAGGCGAGACAGACCGCCTACCAGATGCAGGTGGCATCCGCCGAATCGTTTGATTTGCCCTCGTGGGATAGCGGCAAAGTCGAATCAGATCAGTCAGTGTATGTTGAATACGGAGGCGAGAAGCTGGTTTCGAGGCAGAGAGCGTATTGGCGGGTTCGCTACTGGGATCAAGATGGTAAGGGCTCGGAGTGGAGCGAGCCCGCCGTAATGGAAATGGGGCTTCTCTCTAAGGACGATTGGGATGGCGTGTGGATCCATCAGCCAAAAATAACCCGCTTGGAGGACGTCAAGATTATCAAAGCGAAAGCGGGAGAAGAGGGGGCGGATGTGACCGAGGCACTGCAGCGGGTATTGGATGAAGGTGGCCAAGTCGCAAACAGTCTTGTAGTGGGCGAAGGAATACTTTCCGAAATCCAAGTAGTTCGTGGCGGTAGGCCGCCCTTGACGATTGAATACAAGCATGGCGGGGAGACCTATGCTTTTCAGCGTTGGGGTGGGCAGCCAATTGAATTTCCGACACGTCCCGTTTGCGAAGTTCCTTATTTTCGCAAGGAATTCGAACTGAGCCAAGCAGCCAGCAAAGCCAGACTTTACGTGACGGCCAGAGGGATCTTCGAAGTCGAGATAAATGGACAAAGAGTGACGGACGACACCTTTGTTCCGGGATGGACTGATTATCACCAGCGTATCGAAACGCTGACTTACGATGTGACCGATCTGCTGAAAGAAGGGAAGAACATCATCGGCGCTAGAGTAGGCAAGGGCTGGTACGCAGGCGACATCATGCGCGGCATGGGCGGGCACATGCCTGAATTCCTGGCTCAACTGGAAATCGAGTCCAAGTCCGGTCCGATCCAGAAAGTCGCAACCGATGAAACGTGGACGTATTCAAATAGTGGACCGGTCATAAAAGCCGACGTGTATTACGGAGAGGACTACGACGCTCGTAACGAGATGCCTGGTTGGAGTACGGTCGGTTTTGATGCTTCAGGTTTCAAGCCAGTGGGCGTCTCTCAGCTAGATGATGACATCGGGCTCTCCCCCAAACGCTTCCATGCAGTTGCTATGCAGGAAACCCTGGAAGCTGTGTCTGTCGACGCGCGAGATGATGGAACGGCAATATTCGATTTAGGACAAAACATGGTAGGCTGGCCTGCTATCAATCTGCCGACCGTCGAAGGACAGCAGGTGAAAATCCGCGTGGCAGAGATGGTGAATAAAGACGGGTCGCTCTATACTGAGAATTATCGAACTGCTCGCTCCGCGGCGACCTACATCCCGGCCAAGACAGGATTGTCCGACTGGTCGCCTCGTTTTTCTTTCTTCGGTTTTCGCTACGTTGAAGTTTCCGGATTCGATGCGAGCCAAACTCCGCAGAAGGATTGGGTGAGGGGACATGTGCTGCATACCGAGTTCGAGTCTACCGGAAAATTCGTTTCGTCTCACGAGAAACTGAACCAGCTGCAAAGTAACATCCGCTGGGGACAGAAGGGAAACTTTTTGGAGATACCGACGGATTGTCCGCAGCGAGACGAGCGCAATGGCTGGACCGGTGACGCTCAGGTCTTCACGCCCGTATCGGTTTTCAACTACGACACACACGCCTTTTGGATGAGCTGGCTGAAGTCGGTGCGGGAGCACCAGACCGATAAGGGGGAGATTCCGGTAATTGTGCCCAATGTGGGGAACTTCGTCGGAGGGCCTCGCCTATCTCCTGGCTGGTGCGATGCGATTGCAGTTATCCCTTGGGAATTGTATCAGCGAACCGGGGACAAGAGAGCGCTCGAAGAGAACTTCGAGGCTATGAAACGCTACGTCGGACTGTATCGCGAAAGAAGTCCTAATTTCATCGGACCCGATGAAGGCTTCGCCGATTGGCTTCACCCGATTCTAGGCGATCATGCCATCAATCCCAATGACTCGAGGTTTGGCGGAACGCCGCGGCCTCTCATCGCTACCGCCTACTTCGGCTATTGCGCCAGCATTTGCCTGAAGGTCGCGGAGATTTTAGGAGCCAAAGAGGATACGCTTTACTACACCGAACTTGTATCGCAGATCAAGCAAGCCATCCGTCAGGAGTTTCTGGACGACAATGGCAAACTGACAACCCCTGCCGAAACCCAAACCGGCTATTTGCTCTTTCTCGGTTTCGATCTGGTGGACGAGGATCTCAAGCCAAGATTGGCCGAGCATCTTTCCGCCCTGGTGGAAATGGAGAATGGTCGTCTGAATACAGGCTTTCTAGGAACGCCGTTGATCAACCGCGTTCTTGACGATTTTGGACACACGGAGCAGGCTTTGGGCGTATTGTTCACCAACGAATACCCCTCTTGGTTCTATTCTATTGATCAAGGAGCGACGACCATGTGGGAGCGCTGGAATAGCTATAGCCATGAGCATGGATTTGGCGATGTTCGTATGAATTCATTTAATCACTACGCCTATGGGGCGGTGGGGCAGTGGATTTACGAACGCCTGGCTGGATTGGCTCCGGATGTATCAGCCCCCGGTTACAAGAGAATTCGAATACAGCCGATTCTCGATTCGCCTCTGGAGTTCGCTGAAGCCGAGCACGAGACGCGCTACGGCAAGGCCAGCGTTCGTTGGGAGCGAGATGGGGAAACGATTTCGCTAGACTGTAGGATCCCTCCAAATACAACCGCTGTTATAGAGCTACCCAAGGGCGATGTTCAATGGCTCAACGCTCCGGAAAACGTCACCCTCAGGTGGCATGATGAGGGAGAGGACATGTTCGCGGTTCTTCCTGCCGGAACCTTTCAATTCCGATTGGATCGCTCCTGAGTTATTCCGTTTGTTCTACAAGCTTGCGCTGCTTGAGCGGATACCAATTTTCGATTTCCTCTTTCAGGCGGACGACGATTTCCGGATGCTTGTCCGCGAGGTTGTTCTTCTCGTAGGGGTCGTCGATCACATTGTATAATTGAATCGGAGTCTTACGTGGATGAATAGGTTTGTAGCGATTGACTTCGCCGTCGTAGGTCATGATCAACTTCCAATCATTCTGGATACACCACAGGTACATGAGCGATTTTTCGGGATCGTCCATATCCGCCACGTCGTGAGCGTAGAATTCCCCGAAAATCGTGTCGCGGCCGATCTCGGCGCCTTCCGTCAGATTAGGCCAGAGATCTAATCCTGGCAAACCTTCTGGAGGTTTGATGCCCACGGCGCTGAGGACGGTTGGCACCGTATCGATGCTGTTGGTCAAATCGTTGCGTATCCCTGGTTCAATGACACCAGGCCAGGAGAACATGATGGGATTGCGAGCCCCGCCTTCATTAACGCTTTGCTTGGAGCCCGGGGCGAAGCTGGGAAACCAGCCTTCGGGTACTTTAGTGTCGGCCGCTCTTTGTATCCAGCCGTTATCGCAAACGTAGTAGATGAGCGTGTTTTCGCGCAGGCCTTTTTCTTCCAAGTGTCCGACCAGTTCGCCGCAAGTTTCGTCGAACCACTCGCACATGGCGTAGTATTTGGCGACATCCGGATCCAAATCGAACTGCTTGTAATGCTCCAGAATCCGGTCCGGCGGGTTGTGCGGCCAGTGGGGCAGGAAAGGAGCGTACCAGACGAAGAAGGGCTTTTCTTCGGCTTGGGCTATTTTGATGAAATCGTAAATCGGCTCTAGTCCTTCACGGCCAATGGTCAGACCGGCATCGCCATGCCGGGCTCTCCCGCCGGGATCGCCCTGCGTCATGCCGTGCGTGAAGCCACCTCTTCGATAATGCCCTTCCCACCACTTGCCGCTTTGATGGGACAAGTAGCCGTTTCGGGCGAGAATGCGTGGCAGAGTATCGATCTCGTCGATTTTATTGATGAGCTGCTTGGACAGTCTGACGAATTCCGGCGTCCCTCTTTCAGCCAGTCGAGGCGAAGGGTCGTTGCCTGTTACGCCATGGTCGCGAGCATAGTGGCCGGTCGCCAAGGTCATGAGAGAAGGGCGGCAAAGCGGGGTAGGGACATAACCGCGTGGATACACGACGCTTTCCTTGGCCAGCCGATCCAGATGTGGGGTGCGAATGATCTCGTGCCCCATGAAACTGTAATCCGTCCACGATTGGTCGTCGGAGAGAATGAGAACGATGTTGGGCCTGTCGCTTCCGCTTAGCGTGGCCTGGCCGATTAGGATCGCAAGGATGGGAAAAAGTAAGTATATCCGATTCATGAATACGTTGGAAAACGGTTTTGATTTATGACTAAGCTGAACATGTGAAAAGCCCCGCGCAAAGACTAAACTTCACGCGAGGCAAACTGCAGTCAGCAAATAGCTTAATTAGAATGTGAAGGTCGAACGCAACTCCCAAGTGCGTTCGGCAGGGATGCGATAAACGGGAATGGTTCCGTCCGGATTGGCCACGACCGGAATCAGGTCGTCGTTATCCAGCAGGTTGCGGATATTGAGCTGCACTTGCCAGTCGATATCTTCGACGCCCATAAACGTTAACGGACGCGACCATCCTATCCAGCCATCGACTTTCAAGTCGTTTGAGCCGTAGATCGGATTGGCCAAGTCAGGGATGAAGCCCAGCTCCGGATCGTTGATAACCGGACGTCCGATACCAACAGAGTCCTGCCAGCGGGCGGCTCCGCCGACGTTCCAGCCTTTGAAGCGAGAGTCCTCCGAGAAGGTATAGTTCGTACCCAGATTCCAACGCCATTCGCGAATCTCGTTGGTCTTGACGCCGCCGTCCTCCGCGATCTTGACCTTGGAAGTGATCAGTCCGAAACGATTGGTGAAGCTGGCCATGGTTTCGTTCTGGCCGTCGTTAGCCGGGAATTTCCCGAATTCAGCGAGCTGTGGCTCGATGGTTTCCTCGATCAGTTTCGATAAGAGCGGAGCGGTGTTGGTGGCGGACACTTGCTGCTGGGAAACGTTGAAGAACAGTCTCCAATTCTCGGTCAAATTGGCGACGCCCTCGATTTCGAGGCCTTCGGAGAGCAGGTCTGTAGGAAAGGTCAATCCTGTCGGAACGGTACGAAGCACCCTGAGTCCGTCGTCACTCTCCACGAGGTTCATCGTTTGCACAACATATTGAGCGTTTCCGAGCGGATCGAAGTTGCGCAGATTCTCGATGTCAGATTGCTGGAGAACATTGGCGGCGATGGTCGCCTCTTTGCCAGCATCGGTGTAGTTGCCAAGGTAGGGGCCAAGCATGTCGTTAAAAGCGCCGGTCAACCCTGAATCCTCGCCTATCTGCAAAGTCTCGTACCAGTTCACGCGCAAGCTGATCTTGTTCTCCATGAACGAGACGGTGAAGCCTTTCTCGGTCGTTTCCCCGCTGACGGGGCCGATCTTCTCGCCCATCAGATTGGTCCTTTCCCGACCAATCTGAACATTGTCGGACTTAGCGTAATGCAAACTCAATCCCATGCCTCCCGGAAGGTCATCCATCCATCCGTACGGCAAGTGGGCCACGATACCAAAATTGGTCGCGTCCGATTCGGATCCGAAAGTCTGCTCATCGGGGAGGAAAAAGGCGCTGGGACTGATATCCCTGCTACCGTCCGATAAACGAGGTGGAGCTGGGGTGGACCAGATGCTCACTTCGTCCTCCCGGTAGCCGTATGTCGTCACCAAGTGATTATTGAGAAATTGGCTGCTTAGGATAATCGCTTGGCTATCGATCTCGCTTCGATTGAGCGACCCGCCCCAAGGAATATCCGAAACTACGTCGTAAGACCTTATCACGGGCAGACCTGTGTCCCGATTCAGAATCGATAGATTGTAGCTGGACTGGAAATCGAGGAGGCTCGTCATGTTCGAAGCATTGGCTCCTGCCGCCGTGCTCTGGCCGGAAATGTCGCCGCTCACGTAGACCAAGGTGCCGACTGGAGAAAGGTTGTTCACGTTCACCGCGTTTCCAGTGGCGTTGAATTCGGGACCGAACATGTAGTTCTGGAAGTTTACATTGCGGGTGTTGGTCTTGGCGTTCTCATGCAAGCCAGTGATGGTATGGCTGCCCAGAATTTGGCCAAGAATTCCGTCGATATTCTCCGTGGCATCGAGCTTAAAGAAACCGGTGAAGCGGTTGTTTTCGCGATCTTCCTCGGTGGTTGTGGTGCCCCCGCGACTGCCTGCGGTTATCATGAGACGCCCGAAGTTCGGATTAGGAATCGGGTTCAAGTTCGAGTCCTTGACGTGTGGAATATTGAGATTCGGATCGATGGCGATCGACTGGAATCGGGAGCCGGTGCCCAAGATCGACATGAAATCGTTGCTGTACTCTTCCTTGTTGAAATTGTAGGACAATCCCGCTTTGCCTTCCCAGAATGTCTGTTCGATCGAGGCGCTGAATACATCGAAATCCTCAAGCTCGCGCTTATTCGGGCCATCGATCAGAAGATTGCGGAAATCGAAGATGCTGGTGTCTTGAATCACCTCATTCACGTAGAAGTCACGCGTGGCTGACAGAAGATTGCCGTTCTGGTCTCTTGGCTCGCCCGGCATGCCGCCCAGCAGTTGGTTGTATCCGCGAATCGTGCCGAAGGACTGGAAGTTGAAACCCGGAAAGCCTTCGAATGCGGTGGTGATGTCCCTCCCGTAGCGAGGGTGGGTGATGGCGATGAAGCCGTCCGAACCATTGGCCAGATTTCCGTTCCCGACCGACTGGCTTGGGTCACTGTAAACAATAACCGGATCGAAGGTGAAGCCTATCGGTCCGAAGTATTGCTGGTCTGCCACATCAGCTGGTGTGCGCCCGGTCGTGTCGCCACCGGGAAAGAACAAGCGAAGGCGATTGTTAAAGGTGGGGTCGTGGGGCGGCTTGGCAATCCCATTGGGAGCTGTATCGAACCAGCGGCTCACCATGTCCTGAGGAGGTATGGTACGCGGACGATTCGCCGTGATCGAACCCGACTCGTAGGAAACGCGAAACTTCGAGCCTTCGGCCGGACGATACTCTCCCACCAGGAAGATACGCTCATCGCGCTCGAAGGCCGGGTCCTGAGCGTATTTTCTATCTTCATACAAAGAAGCGATACGTAGGGAAAGCTTATCTTCGATAAGGACTTTTTCCAAATCTATAGAGGTCCGCATCGAATCGTAGCTGCCGATTTGCAGGGACACCTTGCCATGATCTCTAAAATAGGGAGTGATGGTGCTGTTGTTGATAATGCCGGCTGGACTTCCCAAGCCGAACAGCGTGGCGTTAGCCCCTCGGTTGATTACCACGCGGTTGGTGTTGTAGGAATCCATGGGCACGACTGTGCTGAAATAGTTGCGCGTCAAATCGGCTGCAGCCAAACCGCGAACGCGTGTATTGGTCGCAGGACGTTGGAACTGCTGGTCGGTGATACCGCCAACGCTGGTACCTCCATCCGGGTTGGCGAAATTGCCTCCAATGCCTGGAATTTCCGTATTAGCCGTGTAGACGAGGAGCTCCTGAAGGTCGTCCGAATTGGTGTCCTGCAGAAACTCGGGTGTGATGACGCTTACCGTCGCGGCCACGTCCTTTAGCGCCGTGTTCAATCGAGTCCCGGCGAGAGTCGAGGTCGCCTGGTATCCATTATTCGATGACGCTTCGACCGTAAAGGGGCTTAGTTCGTATACATCATCCTCTTCTTCGCTGTCTTGGGCGAATCCGGAAGCCGCCAGGGCGCTGGCGGCGATAACGCTTTTTACTAGTTTGTTTTGGTTCATATTGGTGGTAGAGTTTGTAGCTGAATCGATGGTTGATTGAGAAATTTCCTTAGCTCGCGAATCCTGACTTGAAATGGATTTGCCTTGGTCGGGGCTGGCTCGGGCTGGCTGGTTTGCCTCGGCGCGAACGATTGCGAAAGCGCCTGTATTCTTATTTCGCTTCGCTACTAGGCCTGTGCCTTCCAGCAGCAGTTCAAGCGCGTCCGAAGGCGTGTGCAGACCTTTCAAAGGCCGGCATCTTATTTTTCGCGTCACGCGCGTGGCGAAGATCACTTCCACATCCGATTGGCGAGAGAAGTCCTTCAAGGTTGCCGCCGCCGGTCCTGCAGGGATATCGAAAACGCGATGCCGTTCCGCCGTTTCGCTTCCAGTTTGGGCCAGCCCATTCGCAACGAGGTCCAATCCGCATACTCCGAATACGAAAATCGACGCTTGAAAAAGGGGTGGCACCGGGGTGGTCGAGAAACTCGAGAAAAACCGCACGAATAAGTAGGCAATCGAAAGGGTCAATTCCCTTACTTTTTTCTGCAAAATTTTTGAGAATATTCCGTAGGCTGGACGGAACTAGCGCAGCGACAGGACAATAAGTCCTTCTTGAGTCAGGTTTGTGACGTCGAATTCGCTCTCTACGATCCATAGCAACGACTGCACGTCATCCGTTCGTAGCGTTCCACTGATCTCCATTGAATTTAGCGATGCGTCTGCGATTTCCAGTTTCGGATTTCCATACTTCGTCGCGTGCGAGTTGAACAGCCGAACCACCTCTGATAAGGGGGTTTCGTCAAATTCGAAACGCGGAATCCTCCAGCTCAATAAAGCGTTCATCTCCGTCTCATCCAAGGCTTTGATCGCCTTCTCGGCGCTTTGGCCTGTTTTTTCGACAACCACCTGGTTTCCAGCTTCTATGGGCAAATCGTCTTTCGATTGGTCTATCCAATCGGAGCGGTCTTCAAGTTCCACTGCAATACGTCCCTCTGTAACCAGAACTTCAATACCATTCTGGTTTCGTTCAACGGAGAACGCGGTCCCCACAGCTCTTACCTCGACTCCGTCGGCTGTGACCACAAACGGGCGATCGGGGTTCTTGGCCACCTGGAAGTGGGCGACTCCCGATTCAAGTCGCACTTGACGCATCGACGAGGAATAATCGACTGAGATTTCAGCATCCTCGATAAATTGGACAACGGTGCCATCTGCAAGCGTCTCCGTTTTCGGTTCAAGGAGGGCGACGGTAGCGATCGGCGCAGGCGAGTCTGGCCCCCAAATATTCACTACGCCGAACCAAAGACTGGAAAGCGCGAGAACCGCGATGGATGCGTATGCGGACTTGGCGACCCGCCTTCTCCGCCTGTTTCTGAGCTCGCCTTCCAGATCCTCGATTATCAAGTCAGCTTGGTCCGCTGCGGCTGACCAATCGAAGGAGGTTGGTCTCGTCTTCCTTTGATCGCCTCTGTCGTTAGGTCTTTTCATAACCCTGAAAGGCAGGCGATCCCCTTGCTTCTCAAGAAGGATTCGCATCGTCTGACTCCCCTGCTCACTTGAACTTCGACTGTCTTCTCAGCAATGCCCAGTTCCGCAGCAATGTCTTTTTGAGGCAGCCGCTTGAGCATGCGCATTACCGTGACTTCTCGACATCGAGGCGGCAAGGAGGCCAGCGCTTCCACTAGCAACTGCCGTGTTTCGTTCTCGAGCGCCATCTGGCGGGCGCAGGGTTTGTCGTCTGAAACCTGGCGTAGACCGAAATCCTCAGTGAAGGCGATTGGCGATGAACGCTCTCTTTTGATCGTATTCAGAGCAACCCGACGCGCGATAGTGAAGAGAGCGCCTTTCGCCGATCGAATGGGCTGATCCGTCATGTACTTCCACAGCCGCAGGTAGCTTTCCTGGACGATATCCTCCAAATCGCGCAACGATGGGAAAGCCTTGCAAAGGTAGGCTTTCAGTTGCTCGTCGTTGCTGTAGACTTCCGAGCTAAACCAGCGAGAGTCATTCGATTGTTTGGGGTACATCCGAGCTTTTCAAGCTGCCTTATAAGCGTACCTAATCAAGTGAATTCTCATCGTCCTCTCGATTTCGCTGAGGCCAAAGCTAATCCTAAGATGATGTTTGACGATTGGTGAGCTTAAGATTTTCTGGGCCTATTATTCGTTTTCCTTGCCATGTTTTGGGTCGTCTAACGGGTTGCGCTGCCCTCTTGCTTCTGGCCTCGCCAATCGCCATGCCGCAAACCGAACCGTCATCCTCTCTCGAAGATTTGATCGCCGACGGAGCGGAGCCACGCTTGCTGGCGGATGGTTTCAAGTTTACCGAGGGTCCCGCCGCGGATGCCAAAGGCAACCTATACTTCACCGATATCGGCAATGACCGCATCCATTATTGGGATACAGCCACGGAAACCTTGTCGACGATACGAGAAGACTCGGGCGGAGCTGATGGCCTGTTCGTGGATCGTGAAGGAGCCTTGTGGATCTGCGAATTGAGAAACAAGCGTTTGACGAAAATCGACGTGGATGGGACCTATCACACGATTGTCGATTCGTTCCAGGGAGGACCACTTACGGGGGCTAACGATCTTTGGATCGATCATTATGGCGGCGTGTATTTTTCCGACTCATACGGCGGCAGCCAGGTTCGGACTCAGGATCATCGCGTGTTTTATCTTTCGCCCGAAGGGGAGCTGTCCTTGGTGGCTGACGATTTCTTCAAATCCAATGGCTTGCAGGGAACGATCAATGGGCGGTGGCTCTACATTTCCGACTACATCGCCAACGAGGTCTATCGCTACGATTTGGTCGCTCCGGGAGTGGTCGGTCAGCGGACGTTATTCGCTAGCTATCGTTGCGATGGCATGACGCTCGATGAGCAAGGCAACGTCTATCTCTGCACAGGCAATGCCGGCCATGGCATCGTCGTTTTCAATGCCAAAGGTGAAGAGCTTGGTAAGATTAAGCTGCCGGAGAATCCAGCCAACATCTGCTTTGGAGGGCCGAACAACGACACCCTTTTCATATCCGCCACCCGTGGCTTCTATTCCCTCGAGATGGCGGTGCAAGGCAACTACTACAACTCGCCGCAAAAGCTAATTCTGACCGACGAGAATGGGCTGGCCGCCTTGATCAAGTCTGGAGCCCTTCCGCAACGATTGGCGACTGGCTTTCGTATCGCCCAAGGCCCCGCTCCCGATGCGAAGGGGGATGTCTATTTCAGCGACATATATCACCATAAGATTATGAAGTGGAATTTTGGAGACGCGAGCCTGGAGACCATTCGCGAACAGCCGGGAGGGCCTGATGGCCTGTTTGTTGAAGCCGATGGTTCCTTGCTGGTATGCGAACTAACCGGCCTCCGCTTCGCTCGCTTGTATCCAAATGGCGACTATTCGATCATCGCCGATTCTTTCGAAGGCCAGCCCTTAACTGGCCCCAACGACGTTTACGTTGACAAGGCTGGGGGCATCTATTTCAGCGACTCCTATCCCGGCAGTAATATCCGAGAGCCCGTTCATTGCGTCTACTATATCGCTCCGGGAAGTTCCGAGCTTAAGCGAATCGTGGACGATCACTACAAAACGAAAGGCATCCACGCCTCGGCCGACGGAAAGTGGCTTTACATCGCCGATTATGGCGGGAGAAAAGTCTACCGCTACGAACTTCTCGCTCCCGGCGTTCTGGGAGAGAAGGAGCTGTTCATTGATACCCGATGCGGAGGCCTCACGGTGGATGAAGAAGGTAATGTTTACATCAGCACCGTCGGCGATCACCTTGGCGTTCTCGTATTCAATCCAGAGGGCGAGCGGATTGGCCAAATTATGTATCCAGAAAACACTACCAATGTGGTTTTCGGCGGCCCCAAGCGCGATAAGCTTATTGTCACAACCTTCAAGAGCCTCTACGCTTTGGATATGAATGTTAAAGGAATGAAACAATGACGCGTTCGCTATTCCGAAATCTATTTGCTGTAATGGCTCTCTCGGGATGCTTTTGGCCTAAATGCTTAGCGGAGTCAGATCATTCGTTTGCTCTGGTTGGAGTGAATGCCATAACTATGGAAGACGATCGGGTCATGCCCAGTCAAACTGTAGTCGTCAGAGAAGGCCGTATCGACCGCATTGAAAATGCGGATACGATAGTGATACCTGAAGGCATCAGGAGGATCGATGCCCATGGAAAATATCTGATTCCGGGAATGGCCGAGCTGCATGCCCATATTCCGATTCCTGTAGACGGCGACGTTGCTCCGGCTCACGAGGCCATGATGCTGTTTGTCGCTCATGGCATTACGACTATTCGCGGAATGAAGGGCGATCGCTATCATTTGACGCTGAAACGGCAGACCGCTTCGGGCGAAGTAGTGGGTCCGCGGATATTCACTTGCGGAGCCCGATTGAATAACGGAACGGTGAAGACGATCGAGGGAGCCCATGCCATAGTCAAGGAGCAGAGCGAGGCCGGATTCGATTTCGTCAAAATCCATCGCAATCTCAGTCCAGAGCTGTTTCACGCCATCGCGGATGCCGCAGACTCTCATGGACTTGGAATTGCTGGCCACGTTCCAGAAGCAGTTGGTATCCGAGAAGCGCTTACGAGAAATTACGTTACGGTAGATCATTTCGACGGATATATGGAGGGTCTCGTTTCCGATTCAGTTAAGGTAGTCCCCTTCCGGAACGGAGGTCTGTTCGCGGTTCCTCTCTCGACCGATGTTGACCTGTCGAAGCTTGACGGTCTCATTGAATTGACGCGCCAGAAAGGAACGTGGATGGTTCCGACTTCGGCATGGCTTGAACGCCTTGTCACGCCTCGAGATCCTAGGATCTACCTTGCCGAAGAAGGAATGGCCTACATGCCCAAGAGAACACGCGACAACTGGGCTCGAAACAAGCAGATGCGGAATCAGCGCATCGATCCGGAAGTCGCTCAGATGTACGTGGCGATTCGGCGATTACTACTAAAGCGCATGCATGACGAAGGAGTGGGCATGCTCTTTGGATGCGACGCTCCGCAATTTGCCAATGTGCCAGGGTTTTCGATGAAGCACGAAGTTAAGGAATATCAATTGTCAGGACTTTCCAACTACGAAATTCTAAAAATGGCTACAGTGAATCCCGCCATTTTCTTCGAGAAGACTGACGAATTTGGGCAAATAAGGAAGGGTCAAGTGGCTGATCTGGTGCTGCTCGACGGAAACCCGCTTGAGGATATGTCCTATCTCGACCGACCGAGAGCGGTATCCCTAAAAGGTCGTTTGCTCACGAGAGATTATCTCGATAAAGAGCTTGGTAAAATCAAAGAAAAGTATCGTAATTGAAAAGAGTCGCTAGCCAGTTTGCCTCATTCGCAGTTTGGCGATTTGCGCGAATCGAGTCATACTCCAGCAATACGAATCCATGAATCGCAATAGAACTCAACTAAGCAAATCTGTCCTGACAATTCTGCTATGGCTCGCGCTACCGATCGCCGCCTATTCGCAACATACCTTTTCGATCGTCGCCATCGATGAGTCCACGGGAGAAATCGGTAGCGCCGGAGCGACTTGCCTTGAAGGCAAAAGGCCTCAGGGGGGTTGTATTGTGATCAGCGATATCGTTCTCGGCGTTGGCGCGATTAACACCCAAGCCAAGTGGCGCCCCAGGAATCAGGAAGCCGCCAGAGCGAGAATGGAGGCGGGAGATTCTCCTGCTAAAATCATTGCCTGGCTCCAGGAAAACGACGCCGGCGATGACGGGCGAAGCATCGATTTTCGCCAGTACGGAATTGTCGCTTTCCACGATGGAAAAATCATGGCTGCGGCTCATACCGGAAGCGAGAATCCGTTCTACGCGAGTCACCGAATCGGCCCCAATTATTGTATCCAAGGAAACATACTGCTCGACGAGAGCGTGCTCTTAGATATGGAGGAAGCCTTTCTTGCAACCAAAGGTTCTCTCGCCGATAAGCTGATGGCAGCGATGCAGGGAGCGAAGCGAGTCGGAGCCGATTCCCGTTGCGCGCCTCACGGAGTTAGCAGTCTTTCCGCCTTTCTCAGGGTGGCAAAACCTGGCGACAAGGATTCGAGTCGCGGACAGCTTAGCCTGGACATCAACATCTACAAGACTCCTGAAGGCGTTGACCCCATAGATCAACTACAGGTGGCCTATGATCGCTTCAAGGTTCAAAGCGATTGAAGGGCAGCTCGCCTAGTCTATCTCCGCTTGTCTCGCCTTATCCGGTCGCTGCCGGAGAAAACGGATGGTTCTAAAAAATCTTACTCGATCACGCTGTTTTCCTTCCAAATTTCTGTAGGGAATGAAAGGATACGCTTGCCGACATCGGGATTGGATAGCTTGATGCCGTGGCCGCTATTGGGAACGATGACTAGCTGGTTATCGATTCCCAGCGCGTTAAGATGCATGTGGTAGGCTAGGTTGCTCTGATAGTTGTTGTCGTGATCGCCGATGACCGTCATGACCTTTACCTGCGGCTTGCTGGGATCAGCGGCATACGCGGCGGCTAGATCCCAGCTGTTGGTCTTGGGGTCGTCAATAGTCAGGTCTGGGCTCTCGACGCCGTTATTCTGGCTGATAATGTATTCCCATTGGTGACCCGCAGCCATAGCCAGAGCGGCGCAGAAATGTTCCGGAAATTTGAAAATATAGCGAGCGGCTCCGCGACCTCCCTGAGAGCCGCCTTGGATGATGCGTCCTTTTCTGTCGTTAATCGTTCGATACGTGGCGTCGATGTGTTCGACCAGTTCTAGAAAGGCGGTTTCTCCTTTGGATTCATGCCAATCGTAGTGGCTGAGGCAGCCGCCGTTGGGGAATACGTAGAAGGTTTGAGGGCGGAGCCCGCTTTGCATGCTGTTATATATGTCGCCGAATGACCCAGTGCCTTTGAATTCCGCTCCAGGACGCCCGCCGTGCAAATGATAGATTACCGGATAGCGCTTCTCGGCATTTTGGGTATCAGCGTATCCTTCTGGCTTATACAGATAGAAACCGATCTCGGTTTGATTCGCTTTCGAATAGAACGTGAGATGCTTCAGCTTGGGATGTATGGAGCGATCTTCTGGTACTTCATTTACCCAATGGAATTCCTCGAGATGCTTTGGGTTTCCAGCCGAGGGCGAGGGAAGTTCGAAACAGGGTCCTGCCAGAAGTGGGGCGGTTAAGGAAAATGTGATTAGAGCGGCAATCGATTTATTCATAGCCGACACAGGATGACTGGAGAGGAGCCTATGGAAAGAGGAAAGTTTCCTTTCTCATTCTTACATTGAGATTGCCGCATCCAAGGCGAATGCCTTAATCGAGGACATGAGAAATCGAGTCTCCTGCTTCATCATTATTGTATTTCTATCCAGTGGAATGTTCGGAAACGAATCCACTGATAAAGAAGGTTTCGCCTTCGCCCGTTCAATTCCCGAGTGGAAAGACGACTTCGCTTTTGAGAACGATAAGGTCGCCTTTCGGCTCTTCGGCCGATCTCTACGCGACTCTTCCAACAACATCGGGGTCGATTGCTGGTTCAAGAGGGTCGACGCGCCCATCATCGATCTTTGGTACGAGCGTCACATTAAGGGCCAGTCCTATCATTCCGATTACGGAGAAGGCTATGATGCCTACCATGTGGGCGATTCTCTTGGTTGCGGTGGACTGGCCCTTTGGATCGATGGAAAGCTTGTTCCCTCGGAAGAATTTAATCGCTACAAGGTCCTGGAGAATAGTTCCGAACGAACCGTATTCGAACTTGAATACAATTGGAAGGGATTGCCTCAAGAAATTCGCGAAGTTCGAACCTTTACGCTTCCGGCCGGCTCTCAGCTTTTCAGCGCGGAAAGTCAGTTCTTCGTAGACGGCCAGCCGGATCAAGTCGAAGTCGCTATCGGCCTCGCCACTCATGATGGCCTTGCCCAAACCTATGCTGGCGAGATAAGCGATCTCTGGATCGCAGCCTGGGCGACGGTCGATGATGTCGACCACGGAACAGCTGTTGTTTTGCCAAGACCCTATTCAGGTCAAGTCGTGGAACTGGAAAGCGAAATTCCAGATCGTAGCCATATTTTCATTACGGCAGAAACCGATGAATCAGGCCGCATCGCCTACCATGCCGGTTTCGCCTGGGAAAAGGCTCAAGAAATCCAAACTGTGAATCAGTGGATACAATACCTGGAAAATTTCATAGCAAAGTAGGAATAGAATCAGAGCAGGTGTTTATCCACTTTAAAGATGGAGTTTCCGCTTTAATTAACTGGCCCTATCAGATGCGATGACACATTGCTTCCTTACCCCCATTGGGCAGCGGTCATTCTATCTCAAAGAAATATTAAGTCAGGGCGCGAGCTATAGAAATCCAAAGCCGCCTGCGCATATAAAACCGTAGCGTCATCGAAAGTATTTGAAAAATACATAACGATCTTCGGCACTAGTAGAATTGCCGCGAAAGCTCCGCTCTTGAAAATTCCCGACACAGAGCCGCGGAGAGGCATAAGCCGTTCTGTGAGCTTGTGTGGCGGCCAGTCCGAATTCGCTTGTCCAATATCGATCATTCGCCGAGAAGGTTCATTTATTCAGATCGGTACCCCGTTGCTTGCGGTGGGGATCATTATTCAAACAAAGGTAAGCGAAATTGAACAAGACACTGCATTTTCTTATAGCCGTTTGCGTTTCGGTCTTAATGTCCTCCGGCGCTATGGGTTCAGACTCGAACGAAATCCAGTCACCCGAATCCGGCGATAAAACCATCGAGTGGCAGTTCCCGCTGCCTCGAACGCACACGGGCGTCTTAGTCGGGAACGGCACGCAAGGATTGATGATTTGGGGTCAGGACAATCAACTGAACGTCACGATTGCGAGGGCTGGTTTTTGGGATCGTCGAGGCGGCAACGAGTTTAAGGCCAACAGCTCATTCGCTAAAGTGCGAGAGATGCTGGAAGCCTATGACGAAGAGGCAGTCGTCAAGGAATTCACTAAAGCCAAGAAGTCCGCCAATGAGCCGAACCGTTCGTATCAGTTGGGTGGCGGAAGATTGGAAGTCCGCTTCCCCGAAAAATGGATACTGCAGAAGGCGATGTTAGGCCTGCGCGACGGGCGTGTTTCAATTGCCGTAAGCGATGAAAACGGCGTTCTCCATTGTATCGGCATCGAACAAGCCGTGTACGAAGAAAAGTCCCGCATTTCCCTTCCTGATGGCGTGTCTGTGGACTTGGCCCTGATTCCGAGCTACGATCATCCGCAAGTGAAAGATAGAGTGGCGCCCATCGGCGTGGCGCCGCCGGAGCGGTGGAAGTTGGACGACGCGTCGACGGCGGGATTCATCCAACGCTTGCCCGAGGATGAGCCGCTGGCCATTTGCTATAAAAAGTCAGGCAATGAAATCGTGTTGGCTACCGCGCTTGGCGAAAATGCTGACGGGACAGCAAAGGCAGCCGTCGGTGATTATCAGGCTGAGCGTATCCGAAAAATGAATCTCGGTTTTTGGGAAGAGTATTGGAGCGCCGTTCCCGATGTGCGGATACCGGATGAAGTTCTACAAGAGACTTACGACTACGGCTTGTACAAACAGGCGGCTTCCACGCCGCCTCATGGGGTCGCCTGTACGCTTCAGGGTCCGTTTATGGAGGAGTATCAGTTGCCGCCATGGAGCAATGACTACCACTTCAATATTAACATCCAGATGATCTACTGGCCGGTTCTGGCGACCAATCGCTTGCAGCACCTAGACCCCATGTGGCAAATGGTCCTCTCATGGCTGCCCCAAATGCGGCATAACGGCGCCCTGTTTTACGATAACGAGAATGCTCTGCTAATGCCGCATGCCGTGGACGATGAATGTCAGATTGTCGGCAATT
Source organism: Opitutaceae bacterium (assembly GCA_028284385.1). GTDB lineage: Bacteria > Verrucomicrobiota > Verrucomicrobiia > Opitutales > Opitutaceae > JANQRT01. The sequence continues at coordinate 354,345 of JANQRT010000069.1, read as the reverse complement.
TTTGGACTGGGATGATCGATCAAGCCTGTGCCGCTTGGGTGGCTCATATGGCCTGGATGCACTATCGCTATTCGATGGATGAAGCGATTCTGGAAGAGATTGCCTACCCGCTGATGGTCGGCACGTTCGAGGGCTATTGGTCGATGCTCGAGGAAGTCGATGATGGCGAGGGTGGCGTTCGACATAGTTTGCCGGTTTCAGTGAGTCCCGAGTTCCGGGGCCGACGTATCGATGCTTGGGGTCGCGACGCCTCGTTCCAGCTAGCGGCGCTCCATAAAATGATGCAAACGCTCCCTAAAGCGGCCGCGCTCCTCGGCGAGAGAGTCGACGAGCGATGGCGCGACGTGGAGGAGGGACTGGCTCCCTATAGCGTCGTGAGGTTCGGGCCGAATGGGGAACAAAAACGAATCGCTTTATGGGAAGGCATGGATCTCATCGAAAGCCATCGCCATCACTCGCATCTAGCGGCTTTGTATCCATTCGATACCATCGATGCGGGTTCCAAGGAACATGCGTCGATCGTCTCGAATTCCATTAGGCACTGGGTTGGAGAAGGCCCTGGGATTTGGTCCGGTTGGTGCGTGCCATGGGCCTCGATTTTGCATAATCGTGTCGGTAATGCCGAGGCGGCTATATCATGGCTGCATTATTGGCATCGCAACTTCGTCAACGAAGGTAGAGGCACGTTGCATGATGCTGCATTCTCCGGCATTTCGTGGATCGGCCGCTCTCGAAACATGCACAAGATTGAGACGGTCGAAGAGAATTTCGAACGAATGCAGTTGGATGCGGGCTTCGGCGCTATCGATGCCATCCATCATTTCCTTGTTCAGCAACGAGGCGAGGTTCTCCATGTGGTACCTAGCATTCCTCGGGATTGGGACGATTTCGGATTCGAGAGAATCCGCGTCGAGGGAGCGTTTCAAATCACAGCTCGTGTTGAAGATCGGCAGCGAAAGGAAATCGTCGTCAAGAGCCTGGCGGGCGGATCCCTACGCCTCGCCCACTACCTAGGCGAGGCCTGCTTGGCAGATGGAAAACGAGTAGATGGAGAGGTGATAGAGCTATCAATTAAAGAGGGCGATTCTGTAAGGATCCAGCCAATACATGGCTTGTAGAAACGGATTTGTTCGTCTCGGTCAAATGGAATCGCGGCGCTCCGTTTTTTGATGAGTGCGTCGCAGAGTCGTTGAGCGTCACATTAGCTGACTCATAGAGGATTGCGTCGGGCGAGCGTCGATCTCTAGATTGGCGTTCGACTTAGACTGACGGAATGATTGAACGGGATTACATTCACGAGCGCGTAAAGGCGCGTATCTTGGAGATGATTCGGAGCGGACAATGGGCCGGGTCATTGCCTTCCGAGCGTCATTTGGCGGCCGAGCTTAAGGTAAGTCGAAGAGCCGTGCGAGATGCGTTGACGGGAATCGAAGCGGACGGTGTGATTGCTCGGCGAGGCAAGCGAAATCGCGAAGTGGTTCGCAAACCGTCAACGCGCCGAAAGAAGCAAGCGACCGTTGGGATCAGTTTTATGGGCGAATTGTACAACGAACGGCCCAGTTTAGCGTATACCGCGCAATTGGTCCGTGAAATCCTAATGGAACAAGGGATTCATGTCGTGCTGCACGAAGGGTCTCACGAGCGAGCAGCTCGGACGTCGGATGAGTATTTCAAGGAATTGGTGCTCGCGAATCGCTACGATTGTTGGTTAGTAAACGATGCGAATCTGGAGCGCCAACGCTTCTTGCAGGATATGAAGATTCCGTGCGTTTTGGTAGGCTCGCCACACGAGGGGATCGAGCTGCCCTATGTGACGATCGATGATCAAGCGACGTTCTTGCATGCCGTCAACCTGATGACCCATAAAGGCCATCGGAAGATTCTGTATTCAGGAATCTCGCGCCAGGGCTCGGCATGGACGCAGTTCAGCGAGGTGATTAAACGGTATCGCGCCGATTACGCCGATCTTAAGGTAACGGAAGTTCCCGCCCCTCTGGTTAACAAGCTGCAGTCATGGGTCAACGCTTGCTCCAGGCGACTGAAACCGGAGAATGGATACACCTGCTATTTTGTTGGAAATCCGTTTCACTACATCCCGTTGACCCAGGCGCTTGAGAAGGCCGGACGTCGAGTGCCGGAGAGCTTCAGCATCGTATCGCGTTACGATGATCGATTCCTGCATTATTCGTTACCGACGCCGACACGCTATACGCTTGATCCTCACAAGATTTCACGAACCTATGTGCGACAGGTGCGCCAAGTGCTTTCTGGGCGGACACCCCCGGTGCAAGGGATGACGATTGTACCTGAGCTAACGAGGGGAAAAACGCTCGGCAGTCCGCCGGATTTCGGTGACGAAGCAAGGCGATCGTCGTAGCGCGGAGCTTCGGCCTGGGTTTATCAAGCTGTTCGATGAGTCCCTAGACGCAGGCTGAAGCTCTGTCGTGCGATTGGCGCGTTTGCAGGATTAGTTTGGTCCCAATTTGAAACCAGAAACCCTGACTGGCTTGGACCGCTGCTAGATGGTACGTCGGGGGTTGTATTCGGCGAGCAATCACACGCGAAGACGACAATAACGGAGCGCATCGATGGTCAAAGATCTGCTTATCAATCCCAGAAAAATATCGCCAGCGGAGACGAATTGCTACTTCGGCTATTACGACATACCCTCCTTCAGCGTCGATGGTGGCCGGCATCTCTTTCATCAAGTTCCATTTTGGGATCGAATGCCAGCCGTTGGAGATGTGGCTGCATTGGGCGTTTATGATTTCGAATCGGGGGATTGCCGACAGTTTGGCGAGAGTAGGACTTGGAATTTTCAGCAAGGCAGCATGTTGCAGTGGATTCCGGCTCTAGGTGACGATGCTGTCATCTACAACGATCTCGATTCATCTGGAAACTATGTAGGCGTTATAAGCGATGTCGTTAGCGGCGCCCGGCGCTACTTGGACCGTCCGGTGGCAAGCGTGGATAAACGGGGACGCTATGGCTTGAGTGTCAATTTTTCTCGATTGCACGATTTCCGGCCGGGCTACGGGTACTGTCACAATCCGGATCCGTTTTTCGACGATCCTCATCCTGTGGAAGACGGGGTGTTTGTCGTCGATCTAGAATCCGGTAAAAGCGATTTGGCGTGTTCGTTAGATTCGATTTGGAAGCAGATGGGAGGAGCCGTGGACTCGAGTGATGGGGAGAAGATCCTGATCAATCACATTACCTTCAATCCTTCTGGAAGCCGTTTCGTTCTACTGGCTCGCGTCATGAAGCTTATGCCGCCTTGGCTAACCACCGCGATCACGGCTAATCGTGATGGCAGCGATCGGAGAATCCTATTTTTGAATACAGGCGCATCGCATTACTGGTGGTCTTCCGATGAAGAGCTGATTTTTTGGGGAAAGAAGAATGGACATGACGACTTCCATCTCTATCGGATCCACGAACCAACTGCTCGCTTCGAAATCATAGACGATTCCTTTTTTCGAGCGGATGGCCATTGCAGTACATCGCCCGACGGAGAGTGGTTGCTTTACGACAGCTACCCCGATGCGAATAGCCCGGAGCGTTGGCAGTCTTTGTATTTATATAATCTCGTTCGCAAGGAGGGCGCCTTATTGGGAAAATTCAGTTCGATGGAATTGCCTGGCTGCGTGCAGGATTTGCGCTGCGATCTTCACCCGCGGTGGGCTCCGGATAGCAGAACGATATCATTCGACTCGATGCAAGACGGTTGCCGAGCCTTGTACGCCGCCGACCTTGGTAAGGTTATGGAGGAGCTGACAAGGAGCTCTCTAGTAGGTAGAAATCTCCTTCGCTGACGTTCGCTTGAGAATATCTTCCACTCATGAACCTAGACATTGTCATCGTCTCGATTTACTTGATTGGCCTCATGTCGCTTGGGTGGATTTTTTCCCGCTTCAACAACAACCTGAGCGATTATATAAGAGGAGGAGCCCGTGGGACCTGGTGGCTAACGGGCTCGAGCATGTTGATTGCTTCCGTAAGCGCTTTCGCGTTTACCGGAAATGCGAGTGCCGCGTTTTCAGCGGGGCCGACTTTCTCGATAATCTATATTGCGAACTGCGTTGGGTATCTGGTTTGCGCGTTGTGGTTGGGGCCTTGGCTGCGTCAAAGCAGGGCCCATACCGTGGCGGATTTATACCGGGAACGATTTGGTCCTGAGGTTGAACAGTTTCAGGTCGTATTTGGAATGTTTATTGGGCCCTTCGGAGCAGCCATACAGCTGTGGGCCTTGGCCCTATTCGCAAGCTCCATCTTGGAAATCCCAGTTTTACCAACCATTATCGCAATAGGTGGGATTGTGATTTTCTACAGTACCACAGGCGGACGCTGGGCGGTGATGGCGACCGATTTCGCCCAAGGAATGCTCCTCTTCGGTATGACCGCAATCGTATTCATACTGGCCCTACATCATGTTGGCGGTTTCGACGCGTTCTTCGGCTATTTTTCGGATGAGCGATTCTCGGAGGACTTCAAATATGTGAAAGAGCCGGGAGCGTTCCCGGACGACAAGTTTACATGGAAGTGGATAATAGTGATCTTTTTCATGCAAGTATACGGTCATATTGGGATGACCGGCGCTCATCGATTCCTTTCCATTAAAGATGGGTCGTCTGCTAGGAAAGCTGCCTGGTTTGCTCTGGTTCTCATGATAATCGGAACGATCATCTGGTTTTTGCCTCCAATGGTGGCGCGCTTCCTTCACGAATCCGATGTGCTCGCCTTGGCAGGCAAAGATCCGGCGACCCAGAGTTACGCTTTCTTGGCTCAGCAGCTTTTGCCTAAAGGCATGATGGGCTTGATTGTTGCGGCAATGTTCGCCGCGACCATGAGCAGCATGGATACGGGGCTTAATAATCAGACCGGCGTTATCGTGAACAACTTTATTCCGTGGATACGGAGGATGCTAAAACGTCCGGAAATGAGCGATGCGTCCAATATCCGTATTTGCCGTTTGGTTACGATAGGACTCGGATTGTTCATAATCGGGATCTGCGTGGCGTTATCGAAGCAAGAGAGATTCCCGTTGTTCGATGCTTATTTGACGATTGCCTCGGTGCTCGGCATACCGATGGGCTTTCCTATCACAGTGGGACTCTGGATCAAGAAACTGCCCCGTTGGTCGTATTTTCTGATTTTCGGGTGCTGCCTAATGCCTTCGATTTATTCCTTCGTCGATGAAATTGCGACTGGCGTCAAATGGTCGATTCAGGATCGGGCGATGTGGATTTTCATATTCGGAATTGGCGGTACTATTCTATCTAGAGCTCTGTATTTTACCTCGTCCGATAAATATAAAACTCGACTGGACGCCTTCTTCCAGAAGATGCATACGCCGGTCGACTTCGATAAAGAAATTGGTGGGGCGAACGATGATGCGCAGGGCAGAATTTTAGGCGGCGTATGTCTCGTTATGGGATTGGGGGCGCTGCTGTTGATCGCCGTACCTAATCCGCTTTGGGGGCGTATGTGCTTTTTGGCGCTTTCCGCTTTTATGATCCTGGTCGGAAGCGCGTTGCTAAAACTGTCGGCCAAATCTCGTTAGGCGAGGCTATGTCGATCGATTCGAGAACTCATCATGGCAAGACCGAGATTATTCAATCAACATCAGAAGCGATTCGTCCGTACCTTGGATGGCGAATGGGATTTCTATTTCCCAAAATCCGGTTCGCGGATCGATATATCCGACTATCAAAATGGCGAGAGAGTGACGATTGAGGTCCCTTGCGTGTGGGAAAGCCATGCGAAGTACGTGAACTATCGTGGCCAGGCGATTGCGCGTCGAACGTTTTGCGTTGATCGGCCAGGTCTGGCGCGTCTGGTGTTCAAAGGTATCAGCCACACGGCTACGATTTACGTCGATGGGAAACAAGTCGGTTTTCACCACAATGCCTATACGCCATTCGAAATCGATTTGCCGAATTTAGAGGTGGGCGAACATGAGTTGATCGCTCATATCACGAATGAGCATGGCGAAGTCTCGGCCTTGCACATTCCGAATGACTACTACAATTACGGTGGCATAACGCGCCCCGCCGAGTTGCAACTACTTGATTCGCGCGTATACATTCGCTGGGTACACTTTACTCCTAGCATAGCCAGCGACGGCTCTTGGAAGGCGAATCTGCGAGCGAAGGTGGTGAATCTGGAGAATGAGACGCATTCTTTGGAGTTGACGATGCGTTTGGCGGGCGAATTGGGGACCGCAGTCGTGGACGCAAAGCCTGACGAGAATTTTATGGAGTTGGAGATGCGTTTCGATGAAGGCGCGGTCGAAGTTTGGGGACCGGAGAATCCCGAGCTGTACCGTCTCGAAGCCTCGCTCAATGTGGACGGGACCGCGATTGACGACTGGAGCGATCGCGTTGGGTTTCGTACCGTGGAGGTGAAAGGCGAAAGCATTTTACTCAATAGTGAACCTATTTTCTTATATGGCTTCAATCGTCACGAAGATCACGCTGAGTACGGTTGCGCTTTGCCATTGAAGCAGATTGAGGCGGATCTCGATCTGATACAGGATTTGGGAGCTAACGCGATTCGCGCCAGCCACTATCCCAATGACGAACGCTTTTTAGATCTATGCGATGAACGTGGGATTCTCGTTTGGGAAGAAAACCACGCTCGCGGTTTACACGACGATGCGAGCTGCGGTGGGCAGAAGGCGCCTCCGATGAAACATCCGAAATTTCGCGAGCAGTGTAGATTAGTGAACGAAGAGATGGTGACAGAGCATTACAATCATCCTTCGATCGTAATCTGGGGCGCGCTTAACGAATGCGATAGCTATTCTGAGTATGGCGCTTCTTGCTATAAGGAGCAGCTTGAACAGATCCGTTCTTTGGATACGTCGCGCCCGCATACTTACGCGTCTTGTTTTCCGGATACGGATATTTGCCAGGAGTATCCTGATATCTGCAGTTGGAATACTTACTTCAACTGGTACAGTAATCGCTCGATTCCGGAGGCGCTTGAGGGGTTTTTCGAAAAGCTGAAGTCGCGAATAGAGGGCAAGCCATTCATTATGAGCGAGTTTGGCGGCGGCGCCATTTACGGATTTCGAGATCCGATTCGCAGAGGTAGGTGGTCGGAAGAGTACCAGGAGATTTGCTTAAAGGACTGCTTGGACAGCTATTTGAGCCACTCGCGGATCAGTGGGGCTTTCATTTGGCAATTTTGCGATGTGCGTGTAGACGACGAGTGGGCGATGAGTCGACCTCGTACTATGAACAACAAAGGCGTGGTCGATGAGTTCCGCCGCCCCAAGTTAGCCTACGAATTGGTAAAGCGGAAGTTTTTGGCTATGAAGGAAAGCAGTGGACGCGCTTGATTCAGCGTTGCTTCGCAAATTAATGAAAGCAATAGCTCACAGAGCGCCTGGGGAATTCGCAATCAGCTTCCGCTGGAGTGTCTTACCTTCTATCCAGCAACCGCCCAGCATGCTGATATGGGGCGACTTGGGAATGCCGAGTTCGTTTCTATATAGCGAGCCAGCCAAGTTGTCCATAGCGGTAGCCCCCATCGCCAAGCTTTGCTGATCGACGCCGGCGCAGCGATCCTGATCTTCAGTCCAGGCGAGACAGGCGAATCCGTAATCCTCTGGGCACCTGATTCCGGCATCTTCAAGCACCTGCGTTCGTTTGTCCGTGTTGGAGATGATAGCTTCGGGACGATGTTCGCGATACCAATCGATGAATCTCTCTGTATCCACAATTTCACTGAAGCAAATGGGCAAGGGATCAAGGATATCGTGAAAGCTTAGGTAACCCATATAGCCAACGCTCCAGAGATGATGCATCCGTTCGTCTCCGGTAGGGCTTAAGACCAAACCTATACGCCTGTATCCTATTTCACTCAATCGATCCAGTGTTGTATTCATTGTTTGGATATGATTATGGACTACGCGGTTGATTTCCGGCTGTTCGAGACGGTAGCCGAAGGTTACGCAGTTGTAGCGCGACCAATCGATGTCCAGCGTGTTGCGAGAATCGGGTAGGGGACCGATGAGCAACCCTCGAATCTTTCGCGTGTTCAGCACGCCTTCGAATCGCCGCATATTGTACTCGAGATCGGCCAGCCAGAATTCTTCGACGCGAAACCCCAGTTCTTCAGCCCGGGTTTTAGCCCCTTGAAGATAGTCGGCAAACTCGGGGACTTCGAACCACTCCTCTCGTTTTTCATAGGCGATGACGAAAGCTATGGTCTCCTGGTATCCGACGGACTTCCTTGTTTTCAAATGCTGCATGAGCTCTGAAATTTTCGGATCCAGTCGATAGCCCATTTCCTTAGCGACTTTTTGGATGCTTAGACGCGTTGACTCAGGGATGCGGGGATGGTTGCGCAGGGCCAAGGATACGGTGGTCTGATGCAGGCCCATATGCTTTGCGATGGTTCGGGCCGAAGGGAGTTTTTCGTCTTTTGGCATGCGAAAGAACGGTCTTAGTCTTCTGAAGACTAAAAGTCGATTTGAAAATGCTGATGCCACTCGGCACCGTCGATCATCGCTTCTGGGTCTATCGCTGACGCTGAAGCGGCACGTGTTTTCTTCGCAAAATCAACCAGAACCTAATCTAGCCGCTTGGCTTTGCTAACGACTTGCTCTTCGGCGACTCTCCCTACCATTTCTTAGGAACTCCGCCGCCCCAGGCCCGCAAAGCGCGCGCAACTGAAATAACCATGAAATACCAAACCAAACACCTTTTCGCGATTTTACTTGGATCGTTCGTCATCGTCGCTCAATTGGCCGCTCAAGATGACGACGAAATCTTCATATTGTCGCCTTTTGAAATCAGCGCCTCTTCAGAGTCTGGCTATCGCGTTGGAAATGTAGTCAGCGCGGGACTTATTGAGCAGCAGATCTATGATATCCCCATTCCCCTTCAAGTGCTCGATGATAAGCTTCTTTCGGATTTCAACACCGATGATTTTCACCGAATTCTGCAATATACTCCAGGAGTACAGCAAACATCAACCGGCACTCACGGCGCGGACTTTCGCGTACGCGGGTACCAGTCGCGGGCTTTGCGCAACGGATTCTTCGTGTTCGCTCCCCCGGTCACTTCCAATATCGAACGTATTGAAGTGGCTAAGGGGCCGTCGTCAGTGTTATATGGACTCGGCGCGACCGGTGGCGTCGTGAACCGTCTCTCCAAATCGCCTCAGTTTAAAGATGCGGGGTCATTATATGTAGGAACGGGTAGCGACGGCTATTTCCGTTCATTGCTCGACGTCACGGGTCCAATCGGCAATAGCGAGAAAGTGGCGTTTCGTTTGATCGCTGACCATTTCCGTTATGAAAGCGATGTTGATTTCGAAGAAACGGACAGATCCGCAATTACACCATCATTGCGTTTTCTGCCAACCAAGAACATCATTCTAAACTTCGAATACGAAGAGCAAGCGATTCGCGATACTCCGGAGATGGAACTGCCGGTATTGTCTGATGCGGATACGGGAGGCGATACGGATCGCGCGAAGATCAGTAGAGGCGGTACGGTATATACTTACAACGAGTATGGACCAGATAGCTGGAGAGATATCGATACGTCTACTTTCACTGCGGAGGCGACCATATTCCTGTCTGAGGCAATCACATTCAATGCGGCAATATTCGATACATCGCTGCACTCCGACGAAGGCCTATTGCGTGACACGAGAACGCCGAACGGCAACACCCGTTTCGAAATCGACAACCGCGTTATTGACAATGAGGCCTATCGGGCGAGCTTTCTCTTCAACTGGAATATCGGAGAAGACATTCTGGTGAAGACGGTTCTTGGCTACGACGACAGAGAAGAGCGCCCGACGCGGATTGGTCGTCGCCGACGGGCCAATCAGGAAGGCTTGGTATTCAACGCTGACACGCTAACGGCTCCCGGTCATGAAGTGGCTTTGGTTCGGGCAGAAGATCCTTTTCGTTTCAATCCCCGACGCATTACGGCGCAAGGTACCCGTTTAACGAATACGATATCCGCCATGGATGGCAAGCTGCATGCCATTCTGGGAGTGCGTCAGGACGAAAGCGAAACCGAATCCTTGAGAAACGGTTCCAAGACCGATGGCGACGACACGACCCATCAACTGGGATTCATTTACGAGTTTAGAGAAGGCGTGAGCTTCTTCGCAAACAGCTCTTCTAGCTACGCGCCGAACGGCCAACTCGATCGAAACGGCAATACGTTCGCTCCACAGACGGGTGACGGCTTTGATGTGGGATTCAAGTTCTTAGGGGTCGACGGCAAGTTCTCAGGAGAGATCACTTACTTCGATCTCTCACGTGAAAACGTAGCCGTGCGAATTAATATAGCAGACGATCCATCCACGCCTGATATCGATGAAAGAGAGAGTTTCTTTGAAATTTCCGGAGAAGAAAACTCTAAAGGATTCGAATTCGTATTCGCCTACGATCCTGTCGATCACCTGCAACTCCTGCTAAGCGGGTCGTTCTACGATCCTAAGGTCGTCAGCGATGCCAATGATCCGCGTCGCATCGGCTTGGAACCAGAGGATCAAGTGAGCAGCTCTCTTAGCTTCCTAACAACCTATACACGGGAAGACTGGGATTTTGGAATGAGCGTGAATTGGAGAGACGACGCTCCGACGCAGAGTCGCTATGATAGGCGCAATGTTCGTACGGACGATTACGTATTGGTGAACCTGTTTGCCAAATATCGTTTCAAGATGATGGATCACGATGCAGAATTTAGCGTAAACATCGACAACGCGCTAGATAAGCGTGAATACATCAACATCCAGGGTTCCTTCGGGCAACCTTTGCAAGCGAAAGCGGGACTGAAGGTCTTCTTCTAGTTTTCTCGCGGTCGCTTTTTATTTAATGAAATACGTGCGAGAGGGCTCGTCGCTTTGACGGGCTCTCTTTTATTTATGGACTCCGATCTTATACCGACCCAAAGACCGAATCTAGTTTTCGTTTTCGCCGATCAGATGCGGAAGCATGCAGTGGGATTCGAAAACGGAGATCCGGTCGTTACTCCCAATCTTGATCGCTTCGCTGCGGAAGGCGTGAATCTCACCCACGTCGTGAGCACGAGCCCAGTGTGTAGTCCCTATCGGGGTATGTTGTTTACGGGCAAGTATCCGCATAGCAACGGAGTTTTGGTAAATGTGAATTCGTTAACGGCTCGACGTGGGATTTATCTTAAAGACGATCAGCTCTGCTTTTCCGATATACTAAGTGAACAAGGGTATGCCCAAGGGTATATAGGAAAGTTGCACCTGCATGCGCCGGACCCTAATCCTCCCTACGACTACGGTCAGGGTCCACGCGATGGCGGTACCGTATGGGATGCGTGGACGCCGCCCGGACCTGCTCGTCATGGATTCGACTTTTGGTACTCCTACGGCGCTGCCGACAACCATCTTGCGCCTCATTACTGGACCAATGGTGGAGACGCGAAATCGTCGCGCGTCGATATCGACGAGTGGTCGGTCAAACATGAGACGGACATTGCGATTCGCTATATAGAAAACACTGACGAGCGCTGTCGGGATCCGGAGAAACCATTTTCGCTCTTCGTATCCTACAATCCGCCGCATCCTCCATTCGATCAGGTTCCGGAGGAGTATTTGAAAATCTATGACGGAAAATCCATCGCTGAGCTATTGAATCGTCCGAATGTTCGACTGGAAGGGGAAGCCCTAGAGGCGGCGGAACACGTCCATGAATATTTTGCTGCAGTGTCTGGTATTGACCATCAGTTTGGGCGGATTTTAAAGGCGCTCGAAAAAGCTGGATTGAGCGACAACACGATTGTCGTGTTTACCGCGGACCACGGCGAAATGATGGGCAGCCATGGTCTGATGAACAAGAGCGTCTGCTACGATGAATCGCTGCGCGTTCCGTTTCTCATTCGTGGACCAGGGCTAGAGCCCAATCGTAAAGACGATCTGCTTATGGGAACGCCGGACATCTATCCGACCTTATTCGGCCTGATGGGCTTATCGGATACGATTCCGGAAGAATGCCAGGGAACCGATTACAGCCGCCTGTTGCGAGGCGGAAACGGTTGGCGGCCGATGAGTTCATTTTACATCTGTTTGCCGTCGGGAGCCACTCCCAGCGATGGATACGATCGCAGAGGCGTATTCACTCACCGATATACATTTGCCATCGAGTGCGCCGGAAGCGAAGATCCGAGAATGGTCCTCTTCGATAACATAGCGGATCCGTATCAGATGCGCAATTTGGCTAAGGAAGATTTGGATGTATCAAAAAAACTGATGCGTGAATTGCGCGAATGGCTAAGGAAGACCGGAGATCCCTGGCTAACGGAACGAGCTGATTTGTTGAGCGATCAGGTGGAGAAATTGTCGAAAGAATAGGGAATCGGGCGATCCTCTTGTGCCTTCTTCCACACAGCGAAACTCGTAAGACTTTGCGATGATCGAAAGTAGATGGATGGCGCCTTTCTGCTGCGCTTTGAAACTCTCGCCAGTTGAGCTATGTATGACGTGTTCATTGTCGTCCCCTTTTCTTGTACGAAAACCGTTGTCACTCACGATGAAGAATATCAGAAGAATGAATACCATATCGGTTAGTGAGGAAAGACCCGTTTTGTAGACGTCGTTTTGTCTCGAAGATATAAAACGTCTCCAGAACGTAACCGTATGGGATATTGTAGGTTTGCAATAATTGCGAAAGATACAGCTAATTCCTTGTTACCAAATGGAAACGAAACACAAAGTCTACCTCATTGGCGGCACTTCCCACGCGGGTAAGTCGACCGTCGCCCAAGCGTTGGCCGCTCAACTCTGTTGGGACTATCAACCGACCGATAAGCTGGCTCGACATCCGGGTCGTCCTTGGAGACCTAATCGCGAGCCGGTTAAGTGCTTTGTGGCTCACCACTACCTTTCGCATACCTCTGATGAATTGGTGGCTTCGGTTATTCATCACTTTAAAAAGAACGTTTGGCCGCTGGTTGTCGAAATCGTGACCGAGCGAGCTACCAAGCCATTGACCAATTGCCTAGTCATGGAAGGCGCTGCCTTGCAGCCGGATTTGGTGATGCAGCTGGATTTTGAAAACATAGCTAGTGTTTGGCTGACGGCTAGCGATGCCTTCTTTAGGCAACGTATCCACCAATCGAGTTTATACGACATCAGATCCGAGGACGAAAAGGAGCTGATCGATCGGTTTGTCGAACGGGAATGCAGCATTAGTCAACGCACTAAGGAAACCGTTTCCACCTTTGACTTGCCCGTGATCGACATTGAAAAATATCCCGATCCCAAAGAATTGGAACGCGTCGTCCTGTCGACTCTGGCCAACCAAAATCAGCCTCGTCGCGCCGAAGCTCGATTCGAGTAGGCAACTGAGCCAGGCTATTGATCTGTGGATCTATTCAATCTTCCTGAATCGAAAGGCATCCGCGACTACGCCAGCATTGTCCGATTGGTTCGTCAGCACTACGTATCCATCGGATCCTGACGTGAAGGGATGGTTGCCGAGAGGAACCCAGCGTCCACCTGGTTCCTCCGTTTGGTCGACTACGTAGCTTGCCTCGCCCTCCGCATGGACAATGCGATAGCTCGCGTTTGGACTCCAGCTTTCGTTGGCGAGGGGAAGCCAATAGGCGACTTCGTACAGGCCGTCCTCCGCTACTATGGGCATCCAGATGGCCCTATTTTCGCCATTGCCTGTTGCGGACCACATGAAATCGGCGCCTAAATAGTCTGGTCTTCCAATCCTTGGTCCCCATTCGCCTTCCGTAACGAACCCTGGCGAGAGGTTGTCGATAATAAGGCTGGTTCCTGAGTTTTCCTTGGCGATCAAGGCTCCGGCTTCATCGACGAATTCCTCCTGTATTTCCGCTGCTGGCAGCCAAGTCCAATCGGTTTTGATCCCGGCGGACGGTATTAAGTCTCTAAACCCCTGTTGTCTGCTCGGCAAGCTGGCGATGATCGATTGGCCGTTCGATTGTTCGAGATTCCCTCCAGCGACTATGATCTTGCCTTCATCGGTAGCGAGATAGGAATTGTATCCAATTCTTAAATATGGAATAGCTGTCCCTCGAGCGTCGATGTCGCCTATGACGACGCGTTGGGCGAAGGGAACCTCGGCCGCATCCAGTCCTGTTTTCCCGCTCGTTGCTGAAAAGAAGACATTCCCGCAAAGCAAGCTACCCATCCCTATTCCATCGATTTCGATCGACGCGATATCAGCTCGTCCATCATATACGACGTTCTCTTTGAAGAGAGATTCATTAGTGGAAGTGGCGCGGCCAATCGTATAGATGCCAAGATGGGAGTTGTTTTGCGCTTTCTCCAATCGTATTCGCGCCAGACCTTTCACATAGGGCACGTTCTGGTTGTAGCTTTCTGGATACGCAGGACCGCTGTAGGAAGCTTGATCCAGTTCAATGGTCAGTTCTCCTTTGCCGGAGAGCTCTACTTGGACGATGTCGTCGTTGAGATCGATAAACGCCGCGCGAAGCACTTGTCCCTCATCCGCCCAGAAGGTGAGGGAGGGTCCGGTCATGAGAATCTGGTCGTACACCTGTCCGTTCGGATGCGTCACATTTCGAGCTACGACTTCCCCCGAACCATCAATTACATTTCGATCCTCCAAGTTCCGGTCTCGAATCGATGGCAGAATATGATCCCTGAACAGATTGAAGTTGTTCTCTCCGTTTTCGAAATTCCCTGCGGTAGCCACCACAACGAGATCGAGGTGAGGCACCACCCACAAGTACTGACCTCCATAGCCTGACGCATAGTAGAAGTCGTTGACTCTCATAGATCTAGCGAGGGCATTACGATCTCTTCTTCGCCACCATTGGTAGCCATAGCTACCATTATGATTCCGGATAATCCACGGATGAGTGGACTCGCTTACCCAATCTTCGGATACGATTCGCCGAGTTCCCCAACGTCCGTTTTCAAGAAAAAGATAGCCTATTTTCGCGAAGTCTATTGGACGTAGTTCAAGACCGCCTGATGTGGATATCAAACCCGTTGACGACTTGTACCAATACCAACTGCCTATACCTAATTGCCAAAACAGTCTCTGGGCAGCAAAGTCTTCCACATTTAATCCTGTCATGTTTTTTATGATACCGCCAAGCAGCATAGTCAGCATGCCATCGTAGACGAAGAGCGATCCAGGTTCAGATGCCATCGGCCTGTCCAGAGCAGCCTTGTACCAGTCACTGTTTTCGCGCGTAAGTTTAACGACATCATTGTTAGGGTCGCTATACGGAAGAGCCCATTCGTCCCACTCGAATCCACCCGCCATCATGAGAGTATGTCTTAAGGTAATCGTGTTCTTGCGGGCGTCGGGGTTAGCGATGAATGAATATTCTGGAAAAAAGCTAAGCAGCGAATCGTCTAGATTTCTGATATAGCCGTCCATTTCGGCCATGCCTATTAACACCGAGGTCACGCTCTTTGAGCATGAATATAGAGGATGTAGTCGATTCCGGTGATAACCTCGAAAGTATCGCTCTAAAACTAGCTTTCCCTCTCGAACGACAACAATGCTATGCATTTCACCATAAGTCCCTGCACTGATTTCGAATATCAAGTCGTCGAGGACCTCTTGATCCATGTTGACGGATTCGGGAGGGACGAAGTCCCATGGTATGCTTTGGGCCCAGGTGGATGGATTAAGAATGACGCAAGCGGACCATAAGAGCAATGATCCCAGAGTGCGCCGCATTGCGCGATCGCATTTCATCCCTCCTTACTACACCCACAAACGTCAGCTCCCTTCAAACATGGTGAATCGATGCATTAAAGCGTTTGTGGGAACGCCATTCCTCTACACTGTTTTTTAAAGTTTTCCTGAGCTAGGAATTCCCTATCAAACCTGTCCAAGCATGAATACCCATCCGCTTTTCCAGCCCTGTTCGATTGCCGGACTCTCCTTGAAGAATCGCTTTGTCATGGCTCCCATGACGCGTCGCCGTTCGCCGAATGGCATCCCCACGGATCAGGTGGCGGAGCATTACGCGAAGCGAGCGAAAGGTGAGATCGGCCTGATCATTTCGGAGGGCGCTTTAATCGAGCATCCGTTAGCTAACTCTTATGGCGACGTGCCCTACCTGAAGGAAGAGGCCATCGACGCTTGGCGAAAAGTGGTTTCGCGTGTCCATGATTTCGATACGCCCATGTTCGCCCAGATCTGGCATACGGGTCCGGTAGCTCGCCCGGGCGTTAGCAAAGAAGCGGTTATCGAAGATGGTGAGGAAGTCGTGCGGGCGGCGACGGAGGAGGACAAGAAGCAGCTGCTCGAACTTTATTCCAGCGCCGCTTCGGTGGCCAGGCGCTCTGGATTCGATGGCATCGAGCTGCATTGCGCTCATGGCTACCTGTTAGACAGTTTTCTTAGGGCTGGCGACACGGGTTACGTAGTTGAGGTTTTGCGAGAGTTGAGAACGCAGGTTGGGGTGGAGTTTCCTATCTGCCTGCGTTTTTCGACCTGGAAGGTAGGGGAGTTTGAAGCCAATTACATCGATTCGGTCCAGAAACTCGAATCGATTCTGGACCCGCTCTGCGACGCCGGGATCGATATCTTTCATCCTAGCGTGCGACGGTTCTGGGTATCGCCCTTTGGCGAGGAGGATGATCTAGGATTGGCCGGATGGACCCGGAAGATCAGCGGCAAGCCCACTATCACGGTTGGGAACATCGGCCTTGTGACCAGCGAACTTACGGAAGAAGGTCCGCAAAGCCTAGCCGAATTGCAGCGTCGATTCGATGTCGGCTATTTCGATCTAGCGGCTCTCGCTCGACCCTTGATTACCGAGCCAGCCTGGGTGAGCAAAGCGGCTAGCGAGGACTACGGTGCAATCCAGGATTTCTATCCGGACGCTCCGAAAGAAGTTTATTGAAGAAGCCTTGGCTAATAGTTGCCTAACAGGCTCACTCCTCATCCTCTAACGGCTGATCACTATTCCAAAGCATCGAGGAAAACGCCTGGCGGGTTTCCTGATCCAGTTTCCTGAAATTGATGAATGCCGAATGGGTATCCGGATCTTCATAATTCAGCCGGATTCCCCAGAGTGGGATGAGCGAGTTTGGAATAAATGAATAGCGAAGATCGCAAAGCGTATCCGAATGTTCAGGATGCCAGGCTAGATACTCGTCGGAAAAATGATCGAAGCGCTCGATATCGCGTTGGATCGCGGATCCCTCCGGGACTTTTAGAAGCAGATCCCGAGCGTCCACTGCTGGGATCGAGTCCCCTTCGAAGATACTGTGTCCGCCTAAATACCCGACTCTCGCGGCGTCGACGTAGTATTGATCTTCCCATCGATAGATGCTTCGCCAAACCAGAAGATTAGCTATCGACGGTTTCACTGTCATGCGGCTGGCCGATTCAGCGTGTCCGCGCTGTTCAATCAATTCCTGTTGAACCGACATAGCTCGCCGGTTTTGTACTAACCCAAAAATCGGATACACGACAGCGAAAGCCAGTCCCACTCTTCCGAACAACGCTCGTTTTCGCAGCGCTCCAAACAAGGCTAGACCGAGTAATGGTGCCGTGTATACAGGATCGATAATCGAGATGACATTCCAGGCCACGCGAATATTCGAGAAAGGCCACAGGAGCTGAGTGCCATAGCTGGTGCAGGCATCCAGCAAACCAGCTGTCGCGTATCCCAGGATCGAATACTTGTAAATATCTCCGAAAGGCCTCCGGCCCAGAAAGGCCAGCCAAAACAACGTGGCGGCGATTAAAGCCCCGATGGGGATGAAGATCAGCGAATGCGAAAAATGCCTGTGAAACGTAATCGTGAGCAATGGATCTTCAGCCGACCGGATAAGCACGTCCGCGTCCGCAAGCATACCTGCTCCCCAGCCGATGAGGGTAGCCATCCGGACTTTGTCTTTCGGGGCGGCGGCCATTGCTGCCGTCGCTCCCAGAACGCCCTGAGAAACGGGATCCATATCCGTTGTTCATTGGAAATTGGAAAAAGGAAAACAAGCCGAAACTAGCCGTTCCGTCTTCTTTTGTCGTTCGTCATTTTTTTCTTATGTTAAGGGCTTATCGATTTATGGTGAGCGGAAATCGAAATCAGTGACCCCTATGAAAGAATATCTATTGTTTAATCGCTTCATTACACCCATTGCCCTTCAGTTTCTTTTCTGGTCGGGTGTCGCAGGTTCATTGTACGGAAGCTGGTGGCTGTTTGCCCATGATAACTGGGCTTGGATAATGGCCCTGCTATTCGGTCCGCTGGTGACGCGGCTTATATTCGAGAGTTTGATTCTTCGCTATAAAACCTATCTCTGCCTCGTCGAAATAAAGGAGAAGCTCTCCGATGATCGGTAGAACGCTTTTCGTCGCCATCACTTCGGTATCTTTCGTTGTGCTCAGCTTTGCGGAAGCGAAGAACACTCACGACCTCACGGTGACCTGCATCCTGCCTCGCTCGGGTGGAGGAAAAGCGATTCTGTCGCTTTTCGATAGCGAGGAGAATTTTCTTAAACAACCCATCGCGAGTCAGACGAAGCAAGTCGATAAAAGCGGTAAGCTCGTCTTCATTCTGCAAAATCTTTCTCCGAAAGTCTACGCGGTCAGCGTGATCCATGATCTGGATAGTGATGGCGAACTGGATACAGGGTTTCTTGGCATACCGAGCGAACCCGTAGGCATGTCGAACAACGCTAAAGGTCGATTCGGCCCTCCCTCCTTCAAGCAATGCTCATTCGAGCTAAACGCCGACCTGAACATCGAAATCACCTTGGGCAAGGCGAAGTAGTTTATTTAGTACACTTGCCTTTGAAGGCGCCAAGCGACGTGTTTGCTTTTAAAATTTTCTACTTTCTTCCTTCAGATCCCATCCGCACCGCATAAACGGCGACTTCAGGGCCGATGCCGTCTGGTTTTTTGAATACGATTCCGTTTTGTCCACCGGCTTCGACTTCAACCGTTTCCTCTTGATATTCGCCGGTGATGCAATCGAGCCATTTTAGGCTGTACTTCCCCGAGGGCGCGTCCAGGAGACCCAAACGACCCCCTTCGGATGATTCTCGAGAGTAGAGGATGTAGCTCCTGCCGGGATCGGCCATTACGTATTTCGTCTCCAGGCGACTGAGGCGATTATCGGGAGCCATGTTGTAGAAATCCGTTTGCTCGAAGAATTTGGATACGCGACTACAGTCGATCAGATCCTGCTCCGAGTTATTGTAAACGTGATGTCCGTGGACCATAACGTAGCAACCGGACATGGCGGTGGCCCAGTTCTTCTGGCGGGCGACATCGCCTTTTCCGTAGCCGTGCGTTTCGGAAAAACTGCACACGTAGCGATCTTCCGCCGCGGCGAAATAGCCCAAGCCACGCTGATTGATTTCGTCTGCGCTTAGCCGTTCCAGCTTCATGATCGAGTAGATATCGATGTTCGGATCATTGGCGTAGTCGGCAAAACTATCGCCGAGAAAACCGACGCTCATGGCGATGGGATGCGGTTTTGGATCTCGACGCCGAATATGTTTCGAGACCGCTTTCAGATGGGGAACGAAGCGTTTGCCCCGCTTGTCGGCTACTTCCATCGCTCCCCAGACCAGATTGCCATACTTCGAGAAGCGATCAACGACTTCATTGATCATGGCCGCTTCCTGTGGATGGAGATTGTCATTGGCGTCCATCAGCCAACCAAGGTTGTCTGGGCCAACCTCAATCCTGACCTGATCGTCATAGAAGAAAAAGAACACCACCACTCCGAGTCGTTCTGCCTCCGCAAGCCAGCCTTCCCATTGGTCTAGAATGTCGTGATCCAATCCCTGGTCCGGGTCGCCATCAATGAACATATTCTCAAGCGGACCACCATCTCCTCCGTGGCTGCGCAGGCCAACCCACCAAATGCAGCCAGCCCCAGTTCGCGCTACTTTCTGCAGCAGCTCCAGCTGATCTCCATCTCGTGTTCCATCCGCTCTCCGTTCCCCTCGAAAAAGAAAGCTCTCCGGATCCCCTGGACCACACATGAAAAAAGGCGAGCCGTCCGACCATCGAAGCCAGCGCGGATTGGCCGGATCGACAATCAGCATCCGCTTCTCGGAAGCTTCTAAGTGAGAGCTCAAGCCTCCCCAAAAACCGAGAACAAATAAGACACTCCAAACAAGAAAGGGAATTCGATACTTCATTTTGTCTTTGAGTCAGCCAAGCAAATGCAAAGAGGCAAATCCAAAGCAGGCATGCCTCCCGATCAATCGGGCAATCGTATCGCAGGACGATCAGCTTTCTGGCGCATCCAATCGACAGATTGACGGACGCTCTCTATTCGGAGCAGACGTAGCTGTAAATCACGTTTGCCAGGGAAATCGATCAAACTGAGTCCTAGTAGAATAGTGATTAGTCCTTGACCCGGAAGAAAAAGCATGGCGATGCCCATCAGCAACAACGCAGCTCCCAGCGCGTTCTTGAGCAGGCGGCGCAGAAGCCTCAACGGGGTCAAAGACCAATTGAACTCGGCGCTGCGCAGAAAATAATCGTCTGGCATGCGTATCACCACAATGGGTACGGCAATGAGCGAGCCGATAAACGTGAATACGCTAATTCCGACTCCCCAAGCGAAGAGGACCTGATTCTGCTCATACCAGTTTTGCAACAATTCCCACACGTTGTTTAGAGCCTCTCGTTAGGTTCGAATTTCTCGGATTGTCGCCAAATCTTCGATTCGCGTACCCGGCTCGTTTCCTTGAAGTTTTCGGATCTCAATCGCAACAGGCGAGAATAGATAGCCGCGCGCTTCATTAATCGAGGAAATTCATTTGGATACAGTCCAGGCGGCTTATCGCGAATGAATGGCAGACAAGACCCGCGACCCCACTTAGGCTAGTATAAAGGACTGCTCATGCGACTAAGCTTGCAACATGGCGGAGAGCATATTTAAAAATCGTGTAATTTTATTGTCATCCCTCCAGCCCCCCAACCAACGCCCTCATGTCAGATTCAGAAAACCCGAACCAAGCCAACGAAACCCCTCCAGAGTCAAACTCTGATCAAGAAACTTCAGGAAACGAGATCTTCAATTTCAATGAAGCTCTAGCGTCTTTTCTCAAATACCTAAAAGAGCCGAAGACGCTCCTCGATACCATTATGGCAATGGTCAAAGGGTCGAGCGAATTCTTTGCTGAAGGAAAGGACCGCGACCTCAACCACGCATTAGGTTTCTATCTGTGCACAGTCGTCTACGGCCTCGCTTTCGGTTTAGTGGGAATGCTGTTCCAGTTGAATATCGTCGGCGTGTTTTTCGCTATTCCGATGGGTCTTTTCGGAGCGGTGATCGCTTTGGCCATCACTAGCTTGGTAGTATGGCTAATCGTTAAGTTCATCGGGAAGGGAGAAGATAATTTCCTGGAGGTAGCGAAGCTGGTGATGATGCTGTCCTGGACGGGTTTGATAGCCAAATTCCCGCTCTTCGTTTTTCTGCCGCTTTTCCTCCAGGGCCTCTTAACCATTGCCGGTCTGGCCCTATTCGCCTACTTGCTGATTCCAGCGGCGACCGAACGTTTCAAAACGAAAGAGACGACTCATGGGGTGGTCATTTGGGCGGTTACCGGTGTCTTCGCTTTATTCATACTGGGCGGTTCCTTAATCGGGACTGGAGCCAACTATGCGGTGAACTCGGCGGAAGATGCAGCCGAGCGAGCTCTCGAGCAAGCCGCCGAAATGGAAAAGGAATACTTGGAGAAGCTTGAGAAGGAACGTGAAGCGGCAAACAAGGAAGCCGCAGCCTTGCAAGCTCAACAGGCAGCGGAGCTGGCCAAGCAAAACGAGGCGGCTAGTCCGGACAAACAGGTTAAAAACATTCTGAAACAGCTGCGGGACCTTGGCGAGGCAGAGGTGCCACGCGAGCTGAAGCAAGCCTTCCGAAAGCTAGGCGATCACACCAAGGGAGCCGATTTCTCCAAGATCAAAGTAAAGGGCTTGGATTTGCGCATGATCGATTTGACAGACGCCGACTTTAGGGGAGCCAACATTGATGGCTGGACCTTTCACGGAATTGGCAACACGCCATCTTCGATCTTGGACGGGGCTGATTTTCGCGGAGCGACCTTCAACAACGTGAACATGGCAGGCGTCTCCGCCAAGGGAGCCGACTTCAGTGGCGCGACACTCGTGGGAGTGGAACGATTCAAGATGGTAGTGAATCTGCAGAAGGCCGACCTGGAGGGAGCGGATTTCTCGGAGATCAAATTTTCCGGCAATCGCGATGCCAAAGCCTTCAACCTGGGTCAGGCTAAACTGGAGGGAGCGACTTTCGAAGATTCAGTGCTTCCTAACTCCGCGTTCAACAAAGCCCGTCTGAGAGGGGTTAATTTCGAAGGAGCGGACCTAACGGGAGTGGTTCTTAACGGAGCCGATATCCGCGAAGCTGTATTCAAAAAAGCTGACCTGACCGGCATGCAAATCGCTGCCCAATGGAAGTTGGGAACTCAGTACAAACCCTTCGATCATGACATGTCTATGACCGATGGAGCCGACTTTTCCGGAGCGAAGCTTAACAATGTGAATTTCAATTTCCGCAATTTCCGGTTCTGCAATTTCTCCGATGCCAGCTTGGTAAATGCGGACCTCGAGGGCGGAAATTTCGTGGGCAGCAACTTCGAAGGAGCCGATCTCACCAACGCCAAGCTGATGCGAGCCAACTTTGCCGCAGCGGATCTCAGTGGAGCCAAGTTTCACAACAACAATTGGGAGCATGCCCATACCGCTGGAGCCAAGCTAAGCGGCGTTAAGAAAGGCAATCCCATCTTGCTGCCCAACCTGCCAGAAGGCTCGAGCAAGCCTCGTTTGAAGTCCGGCAAGAAAAGCGATCTCACCGAAGGTATGGTGAACGGAACCAAGACCAGTTGGGGCGGCGCCGATCTGCGCAAAGTATCCTTCGAACGACTACGGATCGATAACATCGATTTCACGGGTGCCAACTTGGCCGGAGCGGTTTTCAATTACGCCCAGCTTGGCAGGTGCAACTTTTCGCTAGCCAATTTGGAAGGCGCTTCCTTCGCATTCGCCCGCCTTTTCCAATGCAACTTCAATGAGGCCAAGCTCGCTTCGGCGAGCTTTCATGGAGCCGCTCTGGCTGACAATTCCTTCGTTAAAGCTGATTTGCCGAAGGCCGACTTCAGCTACACCGGTCGATCCAATTGGGGAACCAGCTCGAAACTGAACTTCGAAGGCGCCAACCTCGCCGGAGCGACTTTCGAAAACGCTCGCCTAAGCTACATCTCACCCTCGCGCCTCGCTCAGGCGCGCGCTTCTACCTCCGCCCAACATATTAAAGACATTGGGTTGGGAGGAAATTCCGCCTACATCGACTTCGACGACGCGGATCTGACCGGAGCCAATCTAAAAGGCGCTCTTCTTGATGAAGTGTCATTCGCTCGGGCTAACCTTACCGATGTTGACGCAAAGAACAGTAACGTAGGCGGTTTTTACGCGACGTGGGATACCATTTGGAAGGGGTCCGATTTTTCGGAAAGCAACATGGCCTGGGGACAGATCTGGCATGTTGGGGCGAAGACCGAAGATGGCAGATCTGATTTCGCTTCCGCTAAGATTCGTGGCGCCAATCTATTTCGTTTTTCCGCCACGCCGGGAACTTGGTTAGGACCGGTTGACTTCACGGATTGCGTATTCGGCGCCAATCCCTGGGGAACCACGGGAGATGTGTATCAATATGGAGGAACCTCCCTCAACATGCTCAATCTCGAGGGAGCGAAGTTCGTTGGAGCCGATCTCAGGAACTCTGGTTTCGTGAACAGCAATCTCGTCGGCGCGGATTTCTCTCGAGCCGACCTCAGCTCGTCCTATTTCGGCGTGGGCAATGCCACTCAGGCGGGCTTCGGATTGGAAAATAATCTCAAAGACTGGGCGGAGCGCTACAAGAACATCAAATTCCAGCGAGCCAATCTGGAAGAAGCCGAGCTCACCAGCGGAGATTTTACTGGCGGCGATTTTTCGGGAGCGAAAACCAATGGCATCGCTATTCACCGACCCTCGGATGGTCTGCCGTATCAGCCTATGAGTTACGTTTACGGAGTTCCCGAGAATCTTTGAACCAGCTAACGGGATAGAACTAAATCCAGTACTAATTTCTTAGAATGTGTATCCGTTTTCCCAAACAAAACGGAAGGTTGAATGACTAGTGATTGAATGTTCACTTCTTTCGAAACCGTTATCCGTAGATGAAGAAGCGCTTTGATGGAATAGCTTTGCTGCTGGCCGCTTTGAGTTTAGCTCTTGCTGCGGATTCTGCCGAGCGGCCCAATATTCTATTTATCCTGGTTGACGATCTGGGGTACATGGATGTCGGCGCCAATAATCCGGATACGTTCTACGAAACGCCGCATATCGATGGTCTGGCGGCTAGCGGTATGCGATTTACCGATGGCTATGCCGCTAACCCGGTCTGCAGTCCTACTCGCTACAGCGTCATGACGGGCAAGTATCCAAGTCGTGTAGACGCCACGAACTTCTTTCCGGGAAAGCGAGAAGGCTTATTTCGACCTGCTCCACTGGCGGAATTCATGCCGCTGGAAGAGATCACGATCGCGGAAGCCCTGAAAACGGCGGACTACCGAACGTTCTTTGCCGGAAAGTGGCATCTAGGGCCAGAGGAGGAGCATTGGCCAGAGAATCATGGATTCGACATCAATAAAGGTGGCTGGAAGCATGGAGGTCCTTGGAATGGGGGACAGTATTTCTCCCCTTACGGAAATCCTCGGCTGGAGGATGGGCCAGAAGGAGAGCATTTGCCGGATCGCCTGACAGATGAAACGATAGCCTTCATCGAAGCGAACCAGGATGGCCCCTTCTTCGCCTACCTTTCCTTCTATTCAGTTCACACCCCGTTGATGGCTCCTGAGTATCTAGTTAATAAATACAAGGAGAAAGCAAAGCGGCTTGGCATAGCCGACCAGGAAGCGTTTTCCGAGGAGGAGCAGGTCTGGCCTAAGAGCGGGATTGCCAATCCAAATGCTAGCAATCCGAATTATAGAGTTTACCGCAATACGGGGCCTCGGAAAGTGAGGATCCTGCAGAATCATGCGGTCTACGCTGCTATGATGGAAGCGATGGACAGGAATGTGGGTCGTGTCCTGGCTAAGCTCGAGGAGTTGGGCATCGAGGATGAGACGATAGTATGCTTCACTTCCGACAATGGCGGCTTGTCTACCAGCGAAGGACATCCCACCTCCAACTTGCCCTTGCGCGGCGGAAAGGGTTGGACCTATGAAGGAGGCATTCGCGAGCCATTCTTCATTCGGTGGCCGGGCGTGACGAAGGAGGGCAGTTTGAACGCGACGCCGGTATGCAGTATCGATTTTTTCCCTACGCTGCTAGAAATAGCTAATGTGAAGATTGATCATTCCATTGATGGCCAGTCTTTGGTTCCCCTTCTGTCTGATCAGGGGACGATCGACCGCGAGGCCCTCTACTGGCACTATCCGCACTACAGCAACCAGGGTGGCATTCCATCAGGAGCGATTCGTATGGGCGATTGGAAGCTCATCGAACGCTACGAAGATGGCAGAACCCATCTGTATAATCTGGCCGAGGACATCGGCGAGCTGAATGATTTAGCAAAGGCTCATCCGGAAAAAGTGGATACGATGCGCTCAAAGCTGCATGCCTGGTACAAGGACGTAGACGCGAAGTTTCTCCAGCCCAAGAACCCTTGGAAGCCGGAGGAGTAAGTAGTGATTTAACGAGTCGGAATTGGAGAGGCCAACGTTTTTTTTGAATCCATTAAGGATCTAGTTGGTTTGGCGCTTTGAGATGAAACCAAAGCCGTTTTATTCGATGAGTTAGCTACTCTCGCTTCGCTTTCCTGGGATCATAGTCGGGATTTGGCGACATGAATTGAGCTCCTACGGAGTAGCGCCAGGCGTTTAGCTTTTGTAGAAGTTCAAGGGCTTTGGCGGGCTCTTTTTCGACCAGATTGTTACGTTCGCCGAGATCTTCTTTCAGATTGTAGAGTTCGATCCGGTTGTCGTGGAAGAATTCGATGAGCTTGTAATCGCCATCGAGCACGCTGCTGCCTGGCATGCCTTGATGATAGTGCGGGTAGTGCCAGTAGTGGGGACGTTCGGGAAGCGGTTTTCCCTGGAGCAGATTGGCGAGGAAGCTGATGCCGTCGAGATTTTCCGGAAGCGATTGAATCCCGGCCGCTTCCGCTAAAGTGGGCAGAAAATCGTAGCTGGATATTCGTTCCTTGGATACTTCGTCTCTAGGGATTTTACCAGGCCAGCGGACAATCAAAGGAACGCGAGTGCCGCCTTCGTACAGAGTGCCTTTGCTTTCACGGAGAGGAGCGTTGATGGTAGGAGTTCCGTCCCCTCGATCCAGTCCGCCATTGTCGGAGTAGAAAAGAACCAGGGTTTTTTCGTCGAGCGACCGCTTTTCGAGTTCGTCCATGAGATAGTCAACGCTTTGATCGAGAGCTTCGAGCATGGCAGCGTAGTTGGGGGTGGGCGTTTGTCGTTCCGGGGCGACGTCCTTGTTCTCATAGCGGGCTTTTACGGCGTCTTTGGAGTGGATCGGCGTGTGTACCGAGTAGTGTGAGAGTCCGATGAACCAAGGCTGATCTCCAGTGGTTTCGATGAAGGAGATGGCTTCCCTGGTCAGGGCCATGACCCCCTTAGGATCAGCTTGATTTTCTTCCCCATTCAGTCGCCAATTCTGTCCACCTACGTCGAATCCGTGGTAGCGGGGCGCGTTGCTGATCTCGGGATCTCGATTGGGTCGATTGATTTCCGCCTCCGGGAGACCGGAGAGGTGCCATTTGCCGATCCATGCAGTGGCGTAGCCAGCTTTTTGGAGGATCTCACCGATGGTGATTTCGTCAAAGGGCAGAGACTGCTGCCAGTCAGGTATGCGGAGCTTTTCGCTGCTGAAGTTATGGCCGGGAATCCAGTCGGTGATGTGGAGCCGAGCAGGAGTTTTGCCGGTCATGAGACTTGCCCTTGCTGGTGAGCAGATATGAGAGGCCGAATAGGCCTGGGTAAAGCGCATGCCTTCCGCGGCGAGACGATCTATATGCGGGGTCTCGTTGAATTCATTGCCATAGCAGGAAAGATCGTTCCAGCCGAGATCGTCGATGTAGATGAGGAGCAGGTTCGGCTTTTCCGCTTCCGCGGCTAGGCTAGTGGAAGTGGCGAGAAGAATGGCGACGAGGGAATTGAAAAGAGATTTTCTCATAAGGGGCCTAGTTCATGCATTCCGTTTCGAGTTGCTCAATTATACGGGACATGGCGCGGGCACAGAATCCCCCAAATGAGTGAAGAATGCGGTAGTTCTTTTTTGATAAATTAAGAGCGATTCTCGCGCAGCGACCAAGGGATTGAGGCGCGGTTAAGCCTATCAATCACTTGTTTCTCCAATGAACTCGTTTTTATCTAACCACCCTCTCTTTTTCTCGAAATGCAGTCTCGGTGTTTTTTGGTCGGCCGTCGCCTTGGCCCTCTCCACGAACACCTTGGCAAATGGAGTTCCCGAGTGGGAGAATCCAGAGGTCTTTCAGATCAATCGCGAGCCTGCTCGGGCGAATTTCACGCGTTTTCAAAGCGAAGAACTGGCCCTGAAGAACAATCGTGAGGACTCCGCTTTCTACAAGTCGCTTAACGGCATGTGGAAATTCAACTGGGTTCGTAAGCCGGCGGATCGGCCAAAGAATTTTTTCCGTAGTGATTTTAACGATACGAACTGGAATGAGATTCCAGTGCCGTCGAACTGGGAGCTGCAAGGCTACGGTTTGCCGATCTATACCAATCTCGTTTATCCCTTCCCGAAGAATCCCCCTTTTATTGATCATTCCTGGAATCCAGTGGGAAGTTATCGCTGCACCTTTGAGGTCCCTGAATCTTGGAAAGGGAAGCAGGTCTACTTGCAGTTTGGAGCGGTACGTTCGGCGATGTATCTTTGGCTGAATGGAGAGAAAGTTGGATACAGCGAAGGCAGCAAGACGGAAGCCGAGTTTAACGTGACGGATTACTTGATCGAAGGAGAGAACACACTGGCCTTGGAAGTATATCGCTGGTCGGACGCGAGCTACATGGAGGATCAAGACTTCTGGCGTTTGAGCGGCATCGAGCGGGACGTGTGGCTGTACGCGACCAACCCGGTCACCCTAGCCGATATCGAAGTCGAAGCGAATTTGGATGATGAATACAAAGACGGGCTCTTCAAGCTGACGCTCGATCTGGAAAACGCGAAAACGGGTAGAGCGAAAGCTTTAGTAAGCGCGAGATTGTTGGATGGCGAGCAGGAGGTGGCTCGATTTGAGGAGAAGACAGCTGTCAAGGGAGCGTCGCAAGTAGTCTTCGAGTCGAAGATCGAAAACGTTCGGAAGTGGACGGCGGAAACGCCGGAACTCTACACCCTGCTGATCACGGTAGACAGCGAAAGTCGCGAACTGGAATCGACTCGCCTGAAAGTCGGCTTTAGGCGTATTGAAATTGCGGATGCGCAGCTACTGGTCAATGGTGTGGCCGTTTATTTGAAAGGGGTGAATCTCCATGATCATCATGAAGTGACTGGCCATGTGGTGACGCCGGAGCTGTACGAGCTGGATATGCGTTTGATGAAGGAACACAACATCAACGCCATCCGTTGCAGCCATTATCCGAAGCCGCCTTTCTTTTACGAGCTGGCGGATGAGTACGGCTTTTACGTGATCGATGAAGCGAACATCGAGTCCCACGGTATGGGAACGACGAATCAAGCCCCCTTCGACAAAGAGCCGCATCCCGCTTATCGGTCGGAATGGAAGGAGGCCCACCTTGATCGAACAAAGCGGATGTACGAACGTTCGAAAAACCATCCGTCGATCATTATTTGGTCTTTGGGCAACGAAGCTGGCAACGGCGAGAATCTATTCGCGACCTACGATTACCTTAAGTCGGTGCAAGACACCCGCCCAGTGCAGTACGAGGGAGCCTTGTTCTACGACAATTCGGATCTGGTGGTTCCAATGTATGCGCGTCTACATCACATGGAGCAATATCAGGATATGGGAGCTCCGAAACCATTCATCATGTGCGAATATTCGCACGCTATGGGCAACAGCGTGGGCAATCTGCAGGATTATTGGGACTTCATCGAAGATCCAAAGCACCGGAGCTTTCAGGGCGGCTTCATATGGGACTGGGTCGATCAGGGTTTGCTGACCACCGATGAAAACGGCCGCGAGTACTGGGCCTACGGCGGGGATTTCGGAGCCCGCGACGTCCAGCACGACTACAACTTTTGCCTCAACGGCCTGGTGAATGCGGATCGCACGCCGCACCCATCGCTCTACGAAGTGAAGAAGGTGTATCAGTATGTGAAGTTCCGAAATTTAGATGCAAGCAAAGGCAGTCTAGAAGTATATAATGGATACGGGTTTATCAATCTTTCGAAATTCGAGTTCTCTTGGACGTTGACCAGAAATGGATTGGCCGTCGCATCAGGCGTGCTGGAAGATTTGGATACGCCGGCCGGAGAGAGCGAAACGGTGACCCTGCCTCTGCCATCAATGGATTCGATGGCAGGTGAACTGCTGGTGACAATAAGGGCCGGATTGAAGGAAGATCAAGCATTGCTGGAGGCAGGCCACCTAGTGGCCGCGGAACAGTTCGCGCTTTCAGACTACGCGTTCGCGACTTTAAACTCGGAATCTACGGATGAATTGGAAGTCGCCAAAAACGGCGAGCGAGTTGTCGTTTCGGGGGACGGGTTTTCGGCGATCTTCAGCTCTTCCACAGGAAGTTTGGAGAGCTATGTTCTCGATGGGCGAGAGCTTCTGAAAGAGGGCCTGAAGCCGAACTTCTGGAGAGCCCCCACCGATAACGATTTCGGTTTCTCGATGCAAAAAGAGTGGAAAGCTTGGAAGAAAGCGTCGGAGAAACAAAGACTCAAGGGATTCGATGTTTCTGAAAAGCGTAATCGTATTTTGGCTACGGCTACCTACGAGCTTCCTTCAGTTTCCGCGAATGCAATCGTTTCGTATACCATCAATGGGCTCGGCGAGATCGAGGTGCGGCTGTCTTTGAAAGGAGTCTCGTCGGATCTGCCGCCCTTGCCGCGCTTTGGAGCCAACCTCGTTTTGCGGGACTCACTCAACAAGGTTGAATGGTACGGACGGGGCCCATTCGAGAATTATCAGGATCGCAATACCGCCGCCTTTGTGGGCAAATACGCTGCGAAGGTGGAGGATCTTTATTTCGCATACGAACGACCCCAGGAAAATGGATACAAGACCGATACGCGCTGGGTTTCTTTCCAGGACAAGAATGGCTATGGTTTGGCGTTCGAGGCAGTGAGCGATTTGCTTGGATTCAGCGCCCATCACCAATACAACAACGATTTTGACGAAGGAGACGAAAAACGGCATCGCCATCGGAGCGATATCGAGAAACGCGATCTAGTGAACGTGAATATCGACTACGCTCAAATGGGCGTGGGAGGTGACAACAGTTGGGGACACAAGCCGTTGGAGGATTACCAGATACCTCCCAAGGACTACGCGTATCGCTTTCTGATTCGACCGGTTCGCTAGAACTCGAAGGGAAGAGCTTAAGGTGAGGGCATTCGCATCATGTGGTCGGTCTCTCGGAATCTTTTGGCGAGGACGAAGGTTCTGGCTTTTGCTCGGAGCGCTTGCGTCTCTGATCTGTAACCTATGTGCGGATACGTCCGTCTTGAATCCCTTCATGAGATACAATCCCGGGGAGGATCGCGAGAATACGAACGAGATTGTTGGATCTCGTTTTGTTGCGGCGTCTACCATGGAAGTGACGCACTTGGGTTTCTACGACGAAGGAGCGGACGGCTTGTCCGAACCGCATCGCGTCGCGATTTTCGAGGGTAGTTCGGGCGCGGTGATCGCGGAAGCGACTATCCCTGCAGGGAATGCAACTCGTCTGGAATATAATTGTCGTTGGGTAGAATTGGATACGGCTGTATCGCTGGTAGCGAATGAAACCTATGTCATCGCAGCAGAGGTTTTCTCGGGCGGCGATCCTTTTATCAACAGTATTCCTAACGTACGTGAATCTACTTTTGGAGCGGATTGGGTCGCTTCGGTAAGCAGTGTGGTTCCCGTTTGGAAATCGGCTGCGGGCGGCTTTTCGATTCCCGAGAATGCGTTGGGGAACCATCAATACAATAGGTCTTACTTTGCGGGAAACTTCGCTAGCTTGAAGGCGGTGACACCGGTAGAGTTGCTGCTTGATCCGTCGACTGCGTATCAATCGATCGAGAGCTTTGGAGCTTCCGATGCCTGGAATCTGGACTTTGTGGGAAAGCACTGGTCCGATAGCGAGAAGGAGCTAATGGCAAAACGTCTGTTTAGTTTGGATACAGATGAGTTGGGGAATCCGGAGGGGATAGGACTCTCCGGTTGGCGCTTTAATATTGGGGCCGGCAGCGCGGAGCAAGGGGAAGCGAGCGATATTGTGAACGTGACGCGTAGGGCGGAATGCTTTTTGCAGGAGGATGGAACCTACGATTGGAACAAGCAGCTTGGCCAGCAGTGGTTCCTGGGCAAAGCGCGCGAATACGGCGTGTCGAGCTTTACCGCCTTTTCCAACAGCGCTCCGGTCTACTATACGAAAAACGGACTTGCTCACGGAACTGGAGGGGCGACCAACTTGAAGGACGAACACTACGATGAGTTCGCGATTTTTTTGGCGACGGTGCTGAAGCATTTTCAGGACGAGGGGAAGCCCTTCGATTTCATCAGTCCGGTGAATGAGCCGCAGTATGCCTGGAGCTCCGATTCCCAGGAAGGCTCTCACTGGGAGACAAGCGAAATCGCCCGTCTGGCGCGGGAATTGGATACGGCTCTGCTGGCGAACGGCGTCACTGCCAAGCAAACCGTGGACGAGAGCGGTCAGTACGACTACACCTATCCCGGAGGCCGAGCATCGGTTGGTCATATCGAAAGCTACTTCGATCCGCAAAGAGGCACCTATATCGGGAATCTGGGTACACTGGATCCTAGCTTTTCAGCTCACTCCTATTGGACCGTGTACACGAACCAGCAGATCGTCGACGTCCGCGACCGGATGGCTGACGAGCTGGATCGTTGGAACATCCCTTTGCGACAGACCGAATACAGTCTCCTGGGTCTGGAAAACGTGACGGAGGACAAGCCGGAGAACGATACGGATATCGCCCTGTTCATGGCGAAAGTCATCCATGCCGATCTGACTGTGGCCAATGCGATTTCCTGGGCGTTTTGGACGAGCGCGGAGCAGGATCGGTTTGGGCATAAGAATCGCTTTCTGTTGATGACACTCCAGCCGAACTTCGGGACTGACCTGACATCGGGAGGAACGCATCGTCCAGAAAAGACGCTTTGGATGCTTGGGAACTACAGCCGTTTTGTACGACCAGGCTACAAGCGTATCAATTTACTGGATGCGAACGGTTACGACGGCATTTTAGGATCAGCCTACCTTTCGCCAGAAGAGGACCGCGTAGTGGTCGTTTTGCAGAACAACTCGTACGAATCTAAAGCGATTCGTCTGGCCGAGACGGGAGTAGGCGGGATTTCCTTTCAGGATAGTCAATGGTACTTATCGGATCGGGAACGCGACTTGCGTTTTCAGGGAACGGTTGATGCGAGCGATTCGCTGCTATTGCCAGCTCGGTCTTTGAGTAGTTTAGTCGTGGATACAGGAGGATGGGAGGATTGGGTAGAAGAGAACCTGTCCAGCGTGAGCGAGTCGCTTCGTCTGGCGGGCGAAGATCCGGATTCGGACGGAATTGCGAACTTGTTGGAATATGCGGCGGGGGTTAATCCCGTTGCTGGAGAGGACTCCGAAGTTTTCGCAATGGATGACGCGACTTACGTTATTCGCCTCGACCAAAAGGCGAGTGACGTGAGAATTTCTGTCGAATATTCGAATGACTTGAAGGCTTGGCAGGTAGCCGAATTGATCCACCAGGGAAACGACTGGACGCTTGGTTCTGGTCAGCTGGAATTGATTCAATCGGCTATTGGAGAAAGTCTAGACGAGCTAAGGATTCGGCGAGCGAATGGCGATAATTGGTTCTATCGGATCAAGGGAGTCTTGGAGTAGACGTTGTTTTCGAGAAGCCTGTTCGAGTTCCGCTTTTAGCCGGCCTACTTCTTGGCTAATCCAGATGCACAATCCCATGACGGATGGCCATGATAGCGGCTTCGGTGCGGTCGCGGACGTGCAGTTTGTGAAAGAGAGTCTTGAGGTGGGACTTCACTGTTTCTTCGGAGATGAAGAGGCTGGAAGCGATTTCCTTGTTGCTGCGGCCTTTTATGAGCGATTCGAGAACGTCGCGTTCGCGTTCGGTGAGTTGCTCGCGCTGGGATCGCTCCTCCAGTCGCTTGGCCACAGAGCGGGGCAGGGAGGCGTCTCCTTCGTGGACGATCTTGACCGTTTCGGCGATCTCTTCGATTGGCATGTCCTTGAGCAAGTAAGAAGCGGCTCCCGACTGGATTGCTCGGTGAATATCCTCGTCCCAATCGTAGGTCGATAGGACGATGACTTTGGCTTCCGGGTAGCTTTTGCGTATGGAGAGAATGGCTTCCACGCCGCCTATGCCGGGCATGCGTAGGTCCATCAGAGCGATGTCCGGCTGCGTATCGTCGTAGACTTCGATCGCCTCTTCGCCGTCAGAAGCCTCGGCGATGACGGTCATGCCAGGCTGGCTATCGATAAGGGCGGCCAACCCCATCCTCATTGAAGGATGGTCGTCGACGATCATGACGCGTATCGAGGAATGGGTATCCGGCATGCCTAGGTTAGGCGAATTGAAATCATTTTCGGAGATCATCGCGAATAGAAAATAGGATACGGCAGCTTCGATTCATCTCCTAGTCTATCATGAATTCGGTCTGCAGGGCTTCACTCGTTAGAGGGAATATTTAAGTCAGATGCTCACCGTCGCATTGATGAGCGTTCCGCGGCCAAGACGACTCTTTATCTCAACGTCGCCGCCCAGGAGTTCGACTCGCTCGCGAATGCCGACCAGCCCGAAGTTTCGATTCTCGAAGGCTGGAACGGATTCCGTATCGAAACCGATGCCGTCATCCTTGATCTGCAATTCGATACGCCGCCGAGCGTAGAATATCCTGACTTCGATTTGTTTGGGATTAGCGTGTTTGCAGGCGTTGGTGATGGCTTCCTGTCCAATGCGGAGGAGGTTGTTTTCGACCACTGGCGA
Source organism: Opitutaceae bacterium (assembly GCA_028284385.1). Lineage (GTDB taxonomy): Bacteria > Verrucomicrobiota > Verrucomicrobiia > Opitutales > Opitutaceae > JANQRT01. The sequence goes on along the minus strand of JANQRT010000069.1, from coordinate 320,174 downwards.
GAGTCTGCGTGGTTCGCCAATCGTTTCGACCGAAGCGGAAATTCCGGTATCGTCGGTCATTTGATGAAGAATGCGTTCGATCGCTTCTTTTAGGTCGTATTTTTCCAGCACTTGGGAGCGCATATTCCAAATGGAATCGCGGGCGTCGGCCAGCGCGTTGCGGGCGAGCGTGTGAGCGGTGCCGAGATGGCTTCTGAGCGTCTCGTCGAGCCCGTTGGCTTGGGTTCTGACGATTTCGAGCTGTACCGAGATGGCGCCGATGTTTTGAGACAAGGTGTCATGTATCTCGCGGGCGACTCTGTTGCGCTCGTTTAAAATGGCGGAGAATTCCGATTCCGCCATGGCGCGTCGCTGCTCCTGTTCTTTGAGGCGATGACGCGAGGCGAGCACGATAGTGGCAATGGTCGCGATCGCTACCAGCAGGACGGTGGCGAGAAGCCAGGAAATGCGTTCCGCAGTCAACCAGGGAGCGTCTTCAAGGACCACAAGATCGCTGGGCGAACGTAGCAGAAGATGTAGGGATTGCGGCCACCAAAGGCCATTAAGGGGCAGCTCCTCGCCTTCGCCGACGGCGGCGATACCCGAAATGATCACTTTGCTGCCAGGCTCCCATTTCAACTTGCGGAATCCGTTATGGCCGTTCAGGAGCGTACCTTTGATAGTCGTGTCAAGCCCCTGAAGGAGAAGCTCGACCTTGTCTGGGTAGTGTTGGATCTCGGAGAGGCGCGCCTCAAAGGTTACGAGGTTCGAATCGTGACGAGAAATTTCCCAAATCGAGTCGAGCTGGACAGGATCAGGTGCCTCTTTTTGTCCAATTTTTCTGAATACCGAATCGCTAAGCATAGGACTGTAGGTGCCCAGATCCGGAAACCCGAGCACGTCGACCAGGTCGCCAGGTCGCAGCTCCAGGGTTTGCGGGCTCTCGATACGAAGGCTTTGCTCGCCATCCCTCAGCCAGACGGCAAGACCCGGTCGGTGGTGGGTGACAACGCCGCGCACCTGGACGCGATGTCCAGCATCGCTCCCGAATGGATCGAACGTGAAGAGGCTTGCAATGGGAATCGGATTGTCTCCGAAATCGCTGCGAGAAGGGGGCAGGATAATTTCCGGTAACAGCTTTTCGGGTACATGAAGGATAGGACGAACGAACTGCCTGTTTCCGTTGTGCAGATAAAAGCAGTGGCCGACGATACGGACTTTGGCGTCGACGTATTTCAATGGTTCTAGCTCTTCGCGAAGCTCTACCACTAGCTGCGTATCGCCGTCTGCCAATTTTAGACGAGATCCCCAGTCTACTTCGTGTATGGGTTCTGGGGATACGGTCGACGGAGTGGAGTCGTTTTCTCGAGGCCTTTCGACGCTTCGAACGATGCCTGTGATTTCAACCCACTGAGCATCCATCTGGCCCGTATACAGAGTGTCAATGGTTGTCCGGATCGGCTCAGGAGGATCGATTTCGCCGATTTTCGTAACCGAAGTGGCGGTGGCGCAGGGAGCGTAGTCTCCTCGATTAGTGACGCCGATGACTTCGATGAGATCACCGTGTTCGAGGTCTTGCGTTAAATCCGTGTGGGTGAAGACGAATAGGCTGTCGGTCTCGTCTTGCATGGCGAAGGAGAGGACTTCTTTCGCCATGAAGCAGCCGCGTAGCCGAATGGGAATCTGTTGGGCAGCTTCTTCCGCAGTAAGGGCGCGAATTTGGGCAGCGGTTGTGAGTTCGACTGAAGACGTATCCGTTTGTGAAAGACAGATGGTCGATTTCGCGATGAGGCAAATCGCCAGCAGGGCGTAGGTTTTGGGATTGATTCGACTCATCGGGGTGAGAGCTTCGTGGATGGGAGCAAATTTATAATTTATAATTTTTATGCGACGCAAGCGGAGAAGATAAGGGGTCGAGCAAGTTGGAGTTCCGGCTTTAGCCGGTTTGTAGGGCGATTGATTACCGCCTGAAGGCGGAACTCCAGCGGGAACAGGCGTGTTGCCGTAGCGCGAACGACGCCAAGCGGATCATGGATTGACGGCGGCCTCGGCGATGCCGCCCTCTACCTTTAAAAAAAAGCGAGCCTCCTTTTCGGGAGGCTCGCTGTCGGTTTTGAACCAAATTGTCTTCTGCGTTCAGAAACTGAAGGTGTTGGAAAGCGTCCAGGTAGTCTCAGCTGGGATACGTATCTGGGCAGTTGTGCCATCCGGATTGGCTAGGATTGGAATCATGTCGTCGTCCGCGAAGAGGTTGCGAACGTTTAGCTGAACACGGTAGTCGATCTTATCCTTCCATCTTGTCTGGTAGCCGATCCAGGCGTCGTAGTTAGCTTCGCTTGGGCCGAAAATCGGACGGCTTACATCGGTGACCCAGATCTGGGCTTCCTCCTGGAACTTCGGGTAGTAGCCGATGGCGGCCTTATCCTGCCAGCGAACAGCTCCGCCTACGTTGATGTTCTTCAAGGGACCGTCTTCGGCGAACTGGTAGTTGGTCACGAAGTTGTAGCGCCACTTGCGGAGTTCGTTAACCCCCTGACCCTCTCCGGAGATGAGGTTCAAGTAGGGAGCGTAGACGTTCTGCATGATGCGACCGCCGAAAGTTTCCTGGGCGGAGCCGTAGTTCTGCTCGCCAGTCCAGTGACGAATATCGGCAAAACCGTCGATGGTCCAATAATTCAGAGCGCTGATGCCACCCGGGTTGTTGTTGTAGCCATCAAACCAGAGGCTCTTGTTGGCTTCCACGAAATCGGCCCAGTCCGGCAGAATGTTGGTGCGGGTGGCTTCGTTGCGGGAAGCATTGAAGGTCATGCGCCATCTTTCGTTCGGATTGGCGGTGATTTCGATTTCCACGCCTTTGGAAACGAGATCGTTAGTCAGCAGTTGCCCAGCAGGTGTATTTTCTCCCCAAATACGCCAGTCGTCCTGCACCTTCTGGAATTCCTTGGCCGCGACCCAGTCGCGATCGAGCGGACCGAACCATTGTTCGTCGCTGCGAGCGTCGAACCATGCTTTGCGGTACTCAATCTCCTCATCGGTGAGGTAAGGCGAGAGGTAGGGCGATCCTGTATCGGGATTTATAGTACCTTCCGCGATATAGTTAGGAGACCCTTCCACAGCGGCGCTGCGGATGCGTAGCGGCTGGTTCACGAGCGTACCCAGCTGGTCGCGCCAGTCTTCAGGTATTGGCTGATTGGCTACGCTTTGGTCATAGTTGCCGCCAAGAAACCAGTCGTTGACGAGCCATTCGGGAGCGGTCTGATTGCGATGCGGACCGGATCCCCAGGTTTCCTTGGCCAAAGCGCTGATCGTTCTGACGACGGCGCCTTTGGACCAGAATCGCATACCCGAGGGATCACTGACGGTGGTGTTCTTCTGAGTAGTTTCGTACCAAGTAGCGCGGAGCTCCATCTTGCCCTCGAAGGCTCCGATGCGGAAGCCGTAGTCCTGAGTTTCACCGGAAGGCGAGGGAAGCTTGTTGCCGAAATTATCAACACCGACTTCGGCAGGGCGGAAGCTGTTCGAATCGTTGTAGAAGAAGCTCAGTTCTATACCGCCGGGCATCTCGGCTCCGAAGTTCTGAAGCAAGCGATCCGCGTGAAGCACCAAGCCCCAAGTGCGGCGCTGCGCTTTGGCGACAATCGGTTCTATGCCGTCATAATTCCAGTCTGAGCTGAAAGGCAGAACGACGTTGTAATCGTCGCGCGGAAGAGCGCTGGACTTGTCCCAACGCTCGTAATCGTCTTCGCGCCAACCGAAGAGGGGGACAAGGGCTTCGTTGAACAGGCGGCCTTGCCAGACGAGCGAGAGGGATTCGGTAGTATCGAAGCCCTGGTTACCACCGGTGTAGAGCCTATCTCTGTCATCGATGTAGTTGCGAATGCCCGAGTTTGCCGTACGCCAGGTTCTGGTGTCCGCATTGTCGAAGGAAAGCACGTTGTTGACGCTGCCGGGATCGCGGACTGCCGTGATGCCAGGCACCGCGCTGTAGGGAACGGAATCAAAGGTAGAGTACTGTCTTAGATCGTCGCCGAGATAGTGAACGCCCCAAGTGCCAGCATAGCGGGTGCTACCATTGAAGACCTGTCCGTAGGTTTCCGCATCCCAGGCGTACAGATTGAAGTTTACGCCGAAGTCTTCCTTTCTTTGGTCAGAGTATACGGCGGTGAAGGTTTGCTCTCCGAAGATTTTGCCAAGGAAATCGCTCTTCAGCGCTTCACCGGGGTTGAACTTGTAGAAAGCTGTGGCGCGGAAGGTCTCAACCGTGTTTTCGGCGTCGCGACCGTCGTTGCCGCCATAAACCGCAGGACGACCTACGTCAGGATTGGAGTAGCCTCCTCGAAGGTTTGCATTCACATCGACGGTCACGCGGTTGGTATTGATCAAGTTGCGGCGACCAGACTCGTAGGTCTCGTTGTAGTAGCCAAGATTCAGCCCGAGTTTGCCGTTGAAGTAGGTTTGAGAGAGGTCGAGTTCGAATGAATCGAACTTATTGTACTCGCTCTTGTTGGGACCCTGAATGGTCTTGTCGATAAAGGCGAGCGGACCGTCCAAGATCATTTGCACCGGCCAGAGACCTGCTCCGAATCCACTGAAGGTTTCGCCGGTCGAACTCTCGTAGTTGTTGATGAGCTGGCTGATGATAGGGTTGCCCGCGTAATAGGCGGCCGTGTTCTTATTCCAGGCGCCTGGGCCTCCCTCGTCCATGTTAGGGTTGGTGACTCCGCTCAAGCCACCCCAAGGTTGACCATCCCGCTGACGATAAGCGTCGATCGTTCCATTTCCTACGACACCTGAAGCAGGGTCTTGGAAGATAGTGGCCGGAGTGCCATTCCACCAGGAGCGTCCTGGGGCGCCTGCGAAATAGTGCCGTAGTTCCTCGATCCGCGTGAGATCAGGATCTTGCGGTCGACCGTTGCTGCGGAGCGGTTCGTACATGAGGCGTTGTCCGACTGGATCCCACCAATTAGTGATAAAGTCGGCTGCCGTGACCGAGACGGGACGATTCGATTTGATGTCGCCGTATTCGCCCCGCACATCGATTTGCGTGAAGATGTGGTCGGCGAGTTTTGGCTGCCAGCGAAGAGCTCCGTAGATTCGACGGTCGTTGTTGAAAGTGAAGTCCTGGCGGTACTTCTTCTCGTCGTTCATGCCGATGATGCGCACGGCTAGCGTGTCCTCGATGAGTGGCTTGCTGACGTCAACCACCTGGCGATGCGAGCCGTAGCTGCTCAAGCCTACTTCAATCGCGCCGCCAAAGTCATTCAGGTAAGGGTCTTTAGCCGAACCGTTGATGATACCTGCAGGGCTGCCCAGGCCGAAGAGAATGGAATTGGGTCCGCGCTGGATATCGACACGCGAGGTGTTGTAGGCGTTGGTCGGTATGTTAGAAGTATAGAAATTGCGTGTGATATCCGCTTGATTAAGGCCACGCATGCGGGTGCCTCTTTGGGGATTGACCAGCATTTCGTTGCGGTAGCCACCGTCGTCGGCGTTGGTTCCATAGTAGTTGCCGCCAATGCCGGAGACTTCGGAATTCGTCTGGTAGACGAGAATGTCCTGCAAATCGTTGGATGCGGTGTCTTTGAGGAACTCTTCGGTCACTACGCCAATCGCGGAGGCGACGTCTTTAAGCGAGGTATTGAGCCGAGAACCGGCTAGCGAAGAGGTTGCACGATAGCCTTCGTTCTTATCGGCGCTCACTTCGAAAGGAGAGAGCTCGAAGACTTCTTCGTCTTCTACTTCATCTTGTCCCAAAGCCAGTTGGGTCGCGATAGCGGAGATGCCGAGAATGGTCATTGCCTTCGGCATGAATCGAGCGCGAACGCTCCTTCGCGTGGGTTGCGTTTTCATATTCTTTGATGGTTTGTTAGGTTCTGGAATGCGACTCTCGAACCGAGCTGCAGGAAATCGCTGGCTGATCGATTCACGTGTTCTGACGGAATGGACAATGCCGGTCGCAAAACAAGGGGATCGGGGCGGAGCGAGTGCATAAGGCGGTCAAGGAGAAAGACGGCAAGCGACGGCCATCTACAGTACCTCAGTCTATGCTTTACCGTCCTATTCAGCAATCCCTCGATTGGGGGAAATGGCGTGCTAGCTGTAGCTGCAAGGCAAAGCGGTGGAACCTTCTCTCGCGTTCTTGAAAGAGGATCGTGTACTCAGATGTGGAATTTTTTTGGCTCGGTCTTCGCTTTTAGTAACAAGTTCCGCCAGTAGTCGTTTTACGTATTCATATTAAAGATACTCGAGAACGCTTGCTATCCAATTTTCTATGGCTAAACTTCAAAATAGAATTAGAATTTAGCAATCGAGTTACCGCTTTCGTTGACTGGAAGAACCTTCTTAAGGAATACGAGGAAGAGAGTCACGAAGGGATTATCCCTCGCCCCTTCAGCTACAAGCACGACCCGTGGGCTATTCTCTCTGGTTTCCGATTCAACCTCTAAGGGAACCCAGCTCTTGGCGAGGGGTTTGGAGTTCCGATGAAATACATGCATCGTGTGGTTGACCCGTTTCGGTTATTCAAATATAATTCATAAAATGAAGAAATGGGCCTTATTGCTTGCCCTACTCTTGGTAGGTTGCGGTCCCAAGTTGGACAGCGAGGATTGGCGTCAGCGCGTCAAAGCGGTGGAGAAACTTTCCGATGCAGAGACGCTTTTGGAAATCGCTGTGGGAGACCAGGATCTCGAAGTACGAGCTGCCGTTTTAAAGCGATTGGATCATTTAAATCTGGATACAGGTTTCGCTGCGTCTATCCTGGGCTATGTTTCCGAAGTTCCCGACGAACATCGACATCGAATTGCTGCGGAATTGATACTGCTCCTTCCTCATCTTGAAGCGCAATCCTTAAAGCGGGAGACTGGAGATCTCGTATTCTTCGAGGTCGAGTGGAAGAAAACTTGGGAAAGCTACAAGAATCTGGGAGCTCCTGGCAGTTTTACCCTTAATGGAGAGCGGGTTTCGGTTTGGATCGAGTTGGAATTTCTCCCTGAAGCGATAAGGGCTGGCTGGGATACTGAATTCCAAAGGACCGCGATGTCGCGTGACCCTGATGATCGTTTCTTGGCCGCCTCGGTAAATCATCGCGATTTGCTTGATGGCCTGTTCGACCATTTGAGTTTAGCCGCCTTGGAAGGCATCGCGCGCAGTGCCCGAAGTCAGGATATACGCTCTTTGGCCCAGCTTGAGGCGGATGCCATCCATAAGGATCTTAATCACGACAACAGTTCGATCAGGAGAGAGGCTGTGACACGATTGGAAGGCTCCCGAATGTTAGATACTATTGCTGTTAAAGATGAAAACTACATGGTAAGAGCCACCGCTATTGAGCTCCTTGACGATCTTATCCTGTTGCAGAGAATCATATGGGAGGAAAAGGATAAATTTGCCCTTCGGTTGGCTAAAGAGCGATTTGCAGTCATCGAGGATCGCAAAGAGAGGACTGCCGAAGAACTGCAGGAAGAAAAACGTCAGGCCATGAAAGAGATCCGCGAGAAGAAGCGACAAGACTACCAAGAAGCCATGGAGCGTTTTATAGGGAGTTCTCCGCCTGAAGCCTAATACGCTTTTCGATCCGAACGAATCGAGGTTTCATTTAGTATTCAATCTAGAGGTACAATCTATGACACACGGCGAGACGGGAGTTTTATGCAGACCGTTTCGCCTTCCGTATTTCGAACGTAGATGTAGCCATTCGAGAAGGCTGGAACAGCCCAAACCTTTTCAGGGAGAATTTCCATTTCGGCCAGCGTCTCGAACTCCTCTCTGGTGGCGTTGCCGAGCACTATTTTACCCGTTTCGGTGATGGCGATAATCTTGTCGCCAATCGCCAACAGGTTTCCTCGATTGCCAGGATAGTCCAGTTTCCATCGAATATCGCCCGTATCCATATTCATACGAATAAGCTGACTGTCATTTCGATTGTCTCCAAAAATCCCTAAGATATCTCCGTCGATTAGCAGGCTGTTCTGGAATTGAAGCGGCAGCTCGCGATTGCGGTGCAGGAGCTCGGGTTCTTCGCCTGTCAGATCGACTACTGCATAGCCCTGTCCGTAGCCTGACGAGATGAAGATCCGACCATCCTTGTATTTCGGTTTGCTGGCGTTGAAGGAATTGAAGGTCCGCCAAGTGAACTCGTAGAGAACTTCTCCCTGGCGATCCAAGTTGTAGCCTATTAGTTTATCGCCTTGGAAGAAGGCTAGAGCGTTCTTGCCTTCATGGGAATATAGTAAAGGCGTAGCGCAACCGGCTTTGGCGTTTCCCGATTTCCAAAGGACTTCGCCTGTCCTTTTGTCCAAGGCCGCTATAGCTCCATCAGCAGCGCCAGGATCTACGATGAGTTGGTTTCCTGAAATGAGAGGGGAGGCGGCCCAGCCGCAAATCGGCTTCCGGCCCTCTAGATCGTCCATGTAGTTCTTTTTCCATACGAGTTTTCCCGTGGCCAGATCCAGGCAGAACAGTTGGCCTGAATTGCCTACCGTGTACACTCGATTGCCATCGATGGTTGGGGTAGAGGAGGGACCTATTTCGCCGCATTCGGTCAACTTAGGCTCATCGTATTCGAACTTCCAAAGCGCGTCTCCCGTCTGGGCATCCAAGCACCAAACGATGTCTTTATCCTCTTCATTCCCTAGGGTGACCGCTCTCCCATTAGCGATCACCAGAGAGGCGTTCCCGGATCCTAGGCTTTTTCTCCAGATGATTTTGGGAGGTTCTTGTTTCCAGTTTGTGGATACTTGATAGTTTTTGACGACGGCATCGCCATCTGGACCCATAAAGGTGGGCCAATCGCCTGCCAGCAGGTGGCTGGCCGCAAAAAGCGCAGCCTCCAGTGAAACGAATAAACGAACGATTTTCACAACACACACTCCTTTCTTCGTGAAAGGAATTGGGATAAAGACGAGCATGTCAACTACAATTGTAGTTGAGACTTCAAGTTCCTCCTTTTGGGGCAGTAGCTGAAGCTATGGAAGATATTCTTTGTGGCGAGCGATCGGGCGATTGTTATTGGGATTCCATTGGTCTGCCGTGAACCATTCGGCCTTAGCTTTGTCGCCAGTCACTGTTATGCCCAGGAATCCGCCTTTGCCGCTGAAAAACCGGTGGTAGGTTTCGTTGAATCCCGTGTTTCCGCCGTAGTTGTGTTCATCGTTGATAGGGCCGCAACCCAATTCAAGCAGACCTGTATCAGGATCTTGGGAACAGTATTGCCAGTGCCGGTCTCCGCAAATCACGAAGGTATTCTCTTGCTTGCTTAAGAAGTCTCGCAGCTCTTGTCCTTCATAGGCGAAGGCATCGTTTGCGTGATTGTCGGCCTTCCCCGGCTTGTCCGGACCAATGATGGGGCCCGGAGTAATGAGAAATTTGAAGGTAGCATCCGACTGAGCTATGGTATCGATGAGCCATTGTTTTTGCTCGGCTCCCAATATCGTCTTGTCGGGCCCATCAATCGCTTTGTTCGAAGATCGGAAATCCCGATTCTCGGTTAGCCAAATCTGCACGTCTTTGCCCCAACGTATGGTGCGGTAGGTTTTCCGACCCATGGGGACTTGCTCGCGAAAGATATCTAAACCCTGAGCGAAGGTCAGCTCGCCGTAGGTTTGCCCAGGCCAGCAGTCGTTCTTCAAGGTGTCGTGGTCGTCCTTCATGAAATAGGAGCTGACTTGCTGATGGAATCGACGATTGTGGCCATAGGCGAACATCAGGTTCCACTTCGCTCTGGCTTGAGCTACGGTTTGGGCAATCGGCTCCTTGTCGTAGTAGACGATGTCTCCCGTGTGAACGAAGAAGTGGGGATCGAAGCGAGCCATTTGCTGATATGCCACATGCCCATCCGCTCCCGAGTCGATGCTTCTCACAGCCTGGCAGGTTGTCACCACGAAGCGGATCTCTTCCGACTGGTCGTCTGCGGGAGCCGTGCGAAAGGTTCCCGAGAGGCGATCAGTAACCGTATCGCTTTCCGCCTTACAAGCTTCGATCTCCCAAAGATAGCGTTTGCCGGAGTGCAACCCCGACAAATGAAACTGATGAATGAAGTCTTTGTTAGGGTCTACTGATACCCAATCTTTCAATACGGCTTTTTCCGCCGCTTCACCCTCAACCCAGTAGCGGAGTCTCACTCGACCGTCCGTTCCTTGAAGTATGTCGCTTGGCATTGGAGTCGTCGATTTCTCGTTCCCGCGCAAGCCCTCGGTGAAGATGGGCAGCCGTTGAAAGTCGGGCGTTTTGTCTCGACTCAGGCGGACCCATACAATGGCGGATGACTGGTCCACTTCGCCGATCTTCACTCCCGAAGCGAGGTAGGGGCTTGCTTGGTTGGGAGTGATCAAAACGCTACAGGTCAAAGCAAGACCAATCAGGGTCGCCAGGCGAGAAGTTTTACGAAGCTTCGAGCGTTTCATATCGAGGCATCCATTATTCGGCCTGAAGACTGTAAATGCAAATGCGAACTTTAGCTTTTATTCATGGAGGCTCGACCTAGATCTCCACCACTCTTTGAAAGGCGTTTTCAGTCTAGCCTTTTTCCCTCTCCTGCCTGTTTTGATCTAACGGTTGGGCCATCCATCCATTTACCTTGGACATAGGTGATGTAAGGATCCTTAGGGATGCCGCGCTCGTTTCGATTCAGCATATCGATGATCTGGTTTACCGCTATTTCCCCCCGCGTCTCCCAGTTGCAATCGATGCCGGCAAAAGGTTTCGGGCAACTGAGCGCATTGAGGTGGGCGAAGCCTATTTGATCGGGAATCGAGAATCCTTTTTGGAGAAGGTAATGATGAAGTTCGGAGTGTAGGGAAACTACCACTTCAGGGTTGTATTTCCGGATGCAATTCGAGAGCTTCCGCTTTAACCCGCTCAGGGTGGGGCTTTCCAACGGCGGAACGCGATCTTCTTTCGGTATCCATTTTTGCTCGACAATTAGGGCGGAAGTTCTTCGAAAATCGATTAATTGATCTGATCTTTTGAGAATGGCTAGACAGATTCGCTTGTATCCAAGTTTTCGTAACTGGCGAAATGCTAGTTGAGTTGCTCTGAGCTGATCGCAATGAACTCTATTGAGATCGGGCTTGGTGATAGAAAATCCTATGGCGATGGATGCAAAGCTGGAGAGGTCTAGATTCAACTCGGTTTCCGTATTTCTAAACTGGTCCCAAATAATGCCTTGAACGCGATTCTGCTTGAGATGGTTGAGCAAGGCTTCCGGGTCGCGTTCCGGATCATGGAAACTGTAGGACTCGATTGAATACCCCTTTTCCTTCGCCTGTTTTTTCGCCGCATTGTGAAAAAGGGTCATGTTCGGTTGCCAGAGCGACTCTTTGGGATTGCAGTGGATAATGGCGATCTTCGCGTTGAAGGTGGCGTCCCCGCCCGATCTGAGATTGGACATCAATGAGGACACCATGGGGTGTTTCGAGTAGCCTAGTTCGCGTGCAGCCTTTTTGACTTTCGCAATCGTTTCCGGTCTGTGATTCGTGTTGCCCGAGAGAATGCGGCTCACTGTCATTTTGGATACGCTCGCAAGTTTGGCAATCGCCTGCATGGAAGGAATTTTCGTTTGCTGCATATGCTTATCCTAGATTGAGCGGTTTGGAAGGGACGGTCCATCTCTCCAGCTGCATTTGACGCTCGTATGCGATGGATTCTCAGGGACGCCGAGATCGTTTCGGTTTAGCTGGTCGACTACTATGTTAATCGCTACCTGTCCTTTTCGGCTCCAGGAGTCTTCAGTTCCTGCAAAATAGGGTCTAGCCGGATTCCATCCGAGACAAGCAATGCCGTAATTATAGTTTTTCTCATTGGCTAGTTGTAGCAATTTTTCTAGTACAACGGCGTGTAGCGTTACAACGGCATCCGGCTTTTGTTTCAGGATGCGTCTTTCCAGGCCATCAAGCGTTTCCTCGATCGTTTCCGGCGTGTAGGCTTCGATTTCGATGTTTTTGCCCTTATGCCGCCTGAATTGCTCGATAGAGGTAAGCCTTCGCATGCCATTCGTCCTTTCGGAAACGAGAGAAATGGCGAAGAGGATTCGCTCATATCCATAATCCAGTAGCTTATCGAGCATGATTTGAGTTTCCTCGAAATGCTGGTGATCCACTCGATGGGCTTGCGGATGGATCATCGAGGAGCCGATGGCGGCATAGGCGAAGCTGCTCAAATCGATATCCAGTTCCACGTTGTCCCGCCAGAAGTGCTCGAATACGACGCCGTGGATGCCTCGAGCCTTTAAGATGTCGACGAGTCGCTTTGGCGTCATTCCCGGCTCGTTCAGGTGAAATTCTTCTAATTCGTAGCCGAACTGCTGGGCTTGTTTTTTGGCAGCCTCAAGAAACTGATGCATGTGTGGATGCAGAGCTGTGCCCCAGGGGAGGCAGTGCACTAAAGCTATGGTAGAGGCGAAATTGGCGGGACGCGACCGATGAAACTGGCTGACTAGAGCTGAAATGAGTGGATTCTTAGCGAATCCTATTTCTTCCGCGACTAGCCTAACCCGCTCCTTAGAAGCGAGGCTAATACTTGGGTGGTTTCGCAGGGCTCGGCTTACCGTGGAACAGGAAAGCCCAGTCCTTTCCGCAATGTCCTGCATAGTTGCTCGTCGATTCATTATGTTACGACTTGCACTACAAGAGCGTGGTGCCGTCAAGGTCAAGATCCATTATGAATTTCGACTCTGATACCCCGCTTTCGATAAGGCGTGTAGGTGATATTCTACTACAAATTGATCCCATCCCCATTTCCGCTGGCCGCATGACATTTTGCGGGTTGCGTATCTGTGGCTTTTCGAAGCGGAACTGACTAACCTCTAATGCTATAAACTTGAATAAAATGACAGGACAACAATCGAAGCGCAGGCGATCTCTCTCCCCTCGCTACTTCATACCGCTGGCTCTAGGGTTGGCGTACCTTGTCCCTCTTCACGGTCAAGAAACTCCAGAAGATGACGAAGTGTTTGAGCTTTCTCCCTTCTCTGTTGATGGTTCTGAAGATACGGGTTATCGTGCTACCAGTACACTGGCTGGTACTCGTCTCAAAACGAGTCTGAAGGACGTAGGCGCTTCGATCTCCGTAGCGACTAAGGAATTCATGGATGATATTGGAGCGACCGATATCGAGTCCCTGCTAACCTACACTGGCGGCACTGAAGCCGTTGGTCTGAACGGGAACTACCAAGCGGCTAAGACATTCGAAAACGATGGCCAGGTTCGCGAGGAACGTACCAATGCGCGTCAGCAAACCGAGACTCGTGTGCGTGGTCTTGCTCGGGCTGACTTGACGATGAACCTTTTCATCACTGATAGACCGTTCGATGGCTTCAATATCAATCGCGTCACCGTCAGTCGCGGGGCGAATGCGGCCCTCTTCGGTTTAGGTTCTCCTGGCGGCGTTTTGGATGCCGGTTTGAAGCGAGCGAATTTCAGAAATTCGGTGGAGATTCAAACGAGGCATGACGATTGGGGAAGCGATCGCTATGTCTTCGACATCAATCGCAGCCTCATCGAGGACAAGTTGGCCCTTCGCCTGATTGGGTTGAGCGAAGACATAGCTTGGGAGCAAAGAGGCGCCTACGAACGTGATACGCGTTACTTCGCCGATGTGCTTTTCAAACCAACTGAAAACACCTTCCTGCGCGCTTTCTGGTCTGAAGGCGAAATCCGTGCGGCTCGTCCAAATACCAGCCCTCCGCATGACAATATCACACCCTGGGTGGAAATGGGTAAGCCTCTCTACGATGGCGTTACCGCTCGTTACTATTCCAGTCTGAACGATTGGGTAGCAGGAAATCCAATTCCTCTCGAGCAATCGAATAACCTTTGGCGCGGAAATCCAGATGGATACCCGAATCTAATGGGTGGTGGCGAACTCGTTGCTAACGATGGAAGGCGACTCACAATTATTTTCCCCGATCCTAACAGTTCTGAGCCCGGTGGCGTGAATGGATCACCTCAAGGTATGCAAGTACGCTTGAGCGACCCTGCTGGCGGTTCAGACGGCTGGCCTGGCGGAGCCGACACCCAATGGTACAATCCGTCTGATTTGCGTACGCTCTTCGAATGGCCGGTGGGCAGCTATCCAAGCGCTCGCGGACTCGCTCCTGACTTGGCGAATTTCTATCCTAAGCAAGTCATCACTGATCGAGGTTTCTTCGATTACCGCACGGCGCTTCAAGAAACGCCAAACAAGATGGAGCAAGGCGACATGGAGCACTTTAACATCTCGCTTGAGCAGACTTTTCTGGAAGGCGACCTTGGTATCGAGCTCGCGTATGACGATCAGTTCTACGGCGATAGCCTGGTTAAGTTCAGCCGTGTAAATCAGCTGAACATCGACAATCAGCTGCGCTTGGCTGATGGTTCGCCGAATCCTAATGTCGGCCGCGCCTACACCGGTGGTAACGCTTTCGCGGAGCCGCAACGCACTTGGCGCGAATCGACTCGCTTCACTGGCTTCTACCAGCTCGACTTTGCTGAAAAGAGCGATGGTTGGGCCTCTAAGCTCGGCAAGCACGTCTTCACGCTCAACGGCTCTCGCAGCAAGATCAACTTCCAGCAGGAAACGCATATGGCAGCCGTTGCGGGACCCGAGTTTCACAGCTTCACCGAAAACCGTGATGTAACTCAGAATAACGTGGGCGGCATCCAGCGTAGTCAGCTTATCTCCTATGTGAGCGGCTCCCTTCTGGACATCGCCAACACCAGTGATTTCAACATCAAAGGTGTTAACGTGATCCAGCGTGTACCCGATGTGCTGACCGACGTGATTGCGTGGAACGGAGCTCGCGCTGCTTCTTTGGGCGCGGATCATTTTGCTCCTACAACGCGTGCTAACATCCAAACTAAGCTGGACAACGTGGAGCGCGGCACCCTGAGCACAACTTTTTACGAGTACCTAGACGATCCAAGTCAGACATGGACTTGGGGCGGACGCGCTTCGTATTCAGAAGTTGAATCTCAAGTAGCGATTCTGCAAAGCCATTTCGCCAATAACAACATTGTGACTACGGCCTCTTGGCGTTGGGACGATGTAACGGTATTCGACTACGGTACCACGACTGGCAGTCGTGGACTTGAAAACGGATTCCAAGACATCCCAACCGTGGCCAACCTCGATATCGACGGCCAAAAGACTACTGGTTTTAGTATCGTAGCCCACACGCCTCAGTTCATCAACGAAAAGCTCCCAGATGGTATGAATCTGAGCTTCCACTACAACACATCGAGCAACTTTGTGGCTGGTGGAACGCGCACGACGATCTTCGGTGAGCGTTTGCCGCAACAAGCGGGCGATACCAAAGACTTCGGCTTCTCGCTCCGGGGGCTTAACAACAAGCTCGATCTCAAGGTGAATTTCTTCGAGTCCACTCAGGTGGGCGCCAGCGAAAATCCAAAGGGTCGTCCAAACAACATTTGGGTGAGCGTCTTGGAATGGAATACGCCGGAAGAAATTGCAGCAGCTGGTATTCCAGCTCCGCCTCAAGGTTTTCTTACCGCGTACGAGTTTGAGGAATCCATCCCTGGTGGAAGAGAGCAGCAGTTCTATGTAGACAACGGGGATGGCAGTTTCACAGAGACGACCATTGTCACCAGCGAATGGTCTTCACGTAATCCACAGCAAAACGCTATCGTGACTCCCGTCGGTCAAACCGAGTCTGAAGGTATGGAAATCGAAATTGCGTACAACCCGACACGAAACTGGCGTATGATGATTAATGGTACGCGGGCCGAGGCGGTGCGTAGCGATATCGCTGCTCCCGAGCTTTCTTGGCTCGAGCAACGCACGCCACTATGGCTGGATCCCAATGTGGGTGGTCAGATTTGGTTGGGCGACCGCCAAAGAACGATTCTTGACGGAGACGGCGAAGTTATCGGCGTTGAGCCGAACTACGACAACCTAATGCGTGATCCGCGTGATGGCAGCTTGCACCAGAACCTTACCGGTTTGATCAACGATGTGAACAAGTTCGCGGTCTTCGATGGTCTACCAGCTCCTGAGCTTCGCGAATGGCGTTGGAACTTCATCACCAACTACCAGCTCGGCGAAAATGCTCCTGGACCATTCAAGCGTATGGCCGTCGGCGCGGCTTATCGTTGGGAAGACTCGTCTTTCCTCGGTACCGGTTTGAAGCGTGATGAAACGGGCTCGCTCACTCAAGACGTCACCAGACTTTTCGAAGGTCCAAGCAATGATCGTGTCGATTTCTGGGTGACCTACAAGCAGCGCATCGAAAGACTGAAGATGGATTGGCGCATGAGACTTGGCGTTAACAATGCCTTCTCAAGCGAAGGTCTCATCCCGACTGCGTCGAACCCGGATGGAGAATATGGTGTATTCCGTGTTGAACCTCCAACGACATGGTCGATCACTAACACCTTCTCTTTCTAAGTGGTTGATTTAGTCGCTTAATATTTCTAGCGCCGCCAAGCGAAAGCCTGGCGGCGTTTTTTTTATAATTAGCTACGATTATTGGTCGTCCCTCGAATCCTTATCGGTCTACGGAAGCTGAACGACAAAACGGGTGCCGATTCCTTTTTGACTATAGGCTTCGATACTGCCGCCGTGGGCTTCTACGATAGCTTTGCTGATCGATAGGCCGAGACCGCTGTGGCCCTCCTCGATTTCACGCGCTTTATCTACGCGGTAGAAACGCTCGAATATTTTGGGCAGGTCTTCAGATGCGATTCCCACTCCCGTATCCTCGATTTCTACCATATTCGATTTTCCGATACGTCTTGTACGGATGGTTACTTTTCCCGACGGCTTATTATAGTGAATGGCGTTGGAGATCAGATTTGCCAAGGTTTGCTTGATGGCTAGCGGATCGCAGAGAATTATGCATGGCATTGTTTCTAGCACTACCTCGATATCCTTTTCCTCAGCCAAAGATGTGAACATTTTTGCAGTCTGCTCCGCTATCTGGCTTAAATCGCATCTCTCTTTGTTTAATATTTCGGACGAAGAGTCCCAACGCGCCATTTGGGTCAAAGACTCGATCAAGCGCTTCATATGCAAAGCGGTCTCGCGACAAAGCTCCAGTGCCTCCTGCTTTCTCTCGGCGGAGCTTTCCTTTCTCAAAGCCAGGTCGCAATCTGCCAGGATGACCGAAACTGGAGTTCGCAACTCATGAGAGGCGTCCGCTGTGATACGGATTTGCTGTCGAACCGACCTTACCAGTCGATCAAAGGTTGTATTCAGAATTTTCCCTAAAGGACCTAATTCATTTCTAATCGATTTTGTATCGATTCTGCGACTACTATCACCCTCGCAAATGCTTTGGGCCACTTTGGTGATCTGGTCGATGGGTCTGAGCGCTCTTCCTATGAGAACCCAACCCAACGCCAAAATTACTCCAGTGAGGGCGAAACAAGCCAGGGTTAAATTCAGCATTAGACGATTCAAACCTTCGTGGAGTCGAGACGCGTCAGTCCCAACCAGCAAATAGCCGCGCCCAGGTCCAAACTGAATGGCCTCGCGATAATCTCCACTCCAGCGTTGGAAATTTTCCCGATCGCGTTTCTTGGCAAACGGTATTCTCGCATCCGGAGCGTTTTCGCTCCTAAAGAGCTGCTCTCTGTTGGGTTGGAAGCCAATGACGTAGTAGTCGTTTTGTACTAATTTTTCGATTACATCTTCTCCCTGCTCGCTTTCGCGAAAAAGAGACGCTTCCGTCTCCTTGCGGGGTTTGGGAGGCCTGGGCTTGCGAGGAATGTTGAATTCTTCGGGAGGTGGTGGCCGCCCTCTATCCGGTCTTCGAAATTCAAAGTCGCGATCCTCCTTTTTGGGCGGGAGTCTTCTGTCCTCTGGTCCCCCGAACATCAGAGGTCGCGCTAAAGCCAGTTGCTCGCTGATTTGCTCGTCTAGCGTTCTCAAACGAACAAACCGTTCGTAGTAATTGAATCCAATCAGTATCAAGACCATTAAGGCGACAACGAGACTGCCATAGTAGAGCTGGGCTTGAGATCGGATGGAACGTATCATGGCGAATGATAAGGACTTTCTTCACGAATCCGGCATAAAAACATAGCCTAGACCGCGACGCGTTTGAATGGAATCCTTGCCGAACTTCGATCTCAATTTATAGACGTATACCTCGAGCATGTTGGATACGGTCTCATCGCTTTCGTCGAAGAGATGATCGTATATGTACTCTCGAGACAATACCTCGTTTTGTTTGTACATGAACATCTCGAGTAGAGTGTATTCACGAGCTGTCAGTTCCACTGACTCATCCTTGAAGTAAGCCTGCCGTTTAACTGTATTTACCACAATGTCTCCAGCTTTTAAGCACGGCTTGGGGCTGTTTTCCACTCTGCGCAGATTCGCTCGGATCCGAGCCATGAGCTCTCTCATCTCAAAGGGCTTTACCAAATAGTCGTCAGCGCCATCGTCCAGGCCGCGCACACGATCGTCTATCTGATCGCGAGCGGTTACCAGGATTACGGGAGTATCTTTTTGCTCGCGAATCTGTCGCAGCATTTCCCAGCCATCAATCTTTGGCATCATCACGTCGAGCAAGATCAGATCGTAGTCCCAATTCATCGCTTTGTACAAACCCTCTTCGCCGTCGCTTGCGGAGTCCGCCACGCATCCTTCTGCTCGCGTGTATTCGAGCATGCTGCGTCGCAAGCGCTGATTGTCTTCCACAATGAGGATTTTCATAGATCGACGTTTTGAGCTCCGCCTAGGAATGAATCTGAACGATACGCTTCTATTGTGAAGCGAAAACAAAGATCCCCGTCGCAGATGGACGGGGTCTTTGACAATATCGTAGTATACTGTAATGGACTAGTTTCACCTAGTGATGCGCGAGCGACATAAACCCTTTCTAGTTTCCTAAACGTATTCAAAAATCTACTTCAATCGAATACAGGTAATCCGCTTGGGACTTCGCTGGGAACATTATGCCTTAGGTCTTGGATGTCAGAATCGGTTAGCGATCTTAAGAAGGCTACGACTGCTGGAACATCCTCTTCCTGCAAGATGCCTCTTCTTAACTGGTTCGCATCCGCTATTTCGTCGACCAATTCCGGGTTGTCCATCACCGCAAAATCGATCGCATCCAAATCTTCCCTACTCGGCGCCACAAAGTTGCTACGGTCATAGTCTCTGAGCAAACCTTCCGGATCGGTGTAATGAGTGACGATGGCCTCTAGCGTGTCGTAGGCGCCCGAATGTCCATAGGGGGCTGTTAATGCCACATTTCGCAGTGGTGGGGTGCGAAATTCGTAGCGATGATCGGGGTCGCCTGTTACCAGCTCTCGGCCGAAATCTTCAATGCCATTCACTCCCACGCCTTTACCCGGTCCTAGTTGAGGCATGGCTATGGCATGGAATTCGAAATCGCTCAGCAAGGAGCCGGAGTGGCAGGTCGAGCAGCGAGCTCCTCCATAAAACAGTCGCATGCCCTGTCTTTCCAGATTGCTAAGAGCCGAATTGTCTCCTCTCAAAAAGCGATCGAAGGGCGTGTTATTCGATGGCCAGCTAGAGGCTTCGAAAGCCGCAATGGCATTGGCCGCGTGCACGATAGTGATGTCTCCCGCGACAGATACATCACCGTACGCCGCTTGAAATAAATCCACGTAGGCCGCATTGGCTCTCAAGCGCTCTGTGATTAGCTGCCACACTCCATCCGGTCCAGCTATATTGCCATTTGCCGCAGCGGTACCTACCGGGTTTTCGCCTGCCTGTCCGGCCATCTCCGCTCCCGAGGTTAGTGGGAAAAGAGCTTGGGCTGCTAACACGTTATCCAAGCCTTCAGGCAGATCTTCGCCAGCCGGACTCGCTATGCCAGATGGCATGGTATCATCTATTTGGATGCGGCCATCGTGAAAGATAGTATCGAATTCTCTGGCTCCTATGGCCGACAAGGCAGGAGCGTTCCTCGGAATGCGTTCATGCACCGCATCTTCGCCAATGCCAAGAACTCGCGTGATGCCAAGTCCAATTCCGCCTTCGCCGACCCCTAGCGAAAGACCATCTCCTGTATCCGCCATGGCATGATGACACGTAGCGCAGGAGATGTTCATATTTCCGCTCAGAATCTTATCATAGAAGAGCAGGTTTCCCAGTATCACTTTGTCCTCTGGATGCTCGTTGTTCTCGTAAAAGTCAGCATCCTCCAATGGATCTGGCACTCCTCGATTTCCGTTGGGTCCTTGCTGGCCTGGATTGTTGTCGTTATCTCCTCCCCGGTTCCCTCTTGGCTGCCTTTGCCCTGAGGCGAATTCAGAGCCAATCAGGCATAGGATCAAAAGACCCAGTATTCCTGTTTTTCCTCTATAGATATTCATATTCCTGATAATTTTTCAGTTCATTTACTCTGTTCAGATTCTTGACCAGCGGTCTGTTTAAGAGATGAGGAATCATCGATATCGTAGGAACGTGCATGGTTTCGCCTATCCGGATAGGCGTGGCTCTTGGCCATCTGAAGCGGATGCGCCCAATCAGCCGTAGCGTTTGAATAGCTGCAGGTTGAATAACCTGTTTGCAGCTTCTGCCCACCATCACGCTCTGCATGCACGCAACATAGCAGAGCGAACATTAATCTAAGATGAATTGAGAAAAGAATAAGGTAAGGATAGACGCGGATTAGCTCTCGCTACCTAATAAGGCTTACTATCTCGTGGGCTCTGGCGCCTACTGCAGCGATTCGATATAAACATCCTCGGCTTCGTAATTGAATGCAGCCAGATCGATTCTCTCTGGCGGGTTCTTGCGCTCCCACTCGACAGTTTTTCGATAGGCCTCTTCTCGAGAGCATTTTTCGCGAAATCCTAGTCGTGTTCGAATCTTGCTCGAATCGAGTACCCAATGCTGGTCATAATTGAAGGAATTCTCGTCTTCAATCCAGGTAACGTCTGAAGAATTCGTCTTGTACAGCTCTAGATCGAATCCGAGGTACCTCGCCATCTTTTCGTATCGATCAAAATATGACGGTGTGTCGAGTTCGCTTATATTGAAAATTTCGTTTCTCCCCTTTTCATGCGTCGCGGCAAGAACTACTGCCTCCGCAACATTCTCGACATAGCTATGTGTAAAGCGGAAGTCCGCCTCGTTCTTTTTCATGACCCAACGAGTTCGCTTATCCTCATAGCGCTTTGAGAAGCCATGAAAGCGGTAGTCGCCTGGTCCATACACGGCAGGTAGACGACAGATGGTCCAGTCTGACCTCTCGATTTCTTGAACCCTATGCTCTACGAGAATCTTGTCGTACATGTCGTAGGGATCCTCGCCTTGATAGGTCAGATTGCGATTAAAGAGTCTTCTTCGAAGAGGAGACTCTTCCGTTAGTTCCGCATTATCAATAGGGGTAGGGTCGAGGTTCCACACGACATCAAATACCCGGTAAACATCCGCGCTGCTTATCATGCAGATCCGATCGACCATTCCATCCAGCAACGATAGCACGGGTTGGGTATCCGCTATCGACATCGCCTTCATGTCGATTACGAGATCGAATCCATGTCTATCGATCTCCGAGCGCTTTAAGGCGATGTCTCTTTTGTCGCATTGGATGGTTTCTACATCGAAACTAAGAAAAGGCGTTTGCTTGCCTCGATTAAGTAGAACTACCTCGTGCCCCTGTTCGAGTAGTTCCTTTGTAAGATAGGCCCCGATAAAGCGAGTGCCTCCGATAAGCAAAGTTTTCATAACTTAAGAATTCGCTAAACATTCGTATTGAAATCTGTCGTACAAACACGATGGGTCCTCTCTGCAATGAGCTAGGCCGCAAATTGTAAAACCGCCTTAAGCGGCGATCCGTACCCAATCTGGAAATACGACTATTTCTGAAGAATCGCCCGAAATCTGATGCGCGGCACTAGATTCCAGTCCATGCGGCGTCTCGCCGATGCTTCGCTTTAAACCTGACCAACTCGATTCGCCTTCCCCGATGGCAATCAGGTATTGGGCGTCTGCAAGCTTGAAGGTTTCAGGATTGAATTCCTCTGGATTGGAGATTCGAGGATGACGTTCGACAATGGTTTCCGTCGTTTCCTGATCGCGATTACGAGCCTTCTTAAGAAGCTTCTTCGCCTTTTTTCTGTAGAACTCCAGGTTCCTTTTCTTCGAATGTTTCTGTGGCATTACTGATGAGCTGTGTTTTCAGGAGTCCGCAACCTGAAGCATTTATACTGCATGTTCAAAAGGCGGGTAATACCCTTTCCGCGGACTCGGCAGCTCCCATTCGAGCGTATTCGAGATCTTGGCAGTCAGAAGATTTATGTCAATAGAGGGAGGCAGGTAAGCTCGCCTTCAGAATGATTTCTCTTCGAATTCGACGATTTGAACGTCCTTTAGCGGCTATCGGAACTTGCTGAGTCCACTCATGTGCGGCAGTTTAGCGCAATGCGACTGCCTCATTTTACGCTGCTCATCACACTGCTGGCCGTTCTTACGTGTTTTGGTTCCGCTGCTCCGTCGAAGAACGTCATTTTCATTTTAGCTGACGATTACGGCTGGGCCGATTCCACGCTCTACGGCCATACTGATCTTTACCCGACGCCGAACATTGAGCGACTTGCCAGTCGCGGCATGACGTTTTCTCGAGCCTATGCTAATAGTCCTCTTTGTTCGCCGACTCGGGCTAGTGTAATGACAGGGCAAATACCGACTCGCCATGGATCGACAAATCCGCAGCATCATCTGAAAACGGTTCGGCTCAAGGCTACGATTGCCGATAAAGCCGATCCCGGATCGAAAGCGATCATGACCGAATCCGTCACCCGTCTCGATACCAATTGGCCCACTCTTGGCAAACAGCTTAAACAGGCCGGCTATGCGACGGGTCACTTCGGGAAATGGCATCTCGGACGAGAACCGTATAGTCCACTGGAGCATGGCTTCGATGTGGATGTGCCTCATTGGCATGGAGCGGGTCCGGCCGGCTGGTTCGTCGCTCCTTGGATGTATTCGAATTTCAAAGCCAACCTGCCTAGGGAGCATATCGAGGACCGGATGTCCGAAGAAGCGGTCTCCTGGATGAAGCTGCAATCCGGCGAAAAGCCTTTCTTCCTGAACTACTGGATGTTTTCCGTGCATGCTCCCTTCGACGGGAAAACCAGCCTCAGGGATTATTACCGGGATCGGATTGATCACGACAGTAGCCAAAGATCACCCCTCTACGCGGCCATGGTCCATTCGCTGGACGATGCCGTAGGCTCGTTGCTCGACTATGTAGATGCGGCCGATATCGCAGACGAAACGATTATCATTTTCTTATCCGACAACGGGGGAAATATTCATAGCGGTGTCAATGAAACGGATACAAAGGGTGATTCCTACACGACCTCGCCGACTAGCAATGCCCCTCTGCGCGGCGGTAAGGCTTCGATATTCGAAGGAGGCATCCGTGTGCCTTGCGTCGTGGTGTGGCCGGGGCTGACCGAGCCTGGCAGCCGCAGCGACGCGATCATCCAGGCCTCCGACTTCTATCCGACGCTTCACGCTCAGCTGCAAATCGATCTACCCGATGAACACGTTGTGGATGGTCTGGATATAACGCCTGCTTTGGAAGGCGGTTCTATTGATCGGGAGGCCATCTTCACCTATTTTCCGCATAGCCCCAGAGTCCCGGAATGGCTTCCGCCTTCAATTGCCGTCCACTCAGGCGACTGGAAACTCATTCGCGTTTTTCACGAAGGCGAAAATGGCCAACATGATTACTTGCTGTATGATCTTTCCACAGACATTGGCGAAACGACTAATCTGGCCGCAAAACATCCTGAGAAGGTCGCTCGCCTGGATAGCCTTATCGAGCAGCATATCCAGGATACGAATGCGGTGGTACCTGTTCCCAATCCCAACTTCGATCCGTCCGAATACAAGCCTGAGCAAATCGGCATTCAGCCTGGCGGCTTGAAGAAATCGAGATCCCGTTAGGCTATGACCGTCAAAGGTTCAGGCCCTAACATACGGTCTATGCGACTGTCGCCTGGTTCTCTCTAGAGCAATCATTCCGTTTTTTCTCAATCCTGTCACATTTCGCTTTGCTGATTCGTCTCAATTAATGAAACGCATAAATTGCAACTTTAAGAGACAATCAAAATGGACATGGAATACGCGAAACAAACCATGGCTGACTTCGACGAGAAGTATGGCTATGATTCTTCCTATCTTCTGGAAATCATGGAGGCGAGTCCTTCAGGATTCGAAAAATACTTTAACTTCCTACCTCTTGCTCACCATCAGGAAAAGTCTTCTGCCGAAGCTCTTTTCGTGGCCAATTTAGTCGCCATGCAAGAAGCCGACTGCGGTACCTGTCTTCAGCTGGTGGTGAGGATGGCTCAGGAAGCTGGAGTTTCTAGCCAGATCATTAACGAGACGCTTTCCGACGGGCATTTGCTTCCGGATGACCTCAAGCTCGTAAGAAGCTATGCTCAGGTCGTGGCTAGAGCGGAACCGCTCGATCCCGAATTGCTGGCCACCATGCGTGAGCAGTTTTCGGATACGGAAATCGCAGAGATCGCCCTTCGCATCGCTTCCGCTCGAGTATTTCCCACTATCAAGCGAGCCCTGGGCAGAGCGAAAAGCTGTTCAATGGTAACGGTCGAGGTATAGGGTCGTATCGTTTTAACACGCTGGATGCATCTTCCATGAAACCGACTTCCTCATCGTCTTCGGCCGAGTTCGAATCCTACCGAACGCTTTTACAGGGCATCGCTTATCGGATGCTAGGATCGGTCGTGGAGGCGGAGGATATCGTGCAGGAGACTTATCTCAAATGGGTCGACTGCGAGCGGAACCAAGTCCAGAATCCACGTTCTTGGCTAGTAACCGTTTGCAGTCGTCTCTCAATCGACCGCCTCAAGAGCGCCCAGTATCAGCGGGAAAACTACGTAGGACCATGGCTTCCGGAGCCTTTGGTAGTCTCTGAAACGTCGCCGTTCGACGAGGCCAGCATCGACGATTCGGTATCTATCGCCTTGCTCTACACGCTTGAGCGTCTGAGCCCTGGGGAAAGGGCCTCTTTTCTCCTCCATGACGTGTTCGACTACAGCTTTGATGAAGTTGCTGCCATTCTGGAGAAGACGCCTGAAGCTTGCCGCAAGCTTGCTTCGAGGGCTCGAGCTCGGGCGAAGGAGAACAAGCCACGCTTCGAGACTAGCCCTGAAACGCATGAGTTGCTTATGGATTCCTTTTTCAAAGCCGTTAAGGAAGGGGACCTCGATGGCATCAAGAATTTGCTGGCCGAGGATGCTACGCTCATCTCCGATGGCGGTGGCAAAGCTCTCGCTGCCCGCAAGATTTTGGAGGGAGCAGCTATCATCGGCAAATTCTTCGTCAACATAGCTAAGCAGGAAAAGGCATCGCTATCCCAATTCGAGAGGAGATTTGCTTGGTATAACGGCGCCCCTGGTCTACTGGTTTTCGAGAATGGAAATCTTGTGACAGCCATCAATCTAGGCATTTCGAACGGCCGTATCCAGAATTTTTATATCCACCGAAATCCGGACAAGCTTGCTCTAATGCAATCTTAGGAGGGCCACCAGCTAGTCTTTCCGGAGGAGTCGGGAGATCGTTTGTCTCTATCGACTGCGATTAGCTATTCGAATAATTTCTATTCGAGACTTGCCTGAAAGCTTTAGTGCACAAATCGATGGGCGTCAATTTGTATTCACTAATCGGAGTCATAGTGAATCAAGAAGCTTTTGCGACGATAAGAGCGATGGGCTGGAAACGCTATTGGCTGGTTCCGTTTGCGTCGTGGAACATGGAGTCCGCTTTCACGGTGACTTTCAGCACTTGGCGCGACATAATCTGATCGGGTTCCGCATCGTATTCCTCTATGCCATTTTCGAAAGCGCGAACATTCAGGGTTCGCGGTATGGCTTGTCCGGCCATCTGCTCCTCGGCGACGACGACGTCTCTTACCACGAGAGCATTCGCTCCGAGTTTTGCAGCCTGTCGTTTGAGACTGGATACCATCTGCGAAGCTGTTTTACTCACGTCTTGAATGGTTCTTCTTTTAGCGACGCCGCTCGTTTCCAGTCTAGCGATCAGCTCTAGTCCAGTGGGGGCTTTACGGTTCGGTATTTCGCTCAACAAGCCCTGAGGACTCTGATAGACTTCGACGGATGTGTCGTCCAGTGGAGGACGCGTTTGGCCAATCATGTCCACCTCCACCGTTCCCGTGGTAGCGCATCCTACTAAAAGCATCCAGGCCACGAGTAGGCATACGTATCCAAGACCTCGATCACGTTGTTTAGGGGTATGGAAGCATTTCACAGGCACCTTCTGTACTCAAAAAGCAGTAAACGCTCCGCCAAGTCAAACTTCATCATATGTAGACGTCTCGGCAATGGTTTGCCTTTCGGACGGGGAAGCCAAAAGCTCCTGCATGATGACGCATCGCTATCCGATCGAAATCCATGGCATTTACATCGCTCCCCGCCATAGGGTGTTCGGAAGGGGGGAGGAGGATTTGAGTGGGGAGGATCTGGAATCCAAAGTGACGGCGAAGCTGATTGCCAATGCGGGTATCGAAGGCGATCGGTTCTGCCGTCCACGACCGGAATACAATGGGCACGTGACTTTCTTCAGTAAAGAAGTCTGGGATGACGTTTCGGAAACGCTTGATTTGCCCGATGCGATGGGGTCGGAAATCGTTCGCAGAAACATTGTTATCTCCGGAGTGGACTTGAAGGCGCTCTACGGCGTCTCTTTTATGATTCAGAATATCCAGTTTATGGGCACAGTTCACTGCGCTCCTTGTCTGGCTATGAATAGGGCTTTAGGAGCCCGAGCCCGGGAAGCGATGCGGAGTCGGGGCGGTCTGCGAGCCCAAGTCAAGACGAGCGGGATTTTGAAAACAGGTTCCAGCGACTTGTGGACCGAAGTCGCATTCGATCCCGAAAACGCCGCCTCTCAAGCCCCATTGCCTCGGATTCCCTGAAAGAAACGTTGGCGATTAATTCGCGATGCCGTGTTGGGCCAGAAAGGGAATCAATTCATCTACCCCAAAATCGGCTAGCACTGCCTCGCCAAGCTTCATGGTCGGAGCTTTGGTTTGGCCGGACAGATCGACCATTTCCTGCATGGCTGCGGGATCCGATCTTACTTCGCGTTTCGTGTAGGCGATCTGATTCTGGGTCAGATAGTCCTCGGCTTCGATGCACCATGGGCATCCGGCTTTCACGTAGAGAATGGGTTGTTCGTTCATTTCCGTTTGGCTTTGATTGATTGGATACAACGAATATAAATCTGTTATGGATGCGCATCGCTTTCAAGCTCTTGCCTTAAGCGATCAGTTGACGGGTGGCAGAGCGTCGACAAAAGGAGCTTTTGTTCTTCTTAACTCGGCAATGGTTGCCTGTCGCATTTCCATAAGCCGTTTTTGGTAAGTCGGATCGAGGGCCAAGTTGGTCAGCTCCTCCGGGTCGGCCTTGGTGTCGTAGAGTTGCTCCATATCTCCTTCGACCATGGTACGAATGTATTTGTAGCGATCGCCTTCGGAGAGAGAGACATACCAAGGTATGGTTCCGCCACCAGCGAACAACGTTGCCGGGTCCGTTGGAATTTCGCGCGTCGCTTGCCCCCAGATGGGACGAGTAAAGGAGACCAGAGCCGGGTAGTTCCAAGCCGCATTGGGATTCTTCAACAAGGGCGTCAAGTCATGCCCATGCATATCCCAAGGTAGTTTCATATCCACTACGCTGAAGAAGGTGCGGATCACATCGGGATGGCTGACTGCCGGAGCGACAACGGTGCCTGAATTGAATCGCGACGGCATGCTGATAATCAGCGGGGCTTGGATATTAGCGTCGTAAGCGGCTAGCTTCGTTTGGTAGCCGTGGTGTCCCCAAGCCAAGCCTTGGTCAGCTGAAAACACGACCAGCGTGTTTTCCCGTTGGCCTGTTTCCTCGAGAGCTGCCATCAGGCGGCCAACCGCTTCGTCAAGCGAGCGAACGGTTTCATGATACTGCCGCACGAAGTCCTGAACCGTGTCTCCATAAATCCCTTTTCGGTAAGTGCAAACCGGCTGCCCGTCGGGTCCCTCGATCCAGTGAATATAATCCTGCATGTAGTCCGGTTTACCAGGCCGAGGAGGGTAGATATCGGCCGGTATATCCACCTCCACCCCCTCGTAGTCGTCCCGATGCCGATGGGCGGGCTCGAAGTCCGAGTGAGGGGCTCCGTAGCACAGCCAGAGATACCAAGGCTTACCCGCTTCGCGAGTCGCCCCCTCTATATAGTCGACTGCCCAGTTGGTGTAATTGTCGGTCGCATAGCCGGGCACCATGATGGCAGGACCTCCATTGACTTCGATTTTCTGGTCGAAGTAGTAGTTCCAGCAATTGTCAATGTGGCGAGGCCGATTCCATACCACTTGGTAGTCCCAGTCTCTTCCGAATCCCGTATCGGTCCCCGTGTGCCACTTGCCAATCTGGGCAGTCGTGTAGCCGTCCTTCCTGAAATAGCTGGGCCAGAAGGGGAGTTGTTCCGGGTCGTATTCGCAACCAGGATACTGTCCTTCCATGCGCATCGATTCGGCCACGTAGGAGTGTCGGCCGGTAAGAGCGGTCAGTCGCGATGGCAGACACCACGATCCCATGTAGGCTCGGGCGAACCTTACTCCTTGATCGGCTAGGCGATCGATGTTTGGCGTTTTCACCCAATCGTAGGATTGGGGGTAACAGCCAAGCGTCCTGACGGATTGATCGTCCGTGAAGATGTAAAGGATGTTGGGACGCGTGTCTTCAGCCAACAGCGATTTTGCAAACAATAGCGACGTGGCTAAGGCCCATAGGATCGACGAGTTCTTCATGAAGGAGCTTTTGTGAGCGGTTGCGAATTCCAAGATAGGGTAGCCTATCGACGTATATCAAATCCGAAGCCAACTAATGTTACATGTAGCAGAAATGATTTCAGGTGCCGGGATCAACCGTCTGGCTTGGCTTTCGAATGATGCCGCAGGGTAGACCATTCCTCTCATTCGCAGCGCAAGATATCCCGCGGTTAACGATTGAATGGCTTGTGTCTACCGCTTTGTATGGCAGGCGATAGTCCCATGCTTATGCGAAAAATGAGTCTTCGTTTAAAATTCGCTCCTCTTCTGTTGGCGGTTGCCGCTTTCGTTGTTGAGGGAGCTTCCATTGGGAAGCGTCCCAATATGTTGCTGATTTACGCAGACGATATCGGATACGGAGATCTTAGCTGTTATGGCGGAACGGGCGTTCACACGCCCAATGTGGACGCGCTAGCGAAATCGGGATTGAAACATTATTCTGGATACAGCTCATCTTCTACCTGCACGCCTTCTCGCTATTCCTTGCTCACCGGTCAATACGCCTTTCGGAATGAAGGGGCTCAGATTCTGCCCGGGAGCGCTCCGTTGATCATCGATCTGGAGCGGCCGACCATAGCCGGCGTGCTGAAAGGGGCAGGCTATCGCACGGCTTTGGTCGGAAAATGGCACCTGGGTCTGGGCAAGGCGGATGGTTCGATGGATTGGAATGGAACCATTGGGCCGGGTCCCCTGCAGCTAGGCTTTGATAAAGCTTTCTTTCTCGCCGCCACTGGCGACCGAGTGCCTTCCGTCTTTATCGACGACCATGCGGTGCTGGGCCTGGATCCGGCGGACCCGATTTCCGTGAGCTATCAGAAGAGGGTGGGGAATGAACCGACCGGCATCAGCCATCCTGAGCTGCTGCGGGTGCAAGCCGATAGACAGCACTCGGGCACTATCGTCAATGGTATCAGCAGAATTGGATACATGGCTGGCGGGGAGTCCGCTCGCTTCCGTGATGAGGATTTGTCGGACCGCTTTCTTGACGAAGCGATCGCGTTTATCGAAGAAGAAAGAGAGGAGCCCTTCTTTCTTTATTTCGCGACGCACGAGAACCATGTGCCACGCATGCCGCATCCGCGTTTTCAGGGAGCCTCCTCGCTTGGTCCGCGAGGCGACGCCATCGCCCAGTTCGATTGGTCGGTTGGCAAGCTGGTGGAGGTTCTGAAAGAAACGGATCAATACCGCAATACGCTGATCATCATTACCAGCGATAACGGCCCCGTGCTTTTCGATGGCTATTGGGACGGAGCGGAGCAGAAAAACGGAGACCATCAAGCCGCCGGTCCGTACCGAGGGGGCAAATACAGCGCTTTCGAAGGCGGGACCCGTTCGCCGATGATCGTTCATTGGCCAGAACGCGTAAAGCCGGGAGAATCGGAAGCCATCGTGAGTCAGGTGGACTTTTTAGCCTCGCTGGCGGCCCTGGCCGGCGTGGAGGCTTTGCCAGCCAACGCTGGAAAAGACGGCCAGAATGTGTCAGACGCCTTGCTGGGCGAGAGCGACCAAGGGCGAGAACATGTGGTGCAGCAGGGAATGGGGAGCCTCGCTATCCGACAGGGTGACTGGAAGTACATACCTAAAGGCATCGTGAGCGACCGAGGAGGCATTGGGGAATGGATACGCCACCGAGTCGGCGAAAAGGGAGAGCTCTACAATTTGAAGAAAGATCCCGGAGAAACCGTAGATGTTAGAAGTCAGTATCCAAAAAAAGCGGATGAACTGCGAAAGCTGTTGGAAACGGAAACCGGGAGGACGTTTTAGGATGAATTTTTTAAACCACAGAATGCACAGAACACACAGATTAGATTCTGAATCTCAAACCAATCATAAGCCATATTCACTCCGTGCTCTCTGTGCCCTCCGTGGTTAAAAAAATCATCAGCGTTAATCCGTGTCCATCCGTGGTTCGTGGTTCATCTTTCTGCTCTCGTCATGAAAATATTGCTCTTAATCAATCTCAGTTTGTTTGTTGTTCTTAGCTTCGCCAGGGCTGATCGCCCAAACGTCCTTTTCGTCTTGGTGGACGATATGGGGTGGCGTGATTTGGGAGTCGAGGGAAGCTCGTTTTACGAGACGCCAAACATCGATGCTCTGGCTCGGAGTGGGGTTCGCTTTCTCAATGGCTATGCGGCTTGTCAGGTTTGCAGTCCTTCGCGAGCGAGCATCATGATTGGTCAATATCCCGCTCGAGTTGGCATCACGGATTGGATCGGCGCGAAAGAAGGGGACGACTGGAAACGCAACACCAAGCTGCAACCGGCCCTCTACAAGTGGGAGCTGCCCAAAGAACCAGTGACGATGGCGGAAGCGTTTCAAGAATTTGGATACGCGAC
This sequence comes from Opitutaceae bacterium, assembly GCA_028284385.1. Lineage (GTDB taxonomy): Bacteria > Verrucomicrobiota > Verrucomicrobiia > Opitutales > Opitutaceae > JANQRT01. The sequence goes on along the minus strand of JANQRT010000069.1, from coordinate 289,079 downwards.
TTTCTTCGCCGGGAAGTGGCATCTCGGCGATACGGAAGAAGACTGGCCAGAATACCACGGTTTCGAAATCAACAAGGGCGGTCATAGCAAGGGGAGTCCTCCGGGCGGTTACTTCTCGCCTTACAGCAACCCGCGGTTGGAGAGCGGTCCGCTTGGTGAGTATCTGCCGTTTCGGCTGGCCAATGAGACCCAGACCTTCATTCGAAACAACGTGGATAGCGGGAAGCCTTTCTTCGCTTTTCTCTCTTTCTACAACGTGCACGGCCCTGCTCAAACCACGAAGGATCTTTGGCGGAAGTATCGTGCCAAAGCAGCCGCTCAGCCGAAACCGGAAACACGCTTCCTGATCGATCGCACCTCCCCTGTACGGCAGGTGCAGGACGATCCGATTTACGGCGGCATGGTCGAAGCGGTGGATCAATCCGTTGGTCAGGTCTTAGGCGTATTGGACGAATTGGGACTGCGAGAGAACACTATCGTCGTGTTTACCTCGGACAACGGAGGCGTTTCAGCGGGCGACCATAAAGCGACCTCCAATTTGCCCTTGCGTGGCGGCAAGGGTCGTCAGTGGGAAGGCGGCATACGTGTGCCGTATTACATTTCCTGGCCAGCTAGTGTGTCGGCGGGAATCGAGGTTGAAGAACCGGCTAGCGGTATCGATTTTTTGCCTACGCTGATGGAATTGGCCGGCGTCGATGTCGAGCTCACTCAAGAACTGGACGGGGTGAGTCTTGCCCCTCTCATGCATGGGAAAGCCTTCGAAGAGCGAACCTTGTTCTGGCATTACCCGCATTACGGAAACCAGGGTGGCGAGCCTTCGTCGATCATGCGCCAGGGCGATTGGAAACTGATCCATTACTACGAGGACGGCCGCAACGAGCTCTACAACCTCTCGAACGATCCCATGGAGCAGTTTGATCTGGCAACCCGATTCTCGGATTTGGCCTCCACGATGAAAGCCCAGCTCGACGACTGGCTGCAAACGGTCGACGCCCGCTACCCTTATCCAAATAAAAACTACAGTGCTAAACAGGCGAGAAAGGACAGAAAGCAGCTCCGCTCTAAAGGCCTACCTAGAATCGAAAGCGAAGCCGCCGCCAAGCTAGATCCAGACTGGGTCCCGAAAGACGGCTGGTGGGAAGAGACAGGAAAGTGATCTTTCCCACAGATTAGCACAGATAATTTGGAAGGATAAGAGCCTCGCAACTATCTGAGTCCATCCGTGCGTTCTGTGGTCTAGACTTTTTTAACCACGGATTGCACAGAGTACACGGACGGAGCGAAGCGTAGATGGCGAAGCAATGGATGTTATTGGTTGAGTAGTTCTTAGGTAGAAGGTCTTCTCTAAGGTAACGGAAGCATAGGTTGAGTCCGAATGCTTCATGATTCCCCGTATTTTTTCTGTGTATTCGGTGTGTTCTGTGGTTTAGAATTAATTTTTTAACCACGGAGTACACAGAGAGTACTGAGTGGATGGGGTTTAGTGAGTAGTTCTTAAGTAGAAGGTCTTCTCTAAGGTTGTGGAAGCGTAGTTTGAATTCGAATATGGCGTAATTTCCCGTATCTTCATTCTGTGTATTCAGTGCATTCTGTGGTTTGGAATTAATCTTTAACCACCCTGCATACATTAGTTGGATACGCGTTTGATTCCTAGTTTCGCATACTTGAAATTGAGTAGAATGGCTGTGCCGAGTCCGGTTATGTTGAGGTAGCCTAGCATTTGAGCAAGATGGCTATCGTTGAAGGAGGTAGCCACCTTTGTGTCCACGATTACTTTGTTCTCGATGATAAGGTCGGGTATGAGGGTTCCGATGTGTTGCTCATCGTAGTGGACGGCAAATTCTCTTTGAGCGTCGCAGGCGATTCCTTGTTTAGATAGTTCGATAGCGAGTGCTCGTTCGTAGAGCTTTTCGTCAAGTCCTGGTTTGAGTGTGAAGAGGACAGTGTGAGCCGCTCCAATGATCTTTTCGGTGAGTTGGTTTAGATCCATGGCTAGTTTTAACCACAGATAGCACGGAATGCACAGAATGAATGACTCGGACTTGTAATTTGTTATACTTGTCGATCTAAAATCTCGGTAGTGGTCTAGCTTTGTTTTTTTAACCACGGAGTACACAGAATGCACGGAGTAGGTGTGCTATGGTTAGCAGTTGTTGAATGCAAGGTCCTCTCTAAGGTGATGGAAACGTTGGTTGAATCCGAATGCTTCACGATTCCCCGTATCTTTATTCCGTGTAATCTGTGCATTCTGTGGTTCTGAATATAGTTTTAACCACGGAGTGGATATGATTGATGCAGCGTAATTTCCCGTGTCTTGATTCCGTGAACTCCGTGCTCTCCGTGGTTAAATATTTCTTCAGATTTGCGGTTCAACTGTTAACCTAGACCTTCGTTGTGGGATTTAGTATGTAGAGCTTGGATTGTTTTTATGAAGGTATCAGACCTATTTCGTGTTTTCCTCCTATTGTCGGCTGCGACGACGGCGTGCTGGGCGGAGGACGTTCTTGACTGGGAGAATCCGGAAGTTTTCCAGATCAACCGGGAGCCGGCTCGGGCGAATTTCACCCGCTTCCCGAGCGAAGCGCTGGCCTTGGAGAACGATCGTAGCCAGTCGGCGTATTACCAGTCTCTCAATGGAATGTGGAAATTCCATTGGGTGCGGAAGCCGGCTGATCGCCCGCAGGATTTCTACAAGACGGATTTCGATGCGTCTGGATGGGATGACATCCCGGTGCCGTCGAACTGGGAGCTGCAGGGCTACGGATTGCCGATCTACACGAACATAAAATACCCTTTCCCCAAGAACATCCCTTATATCGATCACTCTTGGAATCCGGTGGGCAGCTATCGCCGGATTTTCGAGATTCCGGAGGACTGGAAGGGCAAGCAGGTGTATTTGCAATTTGGAGCCGTTCGCTCGGCCATGTACGTGTGGATCAACGGACAAAAGGTCGGCTACAACGAGGGGAGCAAGACCGAGGCGGAGTTCAATGTGACCGACTACTTGGCGGACGGAGAAAATACCTTGGCGGTCGAGATCTATCGCTGGTCGGACGCCAGTTATATGGAGGACCAGGACTTCTGGCGTCTCAGCGGCATCGAGCGCGATGTGTGGCTCTACGCGACGGATCCGGTCACCTTGGCCGATATCGAGGTGGAAGCGAATTTGGATGATGAATACACGGATGGCCTCTTCAATCTTAAGCTGGATCTGCGCAACGCGTCATCCAAGAAGGGCAAAGCCAAGGTTTCGGCGACTTTGCTCGACGGAGAAAAGAAAGCCCTGAGGTTCAGCAAAACGATGGGCGTCAAGGGCGATGCGAGGGTGACCTTCTCGGGCGAGGTGCAAAACGTGCGCAAGTGGACCGCGGAGACACCGCAGCTCTACACTTTGCTGGTGACGGTGGACGACGGAACGGGCGAGATCGAATCGACGAGCTTGCAAGTTGGCTTTCGGCGTATTGAAATCAAGAATACGCAGCTCTTGGTTAACGGCGTCGCCGTCTACCTGAAAGGCGTGAACCACCATGATCATCACGAGGTGAGCGGGCACGTGGTGAGTCCTGAGCTTTACGAGCTCGATATGCGTCGCATGAAGCAGTTCAACATCAATGCCATTCGCTGCAGCCACTATCCCAAGCCGCCGTACTTCTACGAACTGGCGGACAAATACGGGTTTTACGTGGTCGACGAGGCCAACATCGAGTCGCACGGCATGGGGGCGTCCAACCAGGGCAACTACGACAAGTCGATTCATCCGGCCCACCAGCCGGAGTGGAAAGAGGCTCACCTCGATCGTACGCGTCGCATGTACGAGCGCTCCAAGAATCATCCCTCGATCATCATCTGGTCGCTGGGCAACGAAGCGGGCAATGGCGAGAATTTCTATGCCACCTACAATTACTTGAAGGAGGTTCAGGACACGCGTCCCGTGCAGTACGAAGGAGCCACCCATGACTGGAACAGCGATTTGCAAGTGCCGATGTACGCCCGCCTTCGGGATAACCGCAAGTCGATGGAGGACTATCAGAAGGCGGGACCCAAGCGTCCGTATATACAATGCGAATACGCCCATGCCATGGGCAATAGCGTGGGCAACTTGCAGGACTACTGGGATTTCATCGAGCATCCGGATCACCCGAGCTTCCAGGGAGGTTTCATTTGGGACTGGGTGGATCAAGGGCTTTTAACCAAGGATGAAAACGGTCGGGAATACTGGGCCTACGGCGGCGATTTCGGAGCTCGCGATATTCAGCACGACTACAACTTCTGCATGAACGGCTTGGTCAATGCGGACCGCACGCCGCATCCCTCCCTCTACGAAGTCAAGAAGGTCTACCAGTACATCAAGTTCCGCGACTTCGATGCGAAGGACGGCAGCTTGGAAGTGTTCAATGGATACGGATTCATCGACCTGAGCGGTTTCGAGTTCGGCTGGACCTTGACCCGCGACGGCATGGCGGTGGCGTCGGGGATTCTGGAAAATCTGGATACGCCTGCCGGCCAGAGCGAGCGAGTGACCTTGCCGCTGCCCAAGGTGGACCTATCGTCCGCCGAGTACTTGATCACGGTAAACGCTCGCTTGAAGGAAGCCCAGGCCTTGCTCGATAAGGGGCATGAGGTGGCAGCGGAGCAGTTCGCCCTTTCCGACTGGTCCTTCGCACGGTTCGAAGGGATGGCAGACGACGATTTCACGGTTGATGAGAGCGGGGACCGGATCGTTGTCTCAGGAGAAGGCTTCGCGGTTTCGTTCAGCAAAGCGACCGGAGCCTTCGAAAGCTATCAGCTCGATGGGATGGAACTGCTGAAGGAAGGCTTGAAGCCGAACTTCTGGCGAGCCCCGACGGACAACGATTTCGGTTTCAAGATGCCGGTCGAGAGGAAACAGTGGAGAGAGGCGTCGGAAGAGCAGAAGCTGCTTGATGTTTCGGTCTCTGAGGAGAATGAGGCGATTACCGTGAACTCGGTCTACCGGCTTCCCTCGGTAAAGGGGGAGGTCACGGTAACCTACGCCATCAATGCCCAGGGCGAAATGGAAGTGTCGACGTCCTTGAAAGGCGTATCCAAAAAGCTCCCATCCTTGCCGCGCTTTGGCGTGAATCTGATTTTGCAAGACGCTCTCGAGAACGTGACGTGGTACGGACGTGGACCAGTGGAGAACTATCAGGACCGCAACACGGGGTCCTTCGTCGGGCAGTATTCCGCCGCAGTGGAGGATCTCTACTTCGCTTACGCCCGTCCTCAAGAAAATGGATACCGAACCGACACTCGCTGGATTCGTTTCGAGGACAAGAATGGCTACGGCCTAGCCTTCGAAGCTTCGAGCGACTTGCTTGGCTTCAGCGCTCACCATCAGTATCAAAGCGATTTCGATGAGGGAGAGAAAAAGAACCATCGCAATCTGGCGGATATCGTGAAACGCGACTTGGTCAGCGTAAACATCGACTACGCTCAAATGGGTGTCGGCGGCGACAATAGCTGGGGCGCCCAACCGCATCCGCAGTATCAGATCCCGGCAGGAGATTATGAATACAGCTTTGTGATTCGTCCGCTGAGGTAGTGGATTGCCCGCAGACTGTGGTCTAGAATTTTTTTAACCACGGAGAGCACAGAGTACGCGGAGTGGATGTTGCTTATTCAATAGTTCTTGATTCTAAGGTTTTCTTTTTCTGCTTGCCTCGGCGCCTCGTCACGCCGAAGTCAGAACGAAGGAGGAAGCTGGGCGAAGACGGGATCATTGACCCATTTTGGCTACCCCTGCCTGAAAATAAGTGATCCCTTTCGCCTCTCTCGAATTGAGTTAGGATAGAAGAGTCGAGTTTAGATTTCCAAGGCTTCTTTCTTGCTGCTCCTTTGTTGAAGGATGGCTCTCCATTGTTCAGGGGTTTTCTGAAATGTTCTTTGGACATTGCCGTGGGCGATCAGGATGTTAAATCGGTGTCCTACGGATACCCGTATCAAGTCTCGGTCCAGAATCGGAGAGTCAGTAGAAAATGCCAACGCCACTACATCTATCGCGTAGCTGTCATAATCGTCCATCGGCCGGTTAGCAAAAGCGGTTATGTCAAGGTGACGGATTGTACTTGCTGGTTGTTTATTTGAGACATGCGTGGTGACTTTGTCATAAACTCCGGCAGCTTTTATGAATTCCGCTTTATTGAGTTCTTTATATAGCGCCATTGCTTCATCCAGGTTTATGCCCTTGCTCTTTAGGAAATGTCCAAGTGAGAAAGCCAAAGCAGTAAACACGGCAGCGATTGCCCCCATTGCAATGAAATGCCCCTTCCACACTTTTAATCCAATAGGAATATTTGCCGCCTTTTCTCTTACGACGAATGTTCCACAGGCGAGATCATGCCAAAGTTGTCGTGTTTGCTTATTGAATACATGCAGATAAAATAGCCCAAAAAACCCGCCAAAAACGATAATGGTGGTTGCTGCTAGAATGGGTCCCACAGCTAATTCAGCCGGCAAGACCAGTCCATTGAAAAGGAAAGGCAAGCTTAGCAATGTGTATCGAAGAGCAGACTTGCCGGGAGATATCAGACTCCCGTTCCTGTCGACAACCCTTATTCCGGCAATTCGTTTGCCGAGCGTCCTGCCCCTGCCAATACGCGAATTGAGCAAACCGAAGTAGGCAAGCGCTATCGCGAAACCAATGAGTCGGCCCCATTCTCCGAGTCCCACGAAAAAGTCGATGAATACGAAGCCGAGGACTCCTCCTAAAAATGCGAGAAGCAGCCCGTCGATGCAAAATGCAAGTGTTCGCAAGCCAAAGCCTGCGATGGGCGATTTCGCGGATGCTCCATCAGTCTGGGGCTGGACTATAGGTTCTGGATTAGGAGGAGGCGATGGAGTTTCGGACACAAGAACTTGAGGATTGGAGAGCTGATTCCAGCTAGGCTGCAGAAAGATTTGAACATGCCAATGATATTCTTGTAAGAGTCCGCTAACGAACGAGCCATAAAGAAGGGGCGAACGTTAAATATCAATTCAACACTGGATCGTACAAGCTTTGTGAACTTTTGAATATCGGCTGAACTCTGCAGAGCCTCAATCCTTTCAGGTGTCGGAGTGGAAGATGGAATATCGATTTTTAGGCCGATGGAAATTAATGTAATGTATCCAAAATTTGGAACAATTGTCAAATGTGACATTCTTAAGTTTCAAGATTTGACACCTTTAATATGTCTTTTGCGTAAAGTATAATCTTGAATTTAAAATATAAAGGCTTGTGATTGGATGAATGTAAATCATTCTTTATGCCGCTACTTGATGTTTTATATAATAATGAGAGTAAAAAATTCGATCTAAATAGGAGACTGTGCCGGCCAGATTAGAAATTGATTTATCGCTGAAGATCGTTGGAATACGAGTTGGTGTGTAGCAGCCATAAAGGCTCGTTGCTATTATCATTATAATCCAGACAAAATTTGTTGCAGATGTCGGTCGTTTGTTCATTTTATTAAGGAGACTACCGAAGAACGGGATTCAATGCGGGCTGAGTGACAACTGGACATCTGTGTATCCAACGCGTGAAAATTAAGGAAAGCAACTCTAGGCCATGTCTCTGAAAGCTAAATATCTCCGACTCGATTCAATAAATCCCCTGGTGCCTCCGCTCTAAACTGATAACTGAACGTTGCCCTTTTGGCTTCATATCAGAGAGTCGAGACCTAGTCGAGGAGCTGCTGATCTCTAAGAATCCGAAGATGAAACTACCCTATATTCTCGTCACCTGTATTGCGCTTGGAGCAAGCATTGCCTCACTCTCCGCCGCTCCTGCCAAGGCTCAGCCTGCGAAGTTCGTTAGTGTCGAGCAGCGCGACGGCATTTGGTGGTTCGTTGATCCGGAAGGCCAGCCCTTCGTTTCAACGGGAATCAATCACGTCGAGCCCCAGCTCATCCTCGGTCCGCATAACCTTTCCGCGAACTACGACAAATACGGAGCCGACCTGACCCATTGGCATCGCGTCTTCAATCCCGAAGGCTCTGCCGCCAAGAAGTGGATCGAGGAGGTGAAAGCCCACTTCGACGCCTGGGGCGTTAACACCTTCGCCTACCATACCTCGGTTCCACTCAGCATGGTCAAGGACACGCACTACTTCATGCCCCGAATTCGTTCGGCTTCTCTCGAGGCCTACAATCCGATGAAGCAGTTCCTCGATCCGTTCACCGACGACTTCGCCCAACGCGTCGATGATGCCGTAAGGCGAAACGTCGAACTGTTCGGCGACGAGCCCAACCTCCTCGGCTACGCCTACACCGATGTTCCCCAATTCGGAATCGGAAGAAGGGGCTACAACTCCTGGGTACAGGCCCTGCAGCGTCAAGATGCCGGTACGCCCGGAAAACAGGTGTGGATCGATGTCCTCAAGAAACACTATGGAACGCCCGAGGAAGCGTGTAAGGTGTATCCGTATTCCACTTACTCATGGACTGGACTGGCGGAGTTTAAGGAATGGAAATCCTATGGCGCCAACAACGAAAAGCAGCTTCGCGACGAAACCGAATTCCTGCTTCGCATTATCGAGAAGTGGTATCAGCTCCACCATGACTCCGTTCGCCGCTACGATCCGCATCACTTGATTCTGGGCGACAAGTGTGGCTGGCGTACTATGCGGGAAGCCTGGCCGATTATCGGCAAGTACGTAGACGTCATCACCATCCAATGGTACGCCACCTACGACGAGCAGAGAGAGTTGCTCGCCTATATTCATGAGGTAACCGGAAAGCCGATACTGCTAGGCGATTCCTCCTTCTCCGTGGTCAAGCCTTATCAGGACGAGGCTAAGGGAGTGCTGGTCGAATCGCAGGATGCCGTGGGCGACGCCTATTTCGAATACATGCGAGACGTCATGAGCGTGCCCTACATCGTGGGCTGGCACTTCTGCGGCTACATGGAAGGGCAGCGCGGCATGCAGTCGCCCGATACGCATGAGGACAAGCAAAACGGCTTCCTCGATCCCTTCGGTCGACCCTTCGAGTACACCCTCCAACGCGTCACCGAAGCCAACCGCTTAGCCCAGGACTGGCATAGCGCCGCCAAGCCTATTTCTCCGTAACGAAGGAAACAAGCTACTTACGCTAAATGGGGTTCACGATCAACCGCACAAGCAGTACCAGATCCTAGCAGGGAATCATGAATACCGTTTTGTGATTCGTCCGCTGAGGTAGAGGAGTTCTGCCCACTACCGAGATCTTAGATCGACACGTCACTGCAAGGCAGTCCAATTGCTCAGATTGTCGCCGATATTTTCTGGAGCTCCAGGTTCTTAAAGAAATTTCGAGCTGCGAGATGCTTGAAGTGATCGCTTGTTGAAAACGTATCTAGTTATTAGATACGTTCAAAATTGATAATTGACCACCGACCCCTTGAGCTGTCTATGGGTTACTTCGCTGGCAAGTTCTTGATAGAAGATTTTGAACCAAACACCTCTATTTTTACTTCTGCCTGATAGGATGCATAGTTTGGTGCAAATACTGTTTTCCAACCTGCTTTTTCTATATCCCAAACTTGGGTCAGTTTACACTCTGCAGGTTCATAAAGAAGTGTAGTACTCAGATACAGAGCTCTTAGCTCGTGCCCATCGAGGTAGAGCCTTTTTGTTGGTTCTGTGATCTCTACGTTGATTGGAATCGAATGGAAACCTCCGAGGGAGAGCCGCCCCTTCTCCTCTTGCACAGTCTCTTTGTATATATCGTCCAACTGACTTTCTAAATAGCTTACAAGATTGGTGGGTTTACCGGATATTGAGAAACTGCAGTTTTCCGGGTTAAATGTACTTGAGGGATTCGAAGTTTTGTCTTTCCAGAGAGCATGAATTGTTAGAGGACTCCACGCTGCTGTAGCTGAGAAAACTTTGATCTCTGCATTCGTATTTGTAAGCTTGTCCTTCGAAAGCCTTTGGAGGGAGACGGAGTCGAACCTTTTACAATACGCTACTGTGCTTTTGCTGAACTTCGATGCTACTAGGTAACCATGCTTCGCTTTGAGAAGATCGACTTTGTCTTTTAGCCAGGATACCTCTTTGGGGCCGACAGGATCTTTCCAATCCTTGCATTCGTAGAGTTCAATCTCCTCTGAACCATCCTGAGTCTTAGTGCGCGTAACGACATCTATTTCAAACTGGATTTCATTAACGGTGAAATGTTCGTTTAGGGTAACGATACGCTTGGAATTTCTGCTGCAGTTCTTCGTGTTGGATTTCAGAATGTTCTCTAGCACCGACTCCAGTTCCGCTCCTTGTTTGTTTCTCACTCTTATTTCGACCTTTGGGATGCGGTTATCGAGGATATAAAAGAGTGGCCAAGCGAAAACGGGCTTTATCAGAAGTCGAGGCGTTCCTATTGGGATTCTGGAAAATAAGAAGAAAACACATTTTCAAATGTGATTTCATATTCGGGATCGACTCCGTGGACTTTAAGAGACTCTTTTATTTTGGTAATCATGAACTCAAGGAATCTGATCTTACTTTCATCATAGGATCCGCAAATTTTTGGATCTTTCAAGAAGTACGCATACATTTTTGAGATAAAAAGACAGATTTCGGGGTTGTCTCGAACAATCATACTCAGGATTTCTAGATCTACGCCTATGCCTTCTTTATCGTCAATTTTTGTGTAATAGCATATCCAATAAAGCATGTCCTCAAATTCATCCACGAAGATCAAAAAGTACCTCATAGGGTCACGGATATAGCTTTTGTATAGATGCTCAATTCTTGGTTCGTTTCGTTTAACGAATTCAATTATGAAGTCTATTAGTTCATTACTTGAAACTGTCGTTGAGTTATGTTTTAAAAGGAACTCGCCGAAAGCACTTTTCGAGATCTCTTTCACAGTTTCGATCTCCGGCGACTCTGGTAGAATATCAACAACATGACCTCTGATGACTCTGAATTCTTCGTTTTCAGGTTTGCTCGGGAATTCAACCAACTTAACTGAGTCGAACTGGGATGACACATCGCCTTCAATTTGTGATTGGAGAAAGACGCCCTTTTGCAAGTACGGACGTTCGAACATGGGAGGGACGAGTTTGAGATGGATGTTTTCGGCTACACCACTCGACTCGTCGATTATGAAAGTAAAGACGCAACATTTGTCGGACAAACGATTCTTTACATTTCTGGTCGCAAAGTATATCGCAACTGTAGGGTCGGTAGTGAAATCGAGTAGATGTGTCGAGCAACCGTAGTGCTGAACAACCGGTGCGTAGCTTGATCTTGGGAGGTTTAAGGAGAAATTTAAATCAGAGCCCAGTGAACCGAAATACACAATGCCTATATGAAGATTAAACAGAAGTTCGGTGAATGCCAAAGACTCTGCGATTTGGGATAACCTTTCAATTGAGCCGTTAGGAGTTCTGTCTATTGTTGGTTTGAGTTCCCATGCCGAATCAGCATGTCCTCTGAAAAGAGGATGTCCCGCTAATCGGGTAATGCATTCGCTTTGTAGGACACTGAGATAGAAGGCTGCGTGCCATGGCGAGGGTAGAGAGACAATTGGTTTCTCAAACTGATCGCTGTATTCATCTAAACCAAATGCCAGAATGTTGTAGAGTTCTTTGAATTCATCGGGTCGCTTTGCTGGTCGTATGACTGGACCCAGCGACCAATCCCTCAATTGGCACCATTCTTCAAATGCTTTGCGGAATTCGTCAATAGATATTGAATTCGGTTCTTGGATACTCACGACGGTTCAATTTTTTAAGAGGTAGAAAACCAATTTGCTGTCTATCATTTGCAGACATGCTGTGAACAACTGGCGAGTTTTCGAATATCTGAATCTTTATAAAAAATATATACATTTCCACGGAACTTATTTTCAGGATCACCTAGGAAAGTTGAATTCTGAGTTCCATTCACTTCGAGCTTCTATTCAAAGCTCTCTTCCTGCATCCTTTCTTGCTTTCGTTCGTCGTTTATCCATTCATCGATCTCTGGCTTAGCAGAAGTAATCCAGTTCTGAGTCTCTGCATCTGCATTCTCTACTAAGCCCTGAAGTGCTTTCAGCCGTTTTTCCAGAACATCGGCGAGGGAGCCAGACCAACCATTTGGATGTATCCGATCCCAAGTGTTCCCTAAAAATTTGGCTTTGTTTGGTGCCCGTTCCAAAAGGGATAGAAACAAAGATGAGATGATCACTTTCTCATTGTTTTCTTCTTTAAATGTATCAAACATTCTTATACTTAAGCCAAGTCGCGGATATCGAATTTCAGAATCCATTTCTGCCCATTCCACTAAGATAGCCAAGTCGAGCCTTTCCAATGGTGTTGAGTTCTCGAATGAATCTCGGGTAATAATCGGCACTTCGGATGATCCATCTTTAGACAGAAGAAATGCGTCAAGTGCTGCGAATGGCTGTACTTCTAGGAGTGCTTCAATCACGTGCTGGAGATTGTGGGCTGGAAAGTATATTTTTCCTACGCTAGAAACTAACCTTTCACAGACAGAAGCGGCGGCTTCTCCATTTTCAGGACCTAATAGACAAAAGCGAATGACACCGCCAACGTGAAAATCTCTCATATCTTCAAACTTGCCGTAATTAGTAATCGTAAGTAAGTTTCGACCTGCTACTAGAGCTTCCTCGTTCACTTCGTTTCCTTTTTCTGATTTCATTGATAGGTACCAGTATAAAATTTCCAGAGCCTTGCCGGGACCATTTTTTATTTTTGATAAAGTTGATAGCAGTCTCACGATATCTGTTGCAGACATCTTTTCCACAACTGGACCTGCTATGGGGTACAAATCTTTAGCTTCTATTTTTCCTTCTTCTAAGACCACACAAAGCCTATCAATGCCAAGACCGTCGACTCCCACACGAGCCTGAAGGTAACTAACAATCGAATACAAATTCTCCTCTGAAAATGCGGCGTCTAAAGCTCTATTTACGATTGCTGCATCCCTTTTGTAAGCGACTTCCAAATACCCGCCCAATGCCGTCGCGTTCCTGTTGGTCGTAGCCTTGTTAGCGTAAACAGTTGCGAGTTCTTTCCATAGCTTGCTTAGTTCGCCAGTTGCTTCGGCCATGCCTTGGCCACATTGATAAGCTCGCTCATGTTGATGATTGGCAATTAGTTCAGGAAGGAATATACTCCTAGCTTCTTCATCATATGCCAGCTCTCGACCAATATTGAAAGCTAATCTTTCTGCTTTGTGCCAAGCCTTTACTGGTGTGTCTTCATCATCTTCGCCATCAGCGAAATCCCATCCGCCGCTTATTCGGTTTAGAACGATAGCACGGGCTCTATCTAGAAGATTATTAGGTTTTAGTTCATCTAATAGCTCCAATACCAGCTCTTTTTCATCATCATCTTTAACGTCATATCGATAAGTCGCACGAAGGGCGATCCACCCATCGATCCAAAGATTGTCACGGCCGAATATCTTGGAAGCGTTTATGATTACGTCTCTGATGGACTCGATTCTCCAAAGGCTTCGAATGCTCCTAGCTAAAATCTGTTTTGCGTCCGGTAAAACGGGATCTAATTCAATCGTAAGTTCAATTGACTTTGTGAACCAATCCCACACCTCTCCGTTAGTCTTGGGACGCCAGCCCCAGTCACGCGATCTAGCACCAAAGTCGAAATTTCCCCACGAACTAAAATGATCTGCCTTTAAGTTACGTTCTAGCGCAATTGAAGCCATCCTTTTGATGTCTGGATCTTCGGATTTGGCTAAATACCTTATCAGGTTTCGACGCTGCTCGGGTGAAGCTTGAGTACCAGATAATTGTATTTGGAACATTTCTCCAAACGCATCATTTCGTGAGTCATTATATATGGGATTCGAAGTTTTCGCAATAAGCAGAGCTAGACCATAGGCTCCACGTTCAAAAAGTTCAGTTTCATAACTTAGCGACTTCAACAGCTTCTTACAGAGGCTACAAGTGTCGCCGTCTTCAAATAACCCATTTTTGTTTTCAGTAATTTGAAGCTCCCGTAGTATTTTATCCAATACAAATTGAGGAGCTACCGGGGCAATGAAAATTAATAAATCACGTCCGAGCTTGTTCAATTTTTTGAAGTTTGCGAGGAGTCCATTGTCGCTCAGCCAGCGCAGAACGACCGATTGTGCTGCGGTAGAGTCGTGAAGATACCCAATCCTATGGGCTAGGGATTTAAGCATCCTCGGCGAAAGACATTCTGAAAACTGGTCGAAAGTGACTGTAGGAATTCTCTTCAAAGCTTGAGCTGCGAGTGGATTGGCAATGGCTTGGGGCAATATTGCACGGAAACGACCACGAGCTTGAACAATCCCGCGGTCTTTCATTTTTACCAAAGCTTCGAACAAGACCTTGGGATCGATGTTTCGAATCTGAGCGATTTTAGCTAGCTCACCATCCTCACTTACATCTTCGCCATCAATTGAATAGAGAAGAGAGAGTTCCTCGGCTGCACGAAGCAATAGCTGGTCAGGGTCGTTTCTTTGCTGAAATATTCGCTCAAACAGTACTCTATTTCTGAGGCTACCCAGTGTTTCATTTTTTGCCAGCGTTCTGGCGATCATTCTAGCAACCCGAAAATTTCCATCACTGAATTCAGCTATTTTATCTCTGTCGAGCTGAGAGACATTGGAGTAGTTCTGCTTTATCCACTCCGCTACCAGTTCAGGCGAAACTGACATAAGTCGAAACACGTCTGTCTCTTCTAGTTCATCTTCCTGGACATCGTACTCTACAGTAATTAGGCTTACTTTACTTGCAGCGACCGAACATAGATGGGCTAGTTCTGTATGTGTTTTTGGATTACAGTTATCTACTACAAGTATAGCTCTCTGGTCTTGGGCTAGGAGGTTGCGAGCCATTTCTCGTGCCGTAGGAGAAGTGTCTTCAGAATAGTCAGTGTAGAGAGCTATGTTTGAGTCGAGTGGATTATCTGTAATCCCGTCTTCGAAGAGAGCTTGAACAAGACGAGTTTTCCCCAATCCGGATAGACCTACAAGGCGGACGCATTTTGAAGGAATTCTCAAGAGATCCCTCAACTCAGTGATACCTTCGACTATTTTAAGCTGTCTGAACTCTCCGGTCCGTTCGTCAACTAGACACGCTTTATCGCTAATGAGGTAAGGCGTATTTTGCTCAGTATTTTGAGGATTCCAATCAAAGATTCCACTCCATCCAGACAAAGGCCGCCCAACGATTAGTCTGATCCACGCGACCAAACCTGGAAATTGGTTGATCCATGTTGCAAGTCGATCTCGATCATAAAAATCTGTGTGGAGTTGACTGGCATTTTGCAAATCCCGAAGTGCATTTCTAATAGCTTCTTTCCGTGTTCTCAAAGGTCTATCAGATAATGATCCTTGAGCACTTACTATTATATATGCTCCTGAGTCATCTACGAGTTCGCAAATTGCGTCACGCAGCGTGCCATTTGGACGCATCTCTTTTTCGATTTTGCTGGCGGGCATGTCTGGCTTTTTGACTTGGAATCCAGTTGCCTTTCTTGGGACGAAATCGGGTTGTGGCATTTCCACAGGACACTGAACTCTCACGTCGATCCCACCATCTGGAGCATCTTGATTGCCTCCAGCGGTTACTGCAGAGGCTGGACAGCCTTGCGACTTCAGCTCTGCGATCGCCAAACGAGCGACAAGCATTCTCAATTCCGAGTCACTTAATTTCAGGATATCTTCGCTCGTGACTTCTAGCATCTGATTATGAATACAAAGCAGGGTTGAAATTCAGCGTAAGAAGAATCCCTCTACGCACTGTGTATTAGTGTGGAGGAGCGAGAACTAGATGTTAGAAGAAGCATAAAACGGGAATTCGGTGAGCTGAAATTCAGTCAAGGATACCACGCATTGAGAATATCAAAGACTAAACCGATATCTCGCCACGTCGAGCTAAAGGTTAACCCCAGTAAAAGCTAACAGATAATAGTGGGCAGTTCTCAGGAGACATGAGATTCCCAATAGGAGCAGACTGATCTGACGATTTAGCCTAGGAGACTCTCCCAACTGCAGCCCACGCCTTTTTGGATACGCTTGGCGGTTGTGATCAGAATGTTGGTTTGGCCTGCTTCGATTTTCTGGATCGTTCGTACGTTAAGATCCGAGAGTTCAGCAAGTCTGTCTTGGGTGATGCCGCGAGCGTTTCGTTCGCGTTTCAGGTTCTGACCGAATCGTTTTAATTCTCTCTGAATCTGCTTTTCTGAAGCCACGCCCTATTATGCCGTGAAAAAGAAATTGACGACACGGCACAACAGGGCGTAAATTTTATCGTATTCAAAGAATCCAATCTCAAAAGCCTGCTCGATCATGGATCGATCCTGCTCCGGTAGCCGCCGGATCTAGTCCCGCCAAGGCGGGACGATGTTAACCCTCTTCTGAACCCATGTCCGACTCTGAAGAAATGTTACCTAGCAACCATGTGCCGAACGACTTGTCGCTCCATCCCATTCCCTCAGTGCATTCTCTGCGGTCACCTGACCAAGCCAAATGCACCGAGCGAGATGCCGGGTATTTGTGCCACGGGTGTGGAATGTCCCTCTCAAGATGAGCGAAGATTCCGTCTCCGCTCAAGAGCTACGACGGGACAAGCAGCTCAGGCTAAACTTGAATAAGCCTTCGAAATGGAAAAAGAACTGGAAAGGATGCAAGCCAAGCTAGAAGACACCATTGAGCTGCTGCATTTGTGGAAGAACGAAGCGTTGGCTTATCGGCATTTGGCCGAAGCGATGGTGGAGGGCGACGTGACGCATGAAACCGCTCGCAGGGCCCTGGCTATCGCCGATCCGAAGAAGATTGAGGAGTTAGGTGGGACAGTAGGCAGACGTCAGTAGACAGTAGTCAGTGACCGGGAGACAGGTCTTTGAAGTTGGATTGGTGTGTTTGTTTTACCACGAAGAGCATGGCTATGAGGTAGAATTTTTAACCACGGAGTACACGGAGAGCACGGAGTAGATGAGGTTAGTTAAGTATTTTTTTGATACAAGGATTTGTTTCACGTGCCTGAGCTTAGTCGATGGAGGATGTAATTAAATTTTCTATATCTCTATTGCTTCGCCATCTACGCTTCCGTCTTCGTAGTACTATGCCGAGACAAGTCGCTCCGTCTGTGTAATCTGTGCGTTCTGTGGTCTAAGTTTTTCTAACTACGGAGTGTTTAGGGTCAGTTAAGCAATTTTGGATACTAGGTCTTTTCCAAGGTAATAGAAATACAGGTTGAGTCCGAAATGTAGTTGAATAACTTCCGGCTTGCTATTCAGGGAGTTTGTGTGAACATTCACACATGGCTACGAACTTATCGATAGACGAGAAGCTGTTGAACAAAGCCCTGAGGATTGGGGGGAGAAAGACGAAGAAGGACACTGTCAATGAGGCTTTAGCCGAGTACATCCGTCGAAGGGAACAGAAGAAGATCGTAGCGTTGTTTGGCACCGTTGAGGAGGATGGATATGACCCCAAGCAATATCGCCGTCGCTCCTGATGGTCATCGTTGATTCGGATGTATGGTCTGAAGCGTTTCGTCGCAAGCCGGACAGCTGGAGTCCGCAGGTGAAGAGGCTTCAGGAGCTAATCGACAAGGAAGAAATCCTGATGATTGGTCCGATCCGCCAGGAAGTGCTTTCCGGTCTTCGAGAAGGCAAGCGCTACGATGCCATTCGCAAGGCGCTTCGAAGCTGGTTGGACGAACCGCTTAAGACGGAGGTCTTCGAAATGGCAGCGTCTTTTTATAATCTTTGCCGGTCAAAAGGCGTCCAGGGCTCGCACACGGATTTCCTAATCTGCTCTTGCGCCGTCTCCTGGGACGCTGAGATATTGTCTAAGGATAACGACTACAAGCAATATGCGAAGCATATCCCGATTCAGCTCTGCGAGAGATTATGAATACGGTTTTGCGATTCGCCCACTGAGGTAGAGGAGTGCCTACAGATTGTCTCAGATATTTTCTAGAACTCCAGAGCTCGTGTCTGTGGTTTAGAATTTTTAACCACGGAGAGCACAGAGAGCACGGAGTGGATGAGTGCCATGGTTCTTAAGCTGGTGGAGGTCAGTCCCTGCTTCGCTCTCGGAGCTACGCAGGATCTTCCGGATAGGCGTCTAGGTGGGCAGGTTTCCAGGGTTGGCAGTGGTCAGGAGGCAGTTACCGCAACCGAAGAAAACTGGAGTCTTGAATGACCACTGTCTTGCTGCATTGTCTAAGACATGGACGAAGCGATTTTGCAGAAGGAAGCGATGCGGCTGCCTCCACGCGAGCGGGCTCTCCTGGCTGATGCATTGATCGTGAGCCTTGACGACGAGGAAGCGAAGGCGAATGAAGCCGCCTGGGTGGCTGAAGCGGATGATCGTCTAGATGCCTATCGCAAAGGAGAGCTCGAAGCGAAGGATGGTCCGGGCGTTATTGATTCTCTCAAGTCGAAGTACGGCAAGAAGTGACCTATCGCTTCTTATCTGTAGCTGAGAAGGAGCTTGAAGACGCGATCGTCTTTTATGAGTCCGCTTCGCCCGGCTTGGGATTGGCATTTCTCGAGGAGATCGAAAAAACCATTGCGAGAATTCTCAAGCATCCGAATGCCTGGGCGAATGTATCCGAGAGTCACCGACGTTGCCGGACTCGAAAATTTCCGTACGGCCTGATCTACGCCATCGAGGGCGATGAAATCATCATATCCGCGGTGATGCACTTGCCGAAGGCATCCGGATTCCTGGAGAGATAGGGATTGATCTAAAGACAGGTAGATAGAGTTGTGGCGATCACGAGCGACGCGGAGATCGTTCCTGCATCGAGCTATTGTCGGTTTCTTTTTAACCACCCGTCTTCGTATGACTTCGCCGAGGCAAGCGGAGTACACTGACGGAGCGAAGCGTAGATGGCGAAGCAACACACGGAGCGGATGTGGTCAATTGGGTGCTTTTTGAAGTTCAGCACATATGGGCGAGACCATCGGGTTGTGGAAGCTTGGGTTAATCCCGAATGTAGCATGATTCCCCGTATTTTCATTCTGTGAATTCTGTGGTTCTGAATATAGTTTTAACCACGGAGTGCACAGAGAGCACGGAGTTGGATGTGGCTTATTGAGTATTTCTTGAATACAAGAATTTCTCTAATGTAGTGGAAGCGTAGCCTGATGCGAAATGTGGCACTGTCTCTCACATCCTGATTCTGTGTGTTCTGTGAATTCTGTGGTAAAAAAATTCTTAACTGTGGAGACGGGAGTGTTATTGGTACTGCTTCGTATTCAGATTGTGGTTCTTTATTTGGACTCTTGCCCATTTGGGCCAGTCTTCTCCGTCGTACCAGCGGGGGGGAGCTAGCTCGCTCTCCCATTCTTCGATCTTGCTGATCAGATGCTCAACCATTTCGGGATTCGCTTCCGCCAGGTTGGCGGTTTCGCTGGGATCGTTTTCGAGATCGATGAGAATGGGTTGGGAGAGAAGCTTGCGTCCGGGCTGGAGCGGGTTCTCCGCAAGTCGAATGAGCTTCCATTTGCCGTGTCGCACGGCAGATACGCGCCAGAGGCGCCAGAAGAGATAATCATGAGGCTGTTCTTGCGAGAGGCCAGTGAGGTGAGGAAGGAGATCGATCCCGTCCAGTGGTTTGCCTGGGTGCTGGCCATCCGCTGCCGCCAGAAAGGTTGGAAGCAGATCCAAGGTGCTTACGGGATTGTCGTAGCCGACTCCCGCTTGCAGCTTTTCCGGCCAGCTGATAACGAAGGGAATGCGGATGCCGCCTTCCCAGTAGCTGCCCTTGTATCCACGCAGTGGATTGTTTGCCGAGGCATTGGAAGTGGCGCCGCCGTTGTCGTTTATAAAGGCGACCAGCGTGTTTTGACGGAGTCCCGAATCATCCAGATAGTCCATGACGCGACCAATGTTCTCGTCCATCGACTTTGTCATGGCAGCGTAAATACGCCGTTTTTTCGGAGAGATGAAAGATTGCTGTTCGATGTCCTCCTCCTTGGCTTCCATCGGGGTGTGAACGGCGTTGTAGGAAAGGTAGACGAAAAAGGGCTCTTCGGCGCCTTTCGACCGTTTCATGAAGTCGATGGCGGCGTCAGTGAAGTCGTCGGTCGCGTAGGAAATTTCCTTTGCTTCATCGGCTAGCTGGCGATTGATCTGCAGTTGGGCTCCTTTGCTTGGATTATCCTGCTCTTTGTAAGGCCAATAGCTGCGGGCCCCGCCAAGGAAGCCGTAGAATTCGTCGAATCCCCGATTGAGCGGGTGGTGATGCCGCTCGAGGCCGAGGTGCCACTTTCCGACCATCATGGTGCGATAGCCGGCTTCGCGCAGGGAATCTCCCATCGTCGCTTCGTATGGGTCGAGACCCAGGTCGTCTTCGGTATAGCCGGGAGTGGGCGTGTGCGGGACGTTGCACTCCGCTCCGAAACGCTGCTGGTAGCGACCTGTCATCAATCCCATGCGCGACGGACAGCAAACGGAAGCGGTGACATAGCCTTGGCTGAAAGTCACCCCGCTTGCGGCCAGACGGTCGATATGAGGCGTCTTGATCGATTCCGATCCATTGAATCCGAAATCCGAATACCCGGCGTCGTCGGATATGATGAGGATAATGTTTGGTTTCGACCCCTCGACCTCGCTCTGGGCGGGCAAGCTCACCACAGGTGGCTTTTCTTTATCGGCGTCTGCAAAGCAAAACCAGGAGGCCGTTATGAGAAAGGATAGTGAAAGGCGCTTGGCGAGATTCATGGAAATGGATGATTCGTTTTGGTTTCAGGTAGAGCAGCCTCGGCGCTTCGATTTAACTCAGCCCAGGCGATGCCGCCTTACCTTTGTTATTATGGAGGACTCGGCGAGTCCTCCATACCGATTATGTTGCAAGGGGTCATTGGACCCCTTGCATTGATAAAAGAGAAAATGGTTTAGAAGTTGAAGGTGGCGCTGACGCTTGTTTGGCGCGGCGTGGGCACGTAGTAGCGGAAGGCATACAGTTCGCCGAAGGAGTTGCCGCGGTAGCGCGATACGTCGTAGTCGTTGTCGTTGAAGATGTTCTTCACGTTCAACTGCAGGCGCATGGTGGCTCCATCGCGCAGCCAGTTGGCTTGAGTCTTGTAGATCAGGGCCACGTCGTTGAAGGTGCGCGAACCGCTTTCCTGGATGAGGTCTCGGTCTTTCTGCAAGTTGCCATTCTCGTCGTAGAACTGGAAGTAGCCGATTTCAGCGCCGCTTTGGTATCGAAGTCCGCCCGCTACCTCGAAGCCTTTGAGAGCTCCTTCGGTGAAGCGATAGCGAGCCCAGATATTGGCTTTATGCTTACGCTGGCCGAAGCCTTCCTGAGCGTTTTCCAAGTCGTTCTCGACCCATTGATCGATGTTGAAATCGAGCACGTCATTGGCGAACAGATAGTAGCGACCGGAAGAATCCTGAACGATGCTTCCTGTGCCTTCGGTCTCATCGAAGCTGTCGACGCGTCGAATCGGCATGCGGTCGAGAAGAGAGGCGTCAAAGTCGCGGCCGGAGTAGAGCCATTCGCGCATTTTGTCTGAAAAAGCCCGCACCATGGCCCAGCGATCGAATACGCGGCGGGTGCTGTGGGAGTAGCCTAATCGCATCGCGAAATTTTCCGACAAGTTGGCAGTCATGTTGAGCTCGTAGCCTTCGGACTCGAAGTCGTCGTCCTGGGTGCGGAAATTCGGAACCGGCATGGACTGCGGAATGAGAGCGGGGATCGCCTCGTAGACGGGTACGCCGTTGGCGTCTTCGATTATATTGCCGGAGCCATCGAATTGAAGGAGCCCAATCTGGCCTGGCCCAGGATCCTCGTTGAAGGGCTGGTCGCCGTAGAGGGAGCGAACGATTTCCGCGAAGCGATTGTCTAGTCCCGTATCCCTCCAGGTCAGGGCTCCGGTGCCTTCGGTCTCGAAGTAGTTGGCTGTGACAAAGACTTTGTCGTTAAGCAGGCTCAGTTTCAGGCCATAGTCTCGACCGCTGCCGGTGGGCGTCCATGGCTCGAAGTCTTGAGTGCCGCGCAAAGTGTTCAGGTCGATGGGCTCGGTTGTATTGGGAGCTGCCCAGCCTCCGTAGGGAGGACCGTTGTTTTCGGAATCGTTGAAGGTGAGCGAAAGGCGATTGGTGAAATGGTAGACTGCTCCGAAAGTACGGGTGGTACTCTCCTGGTCGACGTCGCGCGTAATGTCAGCGCGATTGTAGGTCCTGTTGTTCAAGGCGTCGCGATTAACTTCGCCGGTGGGTAGACCATCGTCGCCGATGACGCTAGATCCAAAGGCGACTGTATTGGCGTCGTCCATACGGTAGCCGAAGGTGGTCACGAGGCGGTTGTTGAGGAAATAGTTCTGCATGGCGATCAGCCTGGAATCGACCGACGATTCGGAAAAATTGTCGGTGATATTGGCGAATCCCGTTTGATAGGTGTGGCCGGTAAAGGGATCGGTGAACGAACTGGGGAACGTATTCATATCCGCGTTACGGAAATCCGCTGGATCGTTTTCGTTGGTAATGTAATGGCGAACGAATACGCGGTTTCTACCGTGTTCCGGATTGGCGATGAGGCTTCCATCCGGATTGGTCAGCACGGCAGCCCGCTTGACGTTCACGCCAGCGGTGGATTCTTCAGTAGACAGCATGGCGGCGAAGCGATGCGTTCCCAGGCGCTCGGTATCGAGCTCGTAGGAAGCCGTGAGGCGCAGACTTTCGAAATCCCCGTAGCGCACCTCGTTTCGGGCGTCGTCTTCATAGTAATACAGGCCGCCGAAATCGTGTGGCACCGTGTCGACCACGCTGGCTCCGTCCGCGATGTCTCCGGCGGGGGCGTTGCGATAGAAGAAGGTAGAGGCTTCGCCCTTCATTTGGGCTTCGTTGCCGAAATTACTGGCGTACCAGTCGCGCTCGTAGTGGTTGTAGGCAAGCTCGAGGTGAAGGTCTCTGTTAACCTTTTGCTCGATGAAGGCGCTCCAGGTCTTGTAGGTCAGATCGCGTTCGGCGCTTGGACCGTTGATCATGGTGCCGTAGATGACATCCTGACCTAGCTGCGGATCGCCCAGATTGCGCGATTCGTAGCGGTTGTTGGAGCTGAAGAAGGTTCCGTCGTTGTCGATGAAAACATAGCGTTCGGTGCCGTCGTTGCGGACGCCATTAACGACGCGTTGGGAAACATCCGCTCCCGTGTTGGGATTGGTTCGAGTAAGAATGGCGCTGGGCTGATTGTTGAGATTCCCGTTGGTACGAACGGTCGATAGATCGAAGGTTGGACGGCCAGCCAGATCCCAATAGTGGGCCCGATTCTGCACGGGGAAAGTGCGAGTGGCCATGTCGCCTTTAGTGCCGTACTCGAAGTCCGTTCGAATGGTAGTATTCTCGGAAAGCTTCCACTTGGTAGCCAGCTGGATGCCTTCTTTTTCGTCTCGGCCATAAGCATGCCAGGCCCCGCCGTCTTGATGGAGAAGATTGAGACGAAGAGCGAATTTGTCTTCGACGATGACGTGGTTGTGATCAAGCGTAAGGCGTAGCAGGCTATCGTCGCCTGCTTTGATTCCTACGGAGGTACGGTTTCTTCCCAAGAGGGCCTGCTTGCTGGTGATATTGGTCACCCCGCCTGCATTTCCGATCCCGAAGAGGATGGAGTTCGGTCCTCTGGAAGCGTCGACGCGCTCGGTGCTGAAAAAGTCGAGCGGCAGGTGGTAGCGGAAGTAGTCGCGAGAGCGCGTTTGCGGCATGCCGCGCACTTTGTAGCGGGTTCGGACTTGGGCTTGCATCTTGTAGTCTTGCTGCATGCCCGCATTTTCATCGCCCAAGTCCTCTTGAGCGTTCGAGTGGTACTCGAGGGCGTCCTCAATCGAGTCCGCGGCGATATCCTCTAGAAATTCCTTGGTGAAGACTTCGACCGGAGCGGCCACGTCTCTGAGTTCCGTATTAAGTCGGCTCCCGGCGAGAGTGTTTTGGGCGGCGTATCCGACATCGCCTGATCCATCTACGGAGAAAGGCGAGAGTTCGAATACGGCTTCCTCCTCGTTTTGAGCTTGGATGGCGGAGGGCGTGAAAAGGGCGCCTAGCGTCAGCAATGAGGCTAGGACCGTTGTAGGAGCTGGACTGCCTGGAGGTTTGGGTAGTGCGAGTTTGATCATGG
The DNA here is from genome assembly GCA_028284385.1 of Opitutaceae bacterium. Taxonomy (GTDB): domain Bacteria; phylum Verrucomicrobiota; class Verrucomicrobiia; order Opitutales; family Opitutaceae; genus JANQRT01. Next base: position 265,031 of record JANQRT010000069.1, on the reverse strand, counting down.
CTATTGGCGCTTTTACGATTCTGTTCTGGTCTAGTTTTGGTCTGGATAAACGCGTTTTACGTGAAGACGTTAGAGTTCTCGAAACACGTGGGTGATCATCGCAGACAACAGCGCGTTTGGGCTAATGGCCATGTGGTCTTTGTTTAATCGTTAAACGTTGCCGGCGTCCTTAATCTCAATGATTCCGCTCGCGAAGAGCAACCGGAAAGGGGCGGATTTCGCGGTACTAAGTGATTGGAAATTTAGCGGATTCCCAGCTGCGCAACATTCTTCTCTAGGATTTGAACGGAATGCCCATAGCGACGTTCGCGGCGATCGTGTAGATTCCAATGGTCCCTGCCACCAAGCGGACTGACATTCAACAACCCCCTGACATGATCGCCCCTTTCGAAGACTTCCCATCTACCAGACCCGCCCCCAGAGTTACGCTAAAGGATATCGCGACGGCATCGGGCGTTTCCACCGCCACGGTTTCCTTGGCCTTGAGAAACAGCCCTCGCATCTCTGACGAACGCAAAGCGTTTATTTTAGAAGTATGTGATCGCTTGGGCTACGTTCGCGACGCGCGCCTTTCGGAGCTGATGAGTCATCTACGGAAAGGCGGCAGAGGTTCTGTGAATGGGGCCTTGGGCGTTCTTGTCACCCGACCATTGGATGCGGAAAGAAGCTACGACGCGATACACCGCGAATTGATGGCGGGGATTAGGCGAAAGGCCGAGAGCGAAGGCTATTCTTTGAACGTGTTCGATGTAGCGAAAGAAAGACTACGTCCGCAACGCTTGCGACAGATTCTCGATGCCCGCGGAATAAGCGCCATCGTAGTGCTGCCAAGCGATGATCATTCTTCGATTCACGGGTTCGATTTCTCGGGGCTGGCCGCCATCTGCATCGGCTCCGAAGACGAGTCTCTCGGGCTGAATCGCATTTGTCCCAACTACCTGAAGATGATGGATCAGCTGATGCGCGAGACCTTAGCTCAAGGGTATCGGCGCGTTGGCGTGGCGCCGCCTTTGAAAAGAGGGCTCTTGCGAAATCGCATGATCAACTCATCTCTCGATTACCACCTTTGCGAAATCCCGGAAGCCTCGCGAGCGCCCGATTATGATGGCGGGCTCGACGATGCCTCCGCTTTTCAAAATTGGATACGCATTTACCAGCCCGATTTGATACTGGGCGATCGGAAAACGTCAGCGACACTGGAGAACTTGGGCATGCACGCGCCGGAAGAAATCGGATTTGCCGCTTTCGATACGGTTGGAATGTCGGAAAGCGTGTCTGGCCTGAGTATTCCCTATCAGCTCATAGCCGAGGAAGCGGTCAGGCTGCTGGTTTCCCAAAGCAATGACAATGTTCGAGGCTTGCCTGAGATTCCAGAAACGGTGGTCGTGGATGGCAGGTATCGATCTTCTGAAACGACCGTTTCCCAATTCCAGGAAAGCATGCTGCTGGCGGCAGTGTAAGGGCTCGGAGCGTGTCGAGTCGCGCTTTGTTAGTTTTTGGTCTCTATTCTCTAACATTGTTTCCCGATCAGGAATCGGAGGGATATGAGAAGTATCAGAAATTCAACCACTACCGAGAGCTTAGATCGACACGTCACTGCAAGGTAGTCCAATTGAACGGAATTTAACTTAGAGAAGACTTTATACTCAATAAGCCACATCCACTCCGTGCACTCTGTGCTCTCCGTGGTAAAAAATTAATATTAGACCACAGAATGCACAGAATGCACAGATTTATTATAATTAATATTCAACTACATTTCACACTAAACTACCTTTAGCAAACCTTCCACTCGAGCGATGCTTGGGGCACATCCTCTCCTTGATTTCTGTGTATTCTGTGGTTAAAAATATATTCAGGACCATAGAAGACACCTGTCTTCCCGTAGCTACTCTAAGACGTCGCGACTTTGCTGCTGTGTTGGCTCTTGCTTCGAAAATGAAATCGCATATCAAATCGATTCACCCAATTCGCGATCAGAAGATCGTTTTGGGGTGATCTCGGCGATATCCCAAATGACGCCTTTGCAACCAAGACTGACCGCTCTCAAGCCTGTTTTATGGGGCATTGTTGCCCTGTGCGGGTCTCTGATTTTTTCGGGCTTGGCCACCGCTAAGGAGTCCTTCGTCCCCAGCTTCGCCAATCCCGTAAGCGAAGCGTTCAACTGGCGGGCAGTCGAGGAACTGGGCGATTTGCAGATGACCTGCCTCACAGTGGACCCGCGGGGAGCGCTATGGATCGGACTGACGAATGGCGTGGCTTACTATGACGGCAGCGATATCAAGCGTTTTGGTGTCGAAGATGGCATAGCCGGTGGGCACACGGTTTCGGTTTTAGGGACCCGTGCTGGTGAAATCTATCTGTTTCAACGCTCTGGCGTGAGCTATTTTCGGGATGGGCAATGGACATCCGTATTTCAGGGAAGGGTGAACAACGAGACCATGGAAATCGCGACTGAGGGAGCCGATGGGACGGTTTGGGCCGCGACCCAGCAGGGATTGTTGCAGATCCGTGGCGGCAAGTACGTGCTTCACAAGGGATTTGGCGAAACGCTAGGGGCGGTCTTTGAAGATAATTTCGGCAATGTTTGGACGGTCGTTCTTAACGACGGGAAGACCTACCGCATACCGGTGGAAAACGGGGCCTTGGCCGAGCCGGACAAATGGGAAATCATGCTGGAGTCCAACGCTTCCCAGTCTTCTCGGTATGGCTTTGCCCAGTCGCCGGACGGGCTGATCTGGAGATTCAGCACCGACCCTGAAGATGTGGCTCGCTATTACGATCCAAGGACGGATGTGTGGGGCGAAAAGGACTTTCGAGACTTCGGCGGATCCAATCAAGTTCAGGCCCAATACCAGACGCGCGACGGCATTGTCTGGACCGTATCCGATGGCGTACTACACGGACTTGTTGAAGGCGAGTGGGCGATTCGTCGCAAGCTTTCCTCGCGACATGGACCTGCCCGAGCCAGTCTGGTGGAGTCCGAGACCGGAGACCTGTGGCTGCTTGACTATCGAATCAGTCTTTATCGAATCGATTACGGCAGCCGCCGCTGGAGAAGTTTCGAGGGCCACTTGCTGCAAGCGGAAACGTCGGATGGAGATCGTTGGTTCGTTTCAGAAGAGGGCGACGCGCTCCGCAATTTCGGAGAGGCGTATCTGGAGTGGGAAAAGCATGATCAGCAGGATGGGCTAATCGATACCGTGGTGGGCCTTTTCGAATTGAGCAACGGCTCGCTGTGGGCGGTTGGCAGTCATCAAGGCGTAGCGGCCCTGGCGATTCGGACGGGCGATCGATGGATACGGAGAACGTACCCTGAATTTGGAGACGCCATACGCAATGAAAAGCCGGTTGAAATGCCTTCGGGGAAAATAGCTCTCTGCAGCGCTAATTACCAAGATTGGATCCCTCGCGACGTTGGTGGCGTCATGTTCGTCGAGAGCGACGGAAGGATAGCGGAAGACGGACTGTTTCCCAGCCCCGAGCTTCATTCGCGCATCTCCAATATCTGTATGGTTGGAGAGGATCTTATCGCGATTGAGGGATTCACGGCTTACAAGTATCATGGCAATATTTGGAGTCAACTTCAGCTCCCAGAGGGCATTAGAGGATTCTGGATCGACGACGTCTCGGTGGATTCCGAAGGGAACATCTGGCTGGCAAGCTGGGGCTACGGCGTAGTGAAATGGGATCTTGAGAATCAGTGGACTGCCTTCTCGGAGAAAGATGGCTTGGCGAGCCGGTTCGCCTCCAGCGTGATGGAAGACCCGGTTTCGAAGGACATGCTGGTCTTGACCAGCGATGGAGTGGATCGATTTGACGGGACCCGCTGGTACGCGGTCGGAGGACCTTCGGAGTTGGCCAATCACCGGTCTTCTTCCTATCTATCGGCGGGCAGGAATGGATCCATTTGGATAATACAAGCCAATAAGCCTTGGCTGGATCGGGCGCTTCCGCAGTTCGACTACCGAAAGCCTGAAGGCGAAGCTTTCAGGTCTATCTTGTATCAGCCAGATGGCGACGCTCCGGAGACCCATCTGGAAATATTGCATGAACCCAATACGCGGGACCGAGGGCTAAGCGTGGTATGGTCCGCTCGGGACAGATGGAGCGAGACCGCGTCGCGTGAATTGAGGTATTCATTTCGTTTGGACGGAGGTCCCTGGTCGGAATTCATAGCCGATCAGAAACATAGTTTTCACCAGTTGGACGATGGAGATCATATCCTTGAAGTTCGAGCCCGAGACCAGTCCTTCAATGTGGATCCTACTCCAGCCATACATTCCTTTTTCATTCCTCCGCCGATCTGGAGGCAGAGCTGGTTCATATTTTCGACCATGGGCGTGACCCTGCTTATCATCGCCTTAGTCGGGATCATTTTCCGGCAGCGTTGGCGGCATTTGATCGAGTATGACGAACAGCGTATCAGCTTTTTCACTAACATATCGCATGAACTGAGAACGCCCCTCGCTCTCATTCTCGCTCCGCTGGAGAAGGTGGTCGAGAAAACGCGCGATGCCGATCGGCAGCGCGATCTGAAGCTGGCTCTTAAAAGCGCCCGACGCTTGAACCAGCTTGTCGATCAGCTCCTGGATTTTCGCAAGATCGAGTCCAATGCCATGGAGAGCGAGCTTGCTCGCGTCGATATGGTGAGCCAGATCGACGAAATCGTTGGCTCCTTTCTACCTTTGGCGGAAACCAAGCGGCAGAACCTAGGGTTTCGTTGCCTGGAAGACTCCCGCTATGCCCGGTACGACCAGGAAAAACTGCATAAAGTGGTGGCGAACCTCGTATCCAACGCGGTCAAGTATACGCCTTTTGACGGGACGATTCGCGTGACCTTGGAATTCCTCGCAAGAGAGGGGCGAGAGGGGGAGCGAGCCTTGATCAGAGTGGAGGATAACGGGCGGGGCATATCGGCGAATCGACAGAAGCATATTTTCGAGCCCTTCTATCGAGGAGATTCCAAGGCGGCTCATGAAGCGACTGGTACGGGCTTGGGGCTCAGCTTGTCGAAGCAGCTGGTGAGTTTATTGGGCGGAGATATCAAAGTCGAAAGTCCGATCAACGAAAGTGGTGCCGAAAAGTCCGGTACGCGTTTTTCAGTGACGATTCCCTTTGAAGAGGTGGTTCAGCCAGATCCTCATCTAGAGATCGAAAAATTGGATACAATCGCCGGAAGATCGACCCTTGATCAGGGGAGTTCGATGGAGTCGTCCGATAAGGATTCTCGCGAGCTGCGCGTTCTGTTGGTCGATGATAATGAAGACCTGGTCGATTTTCTTTCGCGCGAGCTTTCGGAGCGATACGAGGTGATGTCTGCCGAAAATGGTTTGAAAGGGCTACAGGTCGCCCGCCAACACATTCCGGATCTGGTGATTGCCGATGTGATGATGCCTGAGATGAATGGCATCGAATTCTGCAAGGAGCTGAAGCAGGATGAGGCGACCAGCCACATACCGGTGATTATGTTGACTGCCCGTTCATCGAACGAGTTCGAAAAGCTCGGACTTGAATCGGGAGCGGACGAGTACCTTCCTAAACCGATCTCAATGGTCACCCTGGATTTGCGTATTCGGAACTTGCTGGATACGCGAGCCAAGCTGCAAAGCCGCCTGACGTCGCAATTCCTGAGCGATCCGGGGACTTTGGTCATCGAAAACAGCGAGCAAGCCTTTCTAAAAAAAGTCGTGGATACGCTGGACAGCCATTTGAGCGATCCCGATTTCGGAGTCGATGAACTAGCGGAACTAATGGGGCAGAGCCGGAGCTCCTTCTATCGCAAGCTGAAAGCGATTTCCAACGAGACCCCGCAAGGATTCCTGCGCCGCTATCGGATGAAGCGAGCTGGGCAGCTTTTGCAGGGCACCACGATGACGGTTACGGAAATCATGTTCGAAGTCGGGTATTCGGATATAGGATACTTTGGCAAGCTCTTCAAGGCTCATCACAAATCTTCACCGACCGAATATCGTCATATCGATAGCAAGTCGCTGTCCAACTGAGAAGGGGCCGTTCGACTAGCGAGGTTAACGGCTTGGCGTTTCCCCAGTTTCTAATTCGCTTTGGTTATAGCGACGGAGATAGGCTTGGGTACGTTGACGATCTTTCCACTGAAGGCGAGGGCGCCAGAACTCTGATCGATCCTGAAAACGCTAGCCGTGTTGGATCGAGCTCCGGCTGCGATTAGCCATTTGCCGGAAGGATCGAGCTTGAAGTGGCGAGGTGTAGAGCCGCGTATGGGTTCTCGATCAATGAGAGTAAGACGACCTGAAGCGCTATCGATCTGGTAGGCCACGATTACGTCTCTGCCTCGAACGCCAGTGTAAACGTATTTGTCGGATGGATGCACTGCGATTTCCGAGAGATTGTAGAATACGTCATGCTGAACAGGATCCACCGTTTTGATATGCTGAAATGGCGTTAGCCTTCCGCTCTCCGCATCGTAAGTTAGGGCGGTGACTTTCGCGCTGATCTCGTCGCTGAGAAAAACGAAGCGTTCTTCGGAATCGAATGCGAGATGTCTTGGTCCGGAGCCGGCTGGCAGTTTCACCTTCTCTTTCAGATTAAAGCGCAATTGAGCCGCGTCGACTTCATAGGTCCAAATCTCGTCGGTCCCCAAATCGGGAACGTGCATGTATCTGCCGTTGGAGCTGAATCCCGCCCAATGGGGGTAGGCCTTCTGCTGCCGCTTCGGATTAATGCTTGATCCTTCGTGTTTGTTGGAAAATACGAGCGCTCCTAGGCTGCCGTCCTTGTTGACTGCGAGTACGGCGGTGGCTTCACCAAAATAGTGGGCGATTGCCATCAAGTTCTGTTCTCGATTTAGCGACATGTGCACTGGCCCATTGTGTTCGGTCGTGGCCAGGCTTTGTAGGGCGAGCGTTCCGTTGTCTCCAATTTTGAAGGACGCGATAGCTCCAGTGTTTGCTTCCGATGTCGCGCAATAGAGCACGGAATTTTCCTGATTGGAGATGAGGAATCCGGCGTTTTCGGTAGAGGCCTGCCGAGGCTCTGAGAGCGTTCCGGTCTCGGTATCGAAAGTGGAAACATAGATGCCTTGGTCTCGGGAGGCGAACCAGACGTAACGTTTTTCAGCGGCGAGTTTCTGGATTCCAAACGCGGACAGCAGCGTGAAAACGAGAATACAAGTTTTAAGAAGGAAGCGGGCAGGTTGGATGGTCATATGTGAATAATTTAGAAAGCGCGACCAGGCGGCTCTTCGATTTCCAAAGATCTGAATTGCTATCCGTTTCGGCCGCCCCAGGATTTGGCCCAGTTTTCTGGATACGGCTCGCTCAGTTCCTCGATCACGTCCTGCATGTCCGGATCGTTGGCCAGATTCTGAAATTCGTGAGGATCGTATTTATGATCGTAGAGCTCTTCCAGGCCATCGGGATAGCGGATGTAGCGATAGCGTTCGCTCCGGGCCGAATAAACACGCTCGCCGTAAGACGTGATGGCCGGTTTTTCCCATTTCGCTCTTGGATTCTTTAGCAGAGGCATGAGGCTGGTCCCTTCGGGAGTATGGTCGGGTGTTTCCAGATCGCAGAACTCCATTAGAGTAGGAAAGAGATCGATTGTATTGACCGGACGCGTACAGACTTTGCCTCCATGTTTGCGGTTGGGTAGTCGAATCGCCATCGGAGTAAGAGCGGCTTTTTCCCAAGCGGTGGCCTTTTCGTAGTGATTCTTTTCTCCCATGTGAAAGCCGTTGTCCGACCAGAAAATGACGATCGTATTGTCGGCATAAGGACTGGCGTCTAGCGTTTCGATGACGCGTCCGCAATTCCAGTCGGCGAAGCTGGTGCAAGCGAGATAGCCGTGCAGGAGCTTGCGCCATTTCTCCGGATCGCTCTTGCCGGTTTGATCCCAACGCTCTCCCCATATTCTTGAAAGGCCTTGGCCTTTTGGCGGTACGTCCGACAAGTCGCCTTCCTTGTATCCAGGCGGTGGAAACGCGATAGAAGCCGGGTCGTACATATCGAAGAATCGTTTGGGGGCGGTGAATGGAGTATGCGGTCGCCAGAGTCCGTAAACTAGGAAGAAAGGTTTGTCGTGGTCTTTTTGCAGGTACTCGATGGCCGTATCCGCGTTGCGGATATCAGGAAAATCGCTATCGGGGCCTTCCCAGCCCTTTGCTCCCCAAAAGCGGCCTATCATTTGATCCTCTTCCTCCAGGAAGGGTCCAAAACCGCCATGATGAACTTCGTTCAAGAACATGGCTTTTTCGCGACCTTCCGCGAGCTTGGCATGAAAGATTTTGCCCCAGCCGAAGGTCTTGTAGCCGCTTCGCTGGAAGAGCTCGGGCAGGGTTTCGGTTTCCGTTAGAATACCCGTCCCCCAAGGATCGGAGCCATTCAGATACTTGCCAGTGGTGTGTGGATACAAGCCGCTGAAGACGGCTGCTCTCGACGGACCGCAAACCGGAGACGCGCAGTAGGCGTGGCGGAAGGTGATGGCCGTCTTCTTGAACTTGTCCATGTAAGGCATCTTCGTCCCGGGGTAGGTTTTGTAGAAGCCGTAGTCGTTCATATCGTCGACGATGATGAACAGGACATTGGGCCGAGAATCCTTAGTCGAGGACTCGGCTGCGGTTGCCGCGAATGCCAAGCTGCTAAGAAAAACCAAGGCGATCAGTTGACGTTTTAGGGAAAAGGGAACTGCTGGAATGGTCATTGCTGATTAGGATTCGGCCGTTTTCATGAGAAGCCGTTGGGGTTTTGATCAAAGTTTGGGTTGGCTGCTAGTCAAGAAACTCTCGCCTTCGAGCCATCTTCTCGACAATCAGTATTCCTTCACACTATGGGGCAGGATTGTACAATCAGGGTTGCGGAAGAGTCTGACGCGAGAGGAATTGCCGAAGTGCATGTAGCCTCTTGGCAGGCGGCCTATCCCCATATTTTTCCAGAAGCTTTTCTGGCCTCGCTTTCGGTGACTGATAGAGAGGAGATGTGGAAAAAGGGTTTAGCGTCTTCGAACGGACCTATTTTCGTATTGGAAAAGGAAGGACGCATAGTGGGTTTCGGTTCTTATGGGATTCCTCAGGATGAAGATTTGAAGGAGGATCCCAAAACGATGGAGTTGTATGCGCTCTATTTTCTAGGTTCCTCGGTTGGCCAGGGGTATGGTTCCCGGCTTATGAAGTATGCCGAGGAGCAGCTGTCTCCTCATCGGATCAGCGTTTGGGTCCTGGATGCAAACGAGGGAGCGAGGGCTTTTTACGCAAAACGAGGCTTCCGCCAGGAGGAGGGTCAACGAAAGGATTACGTTGTGAACGGCGTTGCCTACGACGCTTTGCGGTATATCAAAAGCCTTGTTTAAAGATGGTTTCAGCGATCGTTAGATTTACGCTGCTTTCATCGAGCATTCTCCTTTTGGCTGGCTGTCTGACAACGGGAGCTGAGGATGACTGGCTCGCTAGAATCGAGAAACGCCTTCTGCCGCTTTCCAATTCTAAAGAACGAGATGCTGGGGTCAAGGTGGATACCATCCTCATCCATTTTTGCAGCGACGTAGTTGCGCATCCAAAGAGGCCCTACAAGTATAGTCGTATATTCGAAGGATTCGCTTCGGGAGGCGTCTCCGCTCATTATCTGATTGATAGAGAGGGCTTCATCACGCAAATGGTCGAATTGGACAGAGCGGCCTGGCATGCTGGGGTAGGAAAGGTGCCTTGGCACCCGGATCGAGAGAATCGCCTTAACGAGTTTTCCGTAGGAATTGAACTGATGGGGATGGGTAATTTGCCTGAAATGACTCGCTTCATGCCAGAGGACCGATACCGCTTGGTGAAGCCATCTGATATTGGGTATACAGAAGCTCAATACAAAAGCCTCAGAAAATTGATTTCCGCCTTAAGAAGGAAATACCCGTCCATCAAACTCGATAATCGGCATATCTATGGTCATGACCAATACGCTCGAGGACGTAAAAACGATCCCGGTTCGCTTTTCGATTGGGCCTCGATCGGTATCGAGAAAACCTGGTAGCTTGAATGGCTACTCTGAGCTACTTGCCTTGCTCAGGCTGTAGACTCTTTCGTCGCTTCCGCCGAACACGAACCATTTTTGAGCGACGAAGTTGAAGCACGCCCACGCGATGGTAGCGGCCAGAAAGGCTGGAGTAGAAGGCTGATTCAAGGTGGCGGTCAGATCGTGGACCACACTGTTCAGAACCAGACCAGCCAAGTAGACTAGGGCGAATCGAGCCGGTTCTCCCGGGTTGAATGGCTTCTTGTTGAAAGTGAAACGTTTGTGGGCGAAGAATCCCCAGACTGGGATACAAGCGAAGCTGATGCGTTTCGCCCACGAACTATCCATGCCAAGGATTGAAGCGAGTATCAGGTAAATCCCTACATCGATCGCCAGAGCCACACCGCTCACAATGATAAAGCGTTGGATTTCACCAAGGGTCTTCTGGGGTTCCGATATGCGATTGGTGTCGTTGCGCATCCTTGAGGATGTAGAGGAAGGGGGAAACTGCCCCAAGAGTCAATCTCTGAGATCGCGGCGTACCCTTGTAGCCTTTTGGGAACGTTACTCTAAAGGGCCTCTTTTTCCGCTTCCCAGGAGTAGTTCAAATGCCTTTCCCGTCTGCTGGCGTCATTCTTGGATAGGCAAGGCCGACTGGCTTCGAAATCCTTATTTCTATCTATATTAATAACTTAGTAAGTACTGGGCTGTTACTAGCGATGGCTTATCGATGGCATTTTTCGATATCCAAATGAAGTTCTTTGCATAGGGTTTTCTACTAGCCGAATCCTGGTTCGTTTCGTTTGTGAAACAAGCTACACGAATCCTCATTTTTTAAAGTTTCCGTCCGTTACCCAGGACTTTTGGCTGGGTAAGGGTCCGCTTGCTTGTTCCAGGTAGGGACGACCGAATCGGTCGTCCTACTGAAACTCGGATGAGTCAGCGACTCATCCCTACCTCTCTTCCGAAGGTCGAATCCTGTAGTCTACGTAGGAGTACTCGCTACTGGACTTGCGCCACAGCAACATGAGACAGAAACCTATAATCGCCCCTCCAATGTGAGCGAAGTGGGCGATCCCGCCTCCGAATAGGGAGAAGCCTGTAACGCCTGAGAACAGATCTAAGAGAAGTAGGGCGGGGATAAAGTATTTCGCCGCAACTGGAACGGGGAGAAATATCAATGCGAGCTTGGCATTTGGATACATGATGCCGAAAGCCACCAGAATCCCGTAGACCGCTCCTGAGGCGCCGACGACATGGGCATGAAAAAGAGTGAAGAATTCGGACAGATCTTCTCGCGAGATTTTAGAGAGCAGTGATGACTGGGTTTGACCTGTATCGAGAATTAAACCGATGTCTTTATCGGATAGTCCAAGACCAATCAACTGATCATAGAGAGCTTGGAACTGATAAAAGTTAATGGCCGTATAAATGAGCCCAGCTCCAAAGCCCGATAGAAAGAAAAAGACGAGAAACCGTTGGCTTCCCCAAATCCTTTCCAACGGCGTCCCGAACATGAACAAGGCGAACATATTGAAGAGAATATGGGCAAATCCTCCATGCATGAACATGTGGGTAGCAAACTGCCAAGGCTGAAACAATTCGTTCATCGGGAAATAGAGAGCCAGCCATTCGTTCATCCGCTGCTCATTTCCGGGTAGTAGAAAAGTAATGACAAAAAGCAGAACGTTGACGGCGATCAGTCCTGTTACGGCAAGCGAGAGATTCTTTGTTTGCATGATTGATTCGGACGACTTGTTAAGTCATTCAGAAATATAAAAATCGGATTTGAGTTATAGTAGATCCTAATTCGTCCAAACGATCTGCGTATCCGAAACATTGCCTCGGGTTTCAAGCATGAGCTCTTCGGGTGTGGTGATCGGCTTTCCTTCGACGGTCAGGTTTTCCACTCTGATTCCCGAAATGCTTCCAACCTCCGCATTCAGCTGATTAGTATTCAGCATTCTGCCTGTCACCTCCACGTTTCTCATGGTAATGTTGGAAAGCGATCCAGCTTGACCGATCCGCATGCCGATCAGTCGATAGATATCTCCTTCGATAAGGATGTTTTCGAATACGAAATCGCTCATATCCGCTCCATGAAGCTGGCGGCAGCAAAACACCGCTCGGTTGGTCGACCAAACTCTATCGTTTGTCACTTCGCATGCCATGATGATGCAGTCGGAGACACGAACTCCCGAAACCGGTTCGGTAAGATTCCAGCTCATCATGAAGGGAGCTCCGTTGACTTGTTGCCAGAACACGCAGTTTTTGACCACCATGTCGTCATGGTAGACTTTCACGAAATCGTCATTGCACTTGAAGAAACAGTTTTCGGTTAAGGATCGCTTGCCAGCCCTCACGCCATCGGTTGTGTACCACCAGCCAAAACATTGAATACCGGATACATGGGCATTATCCCCCACGCTTACGCAGAAGTGAACGGGATCGGTAAAGGTGATTCCTTCCACTTTGTTGTATTGGCCATGTAAATACACCGCGATCTCGCGATACTTGCTATAGCTCCATGGAATATTTGCCTCCTCGTAGCGGCGACGTACCCACATGTATCTGTCTCCCGAGATGACGCCTCGTCCTCGGACGGTGATATGGTCCGCCTCGTCTGGGGCGCTAAAGGCTCCGTAGACGACGGCTCCTCCCGCGATGTAGACGGTTTCTCCTTCGCGTAGGGGGAAGCCTTTGTTCATGTCGTAACCTATCTCGACTAGATCGTAAACGCCGGGAGGGAAGTAGAGGGTCTTTGGGCGATTCTCCTCTCGATGCCTTTCGGGCTCCTCGGCGAAATTCAGTACGTCTGGCGAATCCGGATCCGGGATGTCCGATTCGATTTCCTTGGCGAAGATGAAAAGCGGATTGTCGCGATTGTCATTGATGGAAACGGCTACCTGACGGGGACGATCCAGTTTGAAGCTGATCTTCTTGCCTTCGATTTTGCAGGGAATCTCGTAAGCGTGAGGACGGATACTGGCCGCTTCAACCGATCTTTCCAGATGAGCCGTCACAACCACTTCTACCTCTCCGGAAAAGGAGAAGGTCGTCCAGTGATTGGAATGCGCCATCGGCTGATGGACTTCCTTGAAAGGATTCGCGCTTTCGTAGACGAAGGAATCAAGTACCTGGTCACCTTGTCTAAGCGTAACCGTATAGCGACCAGAGAGATAGCTGTAATCTGGAGCCGGATACGTGACCAGTTCCTCGCTCTCGGCAAGAATCGAGCTAGTCAGAATGCAGACAGCAGCCGTGAAATAGGAAATACGACCTAACATAAAGGCTCACCATGGATATTTAGGGTTTCAGGTAAAGCAAATGTAGCGGCCGCTCCGACTTCTTGATCTACGATTAAGCGGATTTCACTTGATTCATCAATCCGCGTTTCTGGATGTGGAATCCGATTCTCGCTCTAATCTAGGTCGCAGCTCTACTGTCACCTAAGATTGAATACTAATCTGTTTGCCTTTTTATGGCGCGAAAAGCATTCTTTGGCGTATTTTCGCAGAAACCAGTTCGCCGTCTTTACGCCTAGGCTCGAATTTCCATTTCCTCAAAGCGGCGATGGCCGGTTCTTCAAACTCGCGATGGCTTGATTTGACCGCTTCGATTTTGGTTACATCCCCTTCCGGAGTGACGGTCCATTCAAGGTCCACAAATCCTTCGACGTTTCGATGCTTTAGCGATACGGGGTAACTTGGTTCGACTTGCGAAATGACTTTGGGAGGCGTATCTTCTATTTTCGGTTTGGTTCCTTCTGTGGGAGACTCGGGTACCAGATTCCATTCGTCCGTGGCATTGTTTTCATATTCGAAATGTCGATTCGCTAGCGTATCCAGACGATCCCATTCCTCTTTGGCTCGCTGGCCAACATGCGGGTCTTCAAGCAGATAATTCAGTATCGATTTCGCTTGTTGGTAGTCGCCACTCTCGCTCACCAATTTAGCCGTTGCCAAGGCTTGCTTGTAGGCGTATTCGGCGTTCAACTTCAAAATGAGAGCCTCTTGATCGCTGGTCAGTTCCAGCTTTCTCGTATCCTCATCTAATGCGTAAACCATCTCTCTCGCCGCATCATGCTCTCCCAACTTCGTGGCTTCGCTTGCTTCAGCGAAAACGTGGTCGCGTTTCGCTAAATATAGATTTTGCAGGGCTTTTCCGGCTTCGATTTCTACGTATTTATTGTTTTCATACGGCTTTATCAAGCTGATGGCCTCGGAGTGGTTTTCACGAATGGCGTTCTGCTTCGATGCTTCCAACGCTTTGGCAAACGCTTTTCGAGCGGTGAATTCGGCAACCGCTTCGTGATAGTGGGTCTTTTCCAGTTTCGCGATGTAGTTGGATATCTGATCTCGATCCGCCTCGACATTACTGATGGCTAAAATGGCTTCGCTATAGTTTCCTTTTTCCTCGAGTTCCTTTGATCGATCCATGCCGATGCTAACAGGAAGGGTTTCGACGTAGCCAACGAGTTTCTCGACGTAATTTTCATAAGCCGTTTTTCGAAAACTGGACAGTTCCTTTTCCTCTTTTTGGTTTCCGTATTCGGTGGAGATACGTTGCGTTGCTTCGAGATCGGCCAGTTTCGTATTCGCTTTTTGGAGTTTCTGATCGAGAATCGTGATGACAGGCTGCAGCAATGATCGCTTTAGCTTTAGCTCCATCTTCAGAGCGTTCTCTTCCTGCTCCTTTTTCAATCGCTTGATTTCCGCCTCATGCTCCGCCTCTGCCTTCAAGGCCGCTTCCGCCTCAATGCGGGCCTGTTCCTTGGCCCTTTCACTGAGATTCCATTGCCATAGGCCCACGCCAACTGCCGAAATTGCGAGAGCCACGACTGCTGACGCCACAACCATATTTCGGTTTTTAAGAATCAGACGGCTTTTCTTTTCCGATCGGTTTGCCGTTGAGCTTTCCCCTCTCGATTCGAATAGCGGTTTTGCCGTGACTTCCAAATTGAGCTCGATGCGCTCTATGGCCTCATCTAGGCGGGAGAGAGCGAGTTCGTATTTTTCCTGGAGTCCTTTTGTTGGAGCCTTGGCTTGTTTTTCTTCAAGCTGCTTTTTGACTTCCGCGTAAGCCTTAAAGCGCTCCTCTTCGCCGCTCTCGGAGTTCAAATTAAAAATTCGGAGCGATTCTTCTAAGGTCATAGAGGTAAACGTCAGAAATTGAAATGAGAGACGGGATAACGGGGAAGCGGCAAACCAAGGCCGATTTCTATCCAACTAATTCGCAGGCAAATGTCTTTTGGATTAAGAAATTAGGCTGATTATCGGCGATCTTTCTTGATGGAGTCCTGAACGCTTGTTTCGAATTCCGGTAATTATGAACGCTTTTCCTCGATGCCTTGTTTTACTGTTGGCGTTTGCGGCTTACTCCTGTTCGCCCGGCGAAGACGAAGCGGTCGTCATAGCTTCAAAAGCGAGTTATGCGATGAGCGATGGAAATATATACGAGGCTCGCCGCCTATTCCAAAAGGCGACCGAGTTGCGACCCGAGGTTTTCGAATACCGAGTCGCTCTGGCAGGGCTTCTTCGAGACATGGAGGGCAAGGAACAAGCGAGTCCTCACTACGTGAAGGCTTTGGAAATTATCGAGGTAGAGAGCCAGCAGAATCATGAGAGGGTGGATGAGCACATTATGCTTCTAGTCGAGTTGGGACGGCAGGACGAAGCCAAGGAATTACTGAACGAGAGGAGGGAGCGATTTCCCGATTCGGAGACGGTGCGTTTGCTGCTCGACAACCAGGAAATCCTTTTCAGGCCTGCCGAGAATGGCGATGGCGAGTAAGGATTTGGGTAGCCTCTTAATCCGCGAAGTGGAAGCGGATGATTGGAGGGAGATGAAGCGAATACGCTTAAAGGCCTTATTCGAGAGCCCGAATGCGTTCTGCAGTCGCTATGAAGACCAGGCCAAGTTTCCTGATGCTGAGTGGCAGAGAAGGGCCTCTTCGTGGAGTGAAGATCCGGATACAGGATTTTTCATGGTTTTCGATGATCAAGTTTGCCTAGGCATGGCGGGCGTTTCTCGAAACGCCGACAAGGACGGGGTTTCCCATGCCTATTCGGTCTGGATTGAACCTGAACTCAGAGGCTCAGGAGTTGCTTCCAAGCTGATGGCTTTTCTCGAAGAATGGTCGTTGTCAAGTGGCATGCCCGTAATGGAAGCCGATGTCACAGATATGAATCCTCAAGCGATTGCCTTCTATAAGAAAATCGGATTCAAGAAAACAGGTGAATCCGATCGGTATCCATTGAACGATTGCGCCAGGACTTTGCGGATACGGAAAAGGTTGGGATAGACTATCAATTTCGGCATGTCGCAGACATGCCGCTACAAATGTTTCGACTGACGATGCTTTACCCTCTGGCTCCGCGAGGAAACTGTCCGCTGGTCGGTTCGTGGCGTCGCCAGTCTCCCGATACGTTTCTAAAGGCGTCAGGTCCGTAGACGTTCACTTTATGGTGTTCCTGTCGCCATACGTTGACGAGTCGCTGATTCCCCGTTTTTCGGAAGCAGTCTTGGGCGGCCTGATACATGGGCTGGCTTAACCAGACCTTGTCGCGGAGGGCGTCATAGGCTTTTCCGCCAGCCGAGCGTCTCCGTTTCTCGTAATCGGCCAAGAGACTAAAATGCTTGGCTGCTTCCTGGTAGTTGCCCTCCTTGTACAATTGATAGGCGGCCAGGGCGCGATTGGTACGCATGAGTTCTCCGAATCGAGGCGGTTCTTCACGCATGTTTTTAGGAAGGCCGGCGATTGGCATCATGGCAGTGAAGCATTGCTCTTTAAGGGCGGCATCGCTGATATTGGACTCAAGCTTTACGTTGGCGAGATAGAGGGCCTTTGCCGTCTCGGTGCCATAGTCTTCTAAAAGCGTGGCCACTCGGGTTCTCAGTTCTATGGCTCGGCTGATGTCATTGACATACCAATACCCGGTTCCATTTAGCCAGGAGCAGCCTCGCAACTTGGCTCGGGCCTCTTCTAGAGCCAGGGCTGCCAGGTAATAGGCGATGGCGTCTCTTTTCTTTCCTCGAGCCTCGGCCATGATGGCCATGTAGGCAATGGCTCTAGCGTCGGCGGGATCCGTTTCGATGGCTCTATCGATCAGGCGCTGTGTGTATTTCCAGTCTTGCTTGTGGATCGTGTTTCTCGCCCAGTGGAGTTCGGCGCTGGCGGTGGTGTGTTCCAGGTTCCGTCCGATGTTCGCCTGCTCGATGTATTTATCGACCTGATTCGCGCGAGCGTAGGCGTTGGATAGCGCGTAGCGATATTCCAGCTTGTCAGGCTCAAGCTTTACAGCGTAGGCATAGCGTTCGACAGCGATTTTGTAGTTTTCAGCTCGATACGCCATCCCTCCAATGAAATCATGAGTGCGGGGATCCTTGGAATTTCCTTTTATGACCTTGTTCCAGTACCTGTCGGACGAATAGAAAAAGTTGTCGGCTTTCCTGTCGGCAATATCGGCCCGACGAAGTTCCTCTTCAGAAGGATATTCCTTGTATATGTAGATCTTGTCGCCGATTTTCTCTTCCCATGTTCTCACTTGCCGCAAAGCCATGGATCTTGCCATCTGCTGACCGGCCGCGATCTGCAGGATGTCGCGCATCATGTAGAGGACTTTGGGATCCGGTTTTCCTGAAGCCAGCGCTCTGCGAAGGTAGCGTTCCGCATTGGCCCACATGTTGGCTCGAAATTCGATTCGGGCTAAGCCGAGAAGGGCTCCCGGGTGCTCGCGCTTCAATGAAAGCGCGATGTTGAAAAGGTACTGAGCGAGGCTTATCTCTTCGTTCTCCAGGGCTTTCCCTTGTATTCGATAATCGGTAACGAAATTTCCGTTTTCCACGTATTCGCCACGTGGATTCAACTCATCGACAATCATCATTCCATAGTCCACCAAGAGGTCTGCGTCCTTAGGGTTAACATTGTACCTCCAACCCCATTCACGCCGTTTGTCGGAATAGACTTCGTCGCCGCGGAGACGCTCGGCATTCGAAGCCTTGCGTAGGGCGAGAGCCCTCTCAGTGAGCTGGCTAAGCCTCTCGCCCTTCAAAGCCGCCTTCAGCAATTCGTCATGTAGTTTGGAAGCGGATTTTCCAGGCAGGCTTGAAAGCGTTTTCTTCACTTCCTTTTCCGCTTTGCCAATGATTTTAAAGGAGTCTCTTCGGTCGATCTTTCGAGCGAGTTCCAGATCTTTCTCCGCTCGCATTCTATTTCCCATATGGGCAGCGCTACGCGCTCTTATGGTGTAGGCCTCCACCATGTTCGGATCCTGGCTGATCACCACCGACATCTGTTCACGAGCCTGCTCGTAGCGGCCGGCTCCAAAAAGGGCTTTGGCGTAGGTTGCTCTGGCGTGGAGATTGGTTGGGGCCGCATTGACGACTCCCATCAGGATATTGCAGGCCTGGAAATAGTTTCCCGCTTGCATGGCATCCACGCCCGGCTTGAGCCGACTGTCCGCAGCCTGGTTGAGGGCAAGCGGCTTCTTTGGCTTCATCTTGGCCGCCTTGAGATCCGCCTGCAGTATCGGCAGAAATAGTCCGCATATCCAAATTAGTGTTACGAAATGAAGACGTTTCATGGGAGTGCGAAGATACGTATCAGTTGAAGCGGGTGTTCGTTTTGCGACAAGCGATGACCTGAATTGTGCCAAGTCTGGCACCGAAAACAAGCGAAGAAAAATGGAGATCGTTTTTTACGTCTAGTTATTCAAGATACCATGGTCCGCCAGCACTGCGCTCAGGCGGTCATGAGGGATCGCGTGAATCGTATTTCCTTTGTAGCCAACCATCGTTTCCGCGGCTACCAATGAATTGATGATCGCCTCTTCGGTCGCTTGGACAACCGCTTCGAAAAGAGGATTCAGTGAAGGGGACGCCTTGAATCTCACGACTCCTTCTTTTTCCGTCTCGAATCGGTTGGCAGTCGAGAATGCGATGAAGAAATCTCCCGAGCCTTCCATGCCGATGCTCCCGACTCTCCCCAAGGCTAAAGCGGCTCTTTTTGCGATGCGCTCTAGTTGGATAGGAATGAGAGGCACGTCTGTTCCTATAACGACGATGATCGAGTTTCCATTGGTGTTAACCGATTCACCTAACTCTGGCATGAGGTCCTCGAATTGGTCGCCAATTGGCAGTCCTGCAATCCGCAGTTGATGTCGTCTTCCGAAATTCGATTGGACTAGAACCCCGAGAGTTTTTTGTCCCTGTTCAGTGGATACAATGCGAGAAGCGGTTCCAATGCCGCTCTTGAACTCGAAGGTTCGCATGCCGGTGCCGCCACCCACGTTTCCCTCGGCGACCGGACCCGTGGCGGCGTCATCCAGGGCTTCGAAGACGTGTTTTCTTTTCACGTGCAGGCCTTGGATATCGTTGAGGAAGCCATCCCAGGTTTCCGCGACAACGGGAAGGGCCCACAGGCTTTCAAGGCGATCGCGGCTCCATTCGATGGCGGCTGCATGAACCGTTCCAACGCTAAGCGTGTTGGTGATCAATATGGGGCCATTTAGTTTTCCGAATTCCCTGAGGTAATGGGCGCCCGTCAGCTCACCATCGCCATTGAAGACGGCCCAGTTCGCCGCCACATCTTGAGTCGACATTTTCCCAAGCGGAAAGATCGCGGTCACCCCTGTGCGGGCCCTGCCTTTAATGATGGTCGAATGTCCGACTGCAACCCCTTTGACGTCGGTTATCGCATTAAGTTCTCCAGGCGTTCCCTGGAATGGTATGCCTAAGTCTCTAGCTCTCGGCTTGCCGAAGGACGATTGATCAAGGAGTCCTCCAAATAACAGAAAAATGAATACGAGGTGGACACGAATTGCTCGGCTCCGGCGATTTTCGAAAAAGACCGTTTCTTGAAACATCAATATTCATTGAAGCCTATTTAGCGGACTGAGTACAAATAGATTTTGTATCTGGCTGCTGCGGTTTGCAACGGACCATTAATTGCCAGAGTCCGATTTCTCCAAAGTCTGGATAAAGAGCCGCTCGATTCTACCAGGTACTCCCTGGATTCTTGCGGAACCGACATTTATGGCCATGGCGATGGCGAGGCGTTTCTCTGGATAGATCCTGAAATGCGTGGTGCCGCCTATGGAGCCGCCTCCATGACCCACCATTTGCTCGCCTCTTCTGTTTCTGGAGGTCTTCCAACCGATACCGTATTTCGTTTTCTCCCCATCTTTGGTTTTCATGGAAGTCCACAGCAGATCCACGGTTTCCTTTTGCAAAAGGCCTGAATCAAGATGAGCAAGGGCGAATGTGATTACATCGTTGGTGGTCGACAGAAATCCGCCCCCGGCCCATTTATAGCTGTTATCGACATAAGGAGCCAAAACCGGCTTGCCCTGTTTCATTCCATAGAAAGCAACTCGGTCTTCGATATCGGCGCGAGCGTCTTCCGCCATGGTTTGAGTCATGCCCAGAGGGCTGAAGACCTGCGTATCCATGAATTCTAGGAATTCCGTATCCGAAGCTCCTTCGATAACCGCGCTGACTAGATTCCAGCTGTAGCTCGAGTATGAGAATTTCGTTCCTGGCTCATGCATTAGTGGGCTCTCCTGAAAAATGGAGAGTCCCTCGCTCACCGTAGGAAAGTATTTCGCGCTCATGAATTCCGATCCTTGATAGTGGCGAATGCCAGCGAGATGGCCGGCAGCTTGACGCGTAGTGATGGGCCAATTCTTTTTCGGGAAATCAGGGACGTAAGTCTGGACTGGCGCGTCGAGGTCGAGCTTGCTCTCCTGGACCAGTAGCCCAACCGCAAAGGCGGTAATTGGCTTGGAAACGCTGCCGATTCGGAATTTCGAGACCGCTGGATCGACTTCCTTTTTCGCTTCAAGATCGGCGTACCCAAAACCTTGTGACCAGATAATCTCATTTTCGTAGCCGATCGAAATGGACAGACCTGGGTAATGCGTCTCTTCCATGAAGGTTTCGATAATAGTCCGGGATTCCTTAATAGCCGGTTGCCATCTTTCCTCTGACATCGGCGAGGCGAATGCCAGGCTGCAGGAGCATAGTAACGCTAAGGGAGCAAGGGTTTTTTGCAGGAGCAATCGTTTCATGCTTTTTGATACCTGTTTACGGGTAATTGGTTGCAATGCTTGTTTTAATCACTCGACGAGTTGGAGTCTATCGAGATTGAAACGTACCGATGCGCTCTGTTGACAGTCGAGCGCTAATTTTCAAATACTCCGATAATATGAAGACGCTGCCAGCCTTTTTCCTCCCTCTCTTTTTCTTCGCTCTTGGCTTTGCGAAAGAATTCAAGCCGATTCCCGGCATTGGTCCCATTAGTATTAAAAAACTGGCGACGAGTGGCGGATTCACCGAAGGCCCCGCTCCTTTGATGGATGGTAGCGTGATCTTCAGCGACATGAATCAGGAGAAGGTCTACCACGTCGATATGCAGGGAAACCTAAGCGTCTTTATTGACAACGTCAGGCGGACCAACGGGCTGTTTACCAATCTCAAAGGACAGCTCTTTGCCTGCGAATCCCGCAAGGGAGCCGCCGCTTTGGTAAGATTCGATCTGAAGACGAAAGAGAAAACTATCGTGGCGGGAAGTTATCAGGGAAAGCCGTTCAATCGCGTCAACGATCTGGTGCTCGATCGCGAGGGTGGCGTCTATTTTTCCGATATCATGAAAGGCGGTCCGGAGCTACCTCAGCCTGACTCTGGCGTGTACTACGTTTCTCGTGACGGCGAAGTTACCAAGCTAGTGGAGAATATGAAGGCGCCCAATGGAGTGATTCTCTCTAAAGACGAGTCAACATTGTTCGTGGCCGCTATGGGCGAACAGCGTGTAGTTCGCTATCCGATACTAGAGCCAGGCAGAATTGGAGAGGGTAGGACCTTTTACGAATTCGATCCCGGCAGCGAAGAGCGCCATGGTGGCGATGGCATGACCATCGACGTGAATGGAAATTTCTATTTCGCCCAGTTCAGAGGACGGAGTGTTCACGCAGTCAGCCCTCACGGAGAGTTGCTAGGCGTCATTCCTTTCGAGACCAACACGACCAATTGCGTTTTCGGGGGTAAAGATGGCCGGACTTTGTACGTGACCTCTGGAGGTTCGATTTACGCTTTGCGAATGGAAGTGCCGGGACATCGTTTTCCCGGAAGATTGTGAGCTACTCTTCCCCGTCGAAGTAGTCGAGCGATTCGGACCGGATTAATCTACTTTCGGGCGAGCGTACGAGCCATTTCCCACTATCCGGGTAATGGCAGGATTCCCCCATGGGGTTGTCGGCGACGATGTAGAAGGTAAGTTCGCCGTCTTCGCTATCGTTAATCAATTGATGAGCCTCGCTCGGTTTGAAGAGAAAGGCGTCTCCTTGAGCTATTTTCGTTTCCCCATCTTCGTGACGGACTTTTCCTTCTCCCGCGATCACATGATAGAATTCCCACTGAGCGCTATGAGAGTGGTAGGGGCACAACGCCTTACCTGGAGGAACGGAGCAGATCTCTATGTCGAATGGATGTCGCTTCAGCAGATCGGTCGATTTCTCTTCTCTCCCTAGTTCTATGGAAAGGCACTTGCCTGACATGGCGAATTTTCCTTTCGGAGAGGTCCATGTGTACCCTTCAATGTCGTTTGAATTCACTATGCGCATAGGCCGCTCAACATAGGAGCGCTGTTCGCAAGCGCGACTAAAAAGCGATCACCGCGAGGAAACGAATTCCTTGGCCTCGTTCAGCAGTTGCTTCCAGCGCTTCTTGTCGATTTCGTTAATGCTCACCCATTCTTTGAATACACGGCCGTTGGGCGCGAAAGGAGAGCCTTGCCCGTTTTCAACTAGCTCTGAAACTCGAGATTTAGGGAGCTTTACAATGAGCGCATTATTTCGATGGTCTAGAGTCGCGAAAAAGTCGCCGTTCACTCGAAGGCACTTGAAACCCATCATGGTTCCTTCTTTGACAGAAGGATCTGAATACATGTTTTCAGCGATTTCCCAGAACAATTTATCGGGGTCTTGAGAGGACATCTTAGAAAAGCAGGAAGCCCGCAAACGAGCTTCCTGCAAAGGAAATTTCAATAAACTAGCTATTCGGTCGCGGCCGTTTCCGCTTCCGGCACATAGGTAATGACTCCGAGTGTCGCGCCAAAAGGATCTTGGACGACCGATAGTCTCGGACCATTGGGTACGGGAATGTCCATTGGAGGAGCGATGATTTTTCCGCCCAGCTCTTCGATTTTCGCAACCGTCTCGTCTACATTTTCAACGGTGATGTAAGGCATCCAGGCATTGGGCGCTCCTGCTGCTTCGGCAGGCTTGGCCATGATGCCGCCCAGCTTTTCGTCGCCTCTTGACAGGACGGTGTACTTGCCGTCCGGCATATCCATCTCCTCGGTCTGGTAGCCAAAGACTTTTTCGTAAAAGTCGACAGCAGCCGAAGGGTCGTCAGCCGAGTATTCGTTCCATCCGAAGTCGCCTTGATTGTATCCGTATTTTCCCATTGTGATTCTCTTTCGTTTGAAGGTTAAGGTTTCAGGCGACATTTTCGCCATTTCAGTGGATAGACGATTCGGCTTCCTCGATTTCGACAGTCGTTTCCGATTTGCGGAAAAAATTTTCCAAGTAGAGAAGACTTGGCGAGTCGACCTGTTTTACAATCAAGGACGACCGAGCTGGTCGTCCCTACCTGTTCGAATTCCGAGTTAGATCCTTAATTCGTTTTTGCAGAAACTCTTTTTCCTGCCTGTTCTCGCTCTTTTCCAAAGCGATCTGGTAGGCTTCAACCGCCTCTTCGAACCGCTTTGATCGACGCAGCATGTCCGCCTTGGCCGCGTAAAACGGTTGATAGTTTTTGAGCAATCCTTCCGATTCCAGTTCTTCTAGTATCTCAAGTCCCACTTCTGGGCCTTGTATCATCGAAATGGCTACAGCTTCATTGAGCTTGATGACTGCTGATGGCTGGAGAGCGTAGAGTCTGCGATACAACTGGGCGATTTGCGGCCAGTCCGTCGATTTCCAGTCTTCCGCGTGGGCGTGAACGGCGCTGATAGCCGCTTGAATTTGGTAGGGACCGATCGATCTTTCCTCGAGGGCTCGGCGAAGAATCTGGTCACCTTCTTCGATTAGTTCCTGATGCCAAGCTTTTCGGTCCTGAGTTTCCAGTGGGATGAACTTGCCATCCGTCGATCTTCTAGCCGTCTGGCGGGCGTGGTGCAAGAGCATCAAAGCAAGTAGTCCTCCTGCCTCTTTCTCTTCTGGAGCCAGTCCGTATAGAATGCGAGCTAGTCGAATCGCTTCTTCGCAAAGCTCTGCTCTGAGAAGGTTTTCTCCCGAGGAGGCGAAATACCCTTCGTTGAAAATGAAATAGATTACCGCGAGAACGGCTTCGATGCGTTCCGGCCAAAGGTGGGGAGGCGGAACTCGGTAAGGGATTCGAGCATCGCGGATCTTGCGTTTAGCTCGAGCCAAGCGTTGGGCCATGGTCGCTTCTTGGGAAAGAAAAGCCCGAGCGATTTCTCTGGTCTGCAGACCGCCTACCGCTCGAAGGGTCAAAGCCACGCAGCTTCTCCGGTCTAGAGCGGGATGGCAGCAGGTGAAAATGAGCCTGAGGCGCTCGTCTGGAATTTCCGTATCCAAATCTTCCTTATTTTCGTCGTTCTGCAGCTTCGTGATCAATTCGATCTGCGATTTCTTGGATTCGAAATTTTCCCGTCTGCGAATCTGGTCTATCGCTTTGCGTCTGGCTGTTTGATAAAGCCAGGCTCTCGGCTGCTTAGGGATGCCTTTATCGGGCCACGTTTTCCATGCCGCGACGATCGCGTCCTGCAAGGCGTCCTCAGCAAGCTGGAAATCGCGTATTCGGTAAACTAGCGCAGAGAGCGTCTGGCTCCACTCTTCGCGAACGGTCCGCTCGATAGCAGCGCTAGCCTGCCTGGCTTTGGGGTCGCTCAATCAGTATCGAATTTCTTGATCGGACGCACTTCGATAGATCCGTACTTCGCTCCAGGAATTCTAGCGGCGTACTCCAGCGCCTCGTCGAGATCCTTGCAGTCCATCAAGTAGTAGCCGGCTAGCTGTTCCTTGGTTTCAGCGAAGGGCCCATCAGTTGTCTCTATTTTTTCATTACGCACGCGAACCGTTGTGGCAGTGGAAACCGACTCTAGTGGATTGGCTCCTAGCATGACTCCCTTTTCCCGAACCTCCTCCGTAAAGGCCATGTATTCGGATAGAATCGTGTCGAATCGCTTTTTCTCGCTTTCGTCCTCGCAGTTGGGAGCTTTCGATTCGTCGGCGTAAATGAGCATTAGGTATTCCATAGTCGCTAGTGATTAAACGTTAGATTTCGTTGTTTCAACGCTATAGACGAATAGGAAAACAAGCTTTCGACAGCTCGTGTCGAGATTCTGCCTGGCAGCAAGTCAATTTGAAGCAAACTGCAAGCTGGATACGACTCTAGCTTCCTACCGCTTCGGTCATTTTAAAGATGGCCTGATTCCAGCGAATGCCTTCTTTTTCCGAGGAATTCCGATTAAGTAGAACCTTCGGCTTTCCTTCGTGGCCAACAATGCCGAGGGTGACGCCTTTTTGGGCCAAATGGGCTAAGCCCGTGACACTTAGAATCTTTTTCTCTCTTGTGAAGCGAAGAGCCTCTTCTAGATCGGTCTCGGAAGCTATGAAGAGCACGTGCGGTCTGTTTTGCTCGATTTCATTCCAAAGCTCTACATTGCCTAGCGTCGCTTTTGAGTTTATGGGGCGGCCAGTGAGCGTTTTGAGCGTTTCGGCTATCGAACGATCCTTTAGCACGGCTATGGTAATCCTGCCTTCGAGATCTTGATTCATTGACAGCAGCTTTATGAGAAATGCTGTCTGCACGCGGGCGGGAATTTGAAAGTACCCTTTGCTCGTTCCGGGCGTTGGTGGCGTCGAGCTTAAGACAAGGAAAAAAAGGGTAACTATGCGGGCTAGGTGCATGCCTTATTCGAATCCAAAAATTCGGGTATGATTCAGATAGGCTCAATCCTTTCGTGGCAATTTACGAATTTGTTATCCTTCGCGAAGGGCAGGCTCCGCTAGAAATTGGATTGAGCGCTAAAATACCATCAAAGTATGGCCAGCAACTGGACCTAGGGCCGAGCGGTCGCAATTTGTGACTCCGCATGAAATCACGCTGTTACATTTGTAGCGCGCCAACGCTGGCGCTCATGTTTTGCTGGATAGCGACTTCCTTCGCTCGGGATGCCGAACTGGAGCAATACATGGATATGTCTCTCGAAGAGCTATTCAACCTGGACGTGGTGACGGCTTCGCGTTCGTCGCAGTCGTTGCGCAAGGCGCCGGGCACTATTTTCGTAGTGACGCAGGCGGAAATCAGGGAGCGAGGACTGGCAAGCCTGTCGGATGTCCTTGGCGATCTGCCAAGCGTTGACTACCATCCCTCGTCGGACGTAGTGAACTACAATCACTTCACCTTCCGTGGAGTATTCGGCAACAACAAGTTTCTTGTGCTTCGAGACGGCGTTCGGGTGTCTTCGCCGACTGGTGAAGAGATGCCCATCGCCCAGAATTTTTCCCTGCAGAACGTTAAGCAGATCGAAGTCGCTTATGGTCCTGCCTCAGCGCTCTATGGGGCGGATGCCTTTACCGGCGTGGTGAACATTATCTCTGATGATAGGGGTGGGGGTAGCGTCCAGTTTGAATTTGGGGAGGATGGACATCGTAGCTGGCGTTTCGACTACGGCGGTAAATTGAGCGACACCATTCGCTTTTACCTAGGCGCCTTCGATATGCAAAGCGATGGGTATGATTTGGCCGCGTCTTATCCAAATGAATACCGATTGAGAGACTTGGTCACTTTCGGAGGAGAGGTTTATCTTGAATCGAGCGACCGGGCGGAACCCAGGTTTCCCTTATCGAGCTCCGGCTTTCATCTCGGAGTCCGATCGGACGCTTTTTCTTTAAGCTACCGAGCCAATTCCTTACGTCATAGTCTAGCGACGGCGGCTTCGCCCGATTTCATTGATTATGGAAAGTCTCCGGATTGGGAAACGAAATTGGAAACGCTGGCAGGGTCCTACGTTTTCGATTTCGGAGGAAATGGGCATTCGCGCTTGCAGGCGAGTTATTCGCTGTACGAAGTCGATCCGCAATCCAAGTTTTCCAACGTCTTCGTGAACTACGAAAATGGATACAAGTACGCTAAAAGCCAGCGAGCGGATATTGGCCAACAGTTCGAATTCGACCTGAGCGAACAGGGCATTCTAACGCTCGGCTACGCGCTCGAAAGCTTCAAGTCTATTCCCATCACCGCCGATCTGCCGACGCCGTATCAGACTGGAAAACCTGCTAGTGGACAAGGCTTAAGCTTTCCGGGAACCAATGGAGAGATCGAGATTCCCGTTTTCGAGGCTGACTGGGAAAACTACGGAATATTCAGCCAATGGCAGGTGTCATTAGGCAATGGGTACGATTTAACGCTTGGCGCCCGTTTCGACGACAGCAGCAGCTATGGCAGCGTGTTTACTCCCAGGGCAGGATTAGTCTGGGCTCCGAGCGACGATCGATCGATCAAGCTGCTCTATGGCGAGGCTTTTCTCGCTCCATCCCCTAACAACGCGTACCGCTTTTTCGGAAGCTTCGCTTTCGAGAGGGAAGATGGCCTGTACCAGAGTTTCTTCTTTCATCTGCCAAACCCGGATCTGCAGCCTGAAGAGATGCGAACACTGGAGCTAAGCGGATCCCGCCGGTTTGGAGACAAGCTTAATGCTAATGCTTCCCTGTTCTACGAGGAAGTGGAAAATCTGATACAGCCGGTCTTTTATCCTGGAGTTAATAGCGAATTTCTCGATGGAAGCGTTATCGAGAGCGTGGAAATCAACGAGAATGTCGGCTCGATCGAAGCATTCGGCTTCGATCTTGGCTTGACCTATCGCGAAAGTTTCGGCGAGCACAAGTGGAAGCTATGGGGGAACCTAAGCTATATCGATGGAGACTTGCGCCAGCCAGGCATTGTGACGGATCTGCCTTACACGGCTAGTTTCAAACTGAAGATCGGAGCGACCTACCGATATCGCGATTTCTACATCTCTCCTACCGTATATCGTATTGGCGATTCGAATTCATCAGAGCTGGGATCGGCTATCGGTTTCGAAACCGATGCCTTCACTATCGCCAATATGCACATCGGGTACGATGGTCTTGGCGATGGCGTGTCGCTTTATTTGAAAGTCGCTAATTTGTTCGATACTCGCTATCGTGTTCCTGGCTCAGGCGATATCACCGTTTTCGATGCTGCTCCTCAAAACGGTCGACAGATGATCTTGGGACTGAGGTATGATTTCTAGAGCCGGGGCCAAGATCGGACGGCGAAGGCCTCTAGGTTCGCAGGTGGCGATTCCTTTAGTTGCAACGGCCAACCGGCTATTATCACTATGAAGATCAAATACGTTCTCGATAGACTGGTCTTAAGCGTCCTGGCGTCTGCCGGACTGGCTCTTTTACTCGCTGTAGGGGGATTCTGGATGCTGAATCGGGCAGAAAGATCCTCTGGCGCGGCTTCCATCGATTACCGGATAGCCAAAGGCATCGCGGCTGACGCTCGCCAGTTCATGTTGTTGCAGGACGTGGCCTCTTTCGGCGACGCGGCCTATCTGGCCATGTTGCTCGATGGAAGCTTGCAGAGCTGCTATGAGAAAATCGAGGAAGGCAAGGCGCTACCGTCGTTTAGAGATCGATTCGATCCGCAAAGGATTGACGCCGTCTTCAACCGCTATGTCGACGCTTCCAGACTGGCCATCGACTCCCCGGACGATGTCTCTGCCGCAAAAAGATTTCAATCCGAGAGCGCGAACCTGGAATCCTTTCTCTCCCAACTGGAGACTCAGGCCGAAGACCAGGCGGAACGGGAACTAGCTGAGCTAGCGGTTTTGGAGACTCGTTTGAGCATAGCTGGCGTGATTGGCTTGATTGCCCTCGGAGCCTTTTTGATTAGGCAGATTTCCCGTAGCGAAACGATTATCGTAAAGCCAATTCAGATTTTGGATACGAATTCGAAGATAGCTCTCGAGAAAGGCGGAGCGTTCGACGAGCGCTCCGAGGGGCCGGATGAGATTCGCAGTCTGGCCAAGAGTTTTGGAGCCTTTGCCAATCGCCTTCAATCGATAGTCGATACCCGCACCGAGGAGCTGAAGGTAAGCAACGAGAAACTTGCCGAAGAGGCTCGCATATCAGTGGAATTAGCAAAAAAGGCGGAAGCTTCCAATGTTGCTAAAAGCCAGTTCCTGGCGGCTATGAGTCATGAAATCCGCACGCCTTTGAACGGCTTGATCGGAACACTTCACCTTATAGAGGAGGATGTTTCTCAGGATCGAA
Source organism: Opitutaceae bacterium (assembly GCA_028284385.1). Lineage (GTDB taxonomy): Bacteria > Verrucomicrobiota > Verrucomicrobiia > Opitutales > Opitutaceae > JANQRT01. The sequence continues at coordinate 235,726 of JANQRT010000069.1, read as the reverse complement.
AGAGTTTTATCGACATTGCCAAGAGGAGTGGAGACGCCTTGTTGGGACTGATCAACGACGTACTGGATTTTTCCAAGCTCGAGGCTGGTTCGATGCAGATGGAATCGCTCCCGTTTTCCCTGGCCGATCTCGTCGAGGAAGTGACGATGCTATTCTCGTCAAAGGCTAGGGAGAAGGAACTCGATCTTTCTTGGTTCGCGAAAGCCGAGACATGGGGCACGCAAATCGGTGATCCTATGCGACTGCGGCAAGTCATTAGCAATCTGGTAGGCAATGCGGTCAAGTTTACCGAGGAGGGCGAGATCGAGGTAGGAGCTGCTCGGTTGGAAGGCGAAGGTCCCGAATACCTTTTTCGTATTTGGGTTAAGGATACGGGAGTTGGTATTGATCAGGTTGCTCAGAAGGAGCTCTTCAGCGTGTTTACGCAAGCCGATGCTTCCACTTCGAGAAAGTATGGAGGGACTGGCTTAGGCCTGGCTTTGTCGAAAGCGCTGATCGAGGCTATGGGCGGAACGATCGGCTTTGAAAGTTCCTCTGGGAATGGATCGACCTTTTGGGTAGAGATTCAGTTGGAGGAATCGTCCTGTCGATTTTGGGAGTCGGATTCGATTTCTCTTGAGGGAAAGAAGGCTCTTCTGCTAACGGAAAACAAAGTCGCTGGCGATAGCATTTCCTACTGGCTGGATCGCTGGCGTATCGAATGTTTAAGGACCGATACGGTGAATAGAGCAATAGAAGCGCTGCAATCGTCCGGCTCTCGGCCGGATGAATCGTGGAACTATGCCATCTTCGAAAAAACGTTCCTTGGCGACGCTGCCTTTGTCAACGCTCTGAAATCCTTTCACCTGTCTTCGGAAATCCGTATGATCGCAATCTTGGGGATCGGGGAAAAGTCGTCGCCTGAAACTTCGCCTGTTTCCATGGCGCGCGAATTGGCGAAGCCGATTGGGCCAAAACAGTTGTTGGAAGCATTGGCAAACAGTGGGAATTCGAACGAAAAAGAGGCAGTCCAAGAGAACGTCGCGTCTTTCGGAGATGCCAGACTGCTTCTGGTAGACGACAATGAATCGAACCGCATGATCGCCTCCGCCTTGTTGCAACGGTGGGATATTTCTCCCGAGACAGCGAAGGATGGGAACGAAGCCATCGAAATCTGCCGTCGTCGAAAGTTCGATATCATTCTCATGGACTGCATGATGCCGGAGCTCGACGGCTACGAGGCGACGCGGCAAATTCGTTCTAATGAAAAGGAAGGTGAGAACCATGGAACGCCAATCATAGCTCTGACGGCCAACGCCCTGGCAGGAGATCGCGAGAAGTGCCTGGAGGCTGGCATGAACGACTATTTGTCCAAGCCGCTGGTTCCGGCACCCTTGAAGACGATGCTCATCAAGTATCTGAATACTGTGCAGGGGGCTTCACAGTCGCCGGAAGAAAAGGAGACGGCGACAAGCATTGAGGTTGAGGCGAGTAGCGATGTTCCTTCGACACTGGTCGACATGGGACGTTTGGAAAGCATGTTCGGGGATGATCGAGACCTTATATCCGATCTTTTGAACACCTATCTGGAGAGTTTGCAGGAGCAGCTTGAAAATCTAAAAAAAGCGATGGGCGATAGTCCGGATCTTGAGAAAATGCGACTCCATTCCCATGCCATTAAGGGTAGCTCGTCTTCTTACGGAGCTGAAGCTTTGCGGCATGTCGCCTGGAAAATGGAGAAAGCTTGTTGTGATGAAGATTTGGGTACAGCCTTGACTGAATTCGACTCGCTAGAGAAAACGCTAGCCGCCACGGAGAAGGCTGTTCAGAATGTCATAAGGACTCTATGATGATAATGGCGCGACTATTGGTCCTGGTGATTCCTGATAGGGCGCGCTTCAATCGAACCTCAACAGGCACCTGGTGTTCTGGCAGCGTACTGAAACGCTTCGGTCTCGTCCTTGCAGTTTAGCAGGTAGTAGTCAGCCAGCTGCTCTTCGGTTTCCACTGAACCCCCATCCATCATATCCGACTTTCAATTACGAAAGCGCACCCTTGTCGCGGTGACGACCGATTTATTCTATTCGATTGCTGTCTGGCCTCCGGTTACTCGTTCACTCTACGATCAGGACGCCTTGCATCCCGAGAAAGGCGTGACCGGGAATCGTGCAGAAGAAGGTGTAGTTTCCCTTTTCGAGGGGAGCTTGCAATTCGACTTCAGTCTCCTCCTCTGGATTAACAATCGATGTCTCTCCAAAGCAGATTTCTCGCAGATTTTCCGGCAGTTTGAAGTCCTCTCCCATGTGCGAGGTCGCCCCGTGTAGTTCTCCGGTCGTCAGCTCCTTTTTCAGAAAGGCGATGTTGTGAAAGATCTCCGAGTTCGCTTTGGAGGCTGTGTTCTTCATTACCACTTTGAAAAGCTGACCCGGCCGTAGTCGAATTTCGACTACTGAGAACTTCATGTTATCACCTACCTGGATCTCGACTTCACGCAGGGAATCGTCGTCAGCAAATGTTTTACAGAACAACGCTGCGATAAACGCTAAACAGAGGAGTTTTCCGTATTTGTGTGGCAAAAAGAAAAGATTTGGGTAACTTTGGAGACGTCTAGTAACGCTATTCAACTACCGTTACGTAGAGTTTCATATCCAAATGAACCGCGCAGCGGACAAGAAATTTTCCGGCTTTTGTGAATTCGACGAGATCACGATCGCCAGGCACTTGCGAGCCGACGTTGAAACTGAACTTGGAACCGCCGCAGTAGACATTGTGAGAAACGGAATCGTTATTCACGAACTCGATTTTCTCATTCACTTTTATCTGGATCTCCGTCGGCTCGAATTTTTTGTCTTTTTGAAACACCTTGGAGACCCCTTCTCCTGAGGCCGCATTGGTGAAAACTACGCTTTCAGTGGGCTGGCCATTTTCGCGCGTCACAAGGTAACGCTCTCCTTGCTCAGGGCTTGAGCCTTCGTTTCCAGTCGAACTTATGGAAACTGGCAAACTGCCAACGAGGGCAATCATGAGTATCGATCTGAGTTTCATGGTTTCTATTAATTTTCAGCAGCGATTAAAGTCGGCAGCCTTGGCATGTGCATTTCCGAATCGTCGCTCGACAAGGTTTTAAGAAATTCAATGATAGCCTCGATTTCATCCGTATCGAGGTTTAGAGGACGAATGTCCCCCGATAGGGTGTCGCGTTTGACGCGTCCTCCCTTATTGTAAAGCTCCATGGTGTCATGAAGAGTGGCCTCCGACCCATTATGCATGTAAGGTGCGCGTTCGGCGACATTTCGCAAGGTCGGGGTCTTGAAAAAGTGGTTCATCGATTCGAAGCCCAAGAAGCCACCGCGTCCCTTATCATCGGTTTTAAGTCCGATATCGTGAAAGGAGCTGTCCGAAAAGTTCCAGCCGCTATGACATAGGGAGCATCGGGCCTTGGTGTTGAAAAGGGCGAAGCCTCTCTTGGCGGTTTCGGAAATCGCTTCTTCATCTCCTTTAATCCACTGGTCGAAAGGAGCTTCATTGGAAACGACGGTTCTTTCGAAATTCGCGATCGCCTTGGCTACGGTTTCTTCCGTGATCCCTTCACCCGGGTAGGCTTCGGCGAAAAGCTCCTCATAGCCGGGGATGGCATGCAGGACTTCCAGCATTTTATCCAGCGGCATGTTCATTTCACCTGCTGCTGCAATGGGTCCTAGAGCCTGCTCCTCAAGCGTTTCCGCTCTTCCGTCCCAGAAGTTGGCTTGATTCCAGGCGGCATTTAAAATGGTGGGAGTGCTTCTCGAGAGCTTCTGGTGTCCGTGTCCAACTCCCGTTGGCAGTCCATCCTCCCAATTCAAGGAGGGGTTGTGACAGGAAGCGCACGACATAAGACCCGAAGCGGAAATGCGTGGCTCGAAGAAAAGCTTTCTGCCCAACTCGATGCTCTCTGGCGTTAGCGGATTATCTGGATTTTGCGGAATATCAGTCGGTCGACGATAATCCTTCTTCAAGGCGTCAAGGTCGATTTCACTAGCGGCGAGGTTCATAGCCGCTAGGAATCCAGCTAGAAAAATTCGGTACCTCATAGTCGTTTTTAATGGGATTAATTGATGTCTATCGGACTAAGAGGACTCCCGATTGAACCTTTCCCCGTAAAATTCCCGTCAAGCCGAAGATTTCTAGGGTACATCCTTAAAATGCGATTTAGAGTTTGCCTATTTTGCCCTATTCAAAACTGCTACTCGATTGTTCTTCAGAGCTTTGGTTCGGACTTTCTTCTATTTTATCCAAGATCGGGTAGGGGAGATTTCTAAGATTCCGTCTTTCTGAAGCGTCGTTGTTTTTGAACTCCAGACCATTCTGGCGTTCTTCAAATAGAATTCGCGTTATGAAGATCAGAACCATTCAAGGAATCCTTGTCGCGATGGCGACAGCCACTGGGGCTCTTGGCGAGCCCTCTTTGACCATATACAACGGCGGTTTCGCTGTGGTGAGGGACGATGTCGAACTCGAGTTGAAGCGAGGCGAGAATCGTATCCGTTATTCCGAGGCGACAGCTCATCTAGAGCCTCAATCCGTTGTGCTTCGAGATCCTGATGATCAGTGGAGCCTCTCTATACTAGAGCAAAACTATCGAGCCGATCCGCTCTCGCAAGGCTTGTTGCTATCGCTTTTCGAGGGGAAGACCATCACGTTCGAGAAGATAATCGGCGACACGGTCGAATTGATTGAAGGAAAGGTTGTACGCAGCGGATATCAGCCGCACTACAATGCCTACAATCGCTATGGTCAGGGATACGTTGCCCGTCAGCAGATGCTTGTTCACGGAGGGGGTGGTTCTCCTATTATCGAAGTGGATGGGAAATTGCATTTCCGTCTTCCTGGCACTCCGGTATTTCCATCTTTGGGAGACGACACCATTCTAAAGCCCACGCTCGAATGGCTGATCGATTCGGATCGTAGGGGAAAACTGGATGCGGAGTTAAGCTATGTGACGGCAGGCATGAGCTGGCTGGCCGACTACAATATTATCGCTCCCGAGAAATCGGATACGGTGGAATTTGTGGGTTGGATTACGATGGACAACAATACGGGGCGATCCTTTGAAAACGCTCGTATTAAACTGATGGCTGGGGACGTTAAAAAGGTGGCCGATCCTGCTGCTTATTCCGCCGATGCCATATATGAACTTTCCGCCTATGCCATGAGGAGCGAAGCTGCTCCCGTAGTGGAAAAGGCGTTCGACGATTTTCATCTCTACACGCTGAATCGCCAAGCCACCTTGCGTGACCGTGAAACTAAGCAAGTCGAGTTCATCAGAGCCAGCGACGTCAAGGCCAAGCGGATCTACGTTTACGACGGGGCCTACATTCCGGCGAATCGCTATCGAGGATGGAATCGAGAATCCATCCGCCAAGACGAATCGTTTGGCACTCAATCCAACCCTAAAGTATGGATCATGCAGGAAATCGAGAATACGGAAGAGAATGGCTTGGGAATTCCGCTTCCGAAGGGCAAGACTCGCTTTTATCGACAGGATGACGAGGATGGGCAGCTAGAGTTTACCGGCGAGAACGTCATCGATCACACGCCCAGAAAGGAACTCCTAAGGATCAACACTGGCAACGCTTTCGATATCATAGGCGATCGCAATCGAACCGACTATCGCGTCGACCACCGGGCTCATTGGATGGAAGAGGCTTTCGAGATCACCGTGACGAATCGTAAGGAAGAAGCGGTTACCGTACGCGTCACGGAACATCTCTACCGCTGGGAAAACTGGAAGCTCTTGTCGCGATCCGATGGATACGAAAAGGTAGATAGCGACACGATTGCCTTCAATGTGGAGATTCCCGCTGACGGCGAAAAGACGGTCACTTATTGGGTGAAGTACACTTGGTGATCGGTCTATAGAAAAATTGCGTAGCTGTTTTCCGGCGGTTTGGGTTTACCGTTATCAAGGACAAAGCGGAGGCATTCGTAGCCTCCGCTTCTTTTTTGATTTCCCGAAAACTCCATCTGGCTCAAATATTTATGAATAAAGGTATTTTGAGTTCGTCCTTATTCTCAAAGCCTCTTTTCTTTTTAAGAAATACACCCCAAAACCTTATGTATTCCCATAAATCTCATCCATCTTTCGCGGCTTCTAAAAAAAGCTGTTTTGTTAGCGCAATTAGTTTCTGTTTGGCAACTCTGGCCGGAGCCCTACTCGTTGGCTGCGGTGGTGATGGTTCTGAGGGAGACCCTTCTTCGACTTCCGCGAGCAAATCTATGCCGAAGTATGATAAAGGGGCGACCTATAATGGACGCACCGTTGAGGAGTACGCGGCTGGATTAAGCGATCTGAATCCTCAAGTACGCCTTCAAGCTCTACGTAATATCGCGCAATTCGGAGTGAATGGCCTAGCGGTGCGTGAGCAGGTCAAGAAAATCGTTCTGGAAGATGCTGAACATTCTCTACGTGTGGCCGCATTAGGTGGCTTGGTTCATATGCAGGATCCTAAAGCCGGCGATCTCTATGTAGAAGTGCTGGGGAATCCACAATTTACTGACAGCGATCAAATATGGTACGAATTGACTCGTGGGGCGAAGGAATCGCTCCCCGGCGACCGTCTAGAGAAAGAGCTTAAAAGAATCGCCAACAAGAATCAGGAACATGCCGAGAGGCTGTTGAATCTCCGGACCAAGACAGAGATGCACTTGCCGTTATCCAAAGTCCTGATGGATAAGAAAGTCAGTGGAAGAAGTATGAACGTCATCATGTCCTATCTCCCCCGAATGGAGATAAGCGACAAACAGAAGATCGATTTTATCAAAAACAATATAGAGAATCTGCCTAGCAAGACGACAGCTATGCAGGCTATCGCTGCGATCCCTGGCGAGCTCGCTTTCGAAACGACACTCTCGATGATTCGCGAGGACAGTTCAATCCCTCTAACTGACGCTCTTAACGTGCTCTACAGCAAAAGCTCTGAGGATATGCCTAGAATCATGGCCTTTATGGCGGATTTGAGCGAAGCGTCCGGTCGCTCTCAGCAGGAGCTGCAACAGATTTGCCAAAGAATGTCTAGTATCATCGATCAGCGTAGGGGGAGGGCAGCCCAAGGGCAAATTGACCCCTATGTAGAGGCAGTAAACGTTTATTTTTCGGAACTAGGCGAATTGACGAAAAACGACTCTTCCGATGTTAGATCGGTTTCTGCCATGTATATTTTGAATCGCTTCTCCAAGTTTGATTTCGTCATGAATTTCTCCTACTTTGATGGCCTCGATATGGAGTCTTTTCTCAAGCCGGTTTTCGATATCCTGGCCAATGAATCTGAAGAAATCGTGCTCGGCACAGCACTCTCTCAACTAGAAAATTCGATCGCTCGTTTCACCATTGATCCCAATTGGCAGGAGAATAAAGCCAAAGGCGTTAACTCTTACGATTGGCTTGAAAAGAATATCGCTAACTCAATATATGTTAGGAGCTCCGATGACAAATGGGCCTACGCGGTTGCCGACGGTTTATTAAAGACGGCTGACAATGGGATGCTTCAATCTCGCCTCTTTTGGGCGAGCATGATTCCCCTTGTATTCGAAAAGACCGAGGCGAATTCTGGTCACGTTGCCAACGCTCGTGTATTCGATTGGCTGATAGCTCTCACTTTTAAGCGAAATCTCGATCAGCTCCTAGGCAGTAGAGCAAATGCTGATAAGATGTTCACTACCCTGGGCAGTCTGACCATGGACCCGAGCGTATCCCAAGCTCAAGTCGAGACCCTTTTCAATAATCGCGAATTTGCAGCCAGAGCTATTTCATTCAGTGGAGATAACGTAGATACGATCATTGGAATTCTGAACCCGATCGTCATGTCGCAGGACGCCAAGTTCGCTGGTCCCACGGTTCAAGCGAATATGAAAACCGTTTTGTCATCGAATATCTACTACATGAGAGGAAAGCCTGATCAGGCTAAATATATCGATTGGGTCAGGCAGGTTGCGGCGAAGGGCCATCCGGCTTTTCGTTCAATCGCTGTAGCAGGGCTGCAGCAGTATGCCAATTAAGAGAATGCGGATTATGTCCGCAGGTGTGATACGAATCTTTTCCTAATGAGAGTATTTGATTTCAAACGCCTCTTCTTAAAGGGCGCGTTCTTATTGGCGGGAATCTTTTCTCTTCATGCTCAGGTTGACAATGTAAATGTTGCGGCCATTCCTGAGCCACAGGCTGTGTTGCAGGCGTTGTCTGCGAATCCTGATTTCCAGAGTCGACTGACTCAGGGCCAGGCTATTCGGTTCATGGAGTCCGCTATCTATGATCTAGCCTTCGACGCGATTGGGGCTAAATACGACCAAGGAGCCAATCAAGCGTTTTTCGATAGATTGAGTAGCCAGCTCGATGCCAAGATGCGTCGCCATACCAAGGTCAGACAGCAGATCTTCAATGAACTTGATGAAGAGCATCGGCCAGCGTTGATGAGGCCTCCCCCAGAAGTTAAACTCTACGTCATCGATCATTTTCTTCCGCCGCAGTACGCCGAGCTTTACGCTGATCGAGTCGCCGCACTGCGTTCTAGCGTTAAGAAGGCTGCGATGCGGCAGGAGAGCCGCGAAGCGGTGGAGGCCAAGTTTTCCGAGCCGTCCATTTTGATTTCGTTTATCGGTTTGATGCTTCTTCTCGTCTTTGCGATTTTCAAAACGCTTGGAGCGCTGTGGGACAAGGGTTTCTCTTACAACGTCTCTACTAGTAGTGGCGAAGTTATGCGCGAACAAAGGCGTAGTGAAACGACGGTTACGGAAAGAGTCACGCGTCATGGATATAATTCGGTGGGCTATCAGCAGCCCGATACGCGGTCCGTTTCGAGCTCGACGAAACAATTTCAGGAAATCTTTCTCAGGATGGAGGATGGCGTCGAAAAAGTATTCGAGTTCGAGGATTTCCAGTTTCCCTGCCGCGAGGGCAATGTGCTTTCCTTAGCCTATGTGGATCGGGCTGACATGGATCACTCTCTCCTTTGCGCGTATCATAATCACAATACGCAGCAGACCCATGTGATATCAGGATCCATCAATGCCGCAACCCGTCCTCCATTGTGGCGCGGACTGTATCGCCTATGGGCCGTTTTTTGTCTGGCGGCAGCGACGTTCTTTTTCTGGCTCAATGAAAAATTTACCGATGGCGTTTCCTTTGGCGAGGGTGCCATCATCGTTGTTTCAACCTTGATTCAATTGGCGATCGTCTCGGGTATTTACAGGCTTTTCAGCGTGATGCGCGGAAGTTTTCGCTCTGGAGGTATCGAACGAAAAGTTCATCAAACGATTGCCGAGACCCATCAACGACTTACTTCGGCTTAATCTTTCCCTAAATACGAAAATCAATTCTGATTCGCGCCATCATTTTCATCCCTGATTCGTGGGAGATAGTGTTGGCGCGCTGATGCGTCCTGAATTAACAAGCTTAACTATCATGAAGAAAATAATCAGCCTTATCCTTCTAACTTTCGCGTTCGGCATTTCCTCGGCGGTCGCTGGAGATGCTCCCAAGCTGCTAGTTGTAAAAAGCCATGCCGACTGGTGTGGGAGCTGCAAAGCCATCGAGCCCAGTTTCGTCGACCTGAAGAACAAGTTCGATGGAGCTCCGCTACTGTTCGTGACGCTCGATTTCACGAATCAGACTACAACCAACCAAACAGCTCTTCTCGCGTCTCAGCTCGGGTTGGATTCATCGCTAGTCGAAACACGCAAGACTGGCTTCATCACCGTGATGGATACTGAGGGGAAGATTCTAAAGAAGTTTACCAAAAAGGACAGTCTGGGTGACATGACGACTGGTCTAAAAGAGCTGATGTAGCTTTTGTATCGATTCTTTCGACGAAATTCATCTTCAGGGCGACTCTTCGAGTCGTCCTTTTTTGTGCTACTTGCCTAGTGACCGTTGAAGGGTTGACCTCGCCTGTGCCGTATTCAATAAACGACTTATGATGTGGTTTTCTTGGGACGGGAGGGCAACGCTTGCCTTTGGACTGATCCTGTTGTTGCTGATTTCGCCTTTTGAACTAAAGGGAGCTCGAAGTCGCGTGGTGATCAATGCCAAAGCTTCAGAGTCTTTTCAGGAGTACGAACTGAATCGCGACCAGGACATTCCGATCCGCTATATAATGGTCGAGGGCAAGTATTTTACCGGCCACTTGCGTGACAAAGGCCTGGAAACCTATACGTTTAGCGAGATGGCGGATAGCCTTGCCGCTACCCTCAAGAAACAGAATTACGAGGTGACTTTCGATAAGGATCAAAGCGATCTGGTAATCATGGTCAGCTGGGGCATGTCAGTGGTTGAAATCGATGAATCCGAAGACTGGGCTTTCGATTCGATTGATGAAATGCAGGAGGTCATGACTGGTGGAGAAGAAGGGGAGATGGAGGTCTTCCGTCCTGCTAATTACGAACGGATCGACGAGAATCGCTCGATGAAGCTGATGGGCTTCGACAGCGTCTTGGACAACGATAGCTGGATCGTGACCCAGGAAAAGGTAGAGCTAGCCTCCAATCTGGAATCGGAACGCTATTTCCTCATTGTATCCGCTTTTGAAGCGCAGCCTTTCATCGCTGGCGAGAAGCCGGTGGTCGCCTGGATTACGCGTTACAGTGTGGACGCCAAGCGGTTGAATTTCGCCGAAGCCGTTTCGACTCTAAATCACGCCGCTTCCGGATATTTTGGCAAGAACAGCGACAAGCTCCTCAAAGCGTATGTAAATGATGGAGACGTGAAGGCAGGAGAATTGGAAGTGGTTGATACGGTTGATGAGTAAATCTTAAAGTCTTCTTATTTCCGGTAGCGATTGTTCTCTATTTTGGCTTTAAGGTATTCGAAATTCTTTGTTCTTTTTCCTGTCCTGGGATCAGCCAGAGCCAGATCTACGATCATTCGAGCATCCTCTACCTTGTTGATTTTCAAATAAAGAGAGGCCAGGCAGTATTTCAAATGAAGATCGTCTGGGTAGAGTTTCATGCCCTCCAGAATCGCTCCAAGGTTGCCTTCTGATGGTTTGGCATTCGAGCCAATCCAGACTTCGCCAATACGATGGTACAACGTTTCACGGGCTTCTCCAAGTTCACGCGCTTTGAATAGCGCGCTTAGCAGCATAAAGGTCTCTTTTCTATCGTAATACGTTCCTGACATTTTGTAGTTAGGATTTTGGTGTCGCATGTATGCGGTTGCTCGGTACAAGTATGTTGCGGATACTTCTGAGCCTTTATCTATAGCTTCCTGGAATCTTTCTGCAGCCCTATGGAATAAATCTTGTTCATAAAGATAATAACCGAGGTAGGCTGCTGCTCGAGGCGAATCTGGCAATAAATCGTAGGCTTTAGATATATATGGATAGGCTTCTTTTGTTCCGCGAGTTTTCAGTTTGAGCATGCCATGGACGAGGGCAACTTCTCCCTCGTCAATTTCGTTCAGAACAACATCGTTTTTTTGCTTTTTCGTAATGGGATAAATGCGATACGAATACTTTCCGGCAGAAACATATCGATTGATTCTCTTTTTCAGTTCCTCAAAGGTGATTCCTGTCGCCAATTGGAAATTCTCTTCATCTATAAGCTGGTTCCCAGTGGCCATGTCTACAAGCTTTGCCAAAGTCCCTTTGGGAAGGTCGTTTTCACCATACAACAGATAATGAACGAGAGCCCACGACTGGGCATAGAAAATGCCACGTCCGTGCTTTGAACTATTATATTCCGGGGAGCTATGCGTAATTTGGAAAAAGCGATCGAATGGAATCAGTTTACTATTTCGGAGAACAGCTACGCCGCCTACATTGCCTAGGCCTACTTTCGCTCCTTTCTTTGTGATTTCTATGGTTGAGAAAGTTTCAGCCACTCCTTCACCTAACCAAGGAGGGATGTAAAAGCTCCGCGAAGCCGTAAGGAAATGAACATACTCATGGTAGATGGTTTGGCGTATCAGATCAAAGCGGCCTCCTAGATTTATAAGTAGTAAATCTCCCTCATGATCCTTTGAGAACATGCCTCCAATTGATTTAGGTTTGCCTTCATAAAGACCGCTAAAGCGCTTTATTGTTGATTCGTTCTTGGCTATGACAACGCGTATCTTCTTCTTGGATTTCCCTGTTATTGTCGGAAAGACCTTACTAAAAGTGTATTGAATTTTGAGCAGTTCTTCAATGGTAGCTTTTGTCTGGCCGACCGGAGCATTGCTGAAAACGAGGAAGTTTTCGATCTCAGCGGTATACCATTTTTCTTTGGAATGCCCTGGCAAAGAAAATAGAAGAAAAAGATACCCAAATATGAACCCTTTTCTTAAAGCGAGTTGGACAGGCTTCATACCTACAAACGAAAGGCAGTCAGAAACTCTGGCAAGTCGAAAGACTCTACAAGACTGATAAATCCAGGCGATTGATGCCGAGACCAAACCCGAATTTTATTTCCCAGATTAGTGGACGGGTTTGATTTCGAGTTCCGTCTTCTCGAAATAAATTCAAGTACGTTTTCGATTAAAACGAAAACGCTTCTACAACCTCTTTAAGTTTCTCTATGTTCGTACCGCCACCCATGGCGAAGTCGGGTTTGCCGCCTCCCTTGCCGTCGAGCTGGGCAGTCAAATTGCGGATGATGTCGCCTGCCTTGTGGCCAGCTTCGATTGCTGTTGGTGATGAGAAAGCCACTACGCTTGCTTTGCCACCGATTTCGGCTCCGAGGACGACCACCCCTTCGCCTAGTTTTCCGCTTACTTGAGCTCCGAGTTGTCGAAGGGAATTAGGATTGTCCGACTTGACTACTTCGGTTACAAGTTGAAGCTCGTTGAAGTCCTTGGCATTTTTAATGAGATCGTCGGCCAAGTTTCCGGCGGCCTTTTGCTGAAAGCTCTTTAGCTGCTTTTCCAGCTCCGCGTTGCGGGCGAGGAGAGTGTCGACGCGTTTCACAAGCTCTCCGCTGGGAACGGAAAGGTTTTCAGCAGCCGTGGCTATGGTCGATTCAATGTTGTTAATATGCGAATACAGACTATGACCTACGATCGCCTCGATGCGACGCGTTCCGGCAGCGATTGCGGATTCGGAGATGATTTTCAGCAGGCCGATCTCGCCAGTCGCCCTCACGTGAGTGCCTCCACAAAGCTCTTTCGAGTAGCCGCCGATATCGACGACGCGGACTACGTCGCCGTACTTTTCGCCAAAAAAGGCGATGACATCGTCAGGCTTTTTGTCGAATGGAGTTTCAAACCAATTGACGCGAACATTTTCCAGCAAGTGATCGTTGCAGAGTTTTTCGATTTCGGCGAGCTGCTCGGGTTTGATAGCTTCGAAGTGAGAGAAATCGAATCGCAATCGCTTGGGATCGACGTAGGAACCCGCTTGTCGCACGTGGGTACCTAAGACTTTGCGTAGGGCCCAATGTAATACATGGGTAGCCGAATGATGTCGCTCGATGGAGCGACGGCGGTCATGGTTGACGATTAAACTGCTGGGATGTCCCAATAAATCTTCGGTGTCGCCTTTGACCTTGTGGAGGTAGCGTCCATTCCCGTCTTTGGCCGTGTCGAGCACATCGAAGTGGCGATCATCGAAATCGATGACCCCAGTATCGCCGACCTGTCCACCCATCTCCGCGTAAAAGGGCGTGTGCTCGAAAATCAAGTACATGGAATCCTTCTCTCCTTCTACGACATCAATCAGTTCCGCTTCATCAGCTAAGGTATCGAAACCAATGAATCGAGTTGGCTCAACCGAAGCATCTGAATCCTTGACTAGGATATCTGCCTTCTTTTGGGAGGCCCTGGCTCGATCGCGTTGCTTCTCCATTTCAGCCTCGAATTCCGCGATGTCCACATCCATCCCCTTTTGTTTTGCGAGAAGTTGTGTCAAGTCGATGGGGAAGCCGTACGTGTCGTAGAGAGCGAATGCGTCCTTTCCCAAGATATGATCGTTTTGAGAAGCGATTTTATCAAAAAGCTGGATACCCCTATCCAGGGTTTTTCCAAAGCTTTCTTCTTCAGACTTAATGATTTTTTGAACAACTTCTTGCTGCTCTTTGAGCTCAGGAAATACGTGTCCTAGCTTTTCTACCACAGTAGGTACGAGTCCCGCGAAAAATCCAGATTTGAGTCCTAGCTTCTGTCCATACATGACTGCCCGGCGCAGGATGCGGCGCAGAACGTAGTTGCGACCTTCATTGCCCGGCAGGATGCCGTCGGCGATCGAGCAACAGAGACAGCGGATATGATCGGCTACCACACGAAACGCTACATCCTTCATCTCTACTTCGCTAGCCGTATCCAGATTTTCAGGGAGCGTGTACTGATATTTGTGTCCACACAACTCTGTCAGCTTGTCAAATAGATCGGTGAAAACATCGCTATTGTAGTTGCTGGGAACTTTGCCGTATTCAGTGAAGTTCTTGGTGGTGGCGAAGATTCCAGCTACGCGTTCAAAGCCCATGCCCGTATCCACGTATTTATTTTTCAATGGCTCGAAAGTTCCATCCGGCTTGGCATTCATTTGAATGAACACGTTGTTCCAAAGCTCCATGCAGAAAGGAGAATCCCCGTCGACTAGCGAGCCCTTGGTGTCTCCTTTTTCAGTCAAGTCGATATGGATTTCAGAGCAAGGTCCGCAGGGGCCTGTATCGCCCATGGCCCAGAAGCATTCGTTGGATTTTATAAGATGGATATCCGGATCTAGCCCGTCCTTTTGGAAAATCGCGGTCCAGATGTCGAAAGCTTCCTGGTCGAACTCGGCAGGATCGCCTTCGCCAGGCTGATAGACGGTGGCGTAGAGGCGTTCCTTGGGCAGCTTCCAGACTTGGGTCAGCAGTTCCCAGGACCATTCGAGAGATTCTTTTTTAAAGTAGTCGGCGAACGACCAGTTTCCCAACATCTCGAAGAACGTGTGGTGGTAGGTATCTAAGCCGACATCTTCCAAGTCGTTATGCTTTCCGCCTGCTCGAATGCATTTCTGAGTGTCCGTAGCTCGTGGATACGGCGCTTCGCGCTCGCCCAGAAAATAGGGGACGAACTGGTTCATCCCCGCATTGGTAAACAGCAAGTTCGGGGCGTCCGGCAGAAGCGAAGCCGACGGCACAATCGTGTGCTGTTTAGAAGCGAAGAAATCCAGAAAGGATTGGCGTATTTGGTCAGAGGTCATGATAAATTTTTTCGCCCACAGATTGCTCAGATGCCCACAGATGTTTATAAAACGATTCTTTTGTATTCGAGTTTTGGATGAGCTCCAAAATTTATTAGGAGCCCCACTTTAATATTTGCTGCTCTTAAGTAGTTGAGAATTTGAGCTTCTTCTCTCGGTGTTAGTTTTTCAATCGCTTTAAGTTCAATCAGAATTTTCTCATATGCGATCAGATCAGCAAAGTATTCTTTTTCGAGAAGCTTTCCTTTGTAGTTAATTCTTAGGCACGGTTGCGATACGAAAAGTATATTTTTCAGAGAAAGTTCATGTTCGTACGCTTCTTGGTAAACTGGCTCGAGAAATGAGAAACCTAGTTCGTTGTATACTTCGAATGCTGCGCCAATAAGATTGTAGGTCTCATCCCTGAAAAGAAACTCTTCTTTATCTGTGCTCATTTGAGCAATCTGTGGGGAAAATTACAGTCTTTCGATGATGGACTCGGCCATTTGGCGGGTTCCGATGGAGGTTTGGCCGAAGGCGATGTCTCCGGTGCGGTTGCCGTCCATGACGGCTTGCTTGACGGCGTTTTCGATTTTCTCCGCTAGGCTGGCTAGACCGAAGCTGTAGCGAAGCATGAGGGCGGCGCTGAGAATTTGGGCGCATGGGTTGGCAATCCCTTGTCCGGCGATATCGGGAGCGGTGCCGCCACTTGGCTCGTACAAACCGAAGGGATGACCGTGCTGGTTGTTTTCCAGACCCAAGCTGGCTGAGGAGAGCATGCCCAGGCTGCCACAGACGATGCCCATCTCGTCGGAAAGGATGTCGCCGAACATGTTTTCGGTTACCAGCACATCGAATTGATTAGGGTCGCGAGCCATTTGCATAGCCGCGTTGTCGACGTACATGTGGCTTAGCTCGATTTCCGGAGCTTTGGCGGCGATGTACTCGGTAGCTGTTTTGCGCCAAAGCACGGACGTGTTAAGCACGTTCGCCTTGTCCACCGAACAGATTTTTCCTTGGCGAGTTTTAGCGGAAGCAATGGCCACATCGAGGATGCGCTCGATTTCGCTTCGCTTGTAGACCATGGTATCGCTGGCTTCCACGTCGCCATCTTCCAAATCTTTCGTTTCCTTGGGACCGAAATAGATGCCGCCGGTCAACTCGCGTACGCAAACCAGGTCGATGCCGTCGGGAATGCGTTCGCTTTTCAGCGGGGAGGCATCTGTCAGTTCCTTGTAGAGGAGACCTGGACGCAGATTGGCGAAGAGCTTGAAGCGTTTACGCAGGGGAAGGAGGGCGGCTCTTTCCGGTTGCTCCGCAGGAGGGAGACTTTCCCATTTCGGTCCTCCTACCGAGCCGAAGAGAATGGCGTCAGCGGCTTCGCAAACCGAAATCGTGCTTTCCGGGAGAGCCGATCCCTGATTGTCGATCGCGACACCTCCGACGTCGGCGGTCTCGAAATCGAGGTCAATACCTTCGGTCTCGACTGCTTTTTTCAACACGTCGAGAGCGACTTCCATTACTTCCGGTCCGATACCATCTCCGGGAAGAACTGCGAATTTAAGGGTTTGCATGAGGTGGGCTATTGAGGGCGATTTTCCGCTTTTTTAAAGATAAAAAGGGGCGGGGATTTGAATCCGCGAATGGTTACCCATCTTCGCTGTTCGTTGAGGAGGTGTCCGCATTTTCACATTGCGCTTCCCGGGCATCTTCGAAAGGTGGCGGCATGGTCGATTTGAGCATTTTTCCTTCTGGCTATATCGAGACCAACGCCTTTCTGCTTTGCGACTCGGAACGCGGCGAGGCCTTGCTGATCGATGCTCCCCATTTCGTCTGGGACCAGGTTGAGCCTGTTCTAAGGGAAAAGAACTGCTCGCTTGCGGCTCTGTTGCTGACACATGGTCACTATGACCATATTGGCGATGGGGCCCGTATTCAAAAAATGGGGGTACCCATTTACGGACACGAAGCGGATCGCCAGTTTTTCGAAAATCCTGAAAGGATGCGTCCCTACGTGTATCCGCCGGATATTGTTCTTGATGCGATGAAGCTCGACCATGTGGTCGATGAAGGGACTTCCTTGGAGCTCATTGGTCAGCCAATTGAAGTGCGGCATGTGCCTGGGCACTGTCCAGGCAACGTGCTATTTTATTTCTCAAGTCTAGGCGCCGCTTTCGTTGGCGACGCTCTTTTCGCCGGCAGCATTGGTCGAACGGATCTTCCAGGCGGGGACTTTGGAACATTGGAACGCTCTATCCAAGAAAGGATCTATACGCTTGATGACGCTACCAAAGTATTTGCCGGTCATGGTCCCAGCACTACAGTGGGACATGAAAAAGCGACGAACCCGTTTGTCAGTTGCGCTTAGGAGATAGATTAGCGTTTTCTTATTTTAGGTTCTAGTTGAAGATCCCGCGAAAATCATTCTAATTGAAGAGCTTAACAATTCAGCAATGACTCCTGAAGAAAAAGAAGGCTTTATGCGCGTCGCGCTTGGCGAGGCTAAAAAAGGCTGGGGCATGACGCATCCGCAACCCATGATTGGCGGAGCCTTGGTGGAGGGAAAAGAAGTGGTAGCTTCTTCTGGAGTGATTCGACCAGGGGCTCCAGCTCCGGAACTGCAGATTTTGGAAAATCTGGGACGCAAACCGAAGCGTAATGCCCATCTATTTCTGACACTCGAACCGGGACCTTCATCGAATCGAATGGATTCCGCTCTCAATGCCATCATCGAGTCGGGCATTAAAAACGTATTTATTGGAGCTAGCGACTCTGTTGAAGAGCATGCCAACAAGGGGTCGGATGCTTTGAAGGAAGCGGGAGTCCAAGTCGAGCGACGGGTCCTGATTGATGAATGCAAGGACTTGAATTTGCTGTTCAACTACTGGGTAAATAAGCAAGCCCCGCTCTTCGCCGCCAAGTCGGCAACCACGTTGGATGGTAAGATCGCCTGTCGTAGCGGCGACTCGAAATGGATAACGGGCGAAGAGGCTCGCCAAGACGTGATGCGGTGGAGGCGTCTATTTCCGGCCATTGGAGTAGGGGCGGGCACTGCTATTGAGGATGATCCTCGCCTAACAAGTCGAATTGAAGGAGAAGATGAATGGTGTGGCGTGCGTTTTGTGATCGATGGTTTGCTCAGATCGGCGATGGATCGTTTCCTTCCATCGCTCTATACGGATGATTTTCGTGATAATACGATTGTCGTGACCACCGATGCGGCAGGAACTGGCTACATTCGACGACTCGAAACCGAGGGCGTGAATGTCTGGATCATGAAGGCGAAAAATATGCGGGTTCCTTTCCCCGAACTACGCAAGCGTTGCTACGATGTGGGAATCAATGGCGTTTATTTTGAAGGCGGCAGTCAGCTGGTTAGCGAGCTACTGCATACTCGCGAACTTGACTACCACTTTAACTACCGGGCTCCAGTAATGCTTTGCGACGACAAGGCCAAACCGGTTTATCGCGGTCTTCGTGTGGAGAAGCTTTCGCATGCCATAGGCTTGGAAGACGTTCGTCACGAGGTTTTCAGCGGAGATCAGTTGATGCGTGGCCATATCACCTATCCTCCGAGAATGGACGTCGATGAGACTGTATTTAGCCACTAGCAATCCCCATAAAATCGAAGAGCTTCAAGCGATGCTTGAGGAGGCTGGTTTAAGCATTGAAGTGCTGACAGCCGATGCCTTGGGAGGGATGCCGGAAGTGGTCGAAGATCAGGATTCGTTTTCCGGAAACGCTTTGAAAAAGGCCAAAGCTTTGGCCACTCGACTTCCCGAGGACGGAATGGCGTTGGCCGATGATAGCGGCATTTGCGCCGTGGCTCTAGATCATGCCCCTGGCGTTTATTCGGCTCGCTATGCTGGCGAAAACGCAAGCGATCTCGATAACTTGAACAAGCTGCTAGACGAGTTGGATGAGATTGAGGATCCGAATTGGGCCGGGTATTTCGCCTGTCACCTAGCTGCGGTTGATGCTTCTGGACAGGAATCGGTATTCGTCGGCGAATGCCACGGAAATATAATCCGACAGCCACGTGGAGAGAACGGGTTTGGCTATGATCCTGTATTCGTTCCAGAAGGACATGATCGAACTACTGCGGAAATGAGCCAGGAAGAGAAGGCGGAGCTGAGCCATCGCGGAATCGCGACACGAAAGTTTATCGCCTGGCTTAAAGACGGAATGACCGTTTGAGCTTTTAGAAACGAACGCTTAAAGCGCTGCGGACCAGGGACTACGTTTTTCCCATTCCGTTTCATCCCTGGAGCATATTTTCGCACGGATCGTCAAGAAGCCTGCTTTAATTCTGATACGGTAGTGTCAGCCAAATAAAATGGATACCGTAGCAAAAACGAGCAAAGCGATAGATTATATCGAATCGAATCTGAAAAGCCCCTTGACCATCGGCGAAATCGCCAGGCATGTGGGGATGTCTTTCTGGCATTTTCAGAGGATGTTTTCCGCGACGACCAAGCACTCTTTGGGGGCCTATATTCGCAAACGGCGGGCTCAGGAGTCCTTGAGAGAGCTTAGTCAAGGGAAGTGGAGGGTAGTCGATATAGCCTTCGAATATCAATTCGAGTCGCATGAAGTCTACACACGCGTATTCAAATCCTTGTTTGGCGTTCCACCCAGTCGACATCGAGAGATTCGCAACCGGGTTTCATACCCGAGGCTCTCGGTGTCGCCTTCATTACTAAACTTGAAAATCGGAGGAAATCTCAAAATGACGCCAAAAATTGAAACGCTGGATTCCATGAAATTCGTTGGAATGGAAATCGGTCCTGAAGAACTGATGAACGAAGAACTGCCCATCGCCAACCTTTGGGATCGCTTTTGGAAGGATTTTAAACGTATCCAAAATGTCCTTCCAGACGCTTACGGCCTTTACTCGCCAACGCTCGAGGCGGAATCGGTAACGGAAGCCCGATACATCGCTGCTGTTCCTGTAAGCGAATTCGCCGAGTCTCCTGAGGGGTATGTCGATTACGAAATCGAAGGCGGTTCATATGCCGTATTCGATTTTAAAGGATCGACGGAGGCGCTCGCCGAAGCCCAACACCATGTATATAGCCAATGGCTGCCGCATTCCGGCTATGAAGCTCGCGAGGGCTTCGACATGGAGATTTACAAGAAAGATCTCCACCAGGAGGGAATTATACGTTTAGCGATTCCGATTCGTTCGACTGGTTAGGTTGTCTCGCAATCGGAGAAAATATTTGTTGCGATAGATTGGGCCTTTTCCACTGTTGCGATCATGTCGCAGGGAAAGGTTTCTGAAGATCATGCAAAATCGAAGGAAGCGTGGGAGGCGAACGCTTCGTTTTGGGACGATCTTATGCAAGGCGAGGGCAATGCTTTCACGCGTTTTCTCGTTTGGCCTGCTTTCCAGAGATTGATACCCGATTTGCAGGGCAAGCGCATTTTGGAGATTGGCTGTGGGAATGGCGTCATCTCGCGTAAACTAGCCCATGCGGGAGCTACGGTTCGAGCTACCGACTTTTCCGAAACTCTCGTCAGCATTGCTAGAGAGCGGGACGAGGATGGGATTGAATATGGCGTTTTGGATGCGACGGATAGGGATGCGTTTCGAGCGCAAGGGGAAAATGAATACGATATCGTGTTGAGCAGCATGGCTCTTTTCGATATGTCGGATATCGAGCCCCTAGCTCAAGCCTTGCCTGATTTGATCGCCGAGGAGGGTATTTTCGTTTTCACCGTCGTTCACCCTTGCTTTAACAGTCCCTCCACCGTTCATCTTTCAGAGCAAGAAGATCGAGATGGAAGCTTGGTAACGACCAACAGCATCAAGCTATCTAGCTACAGGACTCCGTTGACGAAGCTGGGCATAGGCGCACGGCATGCCCCGAAACCTCATCCTTATTTTCATCGAACGCTCAGCGTGCTTCTGGGGACGTTTTTCGCGGTCGGATTGGTTGTCGATGCGATGGACGAACCCTGTTTTGAACCTCATTCCGAGCCGCAGCGAAAAGTAAAGCTCGGTTGGACTGAAGATTTTAGCGAATTTCCACCTGTCATTGGCATTCGTATGACCAGAAAATGAATACGAAAGAAAAGCGATACGAGGAGTACCTGCTCGATTTCATTCCCATCACCCGCTCAATGAATCTGTCGGTGATCGAGTACCAATCGAGGCAAACGATCATTCGAGCGGGAATTGAAGAGAATAAGAGCAAGAAGGATTTCGCCTTTGGCGGAAGCATTGTTTCGCTCTGTCTGGCTTCCGCCTGGTCCCTTCTCCAATGTCGCATGGAGGAAGAGGAGATCGAAGGAGTGATCGTAATCAATAAGCAAGACACCAAATTCAGACTTCCCATAACTTCCGATTTCGAAGCGACTAGCCGTTTCGAAAGCGAAGAGAATTGGGTTCGCTTCAAGGAAATGCTCGGCCGTATGAGGCGAGGGCGCGTAACTATCAATTCCGAAGTCTTCTTCGACCAGAAGCTTGGAGCGACTTTCAATGGAATTTTCGCCGTCGTTAAGGATTGAATACGATGAGAAAAAAACGAATTGAAGCTGGCGATATTCGATTTAGGAAATCTGGTGGGGAATTGTCCCAATACTAGTACATTGGTGAGTGGGAGAAACCGTTCCCCTAAGCTAAAGACTAGCGATCTGCTATTTTGAGGAAATTTCGCTCATCCTCCAGGTAGCGCCAGCTGCGCTTTCCATCTATTCTTACTCCACCAATCCAGTATGGCTCTGGAAGATCGGATAGACGATCGAACTCTCCCTTCAGGGTTTGCCTTCCTGTATCGGTGATCAAGATACGCTGATTGCGAAATTCTTCACTGTAGCCGTTCTTCGTCGGATTGATGAACGTCTGTCGACTTTGCAGACGGATAAGCGGTTCTCGTCCCCGCATCATTCTTTCGAGTATCGAAAAGAAGGACGCGTCGCCCATGAATTCCGCTTCTTCGCTTTTTTGGCTAGAGCGAAAGATCGTTCCTGGGCTTTCAGGACCATTTTCAACAGCGGTGAGTATTTGCCGTTCTGTCCGTCCTATTCCAGCGGTTGCCGAGGGAAATTCCTGGCAAAGCCTGAGGATCGCGGATTTTAAATGGGGTAGGGCTCTGGTGCCTTCATCAATCAGCGCTTCCAGAGCTGTTGGCGTTTCTTGGCGAAAGGCATCCCAAGTTTTAGCGGCGATAGATATTTGTTCCTTGGATACGGGTTGAAGAAGCTCGATTCCCCTTTTTAAGGCTTCGTCGTCGCTGCGACCAATAAAGGAATCAAATTGAGCCAGATGTGTTTTTCCCTGCCAACCCGGATGCTTCGCAAGACTGGCTAGCAAGTGGACTAATTGCAGCTGATCGTAAAGATCATGTTCGAACCAGAGCTGAAGAGACTCGTACTCGCTCGTTTGCTCCAAGAAGCTGTCACGTTTAGCCAGCCTGGTGTAGGTCTCCTCTTCCTCGCCCCAACCCTTGGATGCGAAATGCCGAGCTCGCACTCGATTGAAGGCTTCCGACGTATCCGTTTGGGGGCAGGGTCCTTCGTGAAGGACTTCCAGCCATTCCTGTTTTGACCCAGGTATGCCTATTTCGTTTAAACGATCAATGGCATGACCTCCATTGGTGAAGAGCAGGATGCCCGAAGTATCTTTATTCGATTTTCCACTACGATTGGAAATGCTTTTCACCAAATTGGGCCAGCTAGTGGCTCCTAGTTCGCGAGCAACGACGAGCTGGACTTCCTGCAGGCGAATCGAATTGATATCGATTGAACCTTTGGCGTAATCAGGATGATGGATACGTAAGCGATTGATCGCTTCGGGCTTGTCGTTTTTGCACGACTTCAACAAGCGCTTGGCTTGCTTCTTCAGATTCTCGACATTGGCATCGAGAGGTAGCTTTTCTGTCATGATAACCTCCATTAAGAGTTCGCGCCTGGCGTCCGCTACATCAGGCCTTAAGGAAGGTTGACGTATTTAAGAAGAATGGTGGGCATAGCCCTTACCGCGGACGAGGAGGCTCCCATCAGAGCAGCTAAAGGAAAACTTGGCGCCTTACGCCCCATCTCGTCAATCCCCTTTCATAGCTTCCTGCGGGCGTTTTCTTCCCTGCGAGCAATTTCTTGTAAGAAAATTGGCTGGAATCATTCTAACCGTATAAATGGACGAAAAGGAGCAGGAAGCTCGCTTCCAAGAATGGCTTGCGCAATATCGAGGTATTCTCGTGAAGGTCGCCCGATCGTTTGTCAGCGCTCCCGAGGATTTCGACGATCTTTTTCAGGAAATTCTTCTACAGGTCTGGAAATCGATCCCTTCTTTTGGCAAGCGGTCTAGCGAATCGACCTGGATTTATCGGGTAGCTCTGAATCGAGCCATTGTCTGGAAGCGAAAGGAAAGACGGCGTAGCGATGTTATCCATCTGCTTGGGAGCGACGTCATTGAGGCTAATCGTAATGAAAATTCAAGCACGGAACGAATCGACCTTTTATACGAGGCAATTCGCAAGCTGGAGAAGGTGGAAAGAGCGGTCGTTTTGCTGGCTCTTGACGGTCTTTCCTACCGGGAGATCGCCGAAATCGTCGAGATAAGCGAGAGCAATGTAGGCGTTCGTCTAAACCGCATAAAGAGGAAGCTATTGAAGTTCATGAAAGGAGAACAGTATGGAATTCGAGGATATCAAGAAAACGTGGGACACTCAGCAGGATAGTTTCGCTTTGGACATAACGAAGGACAGCGCGATGATAAAAGCTCGCTATCAGTCGATGTGCCGAAGTGAAAGGAGTATTGCCGTCATTTTTGGTCTGATTTCCTTGCTGGCCTTTACCTGGGTCGGCTTCATGGGCTATCTTCTAGCCACTGTGGGCGTTTCGAAGATGAAGGAAATGGATCTCATTCCGCCTAGCTTCATGCTTCTCATGCCATTGTATGTCGGGATATTGAGTTTGTACCCAGTTGTAAACTACATTCAGCAAGTTATGAACTCACGCGATTTCGAGAAGAGTTTAAGAGGCCATGTCTTTGCCTCGCTAGTTCAACTGCGTAATCGACTTTTCCTGCTACGATCAGTTCCCATAGCCTATATTGGCATCTACGCGATTTTCATTATCGCCGTGCTCCTTTCACCAGACATCAATGTCTACAAGGAGATGCCCTCCACCCTCCTCTCTATAGTCGTAGTTGTAGATCTTTGTTTTTTCGCTGCCCTATGCGTTTGCTTTTACTTGTTGAGCAAGCGACGCTATGCCCCCCGCTTAAAGAATCTACAATCGATTCTGGATAATCTGGATACGGAGATGTCATAAAAAGTCATCGAAGCGGCTACTCTAGGAGCGCCACCAGGTCTGGCCTTTCACTTTGTTTGGCGAGTTCTGATGGAGTGAATCCATTCCTGTCTTTCAGTTCGAGACGGGCTCCTGCCTCCTTCAAAAGCTCTGCCAATCCGGTTTTGCCTCCGGCCACCGCGGCGTGCAGGGGCGTGTTCGCGATTTCATTGTCGGCTATGGCATTTAAGTCGGCTCCTTTTTGAATCAAAGCTCTGGCAATTTCCAGTTGCCCGTAGTGAGCTGCCAGATGAAGGGGCGTCCATCCATCAGCGGCTCCATTTTTTGCCATGAACTCACGATGGTCGGGATGGACCGAACCTCTTGAATTCACGAGGGACGGATCTTGTTCCATCAGGGCTAAGGCTTTGTCAATTTCCCCAGCTGTAGTGGCGTTACAAAAATTTTCGGTATCAGAGGTATTCATTTTATGGTTAAAGTCATTTCGCTGTCCTCTAGTTTAAGAATTTCCTCGTCCCGTCTGTTTTCAGGGGCACTTCGTAATTCAGCTTTCTTTACTCGATGCCAGTCTAGCTTCTAGACTCCAGCGGCCAGGCGTGTAGTAGAGGAGGCGAAGGCAAACACCAATCAGGCAAATATTCTTAGCGTAGTTGCTTCGCTGCAAAATCGCCCATAGCCAGGCATGGTCTTCGTCTATGAATTCCGGCGTTCCCATGAGATTGGCGCCGTGCACTAGTATCGTTGCAAGTAAAAGAAACACGATGAGCGATGTCGCTGCGAGACGAAGCTTGAAGCCCAGAGCGATCATACCGCCTCCGACCAGCAAAACCAGACCCGTGAGAATGGACACTAATCGAGGAACGGGCATCCAATCCGGCATCAGTTTTTGAATGAGCTGATCGCTAAACAGATGCTCGGCTCCCAGTGCCAGAAAAATCAAGCTGAACAGGACCCTGAACATGATATCGATGATATCTCGTCGATTGGCTTTTTCGCTCACTTTTTCTTTCCCCATTCTTTTCTGCCGGGCAGGCTTATGTATAAAAGCTTGTGATACAAGGCTCGAGGAAGCAGTCGCCGTATGAAATAGAAAAACCAGGCGTCACGGGTTCCTGCTACTCGCAGGGGTGGGCGCTCCATACGAGCTGTTTTGAATATTCTTCTGGCAACGCTGGCGGATGTACTGCTGGATTTCGTCATCAGTTTCTCCACGAATTTCGTCATGCAATGGTAGTGGGAATCGTAAGACGAGGAACTCGCTCCTGATTTTCGTTTGCTGGAGTAGAGTACTTTTTGAAAGGCGATGGAATTGATGAAACCTGGCCGAACCAGTGTGACCTTGATATTCCAGGGACGCATCTCGTACCAGAGCGATTCGGTCGCTCCCTCGAGCGCGAACTTCGAAGCGGAGTAGGAAGCCATGGTCGGCATGGCCATCATACCGCCTACCGAGGACACGTTGATGATGCGTCCATTCTTGCGTCTACGCATATCTGGAAGGCACTGACGGATGAGGTGCATGGGTCCAAGATAATTTACCGCTATCTGTTTTTGTTCATCTTCTGGCGTCATATCCTCGATCACCGATCGGTAGGAAATCCCGGCGTTGTTGATGAGAAGGTCTATCGGCCCCCATTTGCTATTGGTTTCCTCGACGATGGTCGTGGCCTTTTCGAAGTCGGATACGTCAAGTTTTCGAATCCAAATTCGGTCGCTTTGGGCGACAGGATCATTCGCTAGCTTCTCGGCCGATTCTGGCAGAGCGGTGGCCACAATTCTATAAGGCTCCTTATTGAACAATTTGAGCAATTCGAAGCCGATTCCTGAGCTGCAGCCAGTGATAAGGGTAATGATAGGAGAGTCGAGCGCCATACTGTCAATGCACAGCAATTTATGATTACTATACTCCAATAATCCATTCTGGCGACTAGTTTCTACGAGGTCTTAGTCTTATCTTGGAATCAGGCGTCCATTTCCACTAAGTCGTTGATCCCGAGGCCCTCAATACAGAAATGCTGTCATACAATTACTGATACACAATCGGGGGCGATTTCCTCTGATCGTTTTTAGCGAAAAACGTTCAAAATTCTTTGTCGAAAATGCGCTAAAAAGCAGCCCGTAAATGATCAATCCAAGTGGATGGACAGGCACGAAACGTTTTTTTCGAAAAGGTCTGATCGTCGCTTAAATCAAGGCCTGAAGCGCCGTATTAAATATCTGTGCCCTTCAATCCCCGTTTCAGATGAAATACTGTCGCTCGCTTCTCCTGGTTGTTCTGTTTCTCATCCCCTTCTCCATTAACGCCCAAAGCGTTCTTTATTGTCTCAATGATGGTCAGTACTTGCCGGTCGCCGAGGTGAATCGCGGTATTCCCCTTTGCTTTACCGGCGATGATCTGATCAGGGGCAGCGCCAAGAAGCTCACCCTGCTCCCTTCCGACTCGTTTGCCGAAGGCTTTCTGAAAATCGACATTCGCAAGAATGAGCGAGCGGGAGTGACTAAGAGCGGCGGCGTCCTCATGTTCAATAGTTCCCAGAACTGGTATACCTTGATTTGCGACGTCACTTCCGACGCCGATCTGAGCGACTGCTATTTCGCCTTGGGATTCGACACCTACGGAAAAAAATCCTTCTACTGTCGATCGCTGGGTCCTCTTAAAGCCGGCAAGAAGAAAACGCTGCGAGTGTACGTGAAACTTGGTTACGAAATGCCCGACAATCTCCACTTTTTTTCAGGCATGGAGGAAATCAGAACTTCGCTTGTTCCGATTAACTATTCCTACGAGGATGGCCATTTCGAGCTAGCTTCGAATTTCTAGAAAGAAATCCGTAGCTGCGCCTTCCCCCTCGAACCGCCATTCGAGGCTTCGCAAATTATTTGGCAACCTTGATCCCTCTGCTGCAGTATTGATGAAGGTAGTCAAAATTGCATGCAAAACGACGAGCTCAGCGATGACAGCTTGATGGTCGCCGTCAAAGAAGGAGATCTCGACCAGATGGGACTACTTTTTAAGCGGCATCACGGCCATGTGTACGGCTACCTTTGTTCTTTGACTGGCAAGACTCATGCGGCGGAAGACTTGACGCAGGACGTTTTTCTTCGGGCCCTCAAATACCGCAATTCCTTCAAGTCCCAAAACAATTTCACTTCCTGGCTGTTTCGTATCGCTCGCAACACCTATTTTGACTGGGCTCGGAAAGAGGGCCGATCCGTTACCGTTCTGGACGATCCGGACTCGAATATCGAGGAACCTACCGTCAGTAGGGAGGACATTGGGTTCGGCAGGGGGAACGACTTGGACCTCCTGCGCCAGGCGCTTGATAATCTTCCAGAAGCGAAAAAAGAAGTGATTATTCTAAGTCGCTTTCAGGGGCTTAAATGCGAGGAGATTGCCTACGCCCTCGATTGCAAGCTCGGCACAGTCAAAGCTAGAATATTCAGGGCCCTCGAGGCCTTGCGAAAGGAATTTGAAAACTTAACGGAAGGAGTATCTCAATGAAAGAACGAGAATCAGTGGAGCGATTCATCGAAGGCTTGGTCGACGAAAACGATCGCTCTGACAATCCGGCATCCGCTTCTCATGGCGATCGGGAAGATCTGGCAACGCTTTGGCGGAATCTGAAAAAAATCGAAATGCCCCAGCCGTCCGCCCACAGTCAGCAGGCATTCGAAGACGCGCTCCAAGTCTATAAACACGGAAACATTGAAAGCGAAAATCAATGGAGCGAAACGAAGACGGTTAATTTTCGGTTGGGTTCGCTTGCCCCCTGGATTGGTTTGGCTGCCATTTTTCTTTTCGGCTTCTTCCTTGGAAATTCCCTCCTATTCAACCAGGGGGAACGGGAAGACATCGCCGCTCTTAGAAACGAGCTAAAGGCTTCACGAGAGCTGGTCGCTTTGAGCATGTTGCAACAGGCTTCGGCTACGGATCGGATGCGCGGAGCCCTGCAGTGCGCCACCATTGAAGAGCCTAGTGGCGCCTTTATCCCCGCTCTTCTCAAAACCGTGCAGACCGATAGCAGCGTCAATGTCAGGCTGGCAGCTTTAGGCGCTCTTTATCCGTTCGCTCAGAGCGATCCCGTTATTACAGAGTTAAGATCCTTGCTCCATGCGGATGAGCATTCGCTTGTGAAAGTTCAGGTGATTGATATTCTGGCTACAATTGGCGATAGGTCCTCGCTGCCAGAGCTCAGTCGCCTCGCTGGAGATGATGAAGTGCATCCATCGGTTCGGGAGAGAGCTCGGCAAGCTATTGATCAGATATCGGCTGAAAGAACTGAAGCGACTGCAACCAGAAAGAAGGAAGGAATGTTAATATAGGCGAAACGATGAAGCTCCGATTTGCAGTTCATTTGCCACTCTACGGCTTGTTTATCGGGCATTGGATTGGCTTTGCTAAGGACGTTCTCGAGTTTCCCATCGAGCTGGAGCTGAAGGATGAACGCTGCAACGTAGAGGTCTCGGCAATCAATGGAGATGTCGATGTGGTCGGCTATGAGGGCGATGTCATTCGCCTTAGGGCTCGTGGAGACTTCGACGAGGATCGGCCTAAGTTCCTGCCCAAAGGCTGGCATGTCTCGCAGGCTGGCAATAGCGTGGATATCCACTTTGGAGCGCTTAGCGATCTCAAAGACCTGTCGTTAAAAGTTCCATACAAATCGAATGTAAAAATAGAGATCATCGATGGAGATATCGCCATGCGCGAATTATCTGGCGAGTTCGAGATCTCTTCCAAAGACGGGGATCTCGACATGCGAGACATGCAAGGATCAGTAATTGCGAGTACCGTTGATGGGGACGTTGAGCTTTCGCTAGCCTCTTCTTTGCCAGAGGAATTCTTCATTTCCCTGAATACGCTGGATGGCGATATCGAGCTCGAAATGCCTACGGACATAGGCGCGGTTTTATCGGCAAGCGCCTTTGATGGCGATGTTGAGGTCGATGACGATTTTTTCGATGGAGCATACACGGACTCCAATCGAGTGATTGAAAAAGAGTCGAATCGAGTGATCCAGAGGGAGTCTAATCGGGTGGTCCAAAAAGAAACCCGTCGAGTGGTCCAAAGAGAAACTAAGACAGAGCGATCTAAGGGTGTCGCTCATCCTGTTCCTCCCATGCCCCCCGTGCCTCCTGTTTCTCACGTCCATCCCATTCCGCACATCCATTTTGGTCATTCGGAGACATCCTACCAAATCGAAATTAATGGAGGAGGCTCTTTTGTGCAATTACGTACCGTGGATGGCGATATTGAGGTAAGAGCGAGAAATTCTCATTAAGCGAAATCGACTTTATCTGGTCGAAATGTACCGTCTAAATTGATACGTAAAAGTGACGGTTTGGCTCTTTTGCAAAATAGGCGTGTCATCGGAAAAGATTTGGCAATTCTTTCCATAAGTCTAACAGTTATCCCCACACGATTTTGCCCATGAAAAAAGTTATCGCTATTGTTGTCGTTCTCCTGGTTATTGGCTGTGTCGTCCTCTTTGGTTTCTCCAGCGTCGTTGGAAAGGGCATCGCTGCCGGAGTTGAGGCCTTCGGGCCTGAAGTCACCCAGACTGATGTCACCCTCAAAAAGGTCGATTTTTCTCTTCTTTCCGGTTCGGCCTCCTTAGGCGGTCTCGTGGTTGGGAATCCTGAAGGCTATCAAATGCCAAGCAGCATCGAACTCGGCAGTATCGATTTGGATCTCGATCCGTGGTCGGCTCTTTCCGACAAGGTGGTCATCCAACAGATCGTGATTGACGGTCCGGAGATCACGTACGAAATGGGATCCGGGAAGAGCAATATCGGTCAGATTCTGGCCAACATAGAATCCTTTACGGGTCCTGCGGCTGAGGAGGAAGAAGAATCCGCTAGTGGAAAGGCTTTCCAAATCGACCTCTTTCGCATCACTAATGGAAAAATCACTGTTCTCATTCCAGCTGTCCAGGAAGAGCCGATCATTGTAGATTTACCGGACATCGAGCTAAAGGAAATCGGCCAAGGCGAAAATGGCGCTACCTTGCAGGAGGTGCTTCGAGTCGCTATCAATTCAATAAATCAAGAGACGATCGCTTCGGTTGCCGCATCTGGCATCTCCGTTTCGTCCCAGCTCAAAAGCTTTGGCGAAAAAGCGAAGGAGAAAGTCGGCGGACTCTTGCAGGGCATAAGAGGGGCTATTCAAGGCGAGGAGGAAAAACAGCCCGAATAAGTCCCGTTGAAGGCCTAAATTCATTTTATGGAGCGAGCTAGTCCCTAGCTCGCTTTATTTTTTGGATACGACAGGATATGTATTACGACCAATCGAATTATCAGTTGCGCTTCGAGTGGGGTCTGGAGGGTTTAAACGCATTATCGCCTATGGTAGAGGCTGTCGTTATTGTTGATGTCCTATCTTTTTCGACTTGCGTCGATGTTTCATGCAGTCGTGGAGCAATGGTTTATCCGTTTCGTTGGAAAGACGAACGAGCGCAAGCCTTTGCCGAAGAGCGCGATGCGATGCTAGCAGTTTCTCGTTCCCAGAAAACCGATACAGGCTACTCGCTGTCTCCCGTTTCACTAGATCAAGTTCGTCCTGGAGAGCGGATTGTCTTACCTTCGCCAAACGGCTCTCTCCTGAGCTTCGAATCTAAAGCGAAACGAACCTTTTGCGGCTGTTTGCGAAACGCGTCAAAACTCGCCGAACATTTGAACACCCTATCTGGGCCCAAGCTGGTAATTGCTGCTGGAGAGCGTTGGGCCGATGACTCTCTCCGGCCGGCTCTTGAAGATCTCGTAGGAGCGGGTGGGATCTTGGGCGCCTTAAGCGGTTCCTCTTCTCCCGAGGCCAAGAGCGCCATAGAAGTTTTCGAGCAAAATAAGGCAGATGGATTTAGTGAATTGGGTCGCTGTTCGTCAGCCAGGGAACTTGTGGGCAAAGGTTTTTCCGAGGATGTGGAAATGTCTTTCGACTATGACTCTAGCGATGCAGTAATCGAGTTGGAAAACGGGAGCTTTTCTTCCGGCGGTTTTGCAGGTTGATCACGCTCTCGACCAACGACGCTCCTGTTCCTTCAAGCGAATAGGATGCGATTGTACGATACATCCTACTACGGAGTCATGATTGCGAAGCTTCGTCCATTGGTCCGTGTTGACCTGCCACCTTAAAGATGCTGCGGTAGGAGCCGCTATCATCGTTTCGTCGTCGACTTGGAAAGCGATGTCGCTAGTGGTCTCGCCTCTGGACTTGTCCAAAAATTCCCGATACAGATAGAAGAACGATTCGGTATCCTTTTTAGCGTCGAGAATCCAGGTAATATGCTTTATTTGACCTGGCAGGTAGGGTTCCAGTGGATAGATTTCCTGGACGCTGAGTCGAACGCCTTCCTCGTTGCGGAAAACGCTTCCTTTTACGATGACCAGCTTCTCGTTTTCCAGGTTTTCTCCATAGTTTTCAAAGGCGTCGGCATAGCAATTGACCTGGACTGAGCCCTGGAGCGTTCCAACGTTGAAGAGAGCCCATGGGCGATTGTCGCGGCGGGATAGTTTCTTCACGACTCCTGAAGCAATGCCGCAAACCTGGAACTCTACGCGGTCGCCAAGCTCCTTATTCATTTTCTCAATATCAAAGCTAGTAAGGGCTTCCGCTAGGCCCTTGTAGTCGTCAAGTGGATGCCCGGAAACGTAAAAGCCCAGCAGCTCCTTTTCGTATCTCAGCATCTCGTTTTTCGGGAACTGTTGGGAGGCGTCAAAACCGTTTTGCGGAATAGTTAGACTTCCATTTCCGTTTGAGGCTGGCTCTTCCTCAAGCATATCGAAAAAGGAGTTCTGACCAGCCTCTCTATCGCGCTGCATGGCTGCCGCGTAATTCATGGCCTCGTCCATGCGATTGAAAATGCAGCCTCTTGGCTCGCCCGAGAAATCGAAGGCCCCGGTTTTTACAAGACATTCCAATACGCGACGGTTAACGGCTTTCGTATCCACACGAGATAGAAAATCATCGAAATCCTTGAAGTCGCCATTGCTTTCCCGCTCCTCGATTATCCTGCTGGCCGCTGCGTTGCCCACTCCCTTTATAGCCGCCAATCCAAAGCGGATCGAGCCTGGACGACCTGCGGCCTGGTCTTCCGGATCGTCGATCACCGGTGTGAAAGCGTCTCGCGAAATATTCACGTCGGGCGACAGGATCCGCACATGCATAGCCTCGGCTTCGTCGATAAATTTGGATACGCTATCCGAATTGCCTAATTCACAGGAGAGGGCCGCCGCCAGAAACTCAACTGGGTAGTTGGCTTTCAGATACGCCGTGCGATAAGCGATCATGGCATAGCATGTGGAGTGGGCCTTGTTGAAACCATAGGCTGCGAATTTCTCGAGGATCGCGAAGATGTCCAAGGCTTTCTTGCGACTGATGCCATGGGTTTTGTCCGCGCCAGCCACGAATACTTCTTTCTGAGCCTCCATAACGGAGGCGATCTTCTTCCCCATCGCCTTTCGCAGAATGTCCGCTTCGCCTAGCGTATAGCCGGAAATGATACGCGCCGCTTCCATAACCTGTTCTTGATAGACCATGATTCCATAAGTTTCGGATACGAGATCCTTCAACAATGGGTGAGGTACTTCGATGGTAGACGCGTCCTTCTTGCCTTTGATAAACTGCGGTATGAATTGCATGGGTCCCGGCCGATAGAGGGCTACAAGCGCGATAATCTCCTCGAACTTCGAGAGATCGATTTGCCGGCACAGCGACTGCATGCCACTCGATTCGAGCTGGAAGACTCCGATAGTCTTTCCTTGATTGAGAAGCTGGTACGTTTTCTCGTCATTGAGATCGACCTTCTCGATATCGAAATCAGGAAGATTCCGGCCAAGACGAACGCTCTTTTGCGCGTCGTCCATGACCGTGAGATTCTTAAGTCCTAGGAAGTCCATTTTGAGCAGACCGAGATCTTCCGCCGGACCTTTGGCGTATTGAGTCGTCAGATCGCCTTCCTGAAGGGTGACGGGGACCAGATTGTGAATTGGCTGATCGCCAATGATCACTCCGCACGCGTGCTTGCCGGTATTGCGAACCATGCCCTCTATGATTTTGCCCTGCTCGACGATTTTATTGGCGACTGGATTCCGAGCCATCTCATCGCGGAGTTCCTTGGATTTTTCGACTGAAGCCTCCAGTGAAATATTGAGCTCGTCGGGAATCATCTTGGCCAGTTTGTCTGCCTCAGCAAAGGGAACGTCATTCACTCGAGCCATATCGCGAATGATCATTTTCGCTCCGAATGTGCCATAGGTGATGATATTAGCGACGTTATCGTGTCCGTATTTTTCCCTTACGAAATTCACTACGTCCTCACGGCGCCTCATACAGAAATCGATATCGAAATCGGGTGGCGAAACACGCTCCAGATTCAGCATGCGCTCGAAGAGCAAATCGAAACGAAGCGGCTCGATGTCCGTTATTTTCAATACATAGGAAACGATAGATCCGGCGCCCGATCCTCGACCAGGCCCGACCGGGATATTTCGATTGCGGGCGAAATTGATGAAGTCCCAGACAATAAGGAAGTAGTCGATGAATCCGGTACCGGCTATAATGGCCAGTTGGAAGTCCATCTGTCCGCAAACGAAGTCGGCGAAATCCTCCCTTTGGCCTTCCTTAGGAACGTAGGTCTCGCGGTTATCGTAATCGACGCCATACCTCTCTTTCAGTCCGCGTTTGCATAGCTCCAACAAAAGCATGCCGTGTTTCTTGAATTCCTCTCTTTCCTCCGGTCCCAGCTTGCAGATTTCCTCGATGCCGTTCTGCTTGTTTACTTTGGTTTTCTCGGTTTCGTAAATGTCGAGAATCCGATCGAAGGCATCCGGGTCTCGTTTGAAAGACTTCAATTCGGGAGGCGTTTCGAAAACGGGGTAGTGGTTCTCGCCAAAGGGAATCTCAAGGCTACACATTTCTCCAACATGAACCGTGTTGTCCAGCGACTCAGGAATGTCCTTAAAAATCTCATACATTTCCTCTCGGCTTTTCAGGTAGAATTCCTGGGAAGGGTATTTCATCCGATTCGGATCGGAAATGATCTTGCCGGTCTGGATACAGAGCAGGGCGTCATGGGGCTCCGCGTCTTCCTTGTAGACATAGTGAGAATCGTTGGCGCAGATGACTTTCAGATCGAACTCCTTGGCCAGTTTTATAAGTCCAGGAATGATACGCTTCTGCACAGGCATGCCGTGATCCTGAAGCTCGATAAAATAGTTTTCCTTGCCGAAGATATCCACGAACTGGCCGGTGGCCTTTCGAGCTTTCTCGTAGTCACCATAAATCAAATACTGAGAAGCGACACCATTGATGCATCCGCTCAGACCAATCAGACCCTTGGAATACTTAGCCAGTTTTTCGATATCGGTCCGTGGCTTGTAGTAAACCCCATTAATGTGAGCGTCCGAAACGAGTTTGCATAGATTTTGATAGCCTTCGAAGTCCTTGGCGATAACGCCCTTGTGATGAATTTGGTATTGCGGGAAATCCGCCGGAGAGGGCACATAGTCTTCCGGAATGTCGCCAATATCGTCCGTCCGCCTTCTTTCTCGGCGAGGTCGCTCGGACTGCTTATGGTCATTCACGTAGTACAACTCGCATCCAATCAGCGGATTGATGCCTTCCTTCTTGCAGGCCAGATAGAAATCGATGGCACCGAAAAGGTTGCCGTGATCGGTCATGGCCAGGGCCGGCATGCCCAGCTCCTTGGCTCTAGCCGCCGCTCGGGTCGGTTTCGCGCATCCGTCTAGGAGCGAGTAGTGGGTGTGATTATGAAGATGGACGAATGGACCTTTGGCGGCGGACATTATGCGTCAGTCAAAGCCTTCTGGCTGCGGTTTCAAAGAAAAGAAGCGCGTAATTGCTCACCAGGTTTTCCTGACTTATCGACAGGTTATTCACCCTCGCTCGCGATTTTAAGCCTCTTAAGCCGGCTGACTTGAAGGTCGCTCTTCAAAGGGCTGTCGTGAGCCGGAGCAGGTTTCAAACTAAAGCCGTTTAGTAAATGTAATCGTCCTTGTTTCATTCTCGAAAAATGTTGACGATGTTTGGAAATGGCGCCTTCGTACGCCTCTTTCCCATCAAAATATGGCTATTGAAGTAAAAATCCGCAAAAACGAGCCCGTAGAACGCGCGCTTCGTCGCTTGAAGAAGAAGCTTGATCGCGAGGGCGTGATTCGCGACGTGCGTGGCAACCGCTACTTCGAAAAGCCATCCGAGACGAAGCGTCGACAAAAGAAAGTGGCGGCATTCAACAACATGTTGCGCCACAAGTGGGATAACTAGCCCCGAAAAGCTATCGCTCCGATCCAAGACTTCCTCGAAATTGAGGAAGTTTTTTTATTTCAGGCGCTTACATTTCCAGCAGTTCGCCTATCCATTTTCGATGAGGTCCTGAAAGAGGAAGGCTTTCAAGGTCGGACTTTCTCGTCCACTTGCAGCCTTCGGCTAGCGGTTCTGGAAGAACGCCTCGATCAATTCGATAGAAGGACTCCGTGATTCGATATTTGGTAATCGATCTTTTCTTTTGCAGAATGGGCTTTTGTCCATTCAGACGTATCCCTGCTTGATCCGCGGTTGGGATTTCATGAAGCCCCTTCATGCGTTTTGCATGGCTAGGAATCTTGTGCAGCAAGACGCCCTCTTTGTCGGCAATCCAAACTCGATCCACTTGCTTGGCTTCGTACTTTGTTTTTTCGAATCGCGGGAGCGTGGCTTCGTTTCCATTTAATCGCCCTTTGCACATCGCGTTGACCGGGCACAGGAGGCACTGCGGATTCTGCTTCAGGCAAAGCGTAGCTCCCAGTTCCATCATTGCTTGATTGTGATCTCCAGGGCGTTCGTGATTGAGGAGTTTTTCTGCGATCTCCCGATAGCGTTTTGCAGCCTCGCCGCTGTTTTTATATAGCGTAGCGTCGCCCGTAAGCCTTGCTAAGATACGAACCACATTTCCATCGACTACAGCAGCGGAATCATTGAAAGAGATGCTGCAAATCGCTGCGGCTGCGTAGGGTCCTATTCCAGGAAAACCAAGCCAGTCTTCAGCTTTGGTTGGAATGCTCTCCATCTCGCTGAGCTGCTGAGCAAGTTTTCGTAGATTGCGAGCTCTCGAATAGTAGCCGAGCCCTTCCCAGCTTTTTAATACTCTCTCCTCACTGGCTTTGGCCAGCCCTCGGAAGTCCGGATACTCTTCGATCCAGTTCTTGAAGTAGGGCAATACCGTTTTGACCTGCGTTTGCTGCAGCATGAACTCGGAAACGACTGTCTTATAAAGGGAGGGCTTGGATCGCCAGGGCAGTTCTCTGGCGTGTTGATCATACCATTCAATCAGTCTTGATCGGAAAACCGCCGCTTTGCTGGTCAGCTCTTCATTCTGCTTGGCCATGGATAGTTCTAGAAATTTGCATCAAAGACTATCAATCGAATTCGCTTTCATTTCAGTCATTGATTTCAATCCGGATTCGCCTTCAAGTGTTTCCATTCGTTTGAAAGCCTACTCGCCACTTCTTTATGCCTAAGAAAAAGAAAAAACCGGATATTCCTGAAGAGCCCAAGAAGAAGACCATCTATACCGCGAAGCTGACCGAAGATCAGCTAGAAAAGCTTGAAGGCATCTGCGAGATGAAGATGTGGGATCCCTACGATGTGGAATATGCTCGCTTTGCATTCAAAGGAAACAAGGTGAACATCGTTGGCTATAAAAGCGGTAAGCTGGTTGTGCAAGGGAAGGAGACGGAAGACTTCGTCATTAACATCCTCGAGCCTGAAGTCCTTGGCGAAGCGCGTTTTGGATACGACGAGATTTACCATCCGGAGTGGTTTGAGCTGCATGCCGGAATGGATGAAAGCGGCAAGGGGGACCTTTTCGGGCCCGTGATAACGGCGTGCGTGGTTGCCGACAAGCCACAGATCGATGAATGGGTTAAGCATGGGATCCGAGATTCGAAGAAAATCACGGACAGCCGTATCCTAAAGTTGGATAAGGTCATACGAGAAACGAAAGGCGCCGTGGCCGAGTCCTGTTTCTGCGGAATGGCCAAGTACAACGAATTGATGAGCCGTCCTCGAGCCAATCTGAATTCGCTCATTGGCTGGCAGCATGCGAAATCGCTGGAGGCGGCCTTGCGAAAAAAGCGAGCTCCGTGGGGAATGTTGGACCAGTTTAGCAAGCAGGACTTGGTCGGTCGGCATTTCAAGGATTCGAATTTCGAGCTGCGTATGCAGACCAAGGCGGAAGAAGATCCTGTCGTGGCGGCGGCTTCGGTAGTCGCTCGCGCGGAATACGTTCGCTACATGGCTAAATTGTCCAAGCGATTTGGAGACACCTTATTAAAAGGAGCGAGCGCCCAGGTTAAAAAGCAAGCCATTGAGATACTGAAGAAGTTCGGAGCGGATAGCTTCAAAGACTTCGCCAAGCTGCATTTCCGGACGGCTTACGAAGCCGTCGAGGAGGCGGGAATGCTCGACGTGTTACCCCTTGCCAAGCCTAAAGAAAAAACGGCCTGGAAAAAGTAGTCCTCCCATTTGTGAAATCGAGACGCCTTAGAGCATACGATCGCAATCGCCTCAATGGACAAGCTGGACTGATTGGCCTGGATGAAGCGGGGCGTGGAGCCTTGGCCGGTCCTGTGGTCGCCGCGGCGGTTGCCGCTCGTAGCGCGTTTTACGATACAGATTGGTGCAAACGAAATGCTTCTCGCATCAACGA
The DNA here is from genome assembly GCA_028284385.1 of Opitutaceae bacterium. Taxonomy (GTDB): domain Bacteria; phylum Verrucomicrobiota; class Verrucomicrobiia; order Opitutales; family Opitutaceae; genus JANQRT01. Next base: position 197,682 of record JANQRT010000069.1, on the reverse strand, counting down.
TTCCAAACTACTCAAGCCTGAGGAACGGGAAGAACTCTACGATAGACTGCGTTGGCTTGAACGTACTAACCGGATTTTCATTGGAGTAGGGGTAGGTTCGGTGAAAGAGATCGAGATTCACAATATTCTCGGGGCGACGCAAATAGCCATGAACCGAGCCATGCAGGATATTTTGACAAGGGCCAGCATTGAACGGCATGATCCTGACCCTCTCTTTTCGGATTCTGAAAACAACGATTCTGTTCAGGAAAGACTTTCGCAATGGATTGTTTTAGTGGATGGAAAACCGATGCGGTCTTTGGGCTTCAGTCACCACGGGATTGTCAAGGGAGACTCCAAATCGCTTTGCATCGCTATGGCTTCGATTATCGCCAAGGTGACAAGGGATAGGAAGATGATGGCTTTGGACTGCGAGTATCCACATTATCACTTCGCCTCATGCAAAGGTTATGCCACTCCTCCGCATCGCAACGCGATCCTCGATAAAGGACCTACGCCTGTCCATCGCTCGCTGTTTTTAAGAAAGCTCCTAGAAACTGGACCAGAAAACGAACAGGAAGAGTTCGGGTTCGAGTAAACTATAAGAGCCTACTGATTTTCTAGAAAGCCGGCTCTGGATTCCGCTACTAGATCAGGAGGAATCTCTCCCTTTGATAGAGCAACAATGTTGCGAGCGGCTTTCATCGACATGTTTTGACGGGTACGTTCCGTGGCGCTCCCGAGATGGGGAAGAATGACTGCATTCTTGAGCTCCGATAATTCAGGATGGAGCTTGGGTTCCTCTTCATAAACGTCTAATCCAGCTCCTGCGATTTCGCCGGACTTGAGAACTTCTACAAGCGCATTTTCATCATGGATGGGACCTCGAGCCGTGTTTATAAAATAGGCAGATGGCTTCATCATGGCAAATTGGTCCTCGCCGATAAGGTGATGCGTTTCTGGGGTGTAGGGAACATGGACGCTTACGATGTCGCTCATCTTTAACAGCTCTTCCAGAGATACACGCTTGGCGCCAGGCGCCGCTTCTTCGATGCGAGCGCTTTGGGATCGGCTGTGGTAGATGACATTCATACCGAAGCCGGTCGCGCGCTTTGCCACCGCGGACCCGATTGCTCCTGCGCCGATGATGCCGATAGTATTGCCGTCCAAATCGCCACCGAGCAATTGAAGTGGCCCCCAACCCTTCCAGTTGCCGCTTCTAGCCAAGGCGTCACCTTCGATCACCCGCCTCACGACTCCTAGAATAAGCGTCCAGGCAAGATCGGCTGTGGCGATGGTTGTCGTGTCGGGCGTATTGGTCACGAGGATACCCCGATCAACCGCAGTCTTCACATCGATGTTATTGTAGCCGATCGCCATGTTGGCGATTAGCTTTAAAGAGCCACCTGCCGCCTCGATTACTTCGGAGCTAATGTTTTCAGTAAGGGTGCATAAGAGGCATTCTACTCCTCGGATCCGAGCTTTGATTTCCTTTTCGGAACAAGGTGAGTCAGTATCGCGATAATCTAGCTGGAGTCCTGCATCGGCCAACATCGCTGGTCCTTTGCTAGGAATCAGGCGCGTGATCAGGGTCTTCAAAGAAGAAATCCTCTAATCCTAATCAACCACAACGGATGGGAGCGGAAGAAGCCTAGTAGGTTAAGATTGCTCTTAGTCTTTCTTCTCTTCCTTCAGCTTGCGCTGGTGTACCAGAGTGACCTTGAACATCTGAAGGCAGAGCCAAAATGTGCCAGCGGCGGGAATCGCCGAAAAGGCGGCTACCCAGAAGATCGTCGAGGGATCCTCGCTTGGAACGTGGGGCTTGAACCAAAGCAGAAAGAGATAGCCGACCACTATCGTGATCAACAGGTCGATGGCGGTCGTTTTGGGTGTAACTTTCAGGATACCTTGATTTTCAGACATACAGCATTAGCTAATTAGCCGGCTTCCGTTCTCTGTCCACCCAATTAACAGAGAAAATGAGGCCTCAACTTCCGTATTCGCTCAATTTTTACATTCACATGGGCAAATGGAGTGTTCACGCGCCAAAAATGCGGATTCCCGCACGCGATTCAGTATGCATCACGGATTGCGCGAAACCTGCCGTTTTGATAAACTCTTGGCATCGTAAAACAGACAGGACGAAGACTCTCGAAAAGGCTTTGCTCTAAGAATTTCAGTCAGGATTTTAGTTCCAAAACTGAGTCGTTGCTTGGCCCGGCGGATGTGGGACCGCCGGGTCTTTGCGTTTCTAGAATGGTTGATCAAAAGATTAAGAGGCTAAATTAAAGAAAAAAATGTATTTATTTAAGTTAGATCTTGACCTGCCGATAATATCAATTAGATTGAGATTCATAATTCGAATGCGATGCCTGGCTCTACTAAACGTATCCAGGGGATGATAGCATCTAAGGGCGACTTTAAGGTCGCCCTCTTTTTTCTGTAGTACGCTTCTAACTACGAATTTCGTTTCCTGATAAGCTACTCTTATTTTGGCTAAGATCCCCTGGAATTTCTTCTGAAAGGATGCCGGATTGCGTTGACGAAATCAGTCTGATTCCTAGTGTTTCAACCTGAAACGCGATGCCTGGCGCTGTTTGAAACATCCAGGGAGTGACAGCGTTCATTGGGCGGTTTTTCCGCCCATCTTTTTTGTCTTTTTCCGGTGTTCTGGCTTGCCTTGGAAATTCGAAGCAGGCTTCCCCAGTGGCATTTACGGTTGGTCCTGTCTCTAGCCTAATCCTAGCAGATGCTGTACGGCGTAGTGATAGCCTTTCAAACCAAGTCCTGCAATGACGCCTAGCGATTCGTTCGCCGTATGCGAGTGATGTCTGAATCGCTCACGCTTGTGGATGTTGCTAATATGTACTTCAACTGTGGGGATTCCCGCGCTGGCCAGGGCATCCCGCAATGCGATGCTGGTATGCGAATAAGCCGCTGGATTGAAAACGATTCCGTCACAACCCGTTTCGGCAAGGTTGGCGATTTTCGAAACAAGATCTCCTTCGTCATTCGATTGGAAGAATTCGAAGGTCGTTTCCGTGAATGAATCGCGTAGCTGATTTTCTAAATCGGCGAGGGTTTCCGATCCATAGAGCTCCGGCTGGCGTTTGCCTAGCCGATCGAGATTCGGTCCATTTAATACAGCTATGCGTTTCATATGGGGCGAGAGTTAGCGAATTGATTTAAAATTGCACGTTTATTTACAGAGGGCAATTCGTCTGGATAAACTCCCAAGGTAGATTGAATTTTTCGGCGCATTCTGCAGCTAAGGCCTGAACGCCAAACGTCTCCGTGGCGTAGTGACCGCATGCGTACAAGTTTAATCCCTGTTCTTGGGCGATGTTGTAGGAATGCTGCTTTAATTCGCCGGTAATGAGCGTATCCGCTCCCGTCCGTTTCACTTCGTCCATCACACTAGCTCCACTTCCGGTGCAAATGCAGATCTTTTCGGGTTCATTGGATCCGAACTCGATTGAGGCGATCCCTGATCCGAACTGCTTCATCAACGCCTTCTTCAAAGATTCTCGACCCTCGTTCCATGTACCCATAAAACCGATATCCACTCCCTCGTAGTTGGCGAAAGAACCGCTTGCTTGGATGCCGATGGCTTTTGCCAGAAGAGCGTTGTTTCCAATTTCCGGATGCGCGTCCAGCGGCAGATGACTAGCATAGACCGCTAAATTGGAATCGATTAGCAGTTTCGTCTTTCTGTATTCAACATCCACTACAGGCTGCACGCCATTCCAATACATGCCGTGATGGGTTATGAGAAAATCGATCTTCGCCTCTACTGCCATCTCGAAGGGCGTCAAGCCAGCGTCAACCGCAGCTCCAATCTTGCTGACCTTTCCGTTGTTGGCGAATTGCAAGCCATTGTGGGCTCCTGGAAAATCCTTTATTTCCTTCAGTCGTGTTCGTTCGTCGCAGTATTTAACAATCTCCGTGAGCTCTGTCATAGGTTCATTTTCATTTGATTGGATAACGCCTCAAAACCGTAACGAAATGGACGGAAATATTCTGATCATTTAGCTAAAGCTAGCTTGAGTAATTGAGAATCCTGCTTGATCCTCAGTTGGTCAATTCAGATGTACGACGAAACGCACGAAGAAGGCATTGAGCTTACCGGATCCTTGATGTTGGCGCATCCACATTTAAAGGACCCGAATTTTTTTCGTAGCGTCGTTCTGATGACAGCTCATAAGCCTGAAGGCTCGGTTGGGGTGGTGGTCAACAAAAAGTCAGGGCTAACGCTTGGTCAAGTGAATGGCGAATTCTTCAAATACGACTTGCAGGACGTACCGCTTTACGTTGGCGGTCCGGTTGACCAGGATCAGATCTTTCTCTCAGCCTGGAAGGTGCTTCCCGAGAAGAACGAGTTTAAGCTCTACTTCGGTCTCGAGCCGACTATCGCCCAATCGAAGAAGGAAACCGACTCGGATTTAGTCTTAAGAGCTTTCAAAGGCTATTCTGGCTGGGGGGAAGGGCAGTTGCAGAACGAGCTTGGCGAAAATGCCTGGGTCGTTTCTCAGATGGACGGCTATGCGATCTCCCAACTCGATGGGGAGAATCTGTGGAGGCATGTGATTATGAACATCAACCTTGAGCTGGGATTGATGTCTTTGGCCCCTGAGGTGGTCGAATGGAATTAGGGCGGTCTTCATCGAAAAATAACCTCTTTTTTAGCGAAAAGGGATATTGACAGCTGGATGGGCGCCGTATGTTTTTACGCCCCTTATGAAAGTTGTCTCTTCTCTAAAGTCCGCTAAAACACGACATCCCGACTGCCAGGTGGTACGTCGCAAGGGAAGACTGTACGTAATCTGCAAATCCAATCCGCGTTTCAAGGCGCGCCAGGGTTAATCGCTTTATTTTTGGTCCAATGAAAAAGGGCATCCATCCAGACTATCACCCAACTGTTTTCGTAGACGTTTCCAGCGGGAAGCAATTCGTAACGAACTCCACCATCAAAACTGGTCAGACCGAGACTATTGATGGCGTTGAGCATGTGAAGGTGGTCCGAGATGTAACCATGGACTCTCATCCTGTCTATACTGGCGAAAAGCGTTTCGTCGATACGGCCGGTCGAGTAGAGAAGTTCCAGAAGAAATTCCGTCGCAGCCGACGCTAAAGATGCTGAATGCTGAATGCAGTTTCCATTCAGCAACCGAATTTTAAGGGCAATTCGAGTTTTCTATCACTCGGATTGCCCTTTTCATTTTCCTAATTTTCAAACGAAGCCAAATCATGGACAACGAAGACATCGGTTTACAGGTGCCTAACATCCTACTTCCACGTGAGGGGGTGGATTTGACGAAATGGGCTGTAGTCGCCTGCGATCAGTACACGTCGCAACCTGACTACTGGAAACAGGTTGAGGACGAGGTGGGCGATTCGCCTTCCACTTTGAACGCCGTCTTTCCCGAGGTTTATCTTGAGGAGCCGAATGGTGCCGCTCGGATTGAGCGAATCAACAAGGCGATGGAGACCTACCTTGAAGACGAGGTTCTGGAAGACCAGGGGCCAGGATTCATCCTGCTGGATCGCAAAACCAGTCATGTGGCTTCGCGAAGGGGTCTCATTGTCGCTTTAGACCTGGAAAAGTACGACTACAAGGTCGGTTCGCAGAGTCTGATTCGGGCAACGGAAGGGACGATTGAGGATCGCCTGCCGCCTCGGGTTAAGATTCGCGAAAACGCGAAGATCGAGTTGCCGCATATCATGGTCCTGATCGACGATCCGGATAGAACGGTTATCGAGCCGCTTTTCGAAAAGAATCTCGATACGGCTTACGATTTCGAGCTTATGGCCCAGGGCGGCCATTTGAAGGGCTGGAAGGTAAACTCGGATGAGGATGTGTCTGGAGTCGTTCAATCGCTGAGCGCCCTGAGCCGACAGGAGGTTTTCGATGAAAAATATGGCGTATCCGGAAAAGGGGTACTTCTTTTCGCCATGGGCGATGGCAATCACTCGCTCGCAACCGCTAAGAACATTTGGGAGAGTATGAAATCCAATGCCGATGATCCTGCCTCCGTAATGGATCATCCAGCGCGCTACGCTTTGGTGGAGCTAGTCAATGTTCACGATGCAGGCTTGGAGTTCGAACCTATTCATAGAGTTGTCTTTGATGTCGACACGGAGGATCTCCAGAAAAGCATGGACGCCTTTTTTACCTCAGAGGACTCAAAGGTAGCTATTGAGAAATTCGATGATCTCGACAGCGCGAAAGAACGTCTTGTTGAGCTAGGCGAAAGCGACGACGAGCACCGGATTCTGTTTGTGACCGCTTCCGGTTTTGGAATTATTCGGTTAAGCGATGCGAAACGGAGTCTGGAGGTGGGTAATTTACAGGCTTTCATTGATTCCTATCTGGAAAACAGGAATTCGGTGGTAGATTATATTCATGGTGAAGATGTCTTGGTCGACCTGGGTTCAAAGCCCGGTAACATCGGCTTTCTTCTGCCTGCGATTGGCAAGAGCGCCCTGTTTAAGACCGTAGTGCTAGACGGAGCTCTTCCACGAAAAACATTTTCCATGGGCGAGGCCGACGAAAAGCGTTTCTATCTGGAAGCCCGGCGAATTCAATAGACACCATTGCGAAAGCGGCTTTCCTTTCACGTAAATGGGATCACTAGCCCCTTGGATTGCCGCAGCTCGCCCTAAGACGCTTCCCGCTGCTGTTTCGCCCATCATGGTTGGAACGGTCGAAGCAATGGAGCAGGGTCGAATCGATTGGTTTCCTGTATTCATTTGTTTGGGATTCGCTTTGTTCATCCAGATCGGAACGAATATGGCCAACGACTACTTCGATTTCATCAAAGGAGCGGATACCGAGAGCCGACTGGGTCCCGAGCGTCAAGTCGCCGCGGGAAAAATCGCGCCCAGGACCATGCTACTAGTGGCGATAGCCATTTTTATAGCAGCTTTTCTGTTAGGCTTGAATCTGGTCGCCTATCGAGGTTGGGAACTGTTGGTAATTGGAGTATTGTCCATAATTTTCGGATACGCCTACACAGGCGGCCCCTATCCATTGGCTTACCATGGATTGGGTGATATTTTTGTAATCGTTTTTTTTGGACTGGTTGCGACGGTTGGGACTTTCTATGTGCTTACGGGAGAACTAACCACCGAATCTTGTCTTCTCGGTTTAGCCTTGGGATGTCTCGCCAATAATATTCTAGTAGTGAACAACTATCGCGATCTAGAAACGGATGCCCAGGCGGGTAAGCGAACGCTGGTGGTAAGATTGGGCAGGAATTTCGCGCTCAAACAGTATCGTATCCAGTTTTTGGTGGCGTATCTGATGGTGGGTTGCTACTTTGTCCTCACCGAAAAGGGATGGACACTCCTGCCTTGTTTGTCCATTCCTCTGGCTTGGAAGCTAGGCTCAACGCTTTCTGAAGCCAAGGGCTACGAGCTGAATGGAGTTCTGGCGAAATCTGCTCAGCTCCTTCTCCTTTTCAGTGTTTTGACGGTGATAGGCGTTGCCATTGGATAACAAAAAAGCCTTTCGCGTTTAAGCGAAAGGCCTAAAAATTTTTGAAATGCTTTTTTGGTTACGCTGGGATGTGGGAGTCCAATTTCGACTTCAGATCGTCTTTGCCAACCATGCCAACAAACTGATCAACCAGGTCTCCTCCTTTGAATAGCAAGAGAGTAGGGATGGCTCTGATGTTGTATTCGGCAGCGATAGAGCCGTTTTCGTCAACGTTCACCTTGCCTATCTGGACTTTGCCGTCCAACTCGCCAGACAGTTCTTCGAGTATGGGCGCGATCGCTTTACAGGGTCCGCACCACGGAGCCCAGAAGTCCACCAGTACAGGTGTTTCAGCGCCAGCGATAGCGTCTTTAAATGATTGTTCGTCCAAAGTGGTTATTTCGGCCATAATTTATAATTTTTGGAAGGAGAGTACAGCGAATGTCAAAGAGGCGGCAGCGCAAGTCAAAGCTATGAAAAAGGATTTCTTGTTGGACTGGTTTTTCTGCAGCTTGTATTCTTCAAGAAGCGTCAGCGACCCATTACTGCTGCTGGCTGCTACAAGCGTTTCAGAATCCTCGTCCTCCAGGTCTTCAATTTCGACAATCAGTTCATCCGACTGTCGATCTTGTTCTTGGAGCTTTGATTTGCGAGGGTGAGAGGAGGAAGGAGAGCTCATTTTCTTGGGTTTATTGAGGAGTATTTTTTTCGATCAGCTCTGAAAGCTCTTTCGGCTCCACAGTGCCAAGCGATTTTCCGTTTTTCTTTATGTCTTCAAAAGTCTTAACCACGGTTTCCGTCATCTTGTCGTGGGTTTCTTGCGAGCCACCTATAATGGAAAACTCTTCGGACTGGGTGATTCTCTTATGTCCATCATCATTGTCCAGGCCAAGTCCTAGCAGATGAGCTCTTTTTACGTCTTCGTCTCTCACGATGTCAATTTGTGTCAACTTTCTACAGATTCAAGTTCCATTTCCTCTGCATTCCCTGTGCCATCCTCATCGATTCGAATCACCTCAAAGTCGGTAAACGCCGCGTTTTGCTCTATGCGAAGCCTTCTCAGGCGAGTTAATTCCAGAATGGCCACGAAAGTGACAATGAGTTTCTTGAGACTAATTGTCTCGGGAAACAGGGATGAAAATGCGAATGTCGCATCTTCCTTAATGCGTTCGATGAGCATCTCCATCTGATCAACGACGGTCACGGCGTCATCCTGAATTTCTCCTAGCACGAGTTTTTCCGACAGCCGTCGCAACACGATGTTATAGGAGTTCCAGACTGAAATCTTGTCTTCAGGCTTTAGGGGCCGCTCGGGGCTCTCGGCTTTGTCTACCGAGGCATAGTCTCGGGTCAGTCTTAGCGATTCGTGATCCGAAAGCTGGTCCAGTGTTTCAGCCGCCTCCTTGAACTTCTTGTACTCGAGCAGCTGGTGGACCAATTCCCAACGAGGATCCAGATCGTCTTCGTCTCCATCATCGGAAACGACTTGCTGTTGCTTAGGGAGGAGCAAGCGACTTTTGATTTCCATCAACGTCGCCGCCATAACGAAGAACTCTCCGGCGATTTCCAGCTTGATCTCCTGCATGGCCCTCAAGACCTCCAGATACTGGTCCAGCACGATTTCGATTGGAATATCGTAGATGTCTATCTCGTGTTTGCGGGTGAGAAACAGGAGCAGATCCAGCGGACCTTCGAAAACGGAGAGCTTTATTCTAGGATCAATATCGGCGACCACAGGCAAAGTTCACCCCATAATCTTTGCTCCTGGCAACGTCAAAATAGCCCGACTCGCAAAGCGTTAGGTCGCTTTCATGATTTCTACGCCGTTGTGGACAGACCCTGTTCGGTTCCTTTCCGAATATCTGGATCGATTCTCCGCATGCAGGCTACAAACAGACCGTCTCCATTGAACATGGCTGGACGAATCGTGATGCCGCGTCCTTCGTCCTTTAGGCCGAACCTCTCCGCGAGCGGTTCATGCTCGAAGTTCTCATGATTTCCAAGGAAATCCTCGACCACATGCTCATTTTCAAAACGACTCAGCGAACAGGTCGCGTAAACCAATCTACCTCCCATGGCTACTCGTTTTGAATAGTAATCTAACAGTTGCAGCTGCTTTTCAGCGTATCGCATCAAATCCTTCTCCTCCATCTGCCGCATCAGAAAGGGATGCCTTCGCCAGGTGCCCGATCCACTGCAAGGAGCATCCACCAGCACGCCATCGAACTCCTCTTCGAAGGGTCGCGATGGGCTGATGTTTATGTTCGAGAAGCCAGCTCTTTCCTGACGTGTTCGAAGCTCCCTGAGAGCATTTTGACGCGAGTCGTAGGCGAGTACGCTGCCGTGTGGTCTTAGCATCTTGGCTAATTGAAGGGTCTTCCCGCCTGCTCCTGCACAGGCATCTAGCCATCGTCCATTGGGTTCCGGATCGAGAAGCTGGAGTAGCAATTGGGAACTAATGTCCTGCACTTCCACTTTCCCGCTCTGATAGGCCTTTAAGTCGGTGAGTGATAAGCCTACTGGAGCCTGGATAGCTTCGGGGGCGTCTAAGGATAGGGTGGGGGTTTGATCCGTTTCGCCTGCAAGACCTTCGATTTCGTCTAGAATTTCCTGAGCTTCGCCTTTTTGAATTCTTAGCCAAAGAGGAGCTCTTTGAAAAAACACCAGCAGCTCTCTGACGTCCGGTCGGGCGTTGAAATGGGAAAGAAACCAGGGAGGCAGAAGCTCTTGGATCTCTTCGTCCTGCTTGCCAATCAGGCGATGGCGATTTTCGAATGACAAATCCGTCGGAGCCCTGTCGCCAAGAGTTGGATATAAATCTTTTACTTCTTCGATTGGGGCGGCGAGCATTACCAGGTGGTCGATAAAGGTTCGTTCGTCTGAACGTACTTTTTCCAACCAAAGCTGATACCTTAAGTAGGTGAAAATAAGTTCTCGGTAAAGACGCCGGTCTCTGGCGCCGAATTTACCCTGCTCTCGGAAAAGGTGGGCCAGTTCTCGATTGAAATTGCTGCGAGGCGCCAGCAAGGTTTGGATACGCTCAATTAAAGAAAATATAACTCGTCGCTGGTTGAGCAGACGATGTATTCTGGCTTCCTTGTTAAGTGGAGGGCGACCCATTGATCTAATCCAATTGCATTCCTGCCAAAATGCGAGTCGCCATTCGAATAAAGATTCGCCTCATTCGTCAAAGAGATCGACACTGATCCTAATGCTGAAATCCGTTTCTCTGCGAGGACCGTCGTATATTCTCAATTCGTATTTCAGCCCATAGTCTTCCAAGGCTCGCTGCATAATGCCGATTCGCTGCTCGTAGAAACTGTCGGAAACCTCGTCAAACTTAGCGGCTGCATAGACTTTGAAATTGTCGTTCAGGTAGTAGTCGCCAAAGACGAAGTACTGGTCGAGGTCTGCTCCTTTTACAAAGTGATTGCCGAATCCCAGCTTCCAGTATCCTGTATCCGTTAGAGCGATACTGGAGTTGAATTCCCTAAGATCGCCGTCGGTAAAATCGTAACGCGAGAATAGACCAATCTCCAGCCACTGGGCAGGCGTTATGTCGAAGTCCAAATGAAGATCGGACCAGTCATCGACTTGCAGCGAGTCGTCAAGGTAGTGATCGATTGCCAGGCTGAAACGAGCCAGATCGCGAGAGCCATTCTCCTTGTCGCGGGTCTGTATCCGGTTTCTCAGTTCAAATCGAGTTCGATGTTCTTCGCCAATGAAATCGATATCGCGACGATCCTCCAGATCGATGGGGGAAAGATAGCTGGAAAAGGCCATGAAGTCTTGGATGCCTGCCAGTTCGATGTCGTTCTCAAGCTCCGGCTGATAGCGGTAGGAAATGATCGGCTCGATCACGTGACGAATGCCGTCTATGTTCCATATCTTGTTTTGGTATTCGGACACTCGGTAAGATGTAAACTTGAGATCGAAACCTGCCTCGCCGTGGACGCGTGTTCCGTCACTGCTTCTGATGCCAATTCGATCGTTTTCGCTAACGATCACGTCTGGCAGGAATTCCTCGGAAGGAGAGCGAAAGAGAAGCTCAGCTGTGTCGAAGTAATGTGTTGCTCGAGCGCCGAGTTGGACTGAGAATTGGGCTCCTTCCCTGAGCTGCTTGTAGAACTTCAAGCCGTAGTAGGCGTCTGCTCTATCGCTGTCGAGATTGCTAGGGTCTCCAAAGTCCAGATCGCCGAAAACTCCGAATTTCCGGGTTTGTCTTAGCTTGGCGAACGATAGCGTCCCTCCATGGTATAATCCTTTGGCGATTCTTGTCGGGAAAAGCGAGAATCGCAATTCCGGCATGCGCTCAGTAAAGATTTGGAAGTTGTTTGGGCTGGCTCTCATAAAGAGCGATGCCTGCCAGTTGCTACCATTGTAGTTGGCTTCGAAATACGAATCGGGATCCTGCATCGCATTGTAGGAATCCTCGTGGAAATCGCGAGTGACTTCAGAGTCGGACCAGTAGCGGGTGTAGGCGGAAACGGAAAGATGATCTCCAGCCACTTGGCGATGGCGCCACTCGGTAAAGAATCGCTTATCGCCAATATTGTTTCCCAACACATCAACCCCCACCTCGTCGGCGCTGTCATCTATGAATCCCGAGGTGAACCATCCATTCACGAAATGGTCGTCGTCGCCCCAGGCGTACTGGGAAGTAGGACCTGCGAGAATCCCTCGCTTCGTAGTCAGCGCGATATTGGCTCCTAATCGAGCATTACTGGATACCGGAACGCGGAACTCTCCTCCAATCGCCCCACCAATATGGCCGCTATAGTCGATGTTCGCCTTGAACAGATTCGTATCCGCATCGATCGGGTGCGAGATGTTGGGGATGATCAAGAAGGGAACGACTCCCAACTTGAATGAGAGTTTTTCCCCTTTTACTACATTTCTATCGACGAGGGCCAATTCCTTCGCTCGTCCCTTGAATAGATAGGTGCCCGGTTCCCCTGGGAAGAAGCTCACATCGGTGAAGCTGAAGTCGTCAATATTGCCTTCAAGAAGACTCCCATCGGCATACACTCGTCCATTGCCGACGCGGAAGTTTTCGATTCGAGCGAATTTTTCCAAGGCCTGGTACTCGAAGCGATCGGCGGTCAGGCGAATGTCTCCTCGCGTTGCTACCACATTGCCCTCGGCTAGGGCGCGTCCGGTTTGCTGATTCACGTTGATCGAATCAGCGGCCAGAATCCAGCCATCTCCGTAGCGAACGACCGCGTCTCCAAGAAGGACCATCTCCCCTGTGTTCAGATTGAATTCGCGATTCCTCGCCTCCATTTCGACGTTGAACTCGGGGGTTTGGGCTGCGGCTTTGGAAAAGACCAAGAGAGCTACCACCCATACCATTCGAACAGGGCCCACCGAAAAAAATGGGCCGACTTTTCTATAAGAGAACTGACGCATAAGGAAAAAGTGAACCACTAGCGGGACCGCTTTTTCGAAGCAAGGTTCAAAGCGAGGCTATTCCCTAAATGGAATCCGTCCGTTCTCGTCTTGCGAACGCGGCCTTTTACGCTTGTATCAGTGTAGCTTGGTTGCCATCGCCTTGTGGGTGGAGACTTTCCCATGCCAAAGAAGACGCTGATATCGCAACAGGATTTGAAACGGTTTCAGGACTCGGTCATCGCCGCTCCTCACGACTTGCTTGGAATGCACCCTGCCACTTTCAACGGCAAGCGAGGAATTGTCGTAAGAGCCTTCATTAGTCAGGTAGAAACCTGCGAGGTCGTTGATATCGACGATGAGTGTCGCCCGCGGTTCCCGCTTCGAAAATTGAGCGACGACGGGTTTTTCGAAGGCTTTATTGAAGAAAGAAAATCCGTTTTCTCCTACCGGCTTCGAGTCAGGACGAATAATCGCGAGATCCGACAATTTTTCGACCCCTACCGTTTTCTGCCTACACTGGGAGAGGAGGATCTCTATTTGTTCAACGAAGGAACCGAACGGCGCATCTACGAGAAGCTGGGAGCGCAGCCTTTGGAAATGGATGGCATTCCCGGTGTCGCTTTTGCGGTCTGGGCTCCGAACGCCAAACGAGTGTCGATTGTCGGAAACTTCAATGGTTGGGATGGGCGCTATCATCCGATGAGAAACCTCGGATCCAGTGGTGTATGGGAATTATTCATACCCGGTTTGCAAGCGGGAGAGGTCTACAAGTTCGAAGTCAAAGCGAAAAACGACGACGTTTTTCTCAAAACGGATCCCTATGGCAGCTATTTCGAGGCTCCGCCTAATAATGCATCCATCGTATACGATCATTCGGGCTATCATTGGAATGACGACACTTGGATGCGTGAACGATTGCAAAAGCAGTCGTTGGACCAGCCTATCTCGGTTTACGAGGTTCATCTTGGATCTTGGAAACGTCGCTGGGAGGAGGACGGGCGAGCTTTGAGTTATGATGAACTCGCTGTAGAGCTGGCGGACTATGTGATAGAGCACGGGTTTACGCACGTCGAGCTGATGCCCGTTGCCGAGCATCCCTTCGACGGTTCATGGGGGTATCAAGTCACTGGATACTTTGCTCCCACGCAGCGTTTCGGTTCGCCGGACGATTTCAAGCGCTTTGTCGATCATCTGCACCAAAAGGGCATCGGTATCATTCTCGATTGGGTTCCCGCCCATTTTCCGCGAGACGCCTTTGCCTTGCCGGGTTTCGATGGAACGCACCTCTACGAACACGAAGACCCGCGATTAGGAGCTCACCAGGATTGGGGGACGTTGATTTTCAACTACGGCAGGCATGAGGTGAAATGTTTTCTGGTCGCGAATGCGTTAAGTTGGCTGGATCGCTACCATATCGATGGCCTTCGAGTGGATGCAGTGGCATCCATGCTGTATTTGGACTATTCACGAGAAGAGGGGCAATGGATAGCCAACAAGTATGGAGGCAACGAAAATCTTGAGGCGATCGCCTTCATTAAGGAGACCAATCAGATCGTAGATGAATACTATCCGGGCGTGCTCATGATCGCCGAGGAGTCCACTTCGTTTTCCGGTGTCACCAAGGATGTTTCAGATGGAGGTCTTGGCTACGACCTCAAATGGAACATGGGGTGGATGCATGATAATCTTAGTTATTTCTCAAAGGACCCTATTCACCGAAAGCATCACCAGAATGAGCTGACCTTCGGCATGCTTTATCAATACGCCGAAAATTTCATCACCGTTTTTTCCCATGACGAGGTCACTCATGGGAAGGGCTCGATGCTGATGAAAATGGGGGCTGGCAGCATCACTTCGAAGTCGCAAACCCTGCGGGCGCTTTACGGCCATATGTGGGGCTATCCTGGGAAGAAGCTTATCTTTATGGGAGGAGAGTTCGGTCAATCGGACGAGTGGAATTTCGCAAGCAGTCTGCAGTGGCATCTTCTTGAATATCAGGACCATTCAGGGATAGCGGTTTTAATAAAGGATCTCAACCATCTCTACAGGAATGAGCCTGCTTTAGCCTACACGGATCGGGACCAGCAAAGTTTTCGCTGGATTGCTTGCTGGGACAATGAGTCGAGCGTGATCGCCTATTCACGCGTTTCCGACGATGGTCACAATGTCATTCTGGTTGTCGGGCACTTCACTCCCATCTCGCGACGAGACTATCGGATTGGGCTTCCCAGAGCTGGTCGTTGGAATGAAATTCTGAATACCAATTCCTCGTTCTATGGCGGAAACGACGAAGGTAATGGCAGCGGTATTGCGAGCGAGGCCGTCGAATACGACGGATGCGATCAGTCCGCAACGTTTACTCTCCCGCCTAACACCACAATGATTTTCAAGTGGCAGGGCTCGTAGTTGACTCGATTGTTTAAGCTTATCCTAATTCCGCTAGTTCGAAATGAGCGATAACCTTCACCTGAGGTTTGCCGGTTTCTCGCTCTCCGCGACTGCGGTTGTCCGCAATAAGAAAGGGGAGGCGCTTGTTCTTCGTTCTCCGAATCCCAATCGAGGCTGGGAGTTGCCTGGAGGGGCATTGGAGGAGAATGAATCGGTAACGAGCGGTCTGATTCGAGAGACGTTTGAGGAGACTGGTATCCGAATAGCGGTTACGAGCCTCGTTGGACTGCTTTGCAATGCGGAGGCGTCTAGATATATTTTCCTTTTCACCGGAGAGAGAGTATCCGGAGAGCCAACCACCAGTATTGAGAGTGAAGAAGTGAAATGGATTCCAGAAGCGAATCTTTTGGAGACTCTGAAGCGCCAGAAGATTAGAGACCGGGCTCGTTTTTGTTTGGAATTCAAAGGCTCTCCTCGACACATCGTTTTTCAAAACAAGCCTTACAAGATTCTAGAAGACCGAGTTCTTGGAGACGATGAATAATCCGGCTGACTTGGCCATAGTGCTCGACGCGGACGGGGTCGCTATTCGTTCTGAGCCATTCACAGTGAAGCTTGAGAAAGAAACAGGCATTACAAAATTACAGCCATTCTTTCGAGGCGTGTTTCGCGAATGTGTTGTAGGCAACTTGGAACTACGCGATATTCTTCCAGAATATCTCGAAGACTGGGGTTGGAAGGAAGGTGTGGATGGCTTTCTCGACTTCTGGTTTCAGGCTGAAAACAAGCCAGACAGGAAGCTTCTTAACGAAGTTGGCCAGCTACGAGATCAAGGAGCCAAGCTGTTTCTCGCGACGAATCAGGAAAGAAATCGATTGGCTTTCATGAGGGACGAAATGGGATTCGCTTCGCTTTTCCACCATTGCTTCGCTTCTTGCGAGATCGGGTTTCGAAAGCCTGATTTGGCCTTTTATGAAGCTATTGCCAACGACGACAGATTGAAATCTTGCAAACGAGTAGTCTTCTTCGACGACCGAGAGGAAAACGTGGATCCTGCTAGGAAAATGGGGTGGAAGGGAATCGTGTATCGGGATATTGATGACTTCCTGAGCTGGAAGAGATCGAATTTCGATTGATTCTATCCGAACAAGTCAAGCTGGCTCGAGTCGTCCTCCACTTGGATTTTCTTCCTCGGTTTTGCTCGTGGTTGCGGGGCGGATACCGTTACGGTGGCGTCGTCTGATTCCAAGCGTTCCAAGATTTCCTTGGCTCGATTTATGACGGGTTGAGGCAGGCCGGCAAGTCGAGCGACTTGGATGCCATAGCTGCGGTCTGCAGCCCCTTTAACGACCTGGCGCACGAATACGATTTCGTCATTCCACTCTTTTACGGAAACGGAATGATTTTCGAGGCGATTCAGATGTTTATCGAGTTGGGTAAGCTCTTGGTAGTGCGTGGCGAAAAGGGTTTTGGGCCCGGCGTCAGTTTGGCGATGCAGGTGCTCAACCACGGACCATGCTATACTAAGACCATCATAGGTACTGGTGCCGCGCCCAATCTCATCGAGGATAATCAGGCTGTTCTGTGTGGCGTTATTGAGAATATTGGCCGTCTCATTCATTTCTACCATGAACGTGGAGTTGCCCCTAGCCAAGTCATCGCTAGCCCCGACCCGGGAGAAGATGCGATCCACAATGCCAATACGAGCCTGGGAGGCTGGGACCCAGCAACCGATTTGAGCCATAAGCGTGATGAGAGCTACCTGTCTGATGAAAGTGCTCTTGCCTGCCATATTCGGGCCTGTAATCAGATGTATTTGACTTTCGGATGCGCTTAGAGATACATCGTTGGGAACGAAGGTATGGCTGCCCGCAAGTCCCAAGGCTTCTTTCTTGAGCATTTGTTCCACGACCGGATGACGGCCTTGCTTGATGTCAATCGAGTCGGAGTCTTCAAGTTCCGGTTTGCAGTAATCCCAATGCCGCGAGATTTCCGCCCAGCCGCATAGCACGTCGAGTTCCGCTAGGGCTGTACTGGTTTCACGTAAAGGGGATGATTCCTCGAGAATCGCTTCGACGAGACCCGCGAAGAGCTCTTCCTCCCGTCGCTTGCTGTTTTCTTCGGCGTTGAAAATCTCTTTTTCCTTTTGCTTCAGACCCTCCGTGACAAAACGCTCTCCATTCACCATGGTCTGTTTGCGTATGTAATCTTCAGGTACAAGTCCCAGGTTGGATTTCGAAACTTCAATGAAGTATCCAAACGCGTTGTTGAATTTGACTTTCAGGTTTTTAATGCCTGTTCGTTCGCGCTCTTCTGATTCCAGGTTGGCCAGCCACATTTTATTGTCGGTAGTGAGCGACAAAAGGTGGTCTAGTTTCTCGTCGTAACCCTTGGCAATGTAGCCACCGTCCGATATATTGCTGGGCAATTCCTCCTTTAATGCTCGATTCAGAAGTTCGACTAAGTGGGGAAGGGGATGGATACGCGTAGCGATACTTGAGAGATCCGAATCCTTAAAAGGCTCCAGCGTATCCAAAATGGCAGGAAGCTGATTGAGCGTGTCCCTAATTCCTCCAAGCTCCCTTGGGTTTCGCAGGCGATTTTGCATGCGACCCAGAATGCGACTGATGTCGCGAACGGCTTTTAGCAAGTCCTGAATTTCACTGCATGCGATAGGAGACTTAACCAGTATTTCGATACAATTCTGACGCCTTTCCAGCTCGCTTAAATCCCTTTCAGGAGCGATGAGCCACTGCTCCAATTGGCGTGCTCCTGAGGCTGTTTTCGTCTCGTTTATCGCATTGAGGAGGCTGCCTTCGCGGCCACCTCGCATGCTCTCGAATATCTCCAGGTTTCGTTGAGTGGCCGGATCTATCAATAAGGAATTGTCGCTCCGATATTCGGCAATAGAGGCTAGATTCTCAGGTTTTGCGCAGAGATTTTCCGTTGCATAAAAGAGAAGAGCCCCGGCGCAGCCGAGTGCTGGATGATTTAAAGCGATGCCGAATCCCTCCAGGTTAATCACACCGAGCGTATCCAACACCGTTCGACCTCCTGAATCCACATCAAATTGATAGCCAGGCAGTTCAGTGATTGCCCGGCGCGATAGGAAATGAAGCAATTCGTCTTGGGATGAACCGTCGTGGGCCTGGGCCTGCCAGCGATCGCGCTCCCCTTCAATGATCAGCATTTCGGCTGGATCGATGGAGGAAAGGACAGGAAGGATATCATCGACGTTATCGCTATTGGCGATTTGAAATTCGCCGGTCGATAGGTCTAGCCAAGCTAGTGAAACCCCGTCCTTGTCGAACTCTAGGGCTGCGATATAGTGGTTGCGTGTCGATTCTAGCTGATTGTCCTCGATGGTCGTACCCGGAGTTAGGATACGTGTAAGCGAACGTTTGACCAGTTTGCCGGGTTGAGCTGTCTCAACCTGATCGCAAATGGCCACTTTTTTTCCAGCGGCTAGAGCCTTTCCGATATAATTTTCTGCGGCATGGAAAGGAATGCCGGCCATCGGATAGTCGCTGCGCTTGGTGAGCGTGATGCCTAAGAGACGAGCTCCTATTTCGGCATCTTCATGGAACATCTCGTAAAAATCGCCTAGGCGAAAAAGAAGCAGCGTATTGGAAGGGAGGTTTCGCTTAACCTCGAAGTACTGCTGCATCATGGGAGTTATCTTGCTTTTCGCCATACGGAGGAAGATGTTTCTGAAAAGCTGAAAAGCATTTCCTGGCCTCAAGCAGGATCAACACAAAAGTTATCCTTCCTACAGGATTGACTCGCGCTTTGCAGATGATCTTTTGAGAGCCTCCTCTTATTCCTATGCAGCTTTTCTTTCGAGAGTTCGGAGATTCTTCAAATCCAAAGCTAATTATTCTGCATGGCCTGCTTGGATCTTCGCGTAATTGGCAAACGGCAGCGGGGGAGTTGTCCGATCGAAATCATGTGATCTGTCTGGATTTACGTAACCACGGAGAATCGCCGCATGCAGCTCCCCATTCCTTTGCCGAAATGTGCGAGGACCTTCGACAATTCTTGGATGATCAAGGCATTGAACGCTGCCGTCTCATGGGGCATTCGATGGGAGGAAAGGTTGCTGCTAAATTCGCTTGCGAGCATCCACAACGTCTGGAAAAGCTGATTATCGTGGACATCGTTCCTAAAACGTATCCGCAGACGCATGACGATGAGTTTCTCGCGATGCGCGAGGTAGAGCGCCAGGAAATTGACTTCAGATCGGAGGCTGAAACTATAATAGAGGGATATGTCGACGATTGGGGCTTGAGAAAGTTTCTGCTTACGAATCTGGTCCGAAGGAAAGATGGCAAGGGCTTCCGCTGGCAGATTAATCTGGATGCCATCGAGGTCGCGTTAAGAGATTTGGAACGGTCGCCTCTTTCGGACGATCAACGCTTTGACAAAGAGGCTTTGTTTGTCTTCGGAGGAAAATCGCATTATTTCGCTGAGGGCGATCAAACGATGATTTCCAAACACTTCCCTCGAAGCTCCATCGTAGCCATTCCGGAAAGCGGTCATAATCCTCATTTCGAATCTAGAGATAGATTTGTAGAAATCGTCAGCGAGTTTCTCGTTAGCTGATCCTCAAGCCGCTTTGCGAAATTGGTTGGCTAAACAGGATTCCGGTTTTAATTTTAAATCCAATGCTCGTAATCCTTGGGAAAATTCTGGTCTTCTTGGGAGCCTTTTTTGATGGGCTTTACTTGAGCATCCTGTTTCACGAATTAGGCCACGGCATTGCTGCTGTTCTGGTAACCAGGCAAAAAGTCGTTTCCAAAGTGGGAACCTCAAAAGATAGCCCTGGATTTTCGCTAGGCCGACTTCGTATCGAGTTAGGCTTGAAAGGCTTTCAGTATGGATTTACCTACTACGAAAGGGATCGCGAGTCTCGTTTTCGCCAGATTCTGGTGGCGCTAGGGGGCCCCTTGGCCTCAATCATCATAGCGCTGCTTTGCGCCTGGTGGGTTTTGGATACAACTCTGGGTGGTTGGCTCTGGGTGATCGGATTCGCCTGCTTTGTAGCGAATATACGAATACTGCTTGTTTCTCTGTGGCCTATCAAGTATCGACCCTTTCCTGACAAGGATGAAGTCTGGTTAAGCGATACGCTCGATATCTGGAGAATGCTAATTGGTCGCAATCCTGAACCTGAAGACCGTACCTAATTGGAATTTTATTAACCACAGAATCCACAAAACTCACAGAATGAATACGGAAATCTCCAACCTTGTTTCTGACATACGGAACTCAGCTTTTAACCTGCACTATTATTTAAAGAATGGCCTTCTTGAAAAGGTGTATGAAAACGGACTTGCCCATCGGTTAAGGAAGTTGGGTTACTGCATCTCTCAACAGCATCCAATCCCCGTTAGTGACGAGGATGGCACTTTAATTGGAGAATATTTTGCTGATCTCTTTATAGATCAGAAAATCATAGTAGAGCTAAAGGCCGTCAGGGAACTAGCTCCCGAACACACTGCCCAAATCCTGGCCTATCTAAATGCCACGAAAATAAAGCACGGTTTGCTTATCAATTTTGGAGCTTCAAAATTCCAAATAAAGAAATACGTTTTGTGAGTTTTGTGGATTCTGTGGTTAAACTCCTTTCGAATCCATTCATTCACTAATATTCGGCCATAGTTTATCGCGTTAAGCGTTAAGGGACCTTTTCGAATTCTTTGATTTTAAGCATATACAGATCTTGCTGCTCGTTGGTGATGATGAGCGTTTCTTCGTCGTCCCAACAAATGGCCTCGCACTGTTTGGCTTTGAATTTCTTGTGGAAAGCCTGGCCTGCCAGATAGTCGTCTGAACTTTCAGTTTTTTCGAAGACCCAGGCTCCTTCCGTGGTCAGGACTGCGATTTTCGAGCCATCAACCGTGGCGTCCGCTGCAGTCACCCACTTTTTCGTTTCGTAGCTGCTGAGATATGTCAGCGTATTCACTTTTTTCGTCTCCTCGCTATCGAGTCTATACAGCTTAGTGCGAGTGTCGCTTCTATGCTTGGTTAGGAAGTACAGTTTCCCATTGGCCCAAAAGAAAGCCTCGCGGTCGAAATTCCGCTTTTCAGGCGGAAACGATTTCTGATCAGGATATTCGAAGGGGATAAGCTTTAGAGCCCTGGCTGAGCTGGATGCCGCAGGATAAGGCTCTCGCAGTACGTAGACTCCAAGATCGCGTCGCGCATTCCCGTTATTTCCGAAGGCGCCGATGTACAGATTCCCGTGGTTGTCGATGGCCAGTTCCTCCCAGTCGACGTTGAACGCATTTCCGATGGCAATGCCTTCAAAAGTGCCCCTCATCCATTCTGGTTTTAGAAGCTCCCCATCTCTGTTGACGGGAAAGAGGCGCGCCGAATCGCCCGAGTCGTTATGGGTCCAGTATAGGTTTTCGTAGGTCCTACTCTTTACGATTCCACTGGATTCGTTAATCAATGGAGAGTTGAATTTCGAATACGGCGTTAATTCTTCTTCAGCGGAAGCGAAAGACGCGATTAGACATGCTGGGGCTATCAGAATTTTCCTCATCCTCATATTAATTCAGGCTCGCAGAGATGCATTTCATATGTGTGATTTTTGGCGAGTCGAAAGTGCTACTAATCCAGTTCTTTCTCGGCCTTTTTCCAATAGGCTCGTCGATCGAGACCTTCCGCATCGAGTACCCCTACGAGTTGAACGTAGTCGTAAACGGGAAACACGCTTTGCTTGTCGGAAGCTGCTAGTCTAAGAGCGTCTTCCATCGTGTCGTTCGCCTGAAGGGTGACAAAGCTGCGCTGCATGATGCCTGCTAGTAAATGTGATGACGTTGATTCCCCATTGGCCTTTCTGGCTTTGTTGAGCTCATCGAGCTCAACCAATCCTACGGCTCTGCCATATTCTGTGATGATCAGATCTCGCGGACTCATTTGATTCAGCACTCCCAAAGCGTCGCGAATGCTGGATTCCGGTCTCAGGTTTTCCATGCGTGTATCCACAAAATCTCTTACATGGAACGACTGAAACAACTCCCGTTGTTTCATGGCTTTCAACTCCATCCTGCTTGCCAGCATGATGAAGAGAAATAGGGCAGCTAGCAGAAGATTGTTCAGACCGATAAGAAAAAAAGCGGCCAGGCAAGCCGCCGCGAAAACCCCGAACTTGCTGGATATCTCCGTCGCCCTCAGGGCAGGGAGCCAAAAAGAGAGAACGGCTCGCATCAGGCGTCCGCCATCCATGGGAAATACAGGTAGCAAATTGAAAACCCCCATGATGAGATTGAAGGCCATTGTCATGTACACCAACTGGGGAATAGTCAGCGGAAGATCTACCAATCTCTCTAAGGAGAACGGTCCCGTGACAGGTATTAGGGCGAAGAATAGGGCGAAATTCACGGAAGGACCGGCCAGAGTGACCAAGGCCTCTTTTCCTGGGGTGTCTGGCATGCTCTCGAATTGAGCCAAGCCGCCGATTGGCATTAATAGAATTCTGCTCGTTTTTATGCCAAATCTTCTTGCCGTAAGTGAATGGCCCAATTCGTGCAGCACCACGCAGGCGAAGATGACGACCAGAAAAAGCAAGCTCCACCACACTCCCTTCAAGCCTGCCTTTTCCATGCCGGCTACGCCGAAATACGCTGGAAGGATTAGAAACGAGATATGCATCTCGAGCCTTATCCCGAATACGCGAAACAATCTGATGGACCAGTCTAGCATCTCAAAGGAAGGGTTTCGTTTTCACCCATCAATCGCACGAATTTTCTCGAACTACGTCAAACTAAGGCTTGCGCAGCAATGATTTGATCTGGAAATGATCCCACTAGCCATGCTTGCGATAAATCATATCCATGGTAACTGATTAAAATACTTGGCTTTAGGCCCCATGCTCTCGGAAACAGAAAAACCTGTCGTACTGATCGTCGACGACGATGACGAAATCCGGTATTCCCTCGGTCGCGTACTTGGGAATCAGGGTTATCAGATTGATACGGCGGCAAGTGGAGAAGAGGGAATCGAAAAAGTTAGGGAAGGTCGTGCTCCGGATCTCATATTCCTGGACATTCGCATGGGGGGTATATCGGGAATCGAGGCGCTTCAGCACATGCGTTCCGTTGATTCGAATCTTCAGATCATTCTGATGACCGCTTTCGGCACCGCCCAAACCGCCATTGAGGCGATGAAGTTCGGAGCTTATGACTACATAATGAAGCCGTTCGATCCGGAAAAAGTGATCGAGCTCGCTCGTAGCGCGATTCTGGCTACACAGGATTTGAAGTCCGTCGATAACTACGAGACTAAGACGAATATCGACGACTACAAGGAGGGTATCGTTGGCAATTCCGCGGCGATGCAGGAAGTATTCAAAATCATGGGTCAAGTCGCGGCCAGCGATGCCACCGTCTTGATAACGGGGCAAAGCGGGTCCGGAAAGGAGCTCATCGCCAATGGCATTTATCAGCACAGCCTGCGCTCGGGCGGTCCCTACATGGCTGTCAATTGCGCGGCGATTCCGGAGAACCTGATCGAGAGCGAACTTTTCGGTCATGAAAAAGGCTCTTTCACTGGAGCAACCTCCAAGCGTATCGGCAAGTTCGAGCAGTGCGATCGAGGAACGATTTTTCTCGATGAAATCGGAGACATGTCGCTCGCCACCCAGACTAAGATTTTGCGCGTTCTGCAAGACGGAGAGATCCAAAGGGTGGGGGGCTCCGAGACCATCAAGGTCGATGTGAGGGTCATTGCCGCGACCAACAAGGATCTCGAAGCCATGGTCGAGGAGAAGACCTTTCGCGAGGATCTCTACTATCGTCTCAATGTTTTTCGCATCCGTGTTCCCTCCCTCGTCGAGCGCCACGAGGACATTCCGGATATCGTGGACTTTATGCTTCAGAATCTGGTTAGGGAGCGAAAGGCCAAAGCCACGAAGCTCTCAGCCGATGCCATGAACGCCCTTTGTAGATACGCTTGGCCTGGCAATGTGCGCGAGCTGGGCAATGTGGTTTACCACAGCGCAGTGGTAGCTCAGGGTGAGGCTATCCTCTTGAAGGACTTGCCTGAAACGATTCTCAAGGCGGTCGAAGCCCAACCTTCTTTCCCTACTGATTCTGGGGAGAACTCGCCTCAGGATTCGAATGTCGAAGCATTTCCTAAAAGCGGATTATTGGTCCCTCCGGAGTCTTCCTCGACTCCAATACCTCAGACTCCTATCGCTTCGCCGAGCCCTCGTAGCCTGCCAGAAGCGTTCGATCTCGTTTTTCAACGGCTCAAGGAGCGTGAAGGCAGACGCATTCTCGATGTCATCGAGAAGCAAATGATCAAACGAGCGATCGAAGATACGGGGGGGAATCAAGCCCGGGCGGCTGAGATCCTTGGCATTACCCGCAATACTCTGAAAAAGCGTCTGGACGAGTATGCGGCTCAGGAAGCCGAACGGGTTTAAGTCAATTGGGCGCGATTTTAAGTGTATCGTTTTATCCGCTAAAACACTAAGGGAACTCGCTCGGAGATCGAGTTCCACCTGATTGAAGTATTGGGAAGTTGGAGCTCGATCTCCGAGCGAGCTTTTGAGGCCAGAGTGTTTGAAAACGACAGCTTTAGTCTCACCCTTAGACACCTCCATCGGCGCTTTCTCCTTGCTCTCTTTTTTCTTTTACTTATGGCAACTTGGCCCCATGAGCACCGCTTTAATGTTTTCCGGTCAAGGAGCCCAGAAGGTGGGCATGGGGAAAGACCTGTTTGCCAACAGCTCGATCGCCCGCAGCTTTTTCGATGAAGCGGATTCCCTGTTTGGCTGGTCGCTTTCAAAAATCTGTTTCGAAGGGCCTGAAGAAGCGCTTACGGAAACCAAGGTTTGCCAGCCAGCCCTTTTCGTCCACGGATTTGCGATTTTCAGCATCTTGAGGGAAAATGGAATGCTTGATGACGCTTCCGTTGCCATGGGCCTTAGTCTGGGCGAAGTGACCGCTTGCGCTGCAGCGGGAGTCTTCGACTTCAAAACAGGTCTGGAAATCGTCGAAAAGCGAGCCACTCTCATGCAGGAAGCCTGCGAAGCGTCTGATGGTTCAATGGCCGCGGTGATTGGAGAAGATCGCGACACGGTTGCCAAGTTTTGCGAGGAGCTTGGTGTGGAAATGGCGAATTTGAATTGCCCGGGACAGATAGTGATTTCCGGTGAATCCGATCGAATCGCCAAATCTGTCGAAGAAGGGAAGGCTCGCGGATTCAAGCGGGTGATGCCGATAAAAGTCGCAGGAGCCTATCACAGTAGGCTCATGGAGCCCGCGAAGAAAGGGTTCGCCTCCTTCTTGTCGGACATCGATTTCAAGGAGCCGACGCTTACTCTTTTTACCAACACTACTGGTCGAACGGTTTCCGATCCTGATCGGATTCGTGACGCCTTGGTTGAGCAGATCGTGTCCCCCGTCCTGTGGGAAGATTGCATGGTTAACGCAGCTGCGTCGGGAGTTACCCAATTTTGCGAGCTAGGTGTCGGCAGCGTTCTCCGCGGTCACGTCAAGCGAACCAATCGAGACTGGGACCATTGCGGATGCGGCACTTGGGAGGAAGTTCAGGCCCTCGAGGCAGTTTGCAATTAGAGCTTATGCCGTCTTGGCAGGATTTTAGGGGCTTATGTCTTTAATTTTTCGCCAAGCAAATATTTAGAAAGTCCGTTTCAAATGTGTTACGATACTTAACACAAGCTTCGAATTTTATAAGCCATTATGGATCAATGATTTATGAAGAATATTGAGCTTTTGAGAAAAGATGTGTCGGAATTATTAACGAAATTAGGAAAATTCGATAATCGTTCCTCGGAAAATTTATGTTTTTTAGTGATTGTAATCCAACGAGTTGTAAAAACTTATGAGTAGCTTAATTCATATGGCATTCCATTTGCTTACTAAGAGTCCAACGTTAATCTCCCTCCAATATCGTTTCCCATCTGATTCCAAATTTAATGAATAAATTCTTTGTAGCGCTTCTCGCCCTTTGCTTTTCGATTTCAGCTTCCGCTATCACCTATGACTTCACTGGAGGTGATGGTTCCACTATTACGGAATTCAACGGGATTCAGTTATCCGCATTCTTTAACCCTAATGGTAACAGTGATCCGAATGTAGCGCGTTCAGTTCTGCACACGAGAAATGGACTAGGAGTCCTGGGAGGAAGGAATCGGCAGATCGACAATGGCGGTCCTGGGCGCGAGACCTTGGTTCTAAACTTTGGATCTTATACCGATTTCATTTCATTCACCATTCGTGGTCAAGATTTTGGCCGGTCGGACACCCCCGGCGATCCAAATGCAGATCGAGTTCAAGTTAGAGTTGGGCAACCTTCTCAATCCAATCCGTGGATTAAAGTTGGGGCGTTAGACAATAATGTGGAGTACCAATTCGCGCCTGGCGCTTCTGGAAACCAACTTAGGTTTAGGACAAATAAAAAAAATGTCCAAGGATACTTCCTAGCATCCGTTACTACGGTTCCCGACGGTGGTTCTAGCGTTGCGCTTCTCGGACTTGGCCTGATTGGTCTAGCTTTTGCTCGTCGCCGTCTGCTCAGCTAAGGCGTTCTTGCAAAAGGTTCAATTTCAAGAGAACTCTCCGTATTCGCGGAGAGTTTTTTTGCACCTTCTTTCTCGAAATTGTCTGAACTGCAGGCGGCCCAAACTCCACGTTTAATCTATATTGCCAGTTTGGACGCTTTCCCGACTTGAAAAAGGAGGGAGGACTGCGCGGCTTCTTCGGGAGTTTCCCAATTTTGCGAGCTAGGGGACGGCAGCGTCCTCCGCGGTCACGTAAAGCGAACAAATCGGGACTGAGACAATTGAGGGTTCGAGAGTTGGGACCAGATTGAAGCTAAAATGGCCGTCTTGTGATCGCGAAGGTTAGTCCGCTAGCTTGACGAGGATTTGAGAGCCGCTATTGATTTTGCTCAGCTCCACAAGACTGCTTGTGACTTTGCCCAATGGATTGACCGGGCTTGCGAAACGAGGCTCCTCGCCGTGGCTGGCCGGAGTTGGACCCCAAATGATGCAAAATGCGTTTCCCGGAGCCCAGAAGGCTAGGGAGCCGGCTGGCAATTGATCCGTTGCGTTCGGTTCCGTTTCGGCCTGGACGGGAATTGAGAAATAGATTTCGTCTCCCCAAGTGTTCACGCGACCAGTGATTGGCAGGGCTTTTTCGATTTCCTGGGCAGTTAGGCTGTCGTTGAGCTCGGCTTGAATAGTGACGGAGTCAGCTTCGATTAGGATTTTTGGCATAGGGGAAAGCGGATAATCTTTTGCCGCTCGGGGCTCGCTTCGATAGAAAAGTGAGATCTGTCTAGGATTTTTAACTCAGTCGGGTCATTTCCCGACTTGAAAGGGATTAATGGACTGCTCAACTTCATCCGCTTCAATGCAAACGGACCACAAGCGCAATTTCAGCATCATTGCTCACGTCGATCACGGAAAGACGACGCTATCCGATCGATTGCTAGAGCACACGAACACGGTGGCCCAACGCGAATTGGCTGATCAGCATCTGGACTCCATGGATTTGGAGCGGGAGCGTGGCATCACTATCAAGAGTCATCCCGTAACCATGGTTTATCCCTCCTCAAGTGGCGAAGCCTATCAGCTCAATCTTATGGATACGCCAGGCCACGTGGATTTTTCCTATGAAGTTTCTCGCAGTTTAGCCGCTTGTGAAGGGGCTCTGCTTCTGATCGACGCGGCTCAAGGCGTGGAGGCTCAAACCGTGGCCAACGCTC
Organism: Opitutaceae bacterium; assembly: GCA_028284385.1. Classification (GTDB taxonomy): domain Bacteria; phylum Verrucomicrobiota; class Verrucomicrobiia; order Opitutales; family Opitutaceae; genus JANQRT01. The sequence continues at coordinate 169,703 of JANQRT010000069.1, read as the reverse complement.
ATTTGGCAGTAGATCAGGATCTCACTATCATTCCGGTGATCAACAAAATCGATCTGCCAGGGGCCAACCTCGATCTTTGCCTTAAGCAGTTGGAGGATCTTCTAGCCATCCCTTCGGAAGAAGCTATTTTGGCTAGCGCCAAGAATGGCATTGGGATCGACGAGATTCTGGAAGCCGTGGTTAGCCGAATCGATTCCCCTCGATGGGCGGACAATGAAGCGACGCGCGTTCTCATTTTCGATTCCGTCTACGACGCTTTTCGCGGCGCCATCGTTTACGTCCGCGTTTTTTCCGGGTCGTTGAAACCTGGAGACAACGTGATCATGATGAGCGATGGCACTCGCGCCGAAGTGAAGGAGGTTGGCGTATTCACGCCTTCAATGCGCAAGTCCGAATCGCTCCAGGCGGGCGATGTGGGCTATCTGGTTTGCAACATCAAGAACGTTGCGGATATCAAGATTGGGGATACGATCACGCAGTCGATTCGGCCAGCGGAGGAAATGCTGCCTGGCTACCAGGAAGTGCATCCCATGGTTTTTAGCGGTATCTATCCGGTGGAGACATCCGATTTCGAGAAGCTTAAAACTAGCATGGGGAAGCTGCAGCTCAACGATGCGGCCTTCAGTTTCATGGCGGAAAGTTCGGTTGCTTTGGGTTTCGGATTCCGCTGCGGATTTCTAGGACTCCTCCATATGGAAATCGTACAGGAGCGGATACGCCGCGAGTATGATGTCGAAATCATCTCTACGTATCCAAGTGTTGTTTACATAGTCGAAAAGTCGGACGGGGGAAAGATCGAAGTCGATAATCCTATCAATTTGCCAGATCCTTCGGCCATAGAGCGTATTCTCGAGCCGACCATTAAAGCTACAATCCATATCCCCAATGAATCCATCGGCGATATCCTGAATCTGGTGATGGATAAGCGTGGGGTTTGCGAGAACACCGAAACGGTCGACGACACGCGGGTCATGATCCAGTGTATTCTTCCGTTGAACGAGATCCTCGTCGATTTCAATGATCGGCTAAAGAGCATTACGCGTGGGTATGGGTCGATGGACTATGAGCTGGGCGAGTATCAGGAGTCGAAGCTGGTTCGCATGGATATTTTGGTGAATGCGGAGAGCGTTGATGCTTTCGCCTGTATTGTGCATGTGGATAAGGCTCGGGAAAAAGGTAAGGACCTTTGCGACAAGCTCGCTGACATCATCCCGTCGCATCTTTTCAAGATCGCCGTTCAAGCCGCTATCGGCGGCAATATTATTGCCAGAGCCAATGTGAGAGCCATGCGCAAGGATGTTACGGCGAAGTGCTATGGAGGCGACATCACCCGTAAGCGGAAACTGCTTGAAAAACAGAAGGAGGGGAAACGCAAAATGAAGAACATCGGAAGCGTTTCGATCCCCCCCGACGCCTTCATCAAGGTGTTGAAAAACGATTAGCCAACCGCGGAACCTCGATTTGAGTCACTTGCTAGATTGCAAAATATTGAAACCATTTGTTCTGGACGTTTGTTTTCGTCCGTAAGAGGAGGGAGAGGTTCTTATGTTCGGATTTTTAAAGTCGGAGAATAAAAAGCTGCGCGAGGCGGGAAAGAATTGGCTCTATCTGAGCGACAAGGTTTACCACTTCCGGAAGGACCAGCTTAACGATAAGGAGCTCGATGGACTGGTCCGACGCATCGAAGACCTCAAGGCCCAACTCAAGCCAAAGCAGGCGGATAGCAACAAGCTCAAGTATGCCATTGATAACATGGAGGGCCACTTGAGGCAGATTGGAGGCGCTTTCTACCCTCGTTCTTCGATCGGAGAAAACGTCGATTTCTTCTTCATGGCTTTGATTATCTATCTTGGGGTTACCGCTTTCTTTGTTAAGCCATTCAAGATTCCGACCAATTCGATGTTTCCTACCTACTATGGAATGAAGGAGGCGGTTTGGCCAAGCGATAACGATGAGCCAGGAAGCCTGAGCCGGCTATTCCGTCTGGTTGCCTTCGGTTCGATTCGGCACAAGCTCGAGGCTCCTGCCGATGGAGAGTTGCTCATTCCGGTCCAGGTCTATTCCGACTCCGGGGAAACGGTATTTTCGCTGCATAAGTCGGTGGTGCCCAAGCGTCGATTTCTAGTACTCCCTGGCAAAGGAATCGGTCACTGGTTCGAAATTGGAGGAGAGAGGATCGATTTAAAGACTCCCTTGGATTTTACTATCGAAGACGATGTGCTGCGGAAGGCCTGGTTTCCAAATAGTACCTCGTTTTACAGCTACATACGAGCCAAGCTTCAAAGCGGGCAGTATAAAGAGCGAGTCATTCGTGTGACCGATTCCAGCGGTCGAGAGAAGCGTGTGAATATAGCTATGATAAGAACAGGCAAGCGCTTCCAAAAGGGTGAAACGGTTCTTTCCTTCGACATTCTAACGGGGGATCAGCTTTTCGTGGATCGTATGAGTTATCACTTTAAACGACCTGCCGTAGGCGATGGGTTTGTCTTTCGTACTGAAAACATTCCAGGCCTGAATGAGGATAAGTTCTATATCAAACGCCTGACTGGCACTCCTGGCGATACCCTGGAAATTCGGAACAGCGAACTGCTGGTCAATGGCGAACCTGCTTCCGGATCCGTGGCTTTTGCAAAGAATGCCCTTAAGGAAGGCGACTATCAAGGATACCAGAACGGTGGCCGATTGAATTTCGGCGATGTCCTTCCGATTCCAGATGACAGTTACTTCGCTTTGGGTGACAACAGCAGCAATAGTCACGACAGTCGTTTTTGGGGATTCGTGCCCGAATCGGAAATTGTCGGAAAGCCGGTGCTGATCTATTATCCCTTTACGCGACGATTCGGGTTGGCAAAGTGAGCTGCCGTCTTTTCCGCTTTTAGCGGACGCTCTTTTCGAGACCGCGAAAAGTAAAGAATTTGGAAAATATCAGCTCGATTTGCCTGCAAGCGAAACCTGGTATTACTATGCCAATTCTAGGCCAGGTTTAACCTTGACATTGCTTGGAGTGAAAAAGGTAGTTAGAAGCCCATACGCCGTAGATCGAATGGGCTTCTCCTCCTCTTTTTTCTAGGCATGACGATCAACGCGGACGCTGGCCGTAAAGGTCGACTACTGAATTGTATAAAGAACTTTAATACGCTTTTTCCTAGAAACTCTTAACACTTCGAATCTATTATCTCACATTCTGAAATCCATGAATTCGATTCGCCCACTCTTAGCGTTTAAAAGATCCTTTTTTGTAGTTGGATTTTGGCTCGCCTCTAGTTCCGTGGCAGTTTTCGGCCAGGCTGATTCGCGTGGCAAACAGCTTTACACCAATTGCGTTTCCTGCCACATGCCAGACGGAAATGGAAGCGCTTTGCTTGAGGCTCCCGCCATCAATAACCTTTCCGAGAAGTACATCGTCGAGCAGCTTAAGAAATTCAAGGATTCAATACGCGGAGCTCATCCGGACGACGTGACTGGCTTGCGGATGCTGCCCATGGCTCAAACCATGGTTACGGAGGACGACATGAAGGCGGTGGCGGCCTATATTGTTACGCTCAAATCGTCTCCCAAAGAATCGACGATAGAGGGTGGAGATGCGGCTAAGGGCCAGGTCCTCTATGCGACTTGCTTAGCTTGCCACCAAGCCAATGGAGTCGGCAATGATTTGCTTAATTCTCCCAGCCTTATACATCAATACGACTGGTACCAGCTTGACCAGTTGAAGAAGTTCAAGGCTGGCATCCGTGGAGCGAACCCGAAAGACATTACGGGCGCCCAGATGAGACCCATGGCAATGACGCTAATCGACGAGCAAGCCATGAAGGACGTTGTTGCCTATATTCAAACCTTGTCTCAATAAGACCTTGCGGATTTCTAAATACTGTTGCGCATAAAATATCCTTAAGCCATGAGCGAAGAACTTTCCGATTCCGAACAAGAACAATACGCCTACAAGGTTACGCGAAAACTATTCTGGTGGACGCTGGGTGGAACGATTTTATTTTCCGCAACGATGATAGTCCTGTCCGTCTATTTCTGATTTCCTTTCGCTTGACCATATTAAGCCATGCTTGAAAAACTTCTTCCCGCCGCCTCCACCTACGCCAAGGAAATCGATTGGCTGTTCGACTTTATCACCTACCTGGTAGGATTCTGGTTCTTCTTAGCGATCGGCGTATTCTTCTACCTTGTTTTCCGCTACCGTCGTAAGCCTGAAGAAAAAGCTCAATACATCACGGGCGAAACGCACAAGCAGAAGATGGCGATCGAAGTTCCTCACTACTTGATCCTCGTTTGCGATCTCGCTATCCTCATTTTCACCTTTGTCGTTTGGCACCAGGTGAAAATCGATAAGCCGCCAGCTGAGGACGAGGTGCGAATCGTGGCTCAACAGTGGGCTTGGACTTTCTACCACTCGGGGGCTGACGGTCTTCTCGGAACCGATGACGATATCGCTAAAGTCAACGAATTGCACGTAAAGGCGGACACGGTGTATCACTATACCCTCCAGTCGCCAGACGTGATGCACAGCTTTTCGGTACCTGTTTTCCGTCTAAAGCAGGATGCGATTCCTGGACGCGATATCACTGGCTGGTTTGAGCCCAATCTACAGGGCGAATGGGATATACAGTGCGCCGAGATGTGTGGAGTGGCTCATGGGATTATGGGAGCTCGAATCTTCGTGAAAAGCGAAGAAGATCATGCTGCCTGGATTGCCGCTAATTCGCCACCGGCGCAATCCGCTAACTTGATCGCTCAAAATACTGAAAACGACTCTCAAGCCCAGGAGGACAATACCAATGGCTGAAGTAGCAACTGCCGACGTAGCCCACGACGATCATCACCACGAGCACGAGGAATCTTTCTGGAGTAAGTACGTCTTCTCCACCGACCATAAGATTATCGGTTTCCAGTACATGTTTACTGGAATCGCGATGGCTCTGATCGGGGGCTATTTTGCCTACGTTTTCCGAATGCAGCTGGCTTTCCCCGGATCGTCGGTTCCTTTCTTTGGCCTCGTTTCCCCTGCGGCTTACAACTCTCTCGTCACCAATCACGGTACCATAATGATTTTCTGGGTCGCGATGCCGGTGCTGATAGCGGCCATGGGAAATTTTCTGATACCGCTTATGATCGGTTGCGACGATATGGTGTTTCCAAGGGTCAATCGGCTTTCCTACCAGATCTTTCTGCTTAGCGCCATTGTCCTCATCGCTTCTTTCTTCGTCCCTGGAGGAGGATTCGGGGGAGCATGGACTGCCTATCCGCCACTATCAGCTATGGCGAAATACAATGCCACGCCTTTCGGGGCGCCCATGTGGCTTATTGCCGTTACGCTGGAAATTGTAGCCTTTCTGTTGGGTGGTATCAATTTCATCACTACAGTGATGAACGCTCGGGCCAAGGGAATGCGCATGTACGACATTCCTATCGTCATTTGGATGATAGTCATCGCCAGCATGCTATTCATGGCCTCTGTTGGACCACTGGTTGCCGGAGCGGTTATGCTTCTCTTCGACCAGACTTTAGGCACCACCTTCTTTGATGCGAGCGCGGGAGGGGATCCTGTTTTGTGGCAGCATCTTTTCTGGTTCTTTGGTCATCCTGAAGTCTACGTCGTGCTTCTGCCGGCCATGGGGATTGTGGCCGAAGTAATGTGTACCTTTGCTCGTAAGAAGCTTTTCGCCTACAAAATGATCCTGTATGCGACGATTGGATTGGGAATTCTAAGCTTCTTCGTCTGGGCTCACCACCAGTTTATTTCCGGGGTCGATCCGAGAGCAGCCTACCTTTTCACCACGACTACTCTTCTGATTTCCATACCGGTGGCCATCATGCTTTTCGCCTACATAGCCACGCTGTATGGCGGTTCCATCCAATTCACTACGGCCATGCTCTTCGCCCTCTCTTTCTTGGCTGAGTTTCTAATTGGTGGAGTGACTGGCATTTGGCTCGGTTCGAGTGGAGTCGATATCTATCTGCACGATACTTATTTTGTGTTAGCTCACTTCCACTACACTTTCTTTCCCATTGCCATCATTGGAACCTACACGGCTATATACTATTGGTTCCCCAAGATGTTTGGCCGAAAGATGAATGAAACCTGGGGCAAGATCCACTTCTGGGGAACGATCATTTCTTTCAACTGCATTTTCATTCCGCTATTCGTCCTCGGAGCGGCTGGTCAGCATCGCCGTATCTACAACTACCAGCACTTCCCGGATCTTGCCGGAGCTGATATGCAGGACATGCGCGTTTTCGCTACCATCAGTCTGGTGGTTATGCTCCTGTTTCAGATTCCGTTTATCATCAACTTCATCGTCAGCCTCAAGTATGGCGAGAAGGCCGATAAGAATCCTTGGAAAGCCAATACGCTTGAATGGGTGGCTCCGTCTCCTCCCCCTCATGGGAATTTCCCGGATGGATTTCCGGAAGTCTATCGCGGACCCTACGAGTTTGCTCATCCTGATAGGGAAGACGATTACTGGCCTCAGAACGAGCCGGGAAACCAGAAGCCGAAAACTTAGCAGTCGCGTAAAACTGAATACGTCTTTCTAAACCCTTTTCCTAAAAATCGATATGGCGCATCAAATCATTGCTACGAGTAGAAGCGCAACGGGAATCCCTACCGGAAGACTTGCGGTCTGGTGGGTAGTCGCGTCTGAAATCTTCATTTTCGGCGGCCTCATCGCCGCTTACCTACTCAATCGCTTCCTTCATGGTTCCTGGGCTCAAGAGGCTGCTGCTACCAGTACGCTTATTGGCGGTATTAATACCTTCTGGCTACTGACTTCAAGCTGGTTTGTTGTCATCGCTCACCATTACTCGGAGCAGAAAAACGCCAAGAAGACGCGTCAATTTCTTTGGCTCACCATCCTTCTTGGCGGTTTCTTCATGGGTTTTAAATTTGTGGAGTACTACAAGGAAATCACCCATGGTATGACGCTCTTCACTAACAATTTCTGGAGCTTCTACTACACGGCGACTGGACTTCACGGTTTTCACGTTCTCTGCGGCATGGTGATCATGGCGATTATAGCGGAGGGGGATATAAAGAATGAGAGAAACTGGCATCGTGTAGAGAACATAGGCATCTACTGGCACTTTGTGGATATCGTATGGATCTTCCTCTTCCCGCTTCTCTACATCGCTAAGTAATTGGAATTTAAATACATTTTAAAATGGCTGGAAATTCGCTTAAGAAATACAATCAAATCTACGTAGCGCTTCTCATTCTTTTCATTATCAGCGTCCTGGGGCCTGAACTGGCGGACATTCTCGGAATGGAGGGCCTCTCCCGCATGGCTTTGATACTGCCAACCGCCTTTGGGATCGCTATCGTTAAGGCCTATATGGTGGCGGCCCACTTCATGCATCTAAAAACCGAGAAGATTTACGCTCCGTACATCCTTCTGGCCAGCTTGGCTTTGATGTTCGTCTTCTTCTTCGGCGTTAAGATCGATATCATGGCGGCGGAAGGCCATAACTGGGAAAAGCCTTATGAAGAGCCTACCGGTTCAGCTGGGCATCACGGAGACTCTCATCACGATCACGGCGAAAAGGCTGACGATCATCACTAAAATTTAGCGCTTTAAAACAAGAAAAGATGAGATACGCGGAAGCAAGTTATTCGGGAGAGGGAGCGCTCAAGCGCCAGCCGCCTATTGCGAATAGCGTGTTGGGTATGATCCTTTTCATTATGACCGAGCTGATGTTTTTCGCCGCTCTGGTCAGCGCTTTTCTGATTATAAAATCCAGTGTAGAGGCTTGGCCGCCAGAAGGGCAGCCTCGACTGCCCGTTTTTGTCACGGCAATCAATTCGGTTTTTCTTCTCAGTAGCGCGGTTACTTTATTTTTGGCTAATCGGTCCTTCAGGCAAGATGCTTACGGAGACCCGACCTTGAAGCTTCTCAAGGCCACTTTGTATCTTGGGATTCTTTTTGTGGCTATCCAAGGTTTCGAATGGGCCCGTCTGATTAGCTATGGTCTGACGATGACCTCCAGCCAGTACGGCGCGTTTTTCTATCTCATCATCGGCACCCATGCCTTGCATGCCATCGGAGCCATTATTGGCCTGGTTTGGCTTTATCGTCTCATGAAAGAACGCCGCTTGAAGCAGCAGACCTTTTCGGCTGGGCAGATTTTCTGGTACTTCGTGGTCGGACTTTGGCCGATCTTGTACGTCCTGGTATACTTGACCTGACATGAAACTGCTAAGGTTATTCAGGCTGTTCCCTTTTCTGCTTCTCTTGGCGCTGGCGAAACCAGCTTTGGCCTGTAGCGTTTGCGCGGTGGCTAGCGAAGAAGCCAGATACGCCTATTATTTTACTACAGGTCTGCTTACGTTTCTCCCGCTTTTCATGATCGGGGGGATCGTCTACTACGTGGCCAAGAAGTACCGCTAGCGTTAGGCTGCCATTCGATTGATTTCCTTTCTGTCGACTGCGCAAAAACGAAATCCTTGCGCGGCTAGGATCGTTTAGATTCACTGAACCTCCTTTTTGGCGCATTTGAAGCTACTTCTCCTTTTGTCTATGAGTGAAACTATTGATACTTCATGTCCGTAGTCGAAAGCCGAATATCGTTTCAAACCCTTCTAGAAGCCAATGGCCTTGAGCTAAAGCGGACGAAGCCAGCGAATCTGCAATTGAATGTCGGCAAGCTTTGCAATCTGACCTGCATGCACTGTCATGTGAACGCTGGGCCAGGCCGGAAGGAAATCATGACTCTTGACACGCTCCTCAAGATATTGGCCTGGTTCAGCTCAAGCGATATCCAGACTGTGGATATAACCGGTGGCGCTCCGGAAATGATGCCAGGCTTTCGTTTTCTAGTCGAGCGAGTTCGCGAGATCAGGCCGAAGGCTAGGATTATCGATCGATGCAATCTTACCATTCTACTGGAATCCGAATACGAAGGTCTAGCTGCGTTTCTTGCGAGGCACCGAGTAGAGATCGTGGCTTCAATGCCCTGTTACCAGCCTGATAATGTCGAAGCTCAGCGAGGCAATGGCGTGTTCGACGATTCGATACAAGCTCTGAAATTGCTAAACGATCTGGGTTATGGAGTGGATCCCGATTTGCCTTTGAATCTCGTGTACAACCCCCTGGGTCCCTCTCTGCCTCCGGACCAAGCGGAGCTGGAAACGGATTATAAAGAAGCTCTTCAAGATAGCTTTGGGATTGTATTCAATAATCTCTATACAATTACCAACATGCCTATTGCCAGATTTCTGGCCTATCTCAAGCGAGAAGATCGGCTTGATGAATACATGGACCTTCTTGTTGGGAGTTTTAACCCTTCCTCAGTCGATTCTCTAATGTGTCGGGATACGATCAGCGTTGATTGGCGAGGACGCGTCTTCGATTGCGACTTCAACCAAATGCTGAACATGCCATTTAGAGGTGGGAAGGATATCCACCTCTGGGAATTGACGCCAGACGCTTTCGAAGACGAATCTATTCAATTGGCCTCCCATTGCTTTGGTTGCACGGCAGGCGCCGGCTCTAGCTGTGGCGGCTCTCTGGCGTAGACAAAAAAACGATCCGCCGAATGCGGATCGTTTGTAAGCGTTAAATGTTCTACTGGCGATTAATCCTTCGTGTAGCTTCCGTTTACCATTCTTTGGATGCGGAGAGGGTTGCCGTCTTTTAGCTCGTCGGGCAGAAGCGATTGAGGACAGCCTTGGAAAGCTACCAGACGCGTGAAACGGTCGATAGCGAAAGCGCCGACCGAGGTGCTACGGCCATCTGAGGTGGCAGGGAAGGGGCCTCCGTGGACCATTGATGGGCAGACTTCGACTCCCGTTGGAAATCCATTGAACACGATGCGACCCACCTTTCGCTCGAGGATCGCGATGAGTTCCTTGTTTTCTTCCAAGTCCGTATCCGTTCCATGAATCGTTGCCGTGAGCTGACCTTCTAGGTTCTCCGCAATTTTGAGCAGATCACCTTGGGAGCTGTAGCGGACTAGAGTAGTGCCAGGCCCGAAAATTTCGTGGCTCAGACTTTCGTCCTCTAGAAAATTTTCTGCGGTTGCCTCGAAAACGGAGGTCGCTCCATGGCAGGGTCCAGAGGTTGTATCCGGATTTCCAGATACGATTACTTCAACATTGCTATTACCGTCGCGAGCAGCTACGCCATCGCTATAGGCTTTTTGAATGGAGCGGTTCAGCATAACTTCGTCGGCGTGACTTTCCATGAGACCCGAAAAGGCGTCTTTGAAGCTGTTTCCCGCATCATCCGATTGCAGCATGACTACTCCCGGGTTCGTGCAAAACTGTCCGACACCCATGGTCGCTGAAACATGCAGACCGTTTGCTATAGCTTCGCTACGTTCCGCTAACGCTCCTGGAAGAATGAATACGGGGTTAACACTTCCCATTTCGGCATAGACGGGTATGGGTTCAGGTCGCTCAGCCGCTAGCTTCATGAGAGCAGTGCCGCCTCCGGTCGACCCGGTGAATCCGACTGCCTTCACATCGGGATGCGTGACCAAAGCCGAGCCAACCGTACGTCCCCCGCCAAACATCAGGCTGAAAACGCCTTCCGGCATCCCTGTGATTTCAGCGGCTTTCTGGACCGCTCTTCCCACCAACTCCGCGGTTCCAGGATGGGAGGAGTGGGCTTTGACAATTACTGAACAACCAGCAGCCAGCGCTGAGGCGGTGTCTCCTCCAGCTGTGGAGAAGGCCAGGGGGAAATTGCTAGCCGCGAAGACGACTACCGGTCCCAGGGGACGTTGCATTGCTCGAACGTCTGGCTTGGGTAGCGGTTGGCGATCGGGAATGGCCGTATCGATACGGGCGTTGAGCCATGATCCTTCTTCCGCAAGTGAAGCGAATAGACGAAGCTGGCCTGTGGTGCGTCCGGTTTCGCCTTTGACCCGACCCTCGGGAAGACCCGTTTCCAACATGACGCGTTGTGTAAGCGTATCACCTAGAGCCTCGATTTGGTTGGCGATTTGGTTGATGAACTTGGCTCTTTCTTTTCCGCTGAGACGACTGTATTCAAGAAATGCGGACTGAGCTAGTTCAGCTACCTGGTCTACTTCTTCGGTAGTGGCCTGAACGAAGGGAGGTTCAATTTCTTCCCCCGTTGCTGGGTTTAGAGCTTTCACTGACTGGCCGCTATCGGCGCCGTCTTTTAGTCCTATGATGGATCTTCCTTTTATTTCGATTGTTTCTTCGAGTTGCATAACGAGTTCCGAATTGGTTGTTTCTTGACTCCGCTTTATTAAATTTTTTATGTAGTTAAATAACGGGTACACCGAGATCTTCGTGATTGATCCCGACTTCTGACATTCGAGCCTCCGGGGCCTCGCGCTGGATAAGATCGTAGACCAGCTTGCTGCGTCGCACGCGTTCTTTGCTTAGGTTGTGGCCGACAGTCTTCAGTTGCTCCCCAAAGGGATAGATGTCCGTGGAGTTGCGCAAGCCCAGCTTCACGTAGATGGGAGCGGCGTACTTGATCATGTCGGGAGTTTCAAAATGCCTTACGAAGCCTCCTAAGCCATCGGGGGCCTCAATGTAAATGTCGAGTGGGGCGTCGATTACCTGACGGATAGCGCTGAGCTGAGGCGTGGTTAAATCTGTGGATACGTTTACAGTGTCCGAGCCAATATCCTGGAGCAGCTTGGAGAAGGCGGGATTGGCTGGGACCATGACAGCGGATGACTTCACAATGAGATCGCTTGGAAGTTTTCCGTTATCTCGAAGCTGCTTGATGACCTGGATCAGTCCTACGTCGGCGATTAGTACGCTACGAATACCCAGATCGCAGGCTCTGAAAACGTCGTCCAGGGAATAGCGAATCTGATCGGCTCCGCGTACCTGCCATTGAATCATTTTGCCCACTGGAGCGTTCCAGAAGCCGCCGATATCGAAATTCGCTCTCGGCGTTGTGAAAAGACACACCTCTATATTTCGGTCGGCTCCGATCCGCGACATTTCCCTAATCTCCGCGTCGCTTAGCATTTGAATGCCACTGCCCTGGCTAACGCGATGGACAGGACAATTCAGGCTGTCCGCTTCCTTAAGCACGAGCTTAAAGGCTTCGGGACCCTCTGTACTTGGTATTTCGATACGGTATTGTCCTCCGTCTTTAAATCCTTTCCGGGATTCGACCAGCGTATCGGAAACGGGTTGTCCGATGGATTCGAGCGCTTCGATTGATTCTTGCATGTGTTGAGATCAGATTAATGAAAACAAACTGAAAGGAATCGAGGCATAACGTTTAATTCACGGCAATCAAGCTCCTACTAGCGAATTCCTTGGCAAAGGGGACAAGCCGTGTTGAGCCTTTTCGATCATCTCGATTATCCAGCTCCCAATCGAAGGTTTTACGGGTAATATCCCAAAGGCTTAGCCTTATTTCGATGCTATTTCTTACTGGTGAGTCAGCGCTCGGCAAGCGCAATTCCCATCGAAAGCAAATCTTTAGGACCCCTTTCGATTTTATCGCAAATCGATCACCTCACTCAAACTACCCGCTGCAAGAATGGTGTGATTCTTTCGGAATCAGCCTCTGAAATAAAATGAAACTGCATAAATTCGCTATTGTTCATCTCGGCATGTCGATTGCCATGACCAGCCCGGCGATCGCGCAGGACGGCTCTGAAGAGGATATCTTTACGCTCAGTCCTTTCGTGGTCGAAGCGGATCCGTCGGATAGCTACGAAGCTGTAAACACTACTTCAATCACCGGCGTTCGGACAACCATGGATAAGCTGCCAATTACGGCAGATATCATGACTCAGGCCTTGTTGAACGACATTTCGGCTACCAGTGATGTCGATCTTTTAAGGAATTACGTTGCTGGAGCTGGTGTTAATTACGCTGCCAGTGGAGCATCTTCGGATTTCTTTGGAGACTTGGCGGGCGATCGTCAAAATCCCACCACTTTTTTCACTTTGAGAGGCCTGGGAACGGGTGGCATTCGCCGTAACGGCTTTCTTGGTTTCGCCAGCAACACCAGCGGATCGCAAAGCTACTCGATGAACCGTTTCGAGATAATCCGCGGTCCTCAGGCTTTGCTTTACGGTTCCGGAACGGCAGCTGGGGCCATTGTGGTCACCACCAAGCAACCGATTTTCGGCGAGAATAGCTACGAGTATAAAATTCGAGTCGATGATGAAGGATCGATTCGCAATGAGATCGACATCAATTACGCTTTGAATCTCGGCGGTATGCCCGTCGCTCTTCGGGCGGGTCTAATGGACGATGAGACCGAAACCTGGCGCGATGGCATTGAAGAGGAAAGCAATGGCGTCTTTGCTAATCTCGGTTTTCAGCTAAACGACCGTACGACATTGAAATTCGAATACCAGAGTCATTCGGGCGTTTCTACCGATGCTACGAATAGCGTGGTCATTCGCGGACTTTCGGGCGCTCAGCAAGGGGCGCTTGGCGTTCTAAACAATACTCCTCTCAACGTCTTGGTAAACGATGGGCGAGCCGACAATCTGATTTCCGACTTTTTCTCTTTCGACAACGCCAATTCTATTGAGGGCAACATCCGCCAGTCCAATCCGCAAGAAAAGTATCAGGCTATTACAATCGAGTCTAGTTTGACCGATTGGCTTTCGGTGCAGTTGCTCTACGCGGATAACAAGTTCGAGAACATGCAAGGCCAGTCCTTGAATCCTCAATTCAACTTTGCCGGCGATCTGCGTCATCCGGACAACAATCCGACAGGCGACTGGGCAATTCGCTATCAGCCTTTGCAATGGCTGGATCGTCTCAATCAGAATGGTTTCCGTGGCAATGCTACCGCTCAATTCGATCTTTTCGAAGGCAAGCTGAAGAATACTATAACGATTGGTGGCGAAGAGAAGCGAACGAATCGTGAATTCCAGCCATGGATGTACTATCGTTTGAATGCCAACGGAGAGTTCGATTTTCCAAATGGCGTCCGAAACAACTTCAACGCGGGTCGCGTTCCTTTCCCGGCATCGTTCGCCAGTATCGAGAATGGAAGTTTTGGAGCTCCTTTCAGCATTCTTGATGAAGTGATCACCGATAGCTCGGGTAATCAGTATCGCCGCGATCACCGTCGTATCCGTGATATCTTTCCCGTAACTGCTACCAATCCATTCGGTCTTAATTTTTGGCCAGGTGGCGGCTATCGATTCGAAGAGATCGAAGAGCAAGGACTGTTTGCCACTTGGTTTGCGAGCTGGTTCGGCGGTCGTGTTGATACGCTGTATGGAATTCGTCGTGACAAATACGACTTTGCCGATCTTGCCAAAGTTGTGGCCTTCGATGTGCAGGAATACTCCCGCAACGCCGGAATCGTCATCCACCTAGACGACACTTGGAGTTTGTTTGGCGGCACTTCGGATACTTACCTGCCTCCGATTCAGACCAAGGATCCCCTTGATAACCTCGTCAGCCCTGGCAATGGCGAGGGCGATGAATATGGTATAAAGTTCAATTTCAACGAGGGCCAGATCACCGGCTCGTTTGCCATCTACGATTCCAAGTCGAAGAACGAGCCCGCTACGGTCAATAACTCGATCAATGAAAACATTTCGCCTAGATCGGAACTAAATGGCGGAAAGCTGGGCAATAATGGGATTAACTTCGACCGCCTTTCAGACGGTTATGAGTTGATGATCGTTGCCAAGCCGACGGAGAATTTTCGAGTGCGTCTGAGCTATGCTCATTCCGATGGTACCGACGGGTCCGATGTCTTGTATCCACATCGGTACAACGATCAGTTCCATACCGCGATCGTCGGAGGTCAGGAGGTAGTCGCTTTTTCTGATGGCAGTCCAGTGATGGTTTTGAACGATCCTGCCGATTCCGGATCAGGTGAAATCCCTCTATCTGTCGCGATGTTGGCGGGTACCGATCCAAACAATGGCTTCTATACGATTACCGTTAATCCGACTTCCGGAGGACTGGGATTGGCTGAATTCAACAATCCCGGTGCCTTAGTCACATTCGGAGGTCTGGTCGCCATTCAGAATGCGGATGGAAGAAGCATTGGTACTGGAAATCTGAACCTTCCCATTTCCGAGCATCAGCTAGGCTGGAGCGCTCCTGATGTGATAGCTCGCCGTGGTGGAGAAGCCACTACAGGCTACTATGTGGATTCGCTCACGATGACGGGCATTTACGAATGGACGGAAGGTCTAATGAACGGTTTCATGGCTGGAGCTACAACGCGCTGGAAGTCTGGCAGTCGAGCTTTCTGGTACAACACCAGTGGAGGACGACAACTTCATAGTCTGCCTGACCAGTTTCTAGTTGATCTGATTTTTGGATACACGAAAAAATTGAACGACAGGGTGACCTGGCGTTCGCAGATCAATATCCAGAATGTTTTAGACGAATTCGATGTCAGTACTCTGCCACGCTTTGCAGACGGCATCCCTTGGAATGCCCGTCCTGCCCAAAACCCTCGACTGATCCGTTGGACGAATTCGTTCAGGTTCTAGTTTTGCAACAGCATCCTAGATCGAGTGTAAAAGGATACTGTGCAGGGAGCACGCGCATTAAGTCGTGCTCCCTTTTCGGTTGCCGCTCCTTTTCCTTCGTCGCTAGCTTCATCATTGGAAAATGAGTACGAAGACGATAGTCGATATTGTCGTTGTGATTTGCTATTTGCTGGCGGTCACGGGCTTGGGTATCTGGATCGGCCGTCGGCAAAACGCCTCGAAAGAAGGCTTCTTTCTGGGCGGGCGTAAATTTTCCTGGCTGCTGATTGGCTTCTCGCTTTTCGCTACCAACATATCGAGCACGCAGTTTGTCGGTCAGTCCGGCTTTGCCTACAAAACGGGAATTGCTGCAGCCAACTTTCAACTGATCGGCGGGCTATGTCTGGGCATGTCCGCCCTGATAATAATTCCGCTCTACTTGAAGGCGAGAATCTACACGCTGCCGGAGTTCCTAAAAAGGCGCTATGGCAGCAGAGCGAAGCTGCTGCTGGGGTTCATTTACGTGGCGCAGTCTACTTTATCGAGTCCCATCCCTCTGTATGCGGGAGGACTGGTCGTCCTGCAGATCTTCGATATCGATGAGAGCTATCTTTGGCTGGTGTGTCTGATCACGGGAGGTACGGTAGCGCTTTACGCGCTGATTGGAGGCCTTACTTCTGTTGTATTTACTGATTTGATACAGGGGATCATTCTCATTGGTGGAGGTCTGGTCGTTCTTGCGGTTGGCTGCTATCGGGTGTTTATCGAGGGCAGCGGATTGAATCCAGATCTTGCTGCAAGCCATCTTGAGTTGATACTGCCTAGCGACCATCCCAGGCTGCCTTGGACTGTGCTGGTGACCGGAGTGATCGTTCATTTGATATTCTGGTCTACCTCGAATTCGGGGCTTCTGCAAAGAGTCCTGGGAGCTAAGGACACTTATAATGCTCAATGCGGAATGCTGCTAGCGAGCTTTCTAAAGATGCTAGCCGTATTCATAATCGTATTTCCAGGCATTCTGGCTGCTCAGCTTTTTCCAGGCATAAATCCAGACGCCTCCTTTGCAGTGATGGTCGATAGGCTTTTGCCTATGGGAATTTCCGGACTGGTGATGGCGGGCGTAATCGCAGCTCTCATGTCTAGCTCGGATTCAGGGGTCATGGCGGTTAGCAGTATCGTAGCGATGGATATCTATCCGAGCTTCCGTAAGTCCTCGACGGAGAAGCAGGCCTTGCTGGTGGGAAGGATCTCAGCGGGTTTTGTATTGGCATTCTCGATAGTCGTCGCTCCTCTTATCGGAGGGCTGGCAGATCTTATTTTTCCCATCGTGCTTAAGATTAGCAGTTTTATGCTTACTCCTATCGGCGTTTGTTTTCTTTTCGGACGATTTTCAAGAAGAGTGAACGAATACGGAGCGGTTGCTACGATGTCTGTCGGATTTCTGATTGGGGTATCCTATGTGGTCCTGACCTCAATCGAAGCAGTGAGGGCGATGCTTCCTGATATCATCGTGGGCACGAATTTCTACCATCTGATATTCGTCCTCTTTTTTCTCTATTCCTCGATATTGTTGATTGTGAGCTACTTGACGCCAGCTCCAAGTAACGAACAATTGGCGATTCTAGAGTTGATCAAGGATCGCAAGGCTGAAACCGGTAGACCATGGTACCAGAAATACGTTTTATGGTATCTCGTTTTCGTTTTAGCTTTCATTGGAGTCTACTGGCTATTCTAAAGGCTGAACGGCGGCTCTTCTTTCCTCTTCTAATGTTGAAAATTATTAGTTGCTCGATTGATTTTTCTACGGGTAAATCAGTCTCCTTTTCAAGGACCGCAAACGATTGAAAGATTCCGAATCCATTCCAACGCTGCAAGACATCGCCGATCGGGCTGGCGTTTCCCGAATGACCGTGTCTTTGGCTTTGAGGAGGTCGTCTCGTATCCGAGAATCCACTCGCAAACGCATTGAGGCGATCGCCGTGGAGATGGGCTATCGCCCTAATCCGATGGTTTCAGCCCATATGAGCTACTTGAGGGCGATCAAGAAAGTTCGCCCTAGAGCCGCGATTGCTTTTCTCTCCCGTTGGCCAAAATCGGAATTTTTGCAGGAGGAAAGACATTACAACCTGATCCGAATGTATCGGGGCGCAAGCGATAGGGCTGAATCGCTTGGATACAGTCTCGAGTATCATAATTTCAAGGATGATGAAATTAGTCAGGTTCGACTGAATCAGATCCTGGTCAATCGAGGCATCGAGGGTTTGCTCTTCGCTCAAACGGGCGTGATGCCAATGTCTGACGAGATTGACTGGTCTCGTTTCGCAATTGCGGCCAGCCAATTCTCAAACCTTCCATTTACGCCAAACCGAACGATGAGCGATGTCCATTCCATGATGCAGACGCTTGTATCTGAAGTTTGGGCGCTCGGTTATCGCCGTATCGGGTTAGCTCTCCGAAAAACGGTGGAAATCGTTTTGGAACGACGCAGGTTGAGCGCCTTTCTGGGAGCGATGAATCTTCGCGATCCTGGTAACGTTCCACCTTTTTATCTGTATGAAGACGACACTATGGATGAAATTCCAGGATGGCTAGGAAAGCGTAAACCGGATGTAATTCTGACTGAATACGAGATCTGTGAACTTCTGCTAGGGAAGGGGATTGGGATACCTGAGGACCTCGGGGTGGCTCTCCTTAATTTTCCCAAGAGAAGCCTGATATCAAAGGATAAGTACTGTGGATACAATCACAGTTTTGAACGTGTAGGGGCGACCTTGATTGAGCTGATAGTTGAACAACTGAACTTGAATCAGCGTGGAGATCCTGCCGCTCCCAAGTCCGTACTCATTGCCGGCGAATGGCTGAGTGGGAACTCCCTTATCAATAAAAGCGAAAAATCCTGATTAGTGGGTTAGATCGCTTGGCCAATGTCTTGTGTGGAACCCGGGATTCTTTTTCCTATTAGGTTTCCATTCTGACGTAGCAAGATCTCCATCTACTACGTATTCAAAATTCGACTCTCGCAAAGAATCTACGAGTTCGGCTCTTAGTTCTAATTTTCGATCCGCAAACTCAGGAAGATTGGCTAGATTTTTCTGCTCGTAGGGATCTTTTTCTAAATCGAAGAGGAGTTCGTCTCCTCCCTTGATGGAGAAATGGTATTTGTATCCATCTTTTAGTAGCATGTGATACTGGTTGCCACAGGAGCCTGCTAGCTTTTCACGTTTCTTTTCTCCAGATGCTATGGAGGTGAGATCAATTCCATCGTATTCCCCTTCGTCGGATAGCTCGATTCCGGCGGCCGTAGCGAAAGTAGGTATCAGGTCGGCCAGGCACACGATTTCCTCGCATGAGGTGCCAGCTTCTTCGGAAAGCGGATGGTCCTTGGGTGGTCTCATTATCATGGGCACATGGGCTGACCCTTCGAGGAAGACCGACTTGAAGCCCATGTGATGATCTCCCAACATTTCGCCATGGTCCGAAGTGAAGATGATCAAGGCGTCATCCATCAACCCCTTCTCTTTCATGTAGGCAATCAAGTATCCAAGATTGTAGTCCAATTGAGAAATGCAGGCGTAATAGGCTCGTCTGATATTTCTCAATTGCTGTTTGGAGAAATCCTGGGCGTCTGTGAAAAGTTTAGAGGATTCTAGGAGACTCTCTGGAATATCTTCCACATTTTCAGACCAATCACCGTAGATGGGTTCTGGGAGGTCTATACCGTCATAGATATCCCAATACTTTTTATCAGGATCCAAAGGAGGGTGCGGTTTTGTTATGCTCGTCCAGAGAAAGAAGGGTCGAGTTGGGTCTCGTGTATCCAAAAACTCCACTGAGCGATCGATTATCCAGCGTGTTAGGCTTAGGTGTTCAGGGACAGTCGACATGGTGGGCTCGAGTTCGTTTTGAGCGATACCATGATCCATGGGTACATGAGCTCGATGATCTCTGTCCATCCATCGGTAGTAGTCGTTCAATATCTCCATGTGCTCGAAGCCGTTGTGATTTCGAGGCGGTGCAAAATGCATTTTACCAATAGCTCGAGTCTGATACCCGACTTTGGTTAAGATGCCAGGCATGGAATGATCTGAGTCTATTACATTGCTTTTTCCGTTATCAACGAAACCCTGTTTGTAACCATGTTTTCCGGACATGATGGTTGCTCTGGAGGGCATGCATATAGGGCAGTCCGCGTAGGCATTGGTGAAAGTTATCCCCGTCCGTGACAAATAGTTGAGGTGTGGAGTGAATATTGAGCCATTTCCCCGGCAGTGGATCGTATCGAAACGCTGCTGATCTGTCGTGATGAGGAGAATGTTTGGGCGCTGGTTGGGCATGTTTTATCGGGGAGTGTTTGGCATCTTTTTTTTGGGCTTATGTCTCGTCCCTGGATCTCGGAAAATGGAAGTTAATTTCTTACTGGCAACCATTTAGCCAAGCAAAATCAGTTCGGTTTTACTCGTAAGATTTTCAAATAAGAAAACGCTCGCCGGTTTAGGCGAGCGCTTGAAGGAAGGAAAGCTATTTAGAGAGTCTATCTCCTCTCAACCCTCATCTTTCCATGCTTAATTACCGCTAAGCTAATCGTCGAGAATGCCAACAGGATGAAAGTCCTCCCAAAGTCGGGAACAGAGCTGGTTACCCCTTTTTGAACCGCAACGAAAAACTGACCGTTATTTATACTTCCTCCTGATTCCGTTGCAGGCCCAGTCCAACTAAAATCGGCAGCTGTTGATCCTGTTCCAATTAGCTGAAGCGAGAGTCCCAAAGCAGTTGAGCTTAGTTCGGAAACGCCAATGTCTGTACTCGTCATTCCATTTGCTAGACCGTTAACGGCCGTGAATGACCCTTCGTAGCTCAGGAATTCAAGAACCGAAGTTCCATCAATTAAGGCTATCCCATCGGGGGATCCATTTTGTATCCCAGCTCGGGGGAATTCCAAAACTCCAAATCCATTGGATTGATCGGTGATGATTCCGGAAAGATCAATGGTGCCGTAGCTAGCCCCATTACTTCCATTATAAAAAAGTAGACTGAATCCTGTCAGATCAGTCCCTGCTTCGCCTGCTATTTCAACAAATTCATTCGTATCAGCTCCGTCATTATCGTAGTGAAATTCGTTTATCCAGGGTGAAATGCTTGTCATAGGCATTGCCAATGACGGTGACTGGCTGAAAAGGATCAAAAGAAGGTGTGTTACAGTGATTGTTACAAGTTTGGACTTCATAAGGAGGTGTGGGTTTAGGATTCAGGCAAATCGAGCTTTACTGGGGACAATCATCCAGTGGAGATTGCAGAGTTGGTACGTTAAAAGGCGTTTTGAGCCCAAAAAATCGAGCGTAAGCTCACATACAAGAGAGGTACTTTGAGAAGATGAGAATAGAGGAGAATTCGGTCTTATTTAAATTTTATAGGGAATAAATAATAGGGTAACGACTTATCATTGAAAGCCTCTGAATAACATTGTCTAGCGTAAAATTAAGGTAAATTGAGACTTTCAATAGAGTAACTACCCGTTCCTCATTTTTCCGATCTAGGAATTTTCCTATTTTTAGTCTCTTTGGCACAATTGCTCAAAACGCCATTGATAGACATGCTGGAATGCTGAAGCCGACTGCCTGGAGACAGAATTCTGTATCGAATTTTTAGTTACAAATTTCGGACATTTTTCTAAATGTTTTTATGCCTAGCAATAGATGATTCCCTTTTTCAGGTTTAATGGAATGAGAACCGAAATCAAAGATTACAGCAGCCAATTTGACTCCAATATCCGTTAATGTTTGGCTACAAATGGGTTCTGGCATCCAGGATTAAAATCCGATCTATTCATGCCTGAAAAGTTATTCACATTTCATTCGCAGAGGTTGACTTGAAGCTTTCTCCTGCGCTTTAAGACGGACCCTTTCAACCTGGCAATGATTGATGATCTTTGGATCTATCGCTTCCAAGCGAAGCTTTATGATCGAGATGACTGTATGTACTGGAGAACTACGTCTTTCGAAGCATCTTGTCTTACTTCTATGATATGAATACTGGAGGAGCAATTGTTACCGGTCTTGTAGAATGTAGTGAAATATTGAGTACAAGATTCAAAATCTTTTCAATGGTCTGTTATTTTTTAAGATGTTGTTCATCAATATTTTACATAAGAAAAATCTGTCCTTTGCTTATCCTGTTATTATTTGGACTAGACGATGCGATGATTTCACATGCAGCTGAACTAAGGCTGACGTGGAGGGATAATTCAAACAACGAGAGTGGCTTCCGCATTGAAAGATCTACAGATGGCTCTTCTTTTTCTTTGATTGATACTGTCGATCCTAACCGGACTAGTTATATCGATCAAGGACTTACGGATTCCGTTCGCTATTGGTACAGAGTCAGGGCTTTCAATTCGGCAGGACACTCTGGTTACACGAATGCGGACAGTGCCATTGCTTCAACCAGTTCAACTGGAGGAAGTTCAGGTTCGCCACCGCCTTCTGGTGGAAGTTCGGATGCAGGAAGCAGTGGAGGTGGAGGCAGTAGCTCCGGTTCGAATAGTCCTCCTACGATCACACAAGTTTCGGATCAAACTGTCTCACAAGGTTCCCAGTCCCTATCGTTTGGATTTACCATCTGGGATCCTGATTCGATTAGCAGTAGTTTAGAGGTGACCGCAAGCTCATCCAATCAGCAGGCCGTTGCGAGTACTTCCCTTTCCGTTTCGGGCGTCTCCTCAAATCGAAAGGTCGAATTTGATTTGGAGCCCCTATTCTTCGGGACGTTTTCGATTTCTCTGACTGTCAGCGATGGTGAAGAGGAAACGGAAAGCAGTTTTACATTAACTGTTGAAGAAGCCGAATCGAGACCGGTGATAACCGAGCATCCTGTGGCCTTGAGTGTCTTATCTGGGGACTCTGCTTCATTTTCGATTTCCGCATTCTCGAATCCTGCAGCCTCCTATCAATGGCTATTCAATGGCTCGCCGTTGACTGGCGAGACTTCGCCTGACTTATTTCTCGGAAACGTTTCTTCTGCCAATGCTGGCGATTATCGAGTGAGAGTTTTCAATTCCGAAGGAACTGTATTCAGCTCAATAGGCAGTCTTGAAGTTGTTCAACCAGCTTCAATCGACTTAGCGCCGATTGGTCAGAACGCCTTGATCAACGAAAGCGTTACTTTGTTCGTGGAGGCGAGTGGTTCTAATCTCGTATACCAATGGTATGCAGGTGAGAGCGGAGACAAAAGTAATCCGATAAGTGGAGCGAGTTTCTCGATTCTAAACACGCCACCTTTAACGGAAGATGCTTCTTTTTGGGTTGAGGTGTCTTCGCAGGACTCAGCTGGAAATCCTTTTGCTGCGATATCAAGCGAGTCCGTTCAGATAATCGTTTCAAATGACCGTTCCAGTACTTTGGAAAGGTTAAGCAATGTATCCTTGAGAGCCCAAATGGAGGAGGGCAACTCTGGTTTGGTTGCCGGCTTTGTGATCTCGGGTACTGGGAGTAAAAGGGTTTTGTTAAGAGCTTTAGGTCCCTCATTGTCGCAGCAAGGTGTTTCCAATCCTGTTGAAGATATTTCGATGAATTTGTTTCGTCTTTCAGGAACGAGTCAGTTTTCTTTGATCGGATCGAACGAAGATTGGTGGAGAGCTGTCAACGCGTCTGAAATCGTTTCGGTTTCAAATCTTATGGGAGCTTACACTCTTGGGCCTGAGAGTGGCGACGCGGCTATGCTGCTACATCTTCCTGTGGGGGTCTATGGAGCCCAGCTTGCAGGATCTTCTATGGGTGGCGGGACGGCGTTAGTTGAGATCTTTGATGTTGATGCTGTCTCGGGAGAGATTGGTTCAGCCAGCCTCTCGAACATTTCGATGAGAGCCAACGTTGGCTCGGATGAAAACGTGATAATAGCCGGTTTTGTGGTTACCGGAACGGAAATGAAGCGAGTTCTGGTTAGAGCTGTAGGCACCGAGTTAATCAATCAGGGGGTTCAAGACGCATTGAGGAATCCGTTGCTTCAAGTTTTCAAAGGATCTCAGATTGTTGCTGCCAATGATGACTGGAATGACTTTGGCGGTGTTGTTTCTTCGGTTACTGAAATCGTTGGAGCGACTAGCTTGGCTCCTGGCTCGAAAAGCTCCGCCCTTGTTTTATGGCTAACCCCCGGCATCTATGGGGCGCTCGCTTCGAGTTCTGACGGTATGAGCGGAATTGTTCTAATCGAGGTTTACGAGGCTTTATAGCGAGTCTGGCACCTATTCTGTTTTCTTACCTAAGTCTTAGACTGAGTTTAGCCATACTGCTTTCCATTAACTTTCAGTTAAGTGTTGGCTTTGTGCTTTCTTGGAAGGTGTCCAACCTGTAATTTGGCGATCCTTTGGTTAGTGCCAAATTGAAGACTTTGTTGTCAGGACATGATGGGCGATATTGTTAAGAAAAAATACCAGCGGAGAACCCATTCGAACTTTGGGTGGATAGTGTTCATTTCGCTTCTGGCGCCGTTTATTACTCATGGTTCTTCCCTCACGTTAAACTGGACCGATAATTCAGAAAATGAGTGCGGATTCCTCGTCGAGAGATCTGCCGATGGGGTCGATTACGAGCTTATTGGCGAAACGGGTATCGATGAGACTTCTATGGTAGTTGAAGGCCCTCCCGCCTCGGATGTTTATTCTTATCGAGTCTGTGCTTGGAATCTTGTTGGGAGATCTGGTTTCACATCCATTACTGTAGCTAATTTGAGTTTAGCTTCTGGAAACGAAAAGCTGAGATCCGCGACAATATTGGATTCTTATGATCCGAATGGTAGCGGACTATCTGCTAATTTGATCAAATTGGCCGAAGTCCCTGAAGGCTATACTATCCAGTGGTATTTGGGGATCACAGGAGACGCGTCCATTCCCATTGAAAATGCAACTGGTTCATCTCTTACGCCTTCGGGTTTTACAGGGACTCGCAGTTATTGGGCTCGATTAACCTCTGATTCCAATTCTGCTGATGTGATTAACAGTCAATCGGTTACGCTAATTTCTCAGCCTAAAAACGATGAAGGCTCCTCCGATATTGAAGGTTTAGCCAATATTTCAGTTAGAGGAAGAATAGATCCTGTCAGCCGATCTATGTTGCTTGGGCTCGTTATCACAGGCGAGGGAAGCAAGCGGTTTCTATTTCGTGGTATTGGCCCCTCTATCCAAGGTATTTCCAGCCCTGTTTCTGATCCGAAATTGACGCTGCGAAAACTGGATCAAGAGTTTGGTTTCCCCTCTATCGCCAGTAACGACGATTGGCATTTTTCCAATAATTCAGCTCTATTAAGCTTCTACATGCAGGAAGCTGGGGCCTACCAATTGAGTGAAGGCTCAAAGGACGCTGCTTTATTTGTTGACCTATCTCCAGGAATCTACGCGCTTATCTATGAAAATGTAGGAGAATCTGGTAAGACTTTCCTGCTCGAAGCCTATGATTTGGATGCCATATTAGGCCGCCCAACCAGTGCTCGTATAGCGAATATCTCGTCTAGAAATTTCATCGATGAAGGCGAGGATGTACTCATTGTCGGTTTTGTAATTGAAGGTGCTGAAGAAAAGGAGCTTCTCATTCGAGCTTCGGGTCTGGAAAATGCTGTTGGAGAAGATGATAACTGGATTGCCGATCCCTTTATTAATCTCACTAGAAATGGAATTCCGACAACTTCAAACGATGATTGGGATGAGAATGTAGAAGAAATCGTTAGTCTATCGCAGCTCGTTGGCGCTTTTCCTTTAGCTGTTGAGTCTGGGAGCTCTGCCTTGTCCCAAGTCTTTGATCAGGGGTTTTATGGGGGCATCATTTCCGATGAATTGGGCGAATCGGGAAAGGTTCTCTTGGAATTGTACGATGTTCCAATGGAACAGGCGGGAATCTAGCCGATCTCTTAAGTCCTACTTCCATCGCATTTAAATGTTGTAGAAGTTAGTTTAAGAAATAAACGTTATGGCCGAAGCAAATTTCATGCAACGTTCTCCAAAGTCACGTCTCTTGGCTTTCGCTTTTACTCTCCTTCTACTCCAAGGGTTTAGCCTTCTTTGGGGAAAGACTGAAAGCCGTTCCGGGCTTGGCGAACCACCTCCTTTAAAGCTAATGGAGGGAGATGTAATTAACGTAACATTCCCTGGCGCGGTTGAGCTAAATACCCAGCAGAAAATCCGTCGAGACGGAAAGATATCGCTGCCACTAATCGGCGAGCACGTGGCAATCAGTAAAACTCCCGTTGAATTGGAGGCTGAGCTTATGAAGCTCTACGAGCCTCAACTGGTTTCGAAAGAGGTAACGGTTACTGTCGTTGAATCGTCTTACCAGGTTTCCGTCTCGGGAGCTGTTCTCAATCCGGGTCCAATAAACCCGAATCAGCGTATCACCGTCCTTGAGGCAATAATGGAGGCCGGAGGATTCGATCCAAATACGGCAAATCTCAACAAAGTGAAAGTGACGCGAATCGTGAATGGCCGCTACACCCACTATGTGTTGAACATTCGCAAGGTTCTTTCTGGCAAAGCCAGCGAACCTTTCTACCTCGAGCATCGAGATATCGTTGAGGTTCCGCTCAAGGTTTCCTGGTTCTAATAATTCTCCGTTCTCCTTGGGACTAAAGATTTTCTCCTTTCATCAGCCTTAATCTATGCTTCTTTGATAAGTGGCTCTTATGATCCTCTTACTCGGCAGCAACGGATACATTGGAACGCAGTTTCAGAAATACCTCACTCTCAGGTCTGTTTCTTGGAAGGCGGGTGATTGGAAATCGTTTGTATTTGATAGACGTTCAAATCTGATTCGGGATTTAAAGAAGTCGAAAGTCTCATTCGTACTCAATTGCGCAGGCTATACTGGTAAACCGAATGTGGATGCATGCGAACTTTCTAAAGCCGATTGCCTAAATGGAAATGCAGTCCTGCCAGCTGCAATCCGTGAAATATGCGAATCTATCGGAATCGTTTGGGGACATGTCTCGAGTGGCTGTATCTATTCTGGAGAGCGTCCTGGAGGTGGAGGCTGGAAAGAATCCGATGCTCCGAATTTCACGTTTTCTCGACCGCCTTCCTCGTTTTACAGCGGAACGAAAGCTCTTGGGGAAAGGGCTCTTGGCTGGAGAGAAGAAAAAAACATCTCTGGTGGCCTCTCATGGAAACACGAATCTTCTCCCTCAGGCTATGTATGGCGTTTGCGGATACCATTTGGAGAGATTGATTGTGCTCGAAATTATCTTTCAAAACTTCTTAATTACAAAACTTTGCTTGAAGCTCGAAATTCGCTAAGTCAACTGGATGATTTTGTTCGGGCCTGTCTGGACTGCATTGAAAACAGGGTTCCGTATGGCATTTACAATGTCACCAATCCCGGTTCAGTGAAGACGAGTCAAGTTGTCGATATGATCAAGAAAAGCGGTGTCAGTCGTAAAGATTTTAGATTTTTCGAATCAGAAGAAGCGTTTATGAAAAGCGTCGCGCAGACTCCGCGGTCGAATTGTATTTTAGACGTGGAAAAATTGAGCAGTGCTGGTATCGTTCTGCGTCCGATAGAGGAAGCGATCGAATGGTCTCTAGGCAATTGGAGCGATAAACGATCTTGTAAAGGCCTGATTTAACGTATCCAAAAAGCTAGTTTAGATATGAATTACATCTGGTGAAGTATTTATTCGCAATCGATTATGGAGAATCCATTGAATAGAAAAGGTATTGTTTTAGCCGGTGGTTCTGGAAGTCGACTCTATCCGTGTACCATAGCAGTTTCTAAGCAGTTAATGCCTATTTACGATAAGCCTATGATATACTACCCCATCTCTACGCTAATGTTGTCGGGAGTTCGTGAGATTCTAATTATTTCTACTCCTCAGGATACTCCTCTTTTCCAAAGGCTTTTAGGCGATGGGTCCGATTTCGGAGTCCAATTTTCCTATGCCGTGCAGCCCAAGCCGGAGGGCCTTGCGCAAGCATTTATAATAGGAGAAGACTTTCTTTCGGGATCAAGTGCCGTGCTTGTTTTAGGCGACAATCTCTTCCATGGGCAGGATCTATTAAAGGCCATAGGATCCGCTAGCTCTCGAAGAAAAGGAGCGACCATTTTTGGGTACCAGGTCTCTAATCCGCAGGCTTATGGTGTGATCGAGTTCTCTAAAGATAGTCAGGCTCTATCCATCGAAGAAAAACCATTAGCTCCAAAATCTCGATACGCTGTGCCAGGCTTGTATTTCTATGACGATAAGGTTGTGGAACACTCTAAGCGAATCAAGCCTTCGAATCGCGGCGAGTTGGAAATAACCGACTTAAATAAAATCTATCTGGAAAGAGGAGAACTTATGGTCGAACGACTTGGTAGAGGAACTGCCTGGTTGGATACAGGCACTCATCAATCGCTTTTGGACGCCTCTCACTTTGTTCAAGTCATTGAAGAGAGACAGGGTCTCAAGATGGCTTGCCTTGAAGGCATCGGATATGAGAATGGCTGGCTCTCTAAAGAGAAGCTAGAAGAACGAATTCGTTTTTTAGGGAAGACTATTTACGCTGACTATCTCTCTAAGCTTTTGGATGGCTGATGAGGTCGAGTGAAAAACCCATAAGTGAATTTTGTATGTATCATCAGCTTCTATCGTCGGGTCTGTTCACTTTCTGAATTGCATTATCGAGATGCTCAAGTTTGCTATTTTTTGTCCCGCTCGATTCCAAGCTTATCCATTAGTTCATAAAATGTTGGTCTGCTAATGCCGAGCTCCGCTGCTGCAGGACTTATTTTCCCTGAATTTTTCTTTAGGGAACTGATGATCATTTCGCGTTCTAGTTCTTCACGAGCTTGCTTGAGAGTTCGATTGCCATTAGAAGAAACGTTCTCGAGTTCAAGATCCTCCGGGCTGATTTGCTTGCCTTCCGCCATAATGACAGCTCGTCTTATTCTGTTTTGCAGCTCGCGAACATTTCCAGGCCATCTATGTTTCCTTATGGCGTTTATGGCTTTCTTGCTGAAGGCAATTCCCTTTCTTCCTGTTTCAGAAGCGTAGCTTTGCAGAATTGCTTTAGATATTAAATCAACGTCGTTTTCACGGTTTCTAAGGCTCGGTAGCAAAATTTCAACTACAGAAAGGCGATAATAGAAGTCTTCTCGAAAACTTCCATCATTCATGCTTTTCTTAAGGTCGGCGTTTGTGGCCGCAATGACTCTCGCATTAACGCCAATCTGCACTCGCCCACCGACTCTCTCGATGTACTGTTCTTGGAGGAATCTAAGCAGTTTTACTTGCACCGAGAGGGGCACTTCCCCGATTTCGTCGAGAAAAAGGGTGCCATCATTGGCTTGCTCGATTTTTCCAATTCTTTGGGAATCCGCCCCAGTGAAGGATCCTTTTTCGTGGCCAAATAGCTCGCTTTCCAGTAGCGTCTCCGGAATAGCGCTGCAGTTAATCGCTACAAAGGGGCCTTCTTTTCGTGACGATCTTTGATGAATGGCTTTGGCGGCCATTTCCTTTCCTGTACCGCTTTCGCCTAGAATCATGACAGGGGCTTCGGTAGTAGCAACTTTTCGAATCGATTCGAAAACCTTCAACATATTTTCACTTGTTCCGAGCATTCCTTCGAATGAGCTATCAATGAACTGATCGCGAATACTATTGTATTCAGACTCCAATGATACTAAGTAAAAACAGCGTTTCAGCATTATTTCCAGAGTTTCGATTTCTACTGGTTTCCCAATGAAGTCATACGCTCCTTCTCCGATTGCTCGCACTGCGTTTTCGCGCTCTCCCTGGCCGGAAATGATAATCACCTTTGCACTGGCATCGATTGCCAAGATGTCAGACATTGTAGATAGGCCTTCCTCAGGTGAATTAGGATTTGGAGGCAGTCCGAGATCAAGGAGAACTACCTGGCTCTTCGACTTAGCGAATTCCTCGGTAGCCGACTTCCTATCGCTTGCTGTGAGAATCGTGTAGTTTGTAGAGAGAGCCCATTGCATTTGAGAGCGAATGTCCTCATCGTCATCGACTATAAGTAGCGAGGGTTTCATCCGAGAAGATTTTTTTTCAACTTAGTTGGGAATTTCGTGGGCATCGACTTTTTCTATTGGTTAACTATCCCCGGCATGTTGGCTGTTTGATTGTCGGAAAAGTTACGGTGAAGGTCGTTCCTTTTCCAATTTCACTCTCTACCAGAATTTCTCCTTTATGGGCTTCTACGATCATTTTCGATTGAAACATGCCTATGCCAAGACCTGTTTTCTTGGTAGTTTTAAACGGCTTAAATAGCTCCTTTTTAAGGAAATCTTGGCTCATTCCGCAGCCATTGTCCTTGATTTCTATATACACGGCCTTTTCCCGCTCATTTATCGATATGTGAATGGAGCCATTTTGAGCGATCGCTTCAGTCGCATTGAGAACTAGATTCGTAAATACGCTCTCGACTAGATTCGCATCGAGCTGACAGATGGTTGATAGTTCTTTGTGACTGACACTTAGCTCTATCCTGTCTGGAATAACGCATCTCCGCAATGCTGAGTTTACTACATCGCTTACTTGAACTGGGCGTACCACGAGATCAAGATCTCCTTGGATTGAGCTTAATTTCTCGATGATTTTTCCAATTCGATTTCCCGTTTTAGCAATTCCTCGAAGCGCATCTTTTCGAAAATCCTCGTTTTCCCAGTGTACTGGGAGATTTTTGACCATTAAATTTATGGTTGAGGCTGCGTTTTTGAGATCGTGCACGAAGAAAGTTGCCATTGTCTGAAACGCTTCCATCTCCTTGGTTTCAATTAGCTTCTGTGAAAGTTGAGCGTTTTGAAGGCTTGAAGCAGTGTGACTAGCAACGCTCGTAAGAATATCGAATTCCTGTGTAGTAAATGGCATGCCATTCACTCTATCACTGACAACAATCACGCCCTGCAGAGCTTCTCTGCTCTTCATGGGTATGACTAGCCTTGAACCTCCCTTTTCAGGAAATTGTTTTGGATTTTGTTCGGCAAAATCGCTTGCCCAGTCCTCTTTGCTTTCATCCAGGTAAATCGGTGCGCTACTTGTTGAAAACGCGTTCTGCATTTCGCTAACCTTTGATCGATCTTTCCACTCAGTCGATCTAATGCTTGGATCAGATCCTGTGCTTGCTGATAACACAAGGGCGTCCGAGCGCTCTTTGAATATCCAGATTGAAACCGATAACGCCTGGAAAATTTCTGCAATCAGATTTGCTAGCGCATTGGTGATTTGATTCGGATCTATTTGGGCAGATAGCTGTTCTGAAAATCGTCTCCAAACTTCACGATAGTCATACATCGGTCGGTTGAAATTTCGGCTGACGAATTGTCGGGTCCTCAGTCTAAAGTTGTCAGACTGTAGAAGGAGACCGAGGGCGACCAAAGCAACGAGCAATCCTAAAGCTTTCAGTGGGAAAGCTACGTCGCCTCCAATATAGCTGACAGCCTTTGCCAAGACACCTACGAAAAACAGATAAAGGCCGGCAATTAGTATTGTAAATGAATTCTGGAGGACTGCTTGTGAAGGATATATTTCAATCTCGAAGTGACCTTTTCGAAGCATCGAGCGAAGTATTAGTAAAGCTCCAAGAAGCAGCCCTATCGAATTCAGCGTGTCGAGTCTGTAGTCGAGACTTCCATACAAGAGCGTCTGACTGCTTGTATAGACTCGGACGACCAACATAGTGCCTAGTCCGAGGAGCATAAATTTGACTTTCCATCGCATCGTACCGACTGCCGATCGAAAAGTCCTTTCCAAACACATTATCGTAGCGATTGCTCCAATAACTACGAATAAGTGTACGGTTTTTCCTGACCAGCCTAGACTTAAGATGAGCGTTTGAGGTATCGTTGAGTCTACTTCAACCTGAACTAGTCCGCTCTGCATAGACACGATTGCTGTGCACGGAGACAAAAGCGCTGCAATGAGAGCAAAATTCCATTTTCTTAGAAATTTTTTAGCTTCGCCGCGGGCATAGGTTAAGCCGAAAGTCAACCATAGGGCAGGGAGAAAACTCATCGAGATTAGCTTCAGTTTTTGCCAATGAATAGACTGCTCAAGCTGTGCCGCCTGAATTCCAAATCCAGACGCAAGACTTTCTCCTCCCATAAAAATTAATGCCGCAGCAAAGCTGGTTCGGGCCCATGATTTCCAATTTGGAATAATGGCTGTCATGGCGAAGACGACGCACAGCAGGGCGCTTGAGAAGGCGAAAATTATTAAATAAGACATCTCCATGCTTACTCTCTAACCCCCTTTCTTTTTGCGCAATGGGAAAGATCTCAAGTTAGATACAGGATTCTTATCAAAGAAAAAGCCTCGCCAGTATTAACTGGCGAGGCTTGGAAAGTTCTGTAAACGCTTAGAGGGTTAGCTACGCGTATTCTTGAAACGACGAGCGGTTGCTCCTAGTGCAATTAATCCCAGTCCAAGCATGGCAACTGTAGTGCCACTATCCGGGACGCTAGAGGTAGATGAATAGCTGAAAGTGGATCCTAGAGTGTTTGCAGTCAAAATCCAAGTTCCCCCTTCGTTTGGCTCCTTGCCGTCCATGTAGCCTATTCCCTCTCCTCTAAGTTTTAGAGAGTCTTCCTCCTGTTCAACAACCACCAGTGAAGTTAAAGCGAAGAAAGTGGTTGGATCATTCGTAATTGACCAGAGGGGATCAACTCCACCTACTGGGAAAGGATCGAAAGTAAAGTCGTAGACGGTTATGCTATCGCCAGGAGTATATATGGAATAATCACCACTAACACCTGTGATAAAGCTAGGGCCGAAATCGATCTTCACTGCGTCTCGTAGATCGGTAACCACTACATCGCTTCCATCCAGAAAAGAAACTGCACCAGCGAATGATATTTCTCCGGTTACTTCCGTAGTTACGATAGCGCTACTCGAAACCGCTCCGATTAAAAGAGCGCAAATAAGTGTTTTGATTGTTTTCATAGTTAGATTTTAATTCCAATTATTGGGAATTTACAGTGTTCATCTTGCCGTGTTGCAGTAGGCGTGCCATATTTCGTATTAGGCATCTAGCACATCATAAGTCCTTGGACAGCAAGGGTTAGGATATTACTCAATCTTGTTTCACGATTCCTGAGATTAGAAATACGTAAGACATATTTACACAAATTTATTGAACCAGCTTATGAAATTTTAAGTTATTGATTATAAATAATTTAATAAGAATTTGGCTGTTTGGAATTCCTACATGAGTAGGATTACTCAGCCTTCCAAGAAGGAAAGGACTGTAGGACCTAGAAGTAGAAATCAACTGAAGTTATTGCTAAAGAACAGGTTAGCCGAATTCTCTATTAGAGCGAATTCTTCGCTAAAACGTCTTCAGCATGGCGGGAGGTATCAAGCACCTCCCATTGATCGAAACAGGATTTCAGCGAAGCTATTCGCCCATCGCAGTCCTTGCCTCAGCGATCTTTGGTTCCTCTAATCCCAGTTCAATCGCTTTATTCAACGCAGTTCGAGCCTCTTCAGTATCACCTTTCTTCTGCAGTGCCATCGCATAGTGGTAATGGACTTCAGGATGTTGCAGTTTTCGTGAACTTTCGCTTAATAGTGAGACCGCCCAATCGTATTCGCCATTTTTATACGCTATCCAGCCGAGGGTATCAGCTGTACTAGGATCATCTGGTAATTCTTCTCTTGCCCGTTTCGCTAATTCGAAAGCGCGTTCGTTGTCGACTCCTTCTTCAGAAAGTATGTAAGCAAGATTGTTGAGGGCGGGACCATATCGAGGATTGGCTTCTAGGATTTTTTCATAGACTGCCTTGGCCTCATCCATCTTTTCTTCCTTTTCGAAAGTGGAAGCCAAAATCAATTGAGAACCGAAATCGCTTGGATTCAATTCGGCTAATTGTTTCAAGATCTCCTGCGCCTCACCAATTCGATTTTCTTTTAAGTAAATAGTTGAGAGCATCTTCGCAGCGGGAGCAGATGCCTGCAACCGCATTGATTCTTTTAGACTTGATTCCGCTTCAGCTAAATTCTTCTCGAAAAGGTATTGTTTGGCTTTCAAAGCGTGTAGTAGGGGGCTCCCTTGATTCTCTTGAAGAAGCGTGTCGATGCGTTCTGCTGCTTGCTCTCCATTTTCGGCACGCAAGTCGAGATCAATCAGTCTTTCCAGGGCTGTAGGGTGCAAGGCGTTTTGTTTCAGGGCATTAGCGAAGGATTCTCTAGCTCCTGCCTCGTCTCCCTTTCTCAAATATAGGTCGCCGATTTGAACTTGGAACTGCGGATTCGTTGGGAAACTTTGAGCTAGGTGTTCGTAGGCAGCAAGGGCATCGTCATACTGTCCATCTTCTTGTAGTATTTGAGCTAATAGAATTCGCGCTTTGTGTGTAGCGGGTTCCCGATTAAGTAGGCCTGTCAGGGAAATGATCGCTCCTGGAGCGTCTCCCTGTCGAGCGTTGAGGCCTGCAAGAGCAATGACTGCCTCAGAATGGTTCGGATCTAGTGTAGTTGTCTTAGTGAGACTAGCTATTGCCATTGCTAGTTCCTGATTTGCTAGATAGGCTAGAGCTTGATTGTATGAAGCATCTCCAGATTTAGGATACATTTCCACAAGAATAGCGAAGGTTTCTTTCGCATTCTCTACGTCTCCATTTGCTAATTGAAGCTTGCCTTGGAGAACCATTGCATTGAAGTGGTATGGATCTCGTCTCAATATGCTTTGAACATGTTTCTCGCTCTCAGCGTATTCTTTCTGGTCTGCCAAAGCCTGAGCCAGTGTTTCAAGAATGCCAAAGTGACTTGCATGTCTTTCTATTCCTAAACGGAGCATCTCAAGGCCCTTCTTAAGCTCTTTTTTTGTGAAATATAGCCTAGCGAGACGCAGTATTGCAGCGGGTTCCGGTTCCTCTCCTGTTGCTAATTCTTCTAAAATACTGATGGCTTTATCAATGTCCCCTTGGAAAAGATGGAGGTTGCTTGAAGCTATTATCGCTTGAGAGAAAAAGGGGTCTGATCGTAGCGCCAAATCAAATAGGGCCTGAGCTCCCTCGAAATCCTTTTCACTAGCTAACAGAATGCCCAGGGCGGTGTTGATGCTTGGGCTATTGATTTCCGATTGTTTATTATCTTTAAGTATAATTTTGGCGTTTGCGGTTTCATTTAGTCGTATTGATGCGTTCGCGAAGATCAGAGGAGCCATTGTGTGGCTTGGGTTTACCATCATTATAGATTTCGCCAAATCTCGGCTCTTATTCGAGTCCCCCATTGTCATCGAGATTTCCGCCATTCGCCATTTGGCTTCCTCGTTTTCCGGGTTAATTTCCAAAGCTTTTGTTAGAACTGGCAGTGATTTACGGATACTCCCTTGTCCGAAATAGATTCTGCTAAGCATATCGAAGGCTTCGGCATTTCCCTGATCGATTCGAATGGCGTTTTTCAGTTCGATTTCCGCGGCATCTAAGTTGCCCGATTTCTCATACTCTGCTGCTCGCTCCAAATACGTGGTGAGCTTGTCATCGGACGATGAACAACCTATTAGGAAGACCAAGAATATTGGTGTCGTCAAAAGTGGAGAATATTTAATAAATGAATACATTTTAGCGAATCCGATTATGTTTTAATTGTTATGTTTCTAAGAAGCGAAGCTCAACAGGACCTTCTCCTT
This sequence comes from Opitutaceae bacterium, assembly GCA_028284385.1. GTDB lineage: Bacteria > Verrucomicrobiota > Verrucomicrobiia > Opitutales > Opitutaceae > JANQRT01. The sequence goes on along the minus strand of JANQRT010000069.1, from coordinate 134,692 downwards.
GGATCGCCAATGCCGACTCATACTCTTCGCTTATCAATTCCGGCTGGTATAATTGCCAGTTAGTTTCATTTAAGCATATCGTTTTACGCTGGATTTGACGACCAGGAGGTATTTCGTCAAGTGGAACCGTGAAAGTTTTCAGCGGAATCGATAAACCTTTTCCTGTCGCTTTTACCAATGCTTCCTTTCTCGTCCAACAGCGATAGAACAAAGCCTCTTTTTGGGCTGGGACTGCTTTTTGAATTCCTGTGGATTCGTCTTCCGAAAACTGACTGTCTGCCAAATTATCAAAGTCGATACCAATTTTCTTCCTCTCCAGATCCACGCCGATTTCCCGATTTTTAGCAAACGCCAAAAGCGAGTAATCTCCTGAATGCGAAACATTGAATCTTAACCAACGATGTTCGAAATCCATCAGTCGTGGTTTTTCAAAAGCTTCTTCGGATAGGTTAACAGATCCAGGTTTAAGAGATAAATATTCGCCGATTATTTCGCGAAGAAGTCCACGTGTCCTGATGAAACTATTTCTGTCTTTTTCGAAAACGAATCGGTTGGCTCGGCGGATTTCTTCTCCGCTTAGGTAGGTTTCAAGTCTTAGAAGTCTATCTTTTTTCACTGGCTTTAAAGACTTCCAAACATGGACCTCAGTTTCGGTTTGAAATCGGCAAAGAATACCCTGGTTTCGGCTATTTTGCCTAACTCCTTTGACTCGGAGGTTGACCGTCATCCTTTAAATAATTGTTTGGGATTCCGGGATACGCTGTACCTTGTTTCCTCTGTTCTCTGATTTCCACAAAACCAATAAAAGAATGAAAAAGGGTATCAGGGATAAGGCGAAAAACAAGGGCCCGCCGCTCTTATGTATCCAAGAATCTATCATATGAGGCCCTTTGATAGTGCAAAGTTGTCCAATAGTGAATACACGAACTCCGTTTCGTATAATTGCTAAAGGTATGACGAATAATACTAAAAGCCAGCGTTTCCAGGTTTTAGTTAGGAAGAGTTTGGCAGCGACAATGCTCACGATCAGTAGTACTAAGCTGGAACGAATACCACTGCATTGAGGTGCTACCTCTAGCTTTATATTCGGAAGCTCAAATATTAGGTCGCTGTGTCGCAACACTGGGGTCCCGGAAAGTGCGAAAAGCTGATAAGCGGCCTCTGCTGAGGTATATTGAAGAAAGCTTTCAATACCTGTTTTTGCCACGCTGGGAAACGGAACGATGAATAGCAGTATCCCAAACGAAAACATATGTGTTTTGAATCGATTCCAATCGAGCAGAAATAATGCGCTAGAGATTATCAAGAGCACATAGGAAAGAATGAAATATGCCAATCGATCATTCTCGCCCTCAATGGAAACGGCCTCTCTTAGTCCTCCGTAAAGAAATTGCCAGGCCAAAATGGCCACACCGCATAAAGCGAAAAACAAACCCAAAAATCGGTTTGGCTTTGAATCGATCAATTGATCACTTTGCTCCAGCCAAGCGAGATAAAGAGCTACTACGGGTAGCAGTATGATATGAGAATAAAGTGTTGATGAGAGGGATAGCTTCGCGAGATCGATCAGTTGGATCGAGAAGATGACCGTTAAGATTGCGGTGGCTACGATAAAGGCCTTGCTCCGTTTGAAGGATTCTAAAATCGAGACACTTTGCCATCTTTGCTCTATCTGGTCGATTGCTTGCTGCTTGCTTCCCATCTCTTTGCTATCTTAAACGTTTAATCGTCAGCTAGCTTTCAAAACTGTATCGAAATATACACAAACATGTTTGGTTATTGGATACTCTCGAATTGACAATATCTCACGAGAGAGGCTGGCGATAAGGCCTAGATGTTCTTATCTTTGGTGCCTAGTATTGGTAGCGAGCCTCAAAGCCGACCTGATCGCTATCGAACTCGAATCCGCGTAAATTCGATTCATTTTGATTGTAGCGGTAAAATGCCGACATGTTGATTTTGTGAAGCAGCACCGCTCCTAGGCGAACATCAAACGTTTCGTTAGAGTCATCTCGACCTCCTGATGTGTCTCCTCTATCGTCCGCGTAGATCGAATCATGGTTGCTATAGACTAAGTTTAGATTGAATTTCCCAAGTAGACGTTGCCTATAATTAATTTGAAATCCTTCCTTTTCAACAACAGTATCCTCGAATAGGGACGTATCTAGTGACTTTTCTATCGCGACAATCAACGTTGTTGCTTCGGTGGGCGTGTATCTCAAAGAAGCGTTGTAGATAGGATTTGAGAATTGCTCGGCTCCCGAGAAGTCGAATTTCCTTACATCCACGCCTGCTTCCAGAACGATTTCAGTTTTCTCGCTCGGAGTTAAGGCAACACTGCCAGTATACTGCTGAAATTCCATGTTACGGCCTGGGTCTATGTCTGTGTAGCCGTATGTTCCGCTCAAAGCATAATCTATAATTGTAGAAGGAGCGTAATGCAGACGGTTGGCAAAAGACCACTGCGTAGAATCCGTAAAGTCCTCTACGTTTCTGATATCCTGGTTGGCAGAGCCGTTGTAGTAAAAAGTGCGGTTGAATGCATGGTAGGCATTGAGAACCGTATTCCAGGATTCTTGTTCTGCCTGACGACCCGCCTCAATCAAAGATGGTGTCGTGAAACTGTAATCTTGGTTAAAGCCCAGAGTCCAAGAACTGGGAGATCCTTGTCCCCCGAAACTTGCTGTGTGGTCGACCACGTCCTTGAATGCCTCGTCGGAGTAAATACGCCAGGTTGGCGAGTAGCTTGCGTCGAATTGCTCGCCGATCTCAAAGTCGAAGTTGGGGGATATTTCTTGCAGACTGGAGTCCCTTTGCTCTCCTCTCGATCCAAGCAATCCATCTCCGTAGATGTATCTGAAGCTGAGCCCCGGGCGTACCGCAACGGGTCCCCAAGCATATGGGTTTACGCCTCCTGTTATGGGCTGAGATACTGAGGTTTTGCTAGCAGGCTTGCCGAAATAAGAAGCATTAGGTCTAGTTGTTTGCGGGCCACTTGCTGGAGCGAGGATTCCCTGACCCTGTATTGTAGCGGAGAAAAAGATGGCCGTAATCAGTGAGAGGGCAACATTTAAGGAGATTCCGAATCTGATGCTGCGACTAGAAATTCTGTTGGCGTTCGAGTAGGTTTTCATTCCGATTTCTGTTATCTCTCTAGGAAAATATTGATTGAATCTTTAAGCTCTTCCCTTTTGTTCGGCAACCTCATTGATTGTAACTCTCTATCTAACCAAGAAACCCCCACTGTAGGTTAGGGTTTCTTCTAGACGCAGCAACCTAAGAGGTTCTCCTTTGAAAGGGAACTCAAGCGATTTTCTTTCTTTTGTCTGATGAGATTTGGAAATTCCTCATCTAGTTTCCCGACCAATTCAGCGGATTGCATTAGTTGTAGAAAACATGGTTTTTAGGAAACTATTCTGATGGAGATTCATAACTTCTTTACAAATTGATTTGGATTGAGCAACCTTTCCGCCCATCTTGAAGGAAGGTATGATCAGGCTAGTCCTCTATTTCATTCTGAGCCTATGTTGTTGCTTAAGTTCTATGGGACTTGGACTGCGCGAGGGTAATATGACACTTGTTCTTCCTGAAGAGCCTTCTCTCTACGGATATGATGTTGAAAATGCCTTCCCTGGATTGAGCTTCGTAAAGCCAGTAGCCCTAGCTACACAGCCAGGAAACGGTGAGCGACTTTTTGTGGTAGAACAAGATGGGCGCATTTATGTAATTAATGACGTAAACAATCCTACCAAAACCTTATTTCTAGATCATTCTTCTACTGTTGATAGTTCCGCTAATGAGGAAGGCCTGCTTGGGTTAGCGTTTCATCCTGAATGGGAATCAAATGGGTTCTTTTATGTTTTCTACACTTTGGAAACGAGCAGCCCTGCTGGGACCGGCCGTCATGATCGACTTTCCCGTTTCCAAATTGATCCATCAGATCCAAACAAGGCCCTTGCTGGTTCTGAGCAGCCCTTGATCTCTCAGTACGATGAAAAAGGAAATCATAATGCTGGCGATGTTCATTTTGGTCCTGATGGCTATCTTTACATTTCAACTGGTGATGAAGGAGGCGTGGGGGATAGTCGTAACAATAGCCGTTTCATCGACAAAGACTTTTTTAGTGCCATTCTAAGGATAGACTTAGATAGGAAGGCTGGGAATCTCGAGCCTAACGATCATCCAGCCATTCACAAAGATGGTTTCGGTTTGGCCTACTATAGTGTTCCCAATGACAATCCGTTCATCGGGGCGACATCATTCGATGGACAGATCATTAATCCTTCCAGTGTCAGAACCGAGTTTTTTGCTGTAGGTTTTCGTAATCCTTGGCGATTCACATTTGATTCTTTATCTGGAATCCTAATTTGTGCTGATGTGGGTCAGGATGCATGGGAAGAAGTAAATATTATCGAATCCGGTGGTGATTATGGATGGAACTACAAAGAGGGATCGCATCCCTTTTCGGGGACTATTCCTGCTGCTGTAACTTTGACCGATCCGATTCTAGAGTATCCCCACAGCAATGGGTATTCCATCCCAGGTGGTGTTGCTCAAGGCTTTTCTGTTACAGGAGGCGTTGTGTATCGTGCGGATCAAATTTCCCAGTTAACTGGTTACTACGTCTTTGGAGATTTTAGTGGTCGAATCTTCGCCTTCCGCTATAATGAGAGCACAGACCAAGCGGAAGATTTTCAACAGCTCACAAATGCTAGCCAACCAGCAGCTTTTGGCCACGACCCTTCAAGCGGAGATGTTTTAATTTCAAGTAGGGCCGGAACAATCTATAAACTGACCAGTGCTCCTCTCTCAGGAATTCCAATCCCCGACAAGCTCTCAGAAACCGGTGCCTTTAGCAGTCTGCTTTCTCTTGCTCCAAATCCTGGAATCGTTCCTTACGATATCAACGTTCCCTTCTGGTCGGATCATGCTATAAAGTCTCGTTGGTTTTCAGTTCCAAGTGTTAGTGATACGATTTCGTTTAATAGTTCGGATAACTGGGGATTTCCTAACGGCACTGTTTGGATAAAGCACTTCGATCTGGAGACAATTGATGGGGATCCGAATTCTCGGAAACGGATCGAGACCAGGTTTCTTGTTAAAAACTCCGATGGCGTTCATGGTTTCACTTATCGTTGGAATGATACTCAGACGGATGCTGATTTGATTGGCGAATCAGGATTGGATGAAAACATAACCATCTACGAATCCGATGGAGTGACTGTCCTCCGCGAGCAAGTATGGCGTTATCCTTCACGCTCCGAGTGCCTTCAATGCCATACCTCTCAAGGTGGTCATGCTCTCGCGTTCAACACATTGCAGTTGAATCGTGAATACGACTACGGGAATGGGCCTACAAATCAAGTCTCCGCTCTCAGTCAAGTGGGCTATTTCGATTCGCCCGTCGGAGATACTTCCTCTTTACCTTATTTAAAAGACACAGGCGACACGTCAAATAGCCTGGAGGATCGAGTTCGTTCTTATCTTCACGCGAATTGTGTTCAATGTCACCAACCTGGAGGACCTTCCTTAGGAAACTGGGATGCTCGCTTCACGGTTGATCTGAATACGGCTAATTTGATCAATGGCGAGCTTGTTGACAATGGAGGCGATCCTTCAAACAAGGTTATCGTTCCGGGCGATCTCGCCCATTCCATGTTGCTTCAGCGTATCTCGATCCGCGGCTCCCAGCAAATGCCTCCTATAGGATCGAATGAAATCGACGCAAACGGCATCCAATTGCTTGCCGACTGGATCAATTCGCTTGGATCGCCTCCTGCTGAAGCAGAAGTGTCCTGGACCCAGCCAAATGCTATTACTTATGGTACGTCGCTTGGAGGTTCTCAACTCAATGCGACTGCTAATGTTCCAGGGAATTTCGTTTACTCGCCATCTGCGGGAACGGTCCTCCAAGCAGGTAACGGTCAACAGCTGGATGTTATTTTTACCCCCGATGATCTTGCGACCTATTCAATCGTCAATGCCTCGACTAATATTGACGTCAATCCCGCATTGCTCGTCCTGACAGCCGATGACAAACAGCGACAATATGGTGATTCAAATCCATCTTTTACCTTTTCAGCATCCGGTTTTGAGAATGGTGACGATGTCAATGACTTGGATGTGCAGCCTTCTTTAAATTCCGCTGCTATTGAATCAAGTTCGGTCGCTTCATACGACATATCAATATCTGGAGCTTTCGATTCAAACTACACGATATCACATCTCGAAGGTCAGCTTCAAATAACTCAAGCTCCATTGACTATTTCCGCAAATGACGCCAGCCGTGTCTACGGCGATGCGAATCCATCATTCTCACTCGCATATACCGGTTTCAAATTGGGTGAAACTTCAAGTGGTTTGGATGCTCCAGCTACTGCTTCCACGACAGCTACTTCGACTAGCCCTGTGGGTTCGTATTCAATTATTCCTAATGGAGCTGCGGATGTAAATTACTCCATTTCATACCAAAACGGTATTCTCAATGTTAGTCAGGCTACACTTACTCTTACTTCTAACGATGCTCAGAAAAGTTATGGAGATGCGAATCCAGCTTTCACTTACGCTGCAAGTGGATTCGTGGCAGGCGATACAATCGGGGATTTGGATACACAACCTCAAATTACTACAACGGCTAGTAGTTCGAGCTTACCTGGAAACTACTCCCTTACTATCTCAGGAGCCTCGGATCCAAATTACAATATCAACCATGTCTCTTCTGGAACTCTCCTCGTCGTTCCCGCGAATCTTACCATATCTGCCGATGATAAATCCAAAATTGAAGGCTCGGCTAATCCTCCCTTAACAGCCAGCTACTCTGGCTTTAAGCTCGGTGAACAACCAGCAGACCTTGCAACTCCTGTTTCTCTCTCTACCTCCGCCAATGAGTCGAGTCCCTCTGGAGAATATGCCATCAATGCCTCAGGAGCCGCCGACGTCCGATACGATATTACTCATGAACCAGGAATCCTTACTGTGACCGCTCACGGAGTCGTTGTCCTCACGGTGGAAGACAAGGTTCGTTCCTACGGGTCTAGTAATCCCGAACTCACCTTTACCGCAACTGGATTTAATCCTGGAGATTCAATCCAGGATTTGGATACACAACCAATCATTCAAACTGTGGCAAATGCTTCAAGCCCTGTGGGCCAATACGAAATTTCCATTTCGGGGGCAGCGGATTCGGAGTACGCAGTAGTTCATCAAAACGGGACTCTTACCGTTTCGCTTGCGACGTTGACGATTACGGCCGATGATAAGTCAAAGGAAGTCGGAGAACCCAACCCTGAGCTTACCGCAAGCTATGAGGGATTCGTGCTTGGAGAAGGACCCGCGGTTTTGGATACGGCTCCTATTTTGGTTACTTCCGCAAGCGAGTCTAGCGGAGTTGGATCCTATGAGATCTCAGTTAGTGGAGCCATCGCTGAAAATTACAGTATGAACTTTGTTCCCGGTCAGTTGACGGTTGTTGCAGCTCCGTCCGGTGGCGGTTCTGGCGGTGGCGGTTCTGGCGGTGGCGGCTCCGGTGGTGGCGGAGGAGGAGGTGGAGGTTCCTCTAAACCAATCGTAACGCTCACAGCGGATAATCTTACCAGACCCTATGGGTCACCCAACCCGCCGCTTACTTTCTCTGTAGAAGGCCTCAATGAAGGCGATTCCGTTGACGATTTTCTCTTAGCTCCGCGACTTCGCGTTTCAGCAAACGAGTTTAGTTTGCCAGGGGAATATCCTATTACAATCACCGGAGCCTTCGACTTGGACTATACAGTAAAGCACGTCGATGGAACGTTGCTTGTCACTCCTGCGATTCTAGTATTCAAAGCCGATGACAAGTCGAAACAGTTAGGAGAGTCGAATCCTGAACTCACCTCCAGTTTACAAGGGCTCGTTCTCGGGCACAGTGATAGAGACGTGAAAGCTTCTGCAATGCTCTCAACAGAAGTTGATGAATCAACGCCACCAGGTGTTTATGATATTCTATTGGTTGAGAGGTTGGATGACGATGACCGCTACGAAGTTGTTTTCGAGAATGCTCATTTCACAGTTCTATCGAATTCCAAGGTTGGCAAAGTCGATTTTGGCGCAGATGGGACTGCTAGTATCACTTTTACGGGTACATCATTAACTGCTTATAGACTGGAAATCTCAAACGATATGAAGGCGTGGAATCAGATTGGGTTGAAAGTCACTGACAGTGACGGGAACGGTGAGTTTGATGATATTAGTATACTAGACTTGGCAGGAGCGCGATTCTATCGAATTATCGAAGACTAGCCTTTTCGAAATAGAAGCGATGCTTGCAGATGCAAAAAGGCCTCCAATATGGAGGCCTTCAGAATTTGTAAACTTGGTAAAGTCCTTCCCTATGCTTTCCAGACTTTTCCTTCTATAGTTTCGATTTCGGCCATTGCGTTCCTTGTATCCACAATACAATCACCCCATTCGGCCAGCTGTCCATAGTCGACAGCCGCATGATTCGTAGAAATTAGAACTACGTCGAATGAAGAAATTGTATCTTTATCCCAAGTAACTGATTTGGTTCCTGCCCACTCGGCGTGCTCCCGAGTCATTGGAACGACAGGCACATGTGGGTCATAATAAGCTACTTCAGCTCCTTTGTCTCTGAGGCGCTCAAGCAAAATGTAGCTTGGCGATTCGCGATCATCGTCTACATTTGGTTTGTAAGCTAGTCCGAGAATCAATATTTTGCTGCCATTAAGCGCTTTTTTCCGATGGTTCAATGCGTCTGCAGTCTTGTTGATTACATAATCCGGCATGGAGGTATTAATTTCACCGGCCAGTTCAATGAAACGCGTGTTGTGATCGTATTCGCGAGCTTTCCAAGTCAGATAAAATGGATCGATTGGGATACAGTGGCCTCCTAAGCCTGGACCAGGATAGAAGGCCATGTAACCGAAGGGCTTAGTCTTAGCGGCATTTATTACTTCCCATACGTCTATATCCATTGAGTCGAATATCACCTTCAATTCGTTAACTAGAGCGATATTTACACTTCGAAAAATATTCTCCGACAACTTGGTTGCTTCTGCTGCCCTACAAGAAGAAACAGGTACTAGGTTTTTTATAGCTGGAGCATAAATTTCCATTGCCCTTTTCAGGCAAGCCGGAGTGAAACCACCAATGACCTTTGGCAGTATTGCGACTTTGCTGTTGGGATTACCCGGGTCTTCTCGCTCGGGGGAATAGGAAAGGTGGAAATCCTTCCCAGCTCTCAATCCCGATCCTTTTTCTAGTATCCTTCGAAGAGGCTCGTCAGTCGTTCCTGGATATGTGGTCGATTCGAGCGTCACAAGCATTCCTTTTTGAATGTGCGGGGCGATGTTCTCTGCCGTGTTTAAGACGTAGGAAATATCAGGCTCGCGATTCTTGCTCAGCGGAGTTGGTACACATATGATGACAGCTTCGGTTTCCACGATTCTCGAGAAATCTGTCGAAGCCTCGAAATTTCCATTTTTGACTGCTTCAGAAACGCCTTCACTGCCGATATGCTTGATATAGCTTTCTCCACCGTTGAGCGTTTCGATCTTCTCGGGATCGATATCCAAGCCGAGAACACTAACACTGGATTTAGCGAATTGAAGGGATAAGGGAAGCCCGACATAGCCAAGGCCTACAATGGCGATTTTCATAAGAAAAGGAATTTATTTAACTTGGTTCAATACGATCCCATCTGGGTCTTCTTAAGCAGATAAATGATTATTCGCGAATTTCCGGTACAGATTCGATTAACTCTGGCTTGGCATGCAGGTAGTTTGTGGTCGCGCGTTTTGTGTCGATATCCTGAAAGACCCGATCAACTTGCTCTCCTGATAAACCGATCAAAGTCCCAGCTTCTGAGGACGAATAGCCATTGTTTTTCGCATACAAGCAAAGATCCATCTGAGGGTAGGGTAGTGAGAAATAGAACTCGTCTTGACCTTGTGGGAGACTGTAGGTGTCGGTCGTCGGCGGTCTTTCCCTTACCTCCTCCGGCACGTCGAGAAACTCGGCTAGCTGATAGACTTGCGATTTATACAGATGAGCGATCGGCTTGATGTCCGCCGCTCCGTCTCCCAGCTTCACGAAAAATCCTTGATCGTATTCGAGTCGGTTAGGCGTTCCGGTAACCGCGTAATTCAAGCGGTCCGCGTGATAGTACTCCAACATCTTTCGCGCCCTTTGCTTGAAATTGGTTGCCGCCACGATGCCTAAATAGGCGTCGCCGCTCAGGCGTCGTTTGATGATTTCCCCACCTGGAGATTGGGCGACGACGCTCGAAAAGTTAAAGCCTTTATTTTCCAGGATGCTTTCCAAAACGATTTTGCTTTTCCAACCCTTACCGTATTCCGGAATAACGGTCTGGATGCATTCCGCCTGACGTTCGTAACAGCGTGTAGCTTCGAGAATAGGAGTAATGTCTTCAACCACAGAATCGAACTCGAAACGGTTAGATATAGACTGACTAAGACTAAGGGTTTCCTCAGAAGAATCTTTTTCCGGCATATGAATTCCGAACACGCGTTTTGGCCCTACAGCTTTAACGCATAAAGCTGCGGTAACCGAGCTATCGATACCTCCTGAGAGAGCAACAATAAGTCCTCTGCGACGGAATCTCCTTAGTGTCTCGCGGATCCGATCGCAAGCCCGATCCAGCTCTGCTTGGCAATCTAAGTCTAGACTCTGCTTAGTTAGCGGAATTTTATCCATTTTACAGTGATTTGGCGATGAAATTAACTGAGTAGGATTTGAGCTCAAGTGTGTAGAGCACGTAGTTCGGCTTTGATGATTTTTCCTGACTTATTCTTCGGCAAAGATTTCGTTAACTCGATAGTCTTCGGCCATTTAAATGCGGGAAACGAGCTTTTTAGGTGACGTTCTATCTGAGTGGAGTCGCCCTGGCCATCTCTTGCAACGACGTAAGCATGTATTGCCTCGCCGAGTACATCGTCCGGAACGCCAATAACTGCTGACTCCACGATCCAAGGAAGCTCGAGTATTTTCTCTTCGATCTCCTTTGCGCTGATCCGGTTGCCTCCTGCCTTGATGATATCCCTCGCCCTGCCACTCAAGAAAATGAAGCCATCCTCGTCCTTGTATCCGAGATCTCCGGTAAAATAGTAGCCATTGCGCAGAACCTTTGCCGTTCCTTGCTCGTCGTTCCAGTAGCCAAGCATGATGTTCGGTCCTTTTGCCGCGACTTCGCCTTGCTCTCCTTGAGGCAGCTCATTTCCCGCGTCGTCGGCGATGATCGCTTCGACCGAAGGAACCGCTTTGCCGATAGATCCCCATTTCGCTTCCAGGTAATTTGGATCGAGATATGTAATTCTCGGAGCCGCTTCCGTGCTCCCGTACATGATGAAAAGCTTTGCCGGGGCAATAACCTTGGCGAGTTCCTTCTGCAAGCTTGGCGCCATGGCTCCGCCTGCCTGCGTTACGATGCGCAGAGAGGCACAGTGCTTTTGCGAAAAATCAGTCTTGCGAAGGAGTATAGAAAAAGTGGATGGCACGCCGGCAAAGCAGGTCGCCTTAACCTCTTCCATCGTTTTCAATGCGACATTCGGAAAGGCGAAACGGTTTTCGATGGCGATGGCGCCCCCCGAAAAAAAGTGCGTGTAGAGAAGGGACCGGCCATAGATGTAGTGAAAAGGCAATACGACCAGCATGATATCGCTATTGACTAGGCCGAGATAATCGACGATAGCGGCCATGTTGCTTACCAGGTTTCTATGACTGAGCATTACCCCCTTCGGTTCGCCGGTGGAGCCGGAAGTATAGACGATCGAAGCCAGATCCTCCTCTGTCACGACGGGGTCGAAGGACTCGCTCGACGCGTCATCCGCTTTCACGCTCTCGAAGCTGAGAATTAGGATTCCGGTGGACAGGTCTTTCGTCCGGCCGTCTGGAACATCCAAGCAGAGAAACTCGATGTATTCAGATTTTCTGGTCGCCTCCAGCGCGATTTTGGCATGCTTGCGATCGGCAATGAGACACTTGGCTTGGCAGTCTTCCAAAAGTTTCGCGATGTCGTCGCTCTTGAAGTCCGAATTGAGCGAAACCTCGACGGCTCCGATCAGCAGGGCTCCGAAATGAGCCGCAATGTAGTCGATCGTATTGTCTGCCAGCAGGCCAACGCGATCGCCTTTTCGAATGCCCTTCCGCCTAAGCAGCGTGGCGAATTTCTTTGCCAGCGAATCGACCTCGCCGTACGACTGCCAGTTTCCGCCTTGCCAAACCGCCTTCCGATCAGGAAAGGACTCTGCAGCTTGGACTAGGAAATCGGATACAAGCTTAGCCATAAGCGGAATCAGTTTTGCGAAACCTTTCTCCGCGAATCGCAGATGAGGACATCGTCTTTCGCCCCTAGGGGCTCTGGCGCGGTGAAGCCGTCGACATACTGCTCGTGCAGCAATTGCGTGGAAATCAGGCCCGTCAGTGCCATATCGTCGATTTCGCCGACTGGAAGACCTCTTTTTATCTTGCCCGTTAGCATGGAAACGGCTTTCGGATTGAATAGGCCGCTTTTTTCGAGCGAACCCTCTGAGAGTATATGGTCGACATAAGTCTCTCTTTCCGAAGAAAAGAAACTGCGGTGTATAGGGGCGCGATAGGGCTTTTTCGGGCGGTCCCAAATATCTTTGGGAAGAATTTCTTTGCCCAATTTTCTTAGCAAATACTTGTCACGCAGCCCTCGCATTCGGAATTTCGCCGGAAGTTTCGAGCAAAATTCGCTTACTCTGTAATCAAGAAACGGATACCTTCCTTCCACGGAATTTCCCATTCCGACGCGATCGCCCTGCGAAGACAGCAGGTAGGAGCTGAGAAAGGTCGATATTTCCAAACACTGAGCCTTGCTTAGAATATCCCAATGCTTGAACGCTGCAGGGAGCTCCGCTTCGCTTGCCAGATCGGCAGACCGCTTCTCGACGGCCTCGCTTAGCTCGCGGCTGAAAAATCGTTTCGCTCGTCTCGTATTCATCCACCTGATACTGTGAGAATAGCTGTCGATCGCCGTATCCGTAAGGCCATGACCGAAGAAGTTCGCGAGATACTTCGGTCCGAGACGAGCGAGATTCTGGAGATCCGGATATATCCGCTGCAGAAGTTTCGGGCGCCTTTCGGATTCCGGTTCTTTAGCCCAGAAGGCCCGGATCTTCGCTTCCTTGAAAATGTCGTAGCCCGCGAAGAATTCGTCCGCTCCTTCGCCGGTTAGCACCACTTTGTAATGCGAGCGGTTCACTAGCCTGGAAAGCAGGAACATCGGAGCGGGAGCAGTTCGCAGGATCGGATTTTCGCAGTGCCACACCACTTCAGGAAAAATGTCGCGAATCTCCTCGTGCGTGACGGTTATGACCTGATGCTCGGTATCGAGTAACGAGGCCATTCGTCGCTGGTGCTCGCTCTCATCGAAATTGGTATCGCTAAAGGCGATGGAGAAAGTGTCGAATCTGCCCTTCGCGTTTTCCTTGACCAAAGAGGCGATCAGGGAGGAATCCAGACCGCCGCTTAGATAGGCCCCTACAGGAACGTCTGCTTGCAAACGAAGCTGTACCGAATCCAGCAACAGGTCGTGTAGCGCTTCGATTAAATCGGTTTCGCTATCTGTCTTGAATTCAGAGTCCTGGATATCGAACTGTGGCTCCCAGTAGACTTTCTCTTGAATGCCGTTCTCGTGAAGCCAAGCGTAGGAACCTGGGCGCAATTGCTTGATTTCTGAGAAAGGTGATAGGGGAGCGAGACAGGACCAGCCTGTAAATATCTGATCAAGAGCAGCCGCGTCCCAACTAAGTTTTAATCCTGGAAAAGAAGCAATGGCCTTTATTTCGGAGCCGAAAACGAAAGTGTTGTCATAGAAACTGTAATACAGTGGACGTATCCCAAGGCGATCTCTTGCTAGGAATAGTTTCTTCTCTCGTGCATCCCATACTGCAACCGCGAATTGCCCATTTAGGCGGTGAAGGCATTGCGGACCTTCCTTCTCGAACAGCTTCAGGAAGATCTCGGTATCGCATTGAGTCTGGACGATTATGCCGTTTGACTCCAGTTCTTCCCGAAGTTCGCGATGATTGAAGATTTCGCCATTGTAGACAATCCAGTAGCGGCGATCAGCAGTTGTCATGGGTTGCTGGCCGTGATCCAGATCGATGATGCTGAGTCGCGCGTTTCCCAATGCGGCGAAATCGTCGAGATATATGCCGAATTGATCAGGGCCTCGATGCCGGATGGCCGCCAGCATGGCTCGCATGACGTCTTCCGATGGAGCGAAGCCGTTCCTGAAATTCAGATATCCTACTATCCCGCACATGGGAAGGGGATTCAAGTCGAGAGTGATATTAGAAAATGAATACGAATCGAAATTTCCTCGTCGGACTATTCCTTGACACTTTGAGCGGAAGTGGTCTGTTTTCGCTCTATATAGGAGCAAATGGCTTTGATTGTATCCAAATTTTCGGGAAGCATTTCGTCGTTTTCGACTTTGATGCTATATGTGAGTTCGATGTGATCGACAAGGTAGAGCACACCTGTTGAATCAAGAATACCACGATCCAGGAAAGAGGTGTCGTCCTCTAGGTCGTCCTGGCCGAAGAGAAAATTTTCAACGATGTAGTTTCTAATGTCTTGTCGCATTTCGCTCATAGTTTCTGTCGTTTAGAAATGGCAAAAAGTGAAAAAAGCCAGTGAAAATAGACTATTTACGCGTGAACCGTACGCCAAAGCGTCGGAGGTAATGAGCTGTTTCTGAAGCCAAATCATCATTTAAATCCGCTCTTTCCTTGTTTTCTATGTCGATCCAGGCGATCCCTTGCTGAACTAGCTTCTCGCGCAGCTTCTCGGGAATGGCTCGTAAGCTTAGAAAGGCGTTGCAAGCGATGTCCGAGATAGCTTCGGATCGATTTTCAATTTCATCATACTCCACCTGTAAAACGCCTGATTTTCGGCTAGAGCCGAATAGCTTATTTTTCTGGTAATGGATGACGATTTTGCGAAGGGCTTCGTCCTTTTCGCAGACTATAGCGTTGCCCTGCATATGCAAGATCATCTCCTCGAGTATCTCGCGCAGATATTTCCCCTTTTCTTCATCAGAAACTACGCGTGGGAAATAGGGGGCTTTTGCCACCACTTTCGCTGGAGAGCCAGTTGCTAGACAGCGCTCGGGTATGGTTCTCGTCACCAGAGAATTCGCTCCTATTACGGCTCCGTTGCCAATTTTCGCTCCGGCTCCGACGAAAACGCGCCAGGCGATCGACACGCTGTTTCCAATCTCGATGGGTTTGAAATCGGCAGGGTAGCCTTCGAATTTGCTCAACCAAGTCGTGTGCCCAAAGATCAGGGTGTCTCCTCCGATGCCGGTATCATCCCCAATGGTGATCCATTTAGCGGGGTTTATAAAGGTCATCTGCATTATCTGGCAATGCTTGCCGATCGTTAGTCTGGAATCAGGAAATTGTAGTCCTCCTATGAATACTTGTTCGTTTATCTTGGTTTCTTCTCCGATCTTCAGGTAAGGCGTGTCGATCATTGTAGCGGAACCGATCGATACTCGCTTCTCGATTTGTAATCGTTTTCCTCTTACGAAACTAAAAAAACCGATTTCGCAAAAATCGCCGATCGAGACTTCTTCGCCGCAAATCACCGAGCCGAATCCTATCTTTACTCCCTCTCCAATATGGTAGCCGCGTATCCGATACAGGATACGCTTGACGAACGAAGGCCAGAATCCGTAAAGGATAATGGCCTTGATGGGGAATCTCGGTTTGCGAGTGATCATGGATCAATCGAGCTTGAATGATCTATTCCATTATACGGCACCCATTGTCCACGATGATCGTTTGTCCTATGATGCCATTTGAAGCGGATGAGCAGAGGAACTGAGCGGTGTGAGCAACTTCATCGAAGGTCGTTAGTCTTTCTCTCGGCGACTGCTTCGCGGCATGTTCCAGGCGCTCTTCGCTGTGAGGAAGGACTTTCCAAGCTTCCGTTGCCATAGTTCCTGGTGCCAGACAATTAACGCGAATATTCTTAGGAGCCAGTTCAGCCGCCATATGACGGACGAGAGATTCTAGTGCCCCTTTCGAAGAGCCGGTTAAAGAGTATTGATCTACGGCCCGATTTGCTCCTGCAGATGATAGGGCGAGAATGTAAGACCCAGCCGACATCAGCGAAGCCAGCTTTTGCGAAAGATCAAAGAAAGCTCTGACGTTGACAGCGTAGGTGAAGTCGAAATGCCGCAGAGTCAATTCTTGAAATGGACGATGCACCCCTGTCGCTGCGCAATGAATGAAACCTGACAAGCCACCCTCGAGTCCTGAGGCAAACTCGACGATTTTTTCGACTCCCTTTGGATTTGCTATATCAGCGCGTATTGTTTTTATGGATATGGATTCTTGAGCAGCAATTCCCTCAAGTTCATTGGCAGCATCCATATGGCGTACGTAATTTGCAACTACGTGCGCTCCTGATCGAGCTAGATTCAGCCCAATAGCTCGACCGATACCTCTCGTTCCACCTGAAATGAAGACGTTCTGTCCCTTTACAGCGAATGGATCACTCATGGTTCTCTTTTATTGGCTGGCTTGGCTGTTCTTGCGAGAGAGAAATGCATCCAATGCCCTGTCCAGATAATGAGGCGCGAATTTATCCAAGGGAATGAAGGAAAATAGCAAGTCTGCTCTGGCTACTTGCTTTTCGCCAACGCACGTTTGGCAGCTGGCTTTTGCGAATTGCCGACGATTGAGCTTAATTTCCGCTCTAAATTCCAAGTTCTGGCCAGGACCGATCCAATCGCGGAAGGTGGCGGACTCGATCTTAGCGAGGATTGCTTTCCCACGCGTTTCCATTTCCGTATCTAAAGCCTTCGCTGCACATTGCCCCATCATTTCAGTAAGCAAAACTCCAGGTACCATTGGAAAGCCTGGAAAGTGGTCCTCGAAATAAGGCGCGTCAGTCGAAATGGTTGTCCGCGCTACGACTCGTACGCCAGGCTCAAGCTCAATTATTTCGTCAATTAAGTCGAATGTCAAAGTAGGTTAGGATTCGAGCTTTCCGTGTTGACGAAGCGTTTGTAGCAGATCGTCGACTTTAGTCATTCCTTCCGTATCTTCATCTGAAAGGACTACCCCGAACTTTTCGTCCATTTCCGCCATTAGCGTCAGTACGCCAAGCGAGTCCCACTCAGGAATGCTATCCCGTGGAGTATCGGGAGTAAGGTTTTCTGCAGGTTCATTAAACATGTCTGCTATCCAGCTAATGGCTTCTTCTTGTGTCATTAAATATGTCTTCGATTGGCTGAGCTATCAATGAAGGCTAGTTATCAGTATCAAGAACTAAATGATTGAGGACCGCTTCTGGAGAAAGATCTACCAGAGCAGAGCCCCAGGAAAGGCCGACTCCATATCCTAGCAACAGAAGCTTAAGTGCTTTACCCGTAGGGCGGCTCAGTCCTCCGTTGACCACGGTCAGGGGAACTGAAGGTCCCCCCGCGCTGCCGAATTCACCGATAGTCATAGGCAGTTTCTCTTTTGGGAGGTCCATCTTCTTCGCCAAATGACTCATGATGAAACGATTCGACTGATGGAAAATGAAATAGTCGATCTCGTTCTTGGAGATACCGGCTCCCTCTAGCGTTTCTTCTACCAGGGAAGGAACCCGTTTGATAGTAAAATTGAATATGTTCGCTCCGTTCATGTGGACGAAGCACGACTTTTTGTCTGCTGGAAAACGATCTCGGAAACCGCCGCCTTCGATTATCAAGTCGGCATATCCTGTTCCATCCGTATGTACGCTGAAAAACCAATCGTTGTTTCCTTCATTCGTACCGGAAGTTTCAATGGCTGTTGCCGAACCGCCGTCTCCGAAGAGTAGGGCGACCGCTCGGTCTGAACTGTTGGCAAACCTGGTTGGCGTTTCTCCGTGCAATAAGAGCACTCGCTTGAAGCCAGGGCCTTGCAGCATCATAGAAGCGAGCCACAATCCATAGGGGTAACCCGAGCAACCAAGTCCAACATCGAACGCAGCGCAATTGGCGGACAAGCCAAGATCTCGATGCGCCAAGCAGGCGGTTGAGGGAAGGAAATAGTCTGGCGACTGGGTGACAAATATCAGAGCATCAATGCTTTCAGGGGACCAGTCCAAAGATCTCATGACATCCTTAGCTGACGATATGCAGAGGTCGCTACTGCAAATTGAGTCGTCCGCAATATGACGCTTTTCTACGCCTGCCATTCTCACCACTTTCTTGACTTCTTCGATATCGAATTCGGTGGTGTCTTTCACGTTGTCGAAATATTTCGACGGAACGCATGACGTGATAGCTTTAATTACAGCTGACCGTGTTTTTGTAAGTGGCATAGCTAATTAATTAGCTCTTTAATTTTAACTATTCTGATAATGGTGAAACAGCGATGCTATTTCCAGAGAGGAGACATAAAGACATGGCATCTCATTCACCCAATGAATTCACTTCATTGTTTTAATGGCGATGTTTCTTTTTTTACCGTCGGCCGATGCCGTGAAGAATGTGTTGAATTGCCGTGGAGAATTTCCTCCCACTACATTAGGCGGTATTCGTCTAAGCCAGATTTCTCTCCAATAAAGTGGATCTTTTCTTGGACATCTGCCAAAAGCCCATCAGGCACTATCGCAGTTTGCGTTGCGTAAAGATATTGTATCCTTCATCTGCCAGATCCTGCCTGTACCTTCCTCTACCATCCTATCGATCTTTGACTTCATTCTTCATTCTCTTGCCGCAGAATCTTATCATCTCGTATATGAAATGCAGGCCACGGTTGAATCCTTTGCTATCTAGTGTTTCGATGATCTTTAGTAGAGATTTCACCTGTACTATTTACTGAGGCTGCAAATCCAGAGTCTACCTCGGAGCTCTCTTCCGTTTGCAACCTCCATGGTGTTTGTCGGAGCAGCGAACATTTAAAGAAGGAGAACGTTCTCGCCCTTAAAGCGACGTACAGGTGATTCTCTGCCGCATTTGACCGATCCGTCGAAAGTGAATTGTTTTACGATATTCTCTACCTCCAGTTCATTACCCATGTAGTCCAATATTTCATTCATAAATGGCAAACCGTCTAGTTTCCCATTATCATCAAGAGTTTTTTCCTATGGACTACTCGCGAGGGGTCCATTTATAAACTATTCACATGTGTTAAAATGAAGCGCCAGAATATTTCTTTTTCATGATCAAGAATCTCGATGTAACGGTTTTGAGACAATCCAAGCGTATAAAACTAGGAGATCCTCTAGTGGCAGATCTATAAACTCTCTTGCTAGCTTTATTGATTTGAGATCGGATTCCTTGCCTTTGATACTATCTTCATGCAGTATTTTAAATCCGCTCTCTTCTGTAATTTTCCTGTGTTCATTTATACGCAAACGCGTCAAAGGTATCATCGGATTGTTTCGCCACTTCCATTCCTTGGAACTATATTGAAGGAAATTGAATTCACTTATTGATTTATCGAAGCTAGCATACTGATCGGCCAATCCAATATGGTGACTCATAATGGAGTCTTCACTAGTTATTCTGCTAAATTCTTTATATAAAGTATGGATAGTTGATGCTGCAATGTGTTCCAGTACCACAGTGGAAAAGACAAGGTCGATTGAGCTGCTTGATATATCAGTTTTGCTGGCATCTCCTTGTTTGGCATGAATATCTAGGCGGAACAAGAATTGGTTTGGCACTTTCCAGCTCAAGTCCTTGCTTATTTCCATAAATTTTTCGATGCGATCAGGGTCTAAATTAGCGAGCCATTTCGATATAGATCCGTTTTTAATATTTTCTCTAAAGAGCTTAACGACATGTTTGGTTGTGTTCTCTTCGAGTACTGGGTGTAAGTCATAAGTCCAGATGCTTTTAGCTCCACATAAATAGAGACCAATCGGTACTATTGGTCTAGATCCTGTTCCCAATTCGAATGCGGTAAAATCATTGCGTGGATTTGCGGAAAACTTTCTATAATAATCTAGATGTTGGTTGCAATTCTTAAGCTTTCCTTCAAGTAATCCCTGATTGGGAAGATAACCTTTAGTTACATATTTCTGTAGAAGGCCATTCCAATAGTGACTGTAAGGAAGCCAGCTTATTGTACGCTGGACTGCAGATTTCAGTAACCAATTTGGCATATCCTATATTTTTTGGATATCAGCTAGCTCGGGTATTTCTGTAATCGTGATTTCTTCTCTCTCCCTTTCTGGGGCGACTAGTCGAGATAGGTGACTTGCAAGAATCTCTACAAACGGTTCAACGAGCATAGCGTGTGGATTAAGTGGTAATTCTAAGATCTCCAAATCCTTGACCAGATCGCCCCATCCCATCTTGGGATCTGGATAAAATTTATAGTTCACTTTCGGTTTGACGAGAATTACAGGACCGTTGTATGGTTCAGGTATATATGCTTCAGCAGCATCATCATTAATAGCTTGAACAGTTGCTTCAGCTCCATCGCTTGCTCTTGCGACACCTTCGGCTGTTGCTCCAGGTCTAGAAGATAGAAGATTCGCGAATTCACCGTCTTTTCCAAGCCTCACTTTCTCGCGCAAATAACTAATCAAGTTTTTTGGATTTACGCTGGCTAGATTTGACAAGTGAAATTTCAGTTTTTGAATGATAAAGCTTATTGCTCTGACTTTAAGCGCCTTGCTGAAATTGTATGTGTCTAGCATGAGTACTACAGGAACTTCTTCGCCAGCGAGTCTTAAGCGTTGTGCCATTTCGTAAGCGATAGTTCCGCCGAGACAGTAGCCTCCTAGATAGTATGGTCCTTTAGGCTGGACTTCGCGTATTTCGCGTAAATAGCGCTCAGCCATTTCTTCGATGCTGTTTAATGGCTTGCTTGAGCCATCCAGGCCTTGAGATTGCAAACCGTAAACTCCAATATTATTAGGCAATCTCTCAGCTAGGGCTTGATAAAGTAATATATTTCCACCAGCACCATGCACAAGGAAGAGTGGTGTGCTATCAGCGCTTTCCTTGATCTTTACTAAGGAAGGCCAATTGGTCTTGCAATGATCTTGGTCCAAAATTTCGCCGAGTTGGCTAATTGTAGAGAATTCGAACAGTGTTGATAGGGGCAGTTTTTTATGAAATACTTCTTCTATTTTGTTGAATAACTTAACTGCCATCAACGATTGGCCTCCTAAATCGAAAAAGCTTTCGTCGATCGCCACTAGGTTGACTTTAAGTATGTCTTTCCAGATTTCTGCCAATTGTTGCTGGGTTTCAGTTTTTGGCTCCGCAATATCTGATCTGCTGTGCAGGATGTTACGGTCCGGTTCGGGCAATTGGCTACGGTCAAGCTTTCCCTCCGAAGTTTGAGGTATTGTGTCTATAACCCCGAAATGATCGACAATCATATAGTCAGGTAGGCTAGTCTTTAAGAGCTGTCTTAGCTCCTTGTACAATTGCTTTTTATCAGTTTGCGATCCAATATCACGCTTTAGCTTTAAATAGGCAATTAGCTCTTCTTGGAAGAAGCTATTTTTCTGCTGAATTACGGCTGCTTCGCGTACCAGTTCATGTCCTCTTAAGACTGACTCGATTTCCACTGGCTCGACGAGGCAACCACGCACTTTTATCTGATGGTCTATTCGACCAATATATTCTATTTCGTCACTGGACTTAATGACTACATTGTCTCCCGTTTTATATAGCTTTCCACTCTCGCTCAAATGGCTTGCCAAGAACTTTTCTTTCGTCAATTTCTCTTGGTTTCGATATCCATGAGCAATGCCAAGGCCGCCAATGTGCAGTTCGCCAGGAACACCACAGGGTAGGGGTTGGCCATTCTTGTCGAGAACATAGAGTTGCGTGTTCGCGATGGGTTGGCCGATTGAAATATTTCTGGAGTCATGAACAAGACCAGCCGTTGACCATACAGTGGTTTCCGTTGGGCCGTAGACGTTCCAAAGTTCACTGCAGGTCTGCTGCAGTTCCTCGGCCAAGCTTTCGGACATAGCTTCCCCGCCTGAGAGCAACTTAAGGCTTTTCTTGCCTTTCCAACCTGCATCCAAGTACATTCTCCATGACGAGGGAGTTGTTTGGACCAGACTGATATTTTTCTCTATAATAATCTCATCTATCAAGGCTGGATCCAAAGTGGTATCGCGTGACACGATATAGCTGCTTGCGCCAGAGATCAAAGGTAGGTATAGCTCTAGAATAGAGATATCGAATGAAAGCGATGTCAGGGCGAGGATTCTATCCGAGGGTTTAATGGCCAGTCTGTCTCTCATTGAGAGCAGAAAATTCGCTACTGCCCTATGTGGAATTTCGACTCCTTTAGGCTGTCCGGTCGAGCCAGAAGTATAGATGACATAGGCCAAGTCTTCGGAGCTAATGGAGATTTCA
The DNA here is from genome assembly GCA_028284385.1 of Opitutaceae bacterium. Lineage (GTDB taxonomy): Bacteria > Verrucomicrobiota > Verrucomicrobiia > Opitutales > Opitutaceae > JANQRT01. The sequence goes on along the minus strand of JANQRT010000069.1, from coordinate 112,332 downwards.
GGACGAGAATTGTCTTCCTCGGATATTGCAGCCTCTTCATCTTCCAGACAAAATAGCCCAGGCTCGATTCCAGTTAAAGCGCCTTTTTGATTAGTCCCTGTCAGGACTATGCTTGCGAGAGAATTTTCTATTAGATAATGCTTTCTTTCGATTGGGAAGCGAGCGTCGATAGGCATGTAAGCTGCCCCAGTCTTTAGAATTCCAAGGATAGCTGCGACCATGTCTATAGATCTCTCAAGGCATATTCCTACCAGAGAGCCTTTCTTGATGCCTGCCTTGATAAGCGTTCTCGCGATCTGATTTGATCTGGTGTCAAGAGCTTCGTATGAAATAGACTGGTTTTCAAAACCAGAGGCTAGGGTGCCCGGCGTTTTCGCTACCTGTTCTGCGAAGAGATCAACGAGTGATTTGCTCTTGGCCTCAACCTCAATTTTCGGAGAATAGTCTGCCCGACTCGGTGAGGATCCTATTGGAATTGTGCTTACCAATCCTCCCTGATCAGATACGACTGCTTCGAGGATGCGCTTGTAGCAATGTATCCATGAATCGATTACACCTCCTTCGAAAAGCTTCGTGTTGAAGTCGCATTCAACCCTTAACTGTTGACCGTCTTCGACAAGATTGAAGCCTAAATCGTATTGGTAGTAGATTCTTGGTCCCGATTCGAACTTGTGCTTTAGGCCATCGAATCCGACTTTCGCCATTGCCGGGTCTATATTGAATAGAACTGAAACAAGAGGAATACGGCTTGCGTCGATCTCGATATCAAGGTGTTCTATTAACTTGCCAAAAGTATAATTGCTATGTTCCTGACCGTCGAGGAGACTTTCCCAGGTGCGCCTCAGCAGGCTATCGAAAGTCATGTCGCTCTCGATATTGGCGCGGAAAGGTAAAGTGTTGGCGCATTGGCCAACTAGGCTATCCATTCCAAGGGATCCTTGGGCGGAAAATGGTACGCCTACAACAATATCGTCCTGCCCACTTAGACGTTGGAGTAGGACTTGGTAGGCCGTCAAGAGAACAGCAAAAGAGGAGCTTTTCTGACTTGAAGCGTAACCTTTGATCTTATCATAGAAAGACGCATCGAATACGATGCTACGCCTATCCGCTTCCACGCTTCGCATTCTAGGACGTGGACCTTTGGTTGGAAGATCTAGGTTCTGAGGAACGTTTTTGAAGACATTCATCCAGTACCCATGACACTTAGCCGCTTCGTCTGAACCCTCCTGTCCCTTTTGCCAGAGGGCGTACTCGCGCATCGGGATCGCAGGTTGAAGTCTTGCCTCTTCTCCTTTCAAGCATGCTGAGTAAATCGAACTCATTTCCTCAAACACGACATAGTGCGACCAACCGTCGCAAACGATCATCTGCGCAGCAAAGATAAGCCGATGAAGCTCGTCAGATTCTTTAACGAGTTTGAAAGAAATCAAAGGTCCATTGCTCAGATCGAAAATCTGACGGGATTCCCTGTCCATGATTTCCGATATCCTGCTAGCTCGCTCATCTGTTTTCAGACTAGATAGATCGATTATGGGTATTTCCAGTTCCAGACTTGGCCTCACGATAATTTCCGATCCATCTGGGCTAAAAACGGAACGTAGCCCTTCGTGACGATCGATAACTTTGCGGATCGCTTTGAAAAGCGTATTCACATCCATATGGCCCTCCAAAACCATGGCATTGCATGTATGGTGCGGACCAGCGGATTCGGGTGAGATTTGGGCTCCTAGCCACATCTCTTGCTGTCCTTCGGCAAGCGGAAAACGATTTCCATGCTTCTGGGCTGCAACACAGACATCACCAATGGCGGGCAGTTGAGCAGCCTCTCCCATCTTGTCCTTAGCGGCGTCCCAATACTTTTGGTCGCTAGTCCCTGGGATGAAGCCTCCGAGCTGCATTTCCGCGACGCTAGCCTTGAACGCTTCGGCTATGAACTCGGTATCCTCATCGCTATGCACGCTGGATAGAAAGCAGGGCCTTCCTTCCCAGATATGGAGTCCTTTTTCTCTGAGATGAAAATAGAAAAGCGAATGCTGGGCAATATCGTCACCGAATTTAGGATACCAAACGCTTGTGAACCTCTCTAGTTTGATCGGTATGCTATGCTTTGAAAAGTAATCGTTCAATTCGTCGATGGTCTTTTTCGTCTTCTCCGCGATCGAATTCTGCAGGCCCTCTCCTTTTTCCTTCAGGTAGATAAGGATGGCTTTTGCCGCGGCCATGGCTAGTGGATGACGAACGAAGGTGCCTGCAAAGAATGTCACTCCCGCTGTTGGGAATGAATCGTCTCCAAATTTCCAATACCCGCCGTCAAAGGCGTCCATGAGTTCCGCTTTGCCGGCAATAAATCCGAACGGCATGCCTCCGCCAACCACTTTTCCGTAGGTGGCTAAATCTGCTTCGATGCCAAAGTATGCTTGGGCTCCGCCTGGGTGGCAACGAAATCCTGTGATGACCTCGTCGAAGATCAATGGCGTTTCCGCATCTTTCGTTATGATGCGTATTTCCTTAAGAAATTCTTTCGGCTGAAGATCTGGATGGCGACTTTGTACGGTCTCCACAAGCACAGCGGCCAGGTCATCGGCATTCTCCCGTATCCAGTCCAGCGATTCGGGAGTCCCGTATTCCAAAACCGTGACTTCACTGATGTGGCTGTGCGTAACGCCTGGTGCGAGAGGCAGCGTTTTAGGCTTTCCCTTGAGGGTCGCTCCCTTAACGAGAACTTCGTCAAAAGTGCCGTGATACGCTCCAGCGAAAAGCGCCACTTTTGTTCTCCCGGTAACCGTTCGACAAATACGCAAGGCCGCCATCACAGCTTCGGATCCTGTATTGCAGAACGTCACGCGATCCATATGAGTGAATTCGCAAATAAGCTCAGCCACTTCGCCAGCGATTGGAGATTGGGGACCAATCTCCACGCCTTTTTCAAGTTGGCGCGATACGGCTTCGTTTATAAAGTCCGGAGAATGTCCGAGCAAGGCTACTCCGAAGCCCATGGTCACATCTACCCACTCATTGCCATCTATATCCCAAAGCTTGGATCCTTTGGATCTCTCTACAACGATGGGATAAACGATTTCTTTCCAATATTGCTTGAACCCAGCAACAGCTCTGGGATCCGCAAAATTCTTGCGATACCGTTGAGTGTAGTCCTTCGATTTAAGGCTTTTCGATGCATATCGCGGTATAAACCAATCCAAGTGGGCTTGTTGCTGAGAAGTGAGGCCGGTAGCTTCGCTTTTTTTATCCAATTGCCGATAGGGACCGTGCTGGGCATTGGAAATCGGCTTTGGCTCATCGGAAATTTTTGCTGTGGGCGTTTCCTTTAAACTCCCCGTAGGTGTGGTTGTCTGAGAACTTTTTCCTTTTCGCTGAAGCAGCTCGATCTGCTTTTCCATGATACGAAGCTGCTCGTTGACTATGAGCTGTAAATCGCTCGCATTGGCGCTTGGAAGGCTTAATTGAGAAGAAACTGGTGCCTCGGGCTCCTTTTCAGCAATTCGATCTGCGGGTTTTGCCTCGGCAACTGGCTCGAATTGAGCTCTTATGTCATCATCCAATTGCGGTTCGATAAAGTTCGCTAGTGACTGGAAGCTATCGCATTCCTCAAGCAATTGGCGAAAGTTTATCTTCACCTTGAACGCTCGTTTGACGCTTGCCGATACTTGAGTGAGCAACAACGAATCGAAGCCAAGTTCAATGAAGCTGACATCGGGATTCGATGATTCCAAATCTTCGCCGGCAAGCTCGCCAAACAGCTGCTTAAGCCTTTGAATTAGAACACTGTTTATAGAGTTCAAGTCGTTTTATTTTATAGAGTTCTCGATTGCTCGCTATGAGCCTCTTGATATCTATATCGGACGAATCATCCGCTTGTGCATCACTTTAGAGCATCAAGCTGGGATTTCATGATTTCAAGTTGCTCTCTGATGAGATCTTCTGCTCTCATTTTAGGGCGGTTTGCCGTGTCCATGTTGCTCACTGCCTCCCTTGCCTCGACGTTGCTTGGATCGATCCAGTAGCGTTGTCTATCGAAAGCATAAGTTGGCATCGGGATGCGATTTCGAACCTCGTCTTTGTAGAATGCTTTCCAATTTGGATTTGCTCCAGCCAGCCACAGCCGGCCTAGGGCTCTAATCATGGATAGCTGCTCGTCCGAATTATTGATGGGAGGCATGCTGGGCAAGCATAGTTGCTCCTTTGAGCGATCTGGGTGTGCAGAGGCTAGGGTAGAAAGTGTTTGGCCAGGGCCGACTTCCAGCAGAATGCTTGTAGTATTCTTTGCCAGCGTAGAGATCGCGTCGGCGAATCTTACAGTGCCTCTGAGCTGTTTAGCCCAATAGTCAGGATCAGTCCAATCTTCTGGATTTATCCAATCTCCGGTAAATGACGAAACGATTGGAATCTTTGCCGCTGAAAGTCTGTACTGGCTTACTTTTTTCCTAAATGGCTCGATTATCGGATCCATCATCGGCGAATGGAACGCGTGAGAAGTGTGAAGCTGTTTACAGGGAATGTTCTTCTGTTCTAAGTCCTTGCATAATTCATCTAGTTTGTCGTGTGGTCCAGAAACGACTGTGAGTTTCCTAGAATTAACTCCGGCAATCGATAGATGGTCTCCAAGAAGTGGGTTGAGCGTTTCTTCTGGAGCTCTAACCGATAGCATCCCTCCTGCTGGCAGGGCTTGCATCTCTCGAGCTCTGTTAGCGATTATTCTCAGCGCATCGTCGAGCTTCATGACATCTGCAAGAGTTGCTGCGACATACTCGCCAGCGCTATGGCCAACCATTGCGGATGGCTTTATGCCCCAAGACATCCAAAGCCTCGCCTGGGCATACATAACTATAAATAGGGCAGGTTGGGTATAGACTGTTTGAGTGAGGTTCTCGCTAGCCTCGGATTCGGAGCCCGGCTCAGGAAAAAGCAGATCGCGAAGATTCAGTTCCAACTCGGGTTCGATCAGCGTGCAGCATTCGTCGACGATTTCTTTGTACAGAGGCTCGGATTCGTAGAGCTCCTTGCCCATACCAGCGTATTGAGCTCCTTGTCCGGGAAACATGAAAACAATCTCCGGATTCGAGTCTTGACGCATTTGAGTGAATACCTGCTTGGGATCCAATGTATCGAGGAGGCTTATGGCTTCTCGGCTATCGGATGCCACGAAAATACGCCGGCAATCAAACTTGCGCCTTGTCGTCTTGAGTGTAAAAGCCGCATCGGCAAACTCGTTTGATTCGTGCATATTCGCCAGTTTCTCCGCGAGTTTTTTTGAGTATAGCTCGAGCGACTTCTCGGTCCTTGCAGATAGAGTAAATAGCTGACATTTACGAGAAGAGTCGGATGTCTCTCGAGGCGGCGCCTCCTCCAGAACAACATGGGCATTTGTGCCACCAACCCCAAACGAACTTACACCTGCTCTACGTGGAAGAGGACACTCCTCCCATTCTTTGAGCTCGGCTACGACGTAGAAGGGAGTATTCTCGAAATTTATTTTTGGGTTTGGCGCCTTGAAATGAAGAGAGGCAGGAATCTTGCGTTGCTTTAATGAGAGTGCGGTTTTAATAAGCCCAGTGACGCCGGCCGCAGCTTCGAGGTGACCGAAATTAGACTTAACTGTACCAAGACCGCAGAAGCCTTTCTTTTGGGTTGTGGCTTCGAAGGCCTGGGTCAGACCTGCTACTTCAATTGGATCCCCAAGTGGTGTTCCAGTCCCATGAGCTTCTATATAGCTGATTGAATCTGCCGAGATATCCGCCATAGCATGGGCGAGGGCGATAGCTTCAGATTGACCATTCACACTTGGAGCCGTGTAGCTGACCTTGTCGGAGCCATCATTGTTTGTGGCCGACCCAATGATGGTAGCGTAGATAAAATCCTTGTCTGTGATAGCCTCCTCAAGGCGCTTAAGCATCACTGTGCCACATCCAGATCCGAATACAGTTCCTTTTGCGTCTGCGTCAAAGGCTCGGCAATGCCCGTCTGCTGAAGCAATGGCTCCCTCTTGATAGATGTAGCCGCGTTCTTGCGGAAATGTGATCGACACTCCCCCTGCTAGAGCCATATCGCACTGATAAGAGCTTACCGCCGTTGCTGCCTGGCATATTGCAACCAACGATGTCGAGCAAGCGGTTTGAATTGTCAGGGCAGGGCCATTCAAGTTCAATTTATAGGCAATGCGAGTGGCTAAATAATCTTTATCGTTTCCAATAAGAATATTATAGCCATCTACCTGGAATCCTTGCGTGAATTGCTGGATCTTTCCTCCATTGCCAAGTACATTATTCAATACGTAGGTGTTGAGGCTGGAGCCTGCAAACACCCCGATACTTCCTTCGAACTCGGACGGATCGCACCCTGCATCTTCTAATGTTTCCCAGCAGCATTCCAGAAAGATACGATGTTGAGGATCGGTTAATTCAGCGTCACGCTTGTTGAACCCGAAGAAATCGGCATCGAATAAGTCAGAATCATCTAATACGCTGCGCGATCTTACATAGCTTGGATCTGACAGTTGCTCTGGATCTGCTCCATGTCGCAAGATTTCCTCATCGCTAAAGCGCGCTATAGATTCCTTGCCATCTACTAGATTGTTCCAAAGCTCGGTTGTATTTTTCGAGCCTGGAAAACGACCCGACATACCTACGATTGCTACGCCCTGCATGTTCCCACTGTTCACAATATAGTATTTCTAGCGATTTTTATTTAAGCGAGCGGCTTTCGCTCGAGCGAGAGATTTTCTTGCCATAGTTGCGCGATTAGCTCTCTGCTTTGTTTTTCGTGAAGGCTCGTTTCCATTTTCCAAGTAGCTGGCAAGCACGGAGATCGTTGGATATTGAAATAATATAGGGGTAGCGATCTCTCGCTGCAATGTCCTGGTTAATTCATCGTGTACCTTTGCTATACTGATCGAGGTTCCTCCGATATCGAAAAAGTTATCTGCTGAACCTACCCACCGTATTTCAAGGACTCGGCTCCAAACCTCTGCGATTGTTTCCTCCAGGCCTTCTTTCGGAGCTATGTAATTAGCGCTAGGTCCTGTATCTCCGAAATCGGGAAGCGGAAGGCTTTTGCGATCCAGTTTACCGCTCGGCGTTGTAGGCAGTCTTTCGATGGAAACGAAACTCGATGGAATCATGTACTCGGCCAAGTCTTGACGCAAATATGCCTTAAGGTCGTGTATATCCCATTCTTGATCTGAATTAGATACGATATATGCCGTGAGCACTCTCTCGCTCCCTCGTTCAAATGTGCTTACAGCGCACTCCAGGACAGAAGGATGCGATGATAACCTACTTTCTATCTCTCCTAGCTCTACGCGATGGCCGCGGATCTTCACTTGACCGTCAATACGTCCGAGGAACTGAATATCGCCGTTCGGCAATGCCTTACCAAGGTCTCCTGTCTTGTAATATCGAATACCTCCTTTGCTTATGAATCGCTCGTTTGTGAGATCATCTCTTTGGAAATACCCTTGTCCGACGCACGCGCCGCCAAGCCACATTTCGCCTCCAGATGAAGGATCAGCGACATTTCCGTCTTCGTCTATAAATAGTACCTCAGAATTGGCGATGGCCTTGCCTATTGGTGGAAGCGATGGCCAAGACTCTACCTTTTCAGAAAGCGTGTGAGCAGTGACCACATGCGTTTCGCTGGGACCGTAATGATTGTGTAGTCGTGTGTTGGGGAGAGCTTTGAACAACGCTTTTATAGAATCTGTCGCTTGTAGCTGCTCGCCCGCAGTTATGACATGCTTTAGAGCTTGTTCAATACGACTTGAATGTTCAAAAGCATCCGATAATTGCTGTAGAGCGACGAATGGCAGGTAGATTCTATTGATTTTCCAATCTTCTATGTGCTTCCAAAGCGATTTAGGATCTCTTCTTGTTTCCTCATCTACCAGTACGAGGCATCCGCCGTAGCAAAGCGTGCTGAATATCTCCTGAAAGGATACATCGAAGCTCAAAGAGGTAAATTGAAGCGTGCGCTCGCCTGGTGGCGCTGGCAATGTCTCATTTTGCCATTCAAGAAGATTTGTCAGCGCTCCATGGTGAACCGAGACCCCTTTAGGCTGTCCTGTCGATCCTGAAGTGAATATTACGTACGCAAGCGAATTATCGTCTTGCAAGACTTCTGCCCGCGTAGTTTCAGCTAGCTTATTGTTTAAGCCAAGATTTTGGCCGAATATAAATTTTTCTTGTAGTAAATCAGGTAGGCGTTGGTCTAAGTGTTCACTTAATATTATTCTATTAGCCTTCGAAGATTCGAGCATGAAGGCAATTCGCTGCTTCGGATAATTCGGATCGATGGGAACATAAGCAAAACCCGCTTTCAATACACCTATAACCGCTGCGATCATTTCAATCGAGCGTTCCATAAAAACCGGAACTAGCTCGCTATCCGAAAGGCGTCTTTGCAATATAGCCGAGGCGATGTTATCGGCCATGCTATTCAATTGACTATAGGTCGCCTTGCGATCCCCGAAGATTAAGCTCGTTTCTTCAGGGATCAATTTAGCTTGTCGTTCAAAGAGTGTATGTATTAGCGGCATGGCTAAACTCGAGCAGGCTACCGGGATTCAACGTGTTTCAATGTAAGAGCAGCTAGTGTGCTTGATAATCCTGTTCTTTAACAGCCGCATGAAAAAGATTGGTGATAGCGTAGTACAATTGAGCCTGGGGCCATCTCAGGAATGGAAATGTATGATTGATGCCTCCCTTGAAAATTCTTGTTTTAAAGTAGCCTCTCGGCAGTTGATGCTGAGTGACTAGCCGTTTCGCAAGCGTGTGCCCGATTCCGTATGCTTCTGGTATTAGGGGTTTCAAGAGCGCTCCAAGTGTTATGGACTCCGCAAAATTGTACATCTCAATTTGGGTAACTTGAAATCGGGGTTCTTGAGAGAATGACTTAGGATTGCCGTCCTCGTGAAACAGATGAGTCTTATGATACTCAAATCCTCTGATTATCGAACGAGTCACGTTTTCATCTTGTAACACCTCGTTCAGTTTATACAAATTCTTAAGTACAAAACACGTATGAAAATGATCAATGAATGACTTCCCTTCGTCAACGACCGCATATAGCCATGATCCATCTGGCTGTTGGTTTTCTAGTATGAAATTAAGATTTTTCAGGCCTCGTTCCTTGTATTCCGGCTTATTAAAGCGCTTCGAGGCTTCGATCAACAACCAAGCTCTGTATGCGCTAGCATTAATGACTTTACTATTATCGATTGGTGAATAGCTGCCGGCGGCGGAATTCTCGCTGGTACTCGTATCGTTGAGGTCTTCGTACACGAACTTCGAGATGCTCTCGGCGATATCATAGAACCGCTCGTCTTTCGTTTCATCGTAGAGTTCGATAAAGGCTTCAAAGCAGTAAGGCGTACACGTTATGTAAGGTGTGTTTTTCGACCACATTGTGTCCTTCGAGTTCTGCCAATCGAATGGATAACCCCAGCAGTAGCCGCGATAGCCTGATATTGAGTAGTCTAATAGGTCTTGAGAAAGAGCAATCGCTTTGTCTAAATACTTCGCGTCGGAACTTACTCTATACATATTAAGAAAGGCTAGTAAGAGTTGCCCGTCTGCTGTCGCGAACCTTTCCTTTTTTACGAAAAGCTTTCTCGCCGAAGGGCAAAAAAAATCAATCAAGATGAAGGGGGCTATGAAAGGGAGGCCTAAAATACCTTTACCATAGTATATTTTTCTAGACCACAAGCCAAACTTTGTGCCCCAGATATCATAGGGGTCATAGCTAGTATAACCTACGGACTCGAGCCAATCTAAGAATTTTTGCTCGGATTCCTTCAATTCCGAAAGAGAACATGCCGCTTTGTTGTATGTGTCCGTCGTAATCATCAAGAAAGGGTTTCTATGCGAATGCTGCGAACCTTTGTTCGCCGAGCATAAAATGCGGATCTACTCAATGCGGATAAGATTTTAATCGCCTAAGGCGTTTTCAATAACTTCGCATAGGTAGTGACCAATTAGTATATGGGCCTCCTGAGTGCGATCTGTATATTCGCTTCGCACCAAGATTTGGTGGTCGACGAGCTCCTTCATGGCGCCTCCATTTCGGCCAAGAAATCCAACTGTCTTTGCATGCAAATCTTTTGCGGCCTCTATTCCTTTAATTATATTCGCGCTGTTTCCCGAGGTACTGATTCCGACTACGACGTCTTTGGGGCTGCAGAGAGCTTCAACCTGCCTTTGAAAAAGAACGTCGTAGCCAAAATCGTTTCCGCAGGCGGTGAGCACTGAGGAATCGGTCGTTAACGCTATCGACGCGAGAGCTCTTCTGTTTTTCTTAAATCTAACTACCAGTTCAGCAGCTAGATGCTGAGCGTCTGCAGCGCTTCCACCGTTACCCATCCATATGATTTTTCCACCCTCTTCTAAAGATTGGATCATTAAGGTAGCAACAGCGTCAATATCTGAATGGATTTCATTCAGCGATCTAATGGTCTCGGAATGCTGTTCGAGCGTTTGTGAAAATAGATTCTTTGTGCTACTCATGGATTTAGAAATTGCATGTACTTAGTAACGCCTTCTTGGACCGTATCGAATTTTACAGTACAGCCAGATGAACGCAGATTTTCGATATTGGCTTGGGTAAAACTTTGATAGCTTCCCTTAAGATGTTCAGGAAATTCAATATATTCAATTTCGCCTGAGCCGTGGAAATCTAAAACAGTATCCGCAATGTCCTGGAATGGCTGAGCCCTGCCTGTGCCCAAATTAAAAATGCCTGACTTTTCCGGATTAGCCTTGAACCACTGCATAACGCTGACGACATCATCGACATAGATAAAATCCCGCTTTTGCTGGCCAGCTTTGTAACCATCGTATGGGCCAAAAAGCTTAACGACGCCATTTTTGTGCCATTGTGTATTGTGATGGTAGGCCACGCTTGCCATAGAGCCCTTATGCGTCTCGCGTGGACCATATACATTGAAAAAACGAAATCCAACTACTTGCGCGTTCGGTGATTGCAATCGTATGTAGTTATCAAATTGTAGTTTGGAGTAGCCATAGACGTTTAGGGGGTTCTCATATTGCGGCTCTTCTTTAAACTCCGAACTTCCTCCATAGACTGCTGCTGAAGAAGCATAAAGAAATGGAATCCTTCGTTCGTTGCAAAACGCGTATAAACTTTTAGAATACTCGTAATTGTTCTCCATCATGTAACGGCCATCCCATTCGGTTGTCGTCGAGCAGGCTCCAAGATGGTAAATGCATTCTATATCTTCTGATATCGTCCCGTTTTCGACTGACATAAGAAAACGGTCTTTTTCCTGATAGTCGCTAATCTTCGCGTTTGAAATATTGAAGAACTTCTTGCCGTCGCTTAGTTCGTCGACAACAAGTATGTCAAATTGTCCTTGCTGGTTGAGCGTATGAACTAAATTACTGCCAATGAAACCTGCGCCTCCCGTTACTACAATCATGTGATTAATCCTTTTGAGAGTTAACAATTTTATCTATAATGCTAGTTGTTGAGCATCCTTCTATAAATTTGAGAGTGGAGACTTTGCCTCCATTTGCTAGGACGGCTTTCCCTCCGGCCAGGTCTTCGGGTTTATAGTCTCCTCCTTTTACCAGAATACTTGGCAGTATCTCTCCGATGATTCGTTCTGGTGTATCTTCTGAAAATGGTACGACCCAATCAACAGATTTCAAGCCAGCCAAAACATGGGCTCGGTCCTTGAGTTGGTTGATCGGACGCTTTTCTCCTTTTAGCCTGCGGATCGAGTCATCGTCGTTTAGCGCAATTATCAAGCGATCACCAAGATTCTTAGCTTCCTCAAGGTATGCAACATGTCCGGGATGAAGAACATCGAAGCAGCCGTTGGTCATGACGATTGTCATTCCGGCATCTCTCGATTCTTTAACCCATTGCTTCAGATCCCCCTCATCGACTAGACCAAATTTTGCTCTTGGCTGCACATTAGTAATGGCCTCAGCAAGTTCTCGGGGAGTGACGGTGGCAGTTCCTACTTTACCTACCACTATACCTGCTGCAGCGTTTGCTAGATTGACAGCAGTGGAAAGTGGTGTGCCGCATGCGAGAGCCAAGCCGAGCGTGCCGATCACAGTATCCCCTGCTCCAGTCACATCGAAGACTTGCTTGGCTTGTGTTGGATACGTATGGATCCCGCCTTGGCGCTCAATCAGCGTCATGCCCTTTTCGCTCCGAGTTACTAGCATTGCCTCTAGCTCAAGTTTCTCCGTTAGCAGCAGCGCTTTATCTAGAAATTCGTCCTCAGTGCGTGATTTACCTGCAACCGCTTCGAACTCTTTCATATTTGGTGTCAATACCGAAGCATTGCGGTATTTTGAAAAATCGGTTCCCTTCGGATCCACAAGAACGGTCTTATTAGAATTTCGAGCGAGCTCGATCAGATTTTGAGCTCCATTCAACGTCCCTTTTGCATAATCGGAAAGGATCACGGAATCTACATGATTGAGACATTTCGAATAATGCGCATAGAGCTGCTCATTATCGATATGTTTATCTGTTTCCTCCCAGTCCAATCTTATAAGTTGCTGATTCTGGCTAAGGACTCTAAGTTTTGTTATTGTTGGAACTTCTGATGAGGAGACGAAATGGCAATCGACGTTCTTATTTGTCAGAATATTTTCCAAACTGGAAGCTGCATCGTCTATGCCAACTAACCCTACTATGCTGCTTATGCCGCCTAGAGAGGCTATGTTAAGCGAAACATTGCCAGCCCCTCCAGCTCGTTCTTCCGTATCTCTGATTTGAACGACGGCAACTGGTCCTTCTGGAGAGATGCGTTCGGTTGTACCCTTATAGTAGCGGTCCAACATCACGTCCCCACAGACTAAAACGCGTCCCTGCTTTAATTTTTCTATATACTCTATCATAGGAGTGTGAAATTGCTATAAAACCGTAGTTTCGCTTAATTGACCCATTGTGTAACTCATTTAAGTTGGATAGTCACAGTTTGTTTCAAGGCTGATGTCGGAAGAAGAGTCTGATATCGATTAAGCGACTAAATTTTTGCTAGCATCTCTTCTGCGGCCCTCATTACTTCTTCGACGGTTATCGCGGAAGCCGCTCTTTCGTCATATTTTCTTTGATAGAAGAAATCCTCAAGCAATGGGGAGACTATTTTGCGTTGAATTCCATAATCATATATTTCCCAAGGGCTTGTACACGTAAAAAGCGAGATGCAAGGAATGTCTTCTCCTAGTGCAAGATGCATCGGCAAACTATCTCCACTAATAAGCAATCTATGATTTTTCACATCTTGAAGATGTTCGAGTAATGTGGGCCTCTTCGGTAGGTAATTTACTATCAACCCTTTTTCCTCTAACGCCGATTTGACTTTGTCGAATTTGGGCCAATTCTTGATTGGCCAAACGGGTCCTGCTTTGGGGGAAATAGCTACATCGCCCTGAAGGTCCGTTTCGATTGAATTCGGCATTTTGTATTTCTGACCCTCGAAAGTAAAGCCTAGGCCTTCATAAAGTAGGTCTTGGTAAGTTCTACGATTCAAAAGCTTTAGCTGATCTGCTTTTTCCCTTCCATATGAACTGATAAGACTTAAATCAAACCAGCCTTTCGAGTCGCCTGTATATAACAATTTTCCTGTATCACTAGAGTAAGCTCCAAAGCGCTGAGTAGCATCGACGGGCTTCAGAAAATCGCCCACATCGGAAGTATCCTCAAGGTTGATAATAAGATCATACTTTGAGTTTGGGATCGTTTTCCGTTGTTCCCATGTAAATGCAGTGACCTTGTCTGAAATCCCTGTAACGAACGCGAGATTCTTTTCGGCGGTGATCCAGATAATTTCTGCATCAAACATATCGATGAGCGTGGTCGTTCTGACAACGTCTCCTGTCGCTCCAAGTTTGGCTACTAAGATTTTCATTTCTTATAAATTATATAATTTTGCAGTACTTACAATATAGGAAATTGCTACTACTAGATGACAGAGGCTTTCGTTTAGCTATGCCTCTCAGTTATCGTAATAAGGAAATAAATCAAAGAGGAGAGCGTCGGTTTCACGTATTCTTTGCTTAAGGGGTTCATTATAATAGCTTTTGAATTCCGTGTCTTTGCGACTCGTATTTATTTTTTTTCTTTCAAGAATAAAGGAAATGCCGGACTTCGCGTAGCCAACGGAGAGAAGAAAATCGTAGAGCTCCTGGTTCAGATTTTCCTGCTTCATAAAATCAATATCGTAAAGATTGGATTTAACTGCGTTGAAAAAAGAATTGTAATTCTCGGCCGCTCTGAAAATTTGCTCATGATTTTTGCAATAGAAATAGACGAAGCGGTGTGTGAGCAGCCCCATGTCTTTCATTTGCGGATACTTTATTAGCGTCCTATTTCTCCATTTCGAGAATTCCCAGCTTATATCGATAAAGTCGGCAAAACTCCAGTTGGCATATTCAGGGTGCAGTCTTTTGACAGTCTCGGGATCAGAGAAAAACCCCGCGACTTTTTTTGGCGTCGAACCCTCGAGTTCGCGTTTCCACCACTGAAATTTGAATGCTGATACATAATAGTCGTACGGATTTCGTATAATAGTGACTATTCGCTTATCTCTATCGTTCTTAGGTATGTCATTGCACCATCCGTGTTGATCGCGATCCTTGACAAGCATTTCTCTATATTTATAATTAAAGAAAGGGACTTTTATATTAAATTTCCTGTAAATTCGATAAAATATATGGAAGTTAGAGTTGGGGCATAATAGATCTCTCAAGACGTTTGCAACAAATGTTCCTCCGGTCTTTTGGCAATGTATAAAAACAAAATTTTCTGTTATTATCATATTGTGCTTCGTTCTTTGGCACTATTCGCATTACCAATTCGTATCTTTTTCGTATCCAAGTTTTATTAGCAGATCACCGTATAGTCTTTTAAATTCGTCCTTGTGCTTTTCATTGAAATGGTTCTTCCAGTCACCAGGTGTTCCTTTTCGTAAATGCGATTTCTTATTTTCCTCCCCAATCTTTCGTTTTGCTACGTTTTTGAAGCTACATTGCTCGACGATTTTCATCGCTTTTTCCGTTTCTTTATCATCAAACCCATATTGGGCGAAGACTTTTGCGAACCAGGTTTCAGAGTCCTGAATCACCTCCTCGTATTTCAGTTCGATTATGTTAGGATTTGAATAATCCCAGCTGGCAAATTCTTGCATCACGGATCCCGTAACATTCCCCTTCTCGAGAGTGTTATTCATTTCAAAGAGCAAGCCATCTTCCTTTGAAAGACCACTTAGATACTCATTATAGCATTTATTATCGTACTCCTTTCTGGGAATATTACACCACTTTTCCTTGCTCCAGAGATGATAGAAATAGGCCGAAACCGTGACATCGCGCGGATCGCGAATCATATGGGATCCATTGTAGTTTTTAATGGAAGAGAAATCGACCTCACTATGCCACTCGAGCCATATGTTCGTATCTTCTGATAGTTCACTTTGAGTTCCCCTTATATAGTTTAGACCGTATTTTTTTGATAGTTTGTAGAATATTCTGTCGAACCAATTGGTTCCACACTTATGATGCGTGCAATGGACGATCAACGGTTTGGCCTTTAAAGAACTGTTTCCAGATATGATGTTAAGCAATGCCTTCATTTAGTTTAATATGTTGATTATTTCTAGTTTTGATCCGAATCGAATCGCCCCTACTAGTAGGTGTAGTCGAACATTTCGATGTCTTTAGCATATCGATTTAAGACAAGATGTTTAGTGTGATCATTATAAAAATCTCTATAACTGGAGCGCTTGGTTGTGCGCAAATGCGGAATATTTCCTTTGTAGCCGATTTTCGCGGCGATTGTTGCGAAATCGCTCGCAAGGCTTTCCATTTTTCCAATGTAATTCACTAGATTATTTCCTCTGTCATCGGTTATAAAATCATATTGAGACCTAATGTGGCCTTGTGCTTTGGTATCAGGGATTTCGCAAACGATCTCCACGAATTCGTCGAAAGTCATGTCTGTCTTATAGGCGTCTAGCTGTTCGAGATACTCTATAAATTTATTTTTGTAACGTTCGTAAACGTGACCTTTTTCGTATGACAATTTATCATGATAACATGAGACAAGTCGACCCCATGGATTGCGCACTATGGCAAATTTAAAGTAATTCTCATAATCTGATGTCACTTTGTATTTTTTTGCGCATGGAAAATCTATTTTATGAATTTCTTCTCGGATATCTCCTTGGGGTACTGGAATGTCGAGGATTTGCGCGCATACGCTTTTAATAGTGGAGCAGGCAGCTTTGGGAATATAGAAATAAATACATTTTCGAGGTTCTAGGAGAATGTTATTATGAATAACATAATTTAATATCTTCTCCCTGCTAGACTGGCTTTTATCGAGAGGATTTATCGATCTGAATTTGAAATACAAATTCCAAAGAGGACTTCCTGTCGGAATTTTAGATCGAATACTATGTTTGATATTGGAATATATAGAGTTCACTTTTTAAGAGTTGTCTAGTTTTAAAAACTTCTATGGATGATCGTTTTCCCTTTTATTTCTGAGCTTTGTCGCGAACGATTTAGGAAGAAGATCGGAAATGATATCTTTGAGATCGTGGAAAGGTTTAAGACCTCCGTAAGCTAGCGTCAATAATACTGAATAACAGACTCCATATATTAATAAACTAGTGATGACTTTATATATAGTAGCCAGTTCCCCTATTTCTTTATCTAGCAGCCATGTGCAGACGAATGCTATAGCCGCGCAACCCCAAT
This sequence comes from Opitutaceae bacterium, assembly GCA_028284385.1. Classification (GTDB taxonomy): domain Bacteria; phylum Verrucomicrobiota; class Verrucomicrobiia; order Opitutales; family Opitutaceae; genus JANQRT01. The sequence continues at coordinate 95,581 of JANQRT010000069.1, read as the reverse complement.
AGCGCCATATCGCCAAGAGAACTCTTGTGAACTTCAAACCGATGGGTTTACCCGCATAGGAAATGGCAGGGGCAACGAGAAGGTAAAAACCGATAGCATATGCGACGGCCACTCCGCTTATACCAAAGTAAATACCACTTGTGACTAGGAGGACAGTTGTAATCATTCTAAAAATGCCCCATTGGCGTAGCCGATCGGCTCTGCCTAATGAAGAATGTATCCATGTGCATGATTCCAGTACGACAGCCATGCCGAGACTGCAGCCAAGTATTCCTAGAATAGGAGCAGTTTTTCCCCATTGAGGACCCAGGAGCAAAAGTGTTATATGCTCGCTTGCGGATGCTACATAAAATCCGAATGGAAACGAGAAGAATGCAATAAGAGAGACAGCTTTCAGATATCCGCTTGTGAATTGGTCGGAATGCTCTTTTACTTTGCTAAGGGAGGATACTGCTACTCCTCGCAGCTTAAACGATAGTTGTTGTACCGGTATCATAAAGATGTCGTAAGCTTTCTGGTACCAGCCAAGATCTCTTGCTCCAAATTGCCAACCTATTAGGATTTTATCTATGCTTCTTGTCAGGAAAGTCAGCATGAAATAAATAACGGTATTCTTGCCGAAGTGCAGCATAGGCATGACATTAGATTCGCGATGCGGGCGCCCGGGGCGCCATTTGCAGATATACCAACTACCCACGAACACGGCGAACTGGGCTGAAACCCTCCTCAGGACTAAAGCCCAAACCCCAGCTCCGGTTGCTGCCAGAAAGATAGCCAATACATACGAAAATATGCTGCTCGACACGGTTAGAGTGGCAGTCTGCTTGAACATCATCGCTCTTCTCATAAGAGCGATGTGTTGAGCGGTTGCACTGCCGAGTAGAAAATGAAAGGACCAGATGGCGGTGATTGATGCGAGGATTGGCTCCTTGTAGAACCAGGCGATTAAGGGACCGGATCCTGCTATGATGAGTGTTATTAAGACTCCTATTGCCAAGTTGATCCAAAATAGCGTGCTGATTTGCTTGTGAGTTATCTCTGTTCTCTGGATAGTCGCATCAGTAAGCCCTAGGTCTTTGAAGATAACTAACAGGTAGGTGACCGAGACAACCATGGCGAGTTGCCCAAACTCGGTTGGCGATAATAGGCGAGCAAGAATTACGGTTGCAAACAGGTGTACTACATTCTCGATTACCTGAGAAAGTATGACGAACGCCCCGCTTCGCGTTGTCTTTTTCTTCAGGTCTTTGCTAGGAACAGCGGGCTGAAAATATTTCTCAGTATCCGGATGCATTAAGATATATGTGAGAGGAATACTTCCTTGAAGCTTCCGGAAATCTATGTGCTGGCTGATTTAACCCTGGGTGGGCTTAAGCTCTCTTAAAGAGCTGCTAAGCTAGTAACCTTTTTCCAATTCTCGCCCCTCAGCGTAGGATATGGCATCGATGATTCCTTCCGCCGCTCTCTCGAATGAAAAATCCGCGACCTTCGCTTTGGCATCTTTGCTCATTTGCTCAAGCCTGACTGAGTCGTCGAGCAAACTGCAAATTTCACTTGTCCATTCTTTGACATCGAAGTCGATGACCAGACCTGTTTCGCCGTGGAGTACGAGTTCACCAGCCGCTGCAGTCAAATTGGTGGTAGCTACCGGTGTTCCCGATGCCATCGCCTCGTTGATGACCACGCCCCAGCAATCTCCGGAGGTTGGGAGTAGCAAGAGTTTGGCCTGCGAGTAATAGTTGGGCAATTGGTCGTGGAAAATGAAGCCGGCGAAGTTATAGTCTACATTAGCTTCCGAGAGAATTTGGCTCATTTCATTTTTGTATTCTTCGTCTCCCTCTCCGATAATCAACACGCGACATTCTCCTCGCTTTTCGCGAATGCCTGCACAAACCTTCGCGAAAAAGACAGGGTTTTTTTCTTTTGCAATGCGACCAGCGAAAAGAACATCATAGTTGCGCTCATTATCTTTAAGGCTGGAGCTAAAGTAGTCATTGTCGGCGCAAAGTGCACTAAGGAATTGCTGATCGTTTTGTATTCGAGGATTATATTTTCTGAAAAGGGCAAGCGTTTGCTTGCTTGCCCCAATATAGACGTCAGAAAATAGATTATACATGATCCATCTAGCAGCTTTCTGCAAAAACGAAATATTCATTTCTCGTCCGGCCCAGCTATCGGATAGAACTGCTAGCTTCGACCCAATGAGTCTGCTGGTAACCAAAGCGATTATAACAGTAGGATCCTTTATACCGAAATGGACAATTATTTTTGGTCTATTTTTAAGCAAAAATGGTATAATACCCGGATTTAAATGCCTCTCTTTACCAGCGAAGAAAAATCTGAAAGCCCGAAGAAACACTTTTCTGTGATTGCCCAGCCTAAATTTCCATAAGCGACGTTCCTCATTTGACTTGCAGTAAGAGACGCATATCTGGTCTCCGAAAAATCCGTGAACCTTCTCGTATACAGGGTCTCTCCACGGAGTTGGGAGATCTTCTAAAATCAAGTATTTCATTAATCAGTTGCCTAATACCTCAACAGGACCTATCTATTGAAAATAACTACTTATTGCTTTAACAGAAGATTCTTTAAAGAAGCATACTCTAAAAGAATTTCTTATTGTGGAGCGTCGCAATAAACATGACAAAGAAAATAAAACTTCTCGCTATATGCATGAAGTAAAAGGAGAGCTTGCATTAAGCAACTGTAGATAGCCCTTTTGGCTAGGCGTTTTCGAGTTGCGTTTGATGCTCTCTCAAAGTCTTTGATTTTTTGCTCCTATTGAAGAAATCCGTAAAAGGTGGATTCTACACGGATTTTTTAGCCAATAAAGAAAAGAAGCACTTTTCTTGGGAACCCTATGCGCCTGCGGTAGTAGGTAGTTTATTTTCCGCTTATTGCACTACCAAATTGTCTGGGTCGGCTGGTACTTGAGGTGGGTCGGTAGAAAGAAATTCCACTGCTCCTTGGTCTGGGGCCTCGCCATGAAGTACGCGAGTTCCTGTTGATATTCTGAATAGTAGGATCTTATCTCCATTATTCCAGCTTATCGGAGAAGACAGATTAATTGTATGGGACGAATAGTTGATACTGCTGATTTGCACGACGTTATCAATCGTGCCCACGGCAATCCAGTCGCCTTGGATATCGGATAGTGGAGATCCCCAAGAACCGTCTTGAAAGAAGAAGGCATCTTCAACGGAAAGCACTGTTGATTCGCTTCCGCTTCCTACGGCGGTTGTCAAATGTGTTCCGTTGTCGATAAGTGGGGATCCGCTGACCAAAGTGAAATTTGGGTTATTTATATTTGTGCTAGTGAACATCGGGTCGCCATCGCTTGTAAGCCAATTCTGGACGACTGTATTACCGTCGGTCTTGGGATTGATATCTCCATCGAACGAGTCATAGAATACATTATTGACGATCACGTTGAAATCGGAATCCGAGTGAAGAAATAACCCATATGAGTTCTGTCTTTCGCCTGTAGTTTTATAGCACGTGTTGTTGTAGACGTGATTGTTGTCTGAATCTCCTCCATTGGATTGCTTGAAGAAGATATTTCTTTGAGCTGAATTGAAAATCTGATTATATCTCACGATATTAGATGGAGAAGTCAAAGTTAGACCGTCGGCTCCGCCGCCGTCAGGAGGTGCTGAAGCATTGCTGATCGTATTGCCCTCTACTAAATTGTACATATGATCGAAACCTTGATCTGAGAAGATATTTATGCAGCGATTCCCCCATTTGCCGTTTTCGGCAGGGGGTTCAGAAGGATCGCAAAACGGCGAGTCGTCTTCAAGCCAGGCTTCATTGTGAACTATGTTATTTCTAATTACATTGTATCTTGTATGCGTCCTGAAAACAAAGTGTCCGCCCCAGTATAATTCATTATTTTCGATGGTATTGTAATCGGATATACCATCGTCGGCATCGCTTCCAATATCAAACAAGCGTCCTTCGTCTTGGCAGCTTGTCTCGTTAATATAACCGGCATCATATATGATGCAGTTATGAATCCAATTGTATTTCGACCCACCGTCATCGGCCCCTGTATCCCTGATGATAACACCATTGCTACCAGGGGCGGCTCCTCCATGGATTACGCTATGTGAAATTTCATTGTAGCTCGCGCCGTCATAGATATGAACTAGGCGATCGGCTCCATCAATTTCGATACCCGTAATCGTATGATAGCTTACGGCGCTTAAAAAAATTCCGTAGGAATAGGGAGCGGAGCCACTGGTCTCAAGGCGAATCACAACCGTTTCGTTGTCATAAGGCTGCCAGGTTATTCTTTGAGACGCTGTCCCACTGTTTGCGGGAATGATACCGACGCTTGTATACACACCTCCGCGAAGGTGGATTGTGTCGCCTGCGGATGCATTTTCGTTAGCAGTTGCTAGAGAGGCTGCCAAAGTTCCCGCAAGCGGAGTCGCGCTATTGGCTGCATTCCAACTAGAAGTTCCATTGGGCGAGACCCAATAGTCTTCTGCGAATGTTGAGGCCGTGAAACCTGCTATTAAAAGCATCGTTCCGGCTATAAGGCTACTTAAATTCATACTGAAATTAATAACACGCTTACTTTTAGTAAAAAATTGGCACTCATCTAAAAACCTTATCGACGTAATGATGAATTTCATAAAGCGAAAACAGGATATGATATTCTCTTTTCAAGTCAAGGGAGGAGTGTTTATTTGATATGAGTAGCAGATTACTCAATATTTATCTATTGAGTTCTAGCGTTATGTCTGGATGGCATATTTCGGGAGTTTACTCACGCGTTATAAAGAAATTTACTTAGCGCTCCTCGGGAGGTTACACAGTACGCCGAAGTGAGGATGCGAGAAAATATGGACGATTCCATTGTCAGTGACCGGGTGAAGTCAGTTCTTGTAGCGCAATCGATAGATCATACTTGAAAATAAATGAGTAAAACTTCGATTGCGTTTATCGTTTATATCAAATAAAAAGCGATGGAATACGTCGCACCCTTGATAAAGTTTCATTTTTAAATCTGAGAGTGGGCGATGAATTCCTTTATACGAAAAATCATATTCATATCGCTCAAGTCCGGGTAGGGCAATCTTCTCAATGTCTTCAATTTGCCTGGCATTTAGCGCATTCTTATATTTGTTGAGATTGGTCGAGACTATCTTTTTAGAGCCTTTTGCATCGCCAATTTTTTCGCTAGGCTGTTGCATCTCAATAATTTTGTCGAAAAACTCAAGCTCAAGGATGGATAGACAGTCTTTAATAACTGTTTTCGGATCGGAAAGCAGATCTTCGTATCTGGTTTCAATGTAGTCATTGTCTTTTAGCTTTCCTAGATCGCTGCTACACTTTAATGAATCCGTTGTCCAGCGTTGCGCATAGCGTTTAAAGTTTGTTTTCCAGGCTTTATGTGACGAAAGGCTAGCGTCTCTGACGTCTCTTACGATATGTATAAATTTTGCATTCGGAAACTGTTTTTTAAGCTCTGGAACGTTTTTGACGTAATTGTTTGATTTATCTCCTGGAATCGAATTCTTCTTGTGTAATTTTCCACTATAGTGTCTTAGTAGTGCTGCGATTACTCCATAAAAAGAGTGTTCGTCGCAAATGTTATACCACTTATCACTTGTAAGGACTGTTTTATGTTTTCTAAGTCTATGAAAATATGCTCCTCTAGAAACGATACTATAGAAGTTATCAAAGACACTCTTGTCTTCTAGATTTTCTATCAGAGAAGGATTCTTTAAAAAATAGGGAATGAACAGCGTTTCTGAAATAGATAGTGCGATATCTGGGTGTTGCCCAAGTAATCTTGCTAGCAATTTTGTCCCAGACCGGGGTTTCCCTAGTATAAATAGAGGACCTGGATCTTTGTTTTTCATAGCAGTAATTATTAAATATATTAAACTAAAACGATGTTGGATTGCGATTTCCGCTGAAAAGTAGTGAAGAGTTGTAAATAAATTGATTACTAGAAGAATTTGACGCTTATTATTTTTATGTACTTAAGTTTCGGATTTAGTAAGTTGGGATAGGATGTGTTTGATCTTTGCTTAGCCCAGGTCTTTGTTTTACCGGCAACGCTCCTCTGTCGTACACAAGGGAAAGTAAAAGAAATATGAACCATAAGAGAGCTGTAGACCTTAGATACGAGCTTTCTGTAAAATTGTGCAGCAGTGAAATAAAGATTATTGGCAGTCGAAGACTAAAGTATTTCGTACTGTCGTAGCGCTCTTTAAGAGCGGCATAGTAAGTGGAAATATAGTAACATAAGAAGAGAAAGATGCCGACTCCGCCAAGCTCTATGAATATATCAATATAGCCGTTGTGTGCTTGGTTGAAGGAGGTTTTGACTAAATCGAAAACCGATTCTATCCAAAATGCTCCATAGCCAACTCCAAAAATCGGATTTTCAAAGGCAATAGGAATGAGGGTCGGCCATATTACATCAACTCTTCCGGTTAAGGTAGCTTTCCGTCCTGTTATGGTTGAAACAATATCTAGAGGTGTAGCACCGAAAATAAGATTGATCAGACTAAAGCTTATAAGTATGAAAAAGAATGTACTGAGAATGGCCTTGTTTAGAGTCGAAAAGGGTAACCTAGTTCTTTGAAGAAAATAATAGGATATGAAACCAACGGCTAGGACAAGAAGCGAGGTGGCGCTGTAGGCCTCAGCTTGCCCAAGCATGAGAAAATAGCAAAGGGTAAGAAGTATAAAATCGAAGAAATTTTGTCCACGAAAATCCTCGGGCTCTTTGTTTTTCAAGCGTTTAATTAAATTTACAACTAAATATAAGACGCAAAGGACGCAGAGGATCCCAAGGGTATTTTTGCCTGTCGCTACTCCTCGAAAACTTGGGGAGCCCGTCCAGCGGTTAAATGTCATTCCATATGCAGTAAAGTATTTGATTAATACTACGGAAAGCGGAATATGCACATAGCAAAGTCTTCTAAAAAGAGTGTGGAGCGCTCCGATAGGATTAGGCTCAGTAAGGACGATGAACGCCATTACTATACCAACATTGAATTTTATTAATCTTTTGAAGGATATGTATGGATAGTCGCTCCATGCAATACTTATAAGCATGTATAGCAATAGAATGCCTAACCATTTGTTTTCTTTAAAAGTGGCGGACCAACGAAATCTGCGAGAAAATAAAATTAAAATGCCAAAAAAAAGAAGTACTAATATTGTATTTCTATCAAGCGGACTGCCTTCTGCAACACTAGTAGATTGAATATCAACTGAAGAGCTGAACCAGGCGACTATTGGTCGAGAGCCACAATAAAGCAGCCAAAGGGTCGGCAACCAAAGAACGCCAGTAGTTTTGTTACCGTATTTCGAGTCTTGCCATATAAGGTAACCGGAAAACGCCAAGCATGTGATTAACGCAATTGTTGGCATTGCTTAATTTAGGAGATGAGGATATAGCGTAAACGGGACTTGACGAATCTTACTGGCAAGTGGCTGAGCGGTATAATTGATCTTACTGGAAACTGCGCTGGCAAAATTTCCTGCTACTCATATTATGAATTGTCTGTAACTTCTTTAAGCGCAGCTTGAAGTTCTTTCCCTTTTGCTGTCCAATCATATTGAGATTCTGCAACGCGTCTTGCTTTTATAGCCAATTCATTGCGGGTGCTATGGTCTTCAAAAAGGGTTAGTACGGATGCTGCAAAATCTTCTGTCGAGTCCGCGAAAACTGCTGATGTGTCATCTAAATGAATACCTTCTACTCCAATGGATGTAGTGACAATCGCCTTTTTCATCGCCATTGCTTCCAAGGCTTTTCCTCTTATCCCCCCTCCGGCAAGAAGTGGAATCACGAAAAGTTGCGATTTGGCTATGTAAGGCCTTACATCTTCCACGAATCCAGTTACAACAATATTGTCGGATTGCCTTTTCAGCATTTCACCAGTTGGATTCTTGCCAACTACATAGATTTTAGCTTTTGGCTGCTTTATTAAGATTAATGGCATTATTTGGTCTATAAACCACAATATTCCGTCGCTATTAGGAATATGGGTATACAAACCTGTAAAGACCATGGAGTAAGGTTCTTCTTCTATATCGAGCTTTTCAAAGAATTCTTCTCCAGCCCCATTTTGAATAGCTACGATGGACTGATCTGGAATATCCTGATGAAATAAGCTCCTATCGACTTCAGTAGTTGCTATTAGTCTATCGAATTTGCAGCATTGCTCAAGCTCTTCCTTTCTTGTGGTCGTGTATGTCCGTTTGAGAATTGCCCTGGAAAATATATTTTTTGTCTTTTCGGCAGTTCGTTTAATGAGGCTATATTTAACTTCATGGGTATCGCTAGTAACCGGAATGCCTTTGGGAAAATCGTAATAACCAAAAAATTGTACGCAGCAGTGGATTAGATCGAACTCATTTGCATTAGCCAATTCCTCGATCTTGTTTTTCATTTCCTTTTTGTAAAGCTGGCGAAATGGAGATCGACCTGTTAGAAGAAGGTAATTGGTCAGTAGTCCATTAAGGATTCTCGAGCGTTTTGGTATGAAGTGAATGGCGGAGCAGTGAGAACCATATGCTTTTGAGAAGATTTTCTTTTCTTCCGAAGATCCAAAGGACAACACGGTCATTTCATTGTATTTAGCCAGCTCTAGAAAAAACGGCAAGTTACGTTTGGTCCCTGCCAGATTCAGTGGAGGAGGCAGCGGGGCGTAGGGAAATAGCATTAGGATTTTCATAGCTAGTTTCGGAGGCAGCTTACCTAAGTTTTGTCAGACGCTGTGTGCGGCAGGATGTTCGCGTGTTTGACGATCTGGATATTGCGAAAATATGCTATCCATAATGTTTGCCGTAATCTGGATCTCCTTATAGGAAATTGGCAAGGGCGAGTTTGTCTTGATGGATTGATAAAATAATCTTGTCATCTCGCGCATGCCGTAGCCCATGTGAAACTCGGATTTCAAGAAACGCTTAATATTTCTCCATGAATTTTTTCGCAACAATTTCGCGTAGGCTAGAGGCATCAGAAAATATCTCAAAAAACTCTTATAGCCTTTAAGGCGATATCCTGTTGTTATTCGATTCGTACTATCTACTGAAATAGTCGCGTTCTTGCTATAGATAGTCATTTTGTTGTCGCAAGCCGCAAGCTGCGTCGAAAAAACGAAATTGATCGTGAGATTATTTTTACAGAATATAATCGCTCTTATCTCATCCACAATATCCGGCTGTCCAATTTCGTGAAGAAAGGGGCTGGTGAAGGTATGGGCAATGATTTCAGGTTTCTCATCATCTATAAATTCCGCGAACTTTGCGATTCCATGACTAATCAAATTGTGAGGCAATGAGCCGGGAAGAGTGCGTACCCAGTGATTCGAATCTCCTAGAAGAGCCTTCCCATAAGAAGATTCATCATGTGGAAACATCTGAGAGCATTCGATATGGATTGGGGGGCCATCGAGGAATCCCGATTTGATCAGATGGCGCATTTCGATCGCTTCTGGACTATACTGAAGATTGTGCCCAACGGTCATTTTAAGGCCTTTGCTCTCGGCGAGAGCGATTAACTCAGCTGTTTGGGCCGCCGTTTCGGTGAAGGGCTTTTCCATATAGACGTGGCAGCCGGCCTCGAGACATAGCTTTCCTAGCGGATAATGACTTTGTGCTGTGGTGGTGATGTGGACAACATCAGGTTCTTCTTTTTCTAGCATCTCCACAGCGTCGTCGTAGTAGGCGGGGATACTGAATCGATCTGCGAGCTGTTTAGCCATCAGCGGTTCTCTATCGCACGCGGCTACGATTTTCGAGCCTTCGACATTTTGGATTGAGTCGACGTGCTGATCGGAGATCATTCCGCACCCTATTACAGAAACTTTCAGCATTCTAGTTATATCCGTTTTTCTGATACTCAAAGTATTGGTCGAGAGCTTGAGTCATTCCGACTTTAGGCTTCCAGCCGATTCGCTCTTTGAGTTTGCGATTGTCGAAAGAGTGGCCTTTCCACTGAAACGCGCAGAAGCGCCGGTTGAATACTGCGGGCAACTGGCCTTTGGAATATCTGACGTACCATTCCCAGAATTTGCAGAATAGATAGAATAGTGAATAGGGGACGCGGAACGAGCTGATGCGCCTGACTTCCTTTTTGTATCGCTTGAGCAGTTGTCTGCTTGTCGGAAGATCGTCATCCCATACGTTGAAGACCTGGTTGTCCATTTCTTCTGCCACCCCAGCGAGCGCAATAGCGTCGGCGCAATTGTCAACATAGGTGATCGGCACTTTATTGCTCCCGCCTATATGGAAGAAAATACCAAAGGTATCTATACCTACGGCTCCGGGTATTCCTTCCTTGCCTGGGCCAATTACATAGCCGGGTCTAATGGTAGCGAATCTCAGTCCGTATTTGGAACTATACTCTTCAACAAGCTCGTCCTGCTTTAGTTTAGCGTATACGTATGCATCGTAACGCTCTTTATGGTTATTTTCGAGGGTGCAATTCTCGTCGAGAAGCTTGCCGCGGCCCAATTTAAAATTGCTATACACTGCAAAGGAGCTGACATTCACAAGCCGAATCTTGGTAGATTCACTGATAATGGCGTCGAGCAGATTTCTCGTTGTTATAACCGAATTTTGATAGCATGCTGAAAAGAGTTTTCCCCTTCCTGTAACAAGATGAATGACGACTTTAACTCCTTTGACGGCATGTATGCAGTCGTCTGGAGAAAGAAGGTTGCCTTTGATTATTTCGACGCGTGCGGCAGGGTGCTTGGCGATCGATTTCCTTACTTGGTCTAGATCGCTTGATGGCCGGACGAAGCAGCGGATATTCTTCCAGCCTTTTTCCAATAGCGAATCCACAACGCGACTGCCGATGAACCCGGCTGCCCCGGTCACGAGGATGGCGTCATCCCTATCTAGATTCTCTGTGCCTTCCATTAAAGAAGCCGTTTCTAGGTTCTTAGTTTGTAAGGAGATCTACGATACGTCCAGCAGTCTTTCCGTCCCAGAGAGGAGGAACCTCTCCAAATCTATCCTCTCGCTCTAGAACACTTTGGATATCTTCGTCTAAAGTCTGGATAGTTGTGAGTTTATTGCTTCCCAGTGTTATGGTAACGGGACGTTCTGTATTGGGTCTTAGTGTGAGGCAGGGGGAGCGGAAGAAAGTCGTTTCCTCTTGGAGACCTCCAGAATCGGTTAGGACTAGACGCGCATTTTCGCTTAGGCAAAGACAGTCGTGATACCCTATTGGTTCAATGACGTTCATGTTTTTTATATCACTAATGTCTATGTCGTGCGCTTGCAGCATTTTCTTGGTTCTTGGATGGATCGGGAAAACGATTGGAAAGCGCTGAGATAGCCGTTTCAGAGCATTGACTATAGTTTCAAGACTGTCCTTTCGATCGACATTCGACGGCCTGTGCAGTGTTACAAAAACAAATTCCTTTTTGCTGAGGCCTAGCCTTTCCAGAATGTCGGCATTGCGTGATCTCTCGAGATTGGAGACGAGAGAGTCGATCATAATATTTCCAACTAGCTTAATTCGAGATTGGGGTACACCTTCTTTCAGGAGGTTTTCATCCCCGTCTGGCGAAGGAGTCAAAAGCAAGTCTGCAAGCGAGTCGGTTACTATTCTATTTATTTCTTCCGGCATAGTGCGATCAAAGCTCCTCAGGCCAGCCTCGACGTGGGCTACTTTCAAACAGAGTTTCGCACATACAAGCGTGCATGCCAACGTGGAATTTACATCCCCAACGACCACCACCCAGTCAGGTTTTTCTTCAAGGCAATATTTCTCGAATTTAATCATTATATGGGCCGTTTGCTCTGCATGCGAACCGGAGCCGATTTCCAAATTCACATGAGGCTGGGCTATGCCGAGCTCTTTGAAGAAAACCTCTGACATTTTTTCGTCATAATGTTGTCCAGTATGGATGAGTGTCCATTCGATACTCTTGCCACCGAGTTCGCCGGTCCTATTATTGCGGGATTCGATTTCCTTTATGATAGGAGCGATTTTCATGAAGTTTGGCCTAGCTCCTGCAACGATTGTAATTTTTTTGCAATTAGTCATTATTAAAATCTATTTGTACTTAGCTATGGCAAATAATTGAAATATGCTTAATAATATCAATTAGTGCTTTTCTTGGTCGCTGATCTAGAGCGGCGGTTTTATCTCTCGAGACAATTAGTATTTTTTTCTCTACATCTTCGGGATTCTGAATGAAAACAAGTCGACCTTCAGACTCTAGTTTTTTGTCCACGGCGCCGGCAGTTCCTCTGAAAATACTGTAAACTGGAACTCCTAGAGCGGCAGCTTCACGGTTCATAGTACCTCCACCACTAACAACTAGGTCAGAATGCCATACTAAATTCATTCCATCTACCACTTGGTTGGGGATTACTATTTTACCTGGCTTTTCAAACCACTTCGAAAATTTCATCTTAATCTCGCTCTTCTGGCGTTCGTTTCGCGGCAATAAAACTGCCATAGCATGGTCCAGTTCATTAATGCGTTCCATAAACAGGCGAAATAATTCTTCAGCTTCAGGATTATGATAGTGAGCTTCTGTAGCGGGAGGTCTTACTGTTACCATTATTTCCCCTTCTCGTATGCCCAGCTGGGCCTTGATCGAGCCATCAATCTTTAATTGAGGGGCATATACGTCTTCTTTTAAGCCATCGTATCTGAGTAAATTGGAGCTATCCGCTCCCTTATAGGTCTCGGCAATAGGCTTTGGTACCATTGTCCAAGTAGGCTTCCATATAAATCTTTGCGAGGCATGCTCATAATCAGAAATGGTGAGTGTAGGTATGTGTAACAGATTTGATACGAAGTTATGAGTTCGGGAACCGTGATTTAGAGATAGCATGGGCCTTTCTCTTAATGCGAAGGGAACTAATTGGCCAGTTCGGATGAGAAGCCCGATTAATTTTAGTAATTTATTCTTACCATAATGTCTTCCAATACGCTTATATTGAAGCTTATATAAATCTGCCATGTCGCATGTTTGATATGCATCGCGAGCAGTTAATACTACTTCAAATTTTAATTTTTCTAATTCCTTTTTAATTGGATTGAAGAAAGGAATGTGTGGAGTATTTTCTAAATCTATCCAAATTTTTCTTTTCTTTTCCTTCTTTAAATCGGCCTTGGACAAAGGCTTTGTGGAATTTATATGTTCAACGGATTCTCTATTTTTCTTAACGTAAGTAGCTACGTCTCTGGGGAGGCAATGCCAGAATTTATCCTTATAATGATTTTTAATATAATTAAGAAAATCCTTATAGCGAGATATGGAGAATTCGTTTTGCCGGGTTTTCTTTTCCGTAAAATTAACATAATCTGGATGAAGATTCAGGAAAACCATCCCTCCGTTTTTCGCGAGCCAATCGGTCTTGTGCTCCCATATATAGTTATTGTCCTCTTTAAATAATAAAAAAATTGTGGAATCCTGCGCTAAGGTATAAGGTAACTCAACGTAGCCCTGCGCGCTGGAATTGTTGTTGCCAGAGCTAGTATCATGATTCTCCCCTTTTGGATTGGGGACCCAAAATGGGAAAATGGTATTTGCTGGGTCTGGCTGAGGCTCAAATGGATCCGAATCGAATGTTGATGCATCGTAAAGGATGTTTAACTCGTGAAACCATTCGAGATTATGCAACATGAATCCTGAGCGATATCCTTCTGCCTCCCATTTTTTTAAATATTCATTTATTCGCTTCGCAGACTTATTGAAGTGCTCTCGGGAGCCGAAAAGCTTGCCGTCATGACGCAAATCGTGCACGCCAACTTCAAAATTGTTTTTCTTTAGCCATTCAATCAAATGAGATGGTACTTTGTATTCTCCTTCAGGAATAAAATTGAAAGACGAGCGAAAACCTAATTCCATTTCGACTTTTGCTAATTTTTCAACCTGAGCCAGTCCTTTTCTGCCTTCCACATCATGTGACAGTATAAATGCGAACTGTTTACCTTCGGGCCATCCAATCCACTTTTTAGGACGCATTCTAGAGGACTCATTTATTGGCCACAAATGCTGCGTGCGCATTCTTTTTCTCAATGCAAAGTGCCTGCGAATCCCCATCCTTATTCCCCATGGAACAAAGGGCTTTAAACTATAATATATGCGCCGCCGTAACATGCTTTTTGATATGACTTACTGGTAATTATGTGGGTTGTATTAAGAAATAGCCTACCGATATTCGTAATAAATTAGAATAGAGAGTACAATTAATTTTAAATTAAGACTGTGGTTCTGAATCGCTCAGGTCTTTCGCCTTTGGGCTATATCAAAAAATGGATCTTTTCCAAATACAGCCATTTTTACAGGCCGTATCCAAAAAGGCTGCTCAGCGAAATTATTGTTACCGGATCGATTTGCTTACATTTACATATAGGCGCTACCTATATAGAAATTCGCCGATAAATTTGAAAAGAGGGTGGTATTAATCGCTGGATGAGCCGCTTTTCCTCAAAATCACTGCACAATACAATATCTAGAGGCTGTTTGAGAAATCTTAGCGCGAAACTGGATAAAACTAAGAATGCCCTACAAAATCTTGTTGCAGCATTTTTGGGACATAGCTTTTCGTCTTATTTAATACTGCTCCTACATGAGCATTTGATTCTTGAAGAAGTTTTGTAGCTTTCTCGACTACATCGCTGCTTGTCTTTTCTGATTCAATTACCATTAGCATTGCATCCATGAACCCCGAGAGCCTTGGGGTAGGGCTGATAGGGCTCACTTCTGGCATATCGAAAATGATGTAATCGAAATCGCTAGCCTTGAGTTTCGGAACTATATTGTTAAATCGATTTGGAAGAATACTAGGGACTTTATAACCATTTGTTCCCTCTGCTACAACGTATAAATTTTCTTCTTGCTTTGCGTTTTTTCTTGCTTCGAGGGCTTGATCGAGATCGCAAATTTCACTCCCCTTATAATATTGTTGAGCGGATTCCTGACCTAGAGTCATGTCTACTAGGAGTACATTTCCTTCACCTGTTTCTGATAGGCACTTTGCTAGACCAGATGCCACAGTCGTTACACCAGGTGAATTTCCAAGTCCGGTTAATCCGATAAGTTTGGGACTATGGGTGAGATTACGACTCTCAAAGTAGCCAATCATTCTATCTCTCAAAGCTTCGTAATATGGCTTCAATTCTTGGGTCTCGTCGAAAGCAACTAAGTGTGTTTCTTTAGCCTCATTTCCTGCTTCCGTTCCATAGTCATTTGGATTAGATTTTGCCGCTGCAATAAGCGTAGGGGACTTAGGTTTATAATTCTCTTTTGACTTGGAGGCTTTGGCTTTCGAAGCTGCGATGAGTCTTAAGTGTTTCTTGTTCTTAGATTTAGCGAGTTTTCTGAATGAGCGTTGTTTTGCGTTGGGAATTGAGAGAAACAATGGTACGCCGATCCTTCTCTCGATGTCGACAGGCCTTTTGATTGAGCGGTCGAGAAATAATTCAAGTAGGAATGCCCAAGCCAAACCAAACGCTACGCCACCTAATGCCGCCCCGGCCATAAATTTGAGTGTTTTATCCTGTACTTTGCGGGTGGCGGATGGTGATTGAACAATACCAATATTCCTTACACCACCTGCGCCAAAAGCTTCATTGATTTTGGCTTTTTCGGAACTCTCGGAAAAATAGCGATAGTGTTCCTCTTCAAGTTCTTTTCTCCTCATCAACTCTTGTATTTCTATTTCAACTTCTTTTACTCTATTTGCTTCTGCCAAAACCAATTTCAATTGTTCGTTTAGAACCGATATCTTCGCTTCCAGAGCTGCTGCCTGAATGCTCTCTGCTTGAACGCTAATTGATCCTTGAGGTTGACGACCGGGTTGTAGAGGCACTGCAGACTCAGCCATAGCTAGCATGGGATTTTCTGCTTCCATTTGCAGCTTTTTATTTTCGAGTTCTCTAATTTGCTCTCTTACACCCTTCACTAGAACACTTTCTCCGGTATACTGGGAAAGCATTCCTTCTTCTTTCCTCCTAAGTAGGTCAATTCGAGCGTTTAGATTGGCATAAGCTTGTATGATCCCTGGATCCGGAATCTTTACTAAATCCTTAGTTTCGTCCTGGTTGTCGTTCGTAATTTTAAGCAAATTTTCCGAAGTTGCTTTTATCGCGCCTTGTCTGGCTGCCAATTCGGCTTGAGCATCGAATAACGCTTGCCTGATTTGGGCAATTTTCTCGCTCTGGTCCTTTTTGGCCTCTGGTAAGGAGGTTATGCCAGCCTTTTCATGAGCTCGCTTCAATTCCTGCTCTGTCCTTGCGAGTCGATTTCGATACTGATCTTTTTGCTGAAGCGTAAATTCGTCTACTGTACTAGAGCTGTGATGAATACTTTGATGCTTTTCAAGATAGACTTTTATCAATTCATCAAGAACTGGTCTCACTATACTCCTGTTTTCGTGTTCAAACGATAGGGAGATAATACTACTGTTTTTTGGAACCTGTTTCCCTAAGCTTGCTGAGATAACTTTGGCTGCATCCTCTTCAAAATGCCTCTTGGTTGCGTCTTGAAGAATCTTTTCTGGACCGACCTCTTTTGCTACTTTCAGGGCCAGGTCCATGCTTGAAAGAATTTGCAGTTCAGAGTTGATTATCGTGTCACCTCGACTGTCGGGAGAGCGTGTTTGCGTTTCGCTACCCATGGAAATGGGGGCTGTTCTTTCTTCTACATATCTTATGAATAATCTAGCTTCAGATCTAAATGTTGGAGGAATTACTAAATAGATTCCAGCTGATACCACTACTCCGAGAATGGATAATAATATTATTTTCCACTTATGCCTGAATAGAATGAAATAAACATCGCTGGGGGAGAGGCTCATTCCTTGCTGAGCTTGATAGTAGTGATTTTGTTCATTCATTGGCTGATTTAGATGAGCTGTCTCGACGATTAGAGTAGCTGAAAGTAGCTATCGATTTCGCTTACGTATATTATTATATTTCTTTTATCAAGTTCGAGAAATTAAAATTTGAGAAAATTGACTTCGCTTTGGGCGATTTTTGGCTCATTCCGCATACTGACTTTTTAATTCTGTTGAAACAGTAATGATCTGATTCTCAGTAAGTTCTGGAAACATCGGTAGCGAGACAAATTCAGCTGAGCATTTTTCGCTAATTGGAAATGAATTCTCTGATACACCCGTTTTATTATAGGCTTTCTGTAGGTGAAGCGGGACCGGGTAGTGAATACCGCAAGCTATGCCTTTTGTTTTTGTATCTTCTATCAATGCGTCTCGATTAAATGTACGAATTGGATAAATGTGGTATACGTGCTTTCTTCCGTCTGCTTCCTTTGGTAAGACTATGGATTCCAAGCCTTGGAGCAATTCATTGTATCGGTTCGCGTTTTTCCGTCGGGATTCGGTTGCTTGGTCTAGTCTTTTTAGTTTAATACTAAGAATCGCTCCCTGAATTCCGTCCATACGGCCATTCCAACCGACAACGTCATGGTAATATTTTTTGGCTTGGCCGTGATCACGTAAAATTTGGATTTTCTTTTTAAGTTCATCGTCGTTTGTAACAACAGCGCCTGCTTCTCCGAATGCTCCTAAGTTTTTACCAGGATAAAAGCTGAAGCATCCCAATCGTCCCATAGAACCGGCTCTCTTTCCGTTATATTCTGCACCGTGTGCTTGGGCAGCATCTTCGATGACTGGAATTCCATGTTTATTCGCAATTCCTAGAATGGGATCCATATCAGCCGTCTGGCCGAATAGATGAACAGGAATAATCGCTTTTGTCTTTGATGTTATAGCGGATTCCAGCTTTTCGGGATCCATGTTGTAGGTTTGATCTTCAATATCAACAAACACAGGTTTTGCTCCAGTGAAGCTGATGGCTTCTGCTGTCGCAATAAAAGTGACGGGCACGGTGATTACTTCATCTCCTGGACCGACACCAAGAGCCAGTAGAGCCAGCCAGAGTGCTTCGGTTCCACTTCCTACGCCTATACCATGATCCGTTTGGCAGTAGGCAGCGAACTCACCTTCGAACTTTTCAACATAAGGGCCACCGGCGAATGCGTTTTTATCGATTACTTCCTCGATAGCTGCCATGACCTCCTGTTTTATGGGATCGTGGTGAGACTTTAGATCTAGAAAGGGGACTTTCATTCTATTGAGATTTAGAGCTAAAATAATATATATGCATTCACTTTGACCTATTATGTGATTGCTTCAGACTTTTTGAACTTCCTGTCTTTGCTGTGCCGTCGTCGACTCTTTGGGTACTTTCTTTTGACTAGATCCCTTAGGGTGATACTCGATAGGCGAACCGCTATTTTTAATCGATTCCGATGAAGCTTCTAAAATTCTTACGACTTCTGCTCCCTTTGCTCCGCTTGTTAGGGGTGTATCGCCAGAATTAATACAGTCAAGAAAGTGCTGTGTCTCCGTCTTGAGAGGCTCATCTTGTCTTACGTATGGGATGTAGACGTCTCCGTAGTGATAAGCGTAGTGGAATTCGGCGAAGGTATCGTAATGAGGTGGTCGTTCCACTCGAGCGTCGAATATCTTGATTTTATCTTGTTGAGCGACGTCGTCGTAAACAATCATTCTCTTGCTTCCAACTATTGTCATCTCGCGTATCTTGCGTGGATCGAGCCAGCTGCTATGGATTATGGCTGAGCGTTCGTTCTTAAACTGAAGACTCATTGCTGTTACATCCTCAATTCCGGGCGTAACGTGTGAAGTGCCCCGACAATTTATGCTCTGAGGAACCTCGTTCATAATGTGAAGAATTATAGAAAGATCATGAGGGGCTAGATCCCAGGTTACATTGATATCCTTTTGGTAGAGTCCCAAATTCAACCTTCTTGCGCAAATGTACTGAATATCACCTATGTCACCTGAATCTACGATCTCCTTGATTTTGCGAATGGCTGGAGAGTAAAGAAACGTGTGTCCGACCATAAGAATAACACCCTTATTCTTAGCGATCTCGATGAGTTCCTCGCATTCCTCTGTCGAACTTGCCATCGGCTTTTCGATGAAGGTGTGTTTACCTGCTTCTAATGCTGCCTTGGCGAGCGGATAGTGGTACTTCACGGCCGTAGCTACTGCCACCGCATCAAGTCCGCCTTCCTTCAGCATTCGGTCAAAGTCCGTCTCTTTTTCGATTTCTGGATAAAGCGAACCTAGATGATCAAGGCGATCTACGCTGATATCGCACATGGTTTTCATCTGGCAATCTGTCAGAGATCGGAAATTTCTTATTAGGTTGGGGCCCCAATAGCCGCATCCTACCACTCCTACTTTCAATTTAGCGCTCATCTGTCTGCTTTTTTAGCAATTAGAAACTTTTTGTTTTCGTTCTGCAAACTATCGATTCCTGCCATTCGTTTTGGAAACACGCTACCGCCATTTCGGTGTCTCTCAGTCGTTTTGACTGAGCGATACTGAGTTCGTTTCGCATAACTTTGGCAAAGATTACTGTGGAAACGAACCTAAGCGGATACTGAGTCCCTAACTAGGTGGAGGATAACCAGTTCCTAACCGGCAAAATCCGTAAAACGCTCCTTTCAACAGTATTCTTGTATGGTTATGATTCGGTTGCCTAGTCTGATTGCTTTAAGCTTAAAGTGCGCAAGCAGCAAAAAAGTGTTAATGCTCGCGAAAATTGATCCATTCTCTGGGTTTCTCCAGAGAAAAATTGGCTCCGGAGGCGTCTTAGCGAATTCCTTACGCTTTTAGCTCTGCCGGTTCGTTCTCTGGGGCAATCCCAGAGGTCTGAATTCGAGCCATCCAGGTTTGCTTTAGCTGCGAAGCAAGAGCCAAAGGGGTTTTCACCATTATTTGCAGATCCAAGAAGAGATTTTTGGATTCAGAGTACTTAACATCTAAATCGATCATTTCCTTGAAAGTCGTGTTATTTTTCCCGCTTACCTGCCAAAGACCCGTCAGGCCTGGAAGAGTGTTGCAGCGCTGCTTCTGATAGTCGGTAAAGTTTTGAAACTCGCTTGGAATGCTTGGTCTTGGGCCCACCATGCTCATATCGCCCAGTAGAACGTTGAAAAGCTGTGGAAGTTCGTCGAGTCCCGTTGCCCGTAGAATCCATCCCATAGGTATGATTCTGGAATCTCCTTTAGCATCTAGCTTCGTCATCGGCTTTTCAGACTTCATTAAGTCCTTAAAATAGCATTGATGACCAGCTGTGCATGCGCCCACTTTCATGGTTCTGAATTTAAGGCAGGTAAAATTCCTTCCACCGTGGCCAATCCTTGCCTGCTTGAACAAGACCGGACCAGAGGAGACTAGCTTAATGTAAAGCGCTATCAACGCAATCGCGGGAGCGAGTATTAACAACACGCTTGAGCTGATGGTTATGTCCAACAAGCGTTTCCAAGCCGGAATTGATTCAGGTTGATCCGTCTGCAAATGAGAGGAATTGGTTGAGATAGAATCTGTTTCGGCCTTTGTTTGCCTAGAGACGCTACCTGTGCGCGCTTTCGATTCAGATGCGATCATCCTTCTCTTTGTGGCACTTCTTTGAGAGTGCGCCTTTGGGCGGAGTGGCTTGAATGGAGGAGTGCTAGCGGTCGTGCTCATTAAGGAAGGATTCAAGCAATCTTTGTATCCTATCGAATTACAACACCAATTTATCCTCAAAACGTAAATTCGGCGTTACGTGTAAGCTGTTAGAGTGACAATCTCCGATACCCTCTTACTGGATTCCATTAGAGGTTGGTAGTGGTGAAATTTTCAGTCCGATTATCATCGGTAGGAATTGTTCGCTCTGCGAAATTGTGTTGCTACTGAACCTCTATTTTTTCAAATGCAATTTACTCATACAGAATGATTTAAGGGATTTCATAAAGGCGATTAATTGATTGTGTATCCGATCATTAGTTACAAATTGTTACGATCTTGTCACACCGAAGTGTGGTCGTAGGAACAAGCAATCGTTTGGTCTCGCAACACGATATTCATTGTATTTTTAAAAGCGCGACCTTTGTTTCATTGTAAAAACTGACCTAGTTTACTCGGAAATATTCAGTACCTAAAATTAAAAAAATAAATATCTCAAAATATGAATAATAGGGTTATTTTTAATAAAATTAGGTAACAATACTTTCATTATTCAAGCTTTTTCCCATCTGATTCGATCACGGCTTCAAGGAATTATGCCAACCGAAGGTGCTTGAAGGTAGATCATCTTGGCGAAAGAAACGCCTTTACTATCAGATTATCTGAATCCGGCTCTAGCTAGCTTCGAACTTCCTGATTTTTTCAGGCTCGATCGTCACCTTCGCCTCCGAGTCCATCATGGACAGGAGCAATGAAACGCGTTCCTTTTTGTCCAGATCTTCTAGGAAGATAGCTTTTAGGCCCATGAAAGGTCCCTCAGTAATCTCAACAAGATCCCCAGGCTTGGGTTTTGGCTCGATGGCTATCAGATCGAGTTCTTCGCCCGCCCAGTTTTTGATATCGTCAATGATTGATTCCCGAACAGCCGTTGGTTTATCGCCAAAGCTTACTATGTCCAATACATCCTTGGCGTATTTTACCGCTCTGTAGTGGCTCGCTAAGTCCATCCTGCAAAAGAGGTAGCGTGGAAAAAGAGGTTCTATTACAACCTTCTTCACCCTGCGGATGGTTCGTTTCCTTTTGAGCTGTGGGAAGTACGTCTCAAGGCCAAGCAACTCCTTGCAATGGTGAAGTACCAAACGCTCTTTTGTTGGCTTTGTGTGTACGCAATACCAGTTCATCTGCTACGGACCATCGAGGATAGAGGGTCTGTTTCAAGAAAATATCGGCCTATCCCTTCGCTTGGTAAAGCGATCCTAGCGTTTCAAGTAGCTTATATTGACGATAGTTTAGATTCTTAAACGACACGCCCTCGACTGTAATGCTGTATCGTTGGCGTTTCTTCTCCTTGGCTAGCGGCATAAAATCAAAGCGTTCCTTGTATGGAATCTGGGAAATCAGATACAGCATGGCTTTCAGACGCGTTTCTAGTTTGTTGTTGGAATTGATGATCACCCAGGGGCTTTGGGGAGAAGAAGTTTTGCGAAACATCTGATTTTTATAGTCCGTATAAACATCCCAGTACTTTCGCGCTTTCTCATCGTTCTCCGAGTACTTCCAGTATTTCAAGGGATCCACTTGTCTTTCCTTAAATCGGACCATTTGTGTGTCCTTGGACACCGAAAGGTATAGCTTCAGCAGGATCAGGCCTTTTTCCATGTGCTTTTCTTCCCAATCCAATACTTTGTTCATGAAGTACTTGTATTGAGATTTGGAACAGTAGCCCATTGTGGGCTCGATCATCGCCCGATTGTACCAGGATCTGTCGAAGAAGACGATTTCGCCTTGTGCTGGGAAATGTCTTTCGTATCGGCGAAACCAGTTCTTCGACTCCTTTTTCGTAGGAATGCCCAATTCCACGATCCGATAATGCTTAGGCATCATATATTCGGTGATTCGTCTTATCGATGATCCCTTGCCTGCTGCATCTCGTCCTTCAAAAACCACGGCGACGCGCTTGCCATTTTCGGTTACCCAGTGCTGCAGGTTCAGCAGTTCGATTTGCAGGCGACGCTTCTCTTCCGAATAGGAGTGATAGTCGATATTGTTGTAGTACTCGAAAAACTTACTGGAGAGCATGTCTCTAGACTGCATGGCTGATGTCTATGGTGTCGGCGACGTTTCCTTCCTCAAACGGATAGGTGACAAGCGTTGAGCCTGCTGAAGAATATTCAAGTTAGCGGTGTTACTATTGGGTAAAGATATTGCAAGCCTAACAGGCTGTTAGAGGCGTCTGCCTAATGAATAGTTGAAGCTCTTGCCAACCATTGTATTTGTTGAACAAATACGAAGATAAAATAATGCGGCTAAGCTTGCCAACGTGCATAAATCCCACACGGGAGTACGTTGCCGCTGTTTGAGATAGGTAGACCGATTTCACCCGAGCTGATCGAGCCACTCTTGTCCCCAAGCGCTTCATTAAGGAGATTGCCGATTATCGTTGGTGAGATTCCGGTCGTGTAGGCATTCACCAGAACGAAATTAGCGGACCCACTCAAAATTCTGGAAACCAGCTTTAGCAAGTTCCAAAGGTCTCGTTCGAATTGCCAAACCTCTCCTCGCTTGCCTCGCCCGTATGAAGGTGGATCCATGATAACGCCATCGTATTGGCTGCCTCGGCGAATTTCTCGTTCCACAAACTTCACGCAGTCATCGACAATGTAGCGAATAGGGGCTTCTTCCAAGTTGCTGAGGAAGGCATTCTCCTTGCACCATTGGACCATCCCTTTTGACGCGTCCACGTGACATACGTTCGCTCCTGCTTTGGCGGCCGCGATCGTTGCTCCTCCCGTATATCCGAATAGGTTTAAGACCGAGAAATCCTTCTTCGAATCTCGAATAATGGAATCTATCCAGTCCCAATTGACCGCCTGCTCTGGAAACAGTCCAGTGTGCTTGAAGCTCGTTGGTCTTATTTTGAATTTACTTTCGCCGTACGCGATTTGCCAGCTTTCGAGAATTTGCTGTCTGAATTCCCATTTGCCGCCGCCGCTTTTGCTACGGTGATAAAAGGCGTCAAACGTTCCCCAATCCTTGCTTTTCAAAGGCCAAATAATCTGCGGGTCGGGACGCACGAGAATCATATCTCCCCATCGCTCCTTTTTCATGCCATTCCCGCAGTCGAGAATCTCGTAATCGAGCCACTTATCCGCGACTATCATTGCCCAGACGTTTTCTCACATCAGTGAAGATTCGGTATCGTTCGGCCTCATCGATTAAACGCGATGAGCTGCCGCTTCCTGGAACGCTTGCTTGAGAATGCCGATGCAGGGAAGATTTCTATATCTTTCAGCGAAATCCAGTCCGTAGCCGACTACGAAGGCATCCTGAATTTCAAAACCCACAAAATCCGCATCGATGGCCACTTTTCTTCGCTCTTTCTTGTCGAGTAGAACGCATGTTTTTAGTGAAGCTGGTTTAGCCTGCTTTAAGTACTCAACAATGCTTTGGAGAGTCCTGCCACTATCTAGAATGTCATCCACCACCAGAACGTGCTTCCCCTCGACATCCGTTTTCAAAGGATTGGTTATGCGGGGAGGGCTCTGGGATTCTGTGGTATTTCCATAGCTCTCTGCTCTTAAGCAATCAAGGCGGGTTGGGAATTCAAGCTGTCGCAGAAGGTCTGCGGTAAAGACCAAAGCTCCGCTTAGAATGCTCACCACCGTTACATCTCGATTTTCATATATTGCAGATAATTCCCCAGCCAGTTCCTCGACGCGATTCGATATGGATTCCTCGGATACGAGAATCTTTTCCAGATCGCCAGTCCGATAGCTTGGGCTAAGCGTTTTCATAGTCTCTCTTCGATTGTATTCAAAAAGCGCACTTTATCTTCCGATTTAAAAAAAGCCGTGCCCGCTACAAAAGTGTCCACTCCTGATTTTTGGCAGATCTTGGCTGTATCCAGATTTATGCCACCATCCACTTGAATTCGAAAATTGAGACTTTCCTCTTCCCTCCATTTATCGAGCTGGGAGGTTTTCTCCATTACGCTTTCCTGAAAAGACTGGCCTCCATATCCTGGTTGTACCGTCATAGCCAATACAAGGTCGACTTGATCTAGATATGGCTTCACCTCGCTAGCGGGTGTCCCTGGATTGAATACTATCCCAGCCTTTGCTCCCTTCGATCTAATATGAGCCAGCAAGCCATTGATATCGTAGTCCGGTTCTACATGAATACTGACTTGATCGGAGCCCGCTTCTAGGAAGGCATCCACGTGTTCGCGCGGGTTATCAAGCATGAGATGCGTGTCGAAAAATAGATCCGACTTTTTTCTGAGATCGGCAACGGTCTGGGGCCCGAAGCTCATGTTGGGAACGAAATGCCCGTCCATGATATCGATATGAATCCATTTCGCCCCGGCTTTTTCAGCCTCCGCAACGCCATCAGCCAAGCGTGAATGGTCGGCAGCTAGAATCGACGGAGCGAGAAGAGGAGTTTCCACGATCAAGACTATTGCCGCCCTCGGATGTTCTTATCAAGAGTCGAATGGATTGACGGTCTCATTCTAGAAATGAGACCCAATCTGGTTTTATCTTCGACTCTACCAGCTGTCCGAAAAAAGATTCGCCACTTTGAGCGAAATTTTTCGCGCGATCTCAGGTCCTGCTTGATGCTCAGCATTTACCTGGCCGCTGTCAGAAAAGATGTCCTGGGAGATTCTTACTGGTCTACCTCTAAAGATTGCCTGATTGGAGCCATCATTTGGGTAGAGCGAGCACAAGACTTCGAAATTCATTTCGAACTTTCTTCCCCGGCCCACGTCCTGTGAGGTTACAGCCGCGATCTCCCTATCAGCATTGGCGACGACGACTTCCAAGATCGATTGAGCATCCGATTGATTGGTTGTCCTAATGGTTCCACTCTCATTGATCGCGTTTATAATCGAGGTTGTGAGAATCTGTTCGAGCAGAGGATAGGTAGAATCATTGCGAACCGGTTTTACGTAAACCGAATCGTAGCCTAAGTTTACGGGATTCCCCAGTTGATAGGAGGCGCATCCCGAAAGAAGAGCTAGGACGAGAATAAAACCCAGAAGGGTAGGCATCCTTAGATTCATTGCTTAAAGGCTAGCCTTGAGAAAGCCGCTAAAAGATTCCCAAGACCTTACGCTTGGCTCGCTTTCTCGCCTTTTGCTCCATGGCTTCGAGGGATGGCTGTTCACGCTCGTTTGCATCAACCTCCACTTCCTTCTTCGCCTCTATCGCGGCAATTTGGGTGAGCTTTCCTCGGGCAAAGTCGGCGCTTTTCGATTTAGGAGCTATAGTTATAGCTTCATTGTAGAGAACTTTCGCAGCGTGATAGTTCGAGCGCTTGTGGAAATAGTAGTCCGCTATTTTCAGCTTGCTCATGGCCATGACGTTTTTGGAATCCGCCAACCCGTCTTCAGCCAAATTCACATTCTTGTTTTCCGGATACTGAATGAGAAAATCCTCGAAATAGGTTATCGCGTCTTCTGTATTGCCCTGATCGTAGAAAGGTCCTCGAACAAGGCTGGCATGCGTCTCCGCTAATTGGATATAGGCGTCCGGAGTTAGAAAGCTTTTCGGATAGTTTGTGATCAATCTATCAAGCGCGAAGATAGTAAGGGCCTCGTTTTTCTTTTTAGCGTGTGCCCCGGCGATATTCATTAATGACAGTGGAGCGTAATCGCTGTAGGGAGCTATATATATAATGCGTTCGAAATACTTTATGGCGCGGTCTCTGTTGAGAAAGCCAGGGAACACCCAAAAAATCTTATCCCGATACGTCTCAAGTCTGGCGACGGCGATTTTATACATCTCGCCTACCGTTGCATTAAAGCTGCCATAATTCGGATAGACGTAGGCCAGCAAGTAGTAGGACTCGAAGGCCTGATCCACTTTGTTTCGCCGCATTTGAATGTTGGCCGATCTCAAGACCGCTTCTGGAGCGTATTGGCTTTTTGGAAATTTTTTGGATACTCTCTTGTACTTTTTCAGAGCGGTTCGCAGATTTCCGTTTTCCTCAGCCTTCCGCCCTTGATTCATCCAAAACAGAACCTTTTGGACTTCCTCTGGCAATAGGCCAGACAGCTCTACCTCGTCGGACTGATAGCCCTTCTCTGGATCCCAGGTTATGTTTGCGGCTTGGGCTCCTATTGCCAGTATCCAAAAGGAGAGCGTGAGGAGAAAAAAACGAGTCATGGGTCTAGGAAGCAAACCTGCCAAAATGATTCTATCAAGCCTAAGTTTACGGCTACTTGGTCCATTTTAGGAGGGTTGCCCCCCAAGTCAGGCCAGCCCCGAAGGCAACCATTAGGATCAAATCTCCACGTTTCAGCCGACCGCTTTGGTAGGCTTCGTCTAATGCGATTGGAATAGACGCTGCCGAAGTGTTGCCGTATTTTTCTAGATTAAGGAAAAATCGTTCCATGGGAATTCTGAGACGTGATGATATCGACTCGATAATCCGCAAATTCGCCTGATGCGGGATCACGCATTGAATTTGGTCAGGCGAGAGATCGTTTTGTTCAAGAATTTCGACGGCGGACTGTTCCATGACTTTTACCGCAAGCTTGAAAACCTCTCGGCCCCTCATCTTTAGAAAGTGTTTTCCATCCTCTATGCTGTCTAAAGTAGCTGGCAGTGAACAGCCGCCTCCAGGCATGTACAGAACGTCGGACTTGTTGCCGTCAGCTCCCAATTTGAAGTCGATCAGTCCTTCTTCGCTTTCGGAAAGAGAAACCACGGCCGCTCCAGCTCCATCTCCAAACAGTACGCAAGTCGTTCGATCTTCCCAGTCGAGGATGCTCGAGATCTTTTCCGATCCTATGAGCAGAGCGTTGCGATATTTTTTTCCGCCACGAAGCAAAGAGGTTCCGAGCTCCAGCAAATAAAGAAATCCCGAGCATGCAGCTTCGATGTCGAAACAGACGGCGTTGGATATCCCTAGCTTAGTCTGGATGAGGCATGCGGTGGATGGGAAAGGCATGTCCGGGGTGATGGTGGCGACAATTACCAGATCGATGTCGTCAACTTCGAGCCCTGCGTCTTTGATAGCTCTCTCCGAGGCGATGGCCCCCATGGTCGCCGCGGTTTCTCCCTTCCCAGCTATTCTCCTCTCCTTGATGCCCGTTCGCGTGGTTATCCACTCGTCGGATGTATCCACCATTTTCGAAAGCTCATCATTGGTCAGTATCTTCTCGGGCGTGAACGAGCCAATGCCTTTGATGATTACCGAGGAAGTGGGAGAACTCATGCGGAAAAACTCAATGATCCCAGGCTTAATGGCTGGCAATCAGCAAATTCTATTTTCTTCAGGAAACGGTTTGGTAAATAAAGCTGTTCGCTTTCTCGATATCCTCGACGATCTGGGTATTCAGATCCTTGCGGATAATTTCATGAGCGATACGGATCGCATTCATCACCGCTTCTCGGTTGCTCGACCCATGAGCTTTTAAAATGTTTCCGTTCAAGCCAAGTAGGGGAGCTCCGCCATATCGCTCCGGCTTCAGCTGATTCTTAATTGCGTCGTAGGCTCCCTTCGACATCAAGTAGCCCAGTCCGCGTATCGGATTGCGACCGAGCTCTTCGGTCATGAAATCTTTGAGCAAGTTGAAAAGCGATTCGCACGTTTTGAGCACGATGTTGCCTGTGAAGCCATCGCAGACCACCACATCCACATGATTTTCGAACAGCTGGAATCCTTCGATGGGGCCACTGTAGTTGATAATTCCCGACAATTGCTTGAGAATGCTGTTGGTGTTGTTAACGATTTCGTTTCCCTTACCTTCTTCAGTACCGATTGTCATTAGGCCGACTCGGGGATTCTCTATGCCGAGGGCAAGCTTGCAGTAGTTGCTTCCCAGAATAGCGTTGTGCGAGATCTGTTCAGGCTTAGCCGCTGGATTCGCGCCCGCGTCAATCAAGACGAAGTGACCTGTCTTGTGGGGCATGATACTTGCCAATGCCGGTCTTTCCACGCCGGGCATTGGTCTTAAGCGAATAGTCCCGATGGCCGTCAGACTCCCGGTGTTCCCGCAGCTCACAACAACCTGGGCTTTCCCATCCTTCACCAACTCGATGGATCGAGCCATGCTCGAATCCTTCTTGGTCTTCATTCCCTGAAGAGGCTTGTCGTGCATCTCTATGATTTGAGATGCGTGAACGAGGGAAATTTTGGGGTGCCCGTCGATCCCTTCTTTGATCAAAAGCGGTTCGAGTATATCTTCTTGGCCTACGAGAATGACGGGGTCGAGATCGGGGAAATTTTCCAACGCCAATTTGATGGCGGCCACGATTTCGGCTGGGCCCCTATCTGAGCCCATGGCATCTACGGCGATGCAGGCGCTACCCTGATCGTACATATTTTAATTTTGCTTGGATTGACGGGATTGAGGGAAGCGGCCTTAAACGCTTAGACCGTAGCATCTATGACCTGTCGCCCGCGATACATCCCGTTGTTGGGATTGACTCGGTGGGGACGAAAGGCTGAGCCGTCAACAGGATCTTTGGCTAACTGGGGCTCCTCGAAGCGATTAGCTCCGCGACGAAGGCGGCTGCGGCGTTTGGATTGCTTGCGTTTTGGATTGGCCATTTTCGAAAATTCCTAGTGTTCCTCTAGCGGACGAGTTTTTAAAAGGTGGGGTTGATAATCGTTGGGTATAGGACCGTCAAGTTAATGTTTCACTTTCTATCAGCCAGAAAAATCGCTCTCGATCAGGCGAAATTTTCCATTGGTTTCGGCTCTCTTCGAGCTGTTTATTTTCTGGGTTTATCGTTGTTTCTCTAAGCTAAGCTTTTTACTGCTATGTTGTTATGGAGCTAAATCAACTTATCGAGAAGGTCTCCAATGGTGTGGATCTTACGATCGCCGAGTCTTCCTCTGCCGCTGATGCTCTGGCTTCGCCAGACGTCTCGACTGATGAAAAGAAGAGATTTCTCATTGAGCTTTCGCGAAAAGGCGAGGCCTCTGACGAAGTCGCTGGTTTAGCGAATCGCTTCCGCGAATTGGCAAGAGATCCGGGTCTAGAGCGATGGAAGGAATCCGCCATCGACGTCTGTGGTACCGGTGGCGATAAACAGGGAACCTTCAACATTTCCACGACCGTCACCTTTATACTATCTGCCGCCGGAATTCCCGTTTTCAAACATGGCAACAAGTCGATTACTTCCAAATGCGGAAGCGCTAATCTGCTGGAGGCCCTTGGAGTAAATATTACGGCAGAGAATGAAATTCTCGGGAAATCCATGGAGGAACTCGGGTTTTGTTTCATGTTCGCTCAAAGCTTCCATCCTGCGTTCAAGGAGATAATGCCGGTCAGAAAAGCCTTGGCTGAAGAAGGTAGGCATTCTGTATTCAATCTTCTGGGACCATTGATAAATCCTGGCGTTCCTGCGTATCAACTTATTGGAGTCTACAGCCCTAAAGTGATGGGTCTAGTGGCTGACGCATTGACGAAGATGGGGCTGAAAGCCGGATTTATCGCCCACTGCGATTTGGGCCCCGAAGGCGGGATGGACGAGTTTAGCGTTGCTGGATTGAATCTGATGAGGGGGGTAGGAGCTTTGTCTGACGCGGATGATCAGTGGATGGCTGAAGATTTTGGGCTTCATTCCGGAAGCCTCTCGGAACTTCAAGGGGGTGATGTCGAAGAAAACCTGAAAATATTCGATCAGCTTCTTGCAGGCCACGCTCCCAAGGCATTAGAAGATAGCGTAGTGCTAAATGCTTCCGCGGCCCTAAGGGTTTTGGGCAGGCATAGTTCAATCAAGGATGGGATTGAGGAATCGAGGGATCTTCTTTTAGGAGGAGCTGTGCGGAGCAAGATAGATCAGACACGCGAGTTTTATTCTTCCCTATGAAGTTAAAGCATTTTGGAACGGACGGCATACGAGGCGAGTTTGGCGGCCCTGTCGTCAATGAACGGGTTGCTTACCATGCCGGGAGAGCTGCTGTAGGCTTGGCCAAGTGTCACCTAAATGTGGAGACGCCCACAATTTTGATCGGTCGCGATACGCGGGAATCCGGAGTGAAGCTTTTTGAAGCTCTAGCGAAAGGGATCGTTTCCGAGGGAGGAGAGGCGGTCAATCTTGGCATCGCTCCTACTCCAGGGATCGCAAAAATGGCGGCTGTTTCGGGAGCTGCATTGGCCTGCTCGCTCACCGCATCGCATAATCCTAGTAAGGACAATGGATTGAAGTTCTTTTTGGGCAAAGGAGTTAAGCTATCCGAGGAGCTGGAAAAGGATTTGGATGATCGACTCGACGCTTTTCTAAGCCAGGAAGAGTCTGAAAATGGTTTAGATTTTTCTCATAAAGAGAACGATGTCCAAGCTTACGAAGCTTCTGTCGTGTCCAGCTTTGCCGACAATCTTCTAGCAGGTTCGCGAATCGCTCTCGACTGCGCGAATGGGGCCTTGAGCGAAATCGCTCCTCGCGTATTCAGAAAACTGGGAGCGGACATCGAAGTTGTTGGAGCCTCTCCGGATGGCAGTAATATCAACAGCGGAGTAGGCAGCGAACATCCTGAATCGCTTAAGGCTTTGTATCAGAAAGGCGAATTCGATTTCGGCTTTGCCTTCGATGGCGATGGCGATCGTATGATTGCCTTCGACGAACATGGCAACAAGCTTCCTGGAGAAGCGGTAATGGCCATTCTTGCCCTCGCTGCCAAGGCGTCGGGAGAACTCGTTGGAGACACGTTGGTAACCACGGTGCAGAGCAATTTCGGTTTGGACGCCGCTATGAAGGAGAATGGCGTTGCTGTGAAGCGCGTAGATGTGGGCGACAAGCATATCGCCCGACTCATGATGGCGGAAGGATTTAATTTGGGAGGCGAGGAATCCGGTCATCTCATTATTGGCAGTTTTAGCATCACTGGCGATGGTCTGTTTGCCGCTTTGAAACTCGCTAGCGTAGTTCTGTCCTCCCGAAAACTTAGCGAACTTGCATCGACCTACAAAGCGTTTCCTCAGGTATCCAAATCCTTGATAGTAGCTTCCAAGCCTCCACTGGAGAGCTGCTCGAGTATTCAAAACGAAATTGAAAAGATACAATCGGAATTAGGGGAAGAAGGAAGGTTGCTGATTCGATATTCAGGTACTGAACCTAAATTGAGATTACTGGTTGAAGCAAGCGATAGGCAAAAGGCTGAAGCTCTAGCCGAGAGATTGGTTGAGGCGGCTGGAAACGATCTCGAATTAGGATAAATTACGATTAAACTGCCTTTCGGCCAAATTCCATCATGGAAGAGATTCCCATTTCAAGCCTCAGCGACCGCGAAAGAAAAAGCTTCGCTAATGCTAAGGTCGCCATGGAGCGAGGGAATTTTGAATACGCCATTGAGATCTGTTCGAACCTGCTTGCCCAAAGGCCTGAATGTCTTGATGCCCGTAAGTTGCTCAGATCCGCTCAGCAAAATCTGTTCGCCACTTCCAAGCGCGGACTGGAACGATTTATTCATCAGCTAGGAGGATGGTTTGTCTCGCTGGGCGGAAGGCTTTGGTTAAAGCGGAAACCGACTCGATCCATGGAAATAGGGGAGCGAGTGCTGCGAAAGGATCCGTATCATGTTTCCGCATTATCGCTTATCGCTCATGCCGGTGGGCGGATGGGCCTTCATGAAACGGAAGCGTTTTGTCTCGGCAGTATTTGCGAAAGGTATCCGGAAAACGCTGACGTGCTTGAGCGGCTGTGTGAAGCTCTTATCAAGGTTGGAGACACGGACCAATCATTGGCCATTGCGGAGAGGCTTTCCAGCCTTAGACCGAATAGCGGAAGGGTTCAGGAGCTCGTAAAATCGGCCTCGGTGGCTCATTCGATTAATAAAGGTAAATGGGCGGAAGAGGAGCAGGATTTTCGTTCGAAACTAAAAGATCGGGACGAGTCCGAAAGACTCGAACGAGCAAGTCGCATGATGATGGACGATTCAGAGAAGATGACGCGTATCCAGGATATCATTTCGTCCATACATCAAGATCCCCAGAATCTGGATAACTACAAGCTTCTCATCAAAGCTTACGTTGCCAGGGAGGATTACGATAACGCTCTTGGCTGGCTGGATAAGGCTTTCACCTTGCCGCAGGCTGATTCCGATGCCATTCTGCGTCAGTTCAGAAGCGAATTGAAGATAAGCTCTCTCGAGCAGGAGATCTTTGCGTTGAAGACGGAAAAATCTAGGGAAACAAGCGATTCAAAGGAAATTGATGATAGGCTGGTCGAGCTCGAGTCTACGCTTCAGGATTTTAAACTGACTGAAACGAAGACCCTTGTTGAGCAATTCCCCAACGACTTCACCCAACGATTCAAATACGGCGAACTCCTATTGAATTCTGGCGACGTGGATACGGCTATTCAGCAGTTTCAAGTTTCGCAACGGAGTCCGAGCCTTAAACTTCAATCCTTGTTCAACCTAGGAAAGTGCTTCATTCAAAAGGGGCTTTTCGACTTGGCCTTGCAGCAACTTGAGTCAGCCAACGAGTCTCTTTCCACTATGGATGACTTTAAAAAGGAGATCCTCTACTTAACCGCCGAATGTCTTGAGCGCCTGGATCGTAGGGATGAAGCCATCGATCGCTACAAGGCTATTTACGCTAGCGATATTGGCTTTAGAGATGTCGCTGATAAGGTGGACGCTTTCTATCGCGGCGAAGGTATCTAAATGTAAGAAAATTTTGGTTACGAATGTTCTGTCTCGCCGGAATCCTTTGGCGTATTGTCAATGAGAGCCAGATCCGAAGCGTCGATAGCTGACATGTAGTATTTGAGTTCCGCAATCGATTCGCGAATGTCGTCCAATGCCCGATGCGAGTTGCTCTTCTTGAACTCTCGCCCAAGCATTTCTCTAAAGACGATTTTAAAACTGGATACATCAAGCATTCGATAGTGCAATCTTGCCGCGAATTTCGGGAGATATCTGTCGATAAACTTTCTGTCCTGCGAAATCGAATTGCCGCAGAGAACGACCGGATTTTTTTTCTTGAAATGCTCCTCGGCCATAGTGGCGAGCTGTTCATCTAGCTTTTCTTCCGTAATTCCATTTGGGATACGATCCATCAATCCGCTGGCCGTGTGGTGATGCTTGCACCATTCGTTCATGTTTTCCAGGATTTCGGCAGGCTGCTTGACCGCTGTCTCCCATTCGAAAACGGGTTCCAATTTCTTATCTGTCACGATGACTCCCGCTTCGACGATTCTATCGGTCTCCGGGTCGAGTCCTGTCATTTCCAAGTCTATCCAGCAAAAACGTCTTTTTGACATCGTGCTTTGAGCTAAACCGCAATCCTACTACCGTGAAAGCATTTTTTAATTGGCAGCTCGAAGGTTGACCGAATGATGGCTTCCTATGAGCAAGGTCATCGATATTTCCGGCATCCCCTGCAGCAATCGCCATCCGTTTGTATTGCTTGCCGGCTTGAATGTGCTGGAATCACGGGATCTTGCTTTTGAAGTGGCGGAGGAAATGAGCCGGGTTACCAGGCTTTTGGGTATTCCTTATGTATTCAAAGCTTCCTTCGACAAAGCTAATCGCTCCTCCATAACGAGCTTTCGTGGTCCTGGTCTTGATGAAGGAATTTCGATTCTTGCCGAAGTGAAACAGAACTTCAAGGTGCCGGTGATCACCGATGTGCATGAACCTCAGCAAGCTCAAGCCGCTGCTGAGGTTTGCGACATCATTCAACTTCCAGCGTTTCTTTGCCGGCAGACTGACCTTGTAGTTGCCATGGCTAAAACCAAAGCCATCGTTAACGTGAAGAAGGCCCAGTTCTTGTCGCCGCGCGAAATGGGGCATATCATTCGCAAAATCGAAGAAGCAGGAAACGATCGAATCCTGCTTTGCGAGCGTGGGTCTAGTTTCGGATACAATAATCTTGTGGTCGACATGCTTGGTTTCGGCATAATGAAGGAATTTTTGTATCCAGTTATTTTCGACGTAACCCATTCGCTTCAGATACCTGGGGGGCAATCTGATTCTGCCGGCGGCCGCAGGCGCCAGGTTTTCGATTTGGCGAAAGCAGGACTTTCGACCGGCATTGCGGGTCTGTTTCTCGAAGCCCATCCCGATCCGGATCAGGCGAAGTGCGATGGGCCGTGCGCCTTGCCCTTGGATAAGCTGGAGCCGTTTCTCCGTAAAATCAAAGAGCTTGACGATCTCGTTAAAGGACAGGACGAGCTTCAGATTAGCTAGTTTTCTGGCTGCTCGATCCTTGCTAGCTTGCGAGGTCAGTCCTTTAATTTTCCCTCGATCTCAAATTGAGCGAAACCAGATTCTGAATTTCGACGTTTAGAAGAGCGTGCTGGGCGAGATTCTAATTTGCGGAATGCGGGAAAATCAATAATGCTAAGGCAGCCATATGAAGATATCATTCAATAGTTTCCGTCCGTTTTTCTTCACTCGTCTAACCCTCTCTTCGCTCGCCTTTTTCCTGCTTCTTCTAACCTCCCACGGTTCACGCCAATATAGCCTCGAAGAAACTTTGGAGGCCGCCGAGCAGATCGATCTTTACGTGGCGGAGCAGCTTGAAGTTCAAGGTCTTGCGAGGAATGAAGCCGTCGACGATTTTCTCTTTTCCCGTCGTGTTCACCTCGATATTTCCGGCAGGATTCCCACTTATCAGGAGCAAAAGCGTTTTCTTGATTCTATTGAAGATTCCAAGCGTAGCTTGCTCATAGACCAGCTTCTCGATTCGGAAGGCTACGTAAGCCATTTCTATAATTATTGGGCTGATATCCTTAGAGTGAAATCTCGAGGTCGGCGCACGCCAATGGTTTCCTATCAGGACTGGATTAAGGACTCTCTTCGCGGAAATAAGCCCTACGATCAGTTTGTAACTGAAATGGTGACCTCCGAAGGCTATATTTGGGAGGACCCTGCAGTAGGCTACTATGTGAGAGATGCTGGCATGCCCTTGGACAACATGTCGAATACCGCTCAGGTTTTTCTCGGTACTCGGATGCAGTGTGCCCAGTGCCATGATCATCCTTTCGATCAGTGGACTCAGAAAGAGTATTACCACATGGCAGCCTACACCTATGGTTTGAGGACTCAGACAAGATACCGCGACATGGAGGGGTATCAGGAATTTCAGCGCGCTGCTCGCCAGGCGATGCGGTCGGAGATTGTGGAGGAGGGAGGCGATCCTCGGGATCGCAGGAATTATCGAAATCGATTCACAGGTGGACAGCGTCGAGCAATGCGGGATCTATTTCAGCCGCTTCAGGTCGAAGTCAAGCCGACCGACCGGAAACTTCAATTGCCTGATGATTATCAATACGACGACGCTCGGCCTAAACAGCTTGTGTCCCCGGAAACGCCTTTCGGAGACGAGCTAAAAGTTAGTCGCAATCAAGATCCAAGAGAAGCCTATGCGGACTGGATGACTTCGCCACAGAATCCTCGGTTTACCATCGTGATCGCCAATCGTCTGTGGAAGAAGGCGATGGGGATCGGTATTATAGAGCCGGTCGACGACATTAAGGAAGATACGGTGGCTTCGCATCCCGAGCTGATGGAATTTCTTTCGGATCTAATGGTCTCTTACGACTACGACATGAAGCAATTCATGCGTACGATTTTGAATACAAGGATCTACCAAAGTATCGCCTCGCTAGAAGATCCAGTACCCGGCGAACCATACTATTTCCAAGGTCCGTTGCTTAGGCGGATGACGG
Organism: Opitutaceae bacterium; assembly: GCA_028284385.1. Taxonomy (GTDB): domain Bacteria; phylum Verrucomicrobiota; class Verrucomicrobiia; order Opitutales; family Opitutaceae; genus JANQRT01. Next base: position 59,435 of record JANQRT010000069.1, on the reverse strand, counting down.
CGGAACAGTTGTGGGATTCTGTATTGGCTTTGGGGGTACCGGGTGTGGATATGCGCTTAGGGGGTGATGCTCAGGTAAGACGCCTTCGTGAGGGCGAAAGGCGACTCCAAGAACAGGTTGAGAATGTCAATAGTTTGTCAGGCTACGAGGTTTACGCCTTGGTCAAGAGTTTCGGAAAAACCGAAGAAAAGTATCTTGAAGCTGAGAAAGAGTATCAGGCCCAGCTGGCCAATGCTTCTACTGAGGCGGAACGTCGCCAGTTGCGTCGCGATTTTCAAAGGATCCGGAGAGAGAAAAACGCTATGCTTGAAAGAATGGTACAAGATGTATCCGGAAATCGAGGAGCTATGATGGCGTCAATGAGTGATCAGGGCATGATGGCTTCGGATTCTAATGACTATGCTTCTATGAAAAAGAATGGGAGACCGCGTTACAATCCCTCGATGGTTCGTGCTTCAGAAATTGTTTCTCCTGCTCCTCCTGGTCATTTTTTGCGGCAATTTGGTCAATCCGATCGCGAGATTATTGAAAATTCGAATACGGAAGCCTCCATCCCTCAAGCTCTTGCCCTCTTGAATGGAGCAGCCCCTGAGATGCTTACCAAGCGTTTCTCACCGCTATCCGTTTCCGTGGAAAAGGCGAATTCGCCTAAGGAACGAGAAGATGTCGTTTTCCTGAGTTTTCTGGGTCGATTGCCTAGTGACCATGAACGTCAGCTTGCCCGCAAACAGATGGAGACACATGGCTCTAAAAAGGGGTACGAGATGCTGATATCCGCTTTGCTGAACACCCAAGAGTTTCGCTTCATTCAATAAGACTATAGAACCGAAGATATCCTATGAAGAAGTTTTTGAATACGCTCTCCGACGTAGATCGCCGCGATTTCCTGGCCTATTCGGCCAAAGCTTTCCTTGGGGTAGGTCTTATGCCACTTGCAGCCCGTTCGAAAGCCTTTGCCGGTTCGGCGCCCTTCCGAAATCCGACAGCCAAGAACATCATATATCTGTACATGGCAGGTGGTATGAGCCATTTGGATACGTTTGATACGAAACCGGGTTCTGATATTCAAGGATCGACGCGAACGATAAAGACCAATGTCTCGGGAATAAGGATCAGTGAACATTTTCCGCAAGTAGCTCAGCAAATGGATAAACTGGCCCTCATCAGGTCCCTGAGTTCGAATCAAGGGGCTCACGAGGAGGGTCGCTATTTCATGCATTCCAGTTATATTAAGCGGGGAACGATCGCTCATCCGGGTCTTGGTTCATGGCTGGTGAAATACGACGGACATCGAAATCCTAATCTGCCGAGTGTTGTTCATATCGGAAGCGATAATCCAGGGGGAGGGAATGGATTCCTGGAGCCGAGGTATGCTCCGCTTGTCATTGGCAATCCTGAGTCTGGACTACAGAATAGCCGTATTCGAAAAGGCGTTACTGAAGAGCAATTCCACGATACGCTTATGTTGACCAACGCCTTCGACACCGAGTTTCATTCGCGCTACAAGCAGAAGAGGGTTGCCGCCTATACAGACATGTATGACGACGCGATTCGCCTAATGAAAAGTGAAGACCTGGCCGCTTTCGAACTAGAGAAGGAGCAAAAAGAGTTGCGCGACGCCTACGGGAAAAACGCGTTTGGGCAGGGTTGCTTGCTGGCCAGGAGACTGGTGGAGAATGATGTCCGCTTCGTTGAGGTTACCCTTGGCGGTTGGGATACGCATACCAACAATTTTGAGCGGGTGGCTGAAAACGCCTCAGTTCTTGACCAGGCCTTGGCTACTTTGCTGGCAGATCTTAATCGTCGAGGCATGCTCGAGGAAACCATGGTGGTCGTTGCTACCGAATTTGGCCGTACTCCGCAGATCAATGATAATGACGGGCGCGACCATTCGCCTACCGCTTTCAGTTGCTTGCTCGCGGGGGGAGGCATCCGAGGAGGTCAGGTCTATGGAAAGACGGACGACGAGGGCAAACATGTGGTGGATGGAAAGGTCGAAGTTCCCGATTTCAATGCGACCATCGCTTATGGACTCGGCCTGCCTTTGGAAAAGACCGTTTATTCCGATTCCGGCAGGCCATTTCGAGTGGCTGACAAGGGTAGACCTGTTGTCGAATTGTATGGGTAATTTGGATATATTTGGCCGTCTTTCTGTTATTAAGCTTGGTTGGGTCTGGGCTTTAGTTGGAATTTCTTCGGGCAGTTCAGGCTCTATTGTATTTGATGAACAAATACAACCTATCTTGGAGGCGAAATGCTACAAGTGTCATAGCTCTGAAAAGCAGAAGGGAGAACTTAGGCTGGATACGCCCGCTTTCATTCGACAAGGGGGCGAGAATGGTAATGTGATTGTCCCGGGTGACCCGAACGAGAGCGTTCTGTATTTTCTAACCACCTATCTGGAAGATGATCCCGACTTTATGCCTCAAAAGGGGGAGGGCCTAACGAGCGAAGAGAAGAAATTGCTTCGTCTTTGGATAGCCCAAGGCGCTAATTTTGGAGATGGGGAATGGGATCACGCTACGCTTGCGACCAATACCGAGTCCCTCGATCCCGAACCTGTTTTCCATGGGACCTATCTCATAAAGGGAGCTGCTTTGGATGTGATCTCGCGCCTGAAGAACCAAGGAATGTTGATCGATACGGTCAACCACGACGCTTCTCAGTTCGAAATCAAATACACCTACGCGAAAATTCCGGCTGGCCAATTCGATTTTAATCGATTGCAAGGGATTGAGACCAGCGTATCGAGTATCGACCTTTCGCGTACCCAGATAACCGATGCAGAGCTTGGAGGATTGGCTCTTTTCGAGAATCTTCGCTCGCTTAACCTAAATCGCACGTCTATTTCCGATAAAGGACTAGCGTATCTGAACGAACTTAAAAATTTGGAATATCTTAATCTGCACGGGACTGATATTTCTGACAACGGATTGAATTTCTTGTCAGAGCTACCAAGTCTTAGGCGACTCTATATCTGGAATACGAATACGACGAAGCGCGGAGTAGACTTTCTGAACAAGAAGCGACCGGATATACAAATAGAAAGCGGAGGACTTGCGCTTCCTCCGTCTCGGCCAAATCGATTCGCAAATAACTAGAGCAGGGCTCTTTCCTTACCTGCCCATTGTTTCCCTTGATTTCAAAACGAGGTTTAATGGTTGCGCGTGAATACGCGTACAAGCGGATATTTGCTAGGCCCGAAATTGAGCATCAGTGACTGATCGGATCTCCCTCTTATGATTTTCTTTATGGATAACGGTTTCCTGATTTTCCCGTTCGCCATGATTCCTGCGATTTGATCTTCGTCGAAAGTACGATTTTCGGGGGAATGATTTCGGATGGTGACCAGAGACCATCTTTCACCGAGGGAGTTGCTAAGGAATGCTGAGTCCACAACTTCGAATTCACTACGTTTAGGACGCTCCTTTTCGATTTCTTCAAAGGTGAGTTTGAGCGCTTCAGCGATGGGTTCGTCGAAAAACAAGGCTTCGTTATAGGCATCGGCAGCGTTAGCTCGTTGCAGGTGAATTGCGAGCGCGAGGATTACTAGAAATGAATTAAGTGACCTCATGCTTTTGTTAAATAGGACTTTTCCGATTAAATCAATCGAATCTCCCAGGCTTCCCTGCCTTGCCCTTGCTAGCCTGCGTCTTCCGAAAGCGGATCGATCTTAGCTACCCAGACTACCGTCCATCCCGATTCTTCATCGGTATAGACCATCGGACTAGCGTCAGGAATTTCTGTATCCACAAATTCAACTACAGAATCATTGGAGGCGAACGTTTCTTCCGAGCTAGAGCGATTCGTTAAGCCCAGCCAACTCGCCGTCGCCACGATGCCGATTGCGGCTGCTGCGGCTAAGGTCTTATAAATATAGGGAAAGATCGCTATGGTGTTATCCTTGGAATCTTCGGAGCTTGAAGTTCCCGTTTCGATCTGCTCTTCAACGCCTTGCCAAATTGCATCCGTGTCTGCTGTATCCTTTTTTTCAAATACAGCAACTCGCGCTCGATCTGCGGATTCCATCCAATCCATCCCCTCGGGATGGGTTTCGAGGTATTCTTGTAGTCGATTCGCATCGATCGCAGTCAGCTCGCCATCCATGAGCTGACTCATCAACTTGCGAGCCTCGTTTTGATTTAATTTCGATGGTTGAGATGACATTTAATAACTCTCTCTAAGGCCTAGGTCCAATAGAAGAACCTAAATGAGCTTGAAGATGGCGAAAGGGCAAGTCCCTTGCTTGGAACAAGGGGCCTGCCGTTTGCTCTATTGTTGAGATTAATAGCGAACATAGTCTGATTTTTCGCGATAGTATCCGTGATGGCCGCCACGCTTTGGTCCGTAATGGTGGCTATCCTCATAACAGTGATCAACACGGCCATGCCTACGGTAGGGAACCCATACTTTTCTCTTATTGTAAGAATAGTGGCCGCGCCTCCAGGTTCGGTAGCTGTTTCCATACGCGTCGCAACTGTAGACGTAACGCCCTGGTACCCAAACCTTCACGTTTACCCATTTGTAATAGCCTGAGCTGTGATGGTTCGAATAGTGCCGTCTGCTGGAGTAAGATACATGGTGATGAGATCGATCGTCGTCCAATATCGAACCGATGATGATGCCTCCGATTAAGCCTCCGATGAGGGCAGCTCCCTCGTCATCAGCCTTTGCTGCGGGCTGAAAAGCGAGAGCGATTGCTGCAAGAAGTGTAATAGTTGATGCGAATTTCATTTTTCCTTCCTTTCCAATAAAGTCTGCAAATTGATTTTCGCTTCTTAAGACGGGAGCGGCATTCGCCTTATTCAGAAAAAAAAACACTTTTCTTGTGTCTGTTATTTATTTGATAGAGAAAGACTTAGCTTCTGCTCTAAATGCAGAATTGGAGAAGATTCACTTAAATTTCTCCTTCACGCTCCAAAGACCGAGAGCTGGATTGCTCACGAAAAATATTTCTTCGCCGTCGGCCATCGTGTTCCAGCCGTCCTTTAGTTTCTCCGGATCGTAAATGGCGCTCATGTCCTCGTATGAGGCGTATTCGTACCCAACGGATTCGATTTCCTCGCGAGTCATTTCGGATCCTGGACAATACCGAATAAGAAATCTTCCATTGCTTGTCCCGTGCATCAGGTGGGCCGCTGCTGAGAGATTCTCTTTTAGTTCCGCGTTATTGCGAACCTCTGCTAAGGTTTCTTCGCTTGTTCTGTATCCAAATTTTCTAATCAGAACATCGATTTCCTGGTCTTCGCCAAAGCCTGACACAGCGGGAGCCAGGATGATGAGCTCGCCATTGTCCGCCATCGCCATCCGCGTGCGGTAAATCGCCTTGTTCCCTAACCATGTCGTATGGAATTCTTCTGGATCAAGATAGACGACTGCTTTGTCGATGGGCTTTTCCAGAAGGTCCAAATTCATATCCTGACTTAGCTTCGCCGCTTCGATGTATGTTTCTTCTTGAGAACCGCAAAACACTCCTTTCAAGGCAGGTTTACCATCCTCGCTACCGACCACGGTAAGAATAAACTCGATTGGCAAATGCTTGAGATATTGATTAAAGCCTTCATTCAAAGCGCGGCGAACTGGGCCTTCAATACGTCCCATCACACGTTCCATTCCGTAAACCGCGCCCAGGAAATGCGATTTATTGATCGTATCCAATCCGCCGGTACCGACAAGCACGTTTTTGGTGTAGTTGGCCATTCCGATGACTTCGTGAGGTACGACTTGGCCTACCGAAACAATCAAGTCGTATCCGCCTTCTTCTAGAATGCGATTCGCCGCTATATCCATCGTGTAATCCAATTTGCCTTCCGATAGTTCTAGCATCCTTTCGGAGGAAATCTGGCCAAAGACTTTGACGTCGTTTCGCCAATCGTGATCCAGGAACAAATCGCGCGGCACATCGGATCCGAACATCCGATTTATCTGATCTGTTGTCATCGGGACGTGAGTCCCCAGGGCAGGAAGGAAATGAACTACTGCTTTGTCCTTTAATGATCGATACAAGTAGGATGATATATCGCCCGCTCTTGAATGAAGGCGCGTGATGTCAGGCGGTAGTATCAATACGCGTTTCGCGTCCTTTGCCTTTTCAGCCAAAAACGAGTCTAGAATACCATGTAGCTCGGCATCGCTGATCGATTGAGTTCGTTTCTCGAAATGTATAGGATAGGCCATTACAATCTGGCTTTTCTATCGTTCTAATCCCGTATGTACAGGACTCTTTTGCGCGGATTGCCTCTTTCGAAGGGCTAATTCCCTTGATTTTCAGATACGCCAACCCGCAGGAAAATCGAAGTATCGAGACTTGAGCTGGAAGATTCCAATGCGGCGTTGGTCGGTTCCGTTGGATGCGAGACGAGTGGATTGCCGTCCACTTCCCAAATCTTCCAATCTACCATGTCTTGGCTTGATTCTACTATGAATCGGCGATCAGGAGCCATCGGAAACGACACGTTGAAAGACCCTCCCTTGGCTGAAAGTTCAGGCTGCCAAGAATCGGTTGGGTCGAGTGGATCCGTCCGTGTAAGATATTCCAATTCGTTGGTATTGCCGTCTCCGTCAGGATCTGCGTTTGGCTGAGCATCGGCAGAGGAGTCGTTGCCAAATCGAGCGATTTGCCATTCTTGAAAACTTTCGTTGGAAGGTAGCGCTAGATTGATCCAGGCCGTGAGCAGATCAACGCCATCCTCGTCAATGACATTTGAGCCAATAGGAGGCATGCGACTAAATCCGTGGTTTCCGGCAATCCTGCTGAGCAATACGGAGAGGTCTGGACTTTCTCTGATGATAAGTCGGCTATTCGGGTTCCCGCCATCATCGGATGCTATTCCATCGATCAGCCCTGTTTGTTCCAGTGTCAGTTCTGGTCTTGCGTCCCAAGTGTTGGGAGCGATGCTGCCTGGCTGGTGACAGGAGACGCAGTTTACGGCCACATACGATCTCACTCTTGATTCCAGTGTTTCTGAGCTGTCATCAGTATTCGAGTATCGTGGCAGACTTGAAGCATCCGTAATCGGGGTATCCAAAATTCCGATGCTGCTTAGATGTTCCAACAGATTTTGCGATTGGCCTTCGATGATCTGTTCCCGGTTAAGCTGGCGGGTGTTGAAGCTCAACGCGTAGCCTGCCACCGAAGTGTGGCATTGCATGCATTCGGCGCGGCTGGGAATACGCCAGTTTTGAGTGATCGGCTGTCCATTTTCGTTTATCTGAAAATCGATGTCCACCCCTTCTTCTGCGACTAGCGAAGCATCCGTTCCTTCCTCGTTCCATCGATAGCTAATCCCGTAAGCTCCTGTATCCGTTTTTACCAGAAACCGTGTTTCAACGCGCTTCCTGGTTCCAGGATCGCCTCGCGTGGTTTCCAGTTCGAAATGCTTTACCCAAATGGATCCCTGAGGAAACGTCCAAGGCTGATCCAACGCGTAATTTACTGTCGCATCGGGAATAGATACCCAACGCTGCTTGATGGCATGGTCCGACCAGAAGGAGACGTTGGGCTCATAGGCAATGATGCCATCTTCAGGCTCGAGCGTATCCAGATTCTTAAACGCCCCTGTTTCGCTAAGCATGCTTGGAAAACTGGTTGGAGGATTGTTTTCGCCACGAACGATTCGGGACAAGGGTCCTCCGAGATTGGCGAGGAGGATATCTCCATTATTTGGATCTCTTCCAAAAGAGGCTATACCATCTTCGACCAACAGCCTTTCTACCACTGGAGGCCCTTGATCAGGCGATTCGAACAATGCCCAGAGATTCCCCGATACAAAATCGCTGAAGATATAGGCTCCATCCAGTTCCGAAAGATTGGCTCCTCGATAGACGATGCCTCCTGTAATGGAAACTCCATCACCGCGAGGGTAGTCGTAGACTGGATCGATGAGCGTAAATCCAGCAGGAGGCGTCTGGTTCTTCGGTCCCTCGATGAAGCCTTCTCGAAAGACCCAACCGTAGTTTCCTCCCTTCTGGATGATATCGACTTCTTCGCGTCTATTTTGTCCGACATCTCCTGTCCACAATCTGCCGGTAACCGGATCGAATGACATTCTCCATGGGTTCCGCAAACCGATAGCGTAGAATTCCAGCCGCAAATTGGAGTTTATATCCGCTCCCTCGTTTTGCCACTGCTGGACCAGTGGATTGTCGGCTGGAATACTGAAATATGCCAGATTCTGTCCGTCTCGAACGACTGCAGGATGAAAGGTTGGCTCAATGTGTTCCGGTTTTCTGTCGACATCGATTCGAATGATTCCCGCGAAGAAATCCTTATCCACCAGTTGGCTGTTGTCGAGCGAGTCGTTTGCCGCGCCTTCGTCTCCAAGGGCTGCATACAAATACCCGTCAGGCCCAAAGTGGATATCGCCTCCATTGTGATTCGCCCTATCGTCAATCTGGTTCAGGAAAATGGTTTCGGAATTCGCATCTGCCTGATTAGGATTATTCTCGGATGCCAGAAATCTCGAAATCCGATTTCTCGCTCCGTTCTGGTTGGTTGTGTAGAAAACGAAGAACTGGCGATTTTGAGCGTAGTTGGGATGAAACGCTAATCCAAGCAGGCCGTTTTCCGAGTTGGTGGTGACGACGGAAGAGATGTCCAAAAACGGTTCGGATTCCACAATTCCAGCCTCCAGGTCGCTTACGATGCGTATGCGTCCTGACCTTTCCACTACATAAAGACGATTCGTTTCTCCAGGCGGTGTGGCCATGGCAATTGGAGAGGAGAAGAAGCTCTCATCGAATGCGAGTTCGATATCGTAAGTACCCGACGGCAATTCGGTAGGAAGTGACAGTGTATTGTTTATCAATCGCTGTCCGGGCGAGGCGATCCCGCTAAAAAGAAGAAGAATCCATACCCCTAGGCTTTTTCGTTTCATCCAACCCATACGATACAGGATTACTGGATAGTTGGTTCCGGAAAAGCTTCCTAGCTCAAAGCAATGCTTCGCTGGATTTTAAAGTTTAATTTATAGGTTCCGAACCGTTTCCTAGTCTGGAAGCGCTATTGCTATGAAGTCTTTAGACTAGGCGTTACCTCTCGATGAGGGCTTTCGCTTTTAGCTCTTCCACTACATCTTTAAAATGCTGATCGCGTCGCTTTTTGCTAAGCTCTTCTTCGATCATTTCTTTCACGGTCTCGAACGGTTTGAGCTCGCCAGGCTTATGATCGTCTAGGCGTGCTATGTGAAAACCGAAAGGCGTTTGAAACACTCCGCTGATCTCGCCTTTTCCAAGCTTGAACACCACATCTTCGAATTCCTCAACCATGTGGCCATCGGGAAACCAACCCAGATCGCCCCCTTTGCCAGGACAGTCTGATACTTTGTCGGCCAGCTCTTCGAACGATTCTCCATTTTGCAGGAGAGCTAGCGTTTCTTCCGCCTTGCGTTTCGCTTCGTCCGCATCCTGCCCCTTGTCGGTGTGGAAAACGATATGAGCGGCCTTGTACTGGTTTGGCGACTCGAAGCGTTTCCTGTTTTCCTCGTAGAATGCCTGAGTCTCAGACTCGCTTGGCGTATCCAAATTTTGATTAAGAGAATCGACATAGCGACGAAATTTGATGTCTTCCTCAATCTCTCTCTTGACGCCGGAAAGTTGCTTTTCCTCCAACTTGAACTCCTTGAGGAAGCCGGACTTGCCGCCATAGCGTTTGGCAACTTTCTCGAATTCCTTTTCTACTTCCTCTGTGTTTAAATTCTGGATAGCGCTTTGAGCCTCTTCGAATAGGAGACGATGCTCGATGAATCGGTCCTTTGCCATGTCCTCGGCCTGAAGCTTCTGGGCCGTCGGGTCGAGCCATGGAAATCGTTCAGCGACGTCCCTCGACATTCGCTCCGCTTCTCGCTTGATCGCTTCCTCTGGGATTTCGAATCCATTCACTCGTACGGGCATGCTGCTAATCAGAAGGGAGGGGTTTGCTGATACAAGATCGAATTAACCGGTCTCTTCCTGCGAGTTGTCTTGGATGGAAGAGATTTCAGACATGAGGCGAATTTTGATTAGAATTTATTATTGTAATCTGAAACAATATTAGTATTTTTAATTTAAAGAAGGAGCAAAGTTATGAAAACACTAGCAATCGTACCCCTTATGCTCTTTGGAACGGCGCTTTTCCTTGGAGCTTGTTCGCCATCAGGGCCGCAATCGAGCGAGCCTGTTGAGCCTGCCTACAATCTGCTTAATGCGGATGACGCGGCAAAGTTCCTTTTGAATCAGCTAGACTTGGATCCGGGTGCTCAGGTCGAAGTGAGGCTCTATTCGAAGATTCTAAACCCCTCGGACGTCATCGAGGAAGACTACACAGGCACTAAGAACAGGATTAGCGGCTACGAATGGTTCGCCCTTATCGATAAGGTACCGGGAGCCTTTCTTCCACATCCTATGGAGTATGTGCTTCTGGATGTGAAGACCGAGGAAATGTCGAGAATGCCTCGTCAGTACATGCCTTCCTTGAACGGAGAGCCGATTTGGCCTGACACGGCTAGCTACTACGAGGGCGACGACCTCATTTACTCAACCATTCGTCCCGTAGAAGGACAGGATGGGCTACTGGCTTTTTCAACTGAAAGAAGCCCATTGGATACAAACGTAGCGAATATCAACTACAGCGAGGCGCCCAGGCTCAAGAAGCCCAAGAAGGAGTATCCAAAGCGCCACTTCGCTCTCTTTCTCTATAATTTCGACGATGGTCCCATCGGCGACGATATCAGAGAAAACCTTGTTCTCATGGCCGAGGCTTTGCGATTGAATGGCTATCGAGTTCTGGAATTCGTTCATGAGAACTCATCTGGAGAACGCATGCCGTTTATTCATCTGGGCGACAAAAATGGATACAGTCTCTTTCAGATTCGCAATTTCATTTACAGCCATGATGACGAGAATGACGTTAACGAGGAAATCCTGGTCTACTATACTGGTCAAACTTCGAAGACGACGGTTGGTCGGAGAGAGCAAAGCTATATCGAGATCTTGCACAGCTATGGCGGCGAGAAAGGGCAAAGAGCGCCTGAACAAAGATTGTACGCTGAAGACTTGGCGGATCTACTCTCGGGACTCGCCTCGCAGCACGTCAACGTCGTCATCGACTCGAATCACAGCGGAGGATTTATCGACTCGCTTTTGAAGGTGAAATCCATCGAATCGGTGGCCACATCATGCAAAGCCGACGAGTATTCATATTCTGGAGTCTACGACTCGACTGCAGACAACACTCCCGATCCGTATGCTCGTTCAGCTGGCGAACGCGGCAGCGAATTCACTAGTGGATTCGCCAAAGGATTGATGGATCATATGATGGGCAAATCGCCCACTGACGATCCTCTGCCTGGCTACAAACTTGTGGAGATTGGATTTAATGCAGCCATTGAACGGGACGCTGCCGCCATTTCAGGAGCCACCCATCCATGCGCGGAGTTTCGCATTAGAGAATAGAAAAGGCCTCTGCCGACTATCGGTTCAGGAAGCGTCCATCTTGGTGACGCTTCCTGTCTATCATCTTGCCAATCGACATCGAATTTCGTTTAGATTTCCAACCTAGTATGAGAATGGTGAAACGGTTTTTCGGGCGCTTAACGGCAGCTGGCCTTTTCCTTGCCATGCTGGTTGGTTGCGCGTCGGATACCAGTCTTCTTACCGGAGAGAAAGGGTATTACCAATACAGTTGGGAGGAAGAGGTTCGTCTTGGGCAGCGATCGGACGCGCAGATTGTTCAGGAAATGGGTCTGTATCCGGATGACGCTTTGCAGGCCTACGTGCGAGACATTGGCGAGCGTATTCTGGATCAAAGCGTTTTAAGACAGCCGGATGCGCCTGAAATATACCGAAATACCAAGTTCACGTTTCGCGTTCTCGATAGCCCTATTGTAAATGCGTTCGCTCTGCCCGGAGGATTTGTCTACGTGACTCGGGGTCTCCTTGCTCACATGGATAACGAGGCGCAGCTAGCCGTGGTCCTCGGCCACGAGATCACTCACGTGGCGGCGAGACATTCTTCCAAGCAGGCGTTCAAGCAGCAAATTGGTCAGATAGGTCTACTGGCTGGAGCCATAATCGGCCAGCACGTTTCCGAAAACCCAAACATGGCTAATCAAATACTCGATGTCGGCGGTGGCGTTTTTCAGCTTATGTCCCTGAAGTATGGTCGTGACGACGAGCGAGAGTCAGACCAGTTTGGTGTCGAGTATGCCGCGAAGGCCGGCTATGATGCGGCGGAAGGAGCCGACTTTTTTCGGACTCTCAGTCGATTGTCTTCAAAGTCTGGTCAAAGCATTCCAAGCTGGTTTTCGTCTCACCCGGATCCTGGAGAGCGTGAGATGACCATAAAGCGTCTGGCTAGTCAGTGGGCGGCTTCCTATCCCGAACAGAAGATCAGGCAGCCGGCTCTCTACAACCAGATTGAAGGTCTCGTTGTGGGAGAGAATCCGCGCAATGGCTTTCAGTACCAAGGGACCTTTTATCATCCGGATATGCGATTCTCCTTTGACATTCCTTCTGGGTGGAGGCTCAGAAACGAGTCTGCCGCCGTTTATCTTCTCGATCCCGATCAGCGAGGAATGATGACTTTTTCGCTTTCCAAGGAGTCTTCTCCCCTAGAAGCGGCCAGGGCATTCGTACAAGAATCTCGGATACAGGTAAACAATAGCGGCTCTACGAGAATCAAAGGTTTCGAAGCTTATGGGGTAGAAGGATTGGCTACTTCCGGTTCGAGTTCCCTATGGGTTCACAACGTGTTTATCGCCTTTGAAGGCAAGATCTTCAGTTTCCTCGGCTACGCTCGCTCCGAAACCGTCGACTCTTATCGGCCTCTGCTGCTCAAAGTCTCGCGAGGCTTCCAGAAACTCAGAGACCGAAAGTTCCTGGATGTTCAGCCCGCCACCTTGAAGATCGCCAAAGCGAACGCTTCCCAGCCATTTCGCAGATTCCTTCCCGAGCGGCTTCCTTCCGGAATGGATGTCCAGGATTGGGCAATCATTAACCAAGTCGGGGTGGATCAGGTGATTCAGGAAGGCTCTCTGCTTAAGTTGCCCAATTGAGTTTTCAGTCGGCAGAATCTGCACTTGAAGACTGGATACTATCTACTTCAAACTTCCTATCTCTCAATCACTTCAATCCGTCTCCAGGCTCCTGATTGGAAACGGAAGAAAAAGACAGCGGCAACACAGGCGAGGTTGAAAGTGGCCAAACCCCAGGCGAAGGACACGGAAGTCTTGTACACTTCGATTGCCAAATAGCTTGGTATCACTAGAATGAATACGGATGTCAGTCCAAGAATGACCATCACGAATCGAGTGTCGCCGGCCCCCTTTAAGGCGGAGCTTGCCATAATGGCGATGGAATCGAGGAAAATGATAATGGCGAAAAAGCGCAGCAGAGAAGCGGTTGTCTGGAAAAGGTCAGTCGCGTCCTGGCCCTCGAAATTCTGAGCGAAAGGAGCGGTCAACTGCTCTGGCAGGCCTAAATACAAACAGGCCATGCCAAAACTGTAGATCATACCCAGATGGAGAGCCGAGTAGGTGGTCTTGCTAGCCAGATCGCTTTTCTGGGCTCCCTGATATTGGCCTACGAGAATGCTGGTTGCGATTCCAAGCCCAATCATGGGAAGAAGACCCAACAGGTTGATGTTCATCACCACGTTGCTTGCCGCCAGCTCCGCTTTCCCGATCCGTCCAACCAGGAAAACGAAAATGGTGAATCCCATCACATCGAGGAAGAAATGAATGCCGGAGGGCGCTCCGAATTTCAGAAGCCGGCCGAAGAGGTCTTTTTCAAGTTTCCAGCTGGTTCGGGTTTGGAAAGCCTTATGATTTTTCGGACTGCAAACGAGACTCACGTACAGAATGGTGGTTGATGCCGTGGCAATGAGAGTTGCCAATGCCGCTCCCCTCATGCCCATTTCCGGAAGTCCCAATTTCCCGAAAATCAATCCGTAGTCCAAGGCCATGTTGATGGCTGTTGCCAGAAAGTTGGTCCACATGATGGTCCAGGTGCGACCTCTTCCCGAGTAGAAGCAGCTGAAGGCGGCGTTGGCCAGGAAGAAGAAGCTAAAGAAATTGATGATTCTAAAGTAAGCGACTTCCAATTCCTGCACTTCAGGCGCGTGGCCGATAAACGCGAAAATTTCAGGCGCGAAAGGGCCTGTCATGGGAACAAGGATGCCGCCAGCCAACGCTACGTAAACGCCTTGCCAGACTGATGGGCCCACTCTTTCAGGTCGTTTTGCTCCGACGTATTGAGCGACAAAGGTCGACGCGTAGGTGGTCAATCCTAGAAAGAAGCACACCAGGGCGAAGTTCAATATTCCTGCTGGGACGGCCGCAGCTAGCGCGTCGGGCGAGTACCAGCTTAGGAACATGCGGTCCACGAACATCATAATTGAGTGCGAACCCATGCTTAGAATGAGGGGGAAAGCGACCCCAAGCAGTTGCTTATAGCCGGCCTCCGATTCCCAACGGCGTCTTAATATGGCGATCATAAACGCGAAGCTTCAGGCAATAGCCTATTCAACCGGAATAGGAAGTTTTAAATGGAATCGCTAAGCGGAGGTTCCTCGGATGTGGTGAGCCATTATCGGCAGGTAGTAATTTCCCAACTACGTTAAATGAAAAACGTGATCTTCACGGCGGTTTCTTGACGCTGCATTTTCCAGATTTGAAGTGTCCCAATTTTGGGATTCGACCCGTCCCATCATTGGGACATATTCCTCGTTTTTCGTCTCCCTTTTCTTTTACGAGATTGGGATTATGTTAATTACCAGGCGCTTGGGAGGGACTGGAGCGTTCTGGCGCGTCTGTTGCATTGTTAAATCTCGATCCTATTCGATCACCTCTCCCCACCGCATGAATTTCACTCGAGACTTCAGCTACTCGCTCCGTCTTTTCTTCAAAAACTTCGGATCGAGCGCCCTTTCCGTTCTGGTTCTTACTCTCGGCATCGGAATATCCATCGCCATGTTCGCGTTGGTAAATGGCATAAAGTGGAGCCAGGTCGATGGGGGCATGCGTGGCGAACTGGTTATCGTCCGCTGGCAGCCTCAGCAAGGCAGCACTTTGAGGAACCGCTCGATTAACGCCGCCGACTTTCGGGAGTTCAAAAAACACTCCGAGTCCTTCGCCTCACTGGCGGGATTCGGCTTCCACTACGAAAGTTCGCTTCGAAATCCTAACAGCGATATGTACACGCAGGAGTTTCGCGGCATCCGCTCCACCTACGAATTTTTCGATGTGATCAAGACGAAACCCCTCATGGGTCGCACCTTCCTCGAGGAAGATGTTGCGGAGGGGGCGCAGCCGGTAATGGTTATCTCATATCGCGTATGGCAGGAACTCTATTCGGGGGCTGATGATGTGATCGGCCAGCTCATCGAGATCAGCGGTCGGGCTCATCGCATAATCGGTGTTATGCCGCAAGGTTTCGGTTTTCCGCTCAATGAAACCTTCTGGTTTCCTGAGGCGTTTCCCATCGTTCCGGAAAAGGGCAGGGGAGCCGTCTGGAAACTGCTTGTCTACGGAATTCTCAATGAGGGTGTTACGGCAGAGGAAGCCACCGCCGAGCTCAATACGATTGCCGCTCGACTGGCGCAGGATTTTCCGGATACGAACGAGAATCTGACTTCCTTGGAGGTTTCCTCCTTCAACGACCTGTTCACTGGCAATCTCGGTACCCTTTTATGGGTGTTGCTCGGGTGCTCAATCCTGGTGGTGCTGATCGCTTCGGCTAATGTGTCCAATATGATCATCGCTCGCACGCTTAAGCGAACGTTCGAGCTGACCCTGCGCAATTCCTTTGGGGCTTCTCGCAAGCACATTTTCTATCAGGTGATACTGGACGCGTTCATCATTGCCTTGTTTGGCACCATTGGAGGAACGATTCTGGCCGGCTGGGGTTCTCGAATTATCTGGGCCGAGATCAGCGCGAATCGAGTTCCCTACTGGTGGCACATGGATATCAATTGGCAGGTGTCCAATTTCGTTGTTTGTATCCTCGTTTTCGCTACACTAGCTTCTAGTTTGATACCAGCTCTGAGAGCTGCTCGAACCGATACCTATTCGGTTCTCAAGGACGATTCGAGGACGTCCACCGGTGTTTTCGCGGGAAAGATCACGGCTTCTTTGGTCACGCTTCAGATTGCGCTTTCCGCTCTTCTGCTAATGGTAGCCATGATTGTATTGACAATCCAATACAGACTCACGAATCGGGAATACACCATCGAACCGCACACCATTCTCGCGGCAAATCTTCCGCTCAATTGGGGAGCTGGTTTCACCAACGATGAAATTGTCGACAGGTTCACCGATAATTATAAAATTCGACTGGAGAAGCTGCCGGGGGTCGAAGAGGTGGCCTTTGGGTTAGGGGATGGCATCTCCCGCACGGGTTTGACTCAGAATTTCAAGATAGTCGGAAGAGATTACGCTGATAAGCAGGAACTGCCCACTACCGGCTTCAATACTGTGAGCCCCGAGTATTTCGAGATGATGAATTTGAAGCTCTTGTCAGGACGACTTTTCAACCAGCTCGACAATCGTGAAAACCAACTGGTCTGCATCGTAAACAAGACTTTCGCTGATCTTTATTTCGAAGGAGAAAATCCGCTGGGGCAGCAGATCCAGATTCAGAAATCGCCTTTCGGTGGGGCTTATTTCGCCTTTCGCGATGTCCCGACTTACACGGTTGTGGGCATTTCGACTGATCCGCGTCCGGAAAGGCTGGAGTTTGAATCGGCCCGCAGCTACGCGTCCATTTTCGTTCCCTATCGCCAGCGGCCTTTTAAGTTCGTCGATGTACTCATTAAAGGGAGAGGCGACATGGAGTTTTGGACTCGTGGTCTTCGAACGGAACTTACTGAAATGTATCCAGGAATTGCTCCCACTCAAATTGGAACCATCCAAGATCGCCTGGATCAGCAATTTCGTTTCAACGAGTTTTTTCTTTCGCTTTTCTCTGTGTTCGGAGCTTCCGCCTTGCTCATGGCGTCGGTGGGTCTTTATGCGGTCATGTCTTTTCAGTCGAGCCAGCGAAAAAGGGAGAATGGAATCCGCATGGCTCTTGGGGCGTCGAAATTGGATGTCATCCGATCTGTTGTAAGGAGAGGATGGTTACAGCTTGTCGTCGGCTTGCCATTGGGAATAGGGATGGGCCAGTATCTTTCTACAGTGATAAAGGAGAATATGGGTTCTGCCGGAATGGCTACCGGCTTGGGCCCGCCCGCGCTTGTCCTTTTCACGGTCGGAGCGGTTGCCTTGATTGCGATGCTCGTGCCTGCTTTGATTGCCTCAATGTCCTCGCCGGTGAAGTCGTTGCGCGTGGATTAAAATTATATCCGATTATCGAATACAATTTGGCAATTTGCCACGTCAATTGCTATTCAATTTTCCGATTTCGCTTTCTTCACTCCAGTTCAGCTCGTGCGGATCGAAGCCGCTTTCGATGGTCGGCTTGACTACGCGAAAATAGGGCGAAACATCGAAGTCCCCTGGAGCGAACAGGCTGTGGTGCCTGATGTGCAGGTACTCTTCGTAGCGACCTCTCTTTTCCGGATCCATTGACTGCTCGAGCGAAATTTCAGGAAGAATGGGGTACTTGACAGAGTGGTAGGCCTGGGCGATCAGCGAAGAGCAAATCGCGCGAGTGGGATCCCCGCTTCCGATTGCCAAAAGGCGTCGTCGCCAATGATTGGGTACAGGCGGTTTTTGTATGAGGAATCTCGCCAAGTCGAAAATGTTTTTCAGATCGTATTGATTGCCCACACGTGAAATCGTGTATTCAACCAGCTGATCGATTTCCGTTTCATCGAGCCCAACTGGTCGACAGATTCGGGTGTGCTTATGATGATATAGACTCAGCGGAGCTAGCCGTACGCCTTCGTTTACGTCCGCTTCTACTAGCGAATTCTCTTGGTTTCCGGAAGAATCGCCTTCGTTTTGAGGGCCGATGTAAAGCGCCGCGTGGGACCAGGTCGATTGAGTAAGGTATTTTATCGCCACACTGAAGCGGCTGGTACCGTCGACCAATAATACGTCTCCTTTTTTCAATGTCGCTTTCAGCTTTTCCGGTGAGGAGGTCGCAACGCTGAGGGCGCGTTTACTGGGTTGGGAAAGGAAACGGGCGAGGGCTCGGCCTATCGTTCTTGTCAGGGGCAGATTCAAGATGGTTACACACAAGAAACCACATGCCTCATTGGCAAGAGGAGAGTTGCTTGGGATCAATCGCTCGCTTGCAATGTCTCAGTCTTTCGGTTAACCCTAGTCGCCTGTACTCCAAACCAATCAACATCTGGTTGCACCCATCTAAATTATGAAAACAGCCCATATCCGCCTACTTGGCCTCTGCTCCGTTTTCTTGGCTTCTTCACTGTATGCTGGCAGCATTTATAATATTGAGCATGTCCCTTACAAGAATGGCTCGAAAGGCCGCGAAATATCAACAGAGACCAAGGTCGATGGCGCTAATTTGAAGCTGCAGATTCCAGATGAGTCAGGGCAAAGTGGAAGCGATTTGATTTATCGTGGCGGAGAGCAGAAGATCATTATCGTCGACCATGGGCGTCGTGCTTACATGGAAATTGACGAGCAGTTCTTTTCCAGGATTTCGGCCCAACTGAATCAGGCTGCGGCTCAAATGGAAGCTGCATTGGCCAATGTACCTCCTGGTCAGCGCAAAGCTATGGAGGAGATGCTCAAGAAAAACATGGGTCAGGGAATGATGGGAAACGCGAACATGTCCAAGATGGAAGTCAAGGAAGTCGGCGATGGCGATCGTATTAATGGTGTTGATACGACTCACTATGAAGTCTATGAGGATGGGGTTCGAGTGGTTGAGCATTGGGTGGCTAGCTGGGCCAGCTTGGATGGAGGTCGCGAAATGGCGACCGCTTTCATGGAAATGTCATCCTTTTTCAATGACATGATGAAAACCCTTGCCAATAGTCCAATGGGAGGGCCTCTGAAGAAGGGTCCTGGGTCAAACTGGTTTGGCCAGCTAGACGAAATGAATGGGCTCCCCGTGCGTACCAAAAGCTACGATCGGTACGGTACCTTGGAAGGCGTAACCAATTTCAAGTCGTCGGAAGAGAAGGACATCGATCCAGCTGAGTTTTCTCCACCACCAGGATATCGTAGACAGGAAATGGGAGGCCAGCCGTCAATGGGTGGTCAGCGCCCGTACTAAGGCGGATTGTGGTTTTCATTCTATCTCGCCAAAGATGGAACGCGGCGTCCTCGACGCGTTCGAAAAAGGATAAGACGCATGAGCCTTTTCAATAGATCGAGAAGCCTGATTCTTCTTTCCGCTCTCTTCTTGACTGGGATTGCAATGGCTTCGCAGTTGGATGTTTCCGCCTTTGATCTTGAAGGAGGAAAAATATATCCGCTTTCCAATGATTCTGCCAAGGCTACTGTATTCATTTTTCTCGATGTCGAATGCCCGATCGCTAATCGCTACGCCCCGCTTATCAGCCGATTGCATGACCGATTTTCCAAAGAAGGTGTTTCGTTTTGGTCGGTTTATGCCAATGATCTGACCAAGCCGGAGGAAATTGCCAAGCATCGAAAGGACTTCAAGTTGACGCTTCCTGCCTTGTTCGATCCAGGGCATAGTTTGGTCAAGCTCACCGAGGCTTCTGTTACACCCGAGGCGATCGTGTATGTGCATTCTGGTGACAATTCTTCTATATCTCATCGCATGGTATATCGTGGTCGCATCAACGACCAATATCTCAATTTCGGCAAGTGGCGCCACGCGCCGACCGTTCATGATTTGCAGGATACTCTGGAGGCTATTCTCAGAGGTGAGGAACTAGCATTTCGCTCCACTCGAGCGGTGGGTTGCTACATTTCGAATTAAAAGGATAGCCACATAATTCACAAAGACCACAGGCTATGTGCATGACTTCATGGATGGTCGGAACGTCATAGACGTTCCGCTACCACTTCAAAGAAGTAGTGGCTTGTCTAAGACACGCCGAATTGTCTCACAGTTGGTGCTCTGTGGCTTCTGTGATTAGATCGCTTTCGCTAATCGAAAACCAAATCCATCTTGATGTGGTCGATGTCGGCCTCTTGGAAGATTTCTCCGTATTCCTGAAAGCCCAGTTTTTTGTAGAAATTCTTGGCTTGGCACTGGGCGGAAAGCCATACGCCTCCCTGGCCATTATCTCGAGCCGATCTTATCAAGGCCTTCATGATTGAAGCCCCGATTCCCTTGTTTCGGTAATCTTTGAGCACGGCCACGCGTCCGATATGGCCATTCTCTTGTAGACGTCCGGTGCCGACTGGCTCCTCGTCATAGAAAGCAATAGCGTGTTGGCAATCCGGATCCAGACCATCGAATTCCAGTTCCTTGGCCACCTTTTGTTCCACGATGAAGACTTGCTCCCTCACATGGCGAATGGGTTCTCCATAAGCGGAGTAGTCGACGATCTTTACTTTAATCTGACTCATTGCGATGGCGGTGGTCGCGTTGTATCCAATCAATTGTATTTCAAGCGAGCTGTGGCGATATTGTCGAGTTTCTTAGGGCGCGTCGTCACCCGTAATTGAAGCTCGAGTTTTTAAAACTAAATTACCAAGTCTAGTCAGCTTCTCTTTCCGCTCAACGGCTCAGGCGCTTCATGCGAAAAGCTTTGCTCTTGAGGCGCTGTATTCTAAATGTGATGTCATGAAAGTCACTTACTTTGGGCATTCCTGCTTTTCTGTTCAGATCGAAAGTAGCACCCTGTTATTCGATCCGTTTATTTCGCCGAATCCTCTAGCGGAATCGATAGATCGGGATCAGATTTCCGCTGATTATATTTTGATCACGCACGGTCACGAGGACCATCTGGCTGATGCGGAATATCTATTGAAGAAGACGGGCGCCAAGCTGATTTCGAACTACGAGATCGTCACTTGGTTCAATGCGAAGGGTGTCGAAAACGCTCATCCTCTCAATCATGGTGGGGGCTTCGAATTCGAATTCGGTCGCGCGACTTTTGTTAACGCCATCCACAGCAGCATTCTGCCTGATGGAGCTTATGGAGGAAACCCAGGCGGGTTTATCATCGAGGGTAAGGAGAAATCATTCTATGTATCTGGCGACACAGCGTTGACCTACGACATGAAACTGTATGCGGAAATGGCTGACATTGATTGGGCGGCTCTCTGCATCGGTGACAATTTCACGATGGGTTCCCGTGACGCCGCCAAGGCAGCCAATTTTGTGAGAACCAGCCAAGTCTTGGGGCTGCATTACGACACTTTCCCGCCCATTGCCATCGATCGAACAGAAGCAAAAGCCGCCTTCGAAGCACATGGTGTTGAGCTTCATCTTCCTGGCATTGGCGAATCCGTCGAATTTTAAGTTATCTCATTTGGTATCCATTTTTTGGATTTGGAATGAAGAGTCTTCTTCTGCCTGGAAGAACGGCTTTCCAAAGCCCTTCCTGCAAATAGCATTCCACTGTACTGTGCCTGGATTTTAGGATTCCTTCGGAAGAGGCTTGGTAGTGCATGTTCCTCTATATAACCGGCAAAAATTTGCCGATTATAGCTGATTTCGTTTATCAATAGGCAATATTCTGCCGATTAATTGGCTCAAGTGTCAGTGGTCTAATGTTTTCTTGACTCTGATAAATAACAGGCAATATATTGCCGATTATATCCATTTTTGAAGGATAATCGGCAAATTTTTGCCTATTAAACTATGTCCTATCAAATAGATTTTTCAACAGCCTCCAGCGAACAAATCGAAGGGGCTATGGGCGAACGGCTGAGCAGGATCAGGCTGGCTCGGAATCTAACGCAGGAACAGCTTGCGGGAGAAGCAGGTGTCGGGATTCGAACCATTCGCAATCTGGAGAAAGGCAAGGGTGTGTCATTCGACACGTTTGTCCGAGTGCTAACGGTTCTGGGAGTTCAGCAGAATCTGGAAGCCCTTTTGCCTGATCCTATGATCCGCCCCGTTGAGCGCCTGGAAAATCGGGGTAAAGAACGGCAGCGCGCATCGTCCCAGCCTAAGGCGGAATCGACACCGTGGGCCTGGGGGGATGGTGTGAGCGACGATGAATAACGATGCCAAAGTCAGTATTTGGGGAAGCGTTGTCGGCGCCGTTACCTGGCTTGATGATAGGGAAATAGGCGTTTTTCAATACGATCCCAGCTTCCTCGAAAGTGGTGTTCAGCTCTCGCCGCTCATGATGCCGCTTCGGGAGTTCCCGTTCGAGTTTCCCGCTCTGCCTCGAAACACATTTAAGGGACTGCCAGGATTGCTCGCGGATTCGCTTCCCGACAAGTTCGGCAATGCGGTTATCGACTCATGGCTGGCTGCTCAGGGCAGGACGGCTTCGAGTTTCCATCCTGTCGAAAGGCTTTGCTACATCGGAAGTCGTGGTATGGGAGCTCTGGAATTCGAGCCGGCTATCTTGGGCCCTCCTGCCGAGAGCCGTCGGCTTGAAGTCGCCAAACTCGTCGAGTTGGCGAATCGAGTCCTGGAAGAGAGGAGTCGACTTGGCGGCGTCTTCCAGGGCGATGATGACAAGCTGGCCATCGAAGACATTCTGCGAGTGGGGACTTCCGCCGGTGGGGCCAGAGCTAAGGCCATCCTGGCCTGGAATCCGCAAACGGGCGAGTTCCGCTCCGGTCAAGTCGAGGTAGACGAAGGATTTGAGCATTGGCTCATGAAGTTCGACGGGGTTTCCAATAATCGCGACAAAGAGCTGGCCGACCCTCAAGGATATGGAAAAATTGAATACGCCTATTACTTGATGGCTCTTGAGGCTGGCATCGATATGAACGAATGTCGCCTCCATCATGAGGGCGGTCGTAGTCATTTCATGACGAAGCGGTTCGACCGTACGACCAAGGGAGGCAAGCGCCACATGCAATCCTTGGGAGCTATGGCTCACTTCGACTATAACCAGCCTGCCAGCTACTCCTATGAGCAGGCTATCCAAGTGATGAAGCGTCTCCAGCTTCCCCGCGAGGATCTGGAGCAGCAGGCGCTCCGCGCCTTCTTCAATGTCATCGCCCGCAATCAAGACGATCACGTGAAAAACATCTCCTTTCTCATGAATCGAAGGGGTCAATGGCGACTCGCTCCCGCTTTCGACGTTACCTACGCCTACGATCCGCTAGGTCAATGGACCAGTCGCCACCAAATGAGCCTCAATGGAAAACGCGATGAATTCAGTCGAGAAGATCTAGTAGCTTTAGCGAAATTGGCCGGTATCAAAAATTCGCCTACAAACGCGATGATTGATCGCGTGGTAGCGGCTGTTGAGAAATGGGCCGAGTTTGCGTCACAAGCTAATGTATCGGAGGAAAAGATACAGCAGATCGAAGGAGCCTTTCGATTGGACATGCGAACTAAATAGCTGCCCGAGAGGAAAGAAAAACCGTATTCTGAAAACAGTACACTTCTACTTTGAGAGCGGCATCTGCAGGGAGAAGAAAACCCAAAGAAACTACCTTCGAAGAAAACAATATGACTGACCAGTCGAGACAGCAAGGGCTATCTGGGTCATTTGCGTAGATTAGCGTACATTGGCGGTTCAAAGCTTCTTTTGAATACAGGTGGGCTAAAGCTTCTCTTTTAAATACGAAGCCGTGATGCTTCGCTTGGATTTGAGGATTCCTTTGAGAGGGCCTTGGTAGAGGATTTTTCCGCCCTTAGGGCCGCCCTCGGGACCGATGTCTACGATGTAGTCCGCTTCCGCTAGTAGGTCTAAATGATGTTCGATGACAATGACGGTGTGGCCTTGATTGACCAGCTTATGCATAAGGCGTATCAGCTTTTCACAGTCGCTTAGGTGAAGACCAATGGTGGGTTCTTCCAGGATATAAAGGTTCTGTCGCTTGATGCCTCGGCTGCGTTCGGTGTAGCTTTGCAGACCTTTGGCCAGTTCCGTGACAAGCTTTAGCCTTTGGGCTTCGCCACCCGAAAGGGTAGGGCTGCTTTGACCGAGAGTAAGGTAGCCGAGACCAGTCTCGTTCATTAGCTGCATGACCTGCTGTAGTTGAGAATGAAAGTCGAAAAACGCTTCCGCTTCCTCGAAGGTCATCTCTAGAATGTCGGCGATGTTCTTTCCTTTCCAATGAAGGTCTTCCAGCTCCTGGCTATAGCGGCGTCCGTTGCAGTCTTCACAGGTGACATAGGTGTCTGGCATAAAGCTCATCTCTAGCTTCACGCGGCCGGCTCCCGAGCAGGTCTGGCATCGCCCGTTGGGCGTGTTGAAAGAGAAACGTCCTGGCTTGTATCCACGCATTTTGGACTCGGGAAGGCTGGCGAAGAATTGTCTGATAATATCAAATACGCCTAGATAAGTAGCTGGCGTGGAGCGTGGAGTTTTGCCGATTGGCGATTGGTCCACTTCGATAACGGAGCGAAAAGCGTTCGCTCCATTTAAGGTATCAAACAATGTATTGCCATCTTCGCCTTCAATGCTTTGGGCGTTCTTGGCGAAAGCGGTTCCTTTGAGCGCCTTGCTTTTGGTTTTGATGGCATGGGCGGTAGCTGGACCCAGCAGATCGCGAACCAGCGAGGACTTTCCTGCTCCCGAAGAACCGCACACCATGATGAGACGATTTACCGGCAGTTTTAGCGACTGGCGCTTCAGGTTGCGAAAATTGACGTTCGTCAACTCGATCCACTGGCTATCTTGCTTGGAGACTTTTCGATAGCCGCCAAGGAGAGGATGGAGAATGCCTTTGTGCAGGTATTGCCCAGTCAGGGAGTTCGCGTTGCTTTTCAGTTCCTCCACGCTGCCTTCCGCAATCAATTCGCCTCCACGAGTTCCCGCCCCAGGTCCCAGGTCGATGATGCAATCGGCTTCTTCCATCATGGCGTCGTCATGCTCGACGACCAGGAGTGTGTTGCCTTTGCCTTTCAATTGCTTGAGCGTCTCGATGAGCCGGTCGCCGTCGCGAGCGTGCAGTCCAATACTCGGCTCGTCTAGCACGTAGAGGACTCCGGCCAGATTGGACCCCAATTGAGCGGCTAGTCGGATCCGTTGGGCCTCGCCTCCGGAAAGCGTTTTGGTTGGTCGGTCGAGCGTCAAATAATCCAGGCCGACTTTATCCAAAAATCGGAGACGCTCTCGAATCTGAGCGACTATGTCGCGAGCGATAAGCTCGCCGCGCTTATCTAGCTTCAATTTTTCTAATGAACTTAGAAGCTCTTTCGAAGTTTTGGCTAACAGTTTTGGCAGTGAAATCGCATCTCCATTTTTCAGATACATCTTCACATTGCGGCTGATTCGATTCAGTCGCTCGCCCTCGCAGTCCGGGCAAACGACGGCTTTCACGTTTTCTTCATCGTCGTCATCATCCGCCCCGATCGACTTGGCCAGTAGTTCCTCTTCCTCCAAACGCTCTCGCATCCATGGATAAATGCGTCCATGGCCTCGACAAGTTGGACACCAGCCCTTGTGCGAATTGAAGGAAAAATCCTTTGGATCGAGTTCGGGCAAGGCTTCCCCAGTTTGAGGATCCATGCGCCGCGTCGACAGCCAAGCGATAATTTCTTCATTGTCGTTGAGCAGGAGAGCAGTTCCTTTGCCGCGTTGAAGCGCTTCGTCCAGTATTCCCTTCAAGTCTGCTGGTTTTCGTTTCTTAAGATCCGCTATTACAACTTCAATATTGTGCTCTCGGTAGCGGTCCAGCTTTTCAAAATCCTCGGTGAAAATCAGCTCTCCGTCCACACGCATCATCTCGTAGTCGTGATCCGCAATCCAATTGGCGATAGGCTGGTGATGCCCCTTGCGATTGCGGACTAACGGGGCGCAGAGGAGAAGGCTCTTCGATTGTCGATTTGCCTTTTTACGAACTAGCTGCTGCAGGCGTTTCAGCAACTGATCTTTGGATTGAGCCACCAGTGCCTGACCTGTATCCGGATTGTGGGGAACGCCCAGTCTTGAATAAAGCAGGCGAAGATACTGAGCGACTTCCGTGATGGTGGCCACGGTAGATTTTCGGCTGCCCCGCGTGACGCGTTGCTCGATGGCCACCGTTGGCTGGATTCCGGTAAGCTGATCGAGATCAGGTCGAGGCAGTTGCTCGACAAACTGGCGGGCGTAAGGCGACATGGATTCCATGAAGCGCCGTTGCCCTTCGCCGAACACGATATCGAAAGCCAAGGTAGATTTTCCCGATCCCGAAACGCCAGTCACCACGGAAAATTCGTAATGTGGAATGGATACGGTGATATTCTTGAGATTATGCTCTCTGGCTCCTTGAACGATTAACGAAGGGCTGTCCAGGGTTTTAAAAGAAGCGGCTTGCGAAGCGAAGGGGGAATAGGTGCCATTTGATTCGGCAACGAGAAGATTCTTTTCCGTTTCCCCTATGAATTCCCTTTGCAGGTAGCGTCCGGTTTCCGTATCCGCCTTTTCGGCACAGGATCTAGGGGTTCCTTGAAAGACAAGCCTGCCGCCATCAGCTCCCGCTTCGGGACCCAATTCCACGATCCAATCAGCCGTCTTGAGCACATCCAAGTTATGCTCGATAACCAAGAGGCTGTGGCCTCTTTCGACGATCCTTTGCAGTACCGCTAAAAGCCGCTTTATGTCATGCATGTGCAAGCCCGTCGTCGGCTCGTCTAGTAGAATGAGCGACGATGCGGATCCGCTGTCGCTTGATAGGCTAACTTTTTTTCTACCCGTATCCGAAAGGTACTTCACGAGCTTCAATCGCTGGGACTCGCCTCCCGATAGCGTATTGAGCGGCTGGCCCATTTTCAGGTATCCTAACCCAACTTCCTGCAAGGAGGAAAGCCTGTCGTATATTTTCGGATACTCCTGAAAGATTCTAAGAGCTTGGTCGATTGTTAGATTTAGAATCTCGGAGATCGAATGATTTTGAAATTTGATTTCCTCCAGCTCGCGTTTGAAACGTTTACCATCGCAGTGAGGACAGGGTACATAAACGTCGCTGAGAAATTGCATCTCCACCTTTTCGTAGCCCAAGCCTTTGCAGTGTTCGCAACGCCCGTCTCCCGCATTGAAGGAGAAACTCGATGCGGTGTAGCCCTGCGCTTCTGACTCCGGAAGCTTCCCGTAGATCTTGCGAATCTCGTCCCAGGCCTCGACAAACACAGCTGGATTCGAGCGAGGAGTTCGGCTGGCTGGCGACTGGTCGACCATGACGATTTCGGAGAAGTCGATGTCGGAGAGGAGGCTCTTAATGGAAGACGGATCCTCCACCAGCTTGCCTCGCTGATAGAGCAAGTTCTGGTAAATGACATTGTTCAGCAGCGTGCTCTTGCCGGATCCGGAAACCCCGCTCAGGCAGACAAAGCGACTGAGTGGCAGGTCAAGGTTCAGTTTTTCGATGTTGTGTTTGCTTGCTCCTCTGATCTTCAGTTTCGGCTCGTTTCGCGATCTGCTTGCCAGTTTGATAGCTCGAGTCTTTTCAGGAACGGGAATGGAAAGTTCGCCTGAAAAATAACGTCCTGTAATGCTTTCCGGACTACGCATTAAATCGGGAATGGAACCTTGAAAGACGATGCGGCCGCCTTTGGCGCCTGGCTCTGGGCCGACTTCCAGAACTTCGTCGGCCGCTTTGATCATGGCGTCGTCATGCTCCACCACCACGACTGTATTGCCATTGTCAGTCAGAGTTCTGATGATGTTTACCAGGCGATCGATGTCTCGGGCATGCAATCCGACTGAGGGCTCGTCCAGGACAAACAGCGTATCTACCAGAGACGCGCCCAGACATGAAGTGAGATTGACTCTTTCGACTTCACCTCCGCTTAAGGTCCTTCCTGGTCGATTGAGGGTGAGATATCCTAGTCCCACGTGATTGAGGTAACGCAATCTGGAAAGAATGGCGTCGATGGCGATTTGCGACTGTCGAGAGGACAGGGTTTTGGCTGCCTTTGAATCTGTCGGTTTCGGTTTGTTTGATTCAACAAGAGGAAGAAGATCTTTAATCGGAAGAGAATACAAGTCAGGGAGCCTGTATCCCTTCCATTTCCAGCAAAGGGTTTCAGGCTGGAGTCTCGTTCCGCCGCAGTCAGGGCAGGTCACATAGGCTCGATAACGCGACAGGAAGATGCGCACGTGCATCTTGTAGGTGTTGCGTTCTAGCCAATTGAAGAATCCTTTGACGCCATACCAAGTACTGCCGTCCCAATCTTCGTCCGCCGGTTTTTCGCGATAGGCTTTCTCTCCAAAGGTAACGATGTCTCGATGCTTATCGCTCAGTTGATTAAACGGAACCTTCGTGGGTATCTTCAAACGCTTGCAGGCTCGTTTGAGATCCTTTTTGCATTCGCCATAGACTTGGCCCTCGAAGGGCTTTATGAGGCCATCGTCGATCGATAGATTCGTATCCGGGATAGCAAGACGGTAGTCGATTTCAATGATTCTGCCGAATCCTCGACACTTTGGGCAGGCTCCAATGGGCGAATTGAATGAGAAAAGGGCAGGGATCGGCTCTCGAAAGGTCTGGCCAGTCGATGGAGAATGGAGTCCTTTGGAAAACTTTTCCAGCAAGGTTCCCTCGCCGTCGAAAATCTCGAGCTGTCCTTGACCGAATTCCAAGGCCGTTTCGGCCGCTTCAAGGAAGCGGGAGCGATTCTTGGCATTGAGTCGTATCCGATCTTGAATCACATGGATCTCTGATCCCTTTTTCTTGGGAAGCTTTCCAATAGCCTTGGCATCGTCCACCTTCTGCAGCGTTCCTCGATGGTTGAAGAACCGCGAGTAGCCTTGGGCTTTGACGTTTTTGAGAATTTCCTGCCAAGTCAGTTTTTCGGGTCGCTCCACGGCGAAAGCCACGATGACCGTCTGACCAGGCCAGCTTTTCGATGATTTCAGCCAGATGGACTGCGCATTGTCATCATGTATTGGCTCATTGGTGACAGGGTCGTAGAGAGTCGCGACATGGCTGAACCAGACTTTGAAAAAATCGGTCAACTCGGTCATTGTTCCGACCGTCGATCGTGAACTCCGGATCGTGTTGCGTTGCTCGATGGCGATGGAGGGCCGCACGTTTTCGGCCTCGTCCAGATCTGGCTTTTCCAGAAGGTCCAGGAATTGCCGCGTGTAGGCGCTGAAGGTTTCGACGTATCTTCGCTGGCCTTCCGCGTGCAGCGTTTCGAAAACCAAAGACGATTTTCCCGCTCCGCTTAGGCCGGTTACGGCAATGTATTTGCCGAGCGGGATATCGACGTCGATATTCTTGAGATTGTTCTGGCGAACGCCTTTGAGTCTTATGGCTTTGGGTTTGGAAAGAGTCTCGGACATGAAGATATGTTTATAGTCTTCTGCAGATGGATCAGATCAATCCAGATGATTGTGATAATCTCATGACGGAAGCGGGTCTGCCAGGTTTTGCTAATCCAAAAATACTTCTGTGTTGGATTTCGGACAAAGAGGTTTGCCAAGGCGATTTGGTTTTCGAACTTGCTGGGCCTACTCGGGAAAGTCGTATTCGAATGTGTAGGAATGCGGGCTTTTCGAGGAGTCTATGGAAAAAGAGCCTGCAATGCCGGCTAAATCGCCTGTTCCACTGTCAGGAATTATGGATACGATGAGAGATTGCTCGCCTCGATTCATCAGGCCGGTGTGCTGAAGGGCGAAGGAGCCGCTTTTCCCGTCAAGGATAGCCGTGACGAATTCGATCGCGACGTAGCCAGCGGATCCTTTCACCTTCGTTCGATGGCTGAGCATCTGTCCGACACCCGTTCCAGCAAGGTCGCCAGCATACTTCTTGTCGATGGTCATGCGACCGGCAGGGTGGGAGTCGTCGGATTGGGGAGCGAGTTTGGTTTCGAAGGTTCCTCTAGCGACTTGTGGAGAAGACATGGCAAGGGTTGAAAATGAAAGGGCGATAAATAGTTGGAAAAGACGTTTCATGAAGTTTTTGAGACTGCTCAATTCGTTGGGAATCCAGATCTCGTATGGATGGGAAGGACTTTAGATTTTCAACTTACGGAGGAGTTTGATGTAGGCGTTGAGTTGTGCTTGGGGAGTGAATTTTTCACTCGCATACTCTCTCGCTGCCTCGGACATCTGCAGTCGCATCGTTTTGGAATCGATAAGAAATTCCAATCGCTCGACGAAACGGGCTTCATCCTCATGCTCGATGAGATAGCCGCTTTCTCCATCAACGAAACATTCGCCGACGCCTCCCACATCGTAGGCGACGACTGGCAGACCGGCGGTTTGCGCCTCGACGAGGAAGTTGGGCAAGGATTCGGCTCGCGAAGCGTGCACGGCGATGTCGCTTTCGAAATAGAGCGCCTTGGGATCCTGCAAAAGGCCGGGAAACTCGACGCGGTCGGATATCCCTAATCGATCAGCTTCTCTTTTGCACTTCTCGATTTCGGGTCCATTTCCAGCCAGAACGATTCGCCAGGGGTTCGCGCAATTGAGCTTGCTGCAAATCCGCAGGAGCCTGATTTGCATCTTCTGCGGACGAAACATGCTAATACTGGCCAGTTGGATCGACCTGTCCTCAATTGGCTCTTCTCTAAACGATGGGATTTCTGTACTGAAATTTCTTATACAACCGTTGTAGATAACGGTGGCTTCATCGCGCTTGATTTGGTACTGCTTTTCCAGCCGCTGAAGAGCTTCATGACTATTGGCTACTAGATAGTTGGCTTCCTTGAGGGCTTTTCTATTCAGAAAGGGTATCGACCTTCCCGTCCTGAAGGTTGCCACTAGCGTGTAGCTCCGTTCGGAATTACAAAGGAGTCCGGCATGGCAGTTTCCCATCCGACCCATGGCGACCACGACGTCGGGAGCAATGTCTTCCAGTTTTTTTTTGA
Source organism: Opitutaceae bacterium (assembly GCA_028284385.1). Classification (GTDB taxonomy): domain Bacteria; phylum Verrucomicrobiota; class Verrucomicrobiia; order Opitutales; family Opitutaceae; genus JANQRT01. The sequence continues at coordinate 28,688 of JANQRT010000069.1, read as the reverse complement.
GGCCGGGGGCAAACCAGTCGGTTCTAAGGAAGCCTTGGTTGAGGTAGGAGAGTTTGAAGGCCTTAGATTCCGCTAGTCCATCAAGGGCTCCCCCCTCGCGAAAAACGATAACGTGCGTTTCGAATCCATTCCGGGCTAAGCCGTCAGCGATGTGGATGGTTTGGTTTTCCGTTCCTCCGGAGCGAAGATGATCTTGAATGAAAGCGACACGCATTCAGTTGAGGGAAAAGGCTGATTCGAAGGATTGGCTGAGCTTAAGGCAATGGCGATTTTCAACAGGAACATTTTTTGCTGGATAATGGCTATAAGGCACAAGAGATTCGGCATGGCAGGATGCGAAACGGTTCTATAACTTCATTCGTCTGGCGAGCGGCAATCAGCGCTTTAGGAGTGCTGATTGGCAGCTATTTGCTGGATGGAATTCATTACGATGATAACACGACGCTGATTATTGCCGCTCTTGTTCTGGGTGTCTTCTCAGCTGTCCTGCGACCGATCCTGGTTCTTTTCGCTCTTCCCTTCGTCGTCTTGACCATGGGGTTGGGGTTGCTGGTCATTAATGCCTTGCTTTACATGCTGACGGCTTCGCTGGTGGGCGGCTTTGAAGTGTCCGGGTTTGGGGCCGCCTTTTTCGGAGCGTTTATCATCACGATACTGAATCTTCTGTTTGGCGGAGCTGTAGGCGTCCCTCGAAAAAGGGTTAATGTAAATGTCCATCGCCCTTCTCCGAAACGCAAGGTTCGCGCCAAGGATGATGTGATCGATATCTAGAATTCCGGTTCGCGCAGATCGTTTCTCTTCGATTGTCCTAGACATGCGGGGAGCGTCTAGATATCCGGTTGCGCGGAGTTTTAAACCTAGGAAAGATGGCAGAATCGAAATATGATCTTATCGTAATCGGAGGTGGGCCGGCTGGATACGCGGCAGCCATTCGAGCTGGACAGCTTGGTAAGAAAGTAGCCTGCATTGAGATGGAGCGGGCTGGCGGAACTTGCCTCAACTGGGGCTGCATCCCGAGCAAAGCCTTGCTGAAATCGGCGGAGCTCTACCAATCGATTCAGAAAGCGGGCAGCTTTGGCATTTCGGTCGATTCCGTCGACTTCGATTTCGAAAAGGTGATCCAGCGCTCGCGCGGCGTAGCGGACCAAATGGCGAAGGGCGTTGAGTTCCTCTTTAAGAAAAACAAGATTGAGCACATCACTGCTCAGGCCAAGGCAAGCGCGGCAGGAATGGTTGAGATCGTCGATGGCGAGCAGAAGGGCCAGTTTTTCAAAAGCGATAACATCCTTATAGCCACCGGCTGTAAAGCCAGACGTTTGCCTGACCTCGAGGTCGACGGTGAACGTGTGATGACTTCTCGCGAAGCTCTGGTCATGAAAAAGCGACCCGAGTCAGTGGCCATCATCGGTTCGGGGGCTATCGGAGTAGAGTTCGCCTATTTTCTCAACGCATTCGGAAGCGAAGTCACCGTGTTGGAAATGCTGCCTCAGATCGTTCCCGTTGAAGACGAGGAGATCTCCAAAACATTGGAGAGGTCATTCAAAAAGCAGGGGATCAAGAGCCACGTCGGTATCGAAATCACGTCGATTAAGGTAGACGGTTCGAAGGTGAAAATTGAATACGAACGCAAAGGCAAAAGCGAGTCGCTTAAAGTGGATTCAGTCATTCAGGCGATTGGGGTTGTCGCCAACTTGGATGGAGCGGTTGCTCCGCAGCTAGGCTTGAAAACCGAACGAGGCTATCTGGTAGTGGATGACAACTACGAGACCAATGTGAAAGGGATTTTCGCTGCGGGAGACATTATTGGTCCGCCGACTTTGGCCCACGTTGCTACTTTTGAAGCAGTACAAGCGGTGAATGGAATGTTTGGATACAGCAAGCCAAAGAAAGTAACCCATTTCCCCGGATGTACCTATTGTCAGCCTCAGGTTGCCAGTGTTGGCATGACCGAGCAGAAGGCTAAGGAGGAAAAGCTGGACTACAAGGTTGGCAAATTTCCCTTCACCGCTTCGGGCAAGGCGGTAGCTGGCAACGCTTCGGAAGGCTTCGTGAAAGTGTTGAGCGACGCGAAGACCGGCGAGATTCTAGGCGCTCACATCATCGGGCATGATGCCACGGAATTGATTACCGAGTATTGCCTGGCTATGGGAATGGAGGGTACCATCGATGAGATTCATCATACCATCCATGCCCATCCGACTTTGAGCGAGGCCTTGGCTGAAGCCGCTGGAGCCACGAATAATCAGGCGATTCATATCTAGGCGTGACAACCTTCGACTTCTTCACTGCGCTTAGAGCAAAGGCTGGCGTGAGCCGCGCGTAGCCCATCGGGAACGGTTCTTGCCCGTGCTTCGCTTGAAAGCTACGCAGGGCACGCTTCGCCTAGACTTCGTTACAGCGAAGCGTGGTGCTCCCGCCGGGATTCGAACCCAGATCTTCGGTTCCGGAGACCGACGCTCTATCCATTGAACTACGGGAGCGAAAAAGCGGGGCTGACTGTTCTGATTTGGATCCTCAAAGTCCAGTAATTTCTGACGATGTAACAGCAGGCGCTAAGCGGTTTTATGAGCGATGGGTTTTCAGGGTATTCACTTATTATGAAGTTGCTTTTCTGCACATCTCGTCAATGTTTTTGCTTTTCCCTGAACTTTCGCTAAACCGCTTCATTATCAGGGCGTTGCTTGATCGGAAATGGACCAGCCTTCAGTAGAAACCACACTGCCAGACCCGGTGAGACAGTTCTCGGTCTTCACTGAGAATAAAGTGGGGCGGCTTTCGGATATTACCAAACTTTTTGCCAAGCATCAGGTCCATCTCATGGCCTTGACCACATTGGACACTACCGATAGCGCTATCGTGCGGATGGTGGTGGACGATCCTGAGAAAGCTCGCATGCTTCTCCGAGAGGAAGGCATCAGCTACACCGAGAGCTCGATTCTGGCGGTTGAAATTGCCGGAGAACGCGATGTTGAAAGCGTTTTGCTATGCATCCTGGAGGCTGAAATAAACATCCATTATATCTATTCCTTTCTAAGTCGTCCAATGGGAAGATCCGCTTTGGCAATGAGTATCGAAGATATGGATTTCGCCCTGGAAATACTAGGCTCTCGCAATCATAAAGTATTGAGCCAACGAGACATATCGCGCTAGAAATATTCCTTGAAAGCGTCCCGCGAATTCAGGAAGGAATTGAAAACATCATTGTCACGAGTCTCACGAGCGTCATCTGCTGCGACGTATTTCTATGAATAAGCAACCTCCCGCTAAAAAGCCTCCGCATCATGCTGCTAAAGCTCCCGCTTCCCCGGCCAAGCATCAGGATCTGGAGGTAAAGGACGCTCAGATCATTTTCAATTCGGTTTGGAATGAACTTGAAAGCGAGTATGGGCGAGCCCGCCTCCATTTTCCTAAGGAATTGATTCTGCTTGGCGGAGCTCCAGGCGCGGGTAAGGGAACCAATACGCCATTCATAATGGAGGCTCGTGGTCTGACTTGCGCTCCTATCGTCGTTAGTTCTTTATTGGATACACCGGAGATGCAGCGCCTCAAAGACTCTGGCAATATGGTAGGCGACCGCGAGGTGGTCAGTATTCTCTTTAAGAAATTGCTCGATCCGGACTACCAGGATGGGGCCATTCTCGACGGTTTTCCGCGCACTTTCGCTCAGGTGGAATGCATGAAGCTGCTTTATCATAAGATGCTTCAATTGCGTGCCGAGTTTTACAATACAGAGCATCGAGCGCTATTTAGGCAGCCGATTGTCCACATCATGATGCTCTTCATCGATGAGAAAGAGAGCGTCGCCCGCCAGATGAAACGCGGTCTGGAGGTAAAGGATCACAATGAGGAAGTCAGGCGATCTGGACTGGGTCAGCTTCTTGAGGAGAGGAAGACGGACATGGATCCCGTCTCTGCTCGACGTCGCTACCAGGTATTCAAGGAGCGAACCTACGATGCTCTGCAGTCTCTACGCGAAGTATTCCACTACCATTTCATCAATGCTCAAGGATCCCTTTCTGAAGTCCAGCAGAACATCATTAAGGAGCTTCAATACCAGAGTTCCTTGGAGTTGGATCCGCGGACTTTCGATTCTCTGCATCGGCTGCCTATTGCTAGCAAAATAGTCGAGCATGCTCGGCAGGAACTGGTGAAGCGATTAGATGGATACGAGATGGACGAGCCCGATCTCTTTCACAAGGTGATCGACTTCATAGAGGACCACATCATGCCTATTGTGGTGCATCATGCGATAACGGGAATTGCCAACATCAATTCCGAGGATCCTCTTTTGAATAACTCCGTAGCTATGGCTATGTTGATCGACGTCTTCTCCGAGCGTGGGTATCATGCCTCAATCGATCTCCACAAAATCGAAGTCCCCGAATCCTTCGACCTCCAGACCGGGCATATAAGCTGTCGAACGAAAAAGGTATGGAGAATCCAAATACGATTTAAAGGATCCGAAATACGCCGCGGATAGAGATGAAAAAGGCGGAACGAATCGTTCCGCCTTAAAAAGCTAGTTTTAAAAGGGTTTACTTGATGAAACGTATGGCGAAGGGATAGCGATACTGAACGCCATCGTTGGCCTTGATTGCCGCAATGATAATCAGTATCAAATCCGCTAGGCCTAGCAATAGGAGTAGAGGTATGCCTATGACGACAAAGGTCAGAAGAAAGGAGATGAAGAATCCGATTGCCATGGTGATTTGGAAATTAATCGATTCCTTGCCTTGATCGTCGACGAAAGGCATTTCTTCCTTTTTAATGAGCCAAACCACGAGCGGTCCAACTACTCCGCCGATAATGGGAATGAAAACGCTGGCAAACGCCGCTAGGTGGGAAAACATTGCCCACATTCTTGAATCGCGATCCGGTTTGTTGTCGTCTTGAGGGGTTTCTGAAGGAGTTTCTACAGGCTCTGGAGGAGGGGTCGAAGATTCTTGTTCCATAGAGAAGTTGAATAGTTTTTTTCCTTTGCGGAATCAAGGAGCAAGTTGTTGGTGACGAAAAAGATTCAAAGAATCTTGGCGGTTTTGTTTTTTATTGGAATTCGCTTTGGGACGCCCCGTTCCAGGGGTTCTTTTTGGAGGATGGCTTTGGCTTAATCGTTTTAGGTAATTGGTCATTTCCATAATGCAGGCTAGCAGTATTACCGATTACCTTAGGTATTAATTCCAATGTACAGGGTAGCCTTTATTATGTTACTGATAAGTCTCTATTTGACTGGTTGTCGCAAACCCCTTTTTTATCAATAATTACTCTTAAGAACACTTGATCAGTAAAAAGGCGTACCGGCATTTCGAGTCGTCCTCCCATTTCGTCGGAGATTTAGCCTAGATGACACTCGTTTGCGCTTCCCATTTCGTTTCACCCTCCCTAATGCGTTCCTCCCTGACCTCAATTAATGGCTAAGGATAATCTTACAGTAATTGTTGCTGAAGATGAGACCCTTTTTCGCGACTTCCTGGTTAGGATCATTAAGCAGCGTTTCGGTTTCGAGATCGTTGGCGAAGTAGGAACGGCAGAGGAGGCTTATAAGATTTGCAAGAAGACCAAACCTGATCTTGCGCTTATCGATTTGAGGCTACCGGGTATGTCCGGACAAGAGTTGACCCAGAAGCTAATTCGGGAATTCCCTAAAACGAAGATTCTCGTTATTTCCTCGGTTGAGGATCCAAAGCGGATCGGCGCTTTACTTTCACTCGGCGCAACGGGCTTTCTTAATAAGAAAGAGGAGTTCTCCGTTTTCGAGCAGGCCATTGAAGCGGTTGCCAAAGGCAATATTTTCGTAAAGGCCTCGACTAAAGTGGTTGCGGAAGCCCCCGATGCCTTGGACCAAAAAGAGCTTCTTGAAACGTTGAGCGACCGCGAGAGGCAGATAGTCATTTTCGTTGCCGCTGGAATGACCAATCGAGAGATATCCAACAATCTTGGTCTCAGTGTGAAGACCATCGAATCTCATCGAAGCAATATTTCCAAAAAGCTGCAAATCTTCGATATCGCGGGCATCACATTGTTTGCCGTTCGAACAGGTCTGGTTCCCTTGTAAGGTCGTTTCCTTTCAGGGTGTGCGTGTTCTTTCTTGTTGAATTTTTCAGAATACGTTTCTAAACTTGTTTTCCGTGTTGTTTAGCTTGTACCCGTATTGTTAATACCTATGTTCAGCTTCTGCAGCTTAATATCCAATTCTATGGTTGGGGTCGACAATCTACAGCTCTAGCTTTATCAAAATGGGGATTGAGAATGGTCAAGTGACGGAGGAGATGCGCGCGGGTAAGCGTATACTCGTGGTGGAGGACAATTTGCTTAATGCCGATATTTTCTCTTTTTTCCTCCGAGACTACGGGTTCGAATTCGATATCGTCGATAATGGGCTAACTGCTGTGGACATGTATGACAGTAGTAAATACGATTTGGTTCTAATGGACATCATGCTTCCTGGTCTAAATGGATACGAGGCGACACAGCGAATAATCGAAAACGCAGGCTCAGGCGAGAAGCCTTTAGTTATTGGCGTGACGGCTAAAGTTTTCCGCGACAATGAGCAAAATAGCGTAATGGCCGGAATGGTTGATTTGATTCACAAGCCTATTGATTTTAATCTACTCCTAAGCGTCCTTGATAAGTATTTGTTTGGAGCGGAGACAACCGTTCCATCGATAAGCCCAAACCGAGAAGAGGAAACTAGGAAATCTGGAATTTACGACGCTAGAATGTTAAACGAATACTGTATCCATGTTTCCGAGTCTGGAGCCACTAGGGAGGCTATCATTAGCCATTTTCTGAAGGCGGTTAAAATGATTCTACTAGAGTTGCGACAAGCGGTTGAGGATGGTCGAGACGATGAGATGGGCCGGTTGGCTCATTCGCTTAAAGGAAGTCTCGGCTTGATAGGAGCATGGAATATGCAGGATCTGGCTCGGGGTTTCGAGGCTGCTTCATTAAGAAGAGGAGAAACCTTTCGCCCGGTCCATTGGCTTGCGGTACTCGAAGGAGCTTTCGCCGAGCTTAAAAACGTTCTAGTTCCTCGATCGGCAGCATTGAAAGACGGCGTTGTGAAGGATGCCGACAACCCGTTTTTGTAGTCTAGCTTTTGTAGTGCATTTTCAATACAAACTTGCTTAATGCTTTTCGGCAATGAACAAGTGGGTGCTTCTGCTCATGTATTGGCGTATGCCTTGAAGCGCCTTCTCCAAATCCGATTCTTCTACCTTTATCTGGTCGAGTGGCGTTACAAGTATGTAGTCTACAATGTCTCGAAGCCTCTTCGGAAGCTGCATTCTCCACTCCTCCTTGATCGGATAGCCTTCGTCCTTGCAATATAAATACATGCATTTAAAGAGAGTCGCTTGAGGGGAAGCCCCTCGTTCCCATGCGTCTAGACTTCTCTTCAAAAGCTTATGAACATCGTCGGCGTTTTCGGGATGCGTCGGGTTCGCTACAATGAGCTTCGCCATCTTCGACGCTGCCATAAAGGCATTGTAGTTCTTCGCGATGTCGTGTCGTCGACGCTTCAAGTTATATTCCTTTATGAAACCCGAATGCGAATTCTCCTTCATCTCGAGAATGAACTCCCCGTCGTCAAACATATCCACCTGGGAAATACGATCCAGTTTTGAGCTTTTTCGCATTAACGCGTCCAGGCAGCCAAGCGTTGGAGAAAGGATGCGGGCGGCTGAAAAGGAATTCCCTCTCGATTCTTTCTGGAGGACTAGAGCCTGCGTTGAAACGAGAGGCGAAGCCATTATCTCATTTATGCGGTGTCCGCTTCGGCTAGTTCAACCTTGGGAGGCCATTCGGGGACGACGGCGCCGCCCGATATGATAAGCTTCATGCCTTCGCCCACCGACATATCCAGAATCTGAACTTGATCTTCCGGCAGCATGACGAGAAAGCCGCTCGTCGGATTAGGAGTCGTAGGCACGAAAACGTTGATGGACTTGTGCTCCAGGCGACCTTTGACTTCGCCCCGCGTATCGCCTGTTAGAAATCCGACGGCGAAACAGCCAGGTCGCGGGAATTGTACCAGCGCCACCTTTTCGAATACAGCTCGCTTGTCAGAGCTAAATGTATCCACAATCTGCTTAACGGAAGTGTAAACCGTGTTTACGATCGGCAAGTTCTTGAGCACTTTCTCTCCAATCGAAAACAGATACTTGGCTATTACGTATCTGGAGAGGTAGCCAAGCAGCGTAATCAGCAAGAGCACGATGATGGTCGCTAGCGCATTCCAAAGCATCTCCAGGTTTTCTTTCGCGATCAATTCGTCCGGAACGAAAAAGAGGAGCTGTTTTTTAAAACTCCCTCCGATTCTCACAACCAGCCAGTTGAAGACGAAAAACGTGATGCCAAGGGGAGCTAGCAGCACCAGTCCTGAGAGAAAGGCCTTTCGAATGGAGGAAATCATAGCGATGGAATCTAAGGAGCGAAATACAGCGTCAGCCTAATACAACAAGCGAAAAGGCAGGAATGTTTCGCAAGTCTTCATTTTCGCTTCGCCATAGCCTATCAGCGTTTAGGCGATGAATCAATTTCTCGAGGCAAAAAGGATTGATTGGAAATTCCAAGAAATGTTTAGGTATACGGTTTATGCATTGGAAAGGGGCAAATCGACTTTACTCCAGAAGGTCTTTGAAGGTTTGGAGTCGTTTTTTGGAAAAGGAGTGGGAAGGGCGTTTTTCTCATGAGGCCATCGCTCGCGGTCGCACGCTTTACCGAAAGGGAAACATTAGGGAGGTATCCCTCAGCGAGAGCGATGCGATCATGACCTGCAAGGAGGGCAAAGAAGAGAGCTACTCAGTTGTCGAATGGGAGAATACTGATTTCACTATTCGTTCCTCTTCGGCCGATTCGCTATATGGCGATGCGATTGCCGTAGCCGGTTTTCTCGAAATCGAGGAACTGCTTGCGGATGAAGATCTTTCTCTTCTCAGCGATGACGTTCTTGAGATGGAGGATGAAAGCCAGTCTGCGGGTCCCCAGCCTCAAGGGGGGGGCGGGTATCTTGACGATGTCAGGATGCTACATCTGGTGCTCGACACCCATTATCGAGGTCTGGTCTGTCAGGCATATTGGCTTTCGGACCGCGATGAGAGAACCCCTGCCTTACGAGACGGCGACGGAAGTCCGAGAGCCAGAAATTCCGTCGAGCGTGAAAGGCTAATCACTTTGGCTGCTTTAGCGCGAAAGTCGCATTTCGAGTACTGCGCGGATTTCAATGGCTACCTCTTGGAGAATCTGGCCGAGATTCCTTTTTTCATTCACAAGGTATGGCCAAGTTGGAAGAAATCGTTTTCCACCGAAGAGCATGAAAATATTTCGCGGGTTCAAGAGTCGGTCACTGCGTTGGACGTAAGGGCCAGGGCTACTTTAGGAGAAGGTGGCAAGCTCGACCTGCAATGGATTTTCGACAGTGGTAGAGGGTTGCTCTCGCCTGAAGACCAAGAGCTTCTTCTCAAGAACAACGGGTCGCCTATTCTGGCTCCTGAGCACGGTATCATCCGACTTTCTAGCGCTTCGCGGCAGTTAATTGCTGATTGGGATCACACCGGGAAATCCAGTGGCGAGAATTCCGAGCGGCAGCTTTACCAGCTGTTTTCCCTTTTTCCGTCGGAAAACGAAAAGCAAACTCTAGAGCTTGATGAAAAGCTACGTAGCTGGCGAGACCGTTTGCTCAATCCCCAAGAAAGGAATGGCAAAACGTTTCTTGCAGGTCTGCGGCCGTATCAGGAAAACGGAGTCAACTGGATGTCGCGAATGCTCGAAGGCGGTTGCCATTGCCTTTTGGCAGACGAGATGGGTCTTGGCAAGACGGTTCAAGTGATCGCGCTGACCAAGGAGGAATTGGAGTCTGGCCGGAAAGCCTTAGTAGTCTGCCCTTCAAGCGTAGTGCCAGTCTGGATATCGGAATTTGGAAAATTCGCTCCAAAAATACGAGTGCAGCGCTATGTGAATCAGCCGCTCGAGGAAGATATTCTGGATTGGGATGTTCTCGTGATCAGTTTCGCTTTGCTGCGCAACAGAATCGAGAAACTGGAAAAACGCCTTTTCGATTACGCCATCATTGACGAGGCTCAGTTTATTAAGAATCCGGATACGAAAGCGACTCGATCTTGTCTGCGTATTAATGCCGAAAAGCGAATCGCTTTGACGGGTACCCCTATTGAGAATCGTCCTCTGGACATTTGGCCCTCCTTTCAGTTCCTTATGCCAGGACTGCTAGGGCCTCGCTACCAGTTTGAAACCCGACTGAAGGAGAATCCGAACGCCTTCAAATCACGGCTACGCGATCAAATACAGCCTTTCGTTTTGCGTCGCACTAAAGATCAGGTGGCGGATGATTTGCCCGAGAAAATCATCATCGATCAGGTCTGCTCAATCAGTAAACTGCAAGCGACGGAATACGCTAGCATTTGCGCAGCCGGGGCGAAGAAGATTGGAAGCGATTTGGGAGCCGCCTTGCAAAGCCATCGATTCGCAACGCTTAGCCTGTTGACAAGACTTCGGCAGGCCAGTTGCGATCCGGATTTACTTCCCTGGGTAGATGCTGCTCTCGAGGATAGTGGAAAGCTGATGGTCCTTTTGGAGAAGCTGATCGAAGTCTTGGGAACTGGGCACAAGGTAGTCATCTTCAGCCAATTTGTTCGTTTTCTGAATCGGGTTCGAGAGCTGATGGAGGCTTCGTTTCCCGATTTGCCGCTTTACGAATTGACCGGAGCCACCCGCGATAGAGAAACGCCGGTGAGGCAATTCCAGGATTCAACTGATACCGCCGCTATACTGGTCAGCTTGAGGGCCGCTGGTACGGGAATCACCCTGCATGCCGCCGATTATGTGTTTCTTCTCGATCCATGGTGGAATCCCGCTGTCGAGAATCAGGCTATTGATCGTGTTCATCGTATTGGGCAAAAAAATACCGTTTTCGTTTACCGATTGATTGCCAAAGGGACCATTGAGGAACGCATCCATCAGTTGCAGCGAGACAAGAGCGAGCTTTTTGAAAGCATCGTCCAGAACACGGCGTCTGGAGCAGATCAGATTGCCAGACATTTTAAATCGCTTGAGGCCCTCTTGGTCTTGTCTCAAAGCGATTGATGTTTATTGATTGAAACTTCAGAGAATTCTTTGTCGAGGAAGCTTTAATTCGCCTATCGCCCGCATAATGGAATCAGCTATCATCTGATATCTTTGCTTACCGGCTTCTTTACCTGGGTCATAATCAGATGGATACAACGGTTTTCCGTATTTCAGATGTATTGAAATATTCAGGTTTGGAAACTTTGATTCGCGAGACAGCACTTTGTGCGAGTTGAATATGCGACACGGAACGACCACTGACTGCGTTTTGGCCGCGATCATACCAATTCCTGGTTTCGCATTTTGCAGCATGCCATCCTTGCTTCGCGTCCCCTCGGGGAAGAGAGTTAGCAGTCCATTGTTCTTCAATGCTTTGATGGTAAGCTTCAGAGCTCTTACATCCGACTCTCCGTCGCGATCGACAGGTATGGTTTCCACGGCGTTTAGCCACCAGCTAGCAATGCCAGGCTTCCACAGTGTTTTGCGAGCGAAGAAATGCATTTGCCGCATGATCTTACATCCGACTAGGGGCGGATCGAAGTGGCTAGCATGGTTAGAGGCTAGAATGCAGGAGCCCTTTCTCGGAATGCGATTCAAGCCTTCTACGTCTCCTCTTAGCAGTTCAATGTAGAAATGGCGAATCAAGGAATGGCTGATCCAGTAAATATGATTTCCCGTACTCAAAATCTAATCACGTTTTAATACAGCCTCGATATGTTTTCCAGCTTCCTCGATCACTTCATCTAGCGTCATGTGAGACGAATCTATTAGAATGGAACCTTCCGGGCGCATGAGCGGGGCGTTTTTTCGAGTGGAATCGATTCTGTCTCTTTTTGTCATGCTATCGACAATGCCTTCCTTTGCTCGACGAAGAGCTCTGGCCTCTGGATCCGCCTGGAGATAAAGCTTAACGTCGGCTTCAGGAAAAATGACCGAACCAATATCTCGTCCTTCCATTATCATTCCAGCAAACCCGTTCGCTTTAGCTACCTGCACTTGATTTCTTTGATATTCCAATAGACGTTTCCTTACTTCTGGCAGAGCGGCGTATTCGGAAACATGATGATTTACGCGTTCACTCCTAATGGATTCATCCGGTATCCACCCATCGATCGAAATCATCGCATCGCCATTCTCGATTATCGTTTCGAGTTTCAGTCCTTCCAGGGCGTCTGCTAGATTCTGGTCGCTCTTCGGCTCTATGTCGGCATTCAATAAGGTCAACGTTATAGATCTATAAAACGATCCTGTATCCACTCTCAAAAGACTAAATCGATCTCTTAGGCCCCGAGAAGTGGACGATTTTCCAGAAGCCGCTCCTCCATCTATGGCAATGATTATAAATCTTTGCGCGTCCATCTGCTATTTGGATGCAAGGGTCGCTTCTTTTTCGCTATCTCTCCTGGCCTTTTCTAGCGTTTCAAAGAAATCGGGGAAGGTCTTCCTGGCGCAAAGCGGGTCTTCGACTTTAAGCCAGGGTTCGCCATTTCCCTTTATATCGCGACAACCCAGAATCGCAAAACTCATGGCGACCCGATGATCCTCGTAAGTAGCGACTGTAGCCTCATTAAGAGCTTTAGGTTCAACAGTAAGAGAACCCTGGGTCTGTCTTACGTTTTGACCCAATCTCGACAGACCATTGGCCATGGCCTCAATACGGTCGCATTCCTGGTGCCTGGTGTGTTCGATACCTTCAATTTTGGTTTCGCCCTCTAAAAGAGGGGAGATTGCGGCTGCTGTGAGAAATGTATCCGAAATCTGGTAGAAATTATCGTTGAAGGCTAGTGGCTGGGCTCGGCTTAAATCGTAATGGCAAACGGCTGAGCTGGCCTTCCATTCTATGGAAGCTCCGATCTTCTCTACTTTCTCGGTGAAAGCCGTGTCTCCTTGTAGTGAATCCTTTTTAAGTCCTTCGATTTCTATTTTTCCGCCCACTGCAAGCGGCAGAGCGAGAAAATAGCTCGCTGCCGATGCGTCTCCTTCCACGACATAGCCGTTGGCTTGCGATGAGTATGCCGAAGAGGAATGGATGGTATATCCGGAATTCGATGACAGAATATTTTTTGGCGGGATTCCGAAGGCCTTCATCATTTCGCAAGTCATCTCGATGTAGCCCCTTCTGATGCTTGTATCGGAAAGTTCAATATTGAGCGTCTGCTGGCAAAAGGGAGCCACCATCAGCAATGCGGAAACTAGCTGGCTACTGCCGGTTGCATCGATTGTCACCTTCCCTCCAAATAGTCTTTTAGGTCTGATTTTCAGTGGGAAAAATCCGTTGGCCGTTTCGATATCAGCCCCTAGCTTTGAAAGAGCGTTGGCAAGACTATCAATAGGCCGTTTGCGCATTTGCGGAACGCCATCCAACTCGTACTCTCCCTCTTTTCCCAAGCAGCATAGAGCTGTTAAAAAGCGGGCGGACGTTCCTGAATTCCCTACATTCAGCCTGGCCTTCGAGTTGGGAATCGTTCCTCCTTTCCCAGTGACTTCGATGCGCTTTTCTTTTGGATACGTTTGAATTGCGAACCCTAAGGTCTGCAGAGCATTAACCATGATTTCCGTATCTTCGCTGAACAGGCAATTCTCGATACGCGAAATTCCATCGGCTAGCGCCGCCAATATCATGGCGCGGTTAGTCATGCTCTTTGAGCCCGGTACAACGACCTTCGCCGAAGCGGGACTTCTAAATGGTTTTACTGGATAAGGATCCTCCATTATTCCAACGCGTCTCGGAAGGCTTTGCCTTCGTTTAGTCTTTTCATGATTTCCAGGTAATCTTCATTGGCGATGGCCGAGTAGTAGATTTGCAACCTGTCCTGAAAATCCGACAACGAGCGAAGAATCTCTTCTCGATTCTGATTCACAATTTCCTTCCACATGGCTGGATCTCCAGCTGCTATTCGGGTGGTGTCTTTTAAGCCGTTGCCGCAGGTTTCCTTACTCTCCGATCCGTTGTCTAAGAGATAGCTTGCCAATGCTGACGCAACAATGTGAGGGAGGTGGCTAACTTTGGATACAATCTCGTCGTGCTTTTCGGGCGACTCGCTTCTGGTCTTGCAGCCTAGCGCTTGCCAAAATTCCTGGACGCGGTCGGTCGCCTTTTCATCGGTTTCCTCGAATGGAGTGACGAAGCAGGTTCTTCCTTCAAACAAATCAGGTCTCGCGTTCTCCAAGCCTGTTTTTTCGGAGCCTGCCATGGGATGTGAGCCCACGAAATTCGCAACGCCCCGCAGCGCAAACGAACTCTCCCGAACGATTTTGCTCTTAACGCTACCTACGTCCGTGACGATTGGCATACCCTTCAAATGAGGCGCGATCCGTTTTGCCAGTTGGATGATACGGTCGACCGGCGCACAGAGCGCGATGCAGTCACTGTCCTCGCAAGCCTCTTCAATTTCGCTCGAAGCTTGATCGCACCACGCTTTCGATTGGAGCGACTTACGTGTTTCCTCTCTTCTGGCCCAAATCGCAATTCTTTGAGCGATTTTTCGATCCTTAGCCGCCATCGCTATGGAGGCTCCAAGAAGACCGGGCGCAATTATGGTTAGTTTCTCAAACACGGCTGACGGGACCCAAGGTGGCGGTCTGGCTCACTTGCTCTGTGTACTTGTCTTGCAATCTAGTATAATTACGCATTACTAGGATCTTTAAAACTGATCTGCCTTGGAAGAAACACCAGAAAACATCCGTTCTGCTCAACGCGCCAAGCGAATAATTTACATTGTGATGACTATCTTCATCATCTTGCCTGTCGCCGTTTTGATTTGGCAATGGTTTGGCGTTTAATTGTGGATCCCCGAGGTTTTACTTATTTCACACTCCTCTTATGCCTAATTTCATCTCCTTCACACTAAGGGAGGGTTGGACATGAACCAGTCGCTGTTGACAGTACGTGTCCTCGCACTGATTTTCTGCGGTCTGGGCGGCTTCGTCGTGGCCTATACGTTTCCGGATATGGCTCCCGAGGCATGGCGCGAGAAACAGTCCTCCTTGTGGCCTCTCTTGGCTACAGTCTTTGGATTGCTGATAGGAGCTTTGCTTGTTCTGATCGACATGCTGCTCAAAGGATTTTCGCTTCGCGCCCTATCCGCTCTCACTTTCGGCCTTTTTGTAGGATTCCTTGCGTCTCATTTTATTGCCGTTTCTCCTCTTTTCGAAACAGGCGATCCTCAAGTGATCTACATCTCGCGCGTGTTCGTGTATATAGGATTCACCTACTTGGCGACAGTCATAGCGCTCCGAGGCAAGGATGAATTCAACATTGTGATACCTTATGTGCGTTTCGAGTCTGAAAAAGTGGAAGTGCCGCTTATTCTTCTTGATGGAAGCTCTCTGGTTGACGGACGTGTGGCCAAGCTATGCAAGGCGAGATTGTTGAGCGATGAAGTCTCCATTCCTAAATTCGTGATCGACGAGATGCACGAACTTGCCTCTTCCAATGAAAATGAAGAGAAGAATAGAGGAAAACGGGGCTTGAAAACCTTGAACGATCTTAATCAGCTAGATCATCTAAAAGTCCATGTTTACGATAGCGAAGTGGAGAGAAATCAAAGCAGCGAAGACAAACTGCTTTTTATTGTATCCAGTTTGAAAGGACGACTCCTTACGACTAGCGAATCGTTGATTCGCAAAGCGAAAAGCTCCTCCGTGCCTTATGTTGATATTCTCAGTCTCAGCAAGGCCCTCACTCATGAGGTAGTTGTTGGGGAAGCGCTTACGGTGAAATTAGTGAAGCTTGGAAAAGAAGACGGCCAGGGAGTAGGGTACCTGGAGGACGGCTCGATGGTGGTGGTCAACGACTCGGCTGATTATCTTGAATCGAATGTGCTTGTCGAAGTGGAGAGTATTATCCCCACTAGTGGTGGCCGGATGGTCTTCGGCAAGCTGCTTGGTGAAGACAAGTAGATCAATCTTTAGTCTTGATCTGCAATTTCCTCGATTGGATCGTATCCAGAATATCCCCCTTAAACTCTTCCAAAGACATCGCTCCTCGATCGCCATCGAAGCGAGATCGTACGGAAACCTTTTCCTCTTCAGCTTCTTTCGCTCCCACGATTAAAGTATTCGGGATTTTATCGAGTTCGGCTCTTCGAATCTTGGCTCCCAGTTTTTCCGCATTAAGATCTGCCGTGGCCCTTACGCCATTTGATCTGAGTTCCGCCAGGACTCTCTTGGCATAGTCTGCAATCTTATCGCTTATTGGTAGGATCCTGACTTGTTCAGGGGCAAGCCAAGTTGGAAAGTTGCCTCCAAAGTGCTCAATGAGAAATCCGATAAACCGTTCATGAGTTCCTAGGGGAGCTCGGTGGATACAAAGAGGAGTCTGCTTCGAATTGTCGCTGGCAGTGTATTCCAGGCCAAAGCGCGCTGGTACGGCGAAGTCCACCTGGTTGGTTGCGATGGTGAATTCGCGACCAATCGCGCTCCAGACTTGGACGTCGATTTTCGGTCCATAAAATGCGGCTTCATTCGGAACCTCAACGTAGTTGATTCCTGATGACTTGAGAACTTGGCGGACCATGTCCTCTGTTTGTATCCACAACTCTGCGTTGTCTACGTACTTATCGCCTAGTTTAGAAGGATCGTGAGTCGAGAAACGCATCAGGTATTTCTCCAGCCCGAACAGCTTGAAATACTTTAAATACATCTCATTGACCGCGTTAAACTCTTCTTCGAATTGATCTTCCGTGCAATAAATGTGAGCGTCATTCATCTGCATGGAACGCACGCGCATCAATCCCATCAATTCGCCCGACTGCTCATAGCGATAGCAGGTGCCGTATTCGGTTAATCGCAATGGCAGATCGCGATAGCTGCGAGGCGACGCCGCGTAAATCTTGTGGTGATGCGGACAATTCATCGCTTTGAGAAAGTAGCGGACTTTTTCGCCTCCTGCATCCTCCTCGAATTCCATAGCTGGATACATCGATTCCTCGTAGTAGGGGAGGTGTCCACTTGTTAAATACAGAGATTCTTTGCCGACATGAGGAGTGCGCACGCGATCATAGCCTGCCTTGAATTCGGTCTCTTTAGCCAGTTTTTCAAGCTCTTCGATCAGAACGGTTCCGTTGGGAAGCCAGAGAGGAAGACCGGGTCCCACTTGTTCGGCATCGAAAGAGAAGAGCTTCATGTCCTTGCCTATGCGGCGATGATCTCGCTTTTTCGCTTCTTCAAGCATTTCAAGATACTCGGCCAATTCCTCTTTCGTCTGGAAAGCGGTTCCGTAAATTCGCTGCAGCTGCTTGTTTTTGGAATCACCTCGATGATAGGCTCCCGCAATGCTCAGCAGTTTGAATGCTTTAATCTTCTTTGTATAATTAACGTGGGTACCCGCACAAAGATCGAGAAACTCCCCGTTTCGATAGAATGAAATAGCATCGCCCTCCGGAATGTCCTCCAAGCGTCCGAGTTTGTAGGTTTCCTGGCCGAAATCCTTGATCATCTGGATGGCCTCTTCCCTTGAAACTTCCTGTTTTTCGAAACGCTGGTTCTCCTTGATGACGCGTTTCATTTCCGCTTCGATCTTTTCCAGATCTTCGGCGGTGAACTTATGATCCAAATCGAAATCGTAATAGAATCCGGTATCGGTAGGAGGTCCTATGTCCAGTTGGGCCTCCGGAAAAAGCCGCAAAACCGCTGTCGCTAGAACGTGTGCCGATGAGTGGCGGAGTTCTTCGAGTGGAGTCATTTGTTCTTTCATAATTAAAATTCTGAATACCGTTAGAACGAATTTCTAAGACCATCAGTATTACGTCTAGATTTTTTCTAGTTCGTAGCCTTCCTTGCTGTCTAGGATTTTCCAGCCTTTCGCCTGAAGTTCATTTCGGATTTGGTCGGCCTGCTCCCAATCTCTCGATTGCTTGGCTTCCCAGCGTTGGTTGGCGAGCGTTTTTATTTCTTCGGGCGCTTCCGACTTGGGCTTTTCGATTTCAACCTGATCGAGATCGTATCCAAGAGCATATATCAATTTATGAAACGCTATGGCTGCTTGACTATCCTCGAAGGCGCTCATTTCCAGCGGCTTAACTCCCTTGATGGCGGAAAAGAGCTTTCCCAATGCTCCTGAAATATTGAGATCGTTCCTCAGTTCGTCCCAGGATTCCTCGAAAAGGCTCCATGGATCTTCCGTATGGGCATTCTTTCCGATTGCCTTGAGAAGCGAAGCTCGGTTCGTGCCCACTTTTGTCAGCAATTCATCAGAGAACTTTCGCAAGCGCTGTAGGGCGCTGTTAGCTGCGTTCAGGGACTCGAAAGTGAAGTTTAGGGATTGCCGGTAATAGCCGCTGGTCAACGCGTAGCGAAGAACGACAGGTGGAAAGCCTTTGGCCTCTATGTCGTCGATCGTATAGAAATTCTTGAGACTCTTCGCCATCTTCCCGCCATCGACCAGCAAGTGGGCGCCATGTATCCAATATTTGAAGAACTGCTGACTACAGCTGCACTCGCTTTGAGCGATTTCGTTTTCGTGATGAGGGAAAATAAGATCCTCGCCCCCTGAGTGGATGTCCAGATGTTCTCCCAGATACTTCATCGCCATTGCCGAGCATTCGAGATGCCATCCAGGACGTCCTTCACCCCAGGGGCTATCCCAATAGACATCTCCATCGGTTTCCTTGCGACTCTTCCACATCACGAAGTCGGCCATCGAATCCCGATCGTATTCATCGCTGTCGATCGGGGAAGCATCGGCACTATTGGTTTTAAGCTCCCTATCCTTGATTCTAGACAGCTTGCCGTATTCGTCAAATGAGGACACTCGAAAATAAACGCTTCCGTCGTCGCTTGTATAGGCATGATCCTTTTCCAAAAGCGTTTGGATCATCTCGATCTGCTCTTCGATGTGATCCGTCGCCTTTGGCTCGATATGAGGCGGAAGCATGTTGAATCGCTCGCAATCCTTATGAAATTCCTTGGTCCAGAACTCGGTTACCTCCTTCAGCGGCCTGTTTTCCTCAATCGATCTAGCTATTGTCTTATCATCAACATCAGTTACGTTTCGGACGTGGACAACCTTAAGACCAGCGACTTGTAGTGTTCTACGCATTACATCCTGCGAAAGAAAGGTGCGGAAATTTCCGATATGCGCCCGATCATATACGGTCGGACCACAACAGTACATGCCAACAGTGTTTCCCTTGGAAGGCCTTATGGGCTCCATCGTTCGCGTTAGTGTATTATGCAAGGATATGTCAGACATGATTATACAAAACGTCGTTCTCGGTTATTAAAAGCCGGGCTCATTAGCATTCGAAATTCCTGAAATCGAATGTCCCGGCTTAGCAACAGGTCGTCGTGGTGGTGCAGCTGGTTACGCAAACGCTTGCGGTAAAGCGTCCTTCTGAATTGCGTGTTTGGAGTTTTAGCTGCATGGTGCGTCGAATTTCGCAGTAACATTTCATTATGTCGGAGAATTTCAAGCTTGATTTAGCGCGTCGTCCGCGACGCTTGAGACAAAAGGCTTCAATTCGTTCCTTGGTCCAAGAAACCTGGTTACGAAAAGAGGATCTCATCGCTCCGCTTTTCGTAGTCGATGGGACTGGCGAGAAAGAACCCGTTGAGAGCATGCCTGGGGTCTGCCGGTTGAATATCCAAGATCTTGTAGAAGAGTGTTCGGCGCTTTGGGATCTAGGAATTCTCGCTGTCGCTTTATTCCCTAGTATCGATGCTTCTTTGAAAAACGATTTTGGAGACGAAGCCGATAATCCTGACACGCTCTTGCTGCGAGCGGTTAAAGCCATCAAGGCGGCGCTTCCTGAATTGATCGTCATTACCGATGTGGCGCTGGATCCCTACACCTCCCACGGTCATGATGGTGTCCTGAATGATTCTCGCGATTGCGTTTTGAATGACGAGACGGTCGAGCGTCTCTGCCGTATGGCTCTTTTACAAGCGGAGGCTGGAGTCGATATTGTTGCTCCCTCCGATATGATGGATGGCAGAGTAGGGGCAATCAGAGCCGCCCTCGACTCTTCCGGTTATGAGAACATCTCGATTATGGCCTATGCGGCAAAGTTCGCCTCAGCGTATTACGGTCCTTTTAGAGAAGCCGTTGGCAGCGCTCAAGCTGCGGGCGCTAAACAGCTCGATAAGAAAACCTATCAATTAAATCCTGCAAATCGACGCGAAGCCCTCGCTGACGCGTTTCTTGACGAAGAGGAGGGCGCGGACTTTCTAATGGTAAAGCCAGCTGGTCCTTACCTCGACATCATCCGGGAATTAAGAGAGGACACTGTTTTGCCGGTAGCTGCCTATCAGGTTTCTGGAGAATTTTCGCAAATTCACGCGGCCTCTCAAAAGGGTTGGCTGGATTATGAAAAATGCCGTGACGAGTCTCTCGTTGCCATCAAAAGGTCAGGCGCGGATTTGATCCTGACCTATTTTGCTAAAGAAATAGCCGCTTCTCTCTAGGAGAAACGGCCATTAAAAAATTTTCGAGCACTCGCTGCTCTTACAGGTCTTCTTTTTCCTCTTCGCCCTCTTCGTCAGGAGGACCTCCCTCGTATAGGTCTTCTTCTTCCTCTTCGTCGTCCTCGTCCCACTTCAGATTTTCGGACTCGCTGATCTTTTTCGCCTCCTCATCGTCGACGATGTCAGGAAAATCGTCGAGATCTTCCTCCTCTTCGTCGGATCCGCCTTCGCCATCAAGCTCCCAGCCTGCAGGAACGTAGTCCAGTATGCTGGTGACTTCATTGAAGAGGTGAACCGCCTTCCCTTCGATAAAATTGTTGTTTTCCTCCTCGCGAATCTCCTCCTCGACTTCGTCTACGGTTAGCTTCTGTTCGAAATCGATCATGTCGTTCAACATGGCCACGCGAAGCTTGGTGATGTGGTTCAGGAAATCGGCATAAGGTCCGTTCTCTTCATCGACCACGTCCGGCAAGCCGAAAAGAGGATCTTCGGCATCGCTAAAGCTTTCCTTTGTGCGGACCAGACGAATATGCCCGTCTCCCAGGTCCTTATCGATACGAAATGCAATAAAGCCGCGATCGAAAATGTCCTGATCGAAATTATACTCCCTCAAGGGTTCGACCAAATCTAGAATGTGGGCAATCTGGCGGGGATCGACAATGCTTAAGCCGTCAACGTCCCAATGAACGTCGTCGCTGACTTCCTTGACCCACCAGTTCATGTCTTCTCCAAGACGTACGTGGCACCACTCAATCTGATTTGTAGTTGTCGGCATTATGGTAGCTAGTAATCACGAAAAAACGGGAGAAATGCTTTAGTCAACCAATGAAAAATCAAAATCAATCGAAAAGCGCTTCCTCCTAGCTCGATTTATGAAAATCGTCCTTTCGCCTCACTCCGTTCGTTGCTCGTGTTCATTTTCTGGATATGGGGGGTTAGCCTTCAATGTCGGCAATATTCCCGCATCTTTAAGAACGATTATGGTTCCAAATTGAATTTTCTTTCCAATGCAAGCGCCTTCTGCTGCCTTTCGGTCTCAAAATGGGTTTTCTCTATAAAAATTTCGTCAAGCCAATCCTGTTTAGATTGGATCCTGAGAAGGCCCATGAACTAGCGGTGGATTCGCTTTCCATTCTTTTGAAAACGCCTGCTCTACCCAGGCTGATGGCAGGGGTTAATCAGCTTGGTAAAAATTCTGCGCCGATACGGCTTTGTGGGATCGATTTCCCAAATCGAGTCGGTCTTGCGGCTGGCTTCGACAAAAACGCCGTTTGCTGGCCTGCCTTCGAGTCATTGGGTTTCGGGCACGTGGAAATCGGGACGGTTACATTCCTGCCTCAACCTGGAAATCCGAAGCCCCGTATGTTTCGCTACCCTGAACAAACGGCCATTTTGAATCGGATGGGGTTCAATAATGACGGGGCTGAAGCGGTTGCCGAGCGTCTTTCTCGCTCGCTCGCCAAACGCTCTCGTCGCATTCCATTGGGTGTTAATATAGGAAAGTCCAAAGCGGCTCCCCTCGATCAGGCAGTTGCGGACTATGAAGGCTCGTTTAAACTCCTCGCCGACTATTCGGACTACGTTGTCATAAACGTAAGCAGCCCTAATACTCCTGACCTGAGAAAGCTGCAGGAGGAGACGCGTCTCCGCGAGTTGCTGCAAGCTCTGGTAGTTCTGAACGAAGCCCGATCGAAAGATCCGGATCGTTCTCGCAAGCCGATTTTTCTCAAAGTCGCTCCCGATCTTTCGTTCGAGCAGTTGGATTCCATCGTTGCGACGCTCCTAGAGCTAAAGTTGGATGGTATCATCGCCACGAATACGACGATGGAAAGAGAAGGAGCCTTTCGGGACATCGATCAAACAGGCGGTATCAGCGGAAAGCCTGTCGATTCGATGTCCACCAAAATCATCGCTCATATTGCCAAGACTACCGAAGGCAAATTGCCAATCATTGGGGTCGGCGGTATCTTGGATCCCGATTCCGCCAAGCGAAAGATCGATGCCGGAGCGAGTCTGGTGCAGCTTTATTCCGGCATGATTTTCGAAGGGCCTTTTTTAGGGAAAAAGATCGCCCGGATCTTAGCCTAGTTGCTAACGTATTCACCGCACTCTAAAACGAAAGCGCCATAAGGAACTTATGGTTCTAGAGCCGGGACTCCTTTCATTAGCGGATCCCAAGTTTTGAGGAAAATCGAGATTCGATTTTGCCTATGACTGATTGGCGAAAGTCAGCCGTACGGTAGTTCCTCCCGAAGAGAGACCATTTTCGCTTTGTATTCTCTCGGTGGATTCAACTTCGATCTTGCCGGAACTCTTTTCAACGTAGCGCTTGACCAGCGGCATGCCGAATCCAGTGCCTTTTTCGGATGAAGTGCCTTGGCGTGACACCTTGGCGTTTTCCTGGAAAATATTCTCCAGGATTTCCGGTGGCATCCCAATTCCGGAATCGACGACTTCGATCACGCATCGATTTTTCTCATCTACGCGGGCCTCAAGGGAAACTTTGGATTTCGAATACGAGAATTTCAGGGCGTTTGTAAGCAGGTTGTTGAGAATATTGTGAACGAGAACGATTCGGTTTATGGATAATCTAGCTCTTGGATCCGCTTTTACTTCTAACTGGACTTCCTTTTTATTGTAGCGATTTTGTAGTGTTTTAGCGGATTCGTTGAAAGCCTCTGCAACGCTCACTATTTCCTCGGCGAACTGCTTGTTTTTGCTAACGAGGCTGTGCTCGTTTCTCACGTGGGTGATGAGTTCCATAGCGCTGTTGCAGCAGTTAAGCGCTCTTGTCGCCACCTCCGTATCGACGGTACCTTTCTCGATCCTTAAACTCAGGAGACCCTGGGCTGCAAAAAGAGGATTCACCAAATCATGGCAAAGCACTCTCAGAAGGGCTCGTTGTTCATTCAATTGATTCATGATGGCGATCTGCAATCGATGAACTTCAATGTGGGTCTTGATTCTCTTGATGAGCTCTTCTGGATAGAAAGGTTTATCCAGATAGTCGACTCCGCCTGCGTTTAAAGCGGCCACTCTTTTGGAAGGACTATCGTAGCTTGAAAGAAATACGATTGGGATTTGGTTTGTATCCGGATTTTCTTTCAATCGATTGCATATCTCCAAACTGCTTCCCTTTTCTAGATCGACATCGAGCAGAAACAGGTCTGGCTTGGATTGAGTAGCGAGGCCGTTCAAGTCGCTCGCATTGGTGCAAAGGCGTACCTCGCAGTCCAGATTCTGCTCTAGGACTTTTTTCGCAATGTTCCGAGTCGACGCATTGTCATCCAGAATCAATATGTTAAACGAAGAAGTCTCTGTTTCGATGTCTAACATGACTAGCACGCCTGGAGCGTTTCATGGATGTTTGCTACATAGCTTTCGGCCTCTTCAATGTCCGAGAGTATGTCCTCACTGGGCTGTTCGACAGCCATTCTATAAAGATGGGTCTGATCCGCCGAAAGATCGTTGATGAATTCCGAATCTTCAACGTGAGTGGAAAGCAGCCGCGCGTAATCGAGCAGTGTCTGCATGAGGTCGTCCGCCACTTCAACGGGTTCGGATTGCTTTTCTACTCTGGAGTAAAATTCCTCTGGAAAATTCCAGTTTTTCAATAGCAAGGCTCCCGCTCGCTCGCTCGAAAAGCCGATCGTGTCGATTTCCCAATCGCTTGGAGATACGAATCGGTCCCAGAAAATTTCAATCTTGTCGACATGCAGTAGTTCATTAACAACTACGCGACCAATGCTGTGAAGCAGTCCAAGCAAATACGATTCGTCTTGATCTAGTCCGATCCTTTTCGCCTGAAGTTCCATGAACGTCGCGGTAAAATAGCTGTATTTCCAATAGTCATTGGACGAGATTCCGTACGCGTCCAGATCCATCATGAATAGCTGCTTCGATAAGGCGGAGCTTACGAGCTTCAAGGCTTGGCCAAAGCCGACGGTTTGCATCGCTTGGGAGACGTTTTCACATTCGCCGCCAAAACCGAAGACCGCTTTATTGCTTAGTTTAACGATGGATGCCGCGAGCGAGCCATCCGTCTGGATAAGCTTTTCGATATCCCCGAGATCCGAATTCTCGTCTTTGAGCATCGTATCTAGACTGGAAAGCACCGCCATGTTTCCATGAAGGCTGCTAATAGACTCTATGGCCTTTTCGTAGTGTTCTTTGGTCGATGCTCTCATCCCTGGGTCATTTGTTTTTATCGTACAAAGTCCCAGTATGTTAAACCGAATTTCAGCTATACGCTCATCGGCAAGACTGCTAATGCTATTCCTAATCGAATTTAGATACTTTCATTGATTTCCAGCCTTGATTGGAAAGGACGCGCCCTACGATCAGATTGTCCTAATCAGAATCAGAAGAATTCGTAATCGATGCCCTTGTCGTCATAGAATTCCATCAGTCGGTTAAGCTCCTTCGACATCTTCTCTACGATTGGCGAATGCTCCTTGTCATTGATGAGATTATTCATCTCGAAGGGGTCTTCTTGCAGGTTATAAAGCTCGTCGACAAAAGGTTCTTTGTAGTAGTGGATATATTTCCATTTGTCTGTGCGAACCGCTTTCCACCAACAACTCGTTCGGGGCAGATCCGTCTCAGGCCAGAATTCGAAAAGCAGCGAGGGACGCTCTGTTTCCAAATCGCCTCCTTTCAGCACAGGCACCAGCGATTGGCCCTGTATATCTTCTGGAACTTCTATTCCTGCGAGCTTCAGGAGCGTAGGGGCAATATCAATACTGAGCACGGATACATCGGACTCGGATCCCGCCTCAATTAATGGAGGATAGCGAACGATAAAGGGTATGCGAATCGCTTCTTCGTAAGCCAGACGTTTTTCAGTCAAGCCATGCTCGCCAAAAAAGAAGCCATTGTCTCCGATAAAAATGATCATCGTTTGATCAAGAATACCCAGCTCCTCGAGCGTGTTGTAGATGAGTCCAACGCCATCGTCGATATCGACGGTCATGCGTGCGATGTTGCGAATATCCTCATCGGTTGGCGGTCGCTGGGCGAAGTTTTTGATAGCGGGCTGAACGATAAGCGGCTCTTGAGCGCTGATGGCTCTTGGAACCGGTACATCCTTGTAAAGATGCCGGTTGCGTTCAGCGGCAAGAAGATGTTCGTCTCCATAACTCGTATGCACGGAGCGATGCCATAAGGAGATGTTAAAAGGCCGATCTTTATTTTCGCGAATGAAACGAGCGGCCTCTTCGCTATCGATATCGGTGGCATGGCCTTTATAAGGTATCCAATCTCCGTCTACGTTTACCACAGGATCCATTTTGTAATCCCGGTTGACTCCCGAGCAGAACCATCGATCAAAACCGGGGTGGGGTGTTTTGTCAGCATTTCGACCCGTCGTCCATTTCCCAATAAACGCCGTTTTGTATCCGGATTTTTGAAACAGCATGGGATAGGTCCGCAGTTTCTTGGTATGCCCTTTAGGAGCCGTATTCTTGTAGCTGCCATGCGTGTGAGCATACTGGCCTGTCATCAAGCAAGCCCGACTGGGTCCGCAAAGAGGAGTCGTTACAAACGCGTTCCTAAGAAGAATCCCTTCCCTTGCGAGGCGGTCGATGTTTGGCGTTTCGACGAATGGATGACCGGTGATGCTCAAACCGTCCCAGCGTAGCTCGTCTACGTTGATAACGATAATGTTAGGCCGCTCGGTTTCGTTCGATGGATTTGTGTATCCGAAATTCTGAAATACGGCGAAGAGTAGAACGAATAGCGTTCTCTTGGCATGTCTTAGACATGCCGCTACGTCTAGACTTTTACTCTCGTAGCGGACCGTCTGGGACATTCCGAATATCTTTTGACTTCTTACCATGTTCGTTGCGACATGTATTCGTCGAGCTGGGCTCTACTCATGGGAAGCTGGTCGGGGTTGTCGTCCAGCCACTTCAGAAAGGCTTCTTTTATCTCGTCGGTCCAAGCATTGTCCATCTGGCCGGAGCTGAAGCGACCTGATTTAAGCATCTCGTATCCAAACGCGTCACGAATCGCGATAAACTCGGCCGTAATGATGACCTTCTCAGCCATGTGAGCCGGAATAAACAAGACGCCTTCTCGTTCGGAAATCACCAAATCTCCTGGCAGACAAATAGCCTTTCCGATGCGTATCGGCGTATTCAGTCCCATCAGAATAACCTCCTCCAGAAAGGTGGGATCGAAGTCGCGTACGAATGCGTTGAATCCCTCGATTTGAGCCATGCCACTTAGGTCGCGAGCCGAACCGTCGAAAATGACGCCAGTCCCCGTCTTGTTGTAGATCGCAGTTGCCAGGCTGTCGCCGATGAGCGTCCCCTGAGCGATCTTGCCGAAGCAGTCGGCCACATAGACATCACCCTTCTCTAGCATAGCGATGGGCCATGAATTGGAATTGCCGATACGACCTTCCTTTTTGCCTCGCTCCATAATGCTTTGGCTCACATCCGGTCTGCTAGGCATGTACAGCGCGGTCAGCGCTCGACCGATTACAGGTACGTCGTCATGGATACGTTTCCAGTTGCCTTCGAACTGATTCTTGTAGCCATCGTTGTACATCACCTGCCAGGCTTCCTCGATTCCGATATTTCGGGCACGCTCGACTAAATCGTCCGGAATCTTAGGTCGTCCGTCTGCAAACCGCTCTCCCTTCCACTGCGAGGTTAGGAAGATCAGTTCCTCGCGTGGTAGGGTTTGGGCACCCAGATTGGAAAAGAGGATGCAGCCAATGAATAAGGTTGCTAGAAAAGTTGATTTGTATTTCATTTTTGGTTACAAAGAAGGCCAGTTTAGGGTTGAAAATCTAAAAACCGTCGCTCGAATTTTTCTCGTTCCAGTGGTCGGTAGACGCAAAGTAGCTCTTGTCCGTCGGGTGAAGAAGTCGTTTAATCTCTCCTTCGTCCAGTCGCACTCCAAGTCCTGGAGCGGTGGGCACGTTGGCAAAGCCTTTGGTTATGAGCGGTTGGCCATCAACGGTCTCGACCATGTTTGTCCATTCGGGAATTTCTTCATCTTCAGGATGATACTCCAGTACTGCCACGTTTTCTGTGGCGGCGGCGCAATGAACGTTGGCCATGAAGGATACGGGAGTGCCTGCGTAGTGTAGAGCCATGACAATCCCTTTGCTCTGGGCGTAGTCGCCGATCTTCTTGGTTTCCAGAATGCCTCCAGCGGTTGCCAGGTCTGGATGAACCATATCGACTGCCCCGAGATCGCAAAGGCGTTGAAAAGCTTCCAAGCCAAAAATGTTTTCGCCTGAAAGAACCGGCGTGTCGATAGCGTCCTTTACCTCTTTAAGCTGTTCCGGGGTTTTCCAGGATGCAGGCTCCTCCATCCAGGCTAGGCGAATGGGATCCAACGATTTTCCAAGTCGTATTGTATTGGTGACGTTCCGGTCGCCAAAGTGGTCTGCGCTGATGGGAATGCGATGGCCCACGGTATCTCTAACCATCTGCAGATATTCGGTTATTTTAGCGATGCCAATATCCGTGAGTTCACGACCGCGAGCATTAATATATCCATCTGGTGTGCCGCTAACCACATTAAAGCAGCGGGTCATCTTTAGCCAAGTGAAGCCTTGTTCCTTTATCCGTTTTAAGACTTTCTTCTTTATTAAACCGTAATCCGTATCCCCATGCGTATCGGCGTAGAGGCGAATCTTCTCGCGATAGCGACCGCCGAGTAGTTGCCAAACGGGTACGCTAAATGCCTTGCCGGTCAGATCCCACAAAGCCATTTCGACACCGCTCACTCCTCCACCGAGCCTTCCATGTCCTCCAAAGGGTTTAATAATCTTAAACAGCTGCTCGACATTGCACGGGTTCTTGCCGAGGATGCGGCTTTTGAGCATCAGGGCATAGCGCTCATCCCCTCCATCACGCACTTCGCCGAGGCCATAGATGTCCTGATTGGTATCGATGCGAATAATGGGAACACGTCGCCCGAGATGCGTTACCAGCGCGTATCGCAAGTCTGTTATCTTCAAGCCCGAAGGAAAGGAATAGCGACTGACCTTCGATGTAGCTTGAGCGACGGCATCCTGTATTGAAGCCGACATCATGCCGCCTAGAGCGATACCGCCCAGAGCAGTCTTCCTTATAAAGGAGCGGCGACTGGGAGCTGGAGACGATGCCGTTTCGCTTATTGTCTGATAGGAATTCATTGTAGTTGAAAATCGAATATATTTACTTTTTAGCGAAAGTCGGATCGTC
>JANQRT010000065.1 GCA_028284385.1 Opitutaceae bacterium | reverse complement strand
ATTTCACCGGGTCGGTGGTTGAGACAGTGTAGCTGTCGTTACGCCTTTCATGCAGGTCGGAACTTACCCGACAAGGAACTTCGCTACCTTAGGACCGTCATAGTTACGGCCGCCGTTTACTGGGGCTTCGGTCGGGAGCTTCTCCCCGAAGGGATAACCCACTTCCTTAACCTACCAGCACCGGGCAGGCGTCAGTCTCTATACATCCACTTACGTGTTAGCAGAGACCTGTGTTTTTGATAAACAGTCGCAGCTACCGATTTTCTGTGGCCAGCTCTCACTGGCATCCCTTATCGCGAACTTACGGGATCATTTTGCAGAGTTCCTTAACCACCGTTCTCCCGAGCGCCTTAGACTACTCGTCTCGCCTACCTGTGTCAGTTTTAGTACGGTCAGTGTGCTTCAACCCTAGAAGCTTTTCTTGGACATCCTTCCAACAACTTCCTGAACATAAGTGCAGTCGGTCTCTGACCTTGAATTACGCGAGCGGATTTACCTATCCCGCCATCTCAGTCAGCTCCACGGACATTTCTAGTCGTACCGCTTGTTTTCTGGATGCCGTCCCTCCATCAGTCCACACACCGGCGCAGGAATGTTGACCTGCTATCCATCGTCTACGCCTTTCGGCCTCGACTAAGGTACCGGCTAACCCTGGGCGGAATTGCCTTCCCCAGGAAACCTTAGGCTTTCGGCGTGCAGGATTCTCACCTGCATTATCGTTACTCATTCCGGCATAATCACCTCTAGACCCCGACACCGCTCCTTTCGGTACGGCTTGTATCTGATCTAGAGCGCTCTCCTACCGCTCAACCAATCCGAAGATTAGTTGAACCCGCTGCTTCGGTGTCATGCTTACTCCCGTTCATTATCGGCGCAGGAATGCTCGACCAGTAAGCTGTTACGCACTTTTTAAATGGTGGCTGCTTCTAAGCCAACATCCTGGCTGTCACAGCACTCCAACTTCCTTAGTGACTGAGCATGACTTCGGGACCTTAGCAGACGGTCTGGGTTGTTTCCCTCTCGACCACGCAGCTTATCCCACGTGGACTGACTCCCAAGATAATCGTCGCGGTATTCGGAGTTTGGTTCAGTGGGGTACCCCGGGAAGGGCCCCCATCCAATTCAGTATCTCTACCCCCGCGACGTAGTGGCTTGAGGCTATCCCTAAAGATATTTCGGAGAGAACGAGCTATCTCCTGGTTTGATTAGACTTTCACTCCTCCCCACAAGTCATCCCCTCGGTTTTCAACCCAAGTGGGTTCGGTCCTCC
>JANQRT010000046.1 GCA_028284385.1 Opitutaceae bacterium | reverse complement strand
TTCATTCTGCCCATCTGCAAAGCTCGCGACAATCCTCTCGGCCGAGAGGACTTCGCCGTTGGAGTCCCTTGACGCAATCGACAGAATCGAATTGAATCCACTAACCGCAACCGGACGCCCGTTCGGCTGCTCTAGCGAAGAACTCGCTACCAGGACAGCCCCACTGTCCCAATCCAGCTCTGAACTCGCTCCTAAAAGCAGCGAAGGTTCCCCATCTCCATATGCGGCGATTTCCCCGACGGCCACGCGGCCACGTATAGGAACGCTCGATGCGTCGATACCCACCAGCCCCTCCGACCCGCTAAAACAGGCATTCCCACAATAGAGCCCTCCTAAACCCGAACCCGATATTTGGATACTTTTCAAGTCCGCTTGCCCATCATATATTTCACCATCCAGAAAAAGGGTCGGGTCGTCTCCGTTTTCCGGCCCTAGAGCACAGACGCTCAAATAAGTATTTTCGGTTGCTCCCTCAAGAATCAGACGCGCATTTCCCTTCGTAAAACTGCTAGTCTCGTTGTACCGACTAGGAGGCGTTCTCAAAAGATGAGGTACTTGCTCTAACTCCACTGAGAGCACTCCATCACCTGAAAACTCAATGCAAACGATATCACCATTTAGATCTTCGTACTTCAGCCGTGTTACTGTTCCTTCAATGGCAACTACCGAAGCGGAAGTTCCATTCAACAAGGCTTCGTCATATAGAACGCCGCTTGAGTGAATTAAGTCGCGCCAATGCTCCGGAGAGTAGACCGATCCTGATTCTACGAGCGGCGAAGTAGGAACAGAGGCTGGGACAATATAGTCTCTTAAAAGCCATCTTGGCAGGCTCCTGTTGCCATTTTGTTCGTTCCAAGCAGTAAACACCGCGACGAGATCAAGGCTAGGTACTAAAAAAATATATTGACCACCACGTCCTGTAGCAAAGACGACTTTCTCGATTCTATCGTTCACATTCACGTTTCTGCTCACCCACTGGTATCCGTAGTCGATTTCGGGACCCACTTTCGGTACTTGTATATCCGTCGACTCCAACACCCAGTTTTCAGGAACGACCTGCTCGCCCTTCCAACGGCCGCCGTTCATGAAAAGGTATCCGAATTTCGCCATGCCTCGGGGACGCAACCTCAATCCACCACCGGTTTGAACAACGCCATTTGGATAGCGGTACCAATCATAATTAGTAATGCCCAACGGTTTAAAGAGAAACTCTCTCGCGAAATCGTCTGCCTTCATCGAGGACGCATCTCCAACGATTCCACCTATCGCTATCGATATGCCGCTATTATACAGAAATTGCTTTCCAGGTTCTATCGTCATAGGCCTACTAAGCACATATCGTATTTGATCGGATGAACTGTTCATTTTCACATGATCATTTCTCGGATCTGTATAAGGGTAGGTCTGCTCGTCCCATTGGATGCCCGAAGTCATAGTGAGCATATCCCTCAAGCGCATCTGCTTCTTTAAAGGGTCGATGAAAATATCCGCATATCCACTTCTTGGATAGAGATTGGCAACAAACGCATCTACCCCACTTATAAGCTGTTGCTCTATTGCGATACCGACTAGGGCCGAATTAAAACTCTTTGTCACCGAATGCAACTCGTGCAAGGTATACCGATTGAAATCGATATTCCGGCCGGAGTAGTAATCCAGTCCAGGGAAATACTCCTCGAACGCGAGTCTCCCATCTTTTATCACAACCACACTGTGAATATTCGGGTACGAACCGCTGAAAATTCGATCCATCAACTGCGATAGGATCTCTATATCGAGACCGACCTCAGAGTAATGGGCCGTGTCCCACCCGTCGCCGATATTAGGAGGAGTCAGGTAACTGTATGAAGCGCTGACCTCAGCCATCCCCAACACACCAAAAGCAACCACAGCGGCTTTCCTCATCTTCACTCTACAGCCTCCACACGCAAACGCAGAAATTCCGAACCGTCCTTGGGAGGTGAAACCTGAACCTCTAGCTCCATCCTTCCATCAATCTCCGTATGTACAGTACTTTCAGTCGACCACGATTCCAAATCACTCGACGACTCTACTAAGTATCGCAAATCCGTCCTGTAGGGCCTGAACGAATAGCGAGCCAATCCTTGGTCAATCGATATCGATGGAATCATACTACTATCACGGGACTCCACGTTCATTCCAAATGCGGTTTCCACAATATTGGAGACCCCATCGCCGTCTGCATCGCCTTCCGGATTGGCTACTTCAGAAACCGTGAAAGTCTCTTCAACGCTCGTCGCATCGGAGAAAGGCGTCTCCGCCAGATTGGCGCGTATCGCCACTTCCCCTACGCCCGTTAGCAAAATCTGATCGCCGTCGATGCGGGCGTGGCCGCTGGAAACCGACAGCCCCAACGGCATTCTCGCATAGGGGGAACTCGCTGACAGCGCAACGCGGTATTCCTCGATTTGCCGATCTCCAATCGGAACGATCGTCGGCACAGCCCCAACCGCGCTGCCCATCAGCTCATTCACAAACGGAGCCGATAGAACCCAATCGCTCTCATCAGAGTCCATCGACACGGAAAGCTCCACCGCTTCATTCTGCCCATCTGCAAAGCTCGCGACAATCCTCTCGGCCGAGAGGACTTCGCCG
>JANQRT010000006.1 GCA_028284385.1 Opitutaceae bacterium | reverse complement strand
TAAGATTAACCCCACGGCCCCAGCGGGGCCTTCCCTATGTGATCGGCCCGTTCGGACGGGCCTTCCTAATACCACGTCCTACGGGCGTGGTTGATTATTTCTCCCACCGCATCATCTTCACCGTAGATGAAGAACGCTCTCTAGTTTTGGTTCACGCCGTTCGCCATGCAGCGAGAGACGAAATCAAAGGTGATGAACTTTTCGGCTAGCTGCGGATTGTGAAGCGTGGTACCGAATCATCTACCTGTCGCGTGTCAATGCTACTCTTCACATGCTGCATACGTTTCGGAAGCAGTCGGCTAAGACAAGTAAGAATGACATCGTCGTTGCGAAGACACGTCTAAAGGCGGTACGGGAAGCTATTCGGAAGGAGAGAATGATATGAAAAAAGTGGTGACAACCGACAACACAGCACACGTTACGAGGGGTTGCATATTTGAAGACCTCGGTTTTTCACCTGAAGAAGCAGCCGTTCTCCGCCTCCAGACAACGCTTCATACCGAGATTTCAAAAGTAATTGAGAAAAGAAATCTCACCCAAAAGGAAGTTGCAAGAATTCTTGATATACAGCAACCGCACGTGAGCAAGCTGCTTAAGGGCAATTTGGAACGTACTACTGCAGACAGACTAACAAAATACTTACGACTCCTCGGACGAGACGTAAAAGTGACAACCAAAGCGGCGAAGCTCGAAGGGACAGCGGTTGTGTAGTCGATGTTCGCCACCTGGCACAAGATGATGTCCGACCAGGTGATGTTGAGTAGCTGCCTGCCTGTGTTACACTTCGTCCTTGAATTTGATTTTCCAAGGAGGAAGTATGGAAAAGGAAAACGGACCAATAAAGACACTTCGTGAAGGACCAATCGGCGTATCGATTTGGGAAAAGCAGACACGAAACGGTGTCATGTACTCTTACGAGATTTCACGAGCTTACAAACGTGATAGCAGCGAAGAGTTCGAGTATGCGAAGACCTTCAATGCAAGGCACGCAAACGCCATTGCTGACCTGGTGGAGCAAGCTGCGGAATGGATTGACCAGCGTTGCGAGAATGCTGAAACCGTTACGATAGCAGCGTAATTTTCAAACGACGAAATTACTCACCAAATGGCCCGCTGGCTAATTGCCGGTGGGCTTTTCTTTTTTCCGGTCCCGTTAGCGAGAGGCACGTCCACCAAACCGAGAAGTGTTGTCCGCCGGGGTCCGGGTGAACGGACAAACTTCTCTTACTTTGGAGGACTCGCCATGACGCAGCAAACGAAGACCGAAATCAAACCGGAGAACGCCCAAGCGGGACAGCCCGTCGGTGACGCCAACCCGGCTCCCGAACTCTCGGACGCTGAAACTCAGGAAGCGTACTGTCGAGCCTACCTTGAGCAACAGGCCAGACTTGCTTGCCCAGGTTGCGGGGAATCGCCGTTTCTTGGATAACGCCGCCCCAGGTCGTTCTGCCATAATCGCGGTACGCCTCGAACTGGGCCACACACGCACTCTCGGAACGATCCGGGAAAGCCACCACGATTCGGATATTTGCCTGGGGCAACCTCTTAATCTCATTGACGGTGGAAAATGCAGCTGTTACTTAATTGAAATGCACTCAGGAAACGTCCCATCTCAGGACATTGAGCCTCTATTAGTTGGATGCCGTGAGTTTTGTTATCGCATTGATCGTGCGTTGGAGCTTCTCCGATTGCAAGCGTGTGATGAACATGCAATGGTTCAACGCTACATCAGTATAATCGAGCAGCACATGGACATCCCGACTTGGGTAATTCCCCCACACGTTTTCATGTCCAACATCGTCGCGTTTGGTTCGCCAACTTGGTGTGCTGCTGTGCTAGTGCATGAAGCGATGCACTCGAAGCTATACTGGGACTATCATCTCCGCCACCATACATCAGTACCCCTGCGAGCATGGACCGGCCTAGATGCGGAACTCCAATGCTTGCAGCTTCAGTTGTCAGCCAGCAGAAAGATAGGCTCTCCGCGCAATGAGGTCATATACCTCGAAAGCATGAACGGCTCGCACTTCACCGACGTTAGGATTCCTGTGTGGGGCTTGGACCTACCAATTCTGCAAGATGACTCCGACTTGATAGCTGCGAAGCCATCTCTTCGTTCACTATCCCCCGCACCGCGGCAGCAGGAATGTACATCGTAGCCCCTTGATGTAGAGATTCACTGTGATGGGAGATGTCTTTCAATGGAAATTCGCATCGTTGCGACGCGATGAGTGGGTGTGTTGAAGATGACACAACGGTCACCACATGCTCGGGTGGATAGAACTTGAGTAAGTAGTCACGAAGACGGTGGAATCTCGCTGGTGTATTCGTCGCCGCCGAATATAGTTCAGTCTCCACTGTTCCGACTTGCCAAAGCACACACGGAACATCTGCTTGCAATGGCCGTTCTCGCAATAACAAGTCTGTTGCTTCATACATTTGCAGGCCCTGGGTAGCTGGGTCTACTTGAAGGTCGATGAACAGTGTGTCCAGTGAGGAAATACCAGGGTAAATCTTTACGCTAAGCCCAAGAAGTTTACTCGCCTCGATGATTTTGAACGGTGGGAGAGCATAGACCAGCGGATGGCCATACAACGCAAAAGTTACGGGCGGATGGTCGATGGCCGCTTCGATGACGGTTGCTGCCATCACATTATACGCCTCAATTCGACCGTTACCTTCTCGGTAGGATGACCCGTGCAGGTCGGTCACTCGTTCACAATTATTCTTTAGGAAATCGTGAATTCCAACGGTCGTATCAAGGTAAAAGACTTCGTTCGATTTCCGTATCGCCGCGACCACCTCTGGTGTGATTTGACGAACACTGACGATGCCCGTTCCAACGATGAAAATATCTGCCAGCCCTGCCATATCTTCAAATAGCTTTTACAAGTTCGAGAATCTGAGAATATCGGTCGGAGACGGGGGAGTTTTCAACTCGGTCAACCAGTCGCTCAAGCGTCTCCCGACTCGCTGAAACAACCATTTGCGGTGGTGCTGTTGCAGATGTTGTCGTGGTGGTGGTGGTCGTCGTCGTGATAACCGTAGTGGTGGTCGTGGTACTGGGCGTATTGGCAACTTCAGTCAATCGCATTTCGGACGAAAGAAGAGTCTCACGCTCACTCCGGCTGAGTTCATATTGACTCAATGCTCGTTCCGGGTCACGCTCAACCAACTCAAGAAACTCTTCGTCCAAAACACAGCGTTTCAATACAGCCTGCATCGAATCCGACATTTTCATGCCCTTTCTGCGATGGGGAGTCGTAATCACCACCCTCTATCATAACAAATCCAACATGAAAAATGCGCCAAAAAACATTCTCGGAGCTGAATTGTCAGCTTGCCGACACGAAAGACGTGTGCAGTACCCTTGCCCCGGCTGTGGGGAATCGTCGTTTCTGGGCTGGTTACCAGAATCGGTATTCCGTCCGAGCTAAGCCGCTTTGGGTAATTCGGCTCTCTCTGCCTGAAACACCTTGACCGGCCTCTGACGGTAGCGAATCACAGACGGAGAGACCTGCGAGTATCCGGCCTTCTTCCTCTTCGCGTTCACCTGCCTAAGAATTTCAAGAAGCTGCTTCCTTACCGGTGCATACGGTTCAAACGGGAGCGTCCAGAACTTGGCGGCAATCTTCTCCGCTGTTCTGTGCGTTGCAAGATGCAGAAACTCCGCTTTAAGCTTCCGGTAGCGGTCTTTTGATATTTGGACCCGGACCCGACTTTTGGAGTCTCGCTCCCTCGGCTTTCCATCTTCCTTTTTCTTCCACTGGCCAGGGGCGAGCCGTATCGAGTAGCCATGAAACTTGATGGGGCACTCCCTAACGTCTCTGATGCTCCCAGATTCACGCTCAAAGAATTTGTGTTTTCCGGGCGTTGCTACGAGCAGCCAGTCCCGCTCAAAGCGAATGTAATGCACGTTGGCAAGACCCGCTTGCTTCCTTCTCCATCGCTCTGGGGAATCTATTTGGACTGCGTAGAGCGAGAGCAACTTCCGGTCGACGGCCGTGGCATCCTTACCCGCTGGCACCTGGCCCTGGACAAAGTAGACGTAACCCTTCCCAACATAGTTCGATGCAACCTGCTTTACGAACCCGGCCATTGATGTTGCCAGATACCTGTACTCTTTTTCTTCCATACTCGTTTCTCCCTGACCAGGCTCGCACTGAGCCGACTCAGCGAGAAGGGAATTGTTTGTCCATCGGCACAATTCCCGGAAGCCGGATTTTGCGTCCTTCCTAAAATCCTTCTTTGGAAGGTTGCCGAAACATGCGGCGAGAGCTTCCTGCAAATGACCTGAAAAACCTCTTCGGTCCTTTGCCACAGGAGCGGCCACGATGGCCGCTCTACTGTGTTTCTTAAAGGACTAATCCCAATTCCATTGGGATTACATTTTTGTCCTGTTGCGGCAGGTGGTGTCGTTCACTGCGTAAACCTCACCTGCCCACCGCCAGCTCGCTGTCAGAGGACGTTTCCCGTTCCCAGGAAACCTCGTCTAACCGCATCTTCACTTCAACCACGATGCTCCGGGAGAGGATCTTCTCTCCCGGAGCGTTACCTTCTTTTCGCCTCGGAGCATACGCTCCACTGGCGAGTCGTTTCTTTCGTCGTTGCCAAATTGTCTCCTTACCAGGGAGACGGCAAACGGTTCCAGACTGCCAGCCTGGTCTCACGCCGAGGTAGCCCCCGGACGTTCCCGCCCTGGCTGATGATTGCTCCCGCAACCACCACGCCAGGCTTCTACTTAAAACTCACTCCCATTCTCGTTCGTGCTCCTGGATGATTCGTCCAGGCCCCGCAGAGCGACCTGCGGCCGAGCGAGAACTTCCTGTATTAGTCATTACAGTTGCGAATACGCTGTGGTGGCTAGTCCGTGTTACCAGACGGTCCAAATGCCCGCAGGCACAGACGCTCTATGTGCCGCCGCCAGGCGGCCATACTTTCCAGAGCCAAAGTGGCTCTGATTTCGGGGAGCAAAACACAGAAACTCTCCCTTACTGACGAGCGTGGGATTTTCGCCGTAACGAGTCGCCTATTGGCTGCTCGCTACATTCTTGGCTTGCCACTTCGTAGACACTTACCCGTAAGACGCCGACCTGTAGCCGACGCCCTTTCACGCTTGAGCTATTTAGCGTTCTCGCTTTTCACGAGATACCCGAGTGCAATCAATCACCCGGAACCCACTGTCGCCAGCGGATTGCCTCCACGCACGGGCACAGGTTAGCGAGGTCCAAGACCCCAGACTCTCCTGCGGTGGATTACGGCAGCAACTTGCTGCCCTCTTTACGGGATTCGCAAAGCGAATCCCAACCAGCTTCCGTAATGACGACCTCGAAAGAAGAAAACAAAAATCTTCCAACAAGGTTTTTCTACATCGCCCGTGCTTGCCGCATGGGCTATCGGATAGAACGTAAGGATTGCTCGCCTTGGATACAAACCAAGCCGGATTACTCTTACGAGCCTCCGTCGAGACGGACAAGCACCTCTCGATGCATCCGCCTCTACACGCTGATGAAAAATGACGGGGAGCAACCCCGCACACTCTTAGGCTCGCTGGTAAGGCGAGCTTTACCGAGATTCATCATGCGAAAAGAAGGTCAAAGTCACGTTAACGACTGCTGACAATCACAGAACACCGTTCTGCGGGAGACAGAGTACCGCAGAATGAAAAGCTAATCATGTCCCCACGACCACAAAATGAAAAAGCCCGACCAGAGTTTCACGCCCTGGTCGGTCGAGTTCAAACCGAAATGTTTTCAGCCAGACAACAGAGATGGATTACCGTCGCCAAAATACCTCATCTCGATCATCGGCGATTACTCGATCGCCGATACGAGCGAAAATTTTGTCGCGTCCCCTTTGGCCGTCCAAGTAATCCGGTCCAGGGCCGCCAATCAAAGTATCTGGACCACCGCCGCCAATCAGCCGATCGCGGCCACCTCTTCCATCGAGGATATCCGCGCCGATCTGTCCGAAGAAGAAATCACGGCCCGATCCGCCGACGGCATGGTCATTTCCTCGGCCCAAATACGCCACCGATCGGAGGTCCGAATGATTGACGAATCGATCAGCGCCATCACCGGCCCGGAAGAACACTCGCGTAACGAGTCCCGAGTCGAAGCGGAGTTGATCGTCGTTAGCCTGGACGACGATCGATGCACCGTCTCGAAAGATTCGTACCTCATCATCTCCGCTTGTACCCTGGAGAATCAATCGATCGAAACGGACTTCATACCCTATTGCCGGACGTTTTGGCGGCTCCGGGTCTGGAGTTCGTCCAAGAGACCGGGCTGCGTTGACGATACCGCCGGAAGCTACCTTACCCGCAAGGGAGGCAACCTCATCCACATTGGAAAGAATACGCTCAACGACCTGGGCAGCCGAGAGATTGGGAAATTGGCTAACGATCAAAGCCGCCTGCCCGGCCACATGGGGAGCAGCCATACTGGTTCCATCCAGGCGAATCCACTGGTCACCCGATCCTGCGGAAAGAATTCCGACTCCCGGTGCGGCGACATCGACGTTTGTCGGATGAAAGTTGGAGAACGATGCAAGGCGGTCGCTCTCATCAACCGCAGCCACCGAAATGATGTTCGGCAGATCATATCCACTCGGAAAGTGATCTCTATCGCTCCCCGAGTTCCCCGCCGCAGCAGTGACGACGATTTCGAACTCCGCCGCCCGCCGAAACGCTGCTTCCATCGAAAGCGAATGTCCACCACCACCGAAAGACGCATTGATCACCCGAATCGGGACGTCATGATTTTCGACAAGGTTTACAATGTGGTTAACAGCGGCGACAACGACGCTGGCTCGGGCACCTCCTCCGTCCGGAAAGATCTTCACCGGATAGATTTTTGCGTTCTTGGCGATTCCGACAATCCCCTCGCCGTTCGCCGCTGCTGCAATGGTGCCAATAACATGCGGTGCGTGCGAAGCGTTCCCACTCACATCTCCACTTGCTCTGCCACCGACGAAGCTCGCCCCGATGGGATTGTCGATGATACCATCGCCATCGTCGTCGATGTTGTTGCCAACAATCTCGCCGCTATTAACGAACCACGACGAGCGGAGATCTGGATGGTTAAGGTTCACACCAGTATCTATTACAGCAACCAAGGCATTCTCTCCAGTGCTAACCTCCCAAGCGTCCGCCGCGTGGATGCGGTCGTGCCCATAGAGTTCGCCTGCAAGCGGATCGTCGACGACATCCGCCACCGACCGCATCGTCTCAACTTCAAAGTCTGTCTCGAACATTTCGACAAAACCTGATTGCTGGAGATCACGCAGAAAAGATTGTCCCGCGTCATCCACTTCGACGAGCACCGATCCTTTAGCCCCAAGGCCACTTCTAACACCAGGGATGAAGTTGGCGATACTTTCTGGTGTGTCGATCCACTCAATCGCGTTCTCGGTCAGTTGCACGATCATCCGCTCCCCAACGTGTGCCAAACCGGGTTCGGTCTCAACGGAGAACAGCCAATCGCTCGACACGGCGGATCCGTTATCCTCCGCACTCACATTGGTTCGCTCCCACCTTGGATGAAGTAAAACGACATGATCGCTATAGAAGACTCCATTGGGTGAAACCTGAAACACGAGTTCTGACTTTCCAGAAATATCCAAGTCGATCGGAAGTGGAGGGCTATCGAACGTGATCTGCGACGCTTCAAATACAAGCCCGCCATCCAGCAAAACTCGCAAGGAGGCATTCCCAGAATCGGTCGGTTCGCGGCCGCTCCTTCCTGCCCCGAGATCAACAACCGCTCGAAATCGATCAAAGCCATCGGGAATCCGGTATCCCGCTTCTCCTACACCCACGCGAGGTGCGTGCATTCCCAAGCCAATATCGACTCGCTGTCCATTGACGATGATCGGGGCGAAGTATTGAGCATTCTCAACAACACCACCATTGAAGTTTTTCTGGAACATAGGTTCTTGATGAGAAAGAAACACTGCATCGCTCTGAATGACGGGATCGAGCACCGTCGCCGTCATCGCTAAGCGTTCTTCGGCAACCTCCATCAACAGTCTGCGAGCACGATTAAAATCGTCTCGCGACCTTCGTTTCTTCTTTCCGCTAAACAGACTCCCTAAATTCCTCATGGCACAATCCTTTTTCTTGAGAAAATGAAATGCCGTGGTCACACACCACAGAAAATAGAAATGCCTGCCGCTCAGGACAGACAAGCGTGGTTCGGCGGACACTTCCGCGAACCTCGCCCGAATTAAGACACTCCTACAGCAGCCGGGGCCAATTGGTCCCCTCTTCGGGCGATCCAGAAGGATCTGCCGGGGTCTCCGGGTTTGCTGATGAAGGTTGAGTTGCCAAAGAACAAGCTGAAGGGCGGGCCTTCGGGCTAGCCGAATTGACGATCTCAAGAGATTCTACATAGTTGCAGGCCCGCCTGCAACTATTTCGCAAAAAAAATCATTGCCGCCGCGCCGCTGCCGCCGCAAGCCCGCCTTTCCTGCCGAACTCCGACCGTTCTTCAGCAGAAGTAGCGTCAACCCGGGCTGCTGCACCCTTCTTACGCAGCTCGACAGTTAGATTCTTTCCCCCAGTCCTTCTCCCCTGCAACTTTGCCGACCAACGCCGTACGACGGCCTCCTGATCCTTTCCTGGAAGATCCTCCACAGGGATCGCAGTCATTCGGGGGAGGTTCTCGACCCCCTTCGCCTCGTCCGTTTTCTGGTCCAGGTAAACCAACCGAACAATCGGTTTCTGCCCAGGCCGCTTGGGCCCTGCGCGCAGCGTAAACTTCTTTCCTACCGGTTCGCCGTTGCTGCCTACTTTCTGCAGCACGCAGAAGTACGTCATGCAGCGAGCTTCGATCTCCTCACCGACAGCAATGAATTCCGGTTCGCCAAGACCAGCCACTGACTCCAGGTAGCGACTGAATTCCTTGATTAGGGACGCTCGCTTCGCGTCGAGGTTTGTCAGAATCGACTCCCCGGCCACAGGACCCGTCACATCGTGGAGCGTTGTTGCCGATGACTCTACGCTTGTTTCTTCTGCCCTCCGTGCCAATTTGCCTCCATCGTTTGAATCTTCCTCCACCCTATCACGATTGCTATTCTTACGCGAACGAGATTTGGCTTCGGCAGCATCGGCAATCGCCTCGTTTTCATCAAGTAACGACTGTAGGTCATGGGGATTGTTTGAGAAAGACTCCTCCTTACCCGGTGGAAGCCGTTTCTCAGAGCCTGGCTTCTGGGAGATCGGTGTCCGTCGATGCTTTCTCCGGTTTTTCTGCTTTTCTTTTGCCATGCTAGTTTCTCTTTTCGCGCGAGAATTTTTTCACCGCATTCCTGATCAGTTCCCTCTCCATATCACTCGCATCATCTGCATTGTAACGAGCAAAATCGAGCTTGTAACGGAGATGTCTCCGCATGTCGCGATCCACAGGCCAAAGGCCACACCTGCCAACAATAAGTGCTCCATCGCCACCGCCACTAATCGGGCAAAGAATCACTGGTAATTGAGAATCGGCGTATTTCGTCACCAGATGCCCCTTGTCATCGAACTTCATCAGTACGATCAAGTCCTGAATCTGCTTCAGCGTAGTTTCAAATACTTCCATTCCCTCATAACTTTCAGAACGATTGTCTCGCCGTCGCCGATGAACCTCACGAGTTCTCAAAAAGCATTCGTCAGGATCGTCAACCGGATCGCTTAAAGGCTGCTCTTCGGTGTCTCGGCTCGCAAACAGACGCCGCAGGCTCGGAACATGCACGACAGAACTAATATAGATGAATTCGCTTGAACGACGATTCTGCGGATATGGTTTCATGTGTTTAGCATTCTCCATCAGCATGTATCCGGGAGAATCGTTGTTCAAGTAACAATGATATCCTTCGTCACTGAGGCTAACGACCGCTGAGTATCCAATGGCATTGCCAAATTCAAGAATTTCTCTCCTTCCTCCTTCTAAATTCACCTGTACCGTCAGATTCTCACGTGAGCGAACAACGCGGTAGAAGGTCTGATCGGTACTTTCAATCGCATTCTTTCGCTTCTCGTTTCCAAGGATCTCCTGCGAAGCGACATGGCCTCCACCCGCGTAGCAGATCCACATGAAGGCTTGCATGGCCCGTTCGGCCTCCAGACCATCTCCCTTACGCTGAAGTTCATGCGACAGCCTAAGCAAGTCCAGGTAGTCCTTGACGTTCTCCCAGAGTCGATGGGCAGCGATACCTTCAAATATTACGTGCATGCTTCCCATTGTACCTTCCACCGTTCTTGCGGTCACGACCTAGCGCCTGCTCCGCTTGCGTGTTCACCTGTTACCGCTTTCAGGCTCTTTCGCCAATAGACGCCCCGAGCCAGCGAGGAACCAGGTGTCGGAACCCTCGTTCCGCGTGACCTATTTGCGAATCCCAATTGTTCCGGGCGATTCCTGTCTCATCCCACCTGATAAAACTCGCCTACTTCCTTCACTACAACCCTTTTCATGTTTTCTGCCCATCTACGAAATCGCCTTGATTCTTCCGCGTAATTTCGCCGTGGGTTTTTTCCACGATTCTCTCTCTGCGTTTCTCCATCAGCGGTCAACAAAGCTTACTCAGCTTCGGGTGAAGTAAGTTCGTTAACCACTTTTTGAAGGAGAAACAAAATGAACGAGAAGAAAAAACCAGCACATGAAATCCGACTTGGAACCATCAAGGCGGTAATCTGGAAGAACGAAACCGAAAAGGGCATTCGCTTCGGCGTAACCCTCACTCGAATCTACAAGGCAGATGACGCCTGGAAGGAATCGACTTCATTCGGCAGGGACGACCTGCAGGTAGTTGCGAAAGTCGCTGACCTGGCACACACCTGGATTTTCGAGCAAAAGGCTGCCTAACGGCAGCTGCGGTCGGTTCACTTACTCCCGGTGGTCAGCTACCCGGCCACCGGGAGTTTTTTCGTGAACCATGGACGGCCAAAGGCCGCTTCTTCCTCTGGGAAACCATCGTCCCAAGGTTTCCCAAACCCTTCCTTCCCTCTTTCTGTACCGGGGAAGGTTTGCCTACCCCGGGGATAAACCTCCTGCCGCCAACGGCATCTCCAGGTCACTCAAACGAACTGTTGATATGCGTGAACAATGCCGACGCACGTTTCTTGCATTCATCCGAAATCGAAATGCTGGAGCCGCCCCATTCGCCAATCAAGTGCAACGCTACTCTCGATTTCTGTTCAGTACCAAACTCACCCCATCCATGCCGCTGCCATGATTTCTTGAGGGTTCCAACGTTCGTCACTTCCTTTTTCTCGTCGGCATTTAACGTGACCTCTTTCCCTACAGCGGCAGCGACGGCTCTTACGTATTCGTCTTGAGGAAGCAAATCTTCGATTGTCGCCTCGGCCCGCGATATTGCATTGCCTAGCATCAACAGACTCGAATCGTCTCCAAACAAATCCTCGACCCTCTTTTTCGCCTGAAGGCCCTCCCTATCAGAATCAAGAAGAACGCGGAGCTTTCGTTCGTGCACACCTGTTGTGCTGAACATGATTGACGCCAGCGGCATCAGCTTTGAAGTTCCTCCGGCCGGAAT
This sequence comes from Opitutaceae bacterium, assembly GCA_028284385.1. Taxonomy (GTDB): domain Bacteria; phylum Verrucomicrobiota; class Verrucomicrobiia; order Opitutales; family Opitutaceae; genus JANQRT01. The sequence continues at coordinate 4,705 of JANQRT010000006.1, read as the reverse complement.
CAATACTGTTTCTGCATCAAGTGACGTATACCCTTCTATCCCAGAAAGCACGTCCGACAGGCTTTTCATCAACCAGTAGTCCGTAATTCCTTCCACGATTACGGACCGTTTCCCGATGAAAAGCGTTTGAGCTATCGAGTAGCCAACCGCCGCCTGCAACGGAAATAGCGTATCACGGTCTCCGCTCGGGCGAACATCATTCGACACCTTCGTTTTTTGTGGCTCCGAACCGAATAGGTGAACTGTTCGCACCCTTTCCAAATGGTCACCGTCCACAAGGAACGGAAGGTGCGTGCTGTAAATGAGGGAATTTCCGCCGTCAGCTATCCGCTCAAAGAAGGCAATGAGCTTGGTTTGCAGAGTCGGATGCAGGTGAAGTCCCGGCTCGTCTAAGAGCAGAACCGTGTTCTCGTGAGCTTTCTCCGACTCGACCAAGAAGACGAGATAAAACGAGAAAAACCAGCGGAAGCCGTGACTTCGTTCCTCAAACGCCATCGGGAAGGGATTTCTTGGGTCAGATACTCTAAGCACCAAGTCTTCTCCATCCACATCGAAGTGAAGTGTATGCTCTCGGTCGTCCCACCACTCGACCCAGTCGCCAGTTAGTGAGAACGACGCCGAGTCGAGCAAGGCTCGTCGCTTCTCCAGCCGTCTATGTCCTTGGTCTGGCGTCTCACCTTCACTTGGTTTTCCTAGCTGAAGAATCTCTTCTGGATCGAGACCGCTCCACTCGAACAGGGCCATCTGCGTTCGCACCCGCCTATCATTTGGGTCATCTTTCGTCCTAATAAACGTCGGCAGGTGAATCTTCGTTTCGAGTTGTCCGTAATCATCAAAGTAAATGAAAGCGGGCATCCTCTTCGTAAACCATTCTTGTGCAGGAGTAAGCGGATTTCCTTCCTTCGCTTTCGCCAGCACAACAGCGAAAGCTGCTCGCTCATTTTTTGCGATCGCGTCTCGCGTTCCAGTGTCACTTTTGAGCCACGTCTCTATCGCTGTTCCAAATTCTTCCAATGCGTTGATTGTCTCCTCGTTCCACAAATATCCACTTGCATCAACGCCCTTCATGCACGCGTCTTTCGATTTCGCAAGGGCGTCGTCGGCCACCGACGCCGAATCAATCGCGTTGAACACAGCTTCAACAGCGTCCATTCCATCCTTCGCTGGTCGAAAACAAAGCTTCTCTACGTTTTCACCGAACGAAACTTCTGTCTTGATATCATCCTCACCAACGTACGACGTCGTGTACGACACGGTCTCTGCGGCTTTCAACGGCTCTTCGGACAAAACGCCCGCTAACTCTAAATGCTCTTCGTCGTTCAGCTCAAATTCAAGGACTGAGACCTCCTGCGTCTTCTTTCTATCCCGAGAATATCTGTCTCGCGGATAATCGAAAAGCTTGTCAAACCTCGCTCCGGCAACGTTCTTGCTCTTCCAGAGGGCACGAAGAATTGCGGTTTTTCCGCTTTCGTTCTTTCCGACCAACGCGGTTACTTTCTCATCGACCGGAACTTCCTCCGTGTCATCGATTACCTTGTAGTTCTTGACCGTGAATGTCTTCAGTCTCATCGCTCTCCTACCTCCCCTTCGCATCAATAATTTGCCGCTCGATATGCCGCTTGAGAATCACTTGCCTGTACATCTCGTGCGTTTCTCCGTCATCGGATTTTGAACCCACATAGAATTTTCTAAGCGTTGATTCGCTCGCCACGGCTTCCTCTTCAAACGCCATGTAAATGGTAGTCGAAAAGTGTGGTGCGGGGATTGTAACAGACCTCCCCGCTTCGGTCGAATACTTTACTCCTTGCTCTTCCTTCGACGCCAACGTTGAGCGCCCTTAAGACGACAGCTCTCGTCGGCTATTCCTGGCCCAGGAAGCTAATTTTTTGTTTAGAGACTTTCTCTCTCTCCGTCTGCTTGTCCCATCTTAGCACGGCGTCAAGGGCCACTACGCTGCTGCTTTTGCTTCGCAAAAGGCTTCCCCTTGACTTGCCGTGCCACACATCGGGTGAGCATCCGGCAAGCTCAAAGATGAACAACCAACGCCAGGTGGCCGGGCCAGGTGAAAAGGAAAGGAATGATGAATGATGGAAATAACACCAAACAACTTTGCTTAAGATTTGAGGTCGTGGCACCCTGTGGGATGGCAAATCAATCGACTCTTCAGACCCACACCCAGCGTACTTTCGATTTTGAAAATTCCCCCACCGAACCCACGCCGCCAACACTTCCGCCCGCTGCGAAAGAATCAGAGCCGCAGCGTTCGAGCGAACCCGTTCTCTTTTTCGAGGTAAACGAGACCTACGAAAGAATTCTAGGCGGCGAAATCACCGCTAGCGAATTTCAGGCCGTCTTTACCAGGCTTTTTGAAAGCAAGAACGCTTTCACGGAAGACCTAACGAGCAAGCACAACGCCACGAAGCTAAAGCAGCTTGCAGCCTACTTCGGTTCGTTTGATGCAAGGCGTAGCACAAAGAGCGACAACGTTCTCTTTGTTTACCGAGCCGCACTTCGCATCTTCACGCTCGGCGAAACGATTTCCTACCAGCCCTTTGCAGGAGAAACGCTTGAAGGAAAAGCCGCCGAGATTGCCCGGTCCGTAACCAACGCTGACCTTGCAGCTTACGCAAGAAGCGTTGCTGAAAAGAAAGCCGCAGACGAGAAGTGTCTTACAAACCCAGAGACACGTGAAGAATTCTATTCTTTCTGCCAGAAAAAAGGTGAATCATCACTAACCGACGAGCAGCTACTTCGCTACGACACGCTTCGGGCTAATGAATCAAAGAAGCAGAGAGCGAGCGAGAAACGAAGCAGCACGGTTACGCAATTTGAAAGCGAGCTAGACGCATCGTTTCAAATCACGATTAAAGAAGGCTACCACGACAGAAGGAAATGCCCGCTCTGGATTTGTCAGATGAGCGAGCGAGTAGAGAGGGCCACCTACCGAGAGCTACTTTCAAAAGCCAAGCAGCTTGGTGGTTGGTATTCATCTTTCAAACGAGATGACGCTGGATTTCAGTTTACAAGCAAGGAGTCTGCAGGGAAATTTGCTGCACTCCTTGCCTGCGACGTTGACCGGTCCGAGGAACTTGCTACGAGGAAGACCAGAAAAGAAGAGACCGCAGCCGAAAGGCTTCTTTCTCTAGCAGAGACCCTTGAAGCCAGAGCCGAAGAAACGCTTGCCGCCGATGCCGAAAAGCTAAAGAACACGGTCCGTAGAGCAGAGATGGCTGCCGGCATCCGAGGTAGAGCCTGCGCTGACCAGCGGACTGCAAAGACACTCAGGCTTGTTGCCGAAAAACTTGAAGCAGGCAAAGCGCAGTACCTAGACGGCATTCGCCACAAGACTCACGTTGAAACGCTAATGGCCTTGCTTCGTAGAGCCAGGACGAACCACAATCAGCACGTAGAGCAGGAAGCAAGAGCGGGACACCGAGAGCCGCTAAGCTTCTCTGAACGTGAAGCGATGGACCAGCGGCTCGTAACCGACGAGGACATTCGTTTTGCTGAGTATCCGTATCCAAGTTTCTACGTCTCTAATCTTGCTCAGTGTGTCCGAGTCGTCTCCGGGAAAAATGGTTGCAAGAATGCAGCCCGCTGGGCCGCGAAACTTCTTTCCGGCAAAGACTCGTCCGATTTTTTGACCGTGAAAAGCGAAACCACTATCGCGAAGCTCTTGGAGTTTTTCGTTAGAGCACGTTCCGTTGGTTACGACACGCAGTACCTGGAACGCACGCTCGCTCTCTACAAACGGCTTCAGACCGCAAACATTTCTAGCCTACCTGAACTTAGGATGGCTCTTAGGGAGCTTCTCCCACTTGTTGGAGCCAAGCGATCCGATGACCCAGTAGAAATCGCTGAACGGGAGCTACTTGGAAAAAACCTGCCTGGATTCTTCCCAACGCCAGGCCCGGTCATTCGCCAAATGCTTGAGCTAGCAGAAATCCCGCCTGCTGCTCACGTACTTGAGCCAAGTTGCGGCAAAGGGGATATCCTCGATTCACTCCGGGAGAGCCACCCAGACGCCACCGTAACGGCCTTGGAGCTAAACCAGGCACTTTCAGACGTACTTTCAGCGAAGGGGCATCGCGTGGAGTTTTCGGGCTTCCTCGAACACGGCGGCGAGTACGACAGAATCATCATGAATCCGCCCTTTGAGAAGGGACAAGACGCCGAACACGTCCAGCACGCATACCGGCTTCTAAGGCCAGGTGGAAGACTCGTAAGCGTGATGAGTGAAGGCCCGTTCTTTCGCTCTGACAAGAATTCAGAGCAGTTTCGGGAGTGGTTCGCTGGCGTAGCCGGTGAGAGCGAGCAGCTCCCAGAGGATTCTTTTCGTGGCGTAGAAGCGTTTCGGGAAACGGGAGTGCGGACTAGGCTCGTAGCTATCGACAAACCGATTGCTTCTTAAGAATCTTGCCCACACACTCCAATTCTCGGTACAATCAGTTTGCCCGACTCGTAGCCAGCGTGCTATAATTATCCCATGAGCACAATTGAACTCGATGACCAAACAGCGAAGGCAATTCAAGACGCCGCCAAAACTCTAGGGGTGAGTGTAGCTGAATTTGTACGGATGCGAGTGCTTGGAAAAAGCACCGTTACAAATGGCAAGCAGCCTGATGATTTTGACTTTGATTCTGAGCTAGATGAGTTACTTACTTCTGGTCCTACACTCCCTGCGGATTTCTCTAGGGCAGATATT
>JANQRT010000075.1 GCA_028284385.1 Opitutaceae bacterium | reverse complement strand
TTTTAAAGAACCTGGAATGTGCACCATCCTCATCTTCCTCAAAACCTCGTAGCTGTTTTGCTGCACCTGCTCAGCCTGTTGGACAATTGATTTCCAGCTTACAAGGCTTGCTCTACCGCCAACAAACAAGACGATACGGTGAATCGAGAATTCCTGCGGATACTTGAGGAGATGGAATATGATCTCGTCTCGGAAGGGTTGAGCTTTGGTGAAATCGTAGTGGCAGCCCCCGACTTGAACGCGACTCTCCGTACAAACGCTCGCAATCATGCAATGCAAACCTGCGGGAGGTGCTTTCCGCACTTCAGGTAATGCCATGACGTTGCATCCTCCTCCGCCAGACTGAAATGGAGTCAGGAACGGTTGGCCGAACTCGAACGGATGACTCCTCGTTCCGCTCCGTTGAGCTGAGGAATCGAACTGCGCTTATCCGAGAGTTCCGCTGTAGCAACAAATCCCCGTGGAGATCGTTGAATCCGGGAGAACAGGGAACATCCTGGTACCCCATCAGGTCATGGCTCCCGGGTTATGGTCGGACTCGAACCGACGACCCCATGCTCCCAAGGCAGGGAGTTTTTTCTGAAAAACGGGACTTGTAAATCGACAGTACACGCTGAGAGCACGTTCAGCACACATTTTACATTCTGGCGTCTTCCGAAGACAGGTATCGATATCTGCTTTCGTGTGAATTCGGTTGTGGAGACGGATCCTTGCGGAAAGGGTGGAAATCGTTGAATCTGGGATAGATGGGTACCATCATGCAACAGCAACCGAAGATGTTCGGCTGATTGCATCAGATTAATCGATACTCGCCTCCGTCGAGAAACTTGTAAACACGGGTACATGGTCCGAGTACTTCGCTGTATAGTTGGGAGTACCTGTTGGATTGAAGACCACGGTGCTCCTTTGAACAAGCTCCTGAGTTACTGCAGGCCTGACCATGATGTGATCGATGAGAGATGCGAAGCTACCGATCAGATAAGAAGCATCATTCGAATTGGATGTACGACGAGAGGGCCATGCTTGGGTCTGAAAATCTCCAACCCAGTAGAGTGCTTCAATAGACTCATCAGTGGCCTCGGCATTGAAGTCTCCGGCGAGAATGATGTCCTGCTCGCCGTCTTCAGCTATAAGATCGTCAATTACTCCCAGTAACTCGCTAGTTTGCTGCGTACGGACGTAGTCTGAGAAATCACCTCCTCGCTGCGACTTCAGATGAACCGCAATCAGCCAGAAGTCGAAACTGCCCGCTTGGAACTTCGCGGCGAGCGGCTTTCGAAGATTACTACTGCGACGACTTCCAAGTCTGAACCAGTCACTTACTTCGAGTTCTCTGGCCGATTCCAGCAATGTAACCTCATTGGCATCATACGCAATGACAACCCTTTGCGAACGACCAGTCGATCCTTCAAGGAAGACGTAGCCATCATCCTCCATGTGACTCTTTAGCCATTGATACTGTTGAGTCGACTGCTCCGTATCATCGTCGAGCATTTCATCTTCACTTGTATTCACTTCCTGAAAGGCGATCACTTCAAGGTCCAGATCTTCTGTAACAAAGTCTGCGATTCGCTCGACATCCTCCTCAGTTCTCAGCCCCTGCGCGTATCGATTCGCAACACCCAACCAGTAGAGATTATACGTTCCGATTTCAATTGTCGAGGAAATCTCTGCTACAGGCACTACACCCTCTTCAACAGGCTCGACCGGGGAGGAACCCCAGATGAGCTCCACAAACTCAGGATGATCGATGAATGGGTTTCGATTCTTCTGGTACTCTTCGAAAATCAGGTCGTTTCTGATTCTCTCCGAATCGTCGACCGGATCGGACACATGCCAGGAGAGAATCGCCGAAAGCACTCCAAGGCGTGGTTCATTATCACTCTGCCGCTGTATTTCTTCAACAAGTTCCAGATCAAGTTCTCCGGCATCTCCCTCATATCGAGTTGTCATATAAAGTACCATGCGGGCCACGTCACCTTTGACAGTGTCCGGAGGCTCCCACGTCCAAACGCCGCGCCCCTTCTTTGATTGAGTCGCACCCCGATGCGATCCGCGTCTGTCTATGTATTCGTCTCCCCCTGACGCGAACGATCTGTTTCGTCTGTGATTGTTAGTGGATTCGTCGGCTGCCCTCAAGTGGTGCAGATCCGTCCCAGCTCCTGCAGTCCTTCCAAAGTTTCCGAAGGACTGTGGCCACACATGTTCGCGAACCCATCCATCGCCGTCATGATATTGCTCATCTGCATCCATTCGAAATCTGCTGTAAATGCCGATAACATTCTCTGAATTGGCCGGATCAGCATCCAAGACTTCAAGGGCGTCGTAGGCGGTATCATAGCTGAGCTCATCGTGATCATCGATGATGTCGTGAAGAGCATTCTTAAGACTCTCGCCGGTCTTTCCGATTGCGGATTCATAGTATCCCTCAGGGATCTCGCCGATTGCGGAGGCTGCAGTGAGTGCCAAGAGGGTTAGAAGTAGTGCTGATACACGAACGATAAAGGTCATCGCTTTAGCTCCTTTTCGATTCTCCGCCAGCTTTCTTGCTCCAAGATACAGCTGAGCGAAGACTAGGGACATAGTTGACTATTACATATCTTAGTAAGCACTTAGGAGGTGCAGTGCAAACAAAAATGCTTTTCACTGACATGTTGGCATTCGTATATCACTCACGCTGCATCGAGAAAAGGACCGGGCGCCAAGGAATTCAACCATACAACATTCTCCGGAGAACTGGAGCGTCGTAGTTTCGTAGGATTTCTGGGACTGGAGTTTGCCCATTTTGTCGCTGGCAACGAAGGAGAAAGCAGTGTCGCAGCTTTTCTGTCAGAAGATACGCAGAAAAGCAACCCCCGATCGGTCTTTAGTGGTCGGACTCGAACCGGCGATCCTCTGCTCCCAAAGCAGGAAGCTCAAGACCAAAATCGGATTAGAAATCGAGGCTGAGCCGGAAAGAACCGGGGGATCGAATTCCGTTTCGCGGAGAAATCCATTGCAGAAACAAATCATTACAGATAGCGTGCAGATTGTTGAACCTGGGAGAGATGTGTACATTTTGAGACCCTTCAGGGTTCCCGCGGTAGATCTCTTCTTTCATTTATGTCTTTAGGTTCTGTAAGAGGCGACAATTCAAGAGGATATCTGTGTCTTGCATGTGTTTGCGAGAAGAAAACATCACTCGGCTGCATCAACAACTGATTAGATACAGAAAAAACGATGATCGTGCCATCATGCCAGCAAATTGTACATGCTACATACACTATGCCATTGCTCGACTCATGAATCCACTCTCCTTCATACCAACACATTCCAAGCTGCTTGAAAGGGCCCACCTCATTTGGTCTGTCCCATCTCACCTGTGATGCAGACTCACGCCATGATTCATCAAGAACGCAAGAAACAGCTCTTACGATCAGAGCTCTGACATCATTCTGGTTCAATAGATTATCTACGCCATAGCCTAGAACATTTGCCTCTTCCCGATTTTCGAACTGCAACAGAGCAAGAGGGAACTCGTTCTTGAAATGGAAATAATTATCTTTCATACTCTGCCACAGATAGACTTCATAGTCTTCATTGGCATATATTTTACCTTCTACTAAAGGGTCGACCGTCACTCTATCTGATAGAGGATAGCAAGACCGCGGCAGAAAGTAACGAATCTCCGAGGCATCTTCGAGGGCTTCAGGTTTCGCTTTAACACCGAAGCAATCGTCGCTTCCGCCCTGCCAAAGCCCAGACTCGGGAAGAAGACAACTAAACAGCTTCTCCTTGTCCTTCTCCAGCTCGACTCCTCGCAGTCTATCCGGGTGTAGGACAAATAAAACAATCAGGAGGATAAAAACAACGCTTGCGAACGGCAGTCGAAGAAGACAACTGCACAATCCGCACGTATTGTGTTTAGTTGTTAATGAGCATGGCTTACAGTATAGTTCAAGCATGCGGCAGAAAGCCTGCATTGTTTCTCTCCTTTTCTTCAATTTCTTCCAAGCTTTGTGTCCAAATCTATATAATGAATCGGACTTTTCATAAGGCGCAGAGGAACAACCTGCTCGGGTTGTTCCTCTGCTCATATGAAACCGTAGAATGTATCCCAAGCCTTAGGATTATAGTATGTGACAGGATGCGTTGCAAGATAGGAATCAGTTGCCCTCGAGTTTACCCAGACATGTTGGAACGCTTGTTCGGGTGTACATGACTGTAGCACTTTTCTGTTTCTTGCTGCTTCGGCTTCCAAGATCGGGACTGTAGTATCAAGCGCATAATCTGGATGCTCAAAGTCCATTCTCCGGTATGAGGCACGTGTGTACTCAAGGCTGTCCTTATACATATACCCCCTGTTGGTTACAAACCACTGGGCTCCGAAGAGTTCAGCCCAAACCTGAAACAAGGGTTTCCCAGTGTTTCCATAAAGATTCCAGTTGTAAGTAGAACATGCGTTCATATGCACAAGCCACAGTCTCGGCTCCCAATTTGCTTGTAGCTTCTCTTGTCTTATTTGAGCAATCAGACCCTCCATAAGGTTCGGCGTGAAGGGCTCATTGCTATCGAAACGGCTTTCTGTTTGAGGAAGATACAATATCGATTCATTCACTGCGACACAATTATGTGCATATATATGTACGACTTTCAGCAATGGTCGAGTTAGCAACAATCGCTGAAGGCCTTGCAGAGAAAGAGAATCATCCTTGATTACCTGATAGCCAAGGTCATCTCGAAGAATTGGCTCCAAACTATCGTTTGGATTTGCATCCCGTACAAAATCTCCGAACCCGTCTGGGATATATGCTGTGAGGGCTTCCAGTCTGCAGTTCAGAAATGGTTGAAAACCAACTGTTGGCTTTGCCTTGATCGTGCCGATCTGAACTAGGGTATGTATCCCTTCGAACTAGTTACCAGCACTACCCGACCCCACACATCTTCTGCCAAGTAACCTGGAAGTTCAATCTGTGCTTCGGGGCCAACACCCGCCACTTCAAGAGATTCCCCTATTGCTGACAGCCGTAAGGTCATCAAGTTCATCTCCTTCTTTATCCAAGAACTCTCCGAATGCGATGAAAACTCTAAACCAACCCGTATGCAAATCCAAACAAATCCTGCGATAACCAAGGTCATCGCCAGCACGCGGAATGCCGTCTTGTGCCTAGATTGTAACACAACACCTCCTTCAGTTAACCGGATGGAGCTTCAACTGTTCGAGCTTATTTCTGGCGGATTTCCTAGACAAGTATATCTGAAGCAATCAATAGAATTGAAAATGCGAAACATGTCTTCTTCACGCGCAAAGTCATGGATGATATAACGCCCATAATCATATGCGCCCAACAGATCGGCCAATAATATCCCTCGCCCTATTTCGAGCTCTCTCAGCCTCAAAGTCATGCAAGATCCACAATGGATGACACAGCTCGTTCAAGGGTGTGTTTAAGTCCGGATTATCGATGTGGCTGTTGAACTCCCATGCCTCGTGACATCTCCAGTTGCTCGAGAATGACGACAAACAACTCTCACGTGATTCCAAATTAACACAAGATGTAAAAATACCGAGCTTCACGGTTGCCATGGCAAAACTCGAACGCTGCTTGGACTTTCGGCCTCCTTAATTTTGGGTCACACCAGTCACATCTGTTTCCTTTGATATCTTCGCCGAAGCATAATCACCGCTACCGCGAACATCACCATTACGACACAAAGGAGAGCTGGATAGTATCCAAGTCCGGACAATCTCTCTTCCCTAAGCAATTGTCCTGAACTCATGTGAAGAACGTTGTATCCAAAATACAGAAGCAGTAGATAGGTAACAATCGAGCTGTGACGAATCCAATTCCAACTTGAACTTGAATAAATGGCTAATTGCGCACATCCAACCATGAGCACAACAAACGACAGAGTACAAAATGCAAGAAAGGGAACGATAATCAATCCCGCCGTGTTCCGAGAGATCAGAAGACTCATTGACATATAGTCCCAGAATGACTTGACCACTTCACCAATGACAAGCATTAGTGCACCCATTTCTAACATGAGACGGAATTCTTTGAATCCTTCCGAAACAATCTTACGAGACCAGTCTTCCGGCAACACCCGATATTGATCCACAAGTCCGGTCTTCGCCATGGGAACCAGTCTAAAAAACCAAAGATTAAAGATGGCCAACAAAGGTAAAAGCGACAAAGATCGAAGCATTAAATAAGCAGGAAACCCTTTATTGAACGGGGGGCGATACATTCTCGCGTATTTCAGGTAAGTTTCTTCCAAAGTCCTCTCACTAGAGAAAACAATTTTTTTTTCATGCCCTGAAACAACCTCCACATCAACTGAAAAACAAGATGCTGCTCCGACCAAGCCGATGAAGACCAGATAGACGAACAGTGGCATGTGCGATCTGCGGATTAACTGTTTCATGAATAATACTCATGGAAATGGGATGGCAAGAGCGCCCCACTTTCTTTCAATTTCATCTCGGAATAGCTCTCTCTCTTCTGGATAACCTATGTAAATGTAGTCTGGGATTTCTTCGACTGTAGGCGCAACTCGATGCCAATCATACTCAAGGTCGATTCCAATTGAATATTCGTTATATAACCATGTCTGATCAGGGCCGAAATTTCGCATAAGCTTATTTCTATGGAAGCTATTTCTATCGTCCCAGTGCAATCCTCTTCCCTCCACAAATCCATCATACACGGCCACTGCCTTTATGCTGTCCACAATTACATGTCCTAATTCGTGAGCCAGTGTTATTGCTCCGCTCTGTATCGCCACTCTCTCTTCAGTTTTTGGAGACAATCCAACACCATTTCCATTATTGCCATAGTGGTGCATTTCATGGGGGGTATCAAGATAGTCAAAACCGTCACCTCTAATTCCAGTCGTGAGGCGTTTTACCGAATTGTTGAAGGCAAGATCCGTAACGACAACAACATGATCCCCTTCTCTGATATTGCGCCCCGTTGCAAGGTGAACCGACGATTCCCCCCCCAAGGCTTGCCCGTGTATCTCGTATCTTGGCCATGAGCGTCCATCCGGTGGAGGGTTAAACGACTCCCCCTCCGCTTCTCTTGCTTGAACAAAGTTTCGAAGAACATCTCCCGGAATATCCCACCATTCCGCATTGGCATACTTGGACACAAAAACCACGTCCAATCCACCATCATAAGTCCACCAACCGAGATCGTCTATCTTAGGTATAATGGCTTCAACATCCTCTTTAGTCGCACAACCGGTCGTCATGTATTTCCCATTCGGGCTCAACTCCATTTCGAAAGAGCTGGCGGGCATATCATGTTTCTCATACGCATTGATTTCGCCACTCAAGACCTCTCCAAAACGCGTTCTCCGCTGTGACAATGTAGATGCGGCAAAATAGACTTTTAGCTGCGGATAGTAGATCGAATTGACCGTAACCGTTCCAAAGGGAGAACTCCCTTCCCCATTGCCACCTATCGTCCAAGGAACACCCAGCATTCGCTGAATAAGACCTGGTTTGGTTTCACCGTCTCCTTCGTAGTACGATATTCGGTTGAGAGGAAATCTCGGCTCATAAAATGTTGTTACAGCACCAGGCCCTGCCGAATAAAGACGTGTCTTCGCATTTACCCAGTTTTGAATTCCTATTTCAAAAATCTCCCAAGACTCAAAATCCTTATCAATAGATCCTGAGGACATTCCCTTTTGGCCCAAGTAATTCGAATCTGCAATGAGTGACCCTTTCAATTCCTTCCTTGTCGATTCGAGTTCAATATTGACCACCTGGCCGTGGGAGATTCGGGAAATGTTATTCGGTCTGATCAGAAGAGATCCATGTGGCTCAGCCCGAAGAGCGTAAGAATCTTCACTAGATCCAAAATTGAAAGCCACAATTTCATAATCAAGAAGATGAACCTGATCTTCAGCCAATAAGGGAATGGTAAATGCGGCAGGGGTAAGTCCAACTGGATTGAGAGCGTACTGTACTCCATACCACCCAATAACTGCATCCTCCTCATTGGCTTCCGGAATGCCTCCCAATAGGTAAGCACCGTTTCGGTTTTTGTCCTGAAAACCATCCGGCCGCTCGTCAAAGTTCGTATCCCATTCCAGCGGATGGGTACGAGTTCGCAGATCATCTGAATCTGCGTCTGCAATAAATCTTGGGTAGATTCTCGTCACTTCATCCTCATCCTCAAATTCAAACGTCAGTTCGTCAAGCTGCTGTTGCGTCAGTCCTGCAACAACGGTTGTCCAGTCCGCGTGGTTACCATCCCAGCCACTACCGCTTGCAGCGTAGTCGTCTGAAATTGAAGTGTCCGTTCCCTTGTAGATGCCGTGGTCTGATATCCCCATCGTCCTTCCGAGTTCCAATCCGTCCGGCAGCCCGTCTTTGTCGGAGTCCGGATCGAGCGGATTCGTTTCAAACCGCGGTGAATTCGCATCAACGGTATCCATGCTCGTGCCGTACCGTGCGCCGGAGAATTCCTCGAAGTCCGAGAGGCCGTCGTTGTCAGAATCACGATGTTCTTTGTCCGTTCCGATGTTGAACTCCATGAAATCCGGCAGGCCATCGTTGTCCGTATCTTTCGGGAAGGGATTGATCGAACCACCTCCGGGCACACTGTCGATGTTCGCGGGGTCTGTCTCGTTGTACGTGACTGTGGCCTGCGTGCCTGAGTTTGTCCGATCCCACAAGCCGTCCGCATTGTGATCCTCGCCGCGGAGCTGAATTCCGTCGATGCTCATCAAGCCGCCATCGCTGAATCCATCGCCATCGGTGTCGCGCTGATAGGGATCGGTCGTTGATGTGTTGTCCTGATCGAAAACCTGCGGCTGAACGCCCACATCCAGATTGTCGTCGACATATCCGTACGTCACTCCGAATCGCATCGCCTCGAAATCGAACATCTTCAGGAAAGTCACGTCCGTGCCGCGGGCGTTGCGATAGGCGCCCGCGGGCGGAAGGTTATTGAGAACAACGAATTCACCATCGACGGGACGGACAATAAACGGGCCGTCCTTGGAAACGCCCGCTTCAAGACAGTCAAGAAGTCTGTCGTGGTCGCTGTCCATGTCCAGCGCGTTGGGCAGTCCATCGAAATCCGCGTCGACGAGCGTCTCCTCGCCATCGAGAAGACCATCGTCGTCGGTGTCCGCATCAAGAGCCATCCGCGAGAGGAACTCGCCCCAGGTTGCGTCCGTCGCCGGAGGCAAACCGGCCGCATCGAATACCGTGGCGTTCTTGAACACGTACAGCACCTCTTCCTGATCCCCGAGGCCGTCCCGGTCGCTGTCGCCGTCGAGCGGATTCGTTCCCAGCTTCCTCTCCACGCTGTTCAGCAGACCATCGTTGTCCGTGTCCACATCATTGAACGCCACCGCCACCCATGCCAGTGCCGTGTCCTCTGTCGCCGTTCCCGCCGTGATCAGCAGGTCCGCCTGCACATCCGTCAGTTTGCCGATGTTCTGATCCGCGCGGCCCGTCCGCCATGAAGGCTCCGCTCCGTCGTACGTTCCACGATGCTCCTCGCCGAACACGTTCGTCGTCACACCCGGCGTTGCACTGTCCGCCACCGTCACCTGGTTTGCCGGATTCACCACGCTCGGCTGACCGATGCCTGCCCACACACGATGCACACCCGTGCGCAACGTCAGCTTCAGCACCGCCTCGTCCAGCGCGTTGCCTGCCAGCAGGAACGTCTCACGCGCACTGTGACCGTCTCCCGTATCCTCTTCCAGGCTCGTCGCTGGCTTGCCCGAGGGTGTCGTGCAGTAGTCCGCCGTCCACCCCGTAAAGCCGTCGTGTTCGTCGCATTCCGTCAAACGCTGCATGCCCTGAGGCGTTGGCACTATGAGCGAGGAAATAAAGCCCGTCGCCGGCTGCAGGTTCAACACCCGCTCCAACACCGGCGCCACCTGCACCGAGTACACACGCACACCCGCCGCCATCCGCAGCGACAGCGTTCCCGTCGAAGCCGCCTTCCGCGAACCGCCATCGATCTGTCCGTCCGGAAGCACACGGAACGCAAGCCTCCGCGTCGCCACAAAACCCCACTGGAAATTTTTCCCTCGGGTGTACCCCGTCCCCCCCCCTGGAAAATTAGGCAAATTGACCCCCTTTTAACTGTGAGAAATTTTATTTTACCTCCTGTTCCTGCAATAATCGTCTTTCCAGGTTTATAAT
>JANQRT010000041.1 GCA_028284385.1 Opitutaceae bacterium | reverse complement strand
TTACCATTTTGGCGGAGCCAACACTTCTCCCGACACGCCCCACGTTTTCGTCTATTTCCTCACTATTGAAAACAATAGCGATCGATGGGTGAAATTTCTTGGACGCAAGTGGATCATCACCAACAGCGAGGATGGAGACCGGCTGATCGTGGAAGGAGATAAAATCGTGGGAGAAGAGCCCGAGCTGGGTCCAGGAGAGCGTTTTTCCTACAACAGCTTCCATCTGGCGTCAGGCCAAGCTTCGGCGATTGGCAGCTTTCATGGCATCGACGAGTATCATCAGCGAATTCATGTATCCATTCCGCGATTTGACATGACGCCGCCTAGCGCTAAAAATTAGCCTTGCCTTAAGGAGCTTGACCAAACGGCCTGGAAGCGATTTCGCTCGCAACGGTAGCCAAGATGCGTTTGGGGATAGATTCTAAACCAGATATTCTAGAAAAACATCACACCCCTTTATAACAAAAAATACAATACATGGGACAACAGCACAGAAAAAAAGTAAAACGTATCCGCCGCAAAGCCTACCTCTCCCGCAAAAGGGAGAAGGAAAAGGCGAGCAAGAAATAAGCTCCGCATTTCCTATAGGCATCTTCTTGATGAAGCATGTCGCATAGTATCGGATACTAATAGCACTAGCGGTTTTTCGTCGCGATTGAGAATCCTCTACGAATGAACCTACTCGGACTGGAAGACAGGCAATGGATCCTCCTAGCAACGGTGGTCTTCGCTTCGTCTTTCGTCCTAGGAGCCTACTCGGCGCTTAAACTCAAACGCAAAACCGGCCGCCCCTACATGCTGGGGCTCGTATGCTTCGGCTGGATACTTCAGACCATTGGACTCTATGCCCGAGGCTTGGAATACGGAGGGTGTCCGTTAGCCAACCGTTTCGAGCTGGTGCAATTCATGGTGTGGTCGGCTATATGTCTTTATATTTTCGTCGGACCCGCCTTTAGAGTCAGCTTGCTTGGCGTCTTCACTTCAAGTTTCGCGACGATCTTCTCCATTCTTTCGCTAGCGATTCCCTCTTGGGATGCCTCCGAGCGATTCTCTATTTTCGGAGATTCCCCATGGATTGAAATGCATGCCGCCCTTGCCCTCTTCAGCTACGGCGTATTTGGAATTCTGGCACTGACTTCGTTAATGTATCTTTTGCAAAGCCGCAGCTTGAAGACGAAATCGGTGGGCGGCCTCTTCCCTTTCATGCCCTCTATAGTAGATCTGGCTCAGATCAATACGCGCCTACTATGGATCGGCTTTATCATCCTGACGGTTTCCCTAGCGATCGGCAGCGTTTATTGGCTAAGCGATCTTTCATCGGTTGACGCCTTAAAGCTCTCCATGACTTTGGTGGTCTGGCTTGCATACGGAATCCTGCTTGTCATCAGAATACGCCAATCCATCTCCTCAAAGCGATTCTCGTGGATATGCATTCTCTTCTTCTTTGCGGCCCTTACCAGTCTTGAGGCAGTCGATCAAGAAGCGCCTCCGAAGGAAGTTGAAACGCCTCCCGATGCTCTCGTTTCATGAGCTCCGATCGACAAGCCTTCCTGCTTTTAAGCATCAATCATGAACACGTTCCACTCGAAGAACGAGAACGCTATTCCTTGGACAGTAAAAAAATATGCCATTTGTATCAGTCGCTCAATGACAGTGGAGTCGCTCGCGAATCGCTTATCTTGAGCACTTGCAATCGATTCGAGCTCTACGCCTGCCTACCTCAAACGGAAACCAATGGCAAACACTTGATCCAAACGCTTAGCTCTTTTCACGAACTGGACTTCATGCGCGTCAACAATCATTCCAAAATCAGCGGAGGGAGGGAAGCCATTGAGCATTTAATCGAGGTCTCGGCAGGATTGCGTTCGCAGATCACGGGCGAAGCGGAGATCTTCGGCCAAGTCAAGGAGGCCTACGCTTGCTGCCAGGATCATTCGCAAGCGGGCAAAGTGATAAATCGCGTTTTCCAGAAAAGCTTTCAAGCGGCTAAGCTCATTCGACACACCACTCCCATCGGCCAAGGACAAATCAACATCTCCAATGTTGCCGTCGATCTATCCGCTCGCATCTTTGGCAGACTTTCCGAAACCTCCGCTCTAGTCATCGGGACAGGAGACATTGGCGAGAAGACAGTGAAAGCTCTCAAGAGTAGAGGCGTCTCGCGTTTCGGCATTGCAAGTCACAGCCGAGAGCGAGCCAGCGAGGTAGCCGAAAGCTGGGGCGGAACCCCCTTAAGTCTGGAAGACCTGCCGTCGTATTTAAATCGTCACGACATTGTGATTGCCTCAACCGATGCCGAGTCGCCCATTATAACCAAATCGGATTTAGAGCCCTTGCTACTAAAACGAAAAGACCGTCCGATCTTCCTGGTCGACCTTGGACTGCCGCGCAATATCGATCAGCGCTGCGAAGATTTCGACAACGTGTTTCTCTACAACCTAGACGACTTAGCCAGGATCGCCGAGGACAATCTCAAAGAACGGCAAAAGGCGATTGCCGAAAGCAAGGCGATCGCCGAGGAAAAGGCGGCGGCCATCTGGATGTCGTTGAGGAAAAGAGAACTCGGCTAGCCTTCCTGAAACGCGGAGACGATTCCGCCCTTCAAAGGAAAGATTGCGTCAGCCAAGAGAGTCTATTGCATGGAACGACAATGTCTGACCCTCGCGCCTTTTTTAGAAGTCAAACCAAGTCTCGATCGCCAAAGCTCTTAGCCCTCCTAGGCTTTGTCCTTGCCTTCGCCCTTCCCTGCCACGCTCAAACGGTAAACATTCCGGACGCGAACCTTCTAGCGGCAATCCGAACCGCCCTGGAAAAACCGACCGGCGATATCACGGAAGCGGACATGTTGCTTCTCACCCAATTCGACGCCCCATCGGCTGGCATCGTTGATCTAACGGGATTAGACAAGGCAACTAACTTGACCAGCCTGAAACTGGTGGGAAACCAGATTAGCAACCTCGCCCCGCTAAGCGGATTGACTAAACTCACTGTTTTATGGCTAGGCTCGAATCAGGTTTCCGATTTGAGCTCGTTAAGCGGTTTGACGGATTTGGGAAATCTCATTCTGGCGAACAACCAGATTTCGGACCTAGGTCCTCTAGGAGGCCTCACCAAACTATTCATTCTACGTCTGGATATGAATGAGATAGCCGACCTGAGTGGTTTGAGTCCTCTTACGGGCAACAGCTGGAGTCTATTGGATTTTCGCGACAACCAAATTTCAGACCTCGGTCCACTAAACGGATTTCAAAGCCCCGGAAATTTTAATTTGCAGAATAATCAGATAGTGGATCTTAGCCCCATAAGCGGCTTCACCACAACTCGAAACCTATCCCTAAGCAACAATCAGATTGATGATCTTTCACCAATTTTCGGATACACAAGCCTGGAAAGCTTATCCGTGGACGGCAACCGGATCAATATATCGCCAGAATCGCCTGATCGCGCTTTTATCGATGGATTGATTCTTGACGGAGTGGATGTGGAATACATTCCAAACGCCGATCCAAATCCGGTCATCATTCCCGACGCGAATCTTGAAATCGCCATAAGAGAAGCTATAGGCAAACCGACTGGAACGATTATAGGCGAAGACGTTATTCCCTTAACGGAATTAGATATTCAAAATAAAGGCATCGCTGATATAACGGGATTGGAGCGGTTCTCCACGCTGACATCGTTAAGGCTGGAAAACAACCCGGTAAGCGATCTAAGCCCACTGAGTTCGCTTCCCAATTTAACCAATCTATTTATCACCAATGCGAATGTAAGCGACCTGAGCCCATTAGCGAATATCTCAAGCCTTAGAGTTCTCCATGCTAGCGGTAATCAAATAAGCGATATCAATCCCCTTGCCCAGCTCCCGAATTTGGGGAACCTTATCCTATCCGAAAACAATATCACGGACCTCAGCCCTTTGAGCGGACTGAGCAATCTTTTTCTGCTCAGACTTGGCTCCAATCCAATAGAAGACTTCTCGCCAATAACCGGTATTACAAGATTGGAAATTCTCAGCTTAGACGCAGTGCAGATTGTCGATATTCCAAACCTGCAAAATTTGCCAAATCTCACCTCCCTAGGATTATCCAATAATTGGATACAAGATATCAGCCCTCTCATTGACCTCACTAGTTTAACCACAGTAGGCATCTGGGAAAATCGCATCGACATTTCAGAAGGCTCGGAAGATCGGCAGATTATCGACGAATTGACCAATCGCGGGGTTAGCGTTCTCTACAATCCGCAACGCGACCCCAACTCCGTCTTCATACGCGATCCAGAACTTGAATCCGCCATTCGAACCGCAAGATTTATCAGCAGCTTCGAAGATGTTCTCGAGCAGGACTTGCAGCTTCTCTTCAAACTCACAGCCGAAAACGCAGGCATATCAAACCTCACAGGTCTTGAACTGGCCGTCAACCTGACTGAGCTCGACCTAAGCGGTAACGACATCGATGACCTAACTCCCATAAAGGATCTGGAAAATCTGGATACACTCGATGTATCAGGCAATAAATTGCTTCTTGGACCTGGCAAACCGCAGCAGACTATTCTCGACTCCTTTCTCGCAGCTGGGGTAGAAGTTACCTTGATAGACCAGAATCCCGATCTGGGCGGAGGACAGATTTTCAATATCTCGACCCGTAGCCCAGTAGGGAACGGCGAGGAGGTTATGATTGCGGGCTTTATCGTCGAGGGGCCGGGAGAACTGAATCTGGTTATGCGTGCGCTGGGGCCGACCATTAGCATCGAAGACGGCGTTACGAACGCCCTACCCAATCCTTCGCTATTCCTCTTTAGCGGCAGCAATCTCATCGCCGAGAATAACGATTGGGTCTCTTCGACTCATCCAGCCAGCGTAGAAATTTTCGATTCCGTAGGGGCTAGACAACTACGTAGCGATTTGGATGCCGCTCTTGCCATTAGCCTGACGCAGGGCTCATACGGGATCATTGTTCAGGATGAGGATGAAGCCGAAGGCGTGGGCCTCGTCGAGCTGTTCGACGAATCGTTCGCGTTCAACGGTTCTTCGGCAACGCGTCTGCTCAACATTTCAACCAGAGCCTTCACTGGCCGCGGGGAAGACCTGATGATTGCCGGATTCAGCATTAAGGGCGATACGCCCGTCACCGTCCTCATCCAAGCGGTGGGCAATGGCATTGCAAACGAAGTCAGCGCTTCTCTCGCCGATCCCAAGCTTGATTTGTTCGACCTAGCCGCAGGATCGTTTATTGCCAGCAATGATGACTGGGAAACGGGGAATGATGTTCAGCAAATTCTGAATACGGCCAACAGCATTGGAGCCAGGGTCCTCCAAACTGGAAGCAAGGACGCCGCAACTTTGACCACTTTGGAGCCCAATCGCAATTACGCGGTCTTCGTCGCAGGAGCAAACGGAGGCACCGGCATCGTTGTTGTGGAAGTGTTTGCGATTTACGACAACTAGACTGAGCCCCGACCTGGAGTCCCAGAGCAGCGCATAGCGGAGAGGTCATCAACCTATGGGTGAATGACGGATTGGAGTAGCATCCTAGGCCATCGCAATTCCTCATAATGGTAATTAGCCAAACTTAAAAGATTGGATTTTGGCGCCCCTCTGTAACAAAATTCTTTATATTATGATAGTTTAATAGTAGTTTATCTAATGGAGGTTGCCATGAAGAAACGAACATTAACTACCCTGACAATTGCCGCATTCTCCGCCTTCTTCCTGGGATTGGCCAATGCGGAAACGGACCTGCCCCAGGAAGCAAAGTATGATGCCGAGCACATCGAAAAGTGCATGACTCCCAAGGTTGTGGGAGCTCTGCAATACCTTGTGCAGGAAGAGAAGCTGATGCGCGACGTCTTTCGCAATCTGTTCGAGAGATACGACATCTACGCCTTCAAGAAAGCCGCTGACGTAGCCGACGAGCATTACGATAAATTAATGAAACTCCTCGCCGATCACGGCATCCATATCGATGTTCCGGATACAAAAGGCGTTTATACGTCAGCCATTTTCGAAAAGCTGTATGTCGACGCCATCGAAGCTGGCTCCAAGTCATTGGCAGACGCGATGAGAGTAGGCCGCGAACTTGAGTCGATCAACATCATGGATTTGAAGCACCGCGACGTTTACAAGGCAGACAAGTGCATTCGCGACGTATTGGACAGCTTTATCGCGGATGCGGATAAGAGATTCAGAACATTTGCCCTCTGGGATTTAAAACACCGTTAACGTTTACATTAGATTAGGCAAGTCAGAGAATAGCTGATACAAAAGCCCTCATTTTCATGAGGGCTTTTCAATGAGAATTTTATTACACCACAAAACTCACAGAATTCACAAAGGGCCTTCTAGGAAATAAATTTTGTGGCTCATGTGAATTCTGTGGTTAATTTTCCTCACTCTTCCTTCATCATCAGCTTGGAGTAGATCAAGCCGGCAACCGCGCCGCCCAGGATAGGTCCAATCCAGTAGACGATGTGTCCATCCCAAGTTCCGGAAGCAACCGCTGGTCCAAAGGTGCGTGCAGTGTTCATAGCGGCTCCGGTGATCGGTCCGCCAGCCATGATATCAAGGGCCACCGTAAGACCAATAGCGAGACCCCCGATTTTAGGCCCTCTGCCATCGATACCCGTACCGAAAACGACAGTAACCAGGAAAAAGGTAAGAATCGCTTCCATGGCGATGCCCGCTCCCGTCGAAACGCCTTCAGCCAGAACAGGCGTTCCCGCAGCAACGGCTTCAGTCGAAATAATGGCTCCGGCAGCGAAGGCGGCCACCGTGGCGCCCAGCAATTGGGCTACGATGTAGGTGATCGCCCCGACCGCATCTATTTTGCCGCCGACCAGTGCTCCAATAGTCACGGCAGGATTGAGGTGACCGCCCGAAATGTGACCGAAAGCGGAAACCATGACGGCAATGGCCAGGCCGTGAGCTAAGGCGACCAGTAGCAGGTCGCCATTGGCGTTGTGAATAGCCGATACCCCTACGAAAATAAGGGTAAACGTTCCGATGAACTCGGCGAGAAGAGAAGGTAATCGATTCATAAGGTGAAGTCTTAGGAGGTTGTAAACAATGGGGTTGAGAATAAACGAGCCTTCAGGTTACCAATCTCGACTGCAAGGAGGCAACACGCTAAATCGGAAAAGTTTATGCCGAGCGGAAGCGATTAGATTTGATCAAACCGAAGCCATCATTCGTTCTGTAAATCGTTTTCCGCCTTCATTGCAAGCGAACCCCTTAACTCCATGTTTGGCATCATCTCCTTTCTGTTTTTCACCCTCCTCGTCGCGACCGTTTCGTATTGGAAAACCAAAAACGATGATCAGAAAGACGCCGACGTATTCTTTCTAGCAGGACGGCAACTGCCATGGTTTGTAGTAACGGGCTCGCTCATGCTGACGAATCTTTCAACTGAACAGCTAGTCGGGCTAAACGGGGGCTCTTACCGCCATGGCTTTGAAGTGATGGCTTGGGAAATCGTGGCTGCAGTGGCCTTGGTAGTCATGGCCCTCGTTTTTCTGCCAAGGTATTGGTCGGGCAGGATAACGACCGTCCCTCAATTTCTTGAAAACCGCTTCGATAGCCAGACTCGTCAAATTGTCAGCGGCGTTTTTCTTCTCACCATCTGCATCGGCTTTCTGCCCTTCGTACTCTATTCGGGAGCGATTGGACTCGAGGGGCTGTTCAACGTATCCGAAATCCTCGGCGTAGAGCTAGGAACTGCCATCATCATTATGGTTTGGGCCATCGGACTATCCGGAGCAGCCTATGCCATCCTGGGCGGACTGGAAGCGGTCGCCATTTCCGACACCATCAACGGAGTCGGTTTGCTTGTAGGCGGATTTCTAATACCGATTCTAGGCATTTTCGCGCTAGGAGAAGGAGACTTCGGAGGAGGAGTAAGCCGTCTGATTGAAAATCAGCGGGAAATGATAAACCCGATTCAGGAAACGGAGGCCACCATTCCCTTTGGCACCCTGTTCACAGGCATGCTTCTTATCAATATCTACTATTGGTGCACGCATCAGGCGATTGTTCAACGGACCTTCGGAGCGAAATCCTTGAAAGACGGACAGAAGGGAGTGCTAGGAGCAGCCGTATTGAAATTATTGGGACCAATCTATCTCGTTTTGCCCGGCGTTATCGCTCTGGAAATGTTTGGCCCCGATCTGAGCGATGGAGACCTCGCCTACCCTATGCTGGTGGACGCCGTTCTTCCCACGGCTTTCGTCGGCTTCTTTGGAGCCGTCATGTTCGGCGCCATCCTAAGCTCGTTCAACAGCGCCCTTCACAGCTGTTCTACCCTATTTGGACTCGACGTCTACAAGGGTACCATCAATCGGGAAGCCAATGACCGCCAAACCGTGATTGCGGGAAAAGTCTTCGGCATCGCGCTTGCTATTCTTTCTATGATCGCCGCGCCTTTTATCGCTCAAGCCGATGGGGGACTTTTCATTTTGATGAAAAAGTTGGGGGCGATCTTCAGCATCCCTCTTTTAGCGGTTATCGTGGCGGGAATAGCCCTGCCGAAAGTCCCCGCTCTAGCCGCGAAAATCGGCATTCCTCTCGGAGCCGCTTCCTACATCTATTTCAGCTTGATAAAAGAAAACCATATTTTTGGATACGAAGTCAATTGGCTTCATTTCGCTGGGCTGAACTTCTCTTTCGTTTTGGTCTTCCTCTGGATCTTCGGCCTTCTCTCCCCTCGCGCGGAGCTGGAAACGCCTTCAAACGAAGAAGTAGCAACAGCCGCTGGATGGTCCCATGCTAAGCTCGCCAGCGTGGTCATTGTGGGCCTTACCATAGCCGTGTATGCCGTCTTGCACATCATCGGATCATAGATCTACCAAATCTTCTCTGTTTTCATTTTTTTGGGAATAAATCGAGAAGACGACGCCTCTCTTACCTGAAACCGCCAACAAGGCGACGTGAATTCCGGACTATTTCGGGATCAGTCACACGACTCATCACAATCTAAACAGGTAAGTTAAATGAAACAAAAAGATTCAGTATCCAAATTTTCGATGATTGCGAAAGTTGGTCTTACGCTAGCTGGAGCCGCATTGACCGCCGCCAGCTTGGAAGCTCGCGACTATTCATGGGAAATTGTATTAGATGGACTCGACAGTCCGAAGGGAATTGTAGCGAAATTCCATAACCGTGTTTACTACACGGAAGTGCCGGATCCAGGAGTACCAGGAACCGAAGGCGGTCAGAATACCGTCAAGCTCGTTCGCTTCCGTGGAAATTCGAATGATATTCAATCGACGAAAACGATTAGCGAAGGCGAACCCTATCCGGTTAACCTCGCGTCGGAATTTTTTGGAGACAGAATATATTGGACCTGCCAGACAGCAGGCGTGATCCTGAGCTATACGCCGAAAGGCGGAAAGGAATTCTTCCTGCCAGCAGATGGACTGGACGCGGCCGAGGAAGATTTTCTCCTGGATCCAACCGGGATTACGGTAGACCGTTTCGGAGATGTATTGTTCACGGAACTACCTATGCCAGGAACTTTTGGACCCAACATGGTTTCGGTATCCGACGGAACGAACATCGATTTGATTTCCAATAGCGAGCCAGCCCCTACCGACATTACCATCAGTTTTAACGGCAACGGGTACTGGACTTGCAATACGGTTGGAGTCATTTTCAAGCGCTCGAGAGCGGGGGTCACCAGCATCCTTATGGACGGCTTGAATTCGCCGACTGGGATCGCCGTCGACCGTCGTGGTCAGCGTCTCTACTTCACTGAAGTGCCTAACCCAGGAGTCGGCACTCCATTCGATACGTCAGACGATGACGAAGATCGTCTTTACAACACGGTCAAGGAATACGACTTGAAAACAGGAGAAATCTCAATCGTGGCTAACGACTTCCCTTGGCCCAACGATGTAACTGTCAATTCACGAGGCGACGTTTTCTGGACTTGCACGACAGCGGGAGTGATCGCGAGAGGAACATCGAACTGACTTTAAGACGCATAAAAGTTCAACTACAAGGGCCTGCATTCGTTGCAGGCCTTTTTCGTTTCTTGCATCGCCATTCATATTCATCCTTGATGCCAATCCATGAAGGCCGGCCTGATAACCGCTCCCAGACGCATTGAGATAATCGACGCTCCAGACGACACGCTTGGCCGTATCCCTGAAGAACTCGCCAGCATTCCCAAGGTGACCGTTCAGTTGGAAAAAGCCTGTCTCTGCGGATCGGATTCTCCATTTTTCAACTACGACTTCGCAGAACTAAAGGCGAACAATCGCCGTATCATCGATTTTGTAGTAAGCTACGAAAAAGACAGCGTTTATCCTCTTAACCTAGGACTTTCACTGCACGAATGCGTCGGAACGGTTGTGGAAACCCATTCGGCGAAATTCAAAGTAGGCGACTTCGTCCTAGCTCTCCCCTTTGATCAGCATGGCTTCTTCAGTTTGCTCACGTTGCCCGAAAATCGAATTTTCAAGCTGCCCGAAAGCAATGTTTCCAAAGAAGAGATCCTCCTCTGTCAGCCACTTGGAACCATCATTTACGGTTTCCGTAAACTCCCGGAATTAGAAGGCAAAACAGTGGCGATCATTGGACAAGGCCCGATTGGCTTGATGATGAATTCCCTCTTAGCAAAGACAGGAGCCTCCAAAGTAATCGCGGTCGATTGCCAGTCGGACCGACTTTCGCTTTCGCGAAAAACGGGAGCCACACACGTCATCAATCATTCGCAAGAATCGACATCAGCAAAACTCCAGGAAATAAATGACGGGAAGCTGGCGGATATTGTAATTGAAGCGGTTGGTCACAACGAGAGCGCTATCGATCTGGCTGTCGGTCTGGCAACGCACGACGGGTTTGTTCTCAATTTCGGTGTTATTGACGGCTGGCATGAAGATCACTTCCCCTTTGGCAAAGCCTTTTATAAGAACCTGACCATTTCCCACTCGGTTGGGGCTGCACTGCCAGAGCACTTTCTGCCCGCTGCCGATATGATCGCAAAAGGCGAAATTGACGTATCCAGCCTTCTAACACATTCGCTACCTTTCAACCAGGCCCAAGAAGCCTACGAGCTTTTCGTCGATCGAAAAGAAGGAGCGATAAAAGTCGTTTTGGATTTCGAATCGAATGGATAAACAGTGTCTAAAGACGATTAGTCAGCATGTCTTAAACAAGCTGCTAAGATTGTAGCGGAAGCTCTGAGAGCTTTCGATCAGTCAATACCATGAATACTTTATACGTCATAGTCGGACCACCAGGATGCGGGAAGACCACTTATGGCAAAAAACTATCCGAAAATATCAAAGCCGCTTTTCTCGATATCGATACGGTAACCGAAATTCTGGTACAGGCTGCCCAACGCTATGCGGGAAATGATCCGAATGATCGCGACAGTCCTCAATTCAAGGAGGCGTTTCGTCTCCCTATCTACGATACCCTATTCGCCATAGCCAAGGAAAATCTGCTCATTATGCCCGTGGTTGTGACCGGCCCATTTACAAGCGAACTGAGAGATCCGGATTGGCTCAAGCAGCTGGAAAGCCATTTTCAAACGAATGTAGAAATCCACTACATCTACTGCATCGCTGAAGAAAGGTTTCGAAGAATGAAGGAGCGAAACAATCCGAGAGACTTGCCCAAGCTTACCGACTGGGAAAACTATATCGAATACTATGGAGAAGAACAAAGACCGCCGTTTCCGCATGTCTACATCGACACTTCGTCATAGATGACAACCAAGAAATGATGTACGCTTGCACCTTTACACGATGGTAGGGAGGCTTGTCCTCAAGCCTCCGTATTTATGGACCCGAAGCGGAGCCTCCCTACCTCGCTTAAACCATTATTGCAAAGCCACTTTTTGCTTTACCCCTCTTCGCACTCACTCTTTGAAGGCTGCGTAGTGAATGATTCTAAGAAACGCCCTAACATTCTCATTGCCATCGCAGACGATTGGTCCTTCGGACACGCGGGCGTCTACGGCTGCCATTGGGTGAAGACTCCGAATTTCGACCGCGTGGCCCAAGAGGGGGTTCTTTTCAATCGAGCCTACACCCCCAATGCCAAGTGCGCGCCTTCAAGAGCCTGTATTCTCACCGGAAGAAACTCCTGGCAGCTGAAAGACGCCTGCAACCATCAATCGTTCTTTCCTCCCGAAATAAAAAGCTACCCAGAAGCTCTGGAGGAAGATGGATACCATATCGGCTATACGGCCAAAGGCTGGGTGCCAGGAATCGCCTTGAGGGCCGATGGTTCTCCACGGCCAATCACGGGCAAGTCCTACAGCGAGATAAAACTGGATCCTCCCACAAGCGACATCTCAGACATCGACTACGCCACCAACTTCTCAGCGTTTCTTGAAGCGAACGACGAAGAAAAGCCATGGTGCTTCTGGTACGGCTGCTTGGAACCACATCGTGGATACGAATATCTTTCGGGAGCCAAAAAAGGCGGCAAGCGAATTGAAGACATCGATCGCGTCCCGGCTTATTGGCCGGACAATGAAGTCGTCCGGAACGATCTGCTAGACTACGCTTTCGAGGTAGAGCACTTCGATAAACACCTTGGGCTGATACTCGATGTTCTAGAGGAAAAAGGGCAGGTAGATAACACGATCGTTCTGGTGACATCCGACAACGGAATGCCCTTCCCGCGCGTGAAGGGTCAGGGCTACGATAATTCGAATCACCTTCCTCTCGCCATTCGCTGGCCGGCTGGAATTCCGTCGCCTGGACGCGTAGTGGATGATTACGTTTCCTTTATCGATTTCGCCCCCACTTTTCTGGAAGCGGCTGGTATCGATTGGCAAACTACAGGGATGCATCCAATCACTGGGCAAAGCCTGTTCGAAATTCTCAAGTCCAGCTCTTCCGGCCAAGTAGAGAAGGAGCGAGATCGTGTGCTGATCGGAAAGGAAAAGCACGATGTGGGACGGCCGGGAAACGTAGGCTATCCCATTCGCGGCATTGTAACCGAGGAGTTTTTGTATTTGAAAAATTATCACATTGATCGCTGGCCGGCGGGAAATCCGGAAACAGGATATCCAAACTGCGACGGAAGCCCAACCAAAACAGAGGTCTTGAAAACTCGCCACGATCCGGAAACAAGACATTTTTGGGAGCTCTCGTTCGGCAAACGTCCAGACGAGGAGCTCTACAGGATTCGTGAAGATCCCGAATGCATGCGAAATCTGGCCGAGGACCCAAGCTACGCCGAAGCCAAGGCTGGTCTTCAGGCTCGAATGGAGTCGGAGCTCAAGAAGCAAGGCGACCCGCGCATGAGCGGAGAAGGCGATATTTTCGATTCGTACCCAATTTTCCAGGACGATCTTTTAAATTTCTACAATGACTTCACCTCGGGCAAAGCTGAAGTTCCCGGCTGGCTAAACGCTTCGGATGTGGAAGAGGCGCTGGAATAGCGAACTAGAAGCCAGTGCCCTTAACCTTCGTCTTCAAGCGGCACAGGTAAGTGTCAGCAGTGATGTACAAGGTAGAGCCATCATCTCCCCAAGCGCAATTCGCCGTACGCTCGCCCGTGAGAATGTGTCCTAGCTTTTCGCCTTGCGGAGAAAGAATGATCACGCCACCCGGTCCCGTCGTCCAAATATTGCCCAGCTGATCGGTTTTAAGACCGTCGGGCAATCCAGCGTATTGTTCGGCTTCCTTAGCGAAATTATAGACCACACTACCCTTTTTAATGGTTCCGTCATTTTTTATCGGATACTGTTTTACGATCGGGTTATTTCGATTGGATTGCGCTACGTAGAGCATTTTCTCATCAGGCGACAACGCCACGCCATTCGGCCAAGGAAGCTCGTCGGTTAGCAGCTCGACATCTCCATTCGTTCTCAGCAAATAGATACCGGCAAAGCCAAGCTCGCTCGTCGGATTTTCGTATCGATTGGGCAATCCATACGGAGGATCGGTAAAATAAATGCCGCCGCCCGAAGCGATAGCCAAGTCGTTGGGACTATTAAACCGTTTGCCTTGAAAATTATCCGCTAGAGTGCGTTTGCCTCCCCCTTTCGTCAGAACGGCCACCCGGCGATCGCCGTGCTCGCAAAGAACCAAATGACCGTCGGCATCCATCGCCAACCCATTGCTACCCGGCGCCCGTATATCGCGAGCAAGTCCCGTATAGCCCGAAGGCTCCATGAATACGGACGCGCCTTCTCCTTCTTTCCATTTAATGATCCTGTTTCGATGAACGTCCGAAAATAGCAGATAGTCTCCATCCTTTACCCAGGTAGGTCCCTCCGACCAGGCAAAGCCGGAACTCAGCACCTCGATTTCAGCATCGGCAGCGATGAGATCGTCCAGACGGGGATCGAATTTCTGAATGCTGCCCAGCGTCGGGAAATTCACGGAATCCTGGGCCACCGCAACGGTGACGGCAAACAATAGAATCGTAGAAAAGATGGGGGCGTTCAATTTCATCGTGATTTAGTTCTTGGTGGTGAAAGATTCGTTTGGCAACTGCTTTTCGTTCTCGGCAGACGTTGATAAAACATTGGCATTCAGTTTTCCACTACACAACTTCGCTTTAAAGAAAAAGAGAGAATCAGCCGCAGCCTGGTCGCGAAACGAGAAAACTGGCCGTCCAAAGACAAACTCCGACTCAAAGATCTGCTTTACAATAATCCGCTAAAGGGGCAATTCATCAGCCTTTATGGTCATCGCCTCGCCAAACTGTCGCATCACCTCGAAGAAGCTCCTAGAAAAACTAGTCTGTCCCATCACTCTCGAGAATCTCCAATACGAGCCGAGGAAGGGGAAGGAAGGCAGGTTGGTAGCGGAAACAAGTGGTCACGAGTACCTGGTCGTTGATGGTTTTCCCATTATGCTGGTGAACGACGAAAACTGGCAGAAGAAGCGGGACGAGCTGATGGGCGAGCACGAGTTCAACATCAATACCGTGCCCAAACATGTTCACCAGGATCGAGTCAAGTACATCAATCGAAATGCGGATCTCTTCTTTGAAGCCATCGATTTAGACCTTAAGGGGAAAAACGTTTTGAGTGTAGGCTGCTCTTTCAATGAACTGCACCATCTGCATCCAAAAGGCTGTTACACAGTCTGTCTCGATATCGCGCCATCGCTGGGCCAGCAACACCATCAGTCCACGCGTCTGCAGAAATTGAACGGGGCCTGGGTGTGCGCGGATGGCGAGTGCATCCCTTTTCAAAACGAGTCGTTCGATATCGTGGTCATTCGCCAGGCCATCCACCACATGCTGAAATACTATTCGGCCATCTCGGAATTCTTTCGCGTCTGCAAGCCTGGCGGCATGGTCTTGCTTATCGACGAGCCGATGTCCGGTTTCGATCCTGCTACCTTCTCCTTTCCCCATTATCCGGATACAAAAGAAATTTACGACGGAGTAACGCTGGGTGACGTACGACAACGGTATCAAATGGAGTCCGCAGGGACTGAAACCGCGCGTCCAGAAGCCGACATCGACCTAGACTCCATGGAACGCAAAGTCGAATATCAAGAGGCGAAGCCAAACGATGCCGAATCTCTGCTGGCCGAGAAGTACTACTCCTTAACCCTCATCCACACCCTCTTTCACATCCAGTTCCACAGCGATGATCTATTTCTGTATTTCCCAGAGAAACACGGAGGCTCGGAAGGCGAAGGGGAAAATATGCGGTTCTTTACCAAGGATCAGGCCATTAACGGACTTCCCATGCTGGACAAGCTAACGGCCGATTCTCCCTTCGTATCCATAAAATCGATCAAAACGAGATCCACGGAAATTCAGAGGAGTCGAAAGAACCTGAGCCCGGCGCCCCTCGGCGACATCCAGGAAGCATTACACCTAAATCAAGACAGGAGAATCAGGCTGCGAACCTTTTTGGAAAAACTAAAAAGCCTGATAGGATTGTAAGGATCCAACTTCGGAGCCGGCACAACTGTCTCGCTAGGGAGGCTTCACGCGAAAACTCGTTCATCAAGAGGAATCCATTGCTTGCGATTTCTCTGTTGTGAAACATTAATGTATCAATGTCCGTCGAATCGAAAGAAGACATCGTCGCCCTGCGAAAAATCGGGAAAATCGTGGCCGAAGCCATTCACTCTATGTTCGCCAGTATGAAGGCAGGCATGAGCACTCTGGAGCTCGAGGAAATCGGAGCATCGATTCTGGAGAGTTATGGGGCCCGCTCCGCTCCCAAGCTTTGCTACGGCTACCCGTTCGCCACTATGATTAGCGTCAATGAAGAGGTGGCTCATGGCTCGCCGAGCGGGAGAATTCTGGAGTCAGGAGACCTGGTGAATATCGACGTCTCGGCAGAATTGGACGGCTACTTCGCCGACAGTGGTTACTCCCAGCCAGTCGACGATGGAAACGAGAAAGCCAACCGCCTTTGCCAAGCCGGAAAGCAAGCCCTCGCCGCCGCCTTGTCCGTAGCGCGGCATGGAAACCGTATCCGAGAAGTAGAGACGCAGGTAAACCAAGTCGCTAGACGTTGGGGCTATTCCGTAATTCAGAATCTGGTTGGCCACGGCGTGGGTCGCCACTTGCACGAGGAGCCATCGAATATTCCCGAGTGGGGGAATCGAGGCGACCGCCGTCGATTTCAAGAAGGGAGCGTGCTGACCTTGGAACCGTTTCTCTCGACAGGGCCTCGCTATGTGAAGGACACCGGGAAAGGCTTCACGGTTGGCACTCCGCCAGGAAACTACACCGTCCAATACGAGCACACGATTATCATAACGCGAGAAGATCCCATTATTCTAACGGCGGCTTGAGTAAAAAAGGCATTCAGCCTAAGTGATCTCCTTAAAGAAAAACCAGCCCTTCAGACGACTCGACCTAGCTCGCCAAATGCCGCAAAAAGGCAATTCCCTATCAGTCTAACATCAACGTATCAGATTCAGTTCCTACCATGCATCCCAAAGTCCGCGCCCTACTCCAAAATCTCTTAATGCTAGCGATCGCTCCTCTTCTGAAAGCCGACGTTTCGGTGCCGGCGATCTTCGGCGATCAAATGGTGCTTCAACAGAAACAGTCCAATCCGATTTGGGGCTGGGCGGATCCCGGCGAAAACGTGACCGTGTCCATCGACGGTCAAACGCACAGCGCTGAGGCCGACCAGGAGGGAAATTGGAAGGTCGAGCTCGACGCGATTCCAGCAGGCGGACCTTACCGCTTGGAGATCCAAGGAAACAACACCCTGTCTTTCGCTGATGTTCTAGTAGGCGAAGTCTGGATCTGTTCCGGCCAGTCGAATATGCAATGGAGTGTTGAAAATTCAGACAGCGCGGAGCTTGAGATCCTAACCGCCAATTATCCGAATATTCGCCTCATTTCCGTTCCGAGACTAGGCGTCCAGGAAGCTCAGGATAATTTTGACGGCCAATGGACCGCCTGCACTCCTGAGAACATTAAAGACTTCTCGGCGGTGGGATATTTTTTCGGACGCCGTTTACTGCATGCGCTTGATGTTCCCATTGGACTCATCGACAACGCGTGGGGCGGTTCAGCCGCAGATGCTTGGATTCGGCGAGATGTATTGGAATCAGACAGCCGATTCGACGAAATGATGGCCTGGTGGGAGAAGAGAGAGGCGGATTACGATTATGATGCGGAGCTCGCAAGCTGGGAAGAAAGAGTGGCGAAATGGGAAGCCGAGGGCAGCGAGGGCAGGAAGCCGCGCAAGCCAGGAAACATGATGACGGGCAACCAGAGACCCGGAAATATCTTCAACGGCGTACTGCATCCAACTATTGGTTACGGCATACGCGGCGCCATCTGGTACCAAGGAGAATCAAACGCCAGTCGCGCTTATCAATACCGCGATCTCTTCCCTCTCATGATCCAACACTGGCGCGACGAATGGGGGCAAGGCGACTTTCCCTTCTACTACGTCCAACTCGCCGACTATAGAGCGGAGTTGGCTGAACCGGCTGAAAGCGATTGGGCAGAACTGCGCGAGGCTCAAACCATGACTATGGATCGTCTGAAGAACGTGGGACAGGCAGTGATCATCGACATTGGAGAAGGCCGAGACATCCATCCGCGCAACAAGCAGATGGTTGCCAACCGATTGGCTCGCTGGGCCCTAGCCAACGACTACGGCAAGGAAATCATCTACCAAGGCCCCACTTATAAATCCATGAGGAGAAGCGGAGGTAAAATCACTCTCACTTTCGAACACGTTGGCCAGGGATTGTATTCATTCGACACAGCCGAACCGCAGGGTTTCGCCATTGCGGGCAAGGATAGGACGTTTGTTTGGGCCCAGGCTCGCATCGTCGGCAAAAACAAAGTGGAAGTATGGAGCGAAGCGGTGGAAAAGCCTGTCGCGGTCCGCTACGCCTGGGCTGACAACCCAGTCTGCAATCTATACAATCGCGATGGTTTGCCCGCCACGCCCTTCCGCACGGATAATTGGCCAGGAGAGACCATCGACAGGCACCACCGTTAAGGATAGGCTGATTTTAAAAGATGCCGTTTATCGGTAAAGCTTTTAAAAAACGAAATAGGCTACCAACAGAATTATCAAAACGATAGCCACTGCGGCCTGTAGTCCTTTTTTGGATTCCGATTCAAGGCCGTTTTCGGGCTCGGAGTCATCGGGCAGGTCAAGTCCGTCCTGCGCGAACTGGGACTCGTAGTAGTCTTCGCGAAAGCCAGTTCGCTCGTCCGCCCCACAACCCTTGCACACCTGGGCATCGGATCGATTCTCTTCGCCGCATATCGGACAAATGAATACGCCGTAACTCATGGAATCTCAGTGAGAGTGGCTTTATCTCGCTTTCGCCTCGAGCGCTCTCCAGTGACTTTCATCGGCTCGGCTTCGAGTCGGGATGCCAGGCGGTAAAGGACCTAGATCAGCCAAGGCTTGAGCCATCTCCTGCTCGAGCTCGGCAACGATTTGAGGAAATTCCTGAATACGATTTTCCTTCTCTTGAGGGTCGTTTTTCAGGTTGAAGAGCAAGGTGTCGTGAGGCGGCTGCTCAAACCAAGCCGGACTGGCCGAGCGACCTTTGTAGAGCTTTTTCAACTTCCAGTCCCCTTTGCGGTAGCATTGGGCATCTCCGCCCTCGAAATAAAGGTAGCCGTCCCGGCTTCGTTTTCCCTCGCCTTTCAAAACATTCATGATGTCAACGCCATCGTAGGAACGATCATCCGGAATCTGGATACCCGCCATGGCAGCGAAAGTCGGAAACCAGTCCATCTGACTCGCCAGATCTTCGAAAACCTGGCCGGCGGGAATGGTCCCCTTCCACATGGCCACGGTTGGAACGCGCATGCCGCCTTCGAAAGTGAAGAACTTGCCTTCTCTCAGGCCCCCGCTCGAGCCGCCGTGTTCAGCTAAGGCAATCCAAGGCCCGTTATCGCTGGAGAAAACGATGAGCGTGTTTTCAAGCAATCCAAGCTCCTCTAGCTTCTTTAGAACCTCGCCTACACTCCAATCGATTTCCTGGATCACGTCGCCGTAAAGGCCGCGCTTTGAAGATCCTTCGAATTTCTCGGAAACGTAGAGCGGAACGTGCGGCATGCTATGGGCCAGATACAAAAAGAAAGGCTCCTGCTTATGGGCATCGATGAATTCTAGAGACTCTTCAGTGTAGCGTTTGGTGATGTAGCGCTGATCGACTTCGAATGATTCCACCTCGTTGCCCCTCATGTAGACGCAACTCTCCATGTCGTTACTGTAGGGGATTCCGAAATACGAATCGAATCCCCGCTGCAAGGGCAGGTACTGCGGCATATGGCCCAGGTGCCACTTGCCCACGATGCCCGTCGCGTAGCCCTTCTGCTTGAGTAGCTGGGCGATGGTGATTTCATCGGTAGGCATACCGGTGAAGCTGGAAGGCCAGAAGACGTCATGCACGCCGAAACGCTGCGGCAAGCGTCCGGTCAGCAAAGCCGCTCGGGAGGGACTGCAAACGGGAGAAGCCGAATAGAACTCGGTGAAGCGAATCCCGTCCTGGGCCATTCGATCGATGTTGGGCGTCTCGATATCCTCCGCTCCGAAGCAAGCCAAGTCTCCGTAGCCTAAGTCGTCGGTGAAGATGTGAATGATATTGGGGAGCGATTTATCATTTTCCTGGGCCTGCACGAAACCAGCAGATGAAATCGCGAGCCCAGCGACAACGAGAAAGTGAAAAAGAATCGAAGAGCGGCTCATGGACGGAAAAAGGTATAATTGCTTTGAGTTGCGAAAAAAATCCAAACAACAAAGAGTTGGAAAGTAAACCCGCTCTTATTCTGTTACAATCGCTTGGCTTTCGTATTCGTCGAAACAAGGAAACCCCAAGAAAACTCTCTTATGACAACGCGCGCTTTCGATACCATCGTAGTAGGCTCTGGAACGTCCGCCTATTTCACCATCATGGGCTTGAACAAGGCCGGCCAATCCGTGGCGGTCGTCGACGAACGAGACTATGGCGGCACCTGCGCCTTGCGTGGCTGCCAGCCGAAAAAGTACTTGGTGGCCAATGCCGAAGCGGTCGCTCAAGCCCGGCATCTTTCAGGGACCGGAGTGGACAATGAGCCACAAACCAATTGGGCCGATTTGCAAACGCTGAAGAACGCCTTCCTAGACGGCATTCCCGAAGGAGAGGTCAAGGAGTTTCAGGACGCCGGCATCGCCACCTTTTTTGGCAAGGCTCGATTCGCGGCCCCAGACCAGATTGAAATCGATGGCAAGGAACGGCTCCAAGCCAAGAACATCGTACTGGCCACCGGAGCCACCCCTCGCGTATCCAAAATTCCGGGATCCGAATACGTCAAAGACAGCGAGCATTTTCTCAACATGCCTGCCCTGCCTAAACGAATACTTTTCATAGGCGGCGGCTACATCTCCTTCGAGTTCGCTCACGTAGCAGCCACGGCCGGAGCGGAAGTGACGATCCTGCATCGCTCGGATCGACCCTTGAAGGCCTTCGAAAAGGACATGGTCGACATTATCCTGCAAGCCTCCGAGGCAATGGACATCAGTGTCGAGCTGAACGAATCGCCCACTCAAATCGAAAAGATAGACGACCACTATCGCGTCGCCTGCAAATCCGGAACCCACTACGAAGTAGACCTTGTCATTGAAGCTTCAGGACGGCTTCCCAATCTTTCCGTACTGGAAGGCGACCTGGGCGGAGTGGATTCTTCCAATCGAGGCGTCACGGTCGACCAGCATTTGCAAAGCGTATCCAATCCTCGGGTATACGCCATCGGCGACTGCGCCGCCACGCCCTACCAGCTCGCTCCGGTAGCCGATGCCGAAGGGAAGATCGCGGCCCAGAATATTCTGAACGGAAACCGGGAATCGTTCGACGCGTCGGTAGTGCCCACCGCCGTGTTCACTCTGCCCAACATCGGAGCGGTTGGAATGACTGAAGAGCAAGCCAAGGAAAAGGGACTCGATTTTCGTATCAATAAAGGGACGACAACCGGCTGGCCCTCCTCCAAGCGCATTGGCGAAAAGCACTCCGCCTACAAGATTCTCATCAGCAACGACGACGATACCATCATCGGAGCCCACCTCGCCCGCCATAACGCTCCGGAAGTGGTCAACATCTTCGCCTTGGCCATGAAGCACGGCATAAAAGCCACCGAGCTAGCCAACTTCCCCTGGGCCTACCCCACCTACTCCTCGGACCTGAAATACATGGTCAGGTAAAATAGTCGAAACATGTAGCGGCATGTCTAAGACATGCCGTAGCCCATGGGCAAAGGAGGGAAACATGCCAAATGGGCGGATTACAAAAGATCAACAGGGCTCTTGATCCCTTCAACAGCAGGGGCCATGAGATGAAGATAGATCCGGGCGGTCTTAATATTAAGTGTTTTCTTCTATAACGCTTGCTAATTTCATTTAGGAAGAGCAGAAAGCTTTCCGAGCGAAGCAAAAACAAAGCAAAGCAAACAACCGTCTTTTGCACTTATAAGTAAATTAATGAAATGTAGGAAAATCGCGCTACCCGTCACGCCGAAATAGCTAAATGAAGGCAGATGCGAAGCTGAGCTGCACATATTAATACTGTTATGCGTAAGAACAAGGAGGTGGTCGAATGAGCCTTTATGAGTTAGTTGACTTGTATTTGTCGGTGTCGCAGAAAGCCGATAATTATTGGACTGTCTACATCGTTGTAACTGTGTCGCTTTTGGCAGTGCCTCTACCGAAAGGCACTGCAAGCTCTTACGTGATTGGGTCTTTTATCTCACTAATATTCGCAATCTATTCTTTCGTTAATAACTGGGCTTTGCGGCAAGTGTATGAATCATTAAGAGAAATTGGGCTCGAAATCGAAAGGCAGTCGGTAAGCACTGAACAGGCGAGTAAGGAGTTCTCAACTTATCTCGTGAGCTTGAAAGATTTGTTGCCTGGTGAGTGGAATACTTCTGTACATATTGTGTTTGTGCTGTTCCTTGTCGCAGCCATGGTGCTTAAAGCCCATCACCAACGCAACGTGGTGGAGAAGTGAAGCGCATAACGAGGCGGTCAAGTCATTCGTCGCTTTGCTCCTCATTCGGACGCTCAGCACTCCGTGCCTGCTCGCGCATGGCTTCGCCATTTTTGCACGATCAATCGCTCCGGACCGAGTGCTGCTTACCTCGGCGTTAGAAAAGGAAAACATGCGAATCGTCTGTCTAACTATCTGTTTATTGTTTCTGGCGTCATGCAGCAGGGAAAAGACGTTTGTTGTGCCCCAAGAGCTAGCAGATCGTATGTATGCCTTGGTTAATTTGGAAGCGACCGTTATAGAGTATCAACCGAACTATAAGCAGCAGTTAATACAATCCTCGCCCAAGAAGTTTGGACCTATCACCTATGGTTACGAAAACTCCAAAATTTCAATAAATAAGGAAAGGCTCTTCATAAATGTCACCCACCCAGAAAAATATCAGGGTAGGAATTATGAAATTCTAAAAGATCGAGAGTCGGAATTGTTCATGGAATTCAAGCCCGGCGACCGGATTAGATTAATCGGTGAATCTTTTAGTTTCAATCTCCCAGAAGGCATTTACATAGAGTTCAAAACTCTGGATACCATAGAAAAAATCGAATGAATTCTAACAAGTCAGCTTATCAAACCCCGAGCATCAGAGATGCCGTGATTGATAGCCTTAGCGTTACAAAAATTATGAAGATACGAACACTACTAAAATTCATGGTCTCTCTTTTAGTCACGTCATATGGCTTTAGCCAGACGACGATAAAAATATCGAGAGTTTTTGCCGAGTCGAAAAGCAATACCAGCCAGATGGTTCTGAAACAGCGTGACTCGACAGAAACGCTTCACGTGGATCGAAACATTGCAATCAGTAACTTCGATATAGCTGAAGCGGTCTTGATAGAAAAGGATTCCACCTCTATTCGACTCACGCTTACGGAGGAAGGGAAAATCAAATTTGCGAATCTCACCAAAGAATCGATCAATAAACGTCTTGCTGTGGTTATAAACGATAGGCTTGTTTCAGCTCCGAAGGTAATGGCTGAAATCTCCGGCGGCTCATTTGAAATCACTGGCGCTCGTACCGAGAAATTCAAGGAATTCGCGGAGGAAATAGTCGATACTATTGGGCGGAAACAAAAAGTGTAGCCATCGCATTGAGGCAACGGCTTACAGCCCACGCCTCATGCGGAGATTCGAAGAAAAAAATGTGCGACGACAAAAAAAAGAAAACGACTTCTCATTTGGAAAGGCAGTACGAGTTCTTTAGCAAACATTTGGAATATCACGATTCAAATGTCTTTAAGACTTTAAGTATATATTTTGTGTTTGCAGGTGTATTCCTCGTAAAAATTGACCGCTTTTATTGTGCAAAAATCGCAGCATTAGCAATTGTGGTAGTTGTTGGTTTAGCTTTCACAATAGTCTTATATCGAACCTCTCGCCTTGTTAACGAATTTAAGGGTCGAATTAATGAAATAGATCAAAAACTTAAAACTGAAGAAACGATATCGGAATACTACAAGGGTATTGGCTGTGCCTGGCAGCGTACATCAATAGTAGGTGTGGCGTCCGTTGCCATACTGTCTTCGGTCTTAATCTATCATTTGATCACTACCGAAAAGCCAGCTGACTGTGATCAATCTAGCGAGGTGCTTGAATCACAGACTCCGCATTCTTCCAGTTTCTCAACGAAGTCCTCAGCGTCCCTTGCGGAAGCAAAATCCTCCAAAGCTGAAAGAATGCGGCAGGAGTAAAGCGTCATCAGGTCGTTGAGCTTGCCCAAAGCAAAAGGACTGATCGCGATGCGATCATCCGGCCACTCCTCGAAAACCGAAAAGACCGAAGCAATGCATATGATCAGATCCGCATTCTCGTCGACCTTCTTTCTCGTATCCGCATAGCGGCGTATCGTTTCTGCATCCATTCCTTTCAAATTCATGTAGCTTTTGTATACATTAGAGACATTGATGTCAAACCGAATGTCCACATTGTCTACAATCATGACAAATGAGAAGAAGGACGTCCCATATACTGTCCGCGTCGAATCCCAAATCGCTACGGTAATCCAGAAGTTAGCAGATGAAGACGAACGAACGATTTCCTTTGTGCTTCGCAAGTTGATCGTGGAAGCACTTGAAGCCCGAAAACTGATCAAGCCCAAGAGAAAGAAATAACCAGCCGAACAAAACGCTGCTCACAATTTTGTACGCTAGCGCGTCCAAAATATGAGAGCTTAGCGTTAGTCGGAAAACATATGAACGAAATTCAAATAAGTGATAATAAGGAACTGCTGGATATCAGTTTCGTATTTGAATTTCTAAATAAGGAAGCTAATTGGTGTAAGGGGATTTCGTTGGAGAAAGTTAAAAAATCCATTGAAAACTCGCTTTGTGTCGGTGTGTATGTAAACGAAAAACAAATCGGTTTTGGTCGAGCCATAACAGACTACGCTACCTTTGCCAATATTGTTGATATATTTGTAATACATGAATATCGCAGAAGAGGTATTGGTAAAGCCATTGTTGAATATCTTCTAGCTCACCACGGACTGCAAGGCCTTCGGAGAATCACTCTGGCTACATCAAAGCAAGAATTCTATGGAAAAATTGGTTTCAAACAGCTGAAATCCTCCGAAAAATTCATGGAAATATATAATCCAGATATATACAACCAGCACCCATAACAAAAAATATACGCGGACAAAGTAACCTACGTTTCGTTTCGCGCATGTGCTCCGCACATTATATGCACTACACTTGACTGCGGCTACTTTACCAGCGATTTAGGCGCCACAAAGAAATGAAAGGAAGAAGAACTGCACTATGGGGAGCATGGCTCCAACTAGGACCGGTATTCGGATTGATCGGGACAGTTATTGGCATGCTGCATACATTCTACGGAATTTCGCTTGGAGGCGAGGAATCTACAACAAGCATAGTTGCTACTGGAATTCACATGTCTCTGTTCACAACCCAGATAGGATTAGCTATAGGGTTAGTTGGAACGATTTTACTGCTTGTAGCATTATTCCACTACAAATTTAGAGCCCGCTGGTTTTTCTGGTTCATGATAATTTTCTCAGGATTAACTTTGCTTGCTTTCCCAGTTGGCACTATCATCGCAATCTTTCTATTGATTTACTTGATACGTAATAAGGATGATTTTTGGGGTAGAAGTCGCGGCGAACAAGGATCTGCTCCAAATGCTCTACAGTCGAAGGCTCCTTCCGAGCATTAGAGAGCTCGACGTCCTACAAACCCATGAATGAAAGTACCCTTTCAAGACCCATTCAAAAAATGCCGACTTTCGTTAGAATCGCATTAAATTCTGAAGGTTTGCTTAAAGAATACGAGCGCCGTCCCGCCTACCAACGAAACGATTATCTGCTTTGGATCAACAACGCGAAAAGAGAGGAAACAAAAAACAAACGGCTGAGCCAAATGTTACACGAGTTAAGAATTGGTGGAGTGTATATGAACATGAAACACGCGCCCTCCGATAAAAAGAACCGAACAAAGTAGAACCAGGCAGCTCATACAATTCGTATTCATCGCTCCGCGACGAACACTCTTGTATGGCTTTGACGTTACAGTGATTAAACAGACTTCAACGATACTCGCTTTTTTCCTTACTTATTGCGTCGCGTTCCCGCAACAGGTCGAAACGATTCAAATCGAAAGGACCGTTTCCAAGTCGCGGACGATCCATTATACTCGCAATATTCGAAAAAACGAAGAAAGCCAACTGTATCACGTACGAGACTACTACGAAAACGGGCAACTGCAAATGGAAGCTTACTACAGCAACCTCGCGAACAAGCACATAAAGGAAGAGTATCAATGCAACTATCGCGACAATACTAAAGATGGTGAGTACAGGGAGTGGTATCCCAATGGGAAGCTGAGATACGAGGGCAGTTTCAGAGACGGCCTGAAGCATGGGTTATGCAGCGAATTCAACATAAACGGTTCCAAGGAGATGGAATCGAACTGGATGAATGGTCGACTCAACGGAATCACTCGAATTTACGATTTGGAAGGAAGAATGATTCGAAAACTAGAGTTCGAGCATGGGGTCAATATTAGTCCGCGTTTGAGCGAGTACCAGCGGATTGTCCATACTCCGAAAGAATATGAAAGCGATGCGAAGACGGAATGGCCGCTGATCATTTACTTGCACGGAGGCTCTGATCGAGGCAGCGACCTCAAGAAATTGTACAGTTCTGGAATACCGGACCAAATTCATCGAGGACGAGATCTCCCTTTCATAGTAGCCGCGCCTCAATGTCCCCGCCTCCTACGTTGGTCAACCGACGATTGGTTCGAGAGTTTCTTTGATACCTTGGTCGAGGAATATCGGATCGACAGAGATCGAGTATATCTTACAGGGCCAAGTCTCGGCGGCTCCGGCACCTGGTTCATCGCAGCCAAGCATCCCGATATATTTGCTGCGATTGCCCCGATGTCAGGATTCACAAGTCATTCTAGATTCATTGATGAAAACACCCACGCCTTGACGAATCTACCCATTTGGTCGTTTCATGGAATGGACGATCTGGTAGTCCCGGTATCGGAAACAAATAGGATGCTGAATA
>JANQRT010000058.1 GCA_028284385.1 Opitutaceae bacterium | reverse complement strand
CCCCCTTAAGCGACTTCACTCCATCGCCGAGCTGGGCTTCATCGTAGTTCGTATTGATGGCATGGGTACAGACCATCGCGGCAAGGAATTTCACAAAATTGCCTGGAAAAATCTGAAGGACTCGGGCTTCCCTGACCGCATCGCCTGGATGAAAGCGGCCGCCGAGACCCGCTCTTGGATGGACCTCTCCCGAGTCGGAATCTACGGCGGCAGCGCCGGCGGTCAAAGCGCCATGCGAGCTGTTCTCGACCACGCCGACTTCTACAAAACCGCCGTAGCCGATTGCGGCTGCCATGACAATCGCATGGACAAGATT
The DNA here is from genome assembly GCA_028284385.1 of Opitutaceae bacterium. Taxonomy (GTDB): domain Bacteria; phylum Verrucomicrobiota; class Verrucomicrobiia; order Opitutales; family Opitutaceae; genus JANQRT01. The sequence goes on along the minus strand of JANQRT010000058.1, from coordinate 336,550 downwards.
TGGTGGAACGAGCAGTGGCTCGGCTGGCCTCTCGACGAAAGTTATGTCGAAAATTCCAACGTCGAGCACGCCCATCGCCTTGGGGGCAATCTACTTCTTGTAGTTGGTGAAATGGATATGAACGTCGATCCCGCCAGCACCTATCAAGTAGTGGACGCTCTTATAAAAGCCGACAAGGACTTCGAATTCCTCCCCATTCCTGGAGCTGGCCACGGCGCCGCTGAGACCCCCTATGGCAAGAAACGAAGAATGCAATTCCTAGCCAAGCACCTACTCAACTTCGATCCCTAAAAACTTCACAGAACCCTGCGTAGCTCAACGAGCAAAGCGCGGGCTAAACACTTTATCCATGCGCCACACGCCCATCAAAAATACGCTCTTCAAGCAAAACCGAGACCGCCTGAGAGCGAAACTCAAACCGAAGTCCGTCGCTTTCATTAACGCCAACGACATCCCGCCCGCTAACGCGGACGCGGTTATGCGCATGCACCCCAACTCCGACCTCTTCTACCTCGCCGGCATCGAGCAGGAAGAAAGCATGCTCATGATCGCCCCCGATGCTATCAACGAAAAACACCGCGAAATCCTCTTTCTTCGTGAACCCAATCCCCACCTCAAAACCTGGGAAGGCGAAAAGCATTCCAAAGAGGACGCCACCAGGATCTCCGGCGTCGCCGAAGTCAAATGGCTCTCCGAATTTCCCTTGTTCCTTCGCCTGCTCATGTGCGAGTCGGATCACGTCTATCTCAATACCAATGAGCATCCCAGAGCTGTGATCGACGTCCAATCTCGTGACGCCCGTTTCATCGAAGATCTGCAAAGAGCGTACCCGCTACATCGATACGAGCGACTCGCTCCTGTCATGCACGAGCTTCGTCAAGTCAAGTCCAAGGAAGAGATCAATCTCATCAAGCAAGCCTGCGCCGTAACGCGAGACGGCTTTCTACGCGTTCTCGACAAGGTGCGCCCAGGCATCGCCGAATACGAAATCGAAGCGGAATTCGCTCACGAGTTCATCCGCAAGCGTTGCAAGTTCGCCTATAATCCCATTATCGCTTCCGGAGTGGACTCCTGCGTTCTCCATTATCTCGAGAACAATAAGAAGTGTCGCAAAGGCGACGTCCTACTGCTCGACGTCGGCGCTGCTTACGCCAATTATAACGCCGACATGACGCGTACGATTCCCGTATCCGGAAAATTCACACGCCGTCAAAAACAAGTCTACAATGCCGTATTGAGAGTGTTGCGACAGATGACCGACTCCGCCTCCGTCGGCAAGCTCCACAGCGACTGGCAGAAGGAATCGCAGCTGCTCATGAACGAAGAGCTGCTCGCCCTCGGTCTGATCAAAAAGTCGGACATCAAGAAAGAAACGCCCGAAAACCGCGCCTGCCGTAAATACTTTATGCACGGTCTCGGCCACTCGCTTGGCGTTGACGTCCATGACGTCACACCTCCCGAAGCCCGCTTCTCCGAGGGTTGGATCGTCACCATCGAACCCGGGATCTATATCCCAGACGAAGGCTTCGGCATCCGTCTCGAAAACGACGTCCTCATCACCGAAGAAGGCCCCATAAACCTCATGGAAGACATTCCTATCGAAGCGGGCGAAATCGAAGCCATCATGCGAAAAGCGAAACGCTAGCCTCCTCCTTCCCCGCAAAGCATGTCATCTACTCTAGATATTTCCGCCGGAGCGACTCCTACACCAAAGACCATCAATGTCCGCAGGTGGGCGACTTTCTTCGCGCTCGCCTACGTCGTTCAGGGGATGTCGCAATATTCGAACATTCTGTATCAGCCGATCAATTTCTTCTTCAAGGAGACGCACAACTACGGCGCGGACCAACTAGCCCACCTCGGATTCATCCTCACTTTTCCATGGTATTTTAAACCTGTATACGGCCTCCTTAGCGATTTCGTTCCATTTTTCGGATACCGTCGCCGCAGCTATCTGCTTCTCATTACAATTCTGAGTACCGGAGCAATGACCTGGTTGGGATTTCCCGGGCTACGCAACGCCGATGCCATCGTTACCGTCCTCCTGATCACTTCGCTCGGAGCCGCAATGGGGGACGTCATGGTAGATGGATTGATGGTCGAGCGGGGACAAGCCAGCGGTCGCATCAAGTTTTTCCAAGGGATCCAATGGGTAAGTGTCACCGGAGCCGCCTTTTTCGCTTCTCTCGCCGGAGGATGGCTCGCTGAGCGGGCGACGGAAGATCCCGCCCTGGCTTTGCACAACGCAGCCAGGATCGCCATTGCCGGTCCCATAATTCTCTTTGTCGCAACCTGGATACTAGCGGAAGAAAAGAAATCCAAGCTAAGCAAAGAAGCCCTCGCTCAAACCTTCCAAGGGATTAAGCGAATCTTCCGCTCGAAACCGCTATGGGGCGCGGCGCTCTTCATTTTCGCATTCTGGTTCCAACCAGGACTCAACTCCCCCATGTATGTCCACGCAACCGAGACGATCGGCATTTCGGAATTCCAATACGGGTCCGCATCCGCGTGGGGACAAAGTGGATACGTCCTAGGAGCTCTCCTTTTCGCGCTCTATCTGGGAAAACGCTTCTCCACCCGTCAGTGCGCCATTTTGAGCGTCGTACTCTACACGTCAGCCACGCTCGCCTACCTAGGCTTCTACGACTACACGACCTATCTTATGTGCAACATCTGCATCGCATTCGCTTGGATGATTAGCACGCTCACGATGCTTTCGCTGGCCGCCGAAGTCTGCCCCAAGCGAGTGGAAGCCTTTACCTTCGCTGGGCTTATGGCCATCTCCAACTTTTCCTTCCGCTACTCCGAAAAGATCGGAGGCAACCTATACGAGAACGCTTTCGAACGGAACATAGCCCCACTCATCTGGATCTCCGCGGGCGCCACGGCCCTGGCTATCGTCCTTCTCCCCCTATTGCCGAAAAACAACAAGCCACAACAAACATGACCAACCGAATGATCGCATTTATAGCAGGGCTCATAGCAAGCGCTTGCGTCGCCTACGCGAAACAGCCGCCTGTGGTGAGCCTGTCGAAACCGAATATCGTAGTGATCCTCGCCGACGACATGGGCTATTCAGACCTCGGCTCCTATGGCTCGCAAATCGAAACGCCCGAGCTCGACTCGCTCGCTCAAGAAGGAATCCGCTTCACTAATTTCTACAATACCGGCCGCTGCTGTCCGTCTCGGGCTTCCTTTCTCACCGGACTCTATCCTCACAAAGCGGGCGTCGGTCACATGCTCAGCGAAACCGACTTTCCCGGCTACTCCACCAAGCTCAACGAAGAGGCGGTCACGCTTCCCGAAGCTCTCAAAGCCAGCGGTTACGCGACCTACATGGTGGGCAAGTGGCATCTCGGCTGGGCCGACGAGGGATCCCCTAACGCTCGCGGCTTTGACCGTTTCTACGGTTCGCGAGGGTATGTGGATTCCTACTACACGATCGTCCCAGGTACCGATATCTACCTGGACAACGAAATCGTAAATCCTGCCGGAAAAGATCCGGTCAACCATCTTCATCCCGACCGCGAGTTCTACACCACGGACACCTACACAGACTACGCTATCCACTTCATCGAAGAGCACGCCGCCGCAAAAAAGGATCAGCCCTTCTTCATGTACGTCGCTCACAATGCGCCGCATTTCCCGCTCCACGCCAAGCCGGAGGACACCGCCAAATACCGCGGAAAGTTCAAGGATAAAGGCTGGGATCCATTCCGCAGAAACCGGCTGTCCAAGATGATTGAATACGGAATGCTCCCGGAAAGAACGCCTCTCACCGAGCGCGACGCTCCCGATTGGAACACCTTCTCCGAAGCGGAAAAAGACGAGCTCGATCTGAAGTTCGCTCTCTACTGCGCCATCATCGACTGCCTCGATCAGAACGTCGGCCGCCTGGTCGACGCGCTTGAGGAGAACGGTCAGCTCGACGACACCCTCATCGTCTTTCTCTCCGACAATGGCGCCACCAAGGAAACCGGTCTCTTCGGCATCAATGGGCACGACGCCAATCCCTCTAACTACGAAGAATGGGGACGCAAAGGCGGCTGGACTTCAAGTCTAGGTCGCGGTTGGGCCAACGTATCCAACACGCCCTTTCGCCGCTATAAGCGTGAGAACCATCAAGGCGGCATCGCCACTCCGCTCATTGCCTGGGCCGGCGAAAACGTCGATCTCGAAATCGCCGCCGGCAGCCTCAGCCACCAGGTCGGTCACATCATCGATTTGTATCCAACCTTCCTAGACATGGCGGGAGCCGAGCCGCTTTCGGAGCGAAACGGTCAGGCCGCGCCCGAACTCGCTGGCGAATCTCTCAGGACCGTTTTCAACGGAGAATCCATCGGTCCCAGGACTCTATACTGGGAACACGAAGGCAATCGCGCTATCCGCGACGGCGACTGGAAGCTAGTCGCGCGCAAGGATCAAGATTGGGAACTCTACGACTTCAGCCCAAAAGATCGCTGGTGGAACAACGACAAGATCGAATCCGTCAACCGCGTTCTCGTAAACGCGGAGAAAGCGAAGGAACTCGAGAACAAATGGAACGCCTGGGCCGCAGCCAACAGGGTCGAGCCATGGGGAATTGTCTATTCCAACATGAGAGCAAAGTGGGAGGCGAAAAAGAAAAAACAATAGGCTGCAAAAGCGCCAGCTATACAAGCTCTCCTCCTCTTAGCTTCCCCTGCAATCGACTCGTAAACTCGCATACCAATTTCCGACATGAACAGAAGAACCGCCCTTAAAACCATGGCTGCCAGCGCAGCAACACTCTCGGCCCAAGCCGCCTTTGGAAAAAATCTCTCAGCCAGCTCCAATCCAAAAATGACCGAAACCGAACTCTACGAACGCTACCTTTTCAATCGCGCGCCACTCGCCGAGAAACCCTATACGGAGCTTCCTCTCGGCAGCATCAAGCCCGATGGCTGGCTGCGCGAGGAGCTGCAGCGTATGGCTGACGGCATCACAGGTCACCTCGACAAATGGTATCCGGAAGTCGCTGGCCCGCGCAACGCTTGGCTAGGCGGCGACGGCGACACCTGGGAACGCGGTCCCTACTGGATCGACGGACTCTACCCGCTCGCCCGCCTTCTAGATGACGATGAGCTTATCGAGAAGGCTAAACCTTGGGTGGAATGGACCCTCGAAAACCAGCATGAGGATGGTTACATCGGACCTGTGGAGATAAAGGACGAAGACCGCGAACGCCCTCCCCCGCGTGGCGCCTTGGTACTGAAACCTGACGACTGGTGGCCCCGCATGGTTATGCTCAAGATTCTTCAGCAGCATTACCTCGCTACCGGCGATCAGCGTGTCATCGACTGCATGTCACGTTATTTTGAATACCAACTCAAGCACTTGCCCGGGAGACCGCTCTACGATCCTGACAATCCGAAAAGCGGTTCCTGGTGGGGAGCTCAGCGAGGCGGTGACAATATAATGTCGGTCCTCTGGCTCTACAATATCACCGGGGATGAAAAGCTCCTCGAACTGGCAGACCTGCTCGCGGAGCAGACCATTCCCGTCACCGATATCTTTCTTAAAGGCGACCGAGTTCGCATGCGCGGGGATCAGGGTCAATCGCTTCACTGCGTCAACCTCGCCCAAATGTTGAAGACGCCGACCATCCGCTTTCAGCAGGACAAAAGCGATCATCACCACCAAGCCACCCAAAAGGCCCTGCACGATATTCGCATTTTCCACGGCCAGCCCAACGGCATGTACGGCGGCGACGAAGCCCTCAGCGGCAACGGTCTCGACCGAGGAAGCGAATTCTGCACTGCAGTCGAGTTGATGTTCTCGCTCGAGAAAATGTTCGAGATCACCGGAAGTGTCGACTACGCCGACCACCTCGAAAAAGTCGCCTTCAACGCCCTCCCGACACAGGCCACCAACGACTACCGGGCTCGCCAGTACTTCCAACAGAGCAACCAAGTCCAGCTCACCAAAGGCGATCGCAACTTCTTCAACGACAAAGGCGAGCGGGTCGTCTACGGCCTGACCAACGGCTACCCTTGCTGCACCTGCAACCTGCACCAAGGCAACCCCAAATTCGCCCAGCATCTCTACATGGCGTCCAAGGACAAAGGCATCGCCGCCGTCGCCTACGCCCCGTCAAGCGTCAAAGCCTTCCTCGGTCGCAAGCATCAGGAAGTGAACATTCTTCAAAAAACCGACTATCCCTTCAAGGAGACGGTCAACTTCAAAATCTCCACTGCCAAGCCAGTCGAATTTCCTTTCCACCTACGCATTCCCGGCTGGTGCAAGAGCGCTTCCATCAAAGTCAATGGCAAGAAAGTCGATGCGAAGCTCAAGGCGGGCAGTATCCACATTTTGGACCGCAAGTGGAAGGAAGGCGACCAAGTCGAATTGACGCTTCCCATGGAGCTCGTCGCCTCCACCTGGTACCGGCGCAGCAAAGCCATCGAGCGAGGTCCACTCGTATTCGCTCTAGAGATACAAGAGAAATGGTCCGAAGTCGTTCGACCCACTCCTGAAGACGCTTCGCCTGACGCTATGCACCGCGGCTACATAGAAGTCCGTCCAGAATCTGCATGGAATTACGCTCTTTCCCAGGAAGCTTCCGAGAATCCTGCAGAACACTTTGAAACGCGCGTATCCGAGGAGATTGGAGGCAATCCATGGACGCTCGCCAACGCTCCCGTCGTCCTGACTGGCAAAGGCGTTCGTCTCCCTGAATGGACCCTCAACCGCCATTCCGCTGCCAACCCGCCGTTGAGCCCAGCGGAAACGCCCGAAAATCCGAACTGGGAGGAAATTCGCCTCATCCCTTACGGCAGCACAACTCTAAGAATCACAGGCTTCCCCTGGATCGGCCCTCCACGCAGATAAGCGATAAGAATTTCCCAACCATAGAAAAATTAGATTTCCATCACAGAGTTGACGAAGACACAGAGAAATTGAATCAACAAAATCCTCCGCGTCTTCGTGAACTCCGTGGCACAAAACCATCTATTCCATGAACAGAAGAACCGCTCTCAAAACCATGGCCGCGAGTGCTGCAGCCCTTTCCGCTCAGGCCGCTCTCGGCAAGAACATCGGTGGCGGCAAGACTGCCAAACGACCCAATGTCATCTACGTATTCGCTGATCAACTACGCTATTCCTCATGCGGCTTTGCCGGAGACCTACAAGCCCGCACACCGCATATGGATCAAATGGCCCGCGACGGAGCCAGTTTCCTGAATTGCATCTCCAACACCCCCGTCTGTTGCGCCTACCGGTCGCAGCTTTTCACCGGCAAGCATACCAGTTCCACCGGCATGGCCGTCAACGAGCTGCGTATCAACCCGAATCACCGCTGCCTCGGCCACGTCGTATCCGAAGCTGGATACAAGACCTCCTACATCGGCAAATGGCACCTCTGGGCTAATCGACACACCCACGGCCGCGTCTACAACTCCTACATGCCGCCCCACAAGCGCCACTACCGCCTCGGCTGGGACGGTCAGTGGCTCTCCAGCAACTTTAACCATCATTCTTTTCATGGCTACTACGTCGATGACGAACCCTTCAAGACCATGATCCCCGGCTACGAGCCCGATTGGCAGACCGATCGCACCATCGACTATATCAAGGACAACGCAAATGGAGATAAGCCTTTCTATTTAACCCTTTCCTACGGTCCGCCGCACGATCCCTGGACTCGCGACAATGTGACCAAGGAAGCCCTCGAGCCCTTCCTCGACGAGCGCTTTCCTCTGCCCGAAACCTGGTCGGACACCCCCGACCCCTACATGGATCGCAACACCGATCCCGAGCGCTGGATTAGCTACTGGAAGAAGAATCTGGAAGACTTCAAGCGCGTCTACTACGCCCAGACGGCCAATCTCGATTGGAACCTCGGCCGTCTCATGCAAGCGCTCAAGGACGCCGGTATCGAAGAAGACACTATTCTCATTTTCACTTCCGACCACGGAGAGCAGCTAGGAGCCAACGCCCGCGTATTCAAAATGATCTTCTACGAAGAATCCGCCCGCCTGCCCTTTCTCATCAAGTGGCCCAAGAAAATCCGCAAGGGGCTTGAGATGGAAGGTGTCTTCGGTACGCCCGACCATGCCCCTACCATTCTCAGTCTCATGGGATTGGATACGCCGGAGGAAATGGAAGGCATTGATTTATCCCCCGGTTTGCTAGGCAAGAAGGAAGTCCGCCAAGACGCGGTTCTCATGCAGGGCATGGGCCATACCTACCGCTGGATGGACGGCTTCGAATGGCGAGCCGCCCGCAGCGAACGCTTTACCTACGCGCGCTACCGTCGTGATGGCAGCGAGCTGCTTTTCGACAATGAGGCCGATCCTCAACAGGCCAAGAACCTCATCAACGAAAAGGGCTACCGCAAGCGTCGCAACAATCTCAAAGAGTGGATGAGCGAAAAGATGAAGAGCCTCAACGACACGTTCATGGCCTGCAGCGAACACGAAAAAGCCTGGACCAACGGCGATCGCGTCATTATCCGCTCCGCCAACCACGACTGGAGCGACCAGCCTTTGTGAATCAATAATGGCATTTTTCACCACGGAGGCCATGGAGACACGGAGCAATAGGGCATTTCTCGTCTCCGTGCCTCTGCGACCTCCGTGGTGAATCATAAGTTCGAAATTCTGGATACGTAAACTTCGACTATTTCGCCGCGATGTCCCCACAAACCGAAGAGTCAGAAATGGCTAGGTCCACCACAGACGCAAAACTGTACGCCTTCTTTCGTCAGCATCTGAAGGAAACCTTTCGTCTCCGTCCGGTCTTGGCCACAAGTCTTGGCAATCATCGCTACGACCATCTTCTCGATGACATTTCACCGGAGGGGCGAGCCGCCTGGGACGTCCACAATCTCCAGTCACTTGACGGACTTCATCAGACAATCGCCTACCAGACCCTCTCGCCCGAAGCGAAAATCGACTACGAGATCTTCGAACACGACCTCATGCGCGAGCTCTGGCTGGCCAAAACGTTCAAGCCCTTCGAGGAAGACCCTCGTTCGTATGGCCAGTACATTACGGGTAGCGTATACCAATTGCTAACGAAGTCTACGCTCCCGCTAGAAACCAACGTGGAGAATTGCCTGGCCCGCATGGCGAAAATTCCCGACGTCATTAAAATTGCGATACAGACGCTCGATCGACCTCCGAAGCCCGTACTCGAAACCTCCATTCTGCAAAACCGAGGCGCCATTTCCTTCTACAGAAAAAATATCTACGACCTAAGCGCCGGAACCACGCGACAAGAGGCTATTGAAGCCGCTGCAGCGCCCGTCATCTCAGCGCTCGAAAAGTATCAAGCGTTTCTTGAAGGGGATCTCATGAAGCGGGCAAAAGAAGATTGGCGCATCGGCAAAGAAACGTTTTCCAAGAAGCTGGATTTCGTTCTCGACGCCGGACTGGACGCCGAGGAAGTTCTCGAGTCAGCGGAAAACGAATACAAGAGAGTCAAAAACGACCTGTACCTAGTCGCTAGACAGCTCTGGAGTCAATGCTTCCCCGGACAAGCGCTGCCGCCGGACGACGCCGAAGGACGTCGCGAGACTACGGCAAAAGTCATCGCCCGCGTGAGCCAAGAGCATTACCCACCCGAAGAGTTACTCAACCGGACCAGAGCGACGGTCAATCGCATCAAAAACTTCATCGCCGAACGAGACGTCCTGGCGCTTCCCGAACCCGACAGCTGCCGCATCGTCGAAATGCCCGAGTTCCATCGCGGCAACTCTCTCGCCTACCTAGATCCAGCACCACCTTTCGATCCACAGTCCTTGACCTATTACGCCGTCAGTCCACCTCCGAGCGACTGGACCGCCGAACGGATTCAGAGCTTCATGGAGGAATACAACGCGCACATGTTGCAGATCCTCACCATCCACGAAGCGTATCCAGGACACTACGTACAGCTCGCCTACGCCAATCGCCACCCCTCTCTTATTCGCCAAGTCATCGGCTCCGGCGTCTATATCGAAGGCTGGGCCGTTTACACCGAGCAAATGATGCTGGACGAAGGCTACGGAGCCGGAGATCTCAAGCTCCGCCTCATGCAGCTAAAGTTCTATCTCCGAGCGATCGTAAACGCCATTCTCGATTTCAAGATGCACGCCGGCTTCATGACCGACGACGAAGCCATTAGTCTTATGGTCGACGGCGCCTTCCAATCCGAGGGCGAAGCCCGACTCAAGGTGACTCGCTGCAAGCAAAGCTCTACGCAACTCAGCACCTACTTCGTCGGACGCATGGCCATATATAAACTTCGGCAAGAAATTCAGCGCGAACTCGGCGACGCTTTCGATCTTGGAGCGTTTCACGAAGCGTTACTCAACGAAGGATCCATCCCAGTCAAATACTTGCCTAAGCTAATTCGAAATCGACTTAAATCATTAACCACGGAGCTCACAGAGCCACAGAGATGAAGATCCATATCTCTCTATGTCTGCATGAACTCCGTGGCTGAAAAAACGTCCATAAACCGAATCCATCCTTCATGAAATCACTTTTCAAACTCGCCCTGACACTCATAGTCTTGTATTCAGCAATCGGAGTCACCGCCTCCGAGTTTTTTCATCAAGTCCTTGTCGATTCGCGAGCTAACGTGATACCCATTCCGGCAACCGGCACAAAAGCGATCACCCTCAAACAGCCTCGCCATGGTCAGGCCATCCTCATCGGGGATGTCGTTCGCTACAACCCGAATCCCGGATACGTCGGCGAGGACCGTTTTTCTACACGGACGGTGGACGGCGAGATCACAATCTATTCCATAGACGTAACCAAACACCCTGCGGAGACTGCTCAAGACAAAGCTTCATCGCCCTCGGCTAATGGCAGCGAACGCCCCAACATCGTTCTGATCTTCACTGATGACGCGGGATATATCGACTACGGGTTTCAGCCGGGCTCCGATCCCAAGCTCACTGAACTCACGCCCCACATCACGAGGCTCGGAGAAGAGGGTGCGGTATTCACAAATGCATACGTTTCCGCTCCAGTATGCGGTCCGAGTAGAGCTGGCTTGCTCACCGGTCGCTACCAGCAGCGCTTCGGTCACGAAATGAATATGCCCATCGGCTACGAGGGCGGGATGCCCGATGAAGAGCCGATGATCAGCGAACGCTTGAATCCACTTGGCTACGTCTCCGGAGTCGTTGGCAAGTGGGGAGTAGCCTACCGCTACGATGCTTGGCCGATGCAGCGGATGTGGGACTACTCATTCATCCATCTGCGGGGTCAGCGAAATTTTTGGCCAATGAGAACCGAACCTCTTGTCAGCGTCTTTATCGAAGACAATCAGCCAACTCCAGAATCCGGATACGCGACTGACCGCATAGGCGACAAAAGCGTTGAGTTCATTCGCAATCACAGCGATAAACCTTTTTTCCTTTTCGTCCCCTTCAACGCGCCGCACGGCCCCCTTCAGCCGCGTCCTGAAGATTCGGATATCGTCGCCCAATTCGAAGACGAGAAGCGCGGCAAATTCGCCGGTCTGGTCAAGGCCCTCGACGACAACGTGGGCAAGATCCTCGAGGCCCTCGACGAACAAGACCTGACCGAAAACACGCTGGTCCTTTTCATTAACGACAACGGCGGAGCCGAGCACCTCGGCGCGGATAACGGGATCCTACGTGGGGCCAAGGCGAACCTCTACGAAGGCGGCATTCGTGTGGCCTGGGCCATGCGTTGGCCAAGCCGTATCCCCGCCGGTCATACAGTAGATACACCGGTCACGGCCCTCGACCTCCTGCCGACCTTCGTGAAAATGGCTGGAGGCGAGCCCAAGCGCGCTTGGCAGCTCGACGGTGTCGACATTCTCCCTCTTGCCACAGGCGAAGAAGCCTCCTTGCCTGAGCGCGATCTCTTCTGGCGACGCGGCGGCTCGAACAAAGGGCATTACGCCGTGCGTTCCGGCGACTGGAAACTCTACATCAATAAGCAGCTAAAGAATCCGAAGTGGGAACTTTATAATTTGGATACGGATATCCGCGAGCAAAACGATTTAGCCGAAGCCCATCCGGAAACCGTCACTCGCCTTCAGGAAAAATTGGACCAATGGGAATCCGGTCTCATCGAGCCTCTTTGGAACCTAAAGGCATTCATGGACTGATTTGGTATCCAAAAAATCAGGGGAGCAGGTTGACCTGCCAACGCGTATTATTTCCCGTCCAGCTTGAGGGACCGATGCGGAAATTCGCTTCGTTCGCCTGGATGTGGAGGCGTCCCTCAGTCGCGCGCTGTATGAGACGCGTCCAGTCGCTTCCGTCCTCTTCGAGGATAAACCAGTGATACCCCTTCCCCGGTTTGGAGCCGTTTTCCATAACCAGGTTAACGTCATCCTCGGAACCTAAACGCCTTCCACTCTCAGCGTGCTCCAGATAAAACCATTGGGCATCCTCGGCAACCTTTCGCCATTGGGCGTTCGTTCCCGGCGTCGAGCTCAAGCTAAACTGCTCAGTAGCCTCGTCGTAGGCGAGGTACGCGTTAGAGGCATTGTGCAGGAGCGTCACCGTCGAGGTCGCCGGTCGCGTCGCCCGTTGGAGCTCGCCGAATAGGCGGAAGAACATTTTATCGCTATCGGGTGAAACCAAATGAGGGGACGCTGCATTCTCTACATCCGCCCATGGACCGCTCGGCGTATTCGCCTGCTGGAGACGGACATCCGAGGAGATCCAGCTTAGCTCCAACTGCCCATCCTTCTTCTCGATGCGAAGCTCTCCGGGCAGCTCGATCGAATCGATGACGTACTCTCGTACATACAGATTGGCATTTTTAAGGGAACCATCGTCCAGATCGATCGCGTTCCAACTGTTATAGAGCACTAGACCATCAACCTGGTTGTTGATGGCCGCTTCGATTCTGGCAATCCGGCCGTTCTTCGCATTGTTATTCACCTCCGAATCCCAGACCGGGAGATCCAGATTCTTCGCCTTATTAATGAAAGCGGACCACAAGCCGTGATTGAAGCCCAGGTTGTGCGTGGTCGCCACGGACACGTACTGCATCACCTCGCTGTGTTCGAAAGTATCGATGCCCGCTTGGAGACCCCACTGGCAAGGGCCGATGAGCTCGGCGCCATTCAAATTCTGGTGAAGGGCCAAAAAGATTTCATTGTACTGAGCCGCCGTCCACATCTTGCCCGGGCTTCGATCTTCGTTGAAGGGACAGATCCAGTCGCAGGGATATTCCTGAGCGAATTCCTTTATGCGATCGATAAGAGCCTGAGTCTTGGCCGGATCGTCAGCAGGGCTCTCCGTTTCGCCAAAGAGCATGTTGCTGGCGATGCGGATGCCGCCGTCCGTAAGCACCGGGTTGGCGAATATTTTGAAGCCCTCCTCTTTGGCCCGAAGAAAAAAATAGTCCAAGGCCACCTTGTCCGGAACGAGGTTCGCGGCAAAAATCGGAATCCGTATCCCATTGACTCCCAATTCCTTGAAACCCTTCAACAGATTTTCCACCTGAGCCTCGGTCTTGATCCTGTCGTGAATGAAACCCTGCTTAACATCGCCCAGAACATACTCCATGTCGTTGACATATCTCACAGTCCTTTGCGCTTTGGCCGAAGCGGCGCCGATGAGGACTAAGCTGGCGAATACTACGCGAATGAGTTTCATACGCTTGACGGGGCGAACAGATCAGAGCCGAATATTAATATTGTTTTATTATTTATTGAATAGTTCAATTATTCGATTTTCAGGATCTGTCGAGCTTAAGGAGCATTCGCTGGAGTTCCGGTTTTAGCCGGTATCGCTAATGTTCATACGCAAAGAGTTTTGAAACAAAAGCGGCTCTCATCGAGACGGTTGATTTCCGGACCGATTGATCACTTCCTTGCCATTATATACAAGACGCGTTGACCATGGCACTGGATTTCTCAGCGCGAAATGGGCCATGCAGGCCCCTTCGGCTTCATTGAGCAGATCCTGAATACGTTTTTCGGATTCCGGACTTTCGATGATCACATGCGTCTCCACCATTTCGCAGGCGCCATTGGTCATATAGCCGTGATCGCGCATGTGGCCTAGATTAGTGGAAAATCGAATACGCTGTTCAAGCCTGAGACTATCCACCTGGATTTTTCGGGCTGTGAGAATATCCGTCAGATGCGTCATCAGGCAGAAGCCGATCCCCGCAGAGAAGAATGCCAGTGGCGGCGGCGCTGTGTCATCGCCCACCGGCGGTTGCTCGTCACAATAAAGGGTAACCGGGCTAAAGCCGGGAATATTGACCGACACGACTCCCGTTTTCGATTGCTTGCTATGGGCTTCGGCTACCAAGTTCACCTCGAAGCGATAAGGCTCGGGATGACGCGTCTTCCTGAACTCTGACGGCTTGTATTGAGTTGGGTTTGGCTGAGCTCCACCAAGCTCGCCAACGCGAAAGACTTTTTCTTGCGGCATAGCTATTTTCTAAATGCGAATTAGGCGAAATGGCGATTCCATCTTGATCCGTATTCGCTGTCGAAGATCTATCACTCCAGTCGATACGCGCCTTGGATCTGGACTGGAGATTCCAATTGCTGACCCTCGGCCGGCGACTCGTGAATCCGTCTTACGATTTCCATGCCCTTGGTCACTCGCCCGAATACGGCGAATCCTTGGCCGTCGGGTTGACGTCGACCACCGAAATCCAGTTCTGGCTGATCGCCGATGCAAATCACGAAGTGATGGGTCGCCGTATCTGGACCAATACGAGCCATTGACACCGCCCCGTCGACATGCCGCAACCCCGTATCGCGGGTACGCTCTAGCGGAATCGGATCGAAGGAGTCCTGTTCGCGATCCGGATTGGCTCGCGCCTGCAACACGGCGATTTTCACATCATCGTCCGGTTGATTGTCCGCACGCACGGTTCGGAAGAAGACTCCGCCTCGGTAGTGCCCCTCTTCCAGATAGCGAATAAAATTCGCGGCCGTCAGCGGCGCTCGAACCGCATCCAGCTCGAGTTCGATATTGCCTAACGAAGTGATGAGGCGGACTCTGGGCATATCCGTCAGCGGCTCCTCTCTCCATTGAAAGGTAGGTCGGCTTGCAAAGTCGTAACCCTCCAAATGCGCTCGATCTTCCGCGGATCGCTGCAGCGGCTTGCGGTAACGCCAGGGACCGTCGCCCAAGACCTCCTCGCAAAGCACCGCCAGCCGTGGATCGTATTCCCGAAGCTCCGCCCGAGTATTGACGTGATTGTGCACGGCATCGTTCTCGCGATTGTCGCCAAACCAGCTCTGCACCGCCTCGGCCCAATACTCTGCTGGATTGGTGATGGCGTAGGTCCCCTCCCACAATCCAGTCTCCTTGGCTTCGTCGTAGGCGGCTTCCAAGCGCGACTGAAAGGTGGGATCCATCGGCCGCAAGCCCTCGCTGTGCAAGCCGTGAGCGAATTCGTGAATCAGCAGATTTTCTCTCTCATAGGGATCCCCGGGGAAACCGAGGAGATTCTCTTCGCCGCAAGTGACCGGGATGCCACCCAGCCCTCGGGCCCGACGATCCATGTAGATGCGCGGCTTCAAGTGACTGTGCTCGGGAATGTCCGTCGTGTATTCATTATACGCCATCACCGCCACGAATGCGCCTCGACTTGCCATTGTATCTATAATGTCGTTACGACCGTGCAAAAGATTCCCCAGAATCCAGGCGGCCTCCTTTAGAGCGTAAGGCGAGACCTTGGACGACGCCACGATGGGAAGGCCACCGACATCGGTTCCCTGCTGATAGAACTCCGACAAGCTGCAGCGCTCTCGGATGGACTCCGGTATGGGGCCTACCGAGATGGGATCATTCGCGGCCACCGCTAAGGGTAGGCAAAGCCCCGCTAAGAGTATTATCGTTGTCGATAGAAGCTTCATACGCCCTGTGTGGTTCTAGAACACTTGAGGATCATTCCGCCTAAAGGCGGGACTCCAACATACGCTACTACCGCGTTTCCACGTCGATAGAGAGCATTCCCACCGAAGTACTCTCGTGTTGCGGCGTTATGACGAGACGGAATCGATCCGTCTTCAAACGCTCCGCCGGTTGTACAGTATTATAAGAGTCTGGTAGCGTACTGTACTCATCCGTATTGTAAATTTCCATACGTTTCCAATCTCCGTCCTCCAAAGTCTCGACATGCCATGAACTAGGCAACATCACTCCTCTGCCATCGTCGTACCAATACGCTCCGATACTCGCGATTTCCTTTTCTTCGCCAAGATCGACCTCGACCCATTGGGTCTTGCCTAACTGTGGCCAAGACGCCCAACGAGGAACCGATCGATCGCGAGAGCTTTTCGGCGTCAGATTGCCGCGAAGAGCATCGACGCCCGAGCCTGAATGGGAGAACGACGCCTTCACGCCTGCGAATTTATTCATCGTAAAGGCGACCAGATCGTTCCGCGCCAAACTCTTGTCCTTCGGCAGCCAAGTAATCATGGAACCACGCCCACGATTACTCCATGCAAAGTAAGGAATCATCGCGAGACGAGCGTCTCCCAAACTTCCATCGACCTTCAATTCTCGGGCATCAAGTTCGAGACGCGGCAAGCCTGCAAGAAGCCCCTCTTCGAAACGTTCCATCTCCAACTCGCTCAAAGTGCTTTCAGTATCGACGACTAAACGCTGCACGGGACCGCTGTTATCGACGCCTTCCGCTGCAAAAAGCAAGGGACCACGAGTGAAACTGATACGATCTCGGTTGGCCTCGACCTTGTGGTAGCTCACGTTCGCCTTCACAGGCATAGGCAAATCCAACTCAGCCAAATCTCCGGGTTTCCACTTGCGATCCACCATCGCAAAACCTTTCTCAACATCGGCTCTCACCCTCTTGCCATTGACGCGAAGCGACCAGCCTTTCGAAGGAGACGTATAGGAATACAGTTTGCCTGGAACGAATTGCTCGCCGGTCCAAGTGGGAATCCGCAGGTGAAGTTTGAAGCGTTTCGCTTTCTCTGGATCGACCTCGAAACGAATCTTTCCCTCGTAAGGGTATTCAGTTTTTTGCGACAGATCGACCGTCACTCCATCGACTTCCAATTTGGTAGAAGAGGCTGCATACAAAAGACAGTAAACGGAACTTCCCTCTTGAGCATACATGTAAGCCGGCACCTGAGGCACGAGCCGGGCCACATTGGCAGGACAGCAAGCAGTACCGAACCATTTTGAACGCGGACGATGGCCGGGGTACGCTTCCAGAGGATTTGGGTAGAAAAAGCTCTCTCCATCCAAACCAAGCCCAGACAAGGCATTGTTGAGCAATGCGATTTCCGCGACATCAACGTATTTAGCATCTCGATACTTGAGGAACATGCGCATATTGAAGAACACATTCCCCACCGCTGCGCAGGTTTCGAGATAGGCGGTACGGTTGGGTAACACGTAGGCTGGACCAAAGCCTTCCACACCCGCCACGGCTCCGAGACCGCCACTGATGTGCATCTTGCGGTCAACAATGTCATGCCAAATCGAATCCAAAGCTTCGCTATAGGTCGAGGTTCCCAGCAAACTATCGACCTCCGCCATGGCTGCATATTGATAGGTGGCGCGGACAGCATGTCCCACCGCTTCCCGCTGCTCCACGACAGGCATATGCTGTTGACCGTAATTCTTAGGATGCCTCTTGCCATCCGGTATAAAGGTAACTCCTCTTATCTCGAGAAAGCGCTTCGACATATTGAGATACAACTCATTCGAGGTGTGCAGATAGAGCTTCACTAATCCGATCTCGATGCCCTGGTGACCGGGAGCCTGCATCACTGGCTTTCCATCGTTGTAGTTCGGGTCTCCCTCGAAAAAGACGCGATTTACATGCTTCGCATTTTTCTCGGCAACTTCGAGCAGGGCGGTCTTTCCCGTGGCTTGAGCATAAGCAACAGCAGCCTCGTACAAGTGACCCATATTGTACAACTCGTGACTGTGTATGACATGAGAGTAGGGACTCTCTCCCATCCGAGCCACTTCCGGATTGCCCACGATGTGGTTCATGTACAAGTATCCATCTTCCTGTTGCGCTCGGGCTATAATCGCAATGATACGATCCAGCTCCGCTTCGATTTCCGGATTCGGATCCGCCTTCAACATCAAGGCGGCTCCTTCCATCACCTTATATAGATCGGAATCGTTAAAACGGTGCACCGAAGGCTTTGGCGTCGCGCCACCGCTTTCCAGCCACTCCGCGGTAAGCCTCAAACGATTCACCGCCACCTGGGTTTCCTTCATGGCGTGCGGCAACGTCTTCTGCTGGAGCAAAGTCGATTTATTCGACCATACCGCATCCGCCATTTCCACTTGGTAAAACGGCACCAGCTTTACCGGCTCCTCTTCTGAGATCGCGTTTCCGGACGCGAAAAGCCCTAATGCGCCAAAAACTGCTATCTGATATAATCTGAAAATCATGTAATATCCTTCCATCCAATAAATAATATAAAGCCTATCGTCATAGTCGTTTATTTCGGTCGAATTAAGCTAATCAAATCCCTTGCTTCCAAGGTCATCCAATTCGAACTGCAGAAGACCACGCTTTAACAGTGCTCGTGGCTCGCGATTTGCACACATTCGAAACAACACGCGGTCCTTAGGAGTCATGAAAGCATGCATTTCCAAAATCTCCATATGGGAAAGGGAACTCAGTAAATACCAACTAAGTCAATCCAATCTGCGAAGCCGAACACGCGTGTGCACAGCAATAGGTTCAAGGGCGAGAACTCCCGTTCTCAAACGAATATATAAAGCTTGTGCAGATTATATAGAAACCGCTGATAAATTATGCAAAACCTGCGGAGAATACGTATATAATTTGACAACGAGAAATTCTCTCATTTCTCGAGAATTATAACTAAATCAAATACTTAAATCGGCCTCGAAATCCTTTAGTCTATTGTCAAAGAAACCGGGAAAAGCCCGTTCAAATTTCTCAAAACACGAAAAGGCGAGGTTCTCGATTGTCTCGCACGGATGCCTTGGAAAATCGGGATGCATAGCGCACTCTAGACGCCAATCGTTAAGTTGGCAACAAGGATGATTTAAAATAGGCTATGAATTCATATTCTGAATACGAATATATTGAATTTTCGTCTTAAGAGTCTATCCAGGGAAAACGCGTTCTCCTTAAAGCTTCGCTTCGAGAGAAATTCCAAAAATCAAAGAAAGCCAACCAAGTAAGTCTTCTTCGCGATACCTCCAATGGAACTGGCCAAGAGATCAAACTTTCGGATACGCCTGGCTGTATTCGATTTATGCAGAAGTTCGAGCGATCACTCCAAATATCTCCAATACCCGCATGAGATACTTTTTGAAACGCATGTCTCTCAGTGCGCAAGCCTATCTTCCACCAACCGCTAAACCTCTTCACAACCAACCGCCCGCAGAGAATTCTCAGGCATCATGATCAAGATTGGCGCTTTTGCCCATCAGAATATGATCAGGACGCCCAGGGCGGGGAGAAGAGAACAAGCAACGCTAAGCGGACTGGCGAAGTGACAGCTTGGCTTACACTTAAACAAAGAAAGTTGAACTACAATGGCCTCAAACGGAATACATCGAAACTTTCGGTCGCTCATCGGGCGATCTGTGGATCTTTTGAAATCCACTCTGATAATCGCGCTTCTCCCACTATGTTTAGTATCCGCTCAAGTTGATGAAGTTGAAAGCGAAGAAGTCTTCACCCTCTCGCCCTTCGAGGTAACGGCGGACGACGGATACACGGCCACGCACATGTTGCAGGGCGGAAGAGGCCGCGTCGACCTCGACGACGTCGCGGTACCCATCGAAGTATTCACCTTGGAGCTGATGGAAGATCTTGCGGTTTCCACAGCAGAAGAGGCGTTCCTCTTTTCGACCAACACGAGCACCTATTATGAAATGGGTGACTACAACAACAACCAGCTGAACGGCGGCACCGAGCGTCCTGACGGAACCATTACATCGCGCGGCCTAGGAGCCATTAATCGCACCCGAAATTTCTTCGAAACGAACTTCGCCTTCGACACGTACAACATGGAACGACTCACCCTCGTTTCCGGGGCCAATGCGGTCATGTTCGGCTTGGGAGCTCCCGCTGGCACTTCGGACTCTCAGACTGCGCGAGCCCTGACCAATAAGGATCGAGGCAAATTCCAAGCGCGCTTCGACGACTACGGCAGCCAACGCTTCGTCCTCGACTACAACAAGGTTCTCTTGGAGGACAAACTCGCTCTTCGTTTCGCTGGCGTCAAAGATGACAAGGAATACTTCCTCCGCCCGGGTTTCGACGATCAGGAGCGCAAGTACCTTTCCGTCACGTTCAAAGTCTCGGAAAAAACGACTCTTCGCGCTACCCGCGAATGGATCGACCGGGAGATCAGTCGCGCGCCCACCATCATGCCTCGCGATGAAGGCTGGCTCGAATGGTACGAAGGCTACTTGGCAGGCGATCCGATCGAATACGCTAATACCGCATCAGGGCCGCAACCGCCCCTGCCTCAGCGTACCTTGGGGAATAACACGGTAGCTAACTACCTTCGAAAAAGCGCGACCTCCACGAAATTATATACCTTTGGCTTTGTTCCCGACAATCGTATTGGAGTATTCGATTACAATCGCACGGTGACTCCACGCGTGACGCCACGAGCCTTCTCGAAATCGCTTCTCGTACCGGAATTCATTCCATGGAATACTCACATGGCTGGGACGAATCGCGTTAACATTCAAAAAGGCGCCATCACCAGCTTTTTCCTCGAGCAGGAATTTACCGATAACACTTACCTCGAAATCGCTTTCAACAGGGAAACCTTCGACCAGCGTCAGTCGGGGATCACCTCGAACGACTACGACATCTCGGTCGATGTCAACAAGTACCTCCCCGACGGCGTGACGCCGAATCCGACGTATGGCCAGCCCTTCATCGAAGACGTGATCGGCGGATCAGGAAACTTCTTCGTTCTCGAACAAGAAGAGATACGCGCCACCCTCGCGCACCAATTGGACTTCACAAAGAATGACGGTTGGCTCCGCCATCTCGGCGACCACAAGTTCGCCGCCTTCGCTTCGGAAAACTCCAGCGTGAGCAAGCAGGCAAGCGGCATTCGCAACTTCATCATCGGGGACGACGTATCCTTTCTGCAGGCGATACATAATCCTAACAACAGAGGTCGCGTGGTCCTCGGCAATCCGGGCAGCAATTTCAGAGAATTAAACTACCGCTACTACCTGCCGCCAATCGGCCTGCCTAACGATCCCATGCTCTCGGATCCTGAAGACCTGGCCATCTCGACGCATCCAGCGGTAGCAGGAGATCCATTCGGAATCACCACCTACACTTTCGAAACCGGAGAAACGTTCCAGACATCGATCTGGGCAAATCCGGTCGGCCTATTGACTGGCGGCGGCAATTACGACTTCGAAATGAAGCAGTCGCACGCCTACAGCTCGACCAGCTCCTTCCTCGACAACCGCTTGGTCGTCAATATGGGCTACCGACATGATACCGTTAAAGGATCGCGCGTCGCCCGCAGGGATGTTCGTTCGCTTGCCGAGCTCGTGCAAACGGAAGAACGCGTCATTCCTCGCTACCGCCCGCTTTGGGAGGACGATCCTCAGGCCGTTAACCGTCAACTCAACGCAACACGACCCATCTCCCCCGATATCCGCGAATGGTATTTCGAACCTGAATACGGGGAAGGGCTCAGCGACAACCGCTTCAACTACGGCTTCGTGCTCCGTCCGTTTCCGGGCGGCCTTCGCGAAGTCATCACCCTCGGCTACTCATATAGCGAAAACGCTCCCCAAGCAACCGCTCTCAGCACGCGAGACGTTTTCGGAGAATTCGTCGAATCTCCTTCAGGCGAATCGGATGACTTCAGCGTTCGGCTCTCGCTTCTTCAGAATAGGCTGAACGTCAGGGCTAGCTACTTCAAAGCCTCGATTGCGGACTCCTTCGGACCGAACCACTTCCCAACCATGCGAGCTCTCTACGTTTTCGAGAACGATATCGCTATTCTCGATCCAAGCCTAGTACCGCAGCTTAACGAATTCTTCTTGGAACCAGGTGGCAATGGCGACCAATTCCGCGTACCGATGGACAAGACCACTAGCGGTCTTTCCTTCAACGTAGTGTTCAATCCCAACGAAAATTGGCGCTTCACTTTCAGCGCCGGCAAGAATGAGACCGATTGGGACAAGGCGAAAGCGCAAGGCTTTTTCGACTACATCGACAATCTCGCAAGTAGCGTCTTGCCTGGCGTTACCGGACCTGACGCTGACGGAAATACCGTTACAGGCTGGCAGAATGTCGTATTTGAAAATCAAAGCGTGCAGGACGCCTATCTCGAGCTAGTCGATGCGCCTCGCCAAATCTTCGAGGAAAAAATAGGGCCCTTGGGAGATAACGCTCAAACCTGGCGAGCTAACCTTGTCGCGAAGTACCAGTTCCGAGAAGGTAAGTTGAATGGCACCGGCATCGGCGCCACGGCTCGATACCGTGGGCCAAGCATGATTGGCTTCGGCGAACAAATTATCGATGGAACCGCCGTACCGGACTTCAGTATCGAACACAAGTCTGACTCTACCTACAAATTTGGCCTGTTCGCGAACCATAGATTCAAGATTTGGGATCAAAATGTCACCGCCCAACTCAACATCGACAATATGTTCAACAGCGATCGCGTAGTGCTCACCCGCGCCTACGCAGATGGTTCACCGCGGCTTTACGCTCGCCAACCTGGCCGAGAATACAAGCTGACGCTGACGACAAACTTTTAAAATTTAGAAGCCTTAATTCAGCGGTCAGCGCAAGCTGACCGCTTTTTCTTTGGCCCAATCCATTGACGCCTCGCCTCCAAAATTCCCAATTTCTAACGTCTGATTCCGTTTCTTGAATACGCCATGAATACTAATCTTATGACACGTATTCCTCTCGTTCTTGTTCTCTTTTCCATCCAGGCCCTCTCTGCGACGGAGAAGTCGTCAATCGGAGAAGACGAAAAGCCCAACATCGTTCTCATCATGGTCGACGACATGGGTTTCTCCGACATCGGCTGCTACGGCGGAGAAATTGAAACGCCCCATATTGACTCCCTCGCGAACGAAGGTCTCCGCTTCTCCCGCTTCTACAATAACTCTCGCTGCTGCCCAACCCGAGCCTCTCTCCTCACGGGACTCCACACCCACTTGACCGGTATCGGCAGCATGACCCATGCGCCCAACGCCAAAGGCGGCGACTTCGGTCCCGACTACCCCGGCTATCGCGGAGCGTTGAATCGCGAATGCGTTACTCTCGCCGAAGTCCTCAGGCCAGCGGGCTATGCTACCTTTATGACTGGGAAGTGGCATCTTGGATACAACGATAAGAGCCTCTGGCCACTCCAGCGAGGCTTCGAGAAGTACTACGGCTGTATCTCCGGAGCGACACGCTTCTTCCATCCTACCGGCGCTCGCAACATGGTTTTAGGAAACGAAGTAGACAAGGAGATGAAGAGTACGACCGACCGTCCCTTCTACACTACTGACGCTTTCACAGATCACGCCATCCGCTTCATTGAAGAGGAAAGCGCCAGCAATGACCGCCCTTTCTTCCTTTACCTCGCCTACACCGCGCCCCACTGGCCGCATCAGGCCCATGAGGAAGACATCGCGAAGTATCGCGGCAAGTATTTAAAAGGCTGGGACAAGATTCGCCAAGAGCGCTATCAGCGGCAAATCGAAATGGACTTGATCGACCCGAAATGGAAGCTCTCGCCCCGCGACAAACGTGTCCCAGAGTGGGATTCGCTAGATGAAGCGCTTAAAGACGAGCTCGATATGCGCATGGCCGTCTACGCCGCGATGGTTGATCGCGTCGATCAGAATATAGGTAAGCTTTTGGATACGCTCGACAGACTTGAGAAAACCGCCGACACCCTCATCATCTTCCTCTCCGACAACGGAGCTTGCGCAGAGGGGGCTCTCCACGGTCGTGGCGAAATCTACGACACGGAGAAACGCAACCAAGAGCACGGCAATAATTATGGCTCAGGCTGGGCTAACGCTTCCAGCACCCCCTTTCGACTCTACAAGCACTACACGCACGAAGGTGGGTCCGCTACTCCTTTCATCATGCGCTGGCCCAATCGTATTAAGCCACAAAACCGATGGTACGATGATGCAGCGCAAGTCATCGACCTAATGCCGACAGTTCTCCAGATTTCCGGAGCAGCGTATCCGCCATCAAATGACGGCACTACCATCCATCCGCTCTCAGGAGTGTCCCTCGCGCCTGCCTTCGATGGCGAATCACTCGACCGAATAGATCCCATGTATTCAGAGCACATTGGCGCCGCCATGATCGTCGATGGCAATTGGAAGCTTGTATCAACTAAGCACGCCGCCCTGGAAGAGGGCATCGAGGCGAAGAGCTGGGAGCTCTACAATCTCAAAAAAGACCGTACCGAACTCAACAATCTCGCCAAAAAGAAATCCAAGCTCACTCGGCAACTCGCGGAAAAATGGGAAGCGTGGGCGCATGAAAATAGAGTATATCCGAAGCCGCCCAGAAGACGGTAGACTGACGACTCGCGAGAGATTGAAATTCGACGTGCAGGACGATTTCCAGGGAATTCAATGCAAATGTATCAGCTCATCGCGATCGCAAACGATCTTTCCCTCCACCAGCTTTAGCTCTGCGACTTGCAGGGCCGCTCTGCGATTTTCTTGAGGCTGCTTAAAGGGGGGCGTCCCGTAATCGCGCCAAGGTTCGACGTGATAGAAGATAAACGCTCGTCCTTCGTCTACCAATACACTGCAATGGCGAGCCATACTGCCGTCCTGCTCTCTCGATCCGCCTTCCTTTAAGATGACGTTGTTCATCTTCCATGAGCGAGCGTCGTCGCTCTCGTAGACAATCAGGCCTTCGTGAGGATCTGTGATCAGCCATTTCCTGCCTTTCCATTCGAAAAAGAAGGGCGCTTCCTCGAAACCGTATCCAGTGGCCTCCTTATTGAAAACCTCGCCCGTGTCTGATTCGTCGATGACCCAGTTCATCAAGTCCTTGCTCTGCAAAGCGATCAGCGAAGCCTTCTCTCCTCCTCCTTTCCTGCCTTTGTACCAGAGTTTCCAGATTTCGTCATCCTTCCACACCGTGGCATCCAGAGCTCGTTCCTCGAGCTTGCTGATTTTCTGAACCTGCTTCCAACCATTGAGTAGATCGTCCTCAGGAGCTGAATACTGAACTACATAGCCTGGACCTCCCCATTGACCACGCGTCGTATCCGTATCCGTTTTCCAAGTAACAAACATATGGTAGGTATCACCTTCGCGGCAGATCGCAGGAGCCCAAAACGTCTCGTGATTGTCCTTTTTTCCGGGAACTCCATCAAACGAGCAATAGCCCTTAAATTCCCAATGTACTAAATCCTTGGATGCAATGACGCCGAGGGGCGTGGCAACAAAGGTTTCGTCATGCAGAGCTCGGCGAGCCGTATAGAAAATCCACCATTCCTGCTCATGCTGGTTCCATATGATCTCAGGGTCGCAAGAGCCTTGATAGTGGGGATCGACAAAAAGCGGAGCTGGAGGCGTAGCGGCATTCATCTTCGAGTCGGCCATCGCCGACAAGCAGAGGGCGAAGATACAAAGGAATAATTTTGTAGAATGAACATACATCGGGCAAAAACAATTGGTGGACTTTAACGCATCTGTGACACACTGATTTCCACGTAGGCATAAGAGACGGGAGGGACTACTAGTAAACAGCCCTCGTCGCTTGCTTCAATAATCGAAACGGATTCATCCGTTTGGCTTTCGTTCCACAAACTGGCCTCTTTCGGCAATTGGCCTAGCTTTCCTCCGTGGACTTGAATGTCGATCGTTTGCTTAGACGAATCGCTATTCGCAATGTGGATACCGAGAAGATTTTCCGCTTCGTTGTAATGGGCGTAAAGCCATATATTCGGATTTTCCAAGCGAGTCGATCCGACACGATGGGCATCGCGACTTTTTCGAATGAAATTGAACAATCCAGAATGCTTTAGCGATACTGGTTTACCATCGTATCCAATGATTCTTGGCACAGTTTGATAATATATAATCCCTTCAATCCCGGCATTGGCGGCTACGATCAAACGCTCCAAGGCCTTTACCAAATACTTGGCTTCGTCGATCTCGGCTTCCTTGTAATCGGTTGCCTCGGTAAACCATACCGGCTTCTTCGAGAGCTTGACGAGCTGTTGCCACTTTTCGTCCCAACGCTTCTTGGGTATCGCCTTGCCTTGCTCGTCGTCATAGAAATGCGAACCGATCAAATCCAATTTCGACTGCAGCGATCGAACTTTCTCGATGCCGCGCTGCAGAGCCCACGTCTCTAGGCCTACGCGCACAAGATCCTTCTCTTCCTCCATGCGTCGCCACAGATACGCTACATCTCTTCTCGATGCATTGTCTTCATTCCAAGGACCAATCCAATCGATGGATACACCCTTCTTGTCCATCATACGAATAAAATCGTCAAGGTAAGCGGCGTAAGCATCGAGATCCAAATTGTAAATACGTCCATTATCACAGCCTTTCTTCTCATCGCCGCAGAGCATGGACAAAGGAAACTTGTGCTTGTTGTGCAGATTGTTGTCTTGATCTCCATCTCCATTCGCCACGCTGGCGAACAGAATAACCTGCGGATTGGCTTTCCTAGCGAGCTGGGCTAGCTTTACGACCTTATCATAGAAGGGGTCGTCAACCGGCCTCATAGCGTATATCGGCATGCGAAAAACCGAAAATCCCTCTTCGTCAAACAGCACCTGGCAAAGATCCTCCGCCTGAGGGCTATCCGCCCAGCCTTTCAAGGAAAGCTTCCCATCCACCCCGTGTTTGAGCTTGGTTCCCAGTCTCTCCAGATCGACAATAGCCTCAATCGACTCCGCGTGGCTAAACGCGCTCAAGGAAATAATCCAAAGCCAAAAAAACAGATATCCAACATTCGGATTCACAGAAGACACGCCGGTAAAATAAAACTGTTTAATTTTTTATCAAACCTTTTGTTTTTCATTCGTAGCGCTCGTTGATGATCGATTTCCATTTCTCGTTAGCCGAGTAACGCGCAAGAACCCGCTTGCTCGGGCGTCTGCCTTCCGGAAGATTTCGAATCTGCTCAATCCTAAGTTCAGCTAGAGCGATATCCTCAGCCTCGGTGGCCACCACAGCCGAGGCAATCAAGGCTTGCTGATGGTGAGGCATGACATCGACGGCCCCTGAGAAATAACTCTGAGCGCTCAGGTACTCCTCGCTTTTCATAAATATGACCCCCAAGGAAAACAGGGCTTCCGATTTCAGAACGGATGCGTCCCTTTGCGACACCGGCTCATTGCTCGTCACTTCATTTTCCGAAGCGAACTTTAGATGAGGCACAGCCTTCTCGTGATCCCCGGATTTGAAGAGCAGCTTGCCAAGCTCTAGCCGAAAATAGGGATTATCTTGATGATACGAAATTCCCTGCTCCAAAATATCGATAGCCTGATCGAGATCATCGTTCGACTCGTGAATGCGAGCGATGTAGGCTCTGGCCTCGTAGTGAAAATCCTCCCACGCCAAGACTTGTTGCAACGTCTTCATAGCCTCCGCTTTGCGGCCTCGTTGCACGTAAATCCGAGCTAAGCCCAGTCTGGGCGGGATAAGCTCGGACCGATGCTCCAACGCAGAGAGATAACTCTTCTCGGCAGCGAACGTATCACCTTGCCGTTCCAAAACATGACCCAACTTGAAGTGGCCGCTGGCGAACTCGGGATCATGCTGAATGGATTCTCGATAGTAGCTGCCGGCCTTTTCGAGCAAACCTTGCCGCTCGAAGTAGCTGCCTAAATTATAAGTATAGCGAGAGAGTCCTCCGGCTCGCTCCACTTCGTAGTCGATCTGGGCCTGCTTCAGCGCTTCCAAATCCGTCTCCTTCACCGGCAGAACCTGGATGGAGAGCTCGCCCATCTCGTCGACGGATCGCCACCCGCTCACAATGCGTTGTGGCGGCTGGTTCGGATTACGAAAATTGTCGGACGAGTTGTCGTAGGAATACTCCATGTGCAAAGTCGAGCCGGCTGGCAAACGTAGCGGCTCCACGTAGCGATAATCGCTCTGCCAGTTGAAATCCCAGTCAGGTATGCGAAAGAGCCAATGCTTGCTGCCGTCAGGAAAAATTGCATAGGCTCCTAGATCTTTCCCGATGTAGTGAGCATGAGGATACACTCCGATCACTTCGATTTCGACTGGAATGTTCATCACTTCTTCGAATCGATAGTCGGTCTCGCCAGCGGGAATATCGATTTCATAGTTTCTCATTTGCAAAACGAAACTGGATCGAGTGGGTGGTTCGTCCGTAAAGTAAAGACCGATACGCGGCGATACGTTCTCCGTCTTCCCCCTGGGAAGCATGTGTAGTTGGATTACAACGTCATCACCTGGCTGAAGAGTCCAGGCGGTATCGGGATAACTCTGGTAAGGGCGCTGACCGGGCGTCCACCCGACAAACTGGCCTGCTGGTGGAGCAGCAGCCCCAATACCCATTCCATCGTAACCCGGACCAGGCTCGGCAACATCTTTTTCGCGTGACGTTGGAGTCCTGTCGATCTGCAAAACGGCATGGTGAATAGCCAGGTTAGAGCGAGGCAAAAACTCCATAGCGCGAACATAGCGTTTTCTGGATACAGGAGCAGGAATTACAAAGTTTCTATAAATATCCATGCCCTCCGCCGGCAACGCATAGGGCTCTGCGAATTCCAAAATCAAGTCCGGTTCCCCCAGCTGCCATTCGCCGGTGAATTCCGGAGGCGGTGGAGCCTCGTTGAGATCGCCAGGAGGAGCTTCCAGATCGACCCATCGGTTAATCATTTCAATCTCATCTTCACGCAGACGCCGTTCTCCAATGAACTTCGGACCGAAACCTTCGGCTGGCTTCCACGGAGGCATGAACCGACTCGTGATGACTTCGCTTATTTGTACCGACCGTCGCCGTACATCCTCGAAAGTTAGCAGACTAAAAGGTCCCACTCCGCCAGGCCGATGACAAACAGCACAATTCTCGTAAATGATAGGAGCGATGTGATCGGCAAATGTGATCACTTCATTGCTCCCGTCGCTGGCATGGGAAAATCCCCCGAGGCTGACCGCAACAATGACGACTGTGAAAAATCGAAGCATTGCAGAGGAAGAGACAGCTATCTTCAAATTTCCGAAAGAGCAAAAAGAAAAAGCTTGGGCGAATTAACGCCCAAGCTCGAAATTGTTCACAAACGGATTAGCGATGCCTAGAATTTGAAGGTAGACCTTAAATTGAAGACAATGCCTTCACGCCAGACTACAGACCGACTCGAACCATCCGGCTGGACCGCAACGGTGACAATCTGACCATCTTCCAGAACGTTGTTGGCGTTCAATTGAAGTCTCCAGTCGATTTTGTCGCCGAGCTTGGTATTGTATCCAACAAACAGATTCAAACGATAACGACTGTCATCCGTCCATGGATTCGACAGATCTGGAATGGCGATCGAGTCACCGGAATCCTGAACGACATTCATAAAGGGGAAGCCAATGGCCTTATCATCCGTCCAGTTGAGCGAGCCGCCAACATTGAAACCGCCGAGCATCGAGTCCTGGTCGAAGGTGTGGTTAGCAATCAGGTTCCAGCGCCATTCCGCTAGTTCAGGCACGCTCTGACCCTCACGCGAGAGCGAGGCGTTCAGCCCGTTGAGCAAAGTATCGAAAATACGGACATCTACCGTCTGATTCGACTCGTCGGCGATCAGTACTTTACCAGCCCCGTTGACCCACTCGTCGAAACGGTAAGTGAGGTACTCTTGGGTAGCTGGAGCGAGATTGCTTCGAGCCGCCTCCTGTTGGGCAATGTTAAAGACGAATCTCCACTTCTCGTTTGGATTGTAAGAGACGTCGATCTCTAAACCCTCGGAAGCAGTCGACTGAGTGTCGCTTAAGGATGGAGCTCCACTTTGCGTAACGTTATATCCGCTGTCAGAAGAGGCACCATCAACAATCTGCCAGTTGGTTAGTTCCTTGTAGAAGTCCGGAGGACCTTGATATCCAGCGGCTGCCAGGGCTTCGGGCGAATTATAGCGGATGATACGACGATCCGTTTCAAACAGGAAGCCAGGAATGCCGAAGTTTACATTCGTGGAAGCCGATTCATACCAGTTGACTCGCGTTACAAGCTTTCCGTTGAAAAACGATGCGGAAAAGCCCATGTCCGTCGTCTCGCCACCCGGAGGGGAGATAGGGCGTCCGAACATGTCTCGTCTCGGTCCGGAAATCTGAAAATTCTCCGCTTCACCCCAGTGTAGGGTGAGTCCTGTCTCGCCGGGCAGCTTCAAAAACCGGTCTACATGAAGCACTGCTCCGATCGATTGAGTGTTTGCCTCGAAGTTTTGCGTAACGGTTTCGGTGTCGATGGCTATGGTCGAAAGGTCGATCATATCGATCGCATTGCGCGAGAAGTCATCACGATCGTAGTTTCGGACCCGATCGTTTCGAGCTCCGTAGGTGACGACCAGACCACCGTCCAGCATACGAGACTGGTGCACCATGGCTAAAGAAGAGGTGAACGATCGGTTGTTGGTAAAGGCATGAACGAGGTTCCGAGACATTCCCGAGTCGCGTACGTCGTATACTTCTAGCGGTATGCCAGTAACGATTTCATTATTGATACGGCCCCAGCCAGTGATCGGCCCTGTGTTGAGTTCGAAATTGACTGGCTGGATGTTTGCTCCAACGGGAGAGTTGAGTTGAGACAAATCAGGTCCAACATGCACCACTGTTCTAGCCTGGCCAATGTTGCTATTCAGATCGGTACCACCCGTGATGGCCGCGACATAAGACTCGCTCACCCGGTTTTCGCTCTGCAACTGGAGGTAGTCGTTCACGAAATCCTGGCCAAATACTGTGGTGGTCTGTCGACCCAACCAGCGAATCCATTTGTTGTCCGAGCGGCCAAAATCGTATTCAAAAAACGCGGTCGCCCGCTGGGTTTTGCGATCATTCGTATTGTCGCGACGTTGACCACGACCAGCAAGGAAGACACGTCCGAAATTGGAATTGACCTCGCCGGTCTGCAAATGCGTGTTAAGATCGATTTGCATCGTGTAACCACGGCTGCCCGGGAAGAGATCGAAGTATCCACGATTAACGTTTTCATCGGCGTAGGAAAGTTCGATTCCGGCAGAACCCCATCCGAAATCCCAGTTCTGATCGTAGGAAGCGTTAAAGACATTGAAGCTTTCCCATTCCTGCTTGTTGGGACCGTCTAGAAGATTATTGACCCAGTCGAAAATGGATCTGTCTTGGACCTCCTCATGACCCCAGAAAGAGCCAAACTCGATCCCTTGGGCCGCTGCTGTGGCTGATGGATAGTACTGTTGTCCTGTAGTTATGGATACGAGATAAGACTGGAAACCACCGGGTAGATTATACCATGCCAGTTGGGCGTGGTCGGCTTGAGATCCGTCTGCGTTGCCGTTATACATAACGCCTGTCTGAAAGAACCAATTTCCAGGAGCGCGATAGATATCACGATCGATAGTACGGAAGTTTTGAGTCGATGGGTCCCAAGTGATTCTCTGTCCCGTGTTTGGGTCGATCGATTGCGGTTCCCACCAACGAGTCAACGTATCGGATGGCGAATTCGGTCTAGGGCGGCGCGCATCGACAACACCCTGTTCATAGCTGAATTTGAGCGACCCGCGCTCTACAGGCTTATAGGTGATGGCGAACAGAGATCGCTCGTCACGTTCGTAAGTGGGCTCTTGGCGCCATTCGCGCTCTTCGTAAAGAGCAGCAAAGCGGATGGCCAACTTATCTTCAAGAATGACACGATTGAAATTACCTGTAACGCGATAAGAGCCAAAGGAACCGTAGTTCAGGCCAACGCGATTAGTATCTCTCCAGATGGGAGCGGATGTCTGATGATTGATGATACCACCAGGGGAACCTAGCCCAAACAATGTGGAATTAGCCCCACGATTAACGTCAACGCGATCAATACTGTATCCATCGAAGTTGATGCCGGTAGGAAAGAAGTTTCGAGTGTTATCGGCTCTGGCTAGGCCTCGAATGCGGTTTGCGTTCTGCGGATTGCGAACGGGACTCACATGATCGACAAAGGCCGCGCTGCTATCGACTCCCGAGTAGTTTCCATCGATACCGCCAGATTCGGTATTGCCAAGATGCTGCAGGACTTCGGCGGCATCGTTCGCATTCAAGTCGTCCATCATTTCGCGCGTAGCGACTGTGATGGAGTTGGCGAGATCCTTCATTTCCGTCTTAAGACGAGTGCCCGCCAGAGTGCTAGTCGCACGGTAGCCAACATCGTCTTCCGCCTGGACCGAAAAGGGGGAAAGCGTGAAAACATCCTCTTCCTCACCGTCTTGAGACAGCGCAGAAGGCAGGGCTAAGCCCAGGATAGACGCCCCGAAAAGCACGCGGAAAGAAAGAGCGACATGCTTCGAGGGAAAGTTTGGTTGTATGCTCATAGTGGTTTTAAACGTAGTTTGCGAATGTATAAATCAAGTTGTCTATGTAGGGTCGCTCAGCGTTAGCTAGAGCGGCAAATCGACTCCATTCCATGTTCAACAGAGCGGAGTGAGCCACTCTGAGAAAGCCGGATACTGGAAGTTTGAATACAGCTGACAGGGAGAAGCGAAAGCCTCTTGATCAAGTCAGTGATTTCAGCTTCAATTGAAGAAATCTCCATTATTCAGCGCAGGTTGAGTCGTTAAAAATGCCCCCGAGAGAATCGTTAGCGGATAGCCGTTGGACTAGGCGCTATTCGGCAGCTCAGCAAATGCGCTTTGGCGCAAATAAGGAGACGCGCGAAGAATCAAAAGGGGCATTGATACAGAGGGTTAAAGGTGCAGCAAGATTTCACCAAGTCGCACCGTTAGTCAATTTATTTTCTTTTTTATTAAACAGTTCAATTTTTGCCCGAATCAGGCATTTTGCTCTAAAAAGATAATTAAAATACTGATAGTCTGATGGTTACGTAATTCGACCCCTATTTGGGCCCCATCAAGGACTTTCGAAATAAATGCATTTTTTTCGTCTCTTGATTACGCATAAGCCTTCAATCACAGGATTTAGTTCAATTGAGATAGCACTCTTATAGATGAGTAGGAACAGGTAGTTGAGCCCCAAGTCGCGATCGCCAACCCTCAAGCATCTGTTTGAGATTGGCTTTCAACTTTGGCTTAGAATCGGAAAGATCTTTCTTTTCGCTTAAGTCATTAGCCAGGTCGTACAGCTCGAGTTTCCCCTCTTCGAAATGTTCAATCAGCTTGTAAGGGCCAAGGCGGATCGCTCCCCCCGGAGCCCAGGTAGTCCCGTGATAGTGCGGGTAGTGCCAATAAAGGGCCCTCTCTTCCAAAGGCTCGCCTTTTTGCAAAAGCGATGCCAAACTAAGTCCATCAGGATGCCATTCAGGTCGAGACCCTAATCCAGCTAGTTCCAATATTGTAGGGAAAAAATCCATACTAATCACGGGAACGTTTTCAGTTTGGCCAGCTCTTTTTCCATTCGGCAAATGAACCATTAAAGGCACTCTGATACCCCCTTCATAGCACCATCCTTTACCAGCTCTGAGAGGTCGAACGGAAGTAGGACCGCCCGAATCCCTGCTTTGCGTCGACAAACCGCCATTATCAGAGGTAAATATGACGACCGTATTTTCCGATAGGCCTCTCTCTTCAAGAGCGGCGAGGAGGCGTCCTACATTGAGATCCATCGACTTCACCATGGCTGCATACTTGGCATTCGATTGATTCAGTCGGACATTCGCCTGTCTTTCCCTTGTGGATACAGACTTTCCTTCGTCATTCAGTCTCTTTCTCTTTTGTTCAAAATAGTCGTCAAACTGATCGCACCCTTGAATAGGCGTATGCACCGTGTAAAAGGAAAGGAAGAGCAGAAACGGCTTCATCCCCTTACGGTAGTCCAGAAAATCGATCGATTCCCGAGTCAAGCGATCCGTCAGATATTCTCCATCGGGGCCGCTCTCCATTCTCGGATTATCATAAGGAGCGTAGTAGCCCCCAGGAGGATTCCCCCTATGATGTCCTCCGATGTTATAATCGAAGCCTTGGTCCTCGGGGAAATGGCCCTCATTACCCAAATGCCATTTGCCCGCGAAAAAAGTCTCGTATCCAGAATCTCGTAACACTTCGGCTATCGTGACTTCTTTTAGAGCCAGATTGTCTCGATCTTCAGGTGTCTTGAGCAAGGCGTTCTTCTTAACATGTCCCTTGATCCAATCCGTAATATTCACTCGAACCGGATGACGTCCCGTCATGATCGCCGCCCGTGTAGGAGAACAAACCGGGCTCGCGCTGTAGGCGTTAGTAAAACGAAGAGAACGAGTGGCGAATTCATCGAGGTTGGGCGTTTCATAAAAAGAGCTGCCATAGCAGCCCAAATCCGTCCAACCGAGATCATCAACTAGAATGAAAACGAAATTCGGACGAGAAGCGTTCTCCGCGGTAGATTCTGTCGTTCCCAAATAAACGATACAGGCAACCAGCATCAGGAAAACAAGACTTGGCAAACGACCCATAAAGCAAATCCTCCCGTTCCTCATTGATAATCCCCAGTCTCGCGATAAATTCACGTACGCATCGAAAGCCAATCAGAGAGGCTTCAGCACAAAAGAGTATTCGTATTCGCTATTCGAATGCAACTGATACTCTGGCAATGGCTTTTCTCCCCAAGAGTTCGTTCCTCCAATACCCGACTGGCCTAAATCGACATTTAGAACATTGTACGGGCGATCAGGCACCTCATGAGGGTGATTCGCCAACTGAATATCATATTCGGAGCACGGATACACCGAAACTTCCAGCAAACCGTGATCTCCCGCTCCGACCTTGAGCCCCGAACCGGAGCCGGCCACAAGCTCAGCCCAACGGACTTCAGTATGATTACCACTTTCCTGAGGATCGAAGTAGTCGTAAAACAAATCGTCTACTTCGCCGGAAAACAAACCAACCCATGCCCCTCGCTGGCGGTCTTTATAGGTTTCAACGGGACCCCTACCGAACCAAGACAACCGATGGAGCCCTTCAATTATCGGGAAACGCATTCCGACGCGAGGCAACATCACCGCTTTCTCGTCTTTCAACTGCAATCGGATCTTCGCTTCGATTTCCCCATTAGCGGCAATTAGGTAATCGAGTTTGGCTTCCCCTTTGCCTTGTGGCAGTTCTAGTTCGAAATTCAGATTGAGCAACCCGCCTAAAGTCTTCTGGTCAAAACCAA
Organism: Opitutaceae bacterium; assembly: GCA_028284385.1. Taxonomy (GTDB): domain Bacteria; phylum Verrucomicrobiota; class Verrucomicrobiia; order Opitutales; family Opitutaceae; genus JANQRT01. The sequence goes on along the minus strand of JANQRT010000058.1, from coordinate 301,354 downwards.
CCACGCGAACCCGCTCGCCAGCATGTCTCCAAAATATGGATTCGCGATTAATATCAGCCCCGCGATCATTATTGGTGAGAGGTCTCCAGAAGGAAAGTCGCGAGGCTCCTGCAAGCAGTTCTTTTCCATCGCGGCGATATGACTTCATCATCCCCGCTTGTCGGTCTATCTCCATTTCAAAGCCTTCCCCTGAAATGAGAATACCTTCAGAATCCGATTCTTTAACTTCAGCCAACCCGGATGAAGGCTCTAGAGCAAAACTCTTTCGCGATCCAAATGGTAGCTGGAACTGATCCCAGGCAATCTCGAATCCACTTTTGTAATGGTCCGTTTGCAGCGTCGTTGTAAAACTGATACGCAGATGATATTCGCCATCCCAACTCGTCTCGATATCTTCTAACGAAATCCTGAAACGACTTTTCGCTTGAGGAGGGATTTGAGGACACACGGTACTCCCATCGCCCACCGACTCGCCATCCAAAGTCACTTCCCAAAGAAGTTCCAAATTCTCCAGAGCCTTGAAAAAGTGCTCGTTGAAAATTTCAATCTCCACTTCAGCACCATCAACTTCCACCAGCTCTGTCCAGATATCTTGATAAGCCTTTACCACGTCCGGTACTTGGGGGCTGAGTCGAAGATCTGGCCCTACAATTCCGTTAAAACAGAAACTATTGCTGTTAGGGCTATCGCCGAAATCGCCCCCATAAGCATAGAACTCGACTTCGGAATCCGGCGACACTGCGGACTTGAAATCCAAAAAGAGGATACGTTCAGAAACAGACTCATCTCCAAAAACCAACTGGCGACTAGGAAAAAGCGCTTCAGCAAATAAGCCAACGGCACTGATACTGCCGTTAAACTTTCCGTCTTCGGAATTATCCTTGTCACTGACAATATCAGCGCTGCGGCCTATTGAAAAGGGTACATCGAGTGGCAAGGGCAAACCAGTCCAGGGCTGCCGAGCCACTTCTACGCCATCCAGCCACAAGCTCATGGATTCACCATCGAACATGCCAGCAATTATCCACTCCTTCTCCGTCCAATTCGAAGGCGCGGCTGCTCTTAGAGAAAGGGATTTGTCTCCCGAAAGATGGAAAACGAGCTCGTCGGAATTTGCGTCATAGTAAATTCCATACGATTGCTCGCCCTTCGAAATGATTGGACTGATTCCAACGTTCAAATCGGGACGCGTTTTCACTACAATTGAAAAGCTTCCGCTAGGGGTAAGAGTCGCTTCCGACTCGATCCAGGCAAAGCCTCCACTTAGTCCCAGCTTAGGCGAAACACTTCCTACGATATGACAGCTTCTTTCCGGATTCGAATGATCTGTCATAAAGAAAGGCTTAGGCACGTTCGATAAAAGGCCTTGGTCTCTCCAATCCCAGATGAATCCACCCTGGAGGTTGCGACGTTTGCGAAACAGATCCCAATACTCTCCAATGTTGCCACAGCTGTTGCCCATCGCATGCGAATACTCGCAGAGAACCGCAGGCCGCTGCTCGTCCAAAGGAAGCTTCTCCTGTTCGTCAGCGAATTTCGAAAGTTTATCGATCGTGTAATACATGACTGAAAACAGATCGGTGTAATCTTCTCGACTCGCTCGATCGTAGTGGATTGGTCGAGACGGATCTCTCTCCCGAATCCATTGCGAGCATCTTGCGAAATTCTCTCCTCTTCCTGCCTCGTTGCCCAGCGACCAGATTACGATGCATGCGTGATTCTTGTCGCGCTCCACCACGTTTTTAACTCTGTCCAAATGGGCCGGAAACCATTTGGGGTCCTCTGCAAGCGGATTATCGACCCAGCCCATTCCATGAGACTCGATATTGGCCTCATCGATAACATAGAATCCGATCTCGTCGCAGAGCTCATAAAACACAGGCTCATTGGGATAGTGCGATGTTCGCACGGCATTGATGTTGCAGCGCTTCATAAGCAGAAGCTCCTCGCGCATCGCCTCTTCGGATACAAAATGACCGGTTACGGGATCATGATCGTGCCGATTGACTCCCTTAAAAAGAATGGGCTGACCATTGACCAAGATCTGTCCATCCTTGGTCTCGCAATTGCGGAATCCGATCCTTTGAGAGTAAACAGATAGCTGTCCACCAAACTCAAGCTTTACGACCATTCCATAAAGGTTCGGGATTTCCGCCGACCAAGCCCTGACTTCGGGAATGTCGCTGGCTTCCAGCGTGACCGGCGAACGCGAATTCGCCGCGATAAACCCGGAAGAGACACGACTCACGATTGGGCGATCGAATTCATCTAGAACTTCAACACTCAAACTATAGTTCTGCTGATCTTCGCTATAGTTCACCAATTCTCCTTCGAACTGAAGTCTTCCTGTTCGAAGCTGTTCTCCAACTAGGGATGGCTTGACGAAATAGTCTCGCAAATCGACCTTTCCTGGCGACCAGAGATAGACATCGCGAAAAATCCCGGACAGACGCCACATGTCCTGATCTTCCAAATACGATCCATCGGAATACTGATAAACCTGGACCGCCAAAAGATTTGCTCCCTCCGCAAGAAAGGGAGTTATATCGAATTCAGCGGGCGTTCGACTGTCCTGAGAGTAGCCGACCATCTGGCCGTTTATCCAAAGATGGAAAGCGCTATCCACTCCATTGAAAACCAGAAATACGCGTCGACCTCCCCAAAGTTCGGGAATCTTGAACTCGCGTCGATAGAGGCCAACAGGATTACGGTTCTCTTCCGGATAGTTTGTATAATGCTCGGGGGGCGTATCCATGACTTTAGGAGGATTCGCTTTAAACGGATACACCTGGTTGGTATAAAGGGGTTTGCCATAACCCTGAATCTGCCAGTTTGCAGGAACTGCGATAGTATCCCAATTGGAATCATCGTAGCTAGCGCGATGAAAATCGACGGGCGAAGATCTCGGATTTCCAATGTAGTTGAATTTCCACTCTCCATTCATGCTCTTCACCCAAATGGACTCGAGAGACTTTCGACCGAGAGCCGCCTCGACAGAATCGAAGGGCGTTTTCGAGCAGCGAGCAGGTTCCTTGTTCAAGCGGAAGACACCTGGATCTTCGATTACAGAAAGATCTGCCGCTTTCGATGATTCTAGGATAGACATTAAGTGAAGAAATATTGAGAAAAGTACAAGAGACCGCGGTCGAGGAGAGCCTAGAGGACCTTGACGGTCATGCACGGGGGCGAATCACGGAGCAGTTCCGATAAAGGATTGGATTTCTCGCGATAGATGGCTTGCTTGGCAAGAAAAATTGCTTAATTCAATTTTCTATAAAACAGTTTTATCAAAATTAAACAATGGTTGACTTAGCAAGTTTTCTCCTAAGTCTACCGGAGCTTGCCCCAGGCGCTGAAACCAGGTGATTGGAGGACCGGGTCGAATTGGAGAAGCCCAACTTCCAATACGCGTCATCTTTTGTAAAACATTCCATGAAATCCCCAACGACTGCCGCAAAATCTAAACGTCCGACCATATACGACCTAGCTAAGATGGCTGGAGTCTCCCCTGGAACCGTCAGCCGTGTCCTCAATAACAAGGACAAGGTAAAGGCGGATACGAGGGCTCGCGTTTTGCAGGCAGCTCAGCATTTGGGCCTAAAGCCTCAGGCTTCCGTAAGATCTAAGCAGATAGTATTGGTAACCGAGCCTAGCTACGAAAATCGATTGCGAGGCTACACGGCAATTCTGATGGCTCATATCTCTTTTGCCCTCACCAGCCGCAACATCGGGATCTTTATTCCAATTGATCCCGTACATGAGCTCAAAAACTATTTTATAGACGGGATTATCGCCATCTCCTTTGAAGACGAGGTCTTGGAAACGCTCACCGAACTGGAAACTCGAGTGCCTGTAGTCTACTTAGACAACTTCAAGCAGAAAAAAGGCCAGTATACCGTTCGGTCAGATCACTACCAGTCCGGCAAAATCGCCGCTGAACATCTCATTTCGAAGGGCAAAACAAAGCTCGGCTATATCTCAAGTCGCACCGCCCCAAATGAACGTCGCGTTCAAGGGTTCAAAGACGCCATAGAGGCCGCGGGATTGGAAATCGAGCCTCGCCGCATCTCTATTATGGAGAAGGATTCGCATTCACCAACGGTTGTATCCAGAATTGTACGCGCAGGAGCCGATTGCATATTCGTTCCCGGGTCTAGCCACGAAGTAATCCAATGCGTTCATGCGATCGAATTCGTTATGAACATGAAGGTTCCGCAGGATATCTCCATCGTTGGAGGCGAGAACCTTGGCATAACGGAGTTTCTAAATCCGCCGATCACAACCGTGTCGGAACCCCTCAAGGAAATGGCCGAAAAGGCCGTGGATATGATCATCCAGTTGACGGAAGGCGAAAAGCCAAGCCCCCGCGTAGTGGACTTGGATGTCGAACTTATCGAACGAGACTCTGTCGAGTAGGGAAACCCAATTCCTATCATTTTAATCGAGTCGCGCTTTTCTACATCATTTGGTAAGGTCTAGGTCGCTAGCCAAGCAAGAGGGCAACCTGCAACACGAAGAGAAGCCATGAAATCAACTTTCATCAGTATTGCTTTAGCGATATCAAGCCTGCCCTTTATACAAGCGAAACAGGATTGCCCAAACATCCTTTGGCTGACTTTCGAGGATTCGAGCTACTATTTGCTTGGCTGCTATGGCAACCAGGATGTGAATACGCCGAACATAGATGGCTTGGCTGCGCGAGGCGTTCGCTACACCAATGCTTCTTCAAACGCGCCCCAGTGCTCTCCTGCAAGATCAACTCTAATTAGCGGAGCGTACTCGAAGACTTTCGGTACTGACCAGCATCGTCATCAATACAAAGTACCGAACGATATCTATTTCTATCCCAAATACTTACACCAAGCCGGCTATTTCTGTACCAACAACTCTAAACAGGATTACAACTGCCCGCCCGAATCGTCCGCGAACGTCTGGGATCTCCAGGGAAACACCGCAACCTACAATAGCGAGGAGCGAGCTGTTGATCAGCCCTTTTTCTCTATTTTCAATTGCGGCGCCACCCATATGAGTCGCCTAACATCGTACCACTTGGAAGGGCGTCGCGACTTTCGCGAAGAAGGACTGGATCCGGATAAATTGCCATTGCCATCTCATGTGCCTGATCTACCCGAAATCAGATCAGACTACGCTTTGCATCTTGAAGGTATCCAAGATGTGGATAGCTGGATCGGCATCTTTCTGGAAGATCTCAAAGCTCGTGGACTGGACGAGGATACCATCATATTCGTCTATTCGGATCACGGCGGTAGCTTGCCAAGAGGGAAGGGGTTCGTAAACGAAACCGGACTACGCATACCTTTCATCATTTTCGCGCCCGAAAAATGGCAACATCTCCTCGATGGCGAGCCAGGAAGCGCGAATGATCGGCTCATCGGTTTCGTCGACCTAGCTCCCACCCTTCTTAGTATTGCAGGCCTGCCGACACCCAACCACATGCAAGGCGAGGCTTTTCTGGGCGAATTCGCTAAGGCGCCACGAAAATTCCAATACGGCTTCCGTTGCAATCAAGAAGACCATTTCGATCCTTTTCGCAGCGTAACGGACGGTCGCTTCAAATACATTCGATACTACGTTCCGCAAAAGCCTCTAGCCATTCGCAATTTCTTCCAATGGGGCATGCCATCCAACCAGGCTTGGGATAGAGCCTTTCTTGGAAATAGACTTGATGGGGATCATCGCTATGCCTTCGAACAAAAGCCTGCGGAAGCGCTTTACAATATTATCGAGGATCCATTCGAAACAAAGAATCTTGCAATGGATCTCAAATATTTGGATACGCTTAAAGCATTTCGTCAGAACTTGTCGCAACACATTCGTGAAACATATGACCTGGGATTCTTTCCGCCTTCGCGACGCGACCGGGCAGTAGATTTGTATTCCCATATACGAGACACATCCTACCCAATCGAAGATCTGCATTGGATTGCCGAGCAAGCTTCTAGCCAGAGTGTTCAGGATCAGGAGAAACTCGTTAAGCAACTTGATAGCTCCTATCCTGAAATCGTTTACTGGGCTTGCCTTACGATAGCGGGAATTCCCGAAATCGCCGAGCGAACCAACAAGATCCTGCGTAAATTAGCGGAAAAAGAAGATCCCTTCGTAGCAGCCGCAGCTGCATTCGCAGTAGCAAACGACGACGCTTATCGGACTCAGACCCTTCTTGAGCAGATGCGCGACAAATCTGTGGAGGCTTATTCCTTGCTCGAGTCCTGGTCATTAACCGAGCCTTCGAGCCTTAGACTACACGCGGAAGCGGAACTGCTCGGGATGGCCGAGACCGAAGCAGATGTAGTCAAACAGAGAGCTCGGTCGATTCTCGTAAACCTAGGCAGCCTCTCTTACAACGAGCTGTACTCGGAAAATACTTACGAGAAGGGTTTAAGGCTTAATCAAAACAGAAAACCCATCAGACCATCGCCGTAATTAAGTTTGCTTTAGAAAAAGAAAACGCGTGTGAACGCTACAAAGAGCATTCACACGCGTTGAAAAATCTAAACTTTGTGAACGACAGACTTAGAACCTGAAGCGCGCGCCACCGATGATGCTACGACCATTCTGGGAATAGCTGTAGGGGAAAAGTCCATTCGCGAAGGTCTGCTTGCGAGCCTGCTCCAAGAGATTAAGAGCTTGGAGCCTCAGCGATACGTTCTTGTTCAGTCTGTAGGTGAAGTTCATATCCCAAGAGCGGTAGGCTTCGTCAAAAAGGGCGCCTCCTTGGGTATTGGGACTGGTGAGATTTCTTCCGCGATAGGTGTAGGACGAACGCCATGAGAATTTCTCGGCCACGTAGTAGGCTACGATCGAGTAGTTATCCTCAGAGGCACCATTTAGCGGAAGGTTAGCTCCAGTTATTGGATCCAAGAGCGACGTTTCATTATCAAACAATTTTGTAAAGGAACCTTGGATACCAAAATTACCAAGTTTGCCCTTAAGGAACTGATTGAAAGGAACGTGTATCTGAAACTCGGCTCCCGTTACTTTAGCTCCATCGGAATTACTAGTCGGAGCGCTGACCTGAACATCGAAATCATCGCTATCAATATAGGTCACGCCACCGATGGTCCAGGAACTAGGAGAGAAGGACTCGGTGAAGTTGAAAGACTTGATGTCCTTTTCAAAATAACCAAGCGCCAAGAAAGTTCCAACGGTACTGGGGTACCATTCTATAATAGCTTCCTTTTGGTCGGCTTCGAACGGGGCCAGGTTCACATCGCGTCCCGTAATGTTTACCCCATCTACAACGTTTGCTTCTCCAAACTCGAAGCTTGGGCTAACGCTTGAGGATCCCGCAATGGCGCTGAGATTAGGACGAGAGATGACGCTAGAAGCGGCCAGACGAAGTACGAATTCGTCGGAAAGATCGAAAGTAATCGTCGCGCTGGGCAACCAGTCGCTGTATCCGCCTTGATCCCTCTCGAGAGCGCTCTGGATATTCACAATCTCTCCATCGCTATCGTAAACAAAGCCTTCTGGGCCACTGACGGTGTCGCTAACCGTATCAGGGCGGGAACGGAAGCCCGAGCTGAAAACGGCGGTGTCATGATAGCGCACACCGATGTTACCTCTGAACTTCGTTTCGCCCAAGGTTCCCTCGAAATCGGTCATGAGGTAAAAGGCATCCACTTCTTCATCGGCCTGCTCATATCGATTTTGGCCTCCTCCTCCAGCATTTGGATCACGGGCGAAAAATCCGCCAGGAAGATCTGGTACCAAAGATGAATTGTTTATCAGCGGCATCCAGAAATCGTATACACCCCCATTGCTTGGCGAAAACCATTCTCTGGTTTCGAGTCTTTCAATTTCGCTTAGGAATCCACCATCGGGTGATGGGAAGTCACGCTTGAAAGAAGTGAAGGCGGGAACGTCGCTTTCAGTCAAACCGTTCTCACCCAGGATGCGGTTTCTACGCGTATTCGCGTTGAAGCGGAAAACGTTGAAAACCGTATCCGCGCTCCGTTCGCGGTATTTGTATCCCGCATACACTTTGGAGAATTTGAATCCATCGCCGCCTTTATCCGCTTCCCATTCAACGTCGAAGGCGAGTAAATCCTCCTCATTTCCGAGATTGATAACGTTAAAACCAAGATTGCCTAGTGTCGGAGAAGAGTTGGCGGGATTGTAACGTTCTCCAGTCACTGAGTTGGGAAGGAATTCCATGAAAGGCATTCCCGACACATCGCGATCCCAGTAAAAACCGTCAGGAACATCGTTGAAATTGAAGGTCAGAATACGATTATCTCGGTCGAATTCGCTTTCGCTATGAGAGACGTCGAGAGAATAGGTGAAAGCTCCCTGGTTTGGATTCCACTCGATGCGCGTTCCATACACGTCATCGTTACGTAGAAAAGTGGTAAGCGTACCCACACCTTGGATGGCGCCACCGTTTCCGCGAATACCGTTAAAGCCTTCACTGAATACGGCGAAATCAAGAACGCCTCCAATCAAGGGGAATTCTGGCGTCTCTATCACCGTTGCATTCAGAATGGTAGACCCATTGCCAGTCGTGCGATGGCGCATGTTGTTTTGCTGACGTATCGTATCATTTTCGTTCGTAAGGTAATCGAAAATGATATTCACGTCTTCGCTTGGTTTCCACTGGGCCGTAATGCCAATGCCGAGCTTTTCAATAGAGCCATCGTTGACTTGATATTGCGAATTGGCCCCGGGACGGAGGACATTCGAGACTCCTTCAATGGTGTCGTTTCGATCGGTTTGGATCAAACGAGCCACTTGAGTAAGCGTAGTGCGCTCGTTGTAGGCTACGGATGCCAGGATTCCGAAGTTTTCCGTTGGAGTCCAGATAGCTATTCCTGAAAGACGAGGATCTATAGCATCGGGCTCAATGTAAAAACTGCCGTCAGCGCTACCGCGAAAAGAGAAAGTCTTGCCCTGCTTTTGAGCATCGAGTGGACGGGGAGTCTCGATATTGATCACGCCACCGATTCCTCCTTCGTCAAGATTGGCGGTGGGACTTTTGAATACAGTAACGCCTGAGACCATCTCAGGAGCGACATTATCGAGACCATAGGCAGAGCGATTACCAAGACCACCGTCGCCACCAGAACCGCCTCGTACTCCGCGACCGTTGATTGACGTTATGTTAAATTGAGGTCCGAGGCCGCGAATGGATACAAACTGCCCCTCGCCGCCTTCAGTCCGACTGATCTGAACACCTGCTATGCGCTGCAACGACTCGGCTAAGTTCTGGTCCGTATAATCGCCAAGGTCGGCTGTAGTGAGCGTATCAACGATGGAAACCGTCTCGCGTTTGATCGCTTGGGCATCGAGTAGAGAAGCCTTGAAGCTTCCCTCAACAACGAAGGTATCCAACTCATAGACTTCGTCCGCAGTGTCGTCTTGGGCCAAGGAAGAGGTCGATAGAAACAAGGCTGGTAGACAGAGAGCGGATACAAGCCGAGCCAACGAAGCCCCAAAAACGGAAGGCAAGGCCTTGGTGTGATGAGACGAGCGTAGCTCGCCAGGATTGAGCTTTGATAAGGTCAATAGGTTCATGGGAGTTTTGGTTAACATTGTCGATAGGCGCCAAAGAATGGAGCCGATCAAAACTTTGAAGTAGTCGATAAGGGTAGAAGCAAGGAGAGGGTGTAGAACGTGGTGAGCTCCTTGGATTTACAAAATTATCATAAACGATGCCCATTCACAATGGCTCTATAGCGATAGATTTGTACTTTTGCGTTTTTTAGGAAGCGCTCGGTATCACCTCGATCTATCTAGAACCAGGCTTCAGCAGGAAGACAATCCGATGGCGATTCGATTTCTACACCTTAATCCAAACGCCTGGGGCAAAGGCTTCCCCCGTCGGAAGAAGCTTATTTGTCGAGTCTAAGCAAAGTCGGTTACGAGCTGGCTGGAACAGATGGCGTACTCGAAAAAGGTCCGTGTCGACGACGAAATTCCGAAGGAGGAATGCCGACATGCCGTCGAAAAAGTTTGGAAAAGTGATAGGGGTCGGAAAGGCCTACGGCCTGACCGATTTCGGCAACACGTAGGGTCGTGCTTAAAAGGAGTTCGCGAGCCTCTCTGAGCTGACAATCTACGATGTAGTTTTTAGGCGAGGTGCCAATGTTGCTAGAGAAGAGCTTTAAGACGTGGGACCGACTTCGGCCTATCATTTTCGCCAATTCAGAGACGGTCGGAGAAAGGTGGAAGCTCTTCTGCACATAGTTTAGCATTCGCCTTAATTCTTCGGGATAGTCGCTATGGGTATCCACAGTATCCAGTCGCTTTCGATGCAGTTCCCTTGCAATAAGATGGCCTAGATGTCGCGCTTCCTTCTCATCACTGCCATGGGTTCGAATGTACCAGCGAATAGTGTAGTCTAGTAAGAGCCCTATGGGTTCATCAGTCCGTATTTTCAGCCTGACAGTGTCCTTAAATCCCGGCCAAAGGGCATCACTTCGATCCGGAGAATTGAAAGAGAGATGATTTGGTTCGTGCGGCACATTAGGGATCCACTCAGCCCCAGGTCTGTAATCGGGAACTATATGAACATGCCCAGTAAACATGGGCGTTTCGGCATCTGGAATATGAGCGATACTCCGGTTCCAAGGAAGAACATAGAGATCCTGCGGCTCCAAAGGATGAGTGACTCCGTTAACCGAGACCTTACCACAACCGCTTTTGCACCAATACAGAGCCCGACTTTGGATGCAACTACTCCTGACAATACGTTTTGCCGAGAATTGAAAGTATCCCGCTCGACATACGGCAGGAGATAAATTGGGGGAAGGCTGAACGCATTCCATATGTCTTGAATAGGCAGGGGTCACACTGTGATGCGAATGCATAACTACATCATCTTCAACACCCGTCCATTGATTTCAGGGTTTTATTTCCATATTATAGCAAGTCAACCCCTGTTCATTCGCACCCCAGCCATCGAGTAAGCTTTTCTTAATTAGGCTCTTGGAATTAGATCCGAATTGAGAGCGTCGCTCAGCAAGCATGAATTCAGAATCCAGACCAAACATCCTCTTCATCATCACCGATCAGTTGCGCGCGGATTGCATCGGGGCGTTGGGCAACACGAAAATCAAGACGCCCAATATCGACCGTCTTGTACGCGAGGGAACGTCATTCGAAAGCTGCTACACTCCAAGTCCAGTCTGCGCCCCAGCTAGACACTCCCTGACCTCAGGTGTGCCGCCACACGTAACCGGCTGCGTGGACAACGCCCATGACTTGGGAAGGTTTAAGAGCGTGATGGAGTGCCTAGTCGAAAAGGATTACCAAACTCACGGCGTAGGCAAAATGCACTTTACGCCGGATTTGGGGGACTGGGGATTTACGAGTCGCGATGTTTCAGAGGAACTGCAAGGAGATGCCAAGCGCGACGATTACAGGGACTTCCTAAAAGAGAATGGATACGGACACGTACTCGATCCTCACGGTTTAAGGAGCGAATTCTATTACCTTCCACAACCTTCGCAGCTTCCCGAAAAGCTGCACAACAGTCATTGGGTGGCAGACAGGAGCATCGATTTTCTAAAAAACCGGGATGCTTCAAAACCGTTCTTCCTTTGGACCAGCTTCATCAAGCCGCACCCTCCCTTTGAAAGCCCCAATCCCTGGGGACGACTCTATCGGATGCACGAAATGGACCAGCCCCTGCTCCCCGATAATGGCCAAGCTCATGGGACCTTTTGGAACAAAGTGCAGAATCGATATAAATACATGGAGGACGTAGCTGGAAATCGCAACTTGTCGCGCTCCATCAAGGCCGCCTACTATGGAACGATTTCTTTCGTCGACTACAATATTGGCAGGATTCTCGATTCTCTTGGTAGTGAAATAGACAATACGCTCATTGTCTTCACTTCGGATCACGGCGAGATGCTTGGAGATTTCGGCTTCTACGGAAAGCGCTCTATGCTCAACGCCTCCGTTCGCGTACCCATGATTGCTCGATATCCTGGCGTCTTTCCGGAGAACCGCCGTTGTGGCAATCCAACTACGCTCCTCGACCTATTCCCTACTTTCATGTCGTTGGCTGGATCCCATGAAAGGCCTCAAGGTTGCGAAGGAGTAAGCCTAGTGGAAGCGATGGACGACGACTCCAGAGATCGGATTGTCTTCAGTCATTTTTCAAGGGACAAGCTCGGACTCTACATGGCGGCTAGTAAAGATTGGAAGTACGTCTACAGCGCCCCGGACGACAAGGAATGGCTATTCGATCTTCGCAACGATCCAGAGGAGCTGATCAATAAAGCTGACGATCCTTCTTTTTTAAAGGAACTTGAACAGCTCAAAAACGCCTGTATCCAGCGTTTTCGGTCAGACGGCTATTTGAATCCACTCGACAACTACAACTGGAAACGGTTTGCCCCCACAGAGGTTCCAGCTCCGGATACGGATGTCGGACTTCTGTTTCAAGATCCCCAAGAATTGAAAAGGCAGATCGAAGAACTCGGAGCTTATTCTAAATCAAGCGAGTTCATGGAGGACGAGGCCTACAGATGGCTAAGGAATCTCTACAAGTCCTCTCAAAATGAAACGCCAAGCGACAATTCGCCAAAACAGGAACCGAGCCCCGAAACGAGCGAGATAATAAACTAGCCTGTCTGGCAATATCGCCAGAACGAGAACGGGCGACTAGACGTAGTGCCGTTACCTGATTGTAACGTTGTTTCCCTTTCAAGTTTTACAATATCCCTCTACCAAGAAACGCAATAGTCGATCTTTTGCCTAAACGACAATTGTGAAAATCGCCCTCGTTACCGAAACCTACCCTCCAGAAGTCAATGGCGTGGCTATGAGTCTCTCTCAACTCGTAGTAGGGCTGAAAAAGAGAAATCACTCAGTTCAAGTTGTACGTCCGAAACAGAAATCGGAATCGGGCCGAATAGGGAAAAAGGGAGAAGAGTGGATTGTCCGAGGCGCCCCTATCCCTCGCTACCCCGGACTTCGCTTCGGATTGCCCTGCAAGCGCCGACTGATCAAAGCCTGGCAGGAGCAGAAACCGGACATTGTTCACGTGGCAACGGAGGGACCGCTTGGCCTCTCGGCAATCAACGCCGCAAAAAGCCTTGGTATTCCCTGCTCGTCAAGCTTCCACACGAATTTCCATTCCTACAGCGAGCACTACAATGCCGCTTTCATGAATTCCACCGTCTTGTCCTACCTTCGGTGGATACACAATAAAACCGTATGCAACATGGCTCCTACCGATGAGCTGCGCGACGAGCTAACCGATGCGGGCTTCACCAATATGGCTACCCTCGGAAGAGGAACTCGCACTGAGCTCTTCAATCCATCCGCTCGCGACGAACGTCTACGGAAAGAATGGGGAGCCGATGAGAACACTACGGTAATCGTTCACGTTAGCAGATTGGCTGCGGAGAAGAACTACGATCTTCTTTTCGAGACGTATCGAAAGATTCGCGACATCCATTTCGATTGCGCTTTTGTCGTCGTTGGCGATGGACCTGAAAGAAAGAAATGGGAGAAGCGCTTTCCGCAAGCGCACTTCACTGGCATGGTATCGCTCGAGGATCGTGAAAGCCTAGCCAGAATCTACGCGTCAGCCGATCTTTTCCTTTATCCAAGCTTAACCGAAACTTACGGCAATGTAATCATCGAAGCGATGGCTTGCGGGAATGCAGTACTGAGTTTCGACTACGCTGCAGCTAGGCTGCATATCCAAAATGGAGTCAACGGAGTCGTCGTACCCACAGGCGATAGAGAGGCTTTCATCGAAGCTGGTTCTCAACTGGCCCAGAATAAGCAACGTCAAGAATATTTGGGTACGGCAGCGGCGGATTACGCGGCCGAGAATTGCGACTGGACGCCTATAATCGATTCTTTCGAAAATCTACTGGACTTCCATGCCTTCGGGCAGTCGTCAAGGGGAATGAAGTCAGCTTATCCCATTAATGGATACGCGCGCTCTTGATTTCGTTGAACGAGGGAATCTATTCAGGCAGCAGGTTTGCCATATCGGGTAGGACTTTTTCGCGTCGCCCGGAGGCAATTCGCTTCAGAAAAGGATCTTGCTTGGGATCTCCGGGAACCAGCTCGTCATCGAGATATTCCTTTTCTTCGTCATCATCCTCATCGAAACGCTCCGGCTCGTCGAAAAGCCTGGAAATGCGTCTTGGAGAAGTATCCAGAACCAGAGAAGGGTTCTTCACGCGTCCCTTCTTTACCATTTCGAACAAGCAGGGATAATATTGCTTTCGATAGCGGTCCATAAAGCCGTTGACCACCTTGTTGGAAATCGTCTCCCGACGATTTAGTAAGACTACATCGGAAAAATGGATACAACAGTCATACCATACGGCAGCTTTAGAAACGGAATCGACCAGACGGCAATCCACAACCGTAAAAATACGCCCAAGCCCAAGGCCGCTTTGCTTGAACCATGCAAAGAACCCTTCAATGAAATCGGCTGGATCCTGCAGGCCATCTGCCAGAAAGAAAACGTTCGAATCCGGATTGCCGAGCGACGGGACCGAGAGAGACTTGTCATCCCATTGGTAGGCATGGATGGAAGCCTTGTCGGTTTTCAGCCAATCTGGAGTCAAAGCAGCTTCGTCAGACGACTCGACTACCATTACACTTTCGCCTTCGGCCAGACCGAACTCGATAAGATCGCGAAGAACGTCACGACGACCAGAACCTTTCGAACCAAGCATGAGATAAACCAAAGGTGTATCCATAACATAAATCCGTTAAGCAGAAATAGAGTTACGATTGGTCGAAAAGGAAAAGGCGATTCTGCGCCTGCTGCCGCATGTAGTGATCGAGCGTCACGAGGTTGGCCATCGCTTCAACAATGGGTACCGCTCTGGGCAAAACGCAGGGATCATGCCTACCGCGAGCTGCCAGCTCAGTCTCCTGACCATCGGTATCCACCGTAGCCTGGGCTTGTAGAATCGTAGCGGTCGGCTTGAACGCAATGCGAAAGAGGACATCTTCGCCATTAGTGATGCCGCCTTGCACGCCTCCCGAATGATTCTTAGTGGTCCTCACTTTCCCATCCCTGATTTCAAAGGGGTCGTTGTGCTGAGAGCCCTTCAGACTGACACCTGCAAATCCACTACCAACCTCAAATCCTTTAGTGGCTGGCAGGGAAAGCATGGCTTTGGCAAGATCCGCTTCAAAACGGTCGAAAACAGGCTCGCCCAGACCGACCGGCAGATTTCGTATCCGACATTCAATCACACCTCCAACGGAATCTCCTTCAGATCGGACCGTTTTGATAAGCTCTATCATTTTTGCCGCAACTTCCTGATCAGGACAGCGAACCGCATTGGCCTCAATCGCTTCGCGGGTGACAGACGAGCTTTCAGGCATGGCAAGATCCTGAACTTGCCGCACATAAGCAATCGTCTCCACGCCAACCGCGAGCTCCAGGATCTTCTTGGCGATCGCCCCTGCCGCCACTCTTCCAATCGTTTCGCGAGCTGAGGAGCGTCCACCTCCTTCGGGATTGCGATAACCGTACTTCTCGTGATAGGTGAAATCGGCATGAGAAGGTCGAAACTTGGTTTTCATCTCCTCATACGCGCCCGGACGGGCGTCTTTGTTGAAAACCATCATTGAGATGGGAGTTCCCGTCGTCCTGCCTTCGTAGATTCCTGAAAGAATCTGAACTTGGTCAGCCTCATTGCGAGGCGTCACGATATCACTCTGTCCTGGTCGCCGCCTATCAAGCTCAACCTGGATTTCCTCTTCACTCAAGGGAAGACTAGGAGGACAGCCATCAACGACAACTCCAACGCCACCTCCATGGCTCTCTCCCCAGGTGCTGATAGTGAATAACTTGCCGAAGGTGTTTGGCATATGGTCGAACTTTAGAAGCGCTTAGGGCCGAAGCAAGAAGAGAGTCTTGGCGAGATCTCTACAATCGAAACCTGGCTCCGGTAATTTAAATCGCCGGATCAAAGCCCGAGCTGCCGCCATTCTCGATTTGCTGGTTCATCCCCAAAGCGGGGGCGCTTTCCTTGCAAGCTCCAACGGTTTTGGCAGGCACGCCTACGACCGTGCAATGCGCTTTAACGTCCTTAAGCACCACGCTTCCGGCGCCGATTTTCGCCCCTTCACCAATTTTAATATTCCCAAGAACCTTTGCTCCCGCGGCAATCAGCACGCCATCTCTCACCTTAGGATGGCGATCTCCTCGCTCTTTCCCGGTACCGCCAAGAGTCACATTCTGCATCAGCGAAACGTTATCTCCTACCACAGTCGTTTCACCGACCACCAAACCGGTACCGTGGTCAATTAGAATCCCTTTTCCGAAATGAGCGGCCGGATGTATGTCCACACCGAATACATTTGAAATAAGACTTTGCAAGTACAAGGCAAGCGTCCGACGATCCTCATACCATAAGTAGTGGGCGAATCGATACGAAGAGAGGGCATGATAGCCTTTGAAGAAAAGAAAAGGCGATAGATAGCCATTCGCCGCCGGATCTCGGTCCTTAACCGCCTGCAGATCTATGCGAACATCTTCACGCAGATTCGATTCGGCTTCCAGAATTTCAAGGAAAAGGTCCCGCAAAGTGATGCTAGGAAGGATATCGTCGCTCAACTTGGAAGCGAGGGTGAAGCTTAGAGCGGCCTCCAGCGATTTTTGCCCGAGAACGGTCTCCTGTAAGAAAGCCCCAAGAAGCCTTTCACTCTCGGCCGATCGCTCCGCCTCCTGCTGCAAGGATTCCCAAATCCCATCATCTAAGCTCTTATCACTCATCGATCTTCAAGATTTTGAATGCGAGGCACACTACCTAGGGAAGAATGACGCGCAAACCCAATTTTGACTGCAACCCTTGGGATCGAGCGTCATGCCGAAAAAGCGGCGAATCAGTTTTACACGCGAAAAAGGGCCAATTCAGCCTCAAGCCGTGTTGATAAAGCCGCGCAAGCTCTCAGTTTTTGCTTATGGGCGGATCAAAACCATTGCCTTTATGTTCAACACCCCTACACAAGGCGCCCTTTGATTACTCACTGAATATGAAAAAGCTATGCTCATTCCTTACTGCGGGAGTGATTATCGTTTCTAGCTTGGAGGCCGATACGATAGTTACGAAAAACGGTTCGTCCATCAATGGCAGGATTCTTGGCATTGAAGGCGGGAAAATGAAAATAGAGACCGATTTCGCCGGAGAAATCGAAGTAGACAAGGCTCAGATCGATCATTTCTCTTCCGACAACCCCATATTCGTTTCCTTCGAAAGCGGGAGTTCCTACGTGGGAAAAGTGACGGGAAAGCAGAATGGCGAACTCACCATCGAAACCCAGGACGGCGATCTGAGCACCTCCATGGATAAGGTGGATGAAAGCTGGCAGCCTGGAACTCAGAGCCCGGCCGCCAGACGCCAGGCGGCTGAAATGGCAAAGCTGGAACGGAAATGGAGCTACGAGGCTGCCTTCGACCTGACCGGCAAGAGCGGCAATTCAGACAGCACAGGTCTGGGAACTAGCTTCCGAGCGAAACTAGAGGGACCCAAGGATACGCTTCAATTCTACGCTCGAGCTAATTTCGAGGAAACGGACGACGTTCGAAGCGCCGACGATTCAAGAGCAGGCGTGGACTACGCCAATAGCTTCAATGACAAATGGAACTGGTATGTGCGAAGCGAATTTGGCCGAGATGTCATTAAAGACATCGAGCTTTATACGAATACGGCTGCTGGTTTTGGCTACACATTTACCAAAACGGAAACGCGTGAACTGAATGTTCGAGGTGGTATTGGCTATCGCTTCGAAGCCTACGACGACATCCTGCAACCGGATGGCTCTTTCATTGCGCGTCCCGATCTAAGTTCGGCCAGCGCCGACTTCGGGCTTTTCCATGAAGAAAAAATGGCATGGGGAAGACTAGTGAATCGATTAACCTACACGCCAGCTTTCGACGATTTCGCGAACTTCAGAGCCGTTCACGACACCAGCTTGGAGTTGCCCATGAAATCGGAAAACTATAGTATAAGGCTAGGTTTAAGCAATGACTACGACAGCGAAGCGGACCTCAGTGGCAAAGACGAATTGGATACCACCTACTATATCCGGCTTGTCTTGAACTGGGATTAATCTGGGAAAGAGCTAAAGCGAACACTTGGCCCAGGAGAATCTCCTGGGCTTCTTATTTTACTTGCCCAAGGGTTTGGGAACGGGGAAATGTTGTCGTAACAAATACGGAGCTGCAATCAGTCGGCATTCCTGACGCCGACGTGATGCCCCATCAAACCGCATCCTTGAAAAATCCTTTCGCTAATGAGGGTCCCTAGAGTGTCGATGAAAGATATCGCCGAGCGTGTCGGCGTTGATCGTTCGACAGTTTCCTTGGCTCTAAAAAACGACCCCCGGATCTCGGAGAAAACGCGCCAGCGAATTCAGGATGCAGCCAAAGAACTGGGCTATCGCCCCGACCCGGCATTCAAGATTCTAGGAGCGCAAAGATGGAAATCCAGGGAAAGCTCAACCGGTTTCGTTATCGCCTTCATCACCTACCCGGAGAGCGGGAACGATCCGGAAATCGAACGCTATCGAGCAGGAGCCAAGCGTAGGGCTGAAGCATTGGGATTCAGTTTCAGCAATTTCGATATCGGCGAATATCCATCTATAGCTCGAGCCAATCAAGTCCTGGTAAACCGTGGTGTGAGCGGCCTTCTGTTCGCCAAACCCATGCGGGAAAGCGACTTGGAAGGCTACGATTGGAATAAGTTCAGCAGCATCACGCTAGGCGAAGGATACTTTCATCCTAAAAACCACACGGTGGAACACAATCGCGGTCAAAACCTGCATAACTTGTGGAACATTGCTTTGAAGAGAGGAGCAAAACGAATTGGAACGGCGCTTCTAAAGGACGAGCAGGCATTTGAATACATGAGCTATCACGGTTCGCTCGGATTTCTGCAAAAAGGAGATCCTCGCCCGCTTCCACCCTTTGAAGTCGATCGTAACAAGAAAACAACGACAACCATTTCAGAGCTGCAGACTTGGCTGAGTGAACACGCCCCGCAGGTCGTAATTGGATACTGCGACGAAGTCTATGACCTCTTGACCCAGGCAGGATGCCGTATCCCAAAAGACCTGAGTTTCGTCAGCCTTAAAAAGCATAGCTCCAAGGACCCCACAATTCCGGATGGAAAGGAAATATCGGGAATAGATCTGAAGCTGGAGCAGGCCGGAGAGATTGCCATCAGCATGTTGAGCTCTCAAATTCTGCAGAACGAGAGAGACATTCCCAACACTCGCCTCACCCATCTAGTGGAAACCGAATACATTGAAGGCGATACCTTCAGGAAGAAGTTTCGCTAAAAATCCAAAGACTCAATCTGTCTGATTTTTCTAGTTCTCGTCTTCTAATCCGAATACGGCGTTTACGTAGTTATCGATTTGATACTGCTGCAAATCTTCTGGCTGCTCGCCGAATCCAAGGAAGTAGATGGGAAGCTTCAATTCCCGATAGATGCCAACTAGAGCCCCACCGCGGCTGGTGCCGTCCAGTTTGGTGACTACGAGCCCGTCCAGTCCGAACTTCTCGTTAAACACGCGAGCCTGCTCGATGGAATTAGAGCCGAGACTTCCGTCCACAACGAGTAGGCTGTAATGGGGAGCGGACTCGTCATGCTTGCGAAGCACGCGACGAATCTTTGCCAATTCGTCCATTAGATTGCTTTTCGTATGCAAGCGACCAGCCGTATCGATGATAAGGGTATCATGATCCCTGCTTTTGGCCGCTTGCCAGGCATCGAAAGCGACCGCGGCCGCATCTGCTCCATGCTGCCCTGCAACGATATCGAGTTCCAATCGATTCGACCATTCCTTGAGCTGCTCGATAGCGGCCGCTCGAAAGGTGTCGCAAGCGGCGAGCAGAACCTTTCGGCCCTCTTCGCGACACTGGCTGCCCAGCTTCGCGGCGGTGGTCGTCTTTCCCGATCCATTCACTCCGATCAGGCAGATGACGGTAGGCGTATCCTCCTTAAATTCGATAACCCCCTCGGAGCCTTCCAGAACTCTCTTCAGAACAGCCGCCCCGATACTGGCAACCTCCTGTCCTCGCAAGGTCCTATCTTTCTTGTAGGCCTGAGCCGTCTCTCCAACAATCTCTTCGGTGGTTTCGTATCCGAAATCCGCGGAGAACAGAGCTTCCTCCAACTCATCAATAGAATTCGCATCCAATTTTTGGCTACGAAAGATACTGTGCGTCTTGTCAGCCAGTCCCTTGGCGGACTTGGCTAAACCCTCTTTGAATTTCCTGAACAGCGACAGCATAGCGAAAAGCTTAAATCCCTAAGTCAGCCTCTCCTTATACGAATCCGTGGACATTTCTCCTATTCCCAGCTGGCGGATCGAGAAGGCCTGGAGAGATCCCCCTTCTGCTTGTCGAGAATGCCATTGATAAATCGTCGAGACTCCTGCGACGAGTATTCTTTGCTGAGGTCGATCGCCTCGTTAATCGTTACGATAGGGGGGATATCTTTGCGAAAAAGCAGTTCGAAGAGGGCCATGCGCAGGATGGCGAGATCGATTTTAGCGATACGTTCGAAATCCCAGTTTTTGGCAAGCTCCCGTATTTTATCATCAATCGTATTCACATTTTCGATAACGCCGAAAATCAGCTCTTCGGCGAAAGCGTAGAAATCCCTTCGTTCAGCTTGGTCTTCAAAAAAAAGTCGCAGCGAATCGCTCAAATCCTGCGGCAAGTTGATCGACCAAGCGTAAAGATACTGCATGCAAGCGATACGGCACAATCGGCGTTGAGGCTTTTTTTCTTCACTCATGACGAATGGTATTTGCAGCGCAGAGCAGCCATCTCGAGGGCGCAAAGACCGAACTCCTCACCCTTATTCATTTCGCCGATACAGCGTTCAGCAACTTGCTGCTCGTCTTTGCCAACAATGACGCCATTAACGATTGGGATGCCGGTTTCCAAAGCGACCTTCTGCAACCCATAGTTTGACGAGTCGGCGACCATCTCGTCGTGTCGAGTGCCTCCGGCAATCACAACGCCTAGAGCAATGATGGCATGATAATCGCCGGTTTCCGCCAGAAATTTTGCCGTAAGCGGCAGTTCGACGGAGCCAGGTATTCGCTCGATGTGGATTTTATTCTCGTTAACACCAGACTTTATGAGAGGAACCTTGGCTCGCTCGATCAGGCCATTGACATAGGTCTCGTTATAGCGGGCGGCAACGATCCCGATGCGGAAATCGGATCCATCAATATCCAATGCTTGAGGAGTAAGCTGACTCATTCGAAGAACAAAAGAGATTCGGGAATGGTGGCGAAAACAACGCGTGTAAAGCCCAAACCGGCAAGCGAACGCCGAGCTACCAGATCGTTACAATGCCCCCTGCTCGACAATTTCCAATCCGTACCCGTCCAGCGCAATCACGTTTCGACTCGAGTGGGAAAGAAGGCGGATTCGCTTCAAACCGAGCCCCAACAGAATCTGAGCTCCAATGCCGTAATCGCGTAAACCCATGCCACCCGGCTTGTGCTTATCGGGACCAGGCAGGTGATCGAAACCGCTGTCAGGGCGGCTGATATAAACCAAGGCCCCCTTGCCCTCTTCCGCAACACGCCTCAAAGAGGACTCGATGGCCTCCGCGCTACGGGAGCCTTTTAATTGGAAAATATCCGTGAACACATTTTCGGCATGCACGCGGACCAGTGTCGGCGTTTCATCGAGCTTGCCTTTGACCAGAGCAAAATGCCGCAGTCCATCCAGCACGCTTCTAAAAACCTTGAGGGTGAAGGGACCAAACTCGCTCTCGAAAGGTCGCTCTTCGACCAGCTCAACAAGCTTGTCACGGGTAAGTCGATACTCAATGAGTGCCGCAATCGATATCATCTTCAGACCGAGTCGACGCTTGAATTCATAGAGCTGAGGAACTCTGGCCATGGAGCCATCTTCGTTCAAAATTTCGCAGACCACACCACACGGGAAAAGCCCCGCCAGCGATGCCAAGTCAATGGCCGCCTCGGTGTGTCCCGCTCGCTCGAGGACTCCACCATCCTTAGCCTTTAGAGGGAAAATGTGACCGGGCTGGACAAACTCATCCGGTCGAGTTTCCGGATCGGCCAGCAATTTAATGGTCCGATAGCGATCATAGGCGCTGATTCCAGTGGCAATTCCCTCAGCGGCATCGACGGAAACCGTGAAGTCAGTTTTGTGCGACTCGCGATTTTCCTGAACCATAGGACTGAGGCCCAAGCTACTCAAGTGATGGCTGGTGCAGGGAACGCAAATCAGTCCGCGAGCCTGCTGAATCATGAGATTGATCGTCTCCTGAGTGGCTTTGGAAGCAGCAAGGATGAGATCCCCCTCATTCTCGCGATTTTCATCATCGGTAACAATCACCGGCTTGCCGTTCGCGACATCCTGAATCGCCTCTTCGACAGAATCGAAAATGATTTCCTCCGCTACTTCAGACATCAACAAGACACTGAAGCGATTCGGAGGACCAAGACAACCCCAATGCTTCTTAAAGGAGTCCCAAAAGAAAAACAGGGCCTTAAGGCCCTGTTCTTAACAATCCATCTCTAATAATAGGAACAATATCTAACGTTACGGAAAGGTCTGATATGAGATCGTCTACCTATTGATTACGGCAACTGGCTAAGGAGCTTTAAGTAAATTTGCTCAACTTTTCGTTTTTTCGGCAGAAAAAGCGCCTAGGAATGCCTAAATCCTGTCTCTCTCGAGATAATAAATTTCCTATATTATTGATAATCAAAAGATTAAACTTAGGGAAACGAAATAAACAGGGAATGGCAGGGACTATGAAGTTTTTCTGAAAAGAAGCGATTCAAGCGACGCCAAATTCGTAAAAGGCCAAATCAAAGCCGTCTAAAGGACGGCGATCAACCAGCTGGAAGCCCAGATGCTCGTAAAAGGAACGCAGCTTCGGGCGAGAGGAGTCGCAGTCCAACCGAAGGTATCGCCTCCCGAGCGAATCCGCCCGGTGTGCCGCCCATTTTACCATTTCCTCGGCAAAGCCTTTTCCAGCAAAATCGCGTTTGACGGCAAGCTTGTGGAGATAAAGCGCTTCGCCGTGGTTAGCGTCGGGCCAGAATCGGGGATCTTCCTCCTGCAGCGTCATCGTAGTAATCGGCTGCCCGTCCTCAAAACCCAAATACATTTCATCCAAGGAATAAGTCTTGAGAAGCTCTTCGGGGGACACTCGTTTCTCAGACCAGAGCGGTTTGCCTGTCGCATGCAGCCATCTTACCACCTCTAGAAGCACAGCCGAAAACGTTTCCAGCTCGTCCTCCTCGATCCGTCGAATGATCATGAATATCTGTCGTAATCCCGGACGGTAGCCGGATGAACCTCTACCCAGTGGCCAGAATTCACTTCCTTGTATTCACCTGGCTGCGACGCCACGTCTTCAGAAACTTCAATAGGGCTACGTCGAGCAAAGTAGCAACCTGGCGGAGGATCAATTGGAGATGGAACGTCTCCCCGAAGAATGATTCGCTCCTTCTTGAAGCCAGGCCTAGGAACGGGTATTGCGGAGATTAAAGCCTTGGTGTATTCATGAAGCGGATTCTGGAATAACTCATCGCCCTCTGCTAGTTCTACAAATTTGCCCAGATACATAACCGCGATGCGATCCGAAATCACTCTAACTACGGAAAGATCATGAGCGATAAAGAGGTAGGAGATGTTCATCTCCTTTTGCAAATCCATCATTAGATTGAGAATCTGGCTTTGCACCGAAACGTCTAAAGCGGAAACTGGCTCGTCGCAAACGATAAGCTTTGGTTCAAGAGAAATGGCTCGAGCAATGCCAATACGCTGGCGCTGTCCGCCGGAAAACTCGAAGGGATATTTCTCGATTGAAGACCGAGGCAAACCAACTTTGTCGAGCAGAGATTTTATCTTGTCCTTTCTCTGTTGAGAGTTGCCGATTTTTTGGATAACAAAAGGCTCCTCTAGGATTTCACCAACGGTGTGGCGGCCATTCAGCGATTCGGCTGGATCTTGGAAGATGATCTGCATGTCGCGGCGAAATGGTCGGAGCTCGCTTTTTTTCAGCGCTTCGATGTTATCGCCTTCGAAACGAATCTTTCCCGAGGTTGGCTTTAGCAGACGGCAAATGGCTTTACCGAGAGTGGACTTGCCACAACCGGACTCGCCAACCAGACCGAGCGTCTCCCCCGGCTTAATCGAGAAGCTGACATCGTCGACCGCTTTGCAGAAGCGTTTCGCTCTCGAGAAAACTCCTTCTTTGACAGGAAAATGAACCTGCAAATTTTCAACCTCTAACAAACTGTCACTAGAATCTTGGGACATGAGAAACTAGAAAACTCTTACATACGGGCAGTCTTCGACCCAGTGATTTTCACCAATCTGAACGAGTTCAGGTCGAGTGGTTTTGAACTCCTCGGAATCCAAATAATCCTGGATTTGAGGATGCCACGAACGAGGAGCGAAACGAGCCCCTGTCGGCATTTCAGCGAGGCCTGGCACAGAACCTTCGATTGTATTCAATTTCTGCTTGCGAGGCGAATCGATTTTGGGAATCGCATCCATTAGACCTTTCGTGTAAAGGTGCTGCGGATTATTGAAGATGGCATCAATGGGACCTCGTTCGGCAACTCGACCCGCGTACATGACAACGACATCATCACACGTTTCAGCAATAACACCTAAATCATGCGTAATCATGATTACCGACATCCCGAGTCGATCCTGCAGCGATTTGATCAGATCCAGAATTTGAGCCTGAACCGTGACATCCAAAGCGGTTGTCGGCTCATCGGCGATCACTACCCTCGGATTGCAAGCCAAGGCAATGGCGATGACGACGCGTTGTCTCATTCCTCCAGAAAGCTGGTGGGGATATTCGCCGACCCGAACCTCCGGCGAAGGTATACCCACCATTTCCAGGAGTTCGACCGATCGCTCCCAAGCGTCTTTTTTCGACAAATCCTCATGCAGGAGAAGCGTTTCGCTAAGCTGGCGACCTACTCGATGCACTGGATTGAGAGCGGTCATGGGCTCTTGAAAGATCATACCTATCTCCGATCCGCGAATCACCCGCATTCTCTCGTCCGGAGCTTGAACAAGATCTTCGCTATTATACAGGACAGAACCACCTAGAATCTGTCCAGCTGGTTGAGGAAGCAGACGCATAATGGACATCGCTGTGACGCTCTTACCACAGCCAGACTCACCGACAATTCCAAGCGTCTTGCCTTGTTCTAGATCGAATGAAACGCCATCAACAGCGACTACTTGCCCGGCATCGGTTTGAAATCCCGTTACCAGATCGGATACGGATAGAATCGTAGTAGATTCACCCATACAAATAGTTATTCGCTTCGATATTGATCATAAATTCTGATGGACTTTTCGAAAGTCTCGCCACGGTCCTTAGCCTGAAGGGTAGCCTTCTTTTCCTCAACATCCATCCATGAAAGGCTGAATTCGGAAGAATCTTCGCTTTTCATCACGTTGAAATCATCCGGATATTTTCTCCATTTCCAATAACCAATCCTGTAAAACGGTATGTGGAATGCGGGTACGAAAGCCGCGCTATCGTGTATGATCTTCTCCATGCGATGGGCTAGATCGATCATTTCATCCACATCACCAGACGAGCGGTACGTTTCGATCAGCTCGTCCAGTTCTGGAATCGCAAGCGAATTAAGATTATTAGTCTGAGTCTTGATTGAACCATCGGGATTGTAGGCGTTGATAGAATGAAAAGTCTCCCAATATCTTGGATACATTTCCGCCCCGTAGCTCCATGCCATGAAATGGATCTCATGCTGCTTCTCCTGGGCCATCTTAAAGCCCGCTGTGTTATCGAGTATTTGAAGCCTGAGGTCTAGTCCGGCTTTAGCGGCCTCTTCCTTGATAATCGTCAAGGGATCCTTAAGCGTCGTGTAACCAGTGGTCAGAGAAAATGAAAGTTTCCGTCCTTCAGCATCCACAAGGATTCCATCTGATCCTCTTTGATTGAAGCCTGCTTTGGCAAAATGCTGCAAAGCTTTTTCAACCGAAAATTCACGGGCTTTGATATTGGGATTAGTGAACTTTCCATAGCCGATCGCGGTATGGTTCAGACGGCTGTAGTCCCCTCTGAAATACTTTTCTATTACGAGATCCCAGTTTGAAGCGTACTGAATGCCGACACGGATATCTTGATTATCAAGAAGAGGTTTTGCGGTATTGATCCACATACCATATGGCGGACGAGGTCGTTGATTATAGAATACAGCCTTTTTAATATACCCTCCCTCAACTAATGGGTCGTCATCTGGCAGTTTTTCGTACCAATATTCTGGCAACGAGAGGCTGGCGGCATCTAGCTCGCCTTTTTTAAACATCTCAAACGCTTTCGCGTTGTCCCGTACAACTTGGATTCGTTTCTTCTCGTAGTTGAATCGATAGCGAAAATTCCTTTTTTCATCCGCCCACCAGTTGTCCAGGCGCGTAAAGGTAATGGATTCTCCCTTACGAATATCTTCATCCTTAATGGCATAGGCTCCGGTAGTCGGCTGAAAAAGCCATTGATAGCGTTCTGGATAATCGTCACCTAGATCCTGATAGAAGTGTTCTGGACGCGGTACCAATCCCAACACGTAGGTCGCGAAATCCGGTTTCTTAACCGACACCTTTATGGAATAGGTCAACTCGTCGTACTTGGTTATTCCCTGATAGGAACGATTATAGAAATTGTTGTACCAGGGGGCCTTGATGTAACTGCTGTGGAAAAAGAAAAACATAAACAGATAATCATCTGCAGTGACAGGTTCGCCGTCGGACCAGCGAGCTTTGGGATCAAGACGAACGTAGACTGTCTGGTTCCCCTTATCGATAGCCCACTCCTTGGCTAGCCCAGGATAAAATCTTGGGCCATTGGGCCCTATTTCAGTAGAATTCGGATGCTCACGAGCAGTGCGAATAGCATTGTGATCTAAAAGGTAACGACGAAATCTGCCATTCGAGTCGGGTCCAACGGTTCTCAAAGTGCGCGGAAAATCCTGAATCGTACCGTAGATGGTTCCGCCCTTCTTCGCTTTGGGCGAACCGATTTCAGGTAAGTCGCTGCCGTCTTCCCATACCAAATAGTCAGGAAGGTCCTCAACGGTCTTAAACTGGAAAAACCTGGGAAACTCGCCTGCGGCGATCCGCTCGTCGACCACTTCCTTTTCAATTCTCCCCGCCTCGAGATCTTCAAATAGCTCGGGCGGCAGTGCTACTTTTGTTTCGTAGTGTTTCGCAATCTCGGCTTTTAAAGCGGCTCGTCGAGCCACTGTTTCCGGATCGTCTTCAGACACGGAAGGCCCTGAATTCGAAGAGCAACCCAGCAGTAAAGCGAATATGCCGAGCAGGGATATCGCTTTGTACATTTCATCTTTTTTCATTCTCGAATCATTTCTATTTATAAACAGTAAACTTCTTTGGATCGAAGGCTTCGCGAATGGCTTCGCCGACAAATGCAACCAATGTAAGTATGGCTACCAAAGCCATAAACGAAGAGACCACAATCCAGGGAGCGGTAGTTAGATTGTCAGTACCTTGCTTCAAAAGTTCCCCTAAGCTAGGTGTAGGAGGCGGAAGACCGAACCCTAGAAAATCCAAGGCAGTGATAGCCGTTATCGCTCCAACAATGGTGAACGGCATAAACGTGACAAGCGTAGCCAGGGTGTTGGGAATGATATGCTTGAAAATGATACGGCCGGTACTCGCTCCCAACGCCTCGGCCGCAGCCACGTAGTCCCGGGCCTTCTCCTTATAGGCTCCCGTTCGCATGTAGTAGGTCATTCCCATCCAGGAAAACATTACCATAATAGTAAGCAGAATTCCGATACGAACTGAATTTGAAATCGAGCTGGGAACGACGGAAAATACGATGATCACTACGTAGAGGAAGGGCATATTCGACCATACCTCGATAAGTCGTTGTCCTATCAGATCGAAAATTCCTCCGAAATAGCCCATCAGACAGCCGATAGCGATTCCAATCAGATAGGTGAGAAGCAGGAAAACGAGGGAGAAGAAAATGGCGATTCTGAACCCGTAGTAGAGTCTGGCCAGAATGTCCCTTCCCGTTGTATCGGTACCAAGAAAATGACGATTCGCGATAGAGGGAGGAGCTGGCTTGAATACGCCTTCGTATTCATTATTCTCATATGGATCATAAGGCACAAGTGGGAGAAGAACCCAATTGTCGGAACCGGTTTCCTTAAAGGTCTCCCTAAGCTGTCGATAGTCAGTCTCGTAGGAGTAATCCAAACCGAAAGTCTCGCCAGATATAACGCCACGATAGGTGGGGAAGTACCACTTCCCTTCGTAGCTCACGATGAGGGCTCGACTGTTAACAAACAGCTCGGCGGTAAGGCTAAATAGAATAAGCGCGACAATGGCCAGAAACGAATAATATCCTCTTTTGATCTCCTTGAAGCGGGCGACCTTCTTCGCAGTAAGAGGATTCAGTTTCATACCAAACATAAGAGTACTACTGTAACATTGTTCTACTTGAATCGAATTCGAGGATCCACTACAGCGACTAACGCATCGGATATAACATTTCCAAGCAACAAAAGCAGGCTTGAAAGAAAGACGATGCCCATCACGACTGGATAGTCTCTATCGAAAACCGCGCTTATGCCGAGCAGGCCAATGCCGTCGATATCGAAAATGGTTTCGATTAGGAACGACCCAGTTAGGACCAAAGTGATATTCTGGCCAAAGGTGGTCGCAATCGGAATCATGGAGTTTCGTAAGGCATGTTTGAATACAGCCGACTTGAAAGACAAACCTTTCGCAACGGCCGTTCGCATATAATCAGCCGCCATGTTATCCATGAGGTGATTTTTCATGAGTAACGTGGTCACGGCAAAACTTCCTATCATATAGCAGATTAAGGGAAGGAAGGCATGGTTCAGGACATCTCTAATCTTTTCCCAAAACGTGAGATCCTCGAAATAGATGCTAGTGAAGCCACCCATAGGAAACCAGCCAAGCTGAACTGAGAAGAAGAGAAGAAGCAACGAACCTAGAGCATATCCAGGAATCGCATACCCGCAAAAAACGATAATCGAAGACGATGTATCCAAAAAAGTCCTATGCTTCAATGCTTTCAGAACGCCCAAAGGAATGCAGATCGAATAGGTTAGTATTAAAGTCGTCACACCGTAGAAAATTGAAATAGGAAATCGCTGGGTGATTTGAGACCACACGGAATCCTGGTACCGAGTCGATACGCCAAGATCACCTTGAACAAGATTTCCCAGCCAATGGAAGTAAGCGACGACGGCTGGCTTATCGAAGCCGTAGTAACGCTTAAGCTCTTCAAGCTGATCCTCGGATAATCCAGGTCCTTCGCCACTTATTGAGCTGCCTGAGTTACCCGATCCACCCCCTTGCCCCATGCTCGCCATCTGAGCCTCCATAATTGCCCGCTCCAGGGGACCGCCAGGCACAAAACGCGTTATCACAAACACGATCAAAGTCACTCCAATCAGAGTCGGTGGAATGAGCAATAATCGTCGAACAAAATAGTCGCGCATAAGTTTCTTCTAAGTATTGATTCGCAATAGATGGAAAGAAGAGAGTCTACAAATAGCAAGAAAGAGCAGGACGTAGAGGGCAAGAGCATCAAATTAGTCGACTCAAACGGTCAATTGATCACCGAAGATTGATGTATTCAAAATTCGCCAAGTGGTATGATCTTCATTATAGGTCACTTAAGGACTACGAGAAGGAGGCGGAGCGGATTGACTACATTCTGAGGAAATTCGAGCCAAAGCCGCAGCGGATCCTGGACGTGGCTTGTGGAACGGGAGAACACGCTCGCGTTTTATCCACTCGGTACGGCTATCAGGTCGACGGGATCGACCTAGAGCCAAATCTCGTAGAGATAGCGGCCGCGAAGAATCCCAATGGGGAATTCACGGTCGCCGATATGAGAAGCTTCTCCCTGCCAAGGCAATATGACGTAGCCATGTGCCTATTTAGTTCGATCGCCTACACCCAGACTGAGGAGGGACTGGAGACCGCATTGAAGCAGATCGCAGGTCACTTGAAACCAGGCGGCAGGCTGATTATCGAGTCCTGGGTAGATGCCAGACGGTGGAATGAAGGTATCGTAGACGCGTCGGAGAGCTATGACGAAGAAACCCAGACCAAGGTGCTCCAAGCAAGGGAGGGTCGGACGGAAGGAGATCTATCCATTCTGAACATCGACTACCATATTTCGACGCCCGAAGGGGAAATCGAATTTTCAGAGGTTCATAAGCTAGGCCTCTTTAGCAGAGCCCAACTTGAGGATAGTTTTCGACGCTGCGGATTCGAACCTAACTTCATTCCTGAAGGAGTGCTTGAACGGTCGATTTTCATAGGGAAATTGATGGTAGGTTAAGGACCTCCTTTCAGAGGTAGTCCAGTAGCCTTCATTTCACGCATGCCGCCTCTGCCTTTTAAACGAAAAGCCCGGTCCCATAGAGACCGGACTTATCCCAAACAACATAAAGAAAGTGTAATGAGGTTAACGGAAAGGCTAGAAAATAACTTTAATAAAATTAGGTGGTTTCCACCAACAAAATTAAAATAAATTATGCAAGACTACCCGAATAATTAGTTAGATAAACCCGGGTTTTAATTATAAATTTACAAAAAGCCCGATATGAGCGCCCTGTAGGAAACGAGATTTCCGCTGGCTAAGACGTTGACCGGTTGGCAAGACGCTCCGCGATTTCCCCCTCGAAATTGATCGTTCGGGTAGGAAAGGCGATGGATGATCCTCTCGCTTCAATGGCCTTCATGATTTTCACATTGATGCGTTGCCGTACATCCATGTGCTCCAGCCATTTCGTAGTAGTGGTGAAATAGTAGACCAGAATATCGAGCGAGCTTTCTCCAAAGTCAGTAAAGTTGACCAGGATAAAATCCTGCTGCACTCCCTCGTCTTCGCGAAGAAGCTGACGGATATCCTCGACGATCTGATCCATAACATCCGGCGGAGTGCTGTAGTTGACTCCCACATACTGCTTCACTCGCCGCTTGGGCATTTTGCTCCAATTCTCAATCAACTCGTTCGCCAGCACCTTGTTGGGAATGGAAAGCAGCGATTTGCTCCAAGTCCGGACTTTGGTGGAGCGAAGACCAATTTCTTCGACATCTCCATCCACCTTGTTCCCCACTTGTATCCAATCTCCCACCTTGAAGGGGCGATCCGCAACCAGGGAAATCGATCCGAAAAAGTTTCCAAGCGATTCCTGCGCAGCCAAAGCGACGGCCAAGCCACCGATACCGAGCCCCGCCAATAACGAACCCACCGAGTATCCAAGATTCTGGATCACCAGAATAACCGCTATCACGATAAGGAAAGTGCGAGCCGCCTTTTTAATGAGCGGAATAAAGTGGAACACCCCCATGTCGCGATCGCGAGCCACATCAATCATTGCCTCGGCCAAGACATCAACCACCCGCAAGACGCCCCAAAAAACGATCGTCATCGAAGCGGCCTGAAACATCTTCAAAATGAAGTCGTCGACCGAAGGATTGAAACTCAGAACGCTGAAGGCCAAGAAGAACCCGATTATCAGGACTAGCCAGCCGAAGGGCCCTTTTACCGCCGGTATCATCTGGTCGTCTACCTTCCAAGAAGTCTTTTTAGCCAGGCGGAACAGCCAATTGGCGAAAACCAGGGATATGACCTTTTTGGCTATGAAGGCGAGCAGCAGGATGACGAAACTTGCGATAATTCGGGACGTCGTGTTGTCTCCAAGGTCGAGACTCATGAAGTTTGCCACTTCCTGAAGAGCTCTGCGCGTCTCGTTCATGAGTCCAGGAGATTCTTCTTGAACGGGGACTTCAATCGGTTCGCTTGGCGCTTCCGCCTCCTGTCCAAAGACGACCAGGCCGTAGATACCGAAGAAAAATAGAATGTAAAGTCGAAGCTTCTTCATGGGACTTGGATTAGAAGAGGATCAAAAATAGCCCTGAGTCGGTTGGCAAACTTTCATCCAAGAAGATTGGAAAAGAAAAAGCCGGCTCCACATGAGAGCCGACTTACTCCTTATCCCCTCTAAAAAGCCTAATTGACGCTGATTTTTCGGGGCTTTAATGCCTCCGCCTTCGGTAGCGTCAGTTGCAAAACTCCATCTTCGACTTCGGCTTTAATTCCTTCATCATTGATGCCATCGCCGATCGCCAATCTGAGTCGATAAACTAGACCCGCTTCGTCACGATTAAAAGAGCTCCAACCTTCAGGCGTTTGCCATGAACGACGCGCTTGAATCTCGAGCACGCCATCCTCAAGGGTAATATCCACTCCCGCTTTCGAAACTCCGGGCACATCGACATCGATCGTGTAGACGTCTTCCGTATCCACAATTCGATAGCGAGGGCGAACAAAGCGTTCTTGAACTTCGCTAGCGGAATCGCTGGCGGCGACATCGGTCGTTGGTTTTTTATTCAAAATATTCAATAAGGTCATTTCAAATCCTCCTGTAGTTAACTTGATTACTTGATCGCAATGCGACGCGGTTTAGCCTTTTCCGCTTTGGGAATCGTTACGCTGAGAATCCCGTCTTCGTAGCTTGCCGAGGCATCCGCTTCATTCACGCCATCTGGCAGGCTGATGCTTTGGCTGTAGGAAACGGTGGCTTCCGACTTCTCCTTTTTATTGCGGGTCTTTCTCTCCGCTTTAAGTGAAAGCGTTCCGTCTTTGAGCTCGAGATCGATGTCCTTGGATTTCAATCCAGGAAGCTCGAAACGAGCGACGTAGGCCTCATCGTTTTCGTACCAATTGGCAACCGCTGAACGCCGGTTATCGGCAGTAAAAAAGCTGCCATCATGCTCGAATAGCGAAGGCCAACCTCCAAACAATTTTTCGAACTCCTTTTCAAAGTCCTGAAAAGGGTCAGCAGAAAAAGGAACAAGACCGCTTCTGCGAGTTAATGGGCTTAAGTATTTCATGATTATTTCCTCCTTTAAATGATGTTGTTGGTTGAATTTTCTGCCTTCAACTGTGCATAAACGATACCAATTAGTTAAAATTATAAACCATTCATATAAAATAGCTTAAATAAATATAATGAAATTTTAGAGACGTTATGTCTCACATAATTCCGCTTTTCCTGGGCCAAAGACAAAGATGACGCAAAACGCGAAAAGCATCTGAAATGGACCGATTCAAGCAATTGAGGATTTCGACTTCGGGAAAATCCGAGCTCGAGCGTCAACATGACAGAAATCGACATTTATGATGTTGAATTCGTCCCTTTCCCTCCCCTTCCTTGGCCGACTCCCAGACCTTGCAAAAATGAGTTCTCAGTTCGACGAAGTTCACGACCGGAAAAATACGGATAGCCAGAAATGGCAGAAGTATGAAGGGAAAGATATCCTGCCGATGTGGGTGGCTGATATGGATTTTCAAGCCCCGCAGCCAGTGCTAGAAGCATTGCATGAGCGAGTGGATCATGGAATTTTTGGATACGCCCGCCCCGAACGTTCGGCAACCGAAGCGGTTATCGAGATGCTGGAGAACAACTACCAATGGCGTGTAAAAGCGGAATGGCTGGTGTGGCTACCAGGTCTGGTCGTCGGCTTAAACGTAACCAGCAGAGCATTTGCCAGCACAGATGAGACCATACTCACAACCACGCCGATCTACCCTCCCTTCCTACTCGCTCCTCGCTTCCAGAATCGAGGCGTCATAAAAGCTCCCATGGCTCTCGATGGGCGGACATGGGTCTTCGACTGGGATGCCATGGATAATGCTGTGGAACCTAACACGAGGATGTTCTTCTTCTGCAACCCGCACAACCCCTGTTCACGCGTATTCGAAAAAGAGGAGCTCGAGAGAGTGACAGCATTTTGCGAGAAGCATGATCTGCTTCTTTGCTCCGACGAGATTCATTGCGAACTACTCTTGGATGGGAGAGAACATGTATCCATTTCAACATTATCCAAAGAAATCGAACAGCGATGTCTGACACTGATTTCCCCTAGCAAGACCTATAACCTCGCAGGACTCGGCTGTTCTTTGGCAATCATACCCAATGATCAACTACGCCGCCAATTCGCGGCATCAGTGCGTGGCATCGTGGCCGAGGTGAATAATTTTGGATACGTCGCATGCGAAGCGGCGTATCGTCATGGCGCTCAATGGCGAGACGAGCTCCTTGATTATCTAAAAGCCAATCGAGATCTCGTTCAGTCTTTTGTCCAAGAAAAAATGCCATTGATTGGCCAATACGAACACCAAGCCACCTACCTCGCCTGGATGGACATGCAAAAACTTCAGCTCGACAATCCAGGAAGACATTTCGAAGAGCGTGGCGTAGGACTTTCAGAAGGCTCCTTTTTCGATGCCCCCAACCATCTTCGCCTTAACTTCGGGTGTCCACGTTCGACCCTCCAAGAGGGCTTGAAAAGAATGAAGAACGCTTATGATGCGGCGACCAACTGAGTCTACTGGAATGAACTGGGATCACTATGCCCTGAAACGATCGATACATGATCGGCAAACTCTCCCATGAGAAGTAGCGCTTCCTGAAAACGAGCTCGCTTTTCGTCGTCGACCATCAGGCCTGACTCGCGATATTCCAAAAATCCCTTAGACAATTGAAAACATCCTGCATTTGAACCGTCGAGGGCTATCAGGCTTTTTTCAAAACGTTGACTTAAAGAATCCGGCCATTTCTCGAAAAGAGCTTCCTGATTACTCCAGACCTCGAAATTCGAGAGGCTTGATCGCTCGGAAAAATCGATTCTCGACGCCTCTTTGGGGATCGCGAACTTGGCTAGGACATCACCGACTAATGGAATGATAACAAGGCAAGCTTCGCCGGCGAAAAGAACCTCTAAGCTCAACGAAGTCCATTCCTGTTTCGCATTCCACTTTCCGTGATAATGATTGTATAGGGAAAGCGAATACCCTTTGTAGTTTCCACTCAGATTGTGTCGAAATTCGCTTCCCCATTTGTTTCGATAGGACTTCCGCTTGAGTTGAAACCTTTTCTCAAGGACCTCGTACTGCTTTAGCATCTTATCGTAACGACGAGAGTAGGCTTTCAAACCAAGATAGAAGACGAACAGGATCGTCACGCCGATAAGGAGAATCTCCATGCCTGTAGTTGCTAGGCGCTTTTCGCGTCGAATCAACATCAGCTTCGAATCGATCCAAAGAGCCGACGAAAATGTGTAATCACGCGCCTTGTCAAATGGAGCGCCTTCATCCACAGTTGTTTAAATGCCAGGGCGCTACACATTAACGAAAACCCCGGATGGTGAAGATCCATGCGATTCGCTTCTCGCCGCTTTTCTAAAGTCGCCCGACGGTCAACCCAAACGATACAATATCGCGCCCACGCAAGAGAATGTCGTGATTCGCTACATGAATGAGCCGGAAGCCAGCATTATGCGCTGGGGATTGATTCCGAATTGGGCCAAGACGAATTCCGATAAAAAAATGCTCATTAACGCTCGGGCGGAAACCGCTGCCGAAAAGCCCTCGTTTCGAGCGGCCTATCAGCGAAGACGCTGCTTAGCCCCGGCCGACGGCTTTTTCGAATGGAAGCGAAAGCGGGACATAAACCAGCCCTTTTTTTTCCAGATGAAGGACGAGTCCGTTTTCTACATGGCTGGCATATGGGAGTCCTGGCAGACTGGAACGGGCGCAACCATTGAGAGCTATCTTCTTCTGACGACACGTCCTAATAAATTGGTAGGCAAAGTCCACGACCGCATGCCGGTTATTTTGGAAGGCGAAAAAAGAGAAGCATGGCTTCATGGGTCGCCGGATGTTTTCGATCCATCGAACCGGATCGAGTTCTTTGAGCCCATTTCTTCGAGGGCAATGACCTGCAGACCTGTAAGCCAAGTGGTAAACAATGCAACGGTCAACGGACCCGAATGTCTCGAGCCTCCAACGATAGAAGCCTCGACCCAGCTTGACATGGGTTTCTAGAGGCCGCGCGTTTCAAGGGAACTCTCCGCGTAGCGAAATTTTTTCAATCAGGCTGCTCGGGAGACTTGCTGCCGGTCCGCGAATCCCCATAAGACTCAGCAATGTCCGAGCAGGAAGAGCGCATACCAAAAGTCTCTGAGGATCTGGCTCAAAAAATAAGGGCTTTTAAGGATATGCATCCGAGCGACATCGCCTCGGAAATCGACGACCTAGCTCTGGACGAAATAAGAGCCAGCTTGAGAGAGCTCGAGGACGAAATGGCCGCGGACGTGATCACCGAGCTGCCATTGGAAATCCAGACAAGGCTGCTGGAAAACATGCGGCTCGAACGCATTTCCGACATCATACCCGAAATGAACTCGGACGACGCGGCCGATGCCTTGGGCAACGTCTCGCCCGAAAGGTTGCAGGACATCATTGAAAAGCTGCCAGACGAGGAAGCGGAGGACATAACCGACCTGCTCGAATACCCCGAGGATTCAGCCGGCGGGATCATGCAAAAGGAGTTCATCGCGGTCGATGAAAGCATGAATCTAGCTCAGGCAAGAGAAGCTATTCGGAGAGATGAAGACCAAGACGAGGATAGTTCAATCTATGTCTATGTAGTGGATGCAGAACGAAGACTGAAGGGCGTGCTTCGCCTGCGCGACCTCCTGTTTCGAGACTTAAGGTTAAAGGCCAGAGATGTGATGACTACCGATGTAAGCTCTGTTCATGTCTTGGACGACCAAGAGCAGATAGCGAATCTCTTTCAGAAATATAATTATTCGGCCCTGCCGGTGGTGGACGATTCAGAGACTCTGGTAGGACTCGTTACCTCGGACGATGTAATGGATGTTCTCCAAGAGGAAGCCACCGAGGACATGCAGCGCATGGTGGGACTATCAGGCGAGGAGGGAGTGATCACGCCTTGGCATCGCTCTGTTAAAAATCGTCTGCCATGGCTGTGCATCAATTTAGTCACCGCTTTTGTGGTGGCATGGGTGGTGTCTCTCTTCGAGGGAACGATCGACAGGTTCGCGGTACTTGCGATTTTTCTGCCAATCATCGGTTTGCTCGGCGGCAACGCTGGCTCGCAGACTCTCACGATTGTAGTGCGGTCATTGGCGCTAGGCGAAATCGAAAACAAGGAATGGCGGCGTGTTCTTATAAAAGAGATTATGGTCGGGTGTTCACTGGGCGTGGCCATCGGTCTCCTAGTCGGTTTGATCTCCTGGCTTTGGCGCGGGAATTACATCTTTGGAGTAGTGGCTTGCATCGCGATGATGCTCAACATGGTAGCCGCAGCCATGGCAGGCGTATTGGTTCCAATAGGACTAAAAACGTTAAAAGTAGACCCAGCCCTTGCATCTTCGATCATGGTGACCACCGTAACGGATGTGGTTGGTTTTTTCCTCTTTCTAGGTCTCGCCACGCTAGCGATCAGTTTTTACGCTTTGTAACTTGCAATCAAGCCCTCAAACTTGCAGTAAACTTTTGGTCAAACGCCTCTGTAAATCTCTAAGTTGAAGGCTCTTACTCCGATAACTCTTTTGAAATCCCAGTTGATGCTTATCCCAAGCCGATCTACAAACAATTCCACTAAAAAGATGCGGTCGATTTCAGGCATCTAACTTATAAATACGACGACTTTAGAATGCCTGTTTCCATTCCCGTAGAGAGAATACACGAATTCCTATCCGATTCGCTGATTAAAGTGGTAGACACCATGATTGGCTGGAATTGCGAATTCAAAGGACACGAATCCTATTCAGGCAAACAGGCTTTCAGTCCGAAAATCGATCCAGCCAAGGACTCCTCAACTCGCATGTTCGCATCCTCGGTAGGCTTTGCCGGCGAGATTAACGGAGTATGCTATCTCTTTATGGGAGATCGCTTCGCCTACACGGCGGCCCATGAGATTACGGCGATCGACATGGGCGAATTGGAAGACGAAACGGTAAGAGACGTCTGTGGAGAGCTCACCAACATGTTTGCTGGAACGTTTAAAAACTGCATGGCGGACCTCGGACTTCCGTCGACCTTGACCATTCCCACGGTCGTCCAGGGAAAACGCATGGCCATCAGCACGGCTGGCACCGCCGATCAGTTCAGGTTCACTTTCGAGGTTGAGGGGTTTCCGATCTTCGCGGACCTGCTCCTTTCGGAAAAGCGATAAAACTCCAATCAAGGCTTTATTCTGACGCTGATCGCGAATCAGATGGAGTAGCTGTTGCATCTGGGAACTACTAGTTGACCTTGAGACCAAGCTCTTTTTTGGCTCGTTTCATGCCTATATTGCCTAGAACGCTCTATGTGTCGGATCTAGACGGAACGCTTCTCGATGACAGGGCTTATCTGACAAACGAATCCATATTTCAATTACAAGAATTGATAAATGCCGGCATGCAGTTCACGGTAGCCAGCGCCAGAAGCGTCATTTCCATACAGGAAAAGCTAGAAGGTTTAAAATTACACCTGCCCGTAATTGAAATCAATGGAGGCTTTATCAGCAATTTAGATACAGGCGAGCACTTAGTTATTAATGAACTGGACACGATCACTACCGAAAGCATTTTCAAGTTGTGTGATAAATTCGATGCGCAACCTGTCATGTCTACTTTCAATGGCGAAAGCGATAAGCTGCACTTCGAAAGTTATTCAAATGAGGGAATAGAGCTTTACGTGGAATCTCGAAAGCAGCAGGGAGATCCAAGATTGAATCAGACCGATGATCTTCTGAATCAATTAGATGAACATGTAGCTTGTCTCAACGTTATCAACCGAGAGAACAAACTCAGAGCATTGTATGAAGCGCTTTCAGAAGCATTTTGTAATCAAATTGTCATGACACTATTTGAAAATCGCTATACGCCAGGATGGTTCTGGCTGACAATATGCGATGCCAAAGCGACAAAAGCTGAGGGCGTTAAAACGATTCAACAAAATTTCGCCAAAGAAACGGAAGAAATAGTCGTCTTTGGGGACGAGGCTAATGATATTCCTCTTTTTGAGGCTGCCCATCGCAGTTATGCGACAGCCAACGCAATTCCAGCTCTGAAGGATATGGCGACAAAAGTACTGGGAAGCAATAATGAGAATACTGTCGTTGATTTTCTAACACAGGAAGCAAAACAGTCTTAGGAAACGACTTTCTTAATGCGATAAGCGCAACGCCTGTCGCCGGAAATCATATGTTCCACCCGTTCAACGGAAACGCTTTTCCCAAGCGTTTTCTTAAATACGTCTAGTTCCACAGAACAAAGTCCTACGCACGACTCCGCAGCCGAACAGATGGGGCAGTGATTCTCGATCAGCAACACCGAGTTTTCCGACTCGAGTTGCGTTTCGGCCATATAACCTTCTTCTGAACGAATGTCGGCCAGCTCGTCGACCTTTTGTTTAAGCTTAGAGCGAGATTGAACCCTTTTCGAATAAACGGAAATCTGTTCCTTGGCCCTTTGGCTTAACAGCTTATCCATCCCCGCCTGCCCCATGACCTCTTTCACACTGTTGATGAGGTCGAGCATCAAATCTCGATGGCGATCAGGAAAGTGCCTCTCCGCTTGATTTGTCAGACCCCAGATCTTTGTCGGGCGCCCCACGCCGCGGGATTCGTCATTCGAGACCACATCGCCAGCTTGCTCAAGTTCCTGTAGGTGCTGGCGTACTGCCATAGAGGATACGCCCAATTCATCAGCCATCTCCGCAGAGGATTGCGACCCCCGCCGCTTAAGCAGTTCCAAGATAGCCCGACGCGTCGCCCAATGGGGCCCTTTGTAGCTGCCGTCTTTAAGTGGCATGATTAATAAAGAATTTTCTTGATTAAATTTGTCCAGCCAATTCTATAAATAAAGAATTTTCTTTATTTATAAATCCTCAATCAACGTATCCTAGCATCTACCCATGCAACAAGTCGCTCTTCTTTCCGATTTCACCTCATCGAACTTCAAGACCGTCAAGGTCGCCAACCACACCATACTGCTCATTAAAAATGGAGATGCCATTCATGCCGTGGACAACCGATGTCCCCACATGGGATTTCCCCTGAGCAAAGGCACGATTAAGGACGGTATCCTCACTTGCCATTGGCATCACGCTCGGTTCGACGCTCAAAGCGGTTGCGCCTTTGATTTATTCGCGGACGACATACCAAGTTATCAGGTGGAAATCGACGGCGAAAAAGTGTTAGTCGAAGATACTCCGAGGAAAAAACCGACCACTGACTACTACCAGAAGCGATTGGAGCAAGGACTCGAACAGAATATCAGCATTATTATCTACAAATCGATCATCGGACTGTTGCAGGCAGAAAAGAGTCATCTGGAAATTGCCAAGCAGATCGCCAAATTCGGCTCGAGAAATCATGAAACCTGGTCCGATGGGATGACCATGCTGGCAATGACCATAAACCTTTGGGATCAACTGAAGGAAAACACACGAACAAGAGCTCTTTGCAAGGCAGCCAAACAAGTGGCTTCGAACTGCGAAAACCGTCCTGCCCGACGAGAACGGCAAGCTCTCGAAAACGTGGATTTTCAGCCGGAAAGACTCGGCGAATGGTTTAAACAATGGGCTTTGACTCGGCATAGGAATGGAGCGGAACGCACCCTTCTCACTCAGCTTGAGCAGACGAGTAATGGCAATCTGTCCGACATGCTCTTTGGAGCCTTGCATAATCGTGTGTATTCGAGTTCCGGACACGATCTTGATTTCGTCAACAAAGCCTTCGAAATAGATGCCTCCCTTGAAGGAGAGATGTCGAAAAACCTATTTCCACTCATCATCCCAACCGTAGTAAACGCCAGAGGAGAGGAGGAAAAGAGCGGTTGGCGAAGCCCCATGGACCTCGTTTCCATACTCAGAACGGCAGAAGAGCAACTGGAAGCGACTTGGAAGGACGATAACCAATATTCGGATACAGATCTGAGTGAACTAAGGGCCTGCCTTCTTGGAGAAGATCCCCAAGCCATTGTGGATGATATTCTAGAACTCCTGCGATCAAATGCCCATCCCTTGAAAATCGCAAGGGAGATAGCCTACGTGGCGGCCTTGAGACTGGCCCAGTTTCCGGAAGGCAATGATATCGCCGATTGGTTTGCCCCAGTCCACACTCTCAATTTCGCAAACGCCGTATACAAATCCATCTTACGCAACGATAGCCTGCAAAGCGCCCGCGGACTTCTGCACGCGGCGCTTTCCGTATTCCAAGATCGCTTTCTCAATATCCCAGCCCCGAAACTTCCCGACCCGAGCGAAGAATTGGTGCAAGCTTATCGAAACGAACCTAATTGGGAACGGAAACTCTTGGATACGCTCAATGAAAAGGGCTCTTGGAGAGCCTTTCCGGAG
This sequence comes from Opitutaceae bacterium, assembly GCA_028284385.1. Lineage (GTDB taxonomy): Bacteria > Verrucomicrobiota > Verrucomicrobiia > Opitutales > Opitutaceae > JANQRT01. The sequence continues at coordinate 260,099 of JANQRT010000058.1, read as the reverse complement.
CAGGCGGTTGCCGCTTATCGAGCTGGAAAATCGTTGCCAGACCTGATCGACGCTCTGGCGGCAGCGACTCTGCGAGAGGATTTCGATTTCCATAAACTGCAGTCTGTGGAAGCGGCAGCGGTTCAAGGGCAGCTTTGGGACGGAGCCAATGAGGTCGAGCCTATCATTGCGGGTGTTGCCCGCCATCTTGCAGCTCATGCCCCAACCCCAAGAGGTCAGTCCAACATGATAGACATCGCCAAGCGCCTCCAGAGAGGAGAAAAACTTTACGAGGAAGCGTCCTAGGCGAGGGACACAGCTAAATCATATCAAGCACAGAAATTTGCTGCCTGATCTACACCTCGCAGGGGCTAAACGTGCGACCCTAATCCATTTCCCGATAGTCATTGAAGGCCAATCGAGGATGGACATTCAAAGCTCGAGCGGTATAGTAAATACATTGTAAAAGCTCTGGGCTGAAATGGATGATTTACTGATAACTCGCAGGTCTGAACGGGTAAGAGAAAGATATTCGCGCACTCGATCCAGTGTTCCTATGGGATCGGGATTCGGCATGGCTTGCGGTATCGCCCTGGGCTTCTGTCTGGCTGCAGCTTTGGAAAAAAGCCCGCATGTGGGGCTTCTGCTAGGCCTTGCTTTGGGAGCCGCCCTTGGAGGGCTTTTCGGCAAATTCATCAGATCTCCGCGAGAATTCAAAAGAGCTGACTTCGGATATCATTACGAAGGCATTCCAATTTCCGAAGATCCAGACTCTGCCGACAGTGAAGAAGAGAAGCCCGAATCCTAGTCGAGGACCATTTCGATGGGGCAATGATCCGACCCGTGGATGTCGGAAAGAATCCTGGCCGATTTCAATCGAGGGCGCAACGCCTCTGATATCATGAAATAATCGATACGCCACCCGACATTTCGCTCCCGAGCGCCCCCTCGGTAGCTCCACCAGGAATAGTGGCCATTGCCGGATGTGAACTCCCGGAACGTATCCACAAATCCTGACGAAACGATACTATCGAAGTCCGCCCGCTCTTCATCGGTGAAACCAGCGTTCTTATGATTGCTCTTGGGGCGAGCGAGATCGTCTTCGGTATGGGCCACATTGAGATCGCCGCAAAAAATAACCGGCTTTCGTTTTTCCAGATTCTTGGCATAGGCCAGAAAGTCGCGATCCCAAACCTGTCGATAAGCAAGGCGGCGGAGTCCGTCCTGCGAATTTGGAGTATAAACCGTGATTAAAAAGAAGTCGTCATATTCGAGCGTGACGACGCGGCCTTCCTGATCGTGTTCGTCGATTCCGATTCCGAAGGTCACGGCTATCGGCTGGTTCCTGGCTATAATAGCGGTTCCTGAATAGCCCTTTTTGACCGCCTCGTTGGCAATAACCGTCCTTCCACGCTGCCAATCCATTGACTCTACGATTTCGGCAGTCGCTTTAGTTTCCTGCAGACAGAGGAAATCAGCCCTGCTCTTTTTAAAGAAATCCATGGCCCCTTTCTTCGAAGCGGCTCGAATTCCATTAACATTCCAGGAGATAAATTTCATTGCACCCTAAATAAAGGAGTCAATTGCTTGAGCAATCCTATTGAGAGAGAAAGAGTTCGCAAATTTAGCGTCATAATCTGCTTGAAGAATACTGAATCCTCGACACGGGAAAGTCGGCTCCTATTTTGACAGCCTTCTCCATGGCAGCCGTCGAACAAATCCCTCTTGGAACACGCATCCCCGATACGCCTCACGCGGTATCTGTGAGCATACCCAAAATGGCGGATGTAATCGCCTACGAGGAACACGATCCTGAAGCTCGACGAAAGATGAAATCGGGCTATCCGCGCTTTGTTGTCCACGAGTGTCTCAGGGCCATAGAAGCTTATTGGCAACGATTGTTCGATAAACCGGGACAACCCGTTTGGCTTACGTCGTCGGAAAAGATGGCTCGTTCCTTGGAAAGATATCTCGATACATCGAGCCTCAAGTTTCAAAAACATGGAGGCGTATCAGGTTTAAGATTACCAATCGACAAGGAGGTGAATACGAGAGCTCGGCAATTCCTCACGCATGTCGGAGGCTATCTCTCTTCTCGTCAGGCGGAGGACTACCTCGTACAGCATGGTTTGCTCGAAAAGGCAGACGACGAAGACATCAAGGACAACGATCCGGAAGGAACCATCCGGAAGATTCTCCAGCCGCTCTACAGCCTAGATACTCCGGAGGAGATAATACTCGCCAATTGCGGAATGAACGCGATTTACGCGACATTTCTAGCGATTAACGAGATACAAGCTCCTCGTGGCAGGAAATCTTGGATACGGTTGGGCTGGCTCTACGCCGACACCATGCATATCCTAGACAAACTATCGGATAGCAGCAGCGAGAACGTAGATCTTTACGATGTCTTCGATCTGGAATCTTTGGAAAATGTCCTCAAAGAAAGACCCGGCCACTTTGCAGGCATCATCACTGAAGCTCCTACCAACCCGCTCATTCAAACGCCTGATCTGACTGCGCTAAAATCCTTGGCGGAAAAGTACGAGGCTTATTTGGTGATCGACCCCACTATCAATTCGCCAGCCAATGTCGATGTATCTCCCTACGCGGATGTCATCGTCAACAGCTTGACAAAATACGCGGCCAATCAGGGAGATGTCAGCATGGGAGCCGTAGCGGTAACCCGGAACTGTTCGGACCGGGAAGACTTGCATGGAAGAATCCAAAGACTGGTTGAAAAGCCCTACGAACGAGACATTAAAAGGCTTGCGTATCAAATTGATGATTACGCTGAAATGATGCCGATCATCAATTCGAATACTGCAGCAGTTGTAGAAAGAATCGAAAAAAACCCGGCTATCGACAAAGTCTTTTGGGCCAAGAAAGACGAATCGAAGAAGACTTACGAAGCTCTCGCTCGTTCTAATGACGCCGTTGGAGGTGTCATTTCATTTTCACTACGAGGAGAAATGAGAGCCTTTCATGACAAGCTAACGCTGTCGAAAGGCCCAAGTTTCGGAATGAAACGGACGTTGGTTTCACCCTTCATGTACTTGGCTCATTACGATTTGATAAAAAGCGAGGAGGGACGAAACTTGATGGCCAGAGCTGGCATTGATAGCGATTTGATCCGCATGAGCGTCGGAATAGAACCCGTTGAAAAAATCATCGATGCTCTGGAATATGCCTTGAAGCCATAGCTCGAATTATCCAATAACGCGTTTGGGAGGAAATATGAAACTGGAAATCTTCGAGAGACCAGAGGCCTTTCTTGACGCGACGTTGGAAATGCTAATGGAAAACGAGGCTCTGAACAATCTGCCGATCGGCATTGCAAGAGATATGGCTGCAAAAGGGAGCCCAGGCGAGCACCCGCCGTTCTTCGCAGCAATAGTCCTTGAGGGAAAGCCTATCATGTCGGCCTTGATGACGCATCGTTATCCAGTCAATCTGTATTCAAGAAAACCCTTCAACTCCGATGCAGCTCGATTGATCGTGGACAATCTTAGATCCAGTCAGTTTTTGGTTCCAGGGGTGATTGGCATGAAGGAGACAACCGAAAGCTTTGCGGAGCTATGGAGGGAGGCTACTGGAGAGAATTGGGAACTAGCCATAAAAATGCGGATATATCAGCTAGATCAAGTTCGGCACAAAGGGGATGCGTTGGGCAAGTGTATCACAGCAAAGGAAGAGCATGTATCCCTGCTATGCAGCTGGTTGGAAGCATTCGAGGTGGCCATTGGAGACGGTCCGAAAACCGAGAATCACGAGAAGAGGGTAAGGCAAGCCATAGCCGAAGAAGATTTCTTTCTCTGGATCGACGAAACGGGAACGCCAGTGTCGATGGCGGCTTCCGGCAGGAAAACCGAAACGGGCGAAGTGGTGAATGCGGTTTATACGCCACCCGAGTATCGAGGAAAAGGTTACGCTACGGCTTGTGTTGCCGAGGCTAGTCGACTAATGCTGGAAAGAGGAGCCCGGTTCTGCTGCCTATTCGCGGATTTAGCTAATCCAACTTCGAATGGCATCTACAAGCGAATCGGCTACGAGCCAGTGAGCGACTACCAGAAACTGCTTTTCATCAAAGAATAACAGGGTTGTTAAAGGGAACGGCTTTAAACATTGAAAAAAGCCAATCGAACGCTACACCCAACCGAACATGAGCCGATCTGGAAGACCGGATACAGGAGAAGTTCACTACGATTTGCCTTCGCCATACCTGCCACACTCATGCGGGTTGCTGCACTTGCCGCGATTCATCGCTAAAGCCAAGCGCCACGTGAATGGAAATCTCGGCAAGTCTTATCAACGTAACTACAAGAAAGGTTTCGATCGATTTCTCTGCCTTCATCTGGGAATCGATCCCGACGACGTTGAGGAGATAGTCCGATCAAGTGATAACGACGAAGAGATTGAGGAACGATTAAGGGCGATTCTTCCAGACGACTTGAAGGTGGCGAAATGGAATCGGGAGCTAGTCCAGAAAGGCATGAGCGCAATGGGGCGGGAAGCTCTACAGGAAGCGAAGCGAAAAATGGGAATCGAGGAAAGGGAAGATCTGATATCCTTCGCGGACATGATCGAATTTGACGAAGAAAGAATTCCGTGATTCATTTCTAGCCAGTCGGTTTTCTCCAATCGAAACGGTACCTCCTTTCTACAATCGTATGAATCTGCAAACGCGTTCGGAAGCTAAACTCAGCAATGGAAGCACGACGCTTGTCAATGGCGCTCACGAAGTGAGCTTCAGAAAGGAGGAAGCCGGGGCGGACAACGAGCTGCCAATACAAGTGACGTTCCGCGTCTTGAATGGAATTTCGCATACAGTAAGGGGGTTTCTGACGGCAAGTGGAGAAGTCAAAGCGCGTTGCTATGTGACGGAGCAGGGAAGGTGGAGTTGGGAAGCGAAGAACCAGGAGGGTCGTTGCATTGGAATGGGAGACTTTCAAGCCTTGGCATCCAATCTTCCAGGCAAGCTGGCGTTGCATGAGAATGACAACCGGCAATTCAGGTACAGCAACGGGAAATGGTATTTGCATTTTGGGGACACGTCTTATCTTTACTTGGATAGAGACGAATCTCGATGGAAAGCCTACATAGACCAGGCCGCTCAAGCGGGCTTTACCAAGATTCGAACATCACTATGCGATTCATCAGGATCGACAGCGGCTTTGTTCGATCCGAATCGCAAAGGGCTCGATCTTGAAAGCTGGGATGAATTCGACAATCGGATACTGTACGCCTTGGAAAGATATCCGCATATTCAGCTACAGCTGATACCATTTGGTTCGGATTGGAGTGAGTATCAAAAATATGGTGACGGGGATCCTCTTTCCCATTTAGCAATCCGCTATGCTCAGGAGAGGTTCTCTGCATTGCCCAACGTTCATTGGTGCATGGCTAATCATACCGGTGTCGAGAACGGTCCAGGAGAATCGACGAGCGCAATGGACGAGATTATAAAAAGAATGGGCGCGGATATGAGGGAAGGCGATCAGTTCGGCTCCCTCATCACTCTCATGCAGGACCGCTTTTCGGATTTCAGATTCGCCGACGAGCGCTGGTGCAATATCGTATCCATTAGCCACATCGGTCAGGTTACTGGAGAAGCGGTCTTGAAGCATCGCGCCTTGGCCAATAAACCGGTGACGCTCGATGAAGATCGTAGCGAGTGCGAAGACCCTCCTCAATTCCCTCGCTATTATTTCAGAAGACTCTTCTGGGGAACGCTTCTTTCCGGAGGGCATCCCACCTACATCGGATTGAAAACCGATAAGGCATATGACGACCACCGAAGCGGTATTCAAGGCTACTACGACGCGTGTAACAATGGACGCCTCCGCAAAGGCGCACACGATTTCCTTCACATCCGAAAGTTTTTTCTCGATACAGGAATCATATTGGTCCGCTGGATACCTGACGACGCGATGTCCGGCAATAATCCGTTGCTTGTGAAATCGATGCGCTCGCCAGACAATAACGAATGTATCGCCTACGTCGCGAATCCAGACGCTCACAACGGGCATTCTCCGAACAGATTGGAAGGACTGCATACCGACAAGATTTCAGGAGCGAGTGAAACCTTTACCACTTTCACGCTGGAGCTGCCTTTTTCCAATGGAACGGTCAAGTGGTTCAGCCCAGCCAGCGGCGAGTGGAAGGGGCAGACGGAAACAACGAAAAACTCAACAACCCTTTTAACGCCCGCTCCCGAGGACTGGGTGGTTTGGGTGAAGCGAAAATAGCGTCGTATTGCTCGACCGATTACGATTGCCTCAGAACCTGTTTCTATCAAGTTTGCACGAATTCAGCTTAGTTACTCCGCCCTACCCTTATCCATGCTTCCGTCGATCAAATCTGGAATTAGAATCGAGAAGAATTTAAAACTTCCACGCAGTACAGAATGATGGAGCTCCTGAACAAAAGAGTAGAGGAGTTTATGCACCAGAGAATTCCTCTGTCGAAGGCGATGAATTGCAAGGTGCTGGAGTGTAATAATAATTCAATCACACTTAATGCTCCCAAGTTCGCTAATACAGTAGAAGGAGACCATCTTTACGGCGGCAGTTTTCTGTCATTGGGATTACTGGCAGCCTGGACTTTGCTGCACGTTTCGCTTCGCAGGCTCGATTACGAACCTCTAGCCAAGCTACTAAAAGCGGAATGGAAAACCTTGCCGGAATACAACGAACTAGGCGAATCGATTACGGCAAAGAGCCAATTGCCTTCGGACAAGGAGTGGCAGCAATTCCTGAGAATGCTTTCGCGCAAAGCCAGGTCTAAACTGACTCTTGAGACGAAATTATTGGAAGGGGACGCATGTTTAGCCGTCTTATCCTGCGACTATCAAGCGATTGATCTGGATCATAAGTGATACGGTACTATGATTGTATGCCGGAATTACCTCTCGGTATTGCTGGTGTAACAGAAATCTAGAAGGGCCGCTTATGGAAAAAGAAGAAATCGTAAGGAGGGTAATCGAGTATCTAGAACAGGATCTTGAGACGATATCCAAAGCTGCTTTGGAATCGGCGGAATCGGCGACAGACGAGGAAGTAAAAGCGGAAAGCCAGTACGATACCAGAGGTTTGGAGACCTCCTATCTCGCTAGCGGCCAGGCTCACCACGCTAAGGAATTGCGTGAAGAACTCGAGGCCTACAATTGTTTGGAGATTAAGGAAAGCGGTATCGATTGCGCGATCGGCTCTCTGGTGACCACCATGTCTCCAGTGGGAAAGAAACGTTATTTCATAGGTCCCGCTCAGGGGGGACTGGAATTTGAAGACGAGCAGGGGAAAATTATCGTCGTGACCCCAAAATCACCACTGGGTCATGACATGATCGGGCATCGTGTCGGCTCAAAAGTTGGGCAAGACGAAACGATTATCCGGGTCGAGTGAGCGCCTTTTGGCGCTACGGAATAACGAGTCTCATACCCACCTTCAGCTTCTTTTCGTCGGGCAAGGTAGCCTCGTTAGCGGCTAGGATTTCACGCCAGCGGTTGCCGTCTCCATAAACCTCCCGGCTGATTCCAAAGAGGCTATCGCCATCCTTTACGGTATAGAATCTGCGGCCAAGCGGGTCTTGATTGGCAGCTGGAGGCGGACTGTACTGGCCGGCATCAAAAGCGACCGGCTCTTCCTCGTTCTCAGTCGCAGTGGAGGCGATTTCGTTAACCGCCAATCCGCTTGACGAGGCAGGAACTGGAGAGGCTCCGTAGCCCTCTAATCGCTGCAAGGCTAGACTCAGCTCCCGATTTAAGTAATCATTATCCTTGCGCAACTGGTCAATCGTATCAAGCAAACCGATACGTTCCATCGAATCCTGATACTTATGGTGTTTGAAGGATCCAAGAATGTAATTCTTCTCGGCCATGCCAATCAGCTCCTCGACTCGCCGAATGCTTCGCTGCACCTCGAGAGAATCGCCCAAGCTGCGCTGCCAGAAATTGCATTGATTGAAATGATAAATAGCTGAAACCGGATCGTTAAGATGATTCAAATAAATGAGGCCCAATTCTAGATGCGATTCGGGAGCATTTCCCTTCCGCCGATGAATGAGACCCTGAAACTTGGAAATGGCTTGAGGGTTCAAATTGCGAGCCAGTAGATCCTTCGCATCCTGATAGTCTGGGTCATCAGCCTCTCTCGCTCTTTCAACCAACGTAGGAGAACCGCAACCGAGAATGAAGAGGAATAGAGCAGCAGGAAAAAATAGACTGGAAGCTTTGGCTCTGAAAAACATTAATGAATCAATGTTGGACACTATGAGAGCAACACTGCTCCACATTCCAAGTCATAAATACGCGAATCGCCAAACTCCCTAAAAGAATGGATACGCAGACCATCATCGCTAAAGGCCAAAGCTGCCTTGATACGGAAATTCAAGCTCTTGAGGCAACTCGCGATTCGTTGGGAAACCCGTTTGCCGATGTCGTTCGCCAACTAAGAGAAACGATCGAAAAAGAGAAGAAACTGATTTTCTCCGGCATAGGAAAAAACGCTCACATCTGCGAAAAACTGGTGGCAACGTTCAACAGTATTGGAGCGCCTTCCTGCTTTATCGATCCAGTGCGGGCTTTACACGGAGATCTCGGACTCTGCCAGAAGGGCGATACGCTGCTTGCCTTCAGCAACAAGGGTGAAACTGAAGAGCTGCTTCGTTTCGTGCCTCTCGTAAAGCGCTTCGATCTGCAGACGATCGCCGTGACATCGACAAGCGATTCATCGCTGGCCAGGCTTTGCGATTTCACTCTGCCTTATTCAGTAGAGCAAGAAGCCTGCCCACTGGACTTGGCTCCAACGGCAAGCACCACCGCCTGCATCGCAATAGGAGACGCCATTGCTATGGTCCTCCTGGAATGGAAAGACATCGGTAAAGAAGGCTTCGCGCAATACCATCCAGCTGGGAGCATCGGACGTAAACTTGCTCCCCAAGTTAACGAGATCATGCGAGACGAAGGACATTTCGCGACCCTTCCCGAGACCAGTACTTGCAAGGAATGCCTACACCGCATGACGGATCCTAACAGCGGATGCATCATTCTGACGGATACGAAGGGCAGGCTAGGAGGCATATTCACCGATGGGGATATAAGAAGACTGATTCTCTCCCAACCCGGTTTTCTTGATGAATGTGTATCCAAATATATGACACGAGACCCTGTAACTATACCTTCAGGCTCGTTAGCAATAGAAGCATTAAAGGTTTTCGAAACCCACCGGATTGACGATCTAATAGTGGTAGACGATGAAAACAAGCCCGTGGGAGTGATCGACGGCCAAGACTTGACAAAGGTGCAGGTAATCTGACGCGCAGGAGGATCTTTCAAGTCTAGGCTTAACCGCATTCAGGTTTGCCAAATAAGCGTCGTCTGAAAGGATCTATAGCATTATTTACGATGGCCGCAATGAACGCATCACAAGAATCAGAATCGGCTAGGAAATTGCTTCCCGAGCTGTTCCAATTACTGCGACCGCATTTATCGGCCCTAGACGCTTTCCTGGAGGAACAGATTGCAAGCTTCGAACCTGAGATAAGGGAACAAGTAAACTATTGCATCGATACTAGCGGCAAGCGGATCAGGCCGTCGCTGATTTTCTTCAGTGGCTGGAAAAATGAGGAATTCGTGGACCCGAATCTAGTTAAACTGGCAGGGATTGTAGAGATAATTCACCTGGCGACGCTCGTTCATGACGATATTATGGACGAAGCGGATATGCGGAGGAAGCAAGATACGGTTGCCAAAAAGTACGGCAACACGACTGCAGTGCTTCTCGGGGACGCTCTCTTTTCGCATGCCGTCTATCTTTCCACTCAATTCCCCACCAATGAAGTCTGCGAGCAAGTGGCAGTAGCGATGCGAAACGTTTGCTCCGGCGAAATCATGCAGACCATGCAACGAGGGGATCCTGACATCACTTTGGAAGGCTATCAAAGGGTCATCAATCTCAAGACAGCGGAGCTGTTCAGAGTCTCCTGTTCATTAGGAGCAGCCTTGGCCGGGGAACCAACGGATTTCTGCGAAGCGGCAGGCAAGTTCGGAATGCATCTTGGGATGGCATACCAGATCTACGACGATCTGACCGACTTTTTCGGCATCCAGCAAACGATAGGAAAGACGCTGGGCACTGACCTTGCCACCGGAAAAGCTACTTTGCCACTGATCCTAATGAGAGATCGTCTAAGCGGCACAGAAAAGGAAGACCTGCGCGAGACGCTTTGCGGCAATAGGGAACCGAATGTAGAATACTGGCTAAATAAAATGGCGACCATGGGTATTTTCATGGAAGTTCGGAAAGCGATTTTCGATGAGATAAGGCAAGCCCGTTCAAAGATTGAACCATACCAAAATCTGGCCTCGCAGAGCTTGTTGCTGACCATTAGCGACTTGATCTGGAACCAGGTTGAGACGCTTAAGTCAGATCAGGCTTCAAATTAGCGAATTTTTGGTTATAGTAAGCTCCATCGTCAAAATAGCGATTTCCGATGAGCATTAGCAAAGCAATCGACAAGACCCTGGTCACAACGCCCGAGCGGCAGTTGGAGGCTGACGAGGATTTGGCGATTATTCGAAAGGTTCAGGCAGGGGATGTAGACGCTTTCGATGCGTTGATTCTGAAGTATCGCGAACGCGTTTACTCGGTGATATACAATCTCACCTCAAACCGGGAGGACGCTTCGGACCTTGCTCAAGACGCTTTCATAAAGGCGTTTCAGTCGATTAACCGATTCAAAGGCAAATCCAGCTTTTTCACTTGGCTCTACCGAATCGCTCTGAACACGACTCTCACCCATTTGAGGAAAAACAAGCTGCGACGCTTCTTCAGCTTCGAGAAAATGTCCGAAGAGGACAATACGGCCGGCTTTATTGATGAGCTGGTGACAGAGTCCGATTCGGACAAAGCGGCTTTAATGAACGAATTACAGGAAAAGCTGAACGACGCTTTCCAAAAATTGTCTATCAAGCATAGAACAGTTATTACCTTATTCGAAATCGACGGCCTGAGCCATAAGGAGATCTCCGAGATATTAGGAAACTCTGTGGGCACCGTTCGTTCGAGACTCCACTACGCAAAACAGTTTCTGCAGGCTGAACTCAAAGACTACCTCAAATAACAGTATAATGACATTGGTTGTGGAATTCTCTTATGCCCACTAAGAAAAAGAGCTCCGAAAATAAAGAAGATCAATTAAGCCAATTGATTAGCTTAAAAAAACGGGAGCGCCCTTCTGAGGAATTCTGGAAAGGCTTCGAGCAAGAGCTTCGCAGTAAGCAGCTTACAGCCCTCGTCAAAACGCAGTCCTGGTACGGTAGATTGGGACGTCTCTCTCTTATTCTCGGCCGGAAATCCATAGCAGTAGCGGCAACTGCTGGAACCTTGGCACTGGCCTTTTTTGCAGTCCCTCAGATGGTACAGGTCAGCTCAACAGATGATCTCCAAAAGGAGATCCTTGACTTGTCAGAGATTGCTCAGCAGCCGGCAAAGCCTGTGTTTATCGTCGACGAGTCGACCCGTGAGACTGAATCTTCCATAGTTGGAGAAACCTTTCCACAGATCGACGGGGCTGCAATATACCGAGTGAATGTAATGTCTCAGCCTGAAAGTCCAGAGAGGTTTACGCTTGTAGCCACTCCCAAGACTTTCACATTGGAAGACAACTCGATACCGACACAGAAAGAAATAGCCGACAAATTTGGTCCAAAGATAATCAGAGCTGGCCAGCAGTTCTAAAAAATGGGCTTAAACAAGGCGATGGCGAGATTGAGCCGAAATTTTTCGGCATGTCGTTTGACTTTCGTTGCCAGCCTTGGATTGGCGTTTGGCGCCTCAGTGAGCGGACAAGTTGAAGGCCTGCAATCCGCTATAAAATCGATTTACAAGGAAAACTCCGAGGCAGTTGTCCGAGTCATTGTCGCCACTCAAAAGGAAAACGAGACGGAAAGCGACGAACCATTCCAGCATGTATTTTCCGGCTTTTTCATTTCCAAAGACGGTAAAGCCATTACCAGCTCAATGCCTCCAAAAGAGAAAAGCCGTGTGTGGATAGAAAAGAATGGCATTTCCTATCTAGCGGAAATCATAGGAAGCGACACCCGAGCCAACATCAGCCTGCTTCAAGTAATCAACCTGCCTAAAAATCTTAGCTACATCGAACTTGAAGCCACCGAAATAGAAGACCTGGTCGGTTCTTTCGCCGTCGCCATAACAAGCCCTCTCATCTTCGATCCTTCACCTTCGTTTGGCATCGTAACGGGGTTCGAAAGCAGTTTCGCAAAAGACGTTTTCCCGTTCACCTTCATCAGAGTAGGCCTTCCCATTGGCCCAGCCGAAGTCGGTTCTCCCATTTTCGACATATCCGGAAACCTTTTGGGTATAAGCATGGCTTCCATTCCGGAAATCGCGTCTTCATACATCATACCAGTGAAGGCAATAAAGCGGATAGTGGACGACTTTCTAGACCGAGGATCGGTAAGATACGGCGTACTGCCGATCGGATTTGAGGAAAGGGCGGATCGATATAACATCGAGAGAGGGATATACGTAAACAAGGTCGTTCCGGGAAGCCCAGCAGCAAGAGCCGGCGTCCAAATCGGTGATACTCTCGCAACAATAGATGACCAGAAAGTGGGGAGCCTAAATCAAGCCAGAGATCTCATTTTCTTCAAACTGCCTGGAGAGTTCATACACTTTAAGGTCTTAAGGGACGACAAGGAACTCGAATTCGCGATCCTTTTGGAACCTCAAGAAGATCATCTCCCCATAGAAGCGGTTTCGGAACCGGAAAAAGAGGACTTAGAAAAATAGTATTCCTAAAACGAATAGCTCTGACTTAAAGGCACTCTGATTTCCGAGGAATATTCAATGAACGTAATTGGAAAACAGATACGATTAAAAACAGCCGGGCAGGGGACGTACGAAATAACTAACGAAGCGATAGCCGCCTTGAATGAGAGCGGTCAGAAAGAGGGACTGCTCAACGTCTTCTGCCAGCATACTAGCTGCAGTCTCGTTCTGATGGAAAACGCAGACCCTTCAGCTCGAATGGATCTCGAATCATTTCTCAATCGACTCGTAAAAGAAGACGATTCGCATTTCACCCACATTCACGAGGGACCCGACGATATGCCAAGCCACATAAAAATGGCATTAACACGTAGCTCGGAAACCATTCCTTTTTCAAACGGAAGGTTGTCTTTGGGGACATGGCAGGGGCTATTCCTATGGGAACATCGTCGTTCTCCACATGTGCGTAGTTTAGTCATAACTACGATAGGTTGCTAAAATAAAAAGAGCCTTCCCAAGAATGGGAAGGCTCTGGAAATAAAACTTTCAAGCGAGTCTTAGCGATTCCTGATTTCGTCAGGATCAATTCCAAGATCAGCCATGCTCTCCTGAGAGAAAACGTCTTCAAAGGTAGCGTCTTCGCCAGGAAGAATTCTTGCTGTGATAAAGACCAGCAAATTCAACGTGGTTAAGTCAGTGCTGTCATGCTTGAAAAGCCTTCCTAGACCTGGAATCTTGCCCAGAACAGGAACTTGGCTACCTTTATCCAGCTCACGAGTCTGCAGTAGACCACCCAGACCCATGGTGAACCCGTCATTCAAAGCTATTTGCGTTTCTGTTCTTCGTGTCGAGATTATCGGAATTGCCGCACCACTGGCGCCACCAAACGTAGTTTCACCTGTTTGGTTACTAACTTCCGGACTGATCTTGAGCGTAATGAGACCTCTGTTATTTACCGACGGTCTAACACGCAAAATAACACCGATATCTTTGTACTGGAACCCGCTAATCTCGAAGGTTCCTCGCTCTTCATTATAAGTGTAATCAGGGATCGGGAATTGCTCGCCAACCGAAATGACAGCTTCCTGGTTGTTCAAGGTTACAACCGTTGGATTAGAAACCAGACGGCTATCATCCTGCTCCTTGAGAGCGCTTAGTATAAAACCGAATTGAGTGGCAGAAAAGACCGCTGAAGTATTCCTACTAAGCGTGTCGCCATCAACCAAAGAGGTCAAATTTTGGATGGCACTTGAAATAAGAGAGGAACTGGCACTACTCGAGGCGTCAAGCAGCACTTCACCTGTCAAGTTATTAGTAAGACTGCCACTAAAGTCACCTGCAGCCCCTTGCAGCTCAGCTCCTCCGATGTCAAAAGAGACATCTCCTAGATTCGTATCTTCGTTACTGTCAGTATTTGAAGTCCTTGAATCATTACGATTGAAGCCTTCGGTATAACTACGATTAAATGGTCCTAAATTAACACCAAAGTCTTTAAGTCCTGCCCAATTCACTCCAATGTTCTTAATATCACGATTCGTGACTTCGATGAAGCGGGCTTCGATTAGCACCTGCTCGGTTGGTTTATCTAAACGTTCGATAACCGTACGAATGCTCGCCATCTTTGACTCACGCTCGGTAACAATGAGTCCGTTGGTGCGCGAATCAACTTGGACTCGACCACCAGCTGTTTCGTCTACCATGCTCCTAACAGTAACGGCAATTGCATTAGCTTCAGCATAGTTCAAAAGAAAAATATCCGTAATGGGAGGCTCGAAATTCAATGCCTCTTTACTCACCACCTCTATGATGTTTCCTTTTTCGGTATAAGTATAACCAACAGGATCGAGAACGACATTGAAAATCTGACGCCAACTAACATCCCTTAGCTTAATAGAGGTCGTACCCTGCAACGTCTCAGGAACAACTAGATTTAGCATATATAAGTCGGCGACATTCCGAAGTATGGTACGTATTTCCTCATTAGGAAAATCAACGGAAATCGTATCCATTTCCGAAAGCATCATATCGGAATCCAATAAGGAGTCCTCTTGGCTCGCGACATTCGCTTCACTGGCAGAATCGTCAGTTGAAGCGTCATCATTACTAAATAGTCTATCTACATCTTCCGCTGTCGGCGGCTGTACATTGACTGCAGCCGAATTATTTTGATCCGACTGGGCCTGCATTACGATATTCTGCCCCGTTAAAGCCAGTGGCAGAACAACAAGCAGGAATAATTTCTTAATGAAACGTACTGTAGTGTTCATATCTCGCTCTTAGTTAAGTTTAATATTAAGTTCAGCATCCTTGTATCGCAGTGTGAATGAGTTACTTTGAATTTTGGATACTATTAAATCGTATTCCTTATTGTTATAGGCTACTCTTACGGTCTCATTTACTCTAACTCGCTTCTCCTTGAACATTAATATATAAGAACCGCCTAATACAAAGACTCCAGTGGGATTTACATCTTTCGATAGAATATCTAGAACTTCGCTCGCCGACTCAGGTGTAATAATTTCTTTTACCTCTTCTACCCGTTCAGGAACTGAGGGAGCTGAAAATCGGTTGCCTATCCTATCTATTTCTTCTGAATCCAATGGAAGTACCTTCCGATTCAAAATCGAATTTCCTCGATCTAGAATCACGCTTCTTTCCTCTCCAGATAGTACAGCGGATAACGCATCATAACTCGTAAGAGCCAAAGCGCTACATCCGTACACAATCAGCTTTTTCCAGGTATATTTCATGATTCCTTTTTACTAAGTATGGAAAATGACATCTTCGCTTGTAAGGAGTCGGTTGCCTCATCGATCACTTTTCCTTGTGTTATGGATATTCTATCGATTCGAAATAGAGAGAGGCCACCTTCCACGTGCCTGAGAAAGTTCATGATCTGGGAAAAAGTCCCGGTCACTCCTAGCTCGTACCTCAAAGAGGAGTAGTTCTTATTCTTATTATCTCCTTTTTTATTCGTAGCTGCCGTGGATGGATTAAATTGCTGCAGATTGCTCAATTTAACTCCAGTCTGAGCTTCGATCTGGAAGAAGTAATTATAGTTAGCAGCTAATTCCTTTGAGTCGAATAAGCGACTATCTATATTTTCTAGGATTTTATTCAGTTCTTGGATATCCTGTGCAAACGTAGCTCCATTTTTCAGATTTAGCAATATGCTGGAACGCTTCTTAACAAGCCTATCATACTCGGCCTTCAAGGTCTCGGCTTTCCCCAGGTGCAATATATGCAACCCGCCACAAACGAGAATAACAACTAGAGACCCGACAACGACGAGATGTTTTTTTACTATGTGCAAGAATTCTTTCATCTAGAGGTTTATATGCTGAACACTCAATCGTTCTTCTTTTTTGGAGCAGGCAAATCCTCTTCTAGTTTATTCAGCTCTATACTGAATTCGATTGTACCCATTTTTTCATCGCGCTTTAAGGATTTGGCTTCATAGTTATCGAATAGGGATTGCGATACATTAGCTTTCTGAAGTTCGGATTTGAATCTGTCGAAAATGAAAGCGGCATCATCCTTTCCAGGACGTATCATTCCTGAAATTTCAGCGGTGTCGCCTGTGTATTCAACTCGCTTGAATGTCATTTCTTCAGTGATGATCTTGCTGATTGCGAAAAGGAAATCGCTAATGATTAGCTGATCGGCGATAAACGCTTCCGCCTCCTCGAATTTCGTTCTGAGATCCATGAATTCCCGATTGTGATTAATAACCTCGTTGTGCTTGCTACCATATCCTTCGATCTCTTTTTCCAATAGTGAAATATTCTTCTCTAATGAGATCATACGATATTCCCTAAAGCCGACATACATACTGACAACGATAGCGATTGTTAAGGCGATAGCCGAAAAGAAGAAACCCGTACGGACAACCTTTATATCAGGAAGAGCACTTGTGTCACCAAAATTTGGATGCCAAGACTGCTCCTCGACTTCTTGCTTGCCAACTCTGATCATGCGGCCTTCCCCTTTTCAAATTCGCAAAGAAGCGAGAGAAGACCCAACCACGTGTGGTCCAGGTTTTTAATGGAATCATGACTTGAAAGCTTTATGCTTTTCGATTCAAGCCATCCGGTAACATCAAAACGAAAAGCCTCCAGATTCAACTGTTGACTCAAACTATCCTCGAACCATTTCAAATTCGAATGGTGGCGAATGCAGTGAAGCCAGGACACGGACTGACCCGTCTGGACTTCAAAGAACCCAATCGAGGATTGAAGCTCTCTGAGTATTCGTCGGAGAATATTCTTAGCGAACGAACCGAAATCGAAATCAGCTGACGAAAGAAGCTTTTCCGCTGCGGCGTCGTCTTTTAAATTAAGCTCTTCTTTTAGAGCCAAGGCGATGTCCGAATATCCACTATCTATTCGACGCGACATTTCGATACCATCAGGTCCTATGATAATCGCGCTGGAATAATCGTCTTCGACTTCTAGAAAAAGGATAGGCTGACTCGTTTGGTTAGCTGATAGCGCTTCTTTCAATGTTCCGATCAGACTGATCGTTCCAATTTCAGCGCGTCTCGGATAGACCCCTATTTGTAGAAGCTCATCTTGAATGTTTAGGATCTCGGGTCTCGATGCTCCACATACCAGAACATCCTTCTTATTGTGCTCAGCGAGATCGATCTCGAGCCCGGATTCTGGCGACAGGCAAAACGCGGTTAGGTCATCCGCTTCGGCCTTGAGCTCGTTCTTTAGAAGATCGAAGACGAAGTCCGCCTCTTTACCTCTTCCCGAATCGACCATAACTCGCCTAACCGTTCGCTTTTCAGGATAAATCGTACAGTGGCTCATCATGTACGCGTTTGGCTTGATCTTGGCAAACTGACGCATTGATGCGGCATCACTGTCATCCTTATTGAGTGAATACGAAAACAGCTCCTCCACTACAATCGGAGGCTTAAGGGAACTCACGCGAGCCGCTCTAATGGAGGTGGGACGATACTCTACTATGAACTCTTTGTTTTTCGTGGAAATCATGACTGATAAACAAGGGCGGAAGATTCGCGCTCTTGAATATCATCGGTATCGGCCCCTCCTCTTGGATATTGAGCTAAATAGAGGGAAGTTAGCCGAGTTCTGGAAGGTTTGCCGTCGGGCAATCGGCAATTTCCACCCTAAGAGAATCTTGCAATATAGGGAAAACAACCTCCTCCAGAATACGGAAAGCGCTCAGGGCGCTAAAGGACTCATCACTCTAAGCCAGAAAAAAATAGGCGATTCTCACCCTTAATGGTCGAGGCCGCCAAAAATCTTAAGGACTAAGTAAAATAGCCTTAAAACTCAGGAAACAGACCTATCGCGAAAAGGCCTCAGAACAAAAAAATCTCGAGCCGAATACTCGAGATTTTGGGGATTTAGGAAACCTGCTGGGCGCCTTCGACAAAAACGCGCTCAACAGACTTCTACAGTAGGAGACCTTTACCAGCTCTTCTTCTTGTGACGATTGGACTTCAAGCGCTTGCGACGCTTGTGCTTAGACATCTTCAATCGACGTTTCTTCTTAAGGTTTCCCATAGATGCTGTTGCTATTGCTTTTTAGAAAAGTTCGCAAACCTGATGCTTGCCTTAAGGCCTGTAAAGAAGAATCTCCACATTCTTCGGCGTGGAAAGCGGTATTTCATTTCAAAGAGGAATGAGAGCCCTCCTCCAAGCGCCTTAACAGGCTAGAGAAACGGGATGGCAGTGGTGCCTCGACTGACAAAAAGGGAGCTTCAGGAAATTCGAGTCGTACAGAAAGCAAATGAATGCAAATGCCATCATTAAGGGGCCGTTCGTTCCGATCTGATTTGCGATACCCTTTCTTTATCCTAGAAAGATAAACCTGACCACCTGAGGAATACTTCGTTTCGCCAACAATGCTGATTCCGCATTCCGAAGCATGAATCCGCAATTGATGCATGCGCATGTCTCTTGTTTCCGCCTCCCAAAGCTGATAGCTTCCATAATGGCGTAGATAGCGAAACTTCGTTTCGCACTTCTTCCCGGTTTTATGGGAAACGAGCATTCTTGATGATTCGGAATGTCGCGCGATAGGCAAATCGCAAAATCGCTCTCGAAGTTCACCTTCAACCTTCGCTAGAAGGTGGTAGCGGAACAACAGCTGCCGAGATCCAAACGCGTTTTTCAGCACTTCCTCGTTCTCCTCGTTCTTCGCGAAAAGAAGAACGCCACTCACCCCAGCCTCCAGATTGTACGCTCGATAGACACCCTCTACACCAAGCTTCGAAAGCTGAGGTTTCCCGGCCAACAGCTCCCTTCTTAATGCCATTGAAATGTCCGGCTTACCCAGCTCAAGGCTGTGCTGGAATGACGCGATTCCTGCCGGCTTGCTAATCGCAAAAGCCTCCGAACTGTTGTGAATGAGTTCGAATTTGGCGGGTCGACCGCCAAGATAGCCTTCAGGAAAAGAGATAAAAGGAGCTTTCGAACTCATTTTCTTAAAACAAAGAGCCCCCATCGTCGGAAACGTTGGGGGCTCACTGATGGGGAGGAGGAAAAATTCGTTAAACGGCCAAGTACTTGGACATGCTAGACTTCGCGTGGTTCGCCTTATTAGCGTGGATCAAATTAGTTTTAGCCGCTTTATCCATTGCGGAAATGTAGCTGATGGCAGCCTGCCTAAGAGCTTCCTTATCGCCGGATTCGGCAAGCGAGCTGACCTTCTTGGCAAGCGTTTTGAGACGGCTCTTCTGCGAACGATTGTGCAAGGTGCGCACAAGCGTCTTTCGATGGTTCTTCATTGCCGACTTCGTATTTGCCATAAGGACGGCGGATATTCAGCTGAATCAGCTCATTGTCAAGGTATTTGCTGGCAAAAAACTGAAAAACGGGACCGGGAGCTTCGATTTCAAAATAACTAGCTTTGGAGCCGATAAGCCGGATTCTGTTCTTCTGAAAACCGAAGCTTTTAGAAGACGCGTTCATTTATCTCGAGTGCATTAGCGCAGGCCCCTTTTTCAAGAGACGCGACATACCCGGAGCTTTATGGGCGGGCAACCCGGCCCCCTATTTTGTCTTGCGTCGGATTGGGCTTGCCATGCCCGATCGATTACTCGAAACGGCGGTGGGCTCTTACCCCACCTTTTCACTATGACCTTCAAAGTCCTGCAATTGCGGAACAAAAAAGGCTACCTATTTTCTGCGGCGCTATCCGTCGCCTCGCATTGAAACGAGACGCCCTCGCTTTCGCGAGGAATCCTGCCCTATGACGTCCGGACTTTCCTCTCCGAAATTCCGTGAGGCTTTCGCCCCGATAAAAAAGAACAACGGAGCGAACGCTTGGCTCCAAAGCTAGTATCTACAAGTAGAGGATACGTCCGCAATTATCGCAAGAGGTAATTTCCTCGCCTTTTTTTACTTCGAATTCGACTGCAGCCGAGACTCTCATGTGGCACCCGCCGCATTTCTGATCACGGAGCTGGACGATGATGGGAAATCTGATGCCCCGCGAAACTTGCTTGTATTTTGAAAGCATTGGACGCTCGAGCTGAGCTTCCGCTTCGGCGAAATCCGTTTTCGCCACCTCGATCTCCTCCTTTAAATTAGCCTCCTTTTCATCAAGTCGCCCAAGGAAGCTTTTCTCCGCTTGAATCTTCTCCTGAAAATCCGCTTCTTCCGCTTTTTGGGATTTTCGAGCATCATCAAGCTCGTAGAGAAGCTCGAG
The DNA here is from genome assembly GCA_028284385.1 of Opitutaceae bacterium. Taxonomy (GTDB): domain Bacteria; phylum Verrucomicrobiota; class Verrucomicrobiia; order Opitutales; family Opitutaceae; genus JANQRT01. Next base: position 239,643 of record JANQRT010000058.1, on the reverse strand, counting down.
CTCTCGCTCCTCTAAATCGGAAATCTTGCCTTGAGCCGTTTCGATCTCGTGGGTCAAGGCCTGGTATTCCTCGTTCTTCTTAACCTGTAGTTGCTGATTTTTATATTTAACAACCTGGGCTTCGATTTCGCCCATCTCTGTTTCGATAGTCTTACTTTGGACTTCGAGATCTTTGACTCGCTGTCTGCCCTCCTCGATCGAGGCTTCGTGAGAAGCGATCTTCTTCTTCGTTGATTCGCGCTCGATCGGCAGTCTCGCCAATTCAGATTCGATCCGTTGGACCTTCATGTCGCGATCTTGAAGAATGAGAAGGTTCGATTGGATGGCGGCTCCCATAAGATCGCGATTGGAAGCTCAAAACCGTACACCGTCAAACCGTATTCCTATCTAAATTACGGAAGACCCAATCAAGGCTGCTTCGATTTCTATTGCATCTGAACCCAGCTAAAATCTCATGAGAACAGAGGGATGGAGAGAAGTAGAAGAAGATGAAAGAAAGCAGGACCGCCCGGATCAGATGTACCACATTTGCTGAGCTTCTTCTTTCGCCATTTCTTCCAGCGTGCAGGACTTGGCCGCCTCTTCGAATTTCCTCTGCAAACGCGCCCAAGCATCGGCTATGGCTTGACCAGAAGCGCCTCCAGGTTTTGACACGGAACTAAATAAATCGCCCTGGATAAGACTGATAACTTCATGCAGTGTGATTTCCTCTGGCGGACGCGCTAGTAAATAACCGCCCTGCTTTCCTCGACGACTGTCTACCAGACCACCATTTCGAAGTTCGGCTAAAATTTGAGCGAGATAATTAGCCGGGATTTCCTCGATCTCAGCAAGTTCCTCGATTCGGGAAATCTCGCCACGTGAATGCCGTTTGGCGAGACGCGCCAAGGCTCGACAGGCGTAATCCAGTTTTACCGAAAGCTTCACGATTTGGTGTTTCCGAAAATCGAATGATGGTGGTGTCTTGAAATCGATAGCGCAAGATCTGAAGAAGCCTTATCCAGCTGAGTCAATTCACGAGCAGAAAGAAGTCGAATTAGCGACTTGCAACCACCTCCAGGAAAACGATTTGGAAATGACTGATAATTGGCCTTGCGAAGCCCAAATAAGCTGGTTCAATCCCCCGCTTTTATTTGCCAAATTGGCGCAAAAAAATGTTGTGATGGACCATTCCATCTGAGACTTTTTTAATCGAGAAAACGAACTATATGGATCCCGATAACGAAGCCGAAAATGCTCCCGTAAATCACGAAGGCGCGGCGGACTACAACGCGTCGAAAATTCAAAAACTAGAAGGCCTTGAGGGCGTTCGAAAACGTCCCGACATGTACATCGGCGACACCAATGAGCGTGGCTTGCATCATTGCGTTTTCGAAGTCGTGGACAACTCGATTGATGAAGCTCTAGCTGGCTACTGCAAAGAGATCAAAGTATCGATCCACCTCGACGGATCTTGTTCGATCCAAGACGACGGACGCGGTATACCCGTCGACATCCATCCCCAATACAAGATTCCCGCTCTCGAACTGGTGTTAACCAATCTGCATGCAGGGGGAAAATTCGGCAAGGGAGCCTACCAAGTTTCAGGAGGACTACACGGAGTCGGAGCCAAGTGCGTCAACGCCGTCTCGGAATGGTTCGAAGCTGAAGTTCGTCGCGACGGAAAAATCCATCACATGAGCTTCAGCCAAGGGAAGACGACAAAGAAGCTCAGCATTATCGGAGATACGCAAGCCACCGGAACGAAAATCAGCTTCAAGCCGGATCCCGAGATTTTCGAGGAGACATTGAATTTTCAATACGACATCCTAGCGAAGAGACTGAGAGAGCTCGCCTTTCTTAATCCCGGGGTTAGCATTACACTGGTAGACGAGCGATCGGATAAAAAAGACCACTTTCAGTTTAATGATGGGATTTCCGAATACATCCGCTACCTCAATCGATCAAAATCGGTTCTTCACGAAAACCCCATTTCTTTTGGAGATACAGTAGGCAACGACCAAGATCCAGACGCTCCCGCAGTAGTGGTCGATGTCGCCATGCAGTACAACGACTCCTACAACGAGCAACTCTTCGCCTACGCCAATTCGATCTACAACATAGAAGGAGGAACTCACCTTTCTGGGTTTCGCACCGCTCTGACTCGTGTAGTAAACCAATTCGCCAGGGCGAATAATCTTTTGAAAGACAAGGACCCAGCCATAACCGGAGACGACGCGAGGGAAGGACTGGTCGCCGTGGTTTCGGTGAAAGTCCCCGAGCCTAGATTCGAAGGCCAGACCAAGACCAAGCTTTCGAATTCGGAAGTCGACGGTATCGTACAGAAGATCGTAGGCGAGCGACTGAAATACCATTTCGAGACAGATCCAAAGTTGGCCAAACGCCTCATTGACAAGTGTCTGAACGCCGCGCGAGCCAGAGAGGCGGCTCGAAAAGCTCGCGAAACCGTTCGAAAATCCGCCCTGAGCGGAGGAGGTCTTCCCGGCAAGCTTGCCGATTGTTCGTCACGCAAACCGGAAGAAAGCGAGCTTTACATTGTAGAGGGCGATTCCGCAGGAGGATCCGCCAAGCAAGGACGCGATCGCCGCACCCAAGCCATTCTTCCGCTACGCGGAAAGCTCATCAATTCGGAAAAGGCCCGCATCGACAAGGTCCTCTCCAACAACGAAATCCGCACCATGATCACCGCGATCGGGTGCGGCATTGGCAACGTGGAAGGCGATGGCGGTTTCGATATCGAGAAGGCTCGCTATCACAAGGTCATCATCATGACTGACGCCGATGTCGATGGCTCCCACATTCGCACTCTCTTGCTGACCTTCCTGTATCGACAAATGAAGGACCTTATCGAGAAAGGCTACGTCTACGTTGCCCAACCGCCTCTCTATAAGATCAAGCGGAAACGGCGCGAACAGTACATCGAAAACGACGATCAAATGAATCGCATCCTTCTCGAGCTAGGAACCGAGGATGTGATTCTTAAAAGGCTAGACGACGGTCACGTATTCACCGCAGAGCAGTTGGATCACATTGTGGAAAGCTTCGCTCAGCTCGAGCGTATTGGAGGATCGGTTACACGTCACGGGGCCTCGCTTGGGGCTTATCTGAACGAATATCAGACAGAGGAGCCCAGCCTCCCTCGATACATCGCTCGCGTTCGAGAAGGCAACAATGAGGATTATTTCTTTCTAAGAGACGAAGCGGCTAGGGCTCAATTCGTATCGGAACAAGGAATACATGAAGAGGGCGATAGCGATTCCTCGACAACCACTATCCTCGATGCCGAAGCAGGTATTTCCAAACGAATTTCAATCCAAGAGATCTTTGAAGCGAACGAGATGTCGAAACTGCTTCACGAGATCGAGGAAATCGGCCTGGACTTAAAGCATTTCCAGGAAACGGATACGCCAGTCTATGTTCTGATCGAGAACGAAGGACAGAAAAACGAAAACGTAAACGAGATTCATTCGAATCTGAATATACTAAATCAAATCCGTAAACTGGGTCGCAAAGGATTGAACATACAACGCTACAAGGGACTGGGAGAGATGAACCCCAAACAACTCTTCGATACGACCATGGATCCTCAGACTCGCCGACTTCTTCGCGTGAATATATCCGACGCCGCAAAAGCTGATGAAGTATTCACTATCCTGATGGGCGAAGAAGTGGCTCCCCGTCGTGAATTCATCGAAGACAACGCCTTGAATGTAGCCTATCTCGACGTCTAACGCGTCGCTCCTCAAACGCTTAGATTGTAATCGAATTTAGCATACGCATGGATAATTCTCCTGATCGCATCACTCCTGCCAGCATTACCGACATTATGCAGACGGCCTACATCGACTATTCGATGTCGGTCATCATTTCCCGCGCGCTACCCGACGCTAGAGATGGGCTCAAGCCCGTGCAGCGTCGCATCCTCTACGCCATGCTGCGGGAAGGGCTGCTACACAATCGAGCCTTCAGCAAGTGCGCTGGGGTGGTAGGCGAAGTCCTAAAAAACTATCATCCTCATGGCGATACCTCTGTATACGATACGCTAGTACGCATGGCTCAGCCCTGGGTGATGCGCTATCCGCTTATCGACCCGCAAGGCAACTTCGGTTCGGTTGATGGCGACGCGCCAGCCGCTTACCGGTATACCGAGTCGCGCTTGACTGCATTGGCCGAAGATCTTCTGCGTCATATTGATGAGGATACGGTCGATTTCGTGCCTAACTATAGCGAGAGCACGACCGAGCCATCCGTTCTCCCAGCCAGCCTTCCCAATCTGCTGATGAACGGATCTACCGGGATCGCCGTAGGCATGGCGACTAACATCCCGCCACATAATCTCGACGAACTTATAGACGGAATTTGCGCTCAGATTGACAATCCAAACATCACGACAGAGGAGTTGGCTCTACATATCAAGGGACCAGATTTCCCGACAGGCGGTCGCATCATAGGATCTAAAGGCATCGACGACTACATGCGAACTGGTCGCGGAATCGTCCGTATGCGCGGAACGGTTACAAAAGAAGAAGAAGGCGATCGTGAACGTATTCTCATTACGGAGATCCCCTTTAACGTGAATCGCGCTTCGCTCGTAACGAAGATTGCGGATCTCGTTTCCACCAAGGAAATCGAGGGCATTAGCGATTTGCGAGACGAGTCCGACGAAAACACGCGTATCGTTATTGAGCTGAAACGAGGCGAATTCCCGGAAGTCATTATTTCAAAGCTTTTCAAGAAAACGCCTCTGGAGAGTTCGTTTGGGGTGAACATGTTGGCCCTCGACAACCGGCGACCCAAGCAGATGAGCATGAAGGAAGTGCTCAACTGCTACATCGATCACCGTCGAGATGTCGTGTATCGAAGAACAGCCTACCGCTTACGCAAGGCTGAGGACAGGGCCCACATTTTGGAGGGCTACAAGATCGCCCTCGACAATCTGGACGACTTTATCCGCATCATCCGTTCGTCTGCGAATCGAGAAGAGGCTAAGGAAAGACTTCAGGAAAAATATCCGCTCACCGATCGCCAAGTGAATGCGATTCTCGACCTGCGTCTCTACCAGCTCACCGGCATGGAGCGCGACAAGATTGAGGACGAGTACGCCGAACTGATGAAGCTCATCGACGAGCTTAAATCCATTTTGGAAAACGAGAGCATCCTGCTTGCTCTCATAAAAACGGAGCTGCAGGAACTGAAGGAAAAGTACAGCTCTCCACGCCGGAGCGAGATTGTTCCTTGGGAAGGCGACATTTCAAAGGCGGACATGACTCCGCGCGAGGGCTGTTTCATTACCATTTCCCACAAGGGCTTTATTAAACGGACTAGCGATAGCGAGTATCGTACTCAAAAGCGCGGTGGCAAAGGCGTCCAAGGAGGCAATACCTACGACGAGGATTTCATCGAGCATATCTTCACCGCCAACACGCACGACTACATATTCTTTTTCATGAACAATGGTCGCGTGTATGTGGAAAAAGTATACGAAATTCCTGAAGGCTCTCGAACTTCGAAGGGTCGTTCCATTGTAAACGTTCTTTCACTACAAGAGGAAGAGCGTATCGCGGCAATGATTTGCGTGCAGGAAATCAGCGATCAACTCCATCTAGTGATGTGCACCAAAAACGGAGTCGTTAAGAAAACCAATCTGGCGGACTATAAGAACTTCCGAAAGGGAGGTATCATTGGTATCAATATCGACGAGGGAGACGATCTGATCACCGTAAAGCTTACTAAAGGCGAAGACGACCTCACGATCATAAGCTACAAAGGCAAAGCCATACGTTTCCACGAAACGGACCTGCGCGACCAAGGTCGAGCCACTCGAGGCGTGAGAGGCATAAAGCTAGCCGAAGGGGATTTCGCCAAGGCCATGGAAGTGGTCGATCCTAGCGGAACGCTTCTGATCTGCGGTCTGAACGGCCAAGGAAAACGGACCAAGTTCGAAGAATATCCTGTACAGAAACGCGGAGGCAGCGGAGTGATCGCCGCTCGAACTTCAGGCGTTTCGGGAGCGCTAACGGTGTTTGAAAACGACGAAATGATGATGCTGACCAAAAACGGTCAGGCTGTCCGAACCAAGGTTTCCGATATAAGCGTTATTGGAAGGGCTACTAAGGGCGTCCGCTGCATCAACCTGAACGAGGGCGATCAGCTTCTGGGCGTCGCTCGAATCGTCGAGGTCGGAGAGGACGAATCCGAAGGCGAAGAGTCCTAGAGTTCACAAGAGTCCTTCTCTAAAATCAGTCCCAAGAAAACGTATTCTCAGTCTGAGAATACGCTTGGTGTATGCGCTGGTTCAGCGGTGTGCAAATTTCAACAGGCATGCCTAAAATGAGCCAATTTCACGACCGAATCTACAAATTTTCATAGGTTGGCAATCAACTTGCTAGATCTGGTGGCGTTAGCGGGATGCTCTCTGCTCCTCGCTATCCATTTACGCTAACTTAAACTTCACTACCTAACCAAAATAGATTAATGAACAAACTATTCAAAATATCTGCCGCTGGTCTGCTTTTCGTAGCTGTTTCCCAGGCTCAGATAGAGATAAACGAAAACCTTTCGTTAACGGGTTTCTTCGATATGTCTATCGTTCATACGGATTCCGACGCCGGGGGCGACGATACCAGCTACAATTTCGACCAAGCTGAGCTCGATTTCCTTTTCTCTTTCGAGGATGTGACCGGGCAAGTAGATCTCAACTACCTTGGCGACAACGACACAGGCGATTTTTCCCTCGAGCAGGCCTTTATCACCTACGACTTGGGTGAAGGATCATCCGTTACCGCCGGCAAGTTCCTAAGCTTTCATGGCTGGGAAGCAGCGGAGCCAACGGGTCTCTGGCAGTATTCATATGCTTATGACCTCGTAGCAACGATTCCCGGCTATTTCAACGGTATATCTTATGGATACGATACAGATGCCATGAGCTTGGGCTTCTCGCTCGTCGATTCAATTTATGGGGCCGACGGTTCGCTTAGCGATAGCGAGTACGGCATCGAAGCCAAAGCTGCTTTCTTCCCAGTTGAAGGCGCTACGATTTATTTGGGATACGCTATAGACAACATGGATGTTGGGGAGGACATGACCCTCGTCAATCTCTATGCGTCTTATGAAGTCGGCAATGCTACATATGCAGTAGAAGTTAATGACTACGATTTCGGTGGCGACGCTGAAGGCAACCAATGGCTCGTCATGGCCAACTACGGCATTAACGATAATCTAGGTATCACTTTCCGCGTCAGCGAAGATGAAGACGGTACCATCAATGAGTCGGCCACTAAGTACACGATTTCTCCGGGCTGGAGCGTTGGTGAAAATCTTCTTATGCTAATGGAAGTCAGTAGCACGGACTTCGGCTCGGAAGGAGACGATCTCTCCATCGCCTTTGAAACTCTCTTCACTTTCTAATAAGCGACGAAACGGATTCGTAGTTTATATCTTCATATAGGTTGTTTCCTAAGCCCTCGGCTATGCCGAGGGCTTTTTTGTGAGATAAAGATAAGAGAAGCGGATACTCGCTGTCCTTGAACTAGAAAACTTATGCTAGATACGCATCCAAAATGCGAATAGCCCACCGCGTATCAGACCATCAAATATCTGGCCGTCAATTCGTCGCTAAGTCTTCCAATCGATCCTTGTTCGACGACCGAACCTCTTTCTAGAATATAGAAAGCGTCGCTCGCGTTTTTGGCAAAGTCGATATACTGCTCTACTAGGATAATGCTTACTTTATGCTTTTTCTTTATAGCGTAGATGGCGTCTTCGATCTGATCGATAATGGAAGGTTGGATACCTTCCGTAGGCTCATCGAGAATGAGTAGCTTAGGATTGAGAAGCAAAGCTCGCGCTATCGATAGCTGCTGCTGCTGACCTCCGCTAAGCACTCCACCCTTGCGCTTGAGCATTTCCTTAAGGACGGGAAAAAGCTCGAAGACTTCGTCCAGGCGATTGTCGTCACCAACATTACCTGCTCGTAGACTGACATTCAGATTTTCCCAAACCGTAAGCCCTGGGAAGATATCACGCCCTTGAGGAACGTATCCAATTCCTAATCGCGCCCGCTTGTCGACCGGCATTTTTTCAATTCGGTGACTTCCGAATTCAATACTGCCAGACGTAGTAGGAACGAGTCCGACTATCGTATTAAGAAGCGTCGTCTTCCCGACTCCATTACGACCAAGCAAAGCCACCACGCTATTATCCGGAACGACTATCGATACGTCCTTCAGAATGAGCGATTCATCGTATCCGGCGAACAGGTTGTCGATCTTCACCAACGGCTTGTCAGCAGATTCCGATTTGTCGCTCGCTTCCTCTAAAATGGCTTCCATGCTCTTTTCTTTGTTAAATTAATGCTTCCTCGATTGCCTGCCGAGATAAACCTCGATGACTTTGGAGTCGCTCTTCACGAAATCGAAATCGCCTTCCTTTAAGACCTGGCCTTGGTGAAGAACCGTGACTCGCCGGGCAATTTGCCTAACGAACTCCATATCATGTTCAATGACGATAAGGCTGTGTTTTCCTTCCAGACTGAGCAACAATTCGCCGGTTCGCTCCGTCTCCTCGTCGCTCATTCCAGCAGCCGGCTCATCTACGAGCATGATTCTCGGATCTTGCGCTAGGAGCATTCCGATTTCCAGCCATTGCTTCTGTCCGTGAGAAAGCGATCCGGCTAGATCATCTTTGAATTCGGTTAGTCGAACTGTATCCAAAACATGGTGAATCTTATCACGATCTTCTTGCGACTCGCTGTAGAAAAGCGAACTAAGCAAGTTGCGTCTGCCGCTTAAAGAAAGCTGCAAGTTGTCGTAGACGGTATGCGAGCGATACACGGTGGGATTCTGGAATTTTCGGCCAATCCCAAGCTGACTCACATGGTGCTCGCGAACCCGCGTAAGATCCACATCTTCTCCATTATCCTTATGGAAAACGATCTTTCCCTCATCCGGTTTTGTACGCGCAGTGATGAGATCCATAAAGGTGCTCTTGCCGGCCCCATTGGGACCGATCACCGTGCGAAGTTCGCCTTCACTTAGGTAGAAACTTAAGTCGTTGATCGCCTTGAAGCCGTCGAAAGATTTCGTAACTCCATCGACCGAAAGGATAAGTGGCGTGTGCTTCTCTCCGGGTATATGAACCATTAGGGTACAGAGGGGCTAGAGGCTTCTTCGGAAACAAGTGGCTTGTTACCTCGAATCCGATTCAACCAAGGCTTCAACTGGCCGGGAAGTCCCACCAGTCCATTAGGCATAAAAAGAACCGTGAAGATGAAAATCCCTCCGAGGATAATCAGCCAGGAATCCGGAGCGGCTCTGAGAAAGAAGCTCTTGAGCAAGCTGACTACAACGGCTCCTAGAATCGGTCCGAACTTCGTTCCACGTCCTCCAAAAGCCACCCAAACAACGACATCGAGCGACTTGGCTGGGGTCATCTCGTTGGCATTGATGCCACCGACTTGCGGCACATAGAGGGCTCCCGCGGCTCCGGCGATCATCGCGCAAGCCGTGAAGATGAGAAGCTTGTAGGTGGAAGTTGAATATCCCGAAAAGCGTATCCGATTTTCACTGTCGCGAATAGCCTGCTGCACCTTGCCAAACTTGGTTTTCAGCACCCAGGCGATTAGCAGATAAACGGAAAGCATCAACACAACGCTAGCAATGAATAGCCAACGCTGCGTAGCCGCCGAATTAATGTTCGCTCTGAAAATCTCCTTGAAATCGTTTAGGCCGTTGTTTCCGCCAAAAAGAATATAGGACTGTCCAAACAGCTCTAGATTGTTCTTAAAAAAGAACAGCATCAGGGCATAGGTAAGAGCTTGAGTGATGATAGAAAAATAGACCCCTCTTATTCGGGACCGAAAAATGAGCGTTCCAAACACGAAGGCTACGAGGCCAGGAATCGCAAGAGAAGCGACGACCGCAAAGGGGGCGTATTCAAACGGAGCCCAGTACCAAGGCAGCTCCGTGTAGCCCTGGAAATCCATGAAGACCGGCAGGGGCGTGTTATAAACATCATCAATGCCGATATGCAGAACGAGATACATTCCAAACGCATAGGCCCCCAGAGCGAAAAACAGACTTTGGCAAAGGCAGAGCATTCCCGTGTAGCCCCAAAGAACATTGAGGCTCATAGCGAGAATAGCATAGGTAACGTATTTGCCCCACAATGACAATTGAAAGGAAGAGATATGGAAAAACGAATTTTCCGGAAAAAAGGCGTTCATCATTGGTATCGCAAATAGCAATACAATCATGGTCACAATGAATCCTCGCGTTTCGAGCTTGCTATCGAACACGTTCATCAGTCGTCCATACTCCGGGATTTAGTAGGGAACAAGCCACCGGGCTTCCACTGCAGGAACAGGATAATCATAAGAAATACGATGATCTTGCCCATGACCGGTCCAAAGGTCGGCTGGAGGAATTGATCGACGGTCCCGATTCCCAGAGCGGATATTCCGGCCCCGAGCAGATTGCCCACGCCGCCAACAACTACCACCATAAAGCTATCCACAATGTAGGTCTGACCCATTGAAGGACCCACGTTGCCGATTTGCGATAGAGCCGCTCCCGCCAAAGCCGCCAAACCGCAGCCAAAAGCGAAAGTAAGCGAATTCACCCGACTTACCGGGATACCGAGACTTGAGGCCATGTTCCGGTTCTGCATGACCGCTCGAATATACAAGCCGAGGTTGGTCTTTGTTAGCAGTAACCAAGTCATCACTACGACGAATCCCGCGAAAGCGACCACGAATACGCGGGTATAACTAAGAGCGATACCCCAAAAATCGAAATTCCCGATCAATATGTCGGGCGTGTTCACCTGAACATTAGCCGCCCCGAACTTCAATCGGAAGAGTTGCTGCATGACCATCGAAAGTCCCCAAGTAGCAAGGAGCGATTCAAGAGGTCGCTTGTAGAGAAATCGGAACAAGCCCTTTTCTAGTCCGTATCCAATTCCTCCTGCTACCAGGAAGCAAATCGGCAGCGAAACCCAAAAGAACCACTGATAGGCGGCAGACTGTTCGCCAAAGCTGCTGGCGAAAATATTCTGCATGACATAGCATGTATAGCCGCCGATAGCTATGAATTCGCCATGGGCCATATTGATAATTCCCATCAATCCAAACGTTATCGCCAGGCCAAAGGCCACCATCAGCAGCACAGAGCCCAAGCTCAAGCCACGAACCAAATTGCCCCAGCGTTCAATCGTCCTTTGACGATTGTCGATCTGCCGCAGCGCCGTCGAGCAAATGGAAGCCAATTCGGAATTTCCTTCTTCGACGGCCTTGGTCTGAATGCCTGAAATCTGGTCCCGCCCTGGAAGAGACTTCAATTCTCCAAGTCGCTGGACCGCTTGATTCAACTCCTCGGGGCTTTGATGATTCGCCAGGATGATGATGTTAATGGCCTCTTCAAAAGCCGCCTTGGCTCGCGCATTCGATTCGGCCTCGAACTTGGATTGAAGCGACTCCATGTATTCGAGGCGTTGTGACAATCCCAACTTGAGAGCGGCATCCATGCGAGTGCCAACATCAGGAGACGCCAGATCGATCGTGTCCGTTATTTTCTTTAACTCGCGACGCAGACTGCGCGAGGGACGGATCTTGCTGACCTTATCGGATTCCGTATTCGGAATTTCAATAACTTCGTCGTTCGACAATCGTCGGTAATTCTCGGAGACGCGTTGCAGCACAATCGTCTCCGTATCCGAAATTTCGTAGGAAAACACCTCGCCAACACGCCAGGCGTCCACGAATTCCTTTATGAAAGGATCACCCAATTGGGCAAGCTCGGCAAGAACACCGGTTTGCTCGGACTTGCCAGCCAACGCAAGTCGTTCTAGAACATCTCGGGTGGCCTCATTATCGACTTCGCCAAAGGCGGAACTAACGAAAACCGCTAAAATGAAAAGGGCTTTCTTCATAGCATGAGGAGCGAAGTTGGTGAAACACGGATTTTGAAAAACCGTCTGGCGAAGTTAGGGGGCTCCGCCAGACGATTCGAAATTCGAATAGTCGACAATCGACTAGGAGTCTTCCGTTAGGAAAGTGCCTTTCAAGAATGGCTCTCCATAAACATTGTTGAAGGACTCTAGGATTTCGAACTGACCATCCTCGAGCGTCTCGCCGATGTAGACGTTTTTGGTAAGATGATGATTTGGCTGAGTCTTAACGGTACCACCAGGCCCATCGAATGAGACGCCAGACCAGAGAGCTTCGATCACTTCGTCCGGATCGAAAGTACCAGCCTTTTCCACGGCCGCCTTCCAGAGGTAGACGCCATTGTAAGAGAGAACCATTGGAGAGCAGGTGACACGACCTTCTTTTTGAACGTAAGAGGGAGCGTCTTTCTTCAGCCACTTTTGAAAATTGCTAACGAACTTCTTGTTGGCAGGCGTATCCAGAGACATGAAGTAGGTCCAGCAGCCAAGATGGCCAACCAGGTCCTTCGTTGGCAAACTACGGAATTCGTCCTCTGACAAACTATAGGAAACAATCGGACAATCGTCGGCCGTCAGACCGGAAGCGGCGATTTCCTTAAAAAAGGGAACGTTGGAATCGCCATTGATCGTGTTGATCACACAGGCGTCGCCGGAAGCGGCAAAGGCTTTAATCTCAGCAACGATCTGCTGGTAATCCGTATGGCTGAACGGAGTGTACTTTCCAGCGGAAATAACTTCACCGCTAGCATCTCTGCGCAGACCGCCACCGATATTTTCCACCGGAATGCCTTTCGATTGCAGGTACTCGAAAAGAACCAAATTGGTCGTCTGAGGGTAAACGTAGTCCGTACCGATAAGGTAGAATTTTTCGTATCCCTCCTTAAGCAAGTAGTCCACTGCAGGAATCGCCTGCTGATTTACCGCTTCGGCGGTGTAGAAGATATTTGGAGACATCTCCTCTCCCTCGTACTGAACGGGATAGAAGAGCAAGCCATCGTACTTTTCATAAATCGGAAGCACGAACTTGCGGCTAACGGATGTCCAGCATCCGAAGGTTACGGCGACTTTGTCCTGAGCAAGAAGCTGCTCCGCCTTTTCGGCGAAAGTCGGCCAGTCGGATGCTCCGTCGACAACGACGGGCTCGATCTTTTTACCGAGGACACCTCCAGCCGCGTTAATTTCGTCGAAAGTGAATAGAAGAATGTCTCTTAGCGACGTTTCGCTAATAGCCATGGTTCCGCTAAGCGAGTGCAGGACGCCTACTTTCACGGTGTCATCGGCCTTGGCAGCGGAAGTGATTAAGGCGAATAAGGACAGGCCTAATGCCAGTTTTTTTAGAAGCTTCATCTATAAAGCGGGTTGCGAGTTATTTTCTGATTGAAGGATTAGTAGGCATTCGAATGTCTCCGCTGAAGAAACATTCTTCTGCTTTCCGGTGAGACCTTTAAGCAGCAGCTAGGCCAATTGCCTGAATTCATTTAAAAAACTGGCTGACCAATGAAAATTAAGCATGTTACAAGCTAGTTTGATTAATATTGAACAAGCTCGATTCGCTTTCCAAATTCGGAACCGTCAGCTTTTCAAATACCCATAACACATGGCCTGCTTTTTGCTAAACTCTATCCAAATCCCTTATAGGCAATTTCTTACAATATGTATTACATATTATATAATAACGTAATATAATATGATCGTTTTAATTTACTGTCCCTAAAATAGAATGCATTTATCACCTCGAGAACAGGAGAAGCTAATGGTTGTAGTAGCAGCCGATCTCGCTAGAAGGCGGCAAAACCGAGGCTTGAAATTGAACTACCCCGAAGCTGTATCCATAATTACATACGAGATTTTCGAAGGAGCCCGGGATGGCAAGTCGGTCGCGGAGCTGATGGAGTTCGGGACTACGATTTTGAAGAAAGAAAACGTCATGGAAGGCGTCGCTGAAATGATCCATGAAGTTCAGGCCGAGGCTACTTTCCCCGACGGCACAAAACTGGTAACCGTTCATAATCCTATCCAATGATCCCAGGACAGATAATCCCAAAGAAAACGGACGACACCCTCCCCGCGAACGAGGGATTGGAAACGCTGACAATGAAAGTAAGCAACACAGGCGACCGTCCCGTCCAAGTAGGAAGCCACTTTCATTTCTACGAAGTCAATGAGGCTTTGGAATTCGATCGCCAATTAGCCATGGGATTCCGCCTTAATATAGCGGCAGGTACCGCTGTTCGCTTCGAGCCGGGAGACACCAAGGAAGTCGAGCTAGTGGCATTAGCAGGGCAGCGGCAAGTTTTCGGTCTCAATGGGAAAATCGAAGGATCCTTAGATTAATCCCCATAATTTAAATACAGAATAGGATTTTCCAGCATGAGTTTAAGTTTTGAGCGAAACCAGTACGCCGAGATGTTCGGTCCCACAGTCGGTGACCAAGTCAGGCTAGGCGACACCAACCTTCTCATAGAAGTCGAGCGAGACCTGATCGCGGAAAACGGCGGCTACGGAAACGAAGTCAAATTTGGCGGGGGGAAAGTCATTAGAGATGGCATGGGCCAGTCGCCTAAAGCCTTGAGCAGCGAATCGCTGGATCTCGTCATAACAAACGCCACTATACTCGATGCCAAACAAGGGGTGATTAAGGCGGATATCGGAATTAAGGATGGTCGCATCTCAGGCATCGGTCATGCAGGGAATCCGCTGATACAAAATGGCATCGCAAACCATATGGTCATCGGCGCAGGCACTGAAGTCATCGCCGGTGAAGGATGCATCATTACCGCAGGCGGGTTTGACTCCCATATTCATTTTATATGTCCGCAGCAAATTGATGAAGCCCTAGCCAGCGGCATCACCTCAATGACAGGCGGGGGCACCGGACCAGCAACCGGAACGAACGCGACCACCTGCACTCCAGGTCCCTGGAACATTCATCGCATGATCGAAGCAGCTGAAGAATACCCGATGAATCTCGGCTTCATGGGAAAAGGGAACTCATCCAATCCGGAAGCTTTGAGAGAGCAGGTGGCAGCAGGCGCCATGGGGCTGAAGTTGCATGAAGACTGGGGAACAACGCCAAAGGCTATCGACACTTGTCTCGGCGTAGCGGACGAAATGGATGTCCAAGTCGCCATTCATACCGACACCTTGAATGAATCAGGTTTTGTGGAAACAACCATTGCGGCGTTCAAGAACCGCGTCATCCATACCTTCCATTCCGAGGGAGCAGGCGGTGGACATGCTCCGGATATCATAAAAGTTTGCGGCGAAGCCAACGTGCTCCCTTCTTCTACCAATCCAACGCGTCCTTTCACAGTGAATACAATCGACGAGCATCTCGACATGCTCATGGTCTGTCACCATCTTGATTCCAAGATTCCGGAAGACGTAGCCTTTGCGGAATCACGCATTCGCCCTGAAACCATCGCCGCAGAAGATATTCTTCACGATTTGGGAGCCTTCTCGATCATGTCGAGCGATAGCCAAGCCATGGGGCGTGTTGGAGAAGTGATCTGCCGAACCTGGCAGACAGCTCATAAAATGAAGGACCAGTTTGGCAACCTGGAATCGGATACACATGGAGCGGCTGACAACTTTCGAGCCCTTCGCTACATAGCCAAGTACACCATCAATCCCGCTATCGCTTGTGGAGCAGCCCACGAGGTCGGCTCAATCGAAGTGGGCAAGATGGCGGACATCGTCGTTTGGAAGCCCGCCTTTTTCGGCGTTAAACCTGAACTCGTTCTGAAGGGCGGCATGATTGCCTTGGCCAACATGGGCGACCCGAATGCCTCCATTCCCACGCCGCAACCCATGTTCTATCGGCCGCAATTCGCCGCTCATGGCAAGGCTAAGCATTCAACCTCAGTGACTTTCGTCAGCCAGACATTCCTAGAACAGGGCGGAAACGAGAGTCTGAATTTAGAGAAGCAGCTCGTCAGCGTCAAAAACACTAGAAGTATTTCTAAAAAGGATCTCGTATTCAACGATTACCTACCAACAATCGAGGTCGATCCGGAAACCTACAAAGTAAAAGCCGACGGGAAAGAGCTGACCTGCGAGCCGGCAAAGGAAATCCCTCTGACTCAACGCTATTTTCTGTTCTAATCTTCTTCCCCTTCTTCATCCGCTTCCGTCTCGTTTAAGAAGATCTAGAAGTGAACGAAGATTACAAATGAACCTCATCACCAATCACCTCCACGATCTCCCCGAAAACAAGCAAATTGTCTCGCTTAAAGTCGATCGACGCAAACTAGCGAAACGGCGCTGGCGAGGACAAGCGGAAGACGGTGAAGATTTCGGTTTCGATCTATCGCATCCTTTAGGAAACGGAACGCCATTTCATCAGACAGATGAAAAAATCTACGTCATCGCGCAGAAACCAGAATCTGTATTGAAAATCTCATTTCAAGAAAAACAGCAAGCCGCCTACTACGGATGGATGGTGGGTAATCTTCATTTTTCGGCCGACTTCCAGGAAGATTCAGTGATTGCGGAGGATGACCCAGCCGTGCGTCAAATGCTAGACAGGAATGGAATTGCATTCGAAGAAGAGAATCTGGTTTTTCAACCGCGAATCGTATCAAGCGGGCATCATCATTAAATGGTATCGAGCGAACTAGATGAACCCTATTCCTGGCTGCCGTCGGTTCTGCAGACCACCGATCCGCTTTTTCCCATAGGATCGTATGCCCATTCCTATGGACTCGAAGAAATGGTAGCGATGGGTCGAGTGAGCGATGAAAATGGATTGCTCGACTTTATCCAAACTCACGTATTCGAGAATCTAGAAAAATGGGAGCTTCCGTATTTGCGATTCTCTTACAACGCCATCTCCAGCGAAAATTGGCAGATCGTCATCGAATTGGATCAGGAACTGGATGCCTCCAAAATGTGTAGCGAGATACGGCAGGCTAGTATCGCTCAAGGCAGACAACGATTACGACTTCTCCGTAAAATAAATCCGGATGACTTGCTGAATGAGCTTTCCCGGCTCAAACGCGAAGAGCATATCAAACCTCATCACCTAGTCGTCTTTGCCGCAGAATACTTAATTCACAAGGCTCCACTGAAAATAGCTCTAGCTGCGTGGACTTATCAAGCTCTAGCCGCGCCCTGCGCAGCCTCATTGAAACTGATGCGCATCGGACAAGAAGGCGCCCAATCCGTTTTAACCAAAGCCTTGGAGAGCATACCCTCGATCATAGAAAAATCCATGTATATAGAACGCGAATACGCTGGCTCTTTCAATCCATTGCTGGATATCGCTTGCGATCGTCATGAACAAGCCTTCTCGCGACTCTTCATCTCCTAAACGAAAGACAATGTCACCAAAACAATTCACACGTCCCACTCGTATTGGCATCGGCGGCCCCGTCGGATCGGGAAAAACGATGCTGGTCCTCCGACTTTGCCAGGCTCTGCGCGAAGAATACTCCCTGGCTGTGATCACAAACGATATCTACACTCGAGAGGACGCCGAGTTTCTAGTCCGAAACGAAGCTCTACCTTCCGAACGCGTTTTGGGAGTGGAGACTGGAGGATGCCCGCACACGGCCATACGTGACGATACGAGCATGAACATGGCTGCCATTGACGATTTAATCGAAAGGGTTAGCGGTATCCAAATAATCCTGATCGAGAGCGGAGGCGATAACCTATCAGCTACCTTTTCGCCAGAGCTTGTCGACGCCTTCATTTACGTTATTGATGTTTCCGAAGGAGATAAGATTCCGCGGAAGGGGGGACCGGCCATCCAGCATTCAGACTTGATGATCATCAACAAGATCGAACTTGCTCCTTATGTAGGAGCAGACCTGGACGTCATGGATCGCGACAGTAAAAAAATGCGGGACGATAGGCCATTCCTATTCTGCGACCTGAAATCAGGGAAAGGCATTGAAGAAATATGCTCTTGGCTGAAGAAAGAGACGCTGTTCGACTAGAAGAGAGCCTGCATTCAGAGCAGGGACGTCGCCTGAGGGGCTATCTGCGCCTAACCTGTGAAGCCGATGATCAAGGTTTCACCCAACTTACGCGAAAAGGATTCCGCCGCCCCATACACATCAGCAAGCCTTACCGGCAAGACAATGGTCTACTGGTTAACGTGATGAGCCCGACAGCTGGACTGCTGGCGGGCGACCTTGTCGAGATAGAGGTGCGAGCATCTGCAGAGACATCCCTTGTGCTTTCCTCACCAGCCGCTCTTCGCATCCATAAAATGGATTCAGGCTGGGCAAGCTTGTATCAGAGATTTGAAGTCGAGTCCGGCGGATTTCTCGAAGTCAACCCTGAATGGCTGATCCTCCAAGGAGAAAGCCGTTTCTCACAGAGGACATCGATTGAAATCGAGAAAGGCGGAGCCTTACTCTTCATTGAATCCATCGCTCCTGGACGGATCGCCTACAATGAAGTGTTCCAATTCAATTCGTTTCAAAATCACTTGAAGCTCAAGTGGGGAAATTCCTTGAGCGCTTTGGAACGTTATTCGATAGAACCACCAAAAGGCAGCCACTCGACATGGCAGGCCGCATTCGAGGCTCCTTTCTTTGTATCCATTTTTCTGGTGGACGAAACCTTTACCGGGAATTCGGATATCGCTGAATTCATCTACAAACTGAACACTAGCACTCTGCTAGCCGGGGCTAGTCGACTCGCTCATGGACCTTGCTGGAATGCAAAGCTGCTTTCTCCTGACCCGGTTGAAGCTCGAATGGCTATCGATTCGATAAGAAGGTTCTTTTATGAAAGAACGGGACGCCGAATCGCCTCCTTGCGTAGATAGGAACTAGCGATAAAGGCGACTCGACCGCTTTCGGCTGGAGGCTTTCTCTTCCGCCTCAAACAAAGCCGAATACATGTAGTCGAAGTCAGGCAGCTTTACGCGTTCGATTGCCTGGCCGATGTAATGCTCGATCGCTTTGGCGTGTTTGACCTCGTCTTCGGTTAAGAGCGTAAACGCATCCCCTTCCCGTTGAGCCCGACCGGTTCTGCCAATACGGTGTACATAGTCCTCAGCATTAAGAGGAACATCGTAATTGATAACATGGGTAACGCCTGCGATATCCAAGCCGCGAGCAGCAATGTCGGTGGCCACAAGAACTTCGAACTTGCCAGATTTGAAGCCCTGCAAGGCCGCCGTTCGATCTCGCTGAGCTCGATCGGAATGAAGAACCGCTACCGAATGGTTTAGCTTTTCAAGGCGCCTGGAAATCAGGTCGGCGTTGAGTTTAGTTCGCGTGAAAATCAAGACGCTTTCATAATGCGTTTGCTCGAGTAGCTTTATCAGCAGCTTGTATTTCTGACGTTCCACTACCGGGTAGAAGGCATGGGAAACGGTTTCGGCAGCCGACCGGGAAGGACTTACTTCCACTACCTCAGGCTCGGTGAGCCCCCATTTTGTGAGCGATCGAATTTGGCGTGGCAGAGTTGCCGAGAAGAGGAGCGTCTGCCGCTTTTTCGGGCACATCTTGATGATTCGGCTGACATCCGGCAAAAATCCCATGTCGAGCATTCGATCCACCTCGTCGAGAACCAGAAAATTCACATTCTTCAAGGTAGCCGTTCCTTGGCCAAGGTGATCTAAAAGTCGCCCTGGAGTCGACACCAGAATGTCGACGCCTTCTTTCAGCATCTGCTTTTGCCGACCATATTTCACTCCGCCGAAAATAACCCCTACACGCGTTTCCAAATACTTGGCATAGCTACGCAAAGCCTCGTCCACTTGGGCGGCAAGCTCACGCGTCGGCTCCAAAATAAGACACTGGAAACTGGGACCAGGCTTGATCGTATCCATCACAGGAAGTCCAAAAGCCGCCGTTTTTCCTGTCCCGGTTTGAGCAGACCCAATTAAATCGCTACCACTCAGGATGATAGGGATCGATTGCTCTTGGATGGGGGTAGGTTCAGAGAACCCCAATTCTAGGAGAGCTTTATTTACAGGCTCGGATAAGCCCAGTCCGGAGAAAGGCATTAGGGGTATATGGGACTCGCTAATTCGGGAAGCAAGCGCTTCCTTTGGATTTATTGACGAAATCCTGACCTGCTCTTGGGCAAAGTATGACAGCTATTTAGTTGGACAGCCAACTTTCGCTTGTTTTGCCTATTGTGAAAGAATAATCTTATGAAAATGATTGAGGGAAATCAAAAGCTAGCTCCACCGGAGATCCCAACGGCGCTGCAGAACGCTCGAAAGGATTTTCCGATTCTCAAACGAGAGGTTAATGGCAAGCCACTGGTCTATCTGGACAATGCGGCCTCCACTCAGAAACCGCAAAGCGTCATCGATACCCTTACCCGATACTACGAGTACGAAAATGCCAACATCCATCGAGGCGTACACCTCCTGAGCACGGAAGCTACTGGAGCCTACGAGGAGGCGCGCCAAAAGTTGGCTACTTATCTGAATGCTGCTGACTCGGCTGAAATCGTGTTTACTCGGCAAGCTACGGAAGCCATCAATTTGGTAGCTCATTCGTTCGTAGAACCAATCGTAGAAGCTGGAGACGAGATCGTCATCACGCATATGGAGCATCATGCCAATATCGTTCCCTGGCAGCTGCTGTGCGATAGAACGGGAGCGATTCTAAAAATCGCTCCAGTGACGGACAATGGACAACTGGATACAGAAGCTTTGAAGAATCTACTTGGCCCGAAAACCAAGCTTCTCTCTTTCGTTTACGTATCCAATGCCATCGGCGCGATCAATCCCGCCGAGGAGCTCATAGCGGCTGCAAAGGATCAAGGCATCCCTACCCTGGTGGACGCCGCTCAGGCCGTGCAGCACACTACCGTCGACGTTCAAGAACTGGATTGCGACTTCCTGGTCTTGTCAGGGCACAAAATGTTCGGTCCCACGGGAATCGGAGCTCTTTATGGGCAACTTTCCCGACTCGAGGGCATGCGACCGTATCAAGGGGGTGGAGATATGATCTCGCATGTCACTTTCGAAGGCACAACCTACAAGGAACCTCCATCTCGTTTTGAAGCGGGAACGCCTCACATTTCAGGAGCCATTGGATTAGGAGCTGCCGTCGACTACATCGAGTCCGTTGGTCGAGATGTGATAGAAGACTACGAGGCGAAATTGATGATCTACGCTTTGAAGCGGCTGGATGAAATTCCCAGCCTGAGAGTGATTGGCGATTTCGAAAAGCGAGCAGGAGCTATTTCTTTCGTCATGGAGAACGCTCATCCGCACGATATAGGTACAGTTTTGGATACGGAAGGCGTGGCCGTCAGATCGGGACACCATTGTTGTGAACCGCTCATGAGAAGATTGGGCGTCGTCGCGACGGCAAGAGCATCGTTTTCTCTTTATAATAACCATCAGGACGTGGACGCTCTCGTTGATGGGCTCAAGAAAGTGAATACGCTTTTCGGTTGATGCCGCAAGATCCGCAGGATTTATACAAGCGGATATTGATGCAGCATAGCCGCGAGCCTCGCAACAAGCGAGCCATCAATCAACCTACCCGAAAAATCTTTCTAGCCAACGCGCTGTGCGGAGACGAAATCTCGATGTATTTGAAGATTGATGACAATCAACTGAAAGATGTCGCTTTCGAAGCGCAATGCTGCGCCATATGCATGGCTTCCGCCTCTATGCTAACCGAAAAGGTGGTTGGCATGACCACCGATGCTGCTCGCGAAGCGGCAAGCGAATTTATTGGATGGATGAACGATGGCTCCGCGAACCTGCCCTTTGAAGATGGAGAGGACCTCGGCGCTCTAAGCGGCGTGAAGGCCTTCGCCGGTCGAATTCGCTGCGCCACCTTGCCTTGGGAAGCTCTGAGCGAAGCATTAAAACCTTCCTCGTAGCAGATGATCGCCATCCGCAATCTAAAGCTGCAGTATAGCGAGCGATATATTTTTAGAGACATTTCGGCTAACATAAGCCCACGGGATCGCATAGGCTTGGTGGGCTCCAACGGAGCGGGGAAAACCACGCTGCTTCGTATGCTCATGGGAACAGAGCAGCCAGACGCTGGCAAAATCGACTTCGCTAAAAACGCTACGGTCGGCTACCTTCCCCAGGACGGCATTTCGTTGACAGGCAATACCCTCTTCCAGGAAGCCGAATCCGCTTTTGAAAACATCAACGAGCTAAAGGCAAAGATAGACGAGGCAGGTGAGCGTATACATAATTTAGATACGAATAGCGAGGAGTATGCGGAAACCCTTGAAATGATAGGCATTTGGGAGCACGAGATGGAGGATCACGAAGTTTCCAAACTGCCCTCTCTCATCGAATCAGTCTTGCTTGGGCTAGGCTTCGAAATGAGCGATATGAATCGGCCTACAGAAGAGTTCAGCGGCGGATGGCAAATGCGGATCGCCCTAGCCAAACTTCTACTCGCCCGGCCTTCACTGCTTCTTCTGGACGAGCCAACTAACCATCTCGACCTTACTTCGCAACGCTGGCTGGAGCTTTACCTTAAACGCTACGAAGGATCCTTATTGCTCGTCTCTCACGATCGAGCCTTTCTGGACGAGCTTTGCCAAAAGACCTTCGAGCTTTCACAGGGAAGGCTAACCAGCTACGCCGGGAACTATTCATACTTCGAAAAAGAGAGCCGACTGAGAAAAGAACAGCTCGAAAAGGCATATAAAAGCCAGCAACGAGAGATTCAGAAAACGCAGCGTTTCATCGATAGATTCCGCGCCAAAAACACGAAGGCCACACAAGTCCAAAGCCGTATTAAAGCTTTGGATAAAATCGAGCTGATCGAAATCGAACAAGACGAGAGCTCCATCGCATTCGAGTTCCCGACTCCGCCTCGTAGTGGTCAGAAGATTATCGAAATCGAGAATCTCAAGAAAGCCTACGGCGATTTAGTGGTACTCGATAAAGCTGATTTGCGAATCGAGCGAGGCGATCGCATTGCGGTGGTTGGCGTTAATGGAGCTGGCAAATCCACTCTCGCCAAAGTGCTGGCAGGCGTCGAGGAATACCAATCTGGAGAACGTATCATTGGCGGCAATACGCATATGGCCTACTTCGCTCAGCATCAGGCAGAGGAGCTAGACCAAGATCTAACCGCTCTTGAAACGCTGGAGCGCTCGACCGATGGCGAAACGGAAACGCGACTGCGTTCGATTCTCGGAGGCTTTCTCTTTCATGGAGACGACGTATTCAAAAAAGTAAGTGTGCTTTCCGGAGGGGAGCGCAATCGCTTGGCTTTGGCGAAGATACTCACCCGCAAATCCAATTTTCTCATTCTCGACGAACCCACTAATCACCTCGACATGCGATCGCAACGAGCCCTTCAGGGGGCTCTCGACGCCTACGGAGGCTCGTTTCTGATAGTGTCTCATAATCGAGCCTTTGTTAATCCTATTGTGAACAAAGTCCTCGAAGTACGGGCGGACGGCTTATCCATCTTTCCAGGAAATGTATCCGATTATCTGACACATTTGGAAATGATCACCGAGGAGGCTCCGAAAAGGGAAAAGATAGAAGCGGCCTCGAAACAGGTCGCATCGCCCAAAGAACGCCGTCGCTTGCGAGCGGAGGCCCAAAAGAAGATAGCTCCCTTAAGGAATCGAAGCAAGACGCTTGAACAGCGTATCAGCAAACTTGAGTCGCGGCAGCAAGAACTCGAAGAGCAGATGTCCGATGCCTCCTTCTTCCAACAGGCAGGCGACCCTAGGTCGGCAATGATTGAATACGACAAGATTAAAGAAGATCTGGAAAGCTGCTACGAGGAATGGAGCCATCTAAGCGACAGGATATCCGAAGAGGAAGAAGCTCTTAGCGAACTGTAGAAGTCCTTAAAACAATCTCTGCTGCTCGACTTCCTGGCGTTTTTCGGCGCTTCCCTGACTGCGAGCGATAAGCTGTCGCAGCGTGGGTTTCTCATCGCATAGTTCCTGGCAGTAGTTAATTAAAAGCAAAGTGCTAGCCAAGGCGTCGTAAAGGGCGCGGTGGTAGCCAATTCGACCATCAGGGCAGCATTTCTCGGCCAAACCATCCAGATCATCCTGGAGTTCATGTCTCAAAACGAGATCTTCCAGTTTCAGCGATGATCCATCGTCACCAAAATCTCTATACAGTCCCCCAGTATCTAGCCAAGGTCCCCAGAGCGCGATTTTTCTCGGAGGATTGGTCCAGTCAGGAGAGAGGCGAGGATAAGGAAATGCGGATTTGAGCATCGAATTTTCAGCCGAAGCGAAGTGGGCAGCCAATGGACCCTGTTCGCGCAGATCTGCAAAAAGATCCCATTCGGCTAGGAAGGGTGCCTCCTGTTGGGCCGTTTCGGAATCTATCCGGTGTAGGGCTTGCTCGTTTCTGGGAATCGCCGCTTTGGGACGACAAAGGCGGGTATGCTTGCTTTCAATCTTAGCCCCTCTGAGAGAGACGACGCCAAACTCTACAATTCCGCATTGCGGACTGCCCTCGAAATCGATTACGTGAATCGGAATTTCGTCCCAGAGTATGCTCATTCGAATTTAAAGATTTCTTCTTTAATGAATCAATGGACTGAACCAATGTAAAGCCAGCGTATGCAATTTGAGGAATTTGACGAATTTACCAGAAAACTGTGCTCGGAAACGGAAAAGATAATACTGGCGGCATACGAAAATCCTGATCTCGCCATCGAGGAGAAAAGCGACGAGACACCCGTAACGGTAGCGGATCGAGAGACTGAAAGGGACATCAGAGAAGCCATCCAAGTCCTTTACCCCGAGCATGGAATTGTCGGAGAGGAATTCGACTCGGAAAACGCCAAGGCGGACTATGTATGGGTCATCGACCCGATTGACGGAACCAAGACCTTTGCCTCAGGCTGCCCGTTGTACGGCACCATGATCGCGCTTCTGAAAGAGGGCGAACCCGTATTTGGGTGCATCAATTTTCCCGCCTTGGGCAAGCGGATCAGAGGAGACGGCAAATCCTGTTATGTGAATGAACGCGTAGCTCAGGCTCGATCTGGACTTTCTCTGAATCAGACCACCCTTCTATTAACGGATTTCCTATCGATTGAGGCCTACCAGAACCAAACCGCTTTCCTGAACCTGGCCAAACAGGCGAAGATGACAAGGACCTGGGGCGATTGCTATGGCTACTATCTATTGGCCACGGGAAAAGCCGACATCATGCTCGACCCGATCATGAATCCCTGGGATATTATGGCGCTCATTCCAATAGTTCAAGGGGCAGGAGCCAGGATAACGGACTGGCAGGGAAACAGCCCGACGAAAGGGAACTCTATTGTAGCGGCGAACGTCGACTTACACGAACAAGTCTTATCAATTCTTAATCCATGAAACGAATCATTAAACTATGCGGATGGCTCATTACAGCCTCCATGGCAATGGCTGCTCTTACGGGATGCGGGCAAAGCGCTCCCGATGTTCACGACGAGGCTCGAGATACGAAGCCTTACGAGACAGTCGAGCTCAAACAACTCGACTTGGAACAGATCGTCCAACATCTGAATACATTGCTAGAGGAAACCGAATCGGCCACCAATGACCGAAAATTCGGGGAAATGCATCACCTTGAGATCGCTCTCACCTCAGCCATTGAACGTCTATCGGAGATCCTTCCCGAGGACAAGCAAGAGCAAGCGTATCCAATTATTCAGGATTTGAAGACCATTGCATCCAAGTTTCATATCGCTGGTCATGATCGCAATGAAACCATGGCCAGAAAAGCAAGCGATCAACTGAGGCTGAAGGCCAATCAGCTGATAGCCTATCTAAGCTCCCAATAAAGCGAATCACTTAGCGGTTTCGATGAAGCGTTGCTCGCGAATGACCGTTATTTTTATCGAACTGGGATACTGCAATTCGTCTTCAACTTTCTGGCGGAGCTGACGCGATAGGTCTTGAGCCTTTTCATCACTCATGGCCTTGGGATCGAGCACCACACGAACCTCTCTTCCAGCCTGTATGGCGAAAGCGGTTTTCACGCCTTCAAAACTCAAGGCCAAGTCTTCCAAGGCTTTGAGGCGATCAATGTAGGCGGACATAGACTCGGCCCTGGCGCCGGGTCTAACGGCCGAGATTGTGTCGCCAAGTATAACGATCCCGGCATAAATACTGGCAGCTGGCACTTCATTATGATGGGCGGCAACCGCGTTGACGACGATGTCGTCTTCACCTTTGGACTTAACATAATCAGCGCCTATGGTGGCATGACTACCCTCGTATTCGGCATCGATAGCCTTCCCTATATCATGCAGCAAACCCGCTCTCTTCGCAATGTTAGGATCCAAGCCCAACTCCGAAGCAATCAACGAGCAAAGATAAGCTACTTCAACACTATGCTCTAGGACGTTTTGGGAATAGGCCGCTCGGAATTTCAGCTTTCCGAGAATGGTTACGACATCCGGATGCAGCCTTGAAATCTTCAACTGACTAACAGCGGCTTCCCCTGCTCCCGACACGATCTGATCAACGTCATTACGCGCGTCTTGAACGAATTCCTCGATAGTGGCCGGATGGATACGTCCATCTGAAACCAGGTTTTCCAGGGCGACTTTGGCGACCTCCCTTCGCACTGGATCGAACGAGGAAATCAGAACCATTTGAGGGGTTTCGTCGATCAGCAGAGTGGTGCCGGTCGCCGTTTCAAAGCATTTGATGTTGCGGCCGTCTCGCCCGATAATCCGCCCTTTCATATCGTCGTTGGGCAATTGAACGACCGAAGCGCTGATCTCGCTATTCGGCTTGCTAGCGATGCGTTGCATAGCGGTAAGCAGAACGCTCTGGGCTTCGCGTTGAACCTGGGATTCGGACCGTTCCAGAATGTCCTTCTTCATCCGTTTCAGCTCGTCATCGCATTCCAAAGCGACTTGGGCCCGCAGTTCCTTCTTGATTTCCTCAACATCCATCGACGCAAGATTGGTCATCGTTCGTCGGGAATTCTCATTCAGCTCAAGCAAGTTGCGTTTGCTCTCCTGCACCTCTTTAAGCTCTTGCTCAATGCTTTCCTCGCGAAGACGCAGATCGTGATCCAAGGCGGCAAGGGACTCTTCGTGCGACTTGAATTCCTTCAATTTCAGATCAATCTCAACCTCCATGCGGCGGGCTTCGCTTTCCATATCGCTACGCTTATGGTCGAGTTCGACCTGCAGCTCGGAACGCGCTTCCTTAGCGGCGATTTCAGCCTCTCGGTTAGCAAGATCCAGAATTGATGCCGCCTCTTGATTGGCTAATTTGCGTCGGTTCCTCGACACCACCATACCGCCAGCGAACGCGATTGCGAATCCTGCAGCCATTGCGGCGATCGTTGCCAATAACATTTCGGTCATACCAAAACGAGATCCCGGCAGTGGGGATCTCAGAGCGACTATCAAAGCCAAAGGCTTAAAAATCAATCTCAACCTGATAGCCAGCCGCTGGGGCACAGTCCATTGGCCCAGAAGGTAGACTCGGCCGATGAGTGGCGTTGCAATGGGAACTTGGCTTCGAATACCAGAGTTAACGATACTCATCCCTCAGTGAGAACATTATCCTAGGTAAAAATTCATTTAGATAGGAGAAAACACCCTCTACCGCAGAAGGTTACGGTCGATGTAACTTACATTGCCAAGAATGAATAACGATCTAGCAGAAGAAACCATTTCCCGCATTGAGCAGGCCTTGGAGGAAGAGCAGTCGACGGCTATCAATGAAATCGTTCAAATCATTCAAGAGTTGGCAGCCAAGGCCTTTTCCATCTCGGTTTCAGAGCTTTCCCAACTCATAGGCAGAGATCCAACCATAACTGAAAAGGTTATCAGCGCCTCGAATACCCTTGGATTCAATCCAAGCGGAATGCCGATAACGACCATTACCGAGGCTATTCACACGGTCGGATTCGAAAAGATTCGCAATCTGGCTATCTCTATTCTGCTGGTGGAAAATGCAGGCCATCGACTGAATTCCTATGAGCACAGGGAAATGGCCGCGATCTCCGTTTGCAGCGGCCTAATGGCCCAGAATCTGATCCAGAAACTGCCAAACAAGATCGATCCGGAACTGGCTTTCGTCTGCGCGTCGCTACGTAACTACGGCAAGTTGCTCATGACCACTTTTCTGATCGAGCAATATCGGGATGCGAAGTCTCTTGCGATGCGCATAGGAGATGAGAAAGAAGCGTTTTATCAAATTTTCGGACTGACTCCGCTTGAGCTCGGTCAACGACTTCTACAGTCGACTAGCCTTCCCAAGGCCATCATGACCTCGTTAAAACCGGTGCCCAAGGACCTGATGGCAAGAGAGGCCGAGAGACCCGAGGAGCAGATTCTAATCGTATCTGAGCTGTCCATGCAGCTATGCGAGCGCTCGTTTGACGAATCGGTGGAGCCTGATCATTTCAATGATGCTATCCGCGAGGTGCTTCGGAAATTTAGCCAAAGCATCTCCATCGAATTGGAGACCGTAAATCAGGCCTTGGTAGAGATTGACATGGATCTGCAGATCTTCAATCGAGCCGTAGGCATGAGCGACATGTCGTCACCTTCTTCTCAAAAGATTAGAGCTAGAGTTAGCGGCGAACATCTCCCTGCAAGACCTTCAGACGCCCAAATTACAAAGACTCCCAGGGCCAAGACATTTGCTGAACTCTCCGAAGAGGAGAGGGAGGAACACGCCGAGGAACAACATGAGAAAGCTATCCGGAGAATTTCAGAAATGACGTCTCCTGGGTCCGTTGTAGATCTGAACGAAGTCTACGCCGCGATCGTGCAGGCCATACAAATAGGCCTCGATTTGAAAAGCTGCATGGTTTTCCTTCAGGAAGACTTCGATCCCTCTAATTATTCGGCGAGATACGGATGTGGGTTGTTGTTTAATAAAATCAAGAATCGCCCCCTCATCTCGACGAAAAACAAGGACGTCTTCAGCATTTCCATAGCACGAAAAGAGGACATTTTGATCCAGGACATCAATGCGGGGAAAATCAAGTCGGTCATACCGGAGTGGATTTCCATCTTCAGCAACACGAACTCCTTCATTGTCCTCCCTGTCGCTTCAGGCGACGAGGTTTTCGCAATCATTTTGGGCACCCTCTCTACAGGCAAGAGTATCAGCCTGAGCAATCGAGATCTCGCTAGACTCAAACAATTGCGAGCCCATCTCTCTGAATTAAAAGAGCTTATCGAAGAGCATACCATTACGGTAGGGCAAAAGTAGTTGGGACCCCAAATCCCTGACCAACCAGCTTGTCAACGGTTCTTAGCCCCTTATGCAGATTCCGCGCACCGGGAATGAGTGATAATCATCATCGTTCCTAGTCACCAATCGTGCGTCACGAAATCTGGAATAGATTGGATTACCAATTCTGATGCGAGTCGCTAAAATGCCGCTACATGCTGGCGTTTTATGGACTCATGGACCGAATCAACCTCACAGTCGACGACCTCCAAAAACGGTTTGAGACCCTGACGCCAGCTCCTCGGATTTCCAACAATCTGAAATCGCTGGTGATTGACGGGAATATCAATCCGGACGAGATCATCGCGCTGATTCGTTTGGAACCTTTACTTGCAACAAGGATAATGCGGGAGGCGAATCAAATGCCTTCAGCGCGCAAGCAGGGCTACGCGAGTATTGAAGAAGCGGCTACAAAGGTAGGCTTCGAGCGCATGTACGATCTGCTAGGTCTTTATTCATATCAATACTGCAACGAAGAATCGACATCGCGAAGCTACAGCACCGAAGGGTGGAAGCGAGCGATCACTTGCGCAGTTTGCATGGAAAGCTTGGCCGACAAGCACAAGCTTGATCCTCATGAAGCTTATAGCATCGGACTGCTCCATTCGCTAGCAGCAGCCATTGACGAAGCCTACGATACCGGCAGCGCCGACGTAGCGGTGACCGACCCATTTGGCCGACTTTCCGATCGGCTAAAGAGCTTTGGAAGCTCGGGGCTGAGTTATACGCTGTTTCGCGAATGGAGCTTCCCGACCCGCTTTACCGATCCTATCAGATTCCAGCTCTCGCCACTGGATTGCCAGACGACGGGGAAGATGGCTTGTCTACTTAACCTGGCCATGTGGATAACAGGAGTAGTACGAGAAGTCGACGAACTGCCCGATCAAGCTTTGGGTCCCGACATTCTCGTTCTCAATTTGCTGGGAGAAGGAGAGCAAACCCTATGGAATCTCGTAACGGAAGTGAGTGATCGACTGCTTCGAGCAGATGACATCCTACAAGGAAAGTATTCACTTTGCTAGCACTGAAATCCAGTAGCCAATTTCTAAATACAGACAATAGGACAATCTAACAAAGCGTTAATCCGCATATAAGAGAGGCGAGCCAGGGCTCGCCTCTTTTATTGTCTAAAAGCAATGCCCGCCTCCGCTTCAAGAGCTTCTTCCAGAAACCGCTCGCCGCGAGAGAGGTGCTTGGCATAGGTGTGGTAGCTTCCAGAAACCGAGTTCGGAGCTTGCACACGCTTAATCGCCCCTTTTCGGCGACGACCATTAGCAAGGGTTTGCACTTCAACCTCCATGGTGAATTTGGGGTTGCGGGGGCGATTTATAATGACGCGCGAAACGTTTTCCGAGGTGGATCTTTCTATTTTGAGGTAGCCCGGATAGTTCATTCAGCTTTTTGGGGGGGAGGATTGATGATGAGAGGCAAATCGATCTCGATCGGCTCGATTTTAACAGGGGGAGGAGTGATCTCGGTCTCGGGTTCTTCGAGCTGCGGCTTGGTTCGCCAGTCGAATCCTTCGCTTTCGAGCTTTCTGCGATAACGTTCCACTGCAGCGACCTCGGGATTAGGAGGCGGCAACACTTCTTCGACTACGACTTGGTCTTCGTCGGTTTCGATACGCATCACATCGACATCGCTTTCCTTAAGACCGAAAAACCGATCTGCCAGGCTTTTCAGGAAAGGAGCCGCCAGGACCAGAAACAGGCACATGACGATTGCCGGCAAAACCGTAGCCAACATACTTGGCCCAATTCTTTGGTCCAGTTGACTGCGCCACACACGCCGTTTTTCGACGAAATTGTCGTTTTTAGAAAATCTACGTAACATGAACTTTATGAAACGACCGAAAACAGAAGGACGCGTTCCCAGGATGTCTTAGCCAAAAGTGGATAGAACTCGCGACTTGGTTCAAAGGGAAACCAAAAGGATCGCCAATCGCAAGCTTCCTTACAATTAAGGGCATAGAGGAATCATATTATGAAGACCTGTGTTCTCGGAGTAAACGTAGCGCCGAACGCATCCAGGAATGAGGTTGCGGGTTGGGAAACAGGTAAACTCAAGATTCGCATTAAATCCCCGCCTACCGAAGGCAAAGCCAATAAAGAGCTCATTTCTTATCTCGCTCGAATCCTAGGCGTATCCAAGACCAGCGTCTCGATAATCAAAGGAGCGAAGAGCCGACAGAAAACAATTGCTTTCACAGGCTTGGAGCATAGCGATATGCTAAGCAAAATCGAATTGCAGCATGGCCAAGGCGGAAAAGAAGGGGAAAAAAGGGAAATCAAAGAAAAGCAAGCTTCCCGTATTCATCGGACTGGATGAAAACGGACGACCTCAGGATTTTCCATACGTAAAAACGAAGCGATCCGCGATTCATAATAATGGCCTATTTGCCGCTACGGACATACCAAAAGATGAATACTTGATTCAGTATTTGGGGGAACGGATCACGAAAAAGGAATCCAATCGTCGCGGCGTTTCACAACACGACAAGTCCTTAACTTCAGTTTCAGAAGGCTCCGTCTATATATTCGAGCTAGATGAGAAATACGATATTGATGGCAACTTTGAATGGAATATTGCCCGCCTGGCGAATCACTCATGCGCCCCGAACACGGAAGCTCAGAATGTTGCAGGCGAGATCTGGCTAGTAGCCCTCAAAGATATCAAGAAGAATGAGGAAATAACATTCGACTACGGATACGCTTTGGAACACTGGGAGGACCATCCTTGTCTTTGTGGGACGTCGAAGTGCATTGGATACATCGTTCGAAAAGAGGACCGAAAGCGATTGAAGAAGATTCTGGAGAAGCAAAAGAAGCGTCCCGGTAGCAGTGAATAATCTATTGCGAGCATCGCTTTGCCTGTTCGCATTCGCTTTCACATCCGTAGCGGAAGCGATTGTACATAAGGTGAAGAAAGGCGAAACGCTCTCGCAAATCGCCAGCAACTACGGAGTAACCGTAGAATCTATCAAGCAATCGAATGGGATAAAGGACCCGAATAAGATTCGCTTGGGACAAAAGCTGGACATACCCGCCGGTCAAAAAGCGTTTTTTGAATACACGATAAAATCGGGTGACAGCCTCTCGAAGATTGCCGCGCGGTACGGCCTGAGCTCGAGACAACTGGCTCGTTTTAATGGCATTGGAAATATAAACCGCATCAAAGCTGGACAGGTAATTCGCATTCCCTCTCCAAGCGGATCGGCAAGCCATCCATCACTCCCCGCATCTTTACGCGAAGTTCTTAAAGGTATAAAAGTGAGAACGGATAAATGGCGGTACGTGGTGATTCATCACAGTGGGACTCTAAAGGACAGCGCCAAAGGAATGGACCGTTACCATAGAGAAGAGCGTCGCATGGAAAATGGCTTGGCCTACCACTTTGTAATTGGAAATGGCAAGGGGATGGGAGACGGAGAAATCTATATCGGAAATCGCTGGCGAAAGCAGTTGCAAGGGGGCCACCTTTCAAGCCTGAAACTCAATCAGATCAGCATTGGCATCTGTCTGGTCGGGAATTTCGAAAAAACAAAGCCCACCTCAAAACAAATGGAGAGGCTAGAAGCGTTGGTCCGTTATTTGAAAGGAGCGGCGCGTATTTCTTCCAGGAACATTACCACCCATACGACGATCAACACCAATCCGACGGTTTGTCCGGGACGCTATTTTCCTACCGAACAGTTTAAGAAGAAATTCGGGTCCTAACTGGAGGTTCTGTCAGTTCTCCTCTTTTTTGCTCCTCGATTCGAGAAACCCTTCCGAGTACTCGGCAAGATAGGGAACGCTGCTGTATCTTCCGGCATTGCCGAAAATGAGCTTCCAGGAAGTGAACTTCGCCTCGTTCGTGTATTCGCGATTAACCCAGCGATATCGCCAGGCGTCGGGATCCTCCAGAGCATACTCTACAACAACATACCAGGTAATCATCTTCCCAAAATGGCCCTCAGGGACAATCCATCCCTGAACCTCGAATCGATCATCTCCAAGCTCTTTGAGTCGCGATTCGAAATCCCCCCACACTCCCATGGAATTGAATCTTACGGGATTAAACTCGCTTTCCTCGACTATCGAGAAATTGAAGGTTTTAATTACGTAGTCTCGAGCGAGTTTGAATACTTCCAATCGGTGGGCTGAAATCTCCTCCTCGCTTGGATTAAATGCAGGAACTTTGCTAGCCTTTGTAGAGGTAACTAGCAACAGAGCAAATAATCCTGCCAGAATGAGTTTCATCACTTTCGGTATCGGTTGGAAATGCCTCCCTTTTAGCATAAGGCTGGATTTCGCTCGAACGCTCCAGGAATTCAAAATTCCAGAAAACGCGGATCTCTATAATCCAAGATTAAGTTTTGGATGTTAACCTATTGTTAGGGAAAGAGTTATTGTCTATGAAATGCCGCCTCATTATTTTCTGGAATGACCAGGGTATTTTCCTAGCCTGCAGGCATGCTCACTCCTACACAGCAAAGCCTTTTGATCGCCATGATCTTTTTTATTATGTTCGGTCTGGGCTGTACGCTGTCGATTCGGGACTTTAAAAAAGCCCTATCCAACCCGAAGCCAGTTCTTGTAGGATTCTTTTCCCAGTATCTCATCATGCCAGTTCTGGCATTCGCCATGGCAAAGCTATTCAAGCTTTCGGATCCCGTCGCCATCGGAATCCTGATCGTCGCCTGCAGCCCTTCGGGAACCACATCGAGCCTTTTTAACTACTTCGCCAAGGGAAACTTAGCTCTTAGCATTTCGCTCAGCACCATCACAACAGGAGCGGCATTAGTGGCCATGCCGATTCTCCTATCGATTTACGCGAGTCCCTTTACCAATAGCGAAATCCAAATCAATCAAGGGAAGGTCATTGGGTCCTTGTTAATCTGCCTCATTCCAGTCGTATTTGGGATGATTTTGAAAGCGAAGAGCGATCGTTGGGCGAAAAACATGGAAGAAACCGGAAGCGCTTTGGGGATCGCCGTTATCATTTTCCTTGTGGCCACTTGGCTACCTCAGAATTTCGGCAAGATGATAGATTCGGATCAGACTAATCCGGCGATTCTGATCTCGAGCATATTTCTAGGCCTGGGAGGATTTTTATTTGGCTATTATTTTAGCCGGTTCCTGGGAATGACGCCCCGCAATAGCCGTACCGTTTCACTGGAAACCGGAATTCAAAACGGCCCTCTAGCCTTCGCAATCATCATACTGAGTTTTGGCGATCAGCACGGTCCGATCCTTTGGCCGGCCTTGCTCTATTCCTTCTTCATAGTGAACACTTCGACGATCATTACGTATCTGCTTCGCAAATACACGCGTAAAGAATGGTTCCAATATGAAAATGAGGTTGTCAAAAAGGAACTTTTTACACAAGGATGGCTGAAACCGTAAATCACACCCCTACCGAAGACTGATTCCAAAACGCTTTAGGACAATCTTCCTCCTCAATACCCTCAACCCCAAACTCGATGGTGAAAAAGACCAAGAATAGAAATGGATCTTTCCTGTACTGGTCGGCTGAGACCTGGGCCTTTCTTACACTAAGACTGTTTCTAGGACTGAGATTCCTTACCGCAGGACTAGGAAAATTCAACGGAGATGAAGGCTATAGTTTTCCCCATTACTATAGTGGATTCGTAGCAAGCCAAATGGACACATTCTCCTCAACCAATCTTCCTAGTTTCCTATCAGCCCCGTTCATTTATTCGCTTGGATATCTCGAAATTATCCTAGGCGTTCTCTTGCTCCTCGGCATAAAAACGAAATACGTACTGGCCCTCTTCGGTTTGACGTTCGTAGCTCTAGCATTCGGATTAATGATATTATCGAATTCCACCGGCGTTACGAATATCGGTATCCATGTTATGATTACGGCAGCCGCATTGTATTTCGTTCGACATAATAAGCTGGAATTAAAGCGCTAGTACGCGCTCTTTACCTGCAGTTTGCTCACCTACAAATAGAAGTTTCTTCAGCTTATGAAAAGCTCTTTAATGAGCTCGTCGAATTTTTCGTAGACTACGTGCCTTTTGATCTTAAAAGTGTTGGTCATCTCCTCTCCAACCTCGAAAGGCTTCGCCAATAGTCGAATGTCATGAATATGCTCGAAAGCCTTGAAGCCATTTTGAGCGGAAACAAGCCGCTTCACCTCATCCAAAGCTATCCGCTTTGCCTCTTCCGAATGCGAGAGCTCCTCAAGCGTTTCATGCTCGACACCATTCTCCTTAAACCCGTCTAGCGAAGGGACAACAAGCGCGGCCAACTGTTTTTGGTCCTGGCCGACCACCATGCACTGGTCAATGTAGGGCGATTCGCAAAGCTTAGCCTCAATGGGTATTGGTTCAATATTCTCGCCGTTGAGAAGCACAATGGTGTCTTTCGAGCGACCGACGATTTTCAAGCAATCGTTAAAGGTGAAAATACCAATGTCGCCAGTATTAAACCAGCCCTCGTTAAGCACTTTTCTCGTTGCTTCAGTATCCTTAAAATAGCCCCTCATAACCTGAGGGCCCTTAACGTGAATCTCTCCCTTCAAGCCTCTTCCATCGCCTTTGTACTTCGAATTGGGATAGAGAATTTCATCTGTATTTAGATCTACGATACGCAATTCCGTATTTCTATATAAGGGGCCAATCGTTCCAATGACGAGTTTCTTCGATGTTCTAACGCCGATCACTGGAGCGGTTTCGGTCAAACCGTAGCCTTCAAGAACGGGTATTCCAATATAGTTGAAAAACTTATCCACATGAGGCTGCAAAGCTCCTCCTCCTGAAACCGTTCCCTTGAAGCTTCCTCCCACGACGAGCCGCAGCTTTTCCAGCACCACCGCATTTAAGGCGACATAGAAAGGAACAACAAAAAGGATTCGTAAAATATGAAAAATGCCTAGAAGCAGTGATACGAAAGCCGATCTCCCATGTAAATCAATAGCCTTCCCCTGCAGAAAGAAGAGCGAGTCCTTATATAAATGGGAAAAGAAATACGCTGTATGGAAAAGGCCACGACGTATCCAGTGCGATTCGGAAACGTTCTTGATGATCCGAAGATACAAATTCTCCCATAGACGAGGCGCTGATGCCATCATGGTCGGTTTAACAATCTTCAGATCTTCCCCAATGGTTCGAATACTTGTAAAGTAAGTGCAGCAACCATTGCTGATTGCCACCATTTGGAAGACCCTTTCATAACTATGCCAAACGGGAAGGATCGACAGCAACCGATCATCAGATTCGAGAAGAAATGGGAGATTCCTAATCTGCGAAACCATATTTGCATGGGTCAGCTGTACGCCTTTGGGCACACCCGTCGTACCGGAAGTGTAGATCACGGTGAAAAGGTCATCTGCGCGAATCGACTTCATGCGATCCTCGACACGCCTCAAGCCCTTAGTTCGAAGTTCCTTGCCCTGACTTATGAGATCGCTAAGCGTCGATACTCCTTCGATTGGATTTGCTTTTGAATCCATTAATACGATACGCTCCACTTTTGGAAGTTTCGGCATCAATGGAATAATTCTATCTAGAAGACGCCGTGTCTCGACGAATAGAATGCGCGCATCCGAGTGATTAACGATGTACTCGATTTCTGAATTCGTAACGTCCGTACCTCTTGGAACATCTGCCGCCCCAATCATAAGGGTCGCATAATCCACGATATTCCATTCGACACAATTATCGGATAGAAGGGCGACATGGTCCTTGGCAGAAATGCCCATTTCAATCAGCGCTTCTCCCAAGCAGAGACCGTACTCAAAAAGGGCTTTGTAGCTGACAGGCTGATAGACTCCCTTTCTGACTCTTGAAGCAAAGGCGGGCAAATCGCCATATCGCTCTGAAGCAAGTCTATAGGTCTCAGCAAGATTTTCAGCTACTACTCCATTCATGTGGGCAATTCCAGGTTGGCAAGGGGTTTAAAGCGGAACGAGCCAGACAGATGACAAAGATAACGACCGTTTTTCAAGCCCAAGATTGGGCTCCTGCGAAAAGTAAGCGCAGACCTTAGTTGAACTTCGTTCCAGACTCAAAGGAGTAAAATCCAAAAAAAAGGCGTTTCAACAAACCCATTTAGAAAATAGAGCCAAAGAGAAGATCTGTGTCACGGGAACATGGAGAATTAACGATAGAAAAATCCAATGTCGATAAGCGCTTTCTAGCCTCAGTGAGAGAGACATACTATGCCTCTCTAAGTTTCAGTACTCATTAGTTAGATACGCCTTCTTTCATTTACGGATAATTGACAATAAATCGCTTCCTATCCCTAGACCAAATGACGGTATATATGAGAAGATTTGTTCTATAACTAACCCGTTTTAAGCACGCCTAGTCACAAAACCAATGAACACAAAGACAGCAATTCAAAGCAAGAAAGGCTTCACCCTAATTGAAATAATGATTGTTGTCCTGATAGTGGGATTACTAGCGGCAATGGCCCTGCCAGTCTTTCACCGCATCGCGTCAAACTCGAAAACGGGTGTCTTTGCAGCGGATATACGCATGCTGCAAAGAGCAATGGAAGAGTACACTCTTGCAGAAGGTCTTTATCCTCCCGATACCTCAACAGGGGTCTGGCAAAACGAGCTTTCAGGCTATGTATCAGAAGCTTTCTTTGAGAATGAAACAAGCCTGGGAGGAAATTGGGATATCGAGTACAACGACAATGGAGTGACGTCAGCCGTAGGAGTCGCCGATGCAACATCGCTCGCTGAAGATTTCGTCAAGGTAGATGACCTTATTGACGATGGAGACTTGTCGAGCGGTAGATTCAGACAGATAAACGGCCGCTACTACTGGATAATTCAAGAGTAGGGTAGGATCGGGAACTCCTCGAACTATTTTCGACCTCTCTCAAAGTTGCCGATACTGGTCGTCCTCAGCATCCCGTTCGAGATGCTGGAAAAACTGGATCTTGCCGCGATGCTCAACAGGAATGCTGGAAAGATCCCCTTCATTTTCCAGAGGACCTCTGAATATCTCGCGTCCTTCTCCATCTCGAATAACGACAACCCGAGCGTCTCCCTCTTTCAAGTACTCCAATTCGCTTGATCCATCCTCGTACCTAATCGTTTTATCACCACCCTCAAACAGAATACGAGGCAGATTTCGCAGGCTCTCGACTTTGTCCGAGCCATGGATCCTCTCCAGAAAAATATCGAAATTTTCCCCTAGACGACGACTCCAATTTCTCATCTCGTCCGGGTTGAACTTGTATTCAATGTTACCCTCCAAGTCGCCAAAAGACTGCAAGGGCAGATGGAAGTCTTTCTCTCCGTGCCATTTCCAAATTCTAACGGACTTTGCTAGACGCGCGTCTAGCTTCACTTTTTCGAGACGCTCTTCGCCTTTCCTAAGAAGGGTCAACGCGATCTCGTCGTCAGATTCCATGGAGCGAACAAGGACGCCTATCTGCCTCGCGTCAATCAGTACTTGATCGTCGAGTTTCAGGAGAATATCATATTTTTGGATACCAACCTTCTCAGCAGGGCTTCCTTTATCTACTTCATCAACCACCAGACCTATCTCCGGATCGATGTTCAACTGGGCCGCAGTGGCAGGATGCAATGGTGCAACGTGCACCCCAAGATATGTCTGCATTTCTCCCTCGGCGGCGCCTTTATCCTCATCCGACCAAGCCGTCGAAGCAAATGCAGCCAGCGTTAGCATCGCAAGTTTCGTTATCGTTTTCATTATTCTAATCTCCTTAATACGATGACGCGGGAACGACCAGGATTTCCTCCCGGGGGCTCGATACGGTGAATCTAGCCGTTCCATTATCATTCTCCAAGATTTCCGTATCCACATATTTAATATAAATATTCCTAACTAGCTGGTCTTCCTCGATGGGATAAACAGGTCCTTGATCAGCAGCTAAAATCGATCGATAGCCTTCCACCTTGCGATAGCCCTTAATAGAATCGCCCAAAAGTGGCGACGCGACTTCCATTCGAATCTCAGACGGCTCGATAAAAGACTCTTCATTGATCCTATTGCCGAGCGCGCTCCAAAGCGACCAGCAAAGCGCCAGAATTGCCGCCGCCCCAAAACCGAGCGAAATCGCCCAATGACGATGAAGAAAGATCTCCTTTCTTAAAGACGATGATGACTCCAGGCTATTGGCAATCCGCTGCCTTAGCTCTCTCGAGGGCTGGCTAGGCGATAATCTGGATAGCTGGTTTTCTAGTTCTCTATCTTCACACTCCATTTTTCTATCCCTTTCAGTTTTTGTTTCAGAGCTGCTAGACCATAACGGTACCGAGAAGCCGCCGTGTTCGGCGAAACAGAAAGAGCATGACCAATTTCAGCGAATGTGAGCTCTCCCCAGATTTTCAATACAACCACTTCTCGTTGCGCTTCAGGAAGGCTCTCGATGGCCCTCTGCGTGGTATCGGCCATCTCTTCGTTTTCGATTGTTCTCTCGAAATAGTCAGCTCCATTAACAAGCGATTCGTATGTTGCGGCATGATCTTCTCGTCTCTCTCTGCGACGGTTCTTTCTCAGCCAGTCCAGAGCTGACCAGCGGACGCAGCCAAATAAACAGCTCGCCGGATTCTTCTTAAACTTGTGGCGCCTTTTCCAAAAACGAGTAAAGGCATCCTGAACAATATCTTCAGCATCAGCGTGAGAATGAGTGTACTGTCGAGCGAATAAAAGCATTTTGCTTCCATACTGGGCGTAGAGCTCTACCCAATTTTCTGTATTCGAAGAAGCCACAAAGCGTTATCGACCATTGATCTTAATCTGTGTAACGTTACTCGGGTCGATACTTGTCTAAATCGTTTCAGAAATGATTGAATTTGGAGTTAAAACTGCTCCGAGCGAAGCAGTACCAAGGTGCACGCCCTTTGCACACGAATCCCAGCATCAGCTAGCATGCCTTCATGGGTGGGAGATTCGGTTCCAGGATTAAAAATGACCCGCTTCGGCTGTCTAGCTAAGATACCAGGAACCACTCCATCCAGTCGTTGAGGGCCCACGTACAAGGTAATTGTATCGATAGGATCATCGATATCGCTAACCGATTTCCAACATTGGCGACCAAGAATCTCAGCCGCAGACGGGGAAACAGGGAAAACAGTATACCCCAGATCCATCAACATTTGCTGAGCCATGTGGGAATACCTTTCTGGCTTAGTGCTGGCCCCAAGAATAGCCACAGACTGCTTTTCCGATTCCATTTCCAGAAAGCGACATTAACCAAGTCCATGCCGAAAGCAAGTTCGACAATAGGACACGTATCTGCTTGCAGATGGTCAAGCGGGTAGAGCATCATCATTCATTCATATGGCAGCAGAAAACCCTCCCCACATCTTCCTCTTCATTACCGATCAGCAACGCTATGAGACCGTTCGGTCACTAGGTTATGAATACATGGAGACGCCAAATCTCGACCGTTTAGTTGACGAGGGGGTGGCTTTTACTCAATGCCACATTACGGCCCCTTCCTGCGCCCCCTCGAGAGCCAGTCTATTTTCCGGACTGTATCCACATTCTCATGGTATATTAAAGAATGGAGATCGTTGGCGAGAATCTTGGGTCGATACTTTGGCCGATAGTGGCTACTACTGCGTGAATATCGGCAAGATGCATACTTGTCCCATGGATACGCCTCTAGGCTTTCACGAACGTTACGTGGTTGAAAACAAGGACCGTTTCTTGGAGGAGCGTTATTTCTATGACGAATGGGACAAGGCCTTGCACGCTCGAGGTCTCGTCAAACAGCAAAGAGAGCTTTATCGCCAACGACCAGACTATGGCGAGAGAATGGGAGCTTTCGAATGGGAATTGCCGGAAGACATGCAGTCCGACATGTTTGTCGGAAACACCGCCAAATGGTGGTTAGAAACGAAACCTAAACCGGAGAAGCCACTTTTCATGGAGATCGGATTTCCTGGTCCCCACCCTCCTTACGATCCGACAAAACGTTTCATCGAAAAATACGAGGGCAAGCAATTGCCTCTGCCGAAAATCAAACGCGAAGACATCGAAGGACAGCCGCAAGCCTTCAAGGATCTTCGCGAGCACAACTTCGAGGTGGATCATGATTCAGTGGTCCATCTAGACGATCCAGACGAGGCAACCCTCCAACGTCTTTGGGAATACTATTTGGCTAATGTGTCGATGATCGATGAGAAGATCGGGGAGATTTTGGATACGCTTGAGGCAAAAGGCTATCTTGAAAATGCGGTCATTCTTTTTACAAGCGATCATGGGGAAGCCCTTGGAGAACACGGACACATCCAAAAATGGACCATGTATGACTGTATCACCCGTGTGCCGATGATCGCCTGGTCGCCTGGTCGATTTCCTGAGGGTCGCAAAGTCAATGAGCTATGTCAGCTAATGGACATAGGAACGACGGTTCTAGAGTTGGCGGGAATCGAACAACCAGAATGGATGGAAGCAGAGTCGATGCTGCCCGCCATGGAGGGAAATGAATTCGATGGAAGACCTTTCGTTATCGCCGAGCACGGACGTGATATGTTTTTGAATACGATCGAGTTTGTTAGCATGGTGCGAACAAAGGAATGGAAACTCGTGCATTTTCTCGATCGCGACTTCGGACAGCTTTTCGATCTACGAAGCGACCCAGCTGAGGAAATCAATCTTTGGGACAGTCCCAACCATGCCGATAAAAAACGCGAACTGCTTG
The DNA here is from genome assembly GCA_028284385.1 of Opitutaceae bacterium. Taxonomy (GTDB): domain Bacteria; phylum Verrucomicrobiota; class Verrucomicrobiia; order Opitutales; family Opitutaceae; genus JANQRT01. Next base: position 197,917 of record JANQRT010000058.1, on the reverse strand, counting down.
ATACTCTAAGAGAGTTTCGCGTTCGCAGCGACTATCAAACTCGGACACGCTTCCAAAACGTTCGATAAAAGACGCTGGATTGACGGGATGTTAAAGAGCGATGGATGCAATGTCCTAGGAGTTAATATTGCCATGCCTTGAGATGAGATGATATCCAGAAGCCGGATGAATGGATACTCTGGCAAGCTTCGCATTCTTAAAATCATCGGACCGCTTCTCATTCTCGCAACTAATCTTGCATGCTCTGGAACCGAAAAGAAGTCTTCAGCTCTTGAGGAAGGCTTCGCCTCGCCCCCGAAATCAACAGAACCCGCTGTATACTGGTATTGGATAAGCGATGCCATTTCCAAGGAAGGCATTACGCGCGATTTGGAAGCCATGGCGAAGGTGGGAATCGGAGCGGCTTACATTGGAAATGTAGACGCTAACAGAGAAAATCGGGGTTCCGTGAAGGCCTTGACGAACGAATGGTGGGGCATGGTGGAGCACGCCGTTAAAGAGGGTACGAGAATTGGAGTGGATATTGGCTTTTTTAACTCTCCTGGCTGGAGCCAGTCCGGTGGACCATGGGTGAAGCCCGAGCAATCCATGCGATACGTGAACTATTCGGAAACGAAGATTAAAGGTCCGGCAAAGATAACCCAAAAACTGGATACACCTTCCGAGGATTTTCAAGACATTGCCGTGTTGGCCCTACCTGTTCCCGCCGGGGAAGGGCATCTGATTTCAGATGCAAACCCTACGATTAAGTCGAATCTCGACACCTCTAATCTCACCCATCTCTTCGATGGAGACTTGAACAGCGGCTTCAGCTTTCCAGAAGGAGCTGCAACCGAAGACAATCCTCTCGCGATCGACGTTAGCGTTGATAGGCCATTTCAAGCAAGAACCCTCCTGCTCTATCCTGATGAGGAGAGGCTGTTTGCTCAAGTCGAACTCCAAGCTAAATCGGAAGGATCGTCATTTCGAACCATAGAAAGCTTCACTCTTGATCGCAGAAACACGCGAGTTCAACTAGGGCCCCTGAATTCCAGCCCCATCGCAATCACTTTTCCACCAGTCGTATCCAAGGAATTTAGACTCGTTTTTCGCAATAGACGTGAAAATTGGAGTGGAGGCATAAGGGAAATCGAAATCACCAGCGGCCTCCGCCTCGAACGATATGCGGAAAAACAGCTGGGAAAACTTTGGCAGACGCCTCTGCCTCTCTGGGATGCCTACCTCTGGCCAAACCCTGAGGAAGAAGATTCATCCGATTTAGTCGTGGCCGAAAAAAGCGTATTGAATATTTCATCACATATTGATGATGAAGGATTTCTCAGGTGGGAAGCGCCTCCCGGCGATTGGATTGTACTCCGCCTAGGCATGACTCCCACCTACACTCAGAATGCCCCAGCTACGCCTGAGGCGACCGGTCTGGAAATCGATAAAATGAACCAAGAGCTGGTGAAGACGCATTTCGACGCCTATGTCGGCGAACTATTGAGAAGACTTACAGATGCCGAGAGAGAAGGATTTACCCATGTGATCGCAGATAGTTACGAACAAGGGTCGCAAAACTGGACTGACGACTTTCATCGCGATTTCGCCAAGGTCTACGGTTATGACCCACTGCCATGGCTTGCTGTTCTGAGTGGAAGGGTTGTCGGTAGCGTCGATCAATCGGAACGCTTTTTATGGGACCTTCGACGACTGATTGCAGATCGCATATCGTCGGATTACGTTGGCGGACTCCAGCAAGCCTCCAATGAGGAGAATCTCAGGTTGTGGCTGGAAAATTACGGCCATTGGGGGTTCATCGGAGAGTTCCTTCAGTACGGTGGATTCTCAGACGAGGTGGGAGGCGAGTTCTGGGTGTTTCCCGATCGCGGGAAAGAAGAGCTAAGAGCAGCCTCTTCGGCAGCCCACACCTATGCCAAACAACGCGTTTCAGCTGAAGCCTTTACCACATCCAGAAGAAATTGGATGCTAACGCCTCACAAACTCAGAAAGCTCGGCGACTGGGCGCAAACGGAAGGCATCAATCATTTCGTACTGCATGTTTACATACATCAGCCGAGCGAAGATGCTCCTGGAATAAATGCGTGGTTTGGAACGGAATTCAATCGTCACAACACGTGGTTTAAGGACAGCAAAGCCTGGATCGATTACCTCAAACGCTCTCACTTCCTCCTCCAACAGGGGCAGAATGTCGCCGATGTTGCCTACTTCATTGGTGAGGACGTTCCTAAAATGACAGGCATTCTAGAGCCAGCATTGCCAGACGGATACGCCTATGATTTTATTAACGCCGATGTGGTCATAAATCGGCTCGAAGTCGAGCATGGCAAATTCGTCCTACCCGACGGTACCAGCTACGAGCTCATCATACTCCCTCCTCAAGAAACGATGACTCCGGAACTGCTGGAAAAGCTGTACGAACTAGTGAGTCAAGGCGGTCGTATCTATGGCCCTAAGCCTGTACGCTCGCCGAGTCTCAAGAATTTCCCTACAGCTGATCGAAAACTGAGAGACATCGCTGACAAAATGTGGGAAGAATCCTCCGAGCCTGAATTGAAGAGTCGAGTTTTCGCAAAAGGAGATCTGCAATCGATTTTAAACGACATGGGAGTAGAGCCTGATATCGGAGGATTGAAATGGGATGAGACGCCATGGGTCCACAGATCAACCGAAGAAGGCGAAATCTACTACATCTCAAATCAGCTAGATCAGGCAGTAGAGCTGATGCCTAATTTTCGAGTCTCAGGATTGCAGCCAGAGCTCTGGGATGCGGCAACGGGCGAGCGAAGAGAACTGCCTGACTTCGAAATAGAAAATGGTCGAACAAGCGTTCCTCTGAAATTGGATTCCGGTCAGTCCCTTTTCGTGGTTTTTAGAAATAAAATTTCTAGGTATCCAATATCAGGAACAAACTTTCCTAGCTTTAAAGTGGAAGCTACCCTGGAAGAATCCTGGCAGGCTTCCTACAAGATCCAACCAGAAAAGCTACTAAATACTACCTTCGAGAAGCCTCAAGACTGGCGAGAGCATTCTGATTTCGATATTAGGCATTTTAGCGGTACGGCGATCTACGAAACGAAGTTCGATTTCGATAGTAAAAATTTGAATACAAGATACTTTCTCGATCTTGGAAATGTAAGCGACTTAGCGAAAGTGCGACTAAACGGGAATGATGTTGGCATCGTCTGGACCAATCCTTGGCGAATTGAGGTGACCGATTTTTTGACGAAGGGAACAAACGATCTCGTTATTGAAGTTACGAACACTTGGGCGAATCGAATCATCGGCGACGCAAAACTGCCTCCCGACGAACGAATCGCAAAGACGATTCATCCCCACTACGATGCGGATGACGAGTTGCTTCCAGCTGGACTTCACGGTCCAGTGACCATCCTTTCGCAGTAAGAGAGCATCGAGAAAACGAGATTTAGGTAGACTTCCAAACGGAGATCTAAGAAAAGCTCGGCCGCTAGAATAGACCCATAATAAGAACTAGAACATTTCTCATGACGACAGAAGGCAAGCGCCCTGTACTCCTGGTCATCCGCGATGGCTGGGGGGCAAACCACAATAATGAGCATGACGCATTCAATGCGATCAAGCTAGCAGACACCCCAGTATCGGACAATCTCTCGACCAATTGGCCAAGAACGGAGTTGGCAGCTTGCGGACTCGACGTCGGAGTTCCAGCGGGCGTCATGGGAAATAGCGAGGTCGGCCATCAGAACATAGGCGCCGGACGAATCGTCGACCAGGAAGTCGTCCGTATCACCAAAGCATTTGAAACGGGAACCATTCGAGAAAATGAAACCTTGCAGCAAGCCTTCGCAAAAACCAAAGTAGGCGGCAAGCTGCATTATATGGGAATTGTATCCGATGCGGGAGTACATGGCTTGCTCGATCATCTTTATAAACTCCTGAAAGAGGCTAAGGCAGCGGATATCGAAGAGGTCTACATCCACGCCTTTACCGACGGACGAGACACGCCGCCCAAAAGCGGCAGAGGCTACATCGAACAAATAGAGCAAAGTTGCCAAGAAATGGGCATCGGCAAGATCGCCTCAGTCTGCGGTCGCTTCTGGTGCATGGATCGCGATAATCGCTGGGACCGCGTATCCAAAGCTTATTACATGTTGACTGGCAAGGAGGCTGATTTCAAAGCCAAGGAAGCCATCGAAGCCGTTAATCATTACTACGAGAATCCGATCGATAGTTCACGGCAGGGAGACGAATTCGTACTCCCTTCTTGGATAGTGGATGCCAATGGCAATCCATTAGCCACGATTCAAGATGGAGACGCGGTCGTCTTCTACAATTATCGAGGCGACCGACCGAGGGAAATTACCAGAGCCTTCATTGAAGACGACTTCAACGAGTTTGATCGAGGCGAAAAGAAAGACATTTTCTATGTGGCAATGACTGAATGGAAGGCGGGACTCTGTGAAAACGTTATCTTTCGCAAGCCGCCCAAAATGCCCAATGTCCTAGGAGGCTATCTAGCGGAAAAAGGTCTCAAGCAGTTCAGGTGCGCGGAGACCGAAAAGTATCCGCATGTAACCTTCTTCTTTAACGACTATCGAGAAGAGCCATTCGAAGGAGAAGATCGAGGAATGGCCGAAAGCCCGAAAGTAACCACCTACGATCTGGCGCCCGAAATGTCTGCGGAAGAAGTGAAGGAGCGAACGAAGGCAGCCATCTTGTCCAAAGATTACGACTTCATATTAGTAAACTTTGCCAATCCTGACATGGTTGGCCACACGGGAAATCTTGAAGCAGTCAAGAAGGCATGCGAAAAAGTAGACCGCTGTATTGGCGAATTGCTTACAGCTATCGATGATGTCCAAGGCGTAGCTTTAGTGACGGCTGATCACGGAAACAGCGACCAGATGTGGGATCCAACAATTGATGGACCCCATACAGCTCATACGCTAAATCCAGTGGAGCTTGTAGTTTACGGTAAGGATTGCCAAGACCTCTCCCTACTCCAACAGGATCGGCGACTCGCCGACATCGCTCCAACCGTATTGAGACTACTGGAGCTTGAGCAGCCACCAGAAATGACGGGAAAGTGTCTCATCGAAAATTGAGATCGAGTAGAATTAAGCTTGTCATTTAACCGTTTGTTTAAATATTAGACAGGCATGAAAACGCTTATTTCTTCTTTATTCGCCCTAGCAATTGCCACTAGCTCCATCGCAGGCCCCGAGGGGCATCAGCCTTATAAAGGAACCCCGGCCTTCGAGCGTATGAAGACGCTAGCCGGTACATGGAAAGGCACCATGGATATGGGACAAGGTCCGACTGAGATAGCGGTCGAGTACCGAATTGTCGCCGGCGGCAGCGCCCTTGAGGAAAGAACCTTTGCAGGCACTCCTCGGGAAATGATCACCATTTATCACGACAAGAATGACAAGCTGGCCCTCACTCACTATTGCATGCTGCACAACCAGCCAGGGATGACATTGGCAAACGCTACCGACAGCAAGCTTGCCTTCGAATTCGACGAATTGTGCGGTATCGACGCGACAACCGAAATGCATATGCATTCGATGTCTTTGATTTTCAATGATGATGGCACCATTACTTATCTTTGGAACATGCTAGCAGGCGGAGAAGCCCAGAAATCGCCGCCCTATACGCTAAGCCGCGTAGAAAGCTAGCGTCTTTCAGAAATCGAAACCAAGTTGAATCCCGCCAGGTCTTCTAAATTTGGATACATCGACCGGCGGAGGAGCTTTGTCCAGCTTGTATTTTCGGGCATTCACTCGGAAAAGAGTCTCAATCTGCTCGGCGAAGATCCCATTTCCCGTCATCCTGGCTCCAAATCGAGCATCGTCCAGCTTGCCATCCCTGGTATTTCTTATTCGCGATTCGATCTTCTCCGCCTTGGTCGGATAGGATCGTCGAGCCCAATCCAAGAACAGATCTTTCACCCCAAAAGGGAGTCGCAGCAGAATGTGCCCAGCACAAACGGCTCCCGCTTCGTAAGCAGCCTTTAGGATCCCAGGAATCTCGTGGTCGTTCAAACCTGGAACTACAGGAGCGATGAGGACGCCAGTGGGGATACCCGCATCAGCTAGTTCCGCAAGAGCTTCCAATCTTGCCCGAGGCGAGCTCGTTCGCGGTTCCATTTCACGAGCAAGCTCCGAATCTAGCGAATTGATCGACAAGAAGACTTGGCACAAACGCGATTTGGCCATTTCCGACAGAATGTCCTTATCCCGAGTAACCAGTCGATTCTTGGTAACCATTCCAACGGGGTTGCGAAACTCGTAAAGCGCTTCGAGACATTGGCGGGTAAGTTTGAGTTTGCGTTCGATTGGTTGGTAGCAATCAGTCACGCCGCTCATAGCTAATAGCTGAGGCTCCCATTTCGAGGACGAAAGTTCAGAGCGAAGCAGCTTAGGAGCCTCTCGCTTGACCATGATCTTCGATTCGAAATCGATGCCTGCCGAAAAACCTAGGTATTCATGAAATGGGCGCGCATAACAATAGGAACAGCCGTGCTCGCAACCTCGGTAGGGATTCACGCTAGCTCGGTACGGAATGTCAGGGCTCGAATTATACGCGATTATCGTCTGAGTCGCATCGTCAAGAAACTGCGTTGTAGGAGCCGGACGCTCGTCAGGTGGCACATCCTCATCCCACTCGAAACCCAGAGATTCAAATCGATTACGCGGATTTCCTACAACGCCACGCCCTTTAATAGCGTAGCCTTCACTTGCGCTTCCTCCATCCATTTCTCCAAGATGAGGGAGGCCGGAACAAGGTAAAGAAAAGACTCCCGCTTTCAGTACACGAGGTTCAGTCTTTCCGTCAATTATTACAATGGCTACTCAAGCTCGAATACTTCGATAAGAAAGATCCCCATTCTTTCTAGCCTTTCCGGAACAATCGCTCCGCAGAAACAGGCGAGCGTGTCATAAGCATCGCCGCACTAGATCGAGTATCCCAATCGTCGTTCTCGACGATTACCGAGCCATCCTTGAACAATTCGATAATCGAAACCCAATCAGAATAAAAACGAGCAAGATAGTTGTATCCTAATATTTGTTACAATTAAGTTGAAAATGAGATCCGTTTTCACGGATTTCTCCTCCCACCCCTATGATTTTGGCTGTCGGACAATAACCTCCCACACTCCGACAGCAAGAGGACGGTATTAGCAGCCCATTCTCCGTTAGTCATACGCATGCCGCGCACTCTCACACACACGAAAAACTATAATCTAGAGCCCAGCGGCGAGAAGAGCGCTCCCGAACTCATCCACCTTTTCACTTTCCTCATTCAAAATTTCTATCTCGATTCCTTTTATCCAAGCTCTACCCGGTCCATCAACCGTCAAGCCATAGTTAAACTCCTCAGCGGATTTGGGTATCCACATTTCCACTTCCGCTTCGCTCCATTGGGCATGCATCAGTTTTGGTCGACCTAAGGAACTTTCGAAATCCAAAATCCGTTTATCTCCACCCTTGGCATAGGCTCTAAATTCGACATTCACGTTGCTACTGCTCGTTTCGATGTGGGCCTTGATGCGGATTCTCTTTCCCTTGTATTTCGAAAGCTCAACTTCATCTACCCAGTCAATCAAGTTCTCGTTCTCTCCAGCTTCAAAGGGAGTGGAAAAACCGGTCAGCTTGAAATATCTTAATGATTCATTGGTAGGTTCGGCCTCCTCTCCTGTCATGGAGTACAGGAAACATGCGGCAAAGGCCATCAGACCGACACTGGCAAGAACGGGATTTCGCTGACGGTTTTGAGAGATAAGTTTGATGCGTTCTCTAAGAGCTCCATTCTTGCGATTTCCTAAAAGACAGAGAGCTCCCGCAGGACAAGGCCCATTGACACGACTCTGCCGGAGCACCTGAAGCAGAGTGAGTCCATACTCTTTAACTGTATCCACGCAAACACTATCAACGACTTCCTGATCGCAAGCTTGCTCCATGGTGATCTTAAACTGTCGTAGTACGAGCCACACAAGCGGGTTGTACCAATGCAAGTAACACACCAGCAAAAGAAAGTGATGCAGGAACAGGTCGCCCCTACGGTAATGGGTCAGTTCGTGAAGAAAAACGCATTTCATTTCCTCGCGAGACAGCTTCTCGACGCAAACGCGCGGAATGATGATCCGAGGATTAAGAATGCCGCCAATGCCCGGAGTCTTAACATCGTTGGAAACGAGAAGCGGCACATTGGCGTGGATGCCATATCTTTGACGCGTTTCTTTGAATAGATCGTAGAGTTCGCCTTTCGTGTGCTTGACTGACTTTCGAAGGAAACGGCGCAAGCGCAGGGCATTTACCAAGAGGTGTATCGACATTCCGGCGACGCCTACTATCCAGATGGACCAGAGTACTGTTTCCCAGGACACGTCGATGCGAGTAGCGAGAACCAGATCGTCTTGGTCGCGAAAACGAGGCAGAATGGTTTCGCCAAAACCGGAATCGACAACCCCTTTCCTTATGATCTCCGTCCATGCTGAGGGTTGGAGACCATCGTGCAGGTTGAAGACGCTTCCGCTAAAAGGCATAGCGAAGGGGAAAGCGAGACGGAGCAGCAAAATAGCCCAGGCCCAGCAGAGCACTCGGGGAGTAAGCCAGCGTCTTAAAATCGGGGTAGCAAGAAGAAGCAGCAGAGCAAGCAAAGCGAACCTAATCGTCGCGTCCCAGTATGCCCAAAAGAGATCCGCCATGCTATTTTCCTTTGTCTTCCAGCATCTTCCTCAACTCGTTAATCTCCTTGTCTGACAAGTCTTCGCTCTCAAGAAAATGAAGCATCATAGGAGCAACTTCTCCACGAAATACTTTCTTAAGAAAATGCTGCCCTTCCTCTCGTCTACATTGGTTTTCGCTCAGGAGGGTACGATAGACATTGGCTCTTCCCTCCCTCTTAGAAACAATGATACCTTTAGATTCTAGACGGGCTAGAAACGTATTAACGGTTTTCTGCTTCCATTGATCGTGAGGCAGGAGACCTAGCACTTCGACAGCAGTCATCGGCTCGTGATCCCACAATACCTTCATCACTTCCCACTCAGCGTCGGATATTTTCGGTCCTTTGTTCATCGTAGTAATACAGGGGCAGCTCGCAATAGACTACAATTGTAGGATCATGTCAAGAACTGATAGGAATAATTCGAGAAGCTAATAGAGGGCTGGTTTGCTTTGAGGTTTCAAGCTCCTAGGGAGAGCCCTGGCTATCAAGGGCTTATAATCGCTTCAGTATCGCTCAGCTCTCGACTTATGAGAGAAGCCAGCTGCCTGGTTCGAACTTCTCTTCCTTCTTCATTCAAATGATAAATCGTATCATGAAGCAAGGTCTCGTCCAATATCACCGCTCCCGGATCGCCGGCAATCGAAAGCCCATGTCGCTCTAAAGCGCTTTGAATCTCTCGAAGCATATCCACATAGCCAGGTTCTTCATCCCGGTCAGCAGAGCTTTTAACGAGGACCGGCCAAGTGAAAAGGAGAGACATTTCTCGGGAGCTCGCCAGTTGTTTTAGGTTTTCTAGATTCTTTAAGAAAAGATTGGATACACGCGCTTCGAATTCGTAATCAATCGGTTCGAAAAAAGTCCTTCCGCTATTCGACTGCATATCGCCGTAGGGATTCACGGAGAGATGCGTGTATTTCGCCCCATATTGGCCTGATTTCCAGACTGCTTTAGTCTCGTTGATAATATCGCCGACCTGATCGTCCCTAAAATGATAACTTGGCGGAACTCTTTTTTGAAAGAGAGTGGTGAAAAGACCCAATCCGACCCGCTCGGGATTTGTGGAAACGATGAAATCGAATTTCTTCGACCAAGATAATGTATCCAAGAAATCCTTCCCCCAAACAAGTAGGTTATGAGTGCTCCAATCATCGAAACGGAATTCCTCATAATAGTAGGAGATCTCCAAGGGAATTACCACTAGATCGCCACTACGTCCGAAACGATCTAAAAGCCAAATATGGTATTCTAGAGGAAGACCAGCATGAGTAGACAGATTCAAAGCGCGTTTGCCGGTCATTCGGGAAAGCTCCTCCGAATCGTATCCAAAAAGCCCATTCGATCCTGCCAATAGAATTATTCTATTCTCATCTTCGTTTTCTCCAACGATGGAACCTTTCACTTCGGCCACCTTCGGAACCCAAATCTCAGACCAGACCTTTGCGTCATACTGAATCAAATACAGCAAAAAGTAAATGGCCATTGACAATGCAAACACCGAAATGAGAACGAGAAATCTTTTTGCAAGGATAGGCATATCAGAATTGGAAATACAGGAATGGGCTTTCTTCAGTTGTAAAGGAACTCAAGCAAATGATTGTGGACATGAAACCAGCGAGAGCATAGTACTTGAACCAGCTTCGACTTTCATCAGAACCGGCTTCTAGCTTTTCGGCAAACAACTTGACTGAGGGAGCGAGTAGACAAATCAGAAGCGACAGGATAACGAATAGCGTCGCTTTAAGACCAATGTATTCCTGCTGATCGAGAAAACCTAGAAAACCGAGGTCATGAAGAGTCCAAATCTGAGTTCGATTCGAAAAGGTCTTCAGTAAGTCATAGATTCCTTCGTTAAATGGGGCCTCGCTAAAGAAAAGAGCTTCGTAGAAAAAGAGCGCTCCACTAAACGTCTCCGCTCTAAATAATATCCAAAGTATTGAGACAGTAAGAAAAGTAGTTGGCCAGGAGAAGATTCGAAGTCGATCAAGCAGTCGAACTTTTCTCCAAACATGGTTGAGCGATAAAAGGAGCCCATGAGCTCCTCCCCAAATAACGAAATTCCAGCCTGCTCCATGCCAAAGCCCGCCGATGAGCATGGTGATCATTAGATTGGTGTATCGACGGATACTTCCCTTTCGATTGCCGCCAAGGGGAATATAAAGAAAATCTCGCAAGAAGCGCGACAAGGTGATGTGCCAGCGTTTCCAAAAATCGATAAAACTCGTCGCCTTATACGGCGAGTTGAAGTTGAACGGCAATCTTATCCCGAAAATCAGTCCTAGGCCGACAGCCATGTCCGAGTAGCCACTGAAATCGAAGTAGAGCTGCAAACTATAGGAAAACATTCCAATCAGAGCGGCCCAGGTCCCAAACACAATTCCTTCATCAGCGTATTCGAAAACTGGATCCGCATAAGATGCTAGATTATCTGCCAGTACGATTTTCTTAAAGAGCCCGGCAATGAAAACGAGCACTCCAATACTAATCATCGACTCCAGCTTTTCTCGATTCGGGAAGGTTCGAAGCTGAGGAACGATTTCTCCATAATGAACAATCGGCCCCGCAATTAATTGAGGGAAAAACGTAACGAAGAGAGGATACCGGACAATATCGATACTCCCGATTCGACCTTTGTAGCATTCGACGATGAATACAATTTGCTGGAAAGTGAAAAAAGAAATACCCAATGGCAGGGAATACGATTCGGAGGTAAATTCAGTGCCGAAAAACGTATTCACATTTCCAAGCAGAAAGCCTGAATACTTATAGAATACGAGAACACTTAGATTGAGAGCAATAGCCAGAACGAGGAGCCAGAGGCGTCCAGGCTTACCGAGTTTCGCCCCTTCGCTAACGAGAATAGAACCCACTCCAAGATTCAAACCCACCGAAGCGAGAATTATAAGAAGATAGCTGGGATTCCACCAGCCATAGAAAAACAAAGACGCCCCAGTTAGAAGGCCTACGCGCAGCTTGTCCGAAGAAAACAGAGAACCCTGCAAATAGTACAGGGCAACGAGAACGGGAAGAAACCCGAAGAGAAACTCCGGCGAGATGAAGAGCATCGAGTAGCGGTTACCGCGAATACTCGTGCGTCACTATTTGCGCGTCAAGAATATGGCTTGTCGAAAGGCCGTGGTTCGAATCAGGCTGATCCCTTTAGCTCGCTAACCAGGGAGGAAATAGTGGACTTCGCGTCTCCATAAATCATACGCGTGTTCTCCATAGTAAAGAGCTTGTTGATCAAACCGGAAAAGCCCTTGCCCTGCCCGCGCTTCAAGCAGAATACGGTTTTCGCCTGGTGAGCTTCGATGATAGGCATACCGTAAATAGGGCTCGATTCGTCCTGCGATGCGGCGGGGTTAACCACGTCATTAGCTCCGATAACAATGGCTACGTCGACCGTTGGCATAAGCGGATTTATCGAATCCATTTCGACAAGCTGCTCGTAGGGAACATCCGCTTCGGCTAGAAGTACATTCATGTGACCAGGCATCCGCCCAGCCACGGGATGAATCGCGAAATTCACTTCGGCACCATTTTCTTCGAGCAATTCGCCAAGCTCTTTGACAACATGCTGGGCCTGAGCAACGGCCATGCCGTATCCAGGTATGAATACGACCGAACTAGCAGCCTCCAGAACGAAAAAAGCATCGTCCACACTAATGGCCTTTGGCTCGGCGGCATCGTCATCACCGCCTTTCTGACTGGTAGCTCCGAAACCACTGAAAAGCACATTGCCCAGCGTACGATTCATAGCCTTACACATAATGACTGTGAGGATAAATCCACTCGCTCCAACCAGGCAGCCAGCAACGATAAGGACATTGTTGCCTATTACGAATCCGGCCGCTGATGCCGCAAGACCAGAACAGCTATTAAGAAGGGATATAACTACGGGCATATCCCCACCGCCAATAGGCATCACTCCCATAAATCCGAATACGAGAGAGAGACCAACACCTGTCAGAAAAAGCTTATAGGCAATCTCTAGATCGCTCGACCAAGTAAACGCGACCCCAATCCCTAAAATGAGAATGAGTACAAGGAGATTAAGCGCTTTCTGGCCTGGAAAAACGGTAGCCCGCCCGGAGAGTCTTCCAGATAGTTTTCCATAGGCGTAAAGACTGCCCGTAAACGTCACGCCTCCAATGAGCAAAGTAACAAAGATAACGAAAGAGCTGAAAAACGACGCGGTCTGCATCTCGATTTGATAGGCACTCCAGCCGAGCCCCCGAATCTTTTCAAACTCGGCCCAAGCCACCAGCAAGCTGGCCAAGCCACCAAAGCCGTTGAAAAGGGCTACTAACTCAGGCATCGCAGTCATCTTTACGAGTCTAGCCGCAAGCGCCCCGATTCCAGCCCCGGCAAGGATGCCAATGATGATCCACTGATAGGACAAAATACCTCGATCAAGCAGTGTAATCACGACCGCCAATAGCATCCCGATTCCGCTAATGATATTTCCACGTCGAGCCGTATCAGCTGAACCCAACATTTTGATACCGAACACGAAGAAGGTAGCGGCGATCACATAGGCTAAGTTGATTATATCATCAGAGCCGACTGCAGCAAAAAGATCTAAAGAAACGAAAGAGAAGAGGCGATTCATGTCGGCTATTTGTCTTTCTTCTTAAACATTTGGAGCATGCGATCCGTCACCAAATAGCCTCCCACCACATTGATTGTGGCGAAGACTAGGGCGAGGAAACCCAAAATCATTCCGATAGAACCTTCCGCCCCAATCCCGGTGGCGAGAATAGCTCCGACAATCGTAATGCCAGAGATTGCATTGGCGCCGGACATTAGCGGCGTGTGCAGTTGAGAAGGTACTTTCGATATCAGTTCAAGTCCAAGAAAAGCGGCGAGAACGAATATGAAGAAAAGCAATACAAGATCCATTTTCTGAATAGGGGAAGAGTTAACTATTTGAAACGCTCATGGACAATCGCTCCGCCATGAGTGATGACGCAGCCCTTTTGGATCTCGTCTTCCAGATCCAGCTTTATCGCTTTAGCTTCGTCATTCCAAAAATGTTCAATAAAATTGTATATGTTCGAGGCATACATCTGACTAGCATGAACTGCCACTCCACCTTCCAGCGTACCGATACCAATGATACGAGGACCATCTGGAAGCCTAACCTCTTCATCGAGTTTCGACCCTTCAACATTGCCTCCAGATTCGACAGCCAAGTCGACGACAACACTGCCATTGCGCATTCCTGACAACATGGGAGCCGTTACGATTCTCGGAGCCGGTCGGCCGAAAAGCTTGGCAGTGGTGATTACAATATCCGATTGGGAACAGACTTTTGCCATCCCTTGCCGCTGTTTTTCAATCTGCTCTGGCGTGAGCTCCTTGGCGTAGCCCTGGGCAGTCTGGCCTGTTTCGCCTAAATCGATTTTAACGAATTTAGCCCCGAGCGACTTTACTTGCTCTTCAACCACAGGTCTTGTATCGAAAGCTTCAACACGAGCTCCTAATCGCTTGGCTGTCGCAATCGCTTGAAGCCCGGCAACGCCAACGCCGATAACGAATACGCGAGCAGGCGAGATCGTACCCGATGGAGTCATCATCATCGGAAGTATCTGATTAAGTCGTTCGGCAGCTTTAAGGACCGCAAAATACCCAGCAAGATTCGCTTGCGAGCTCAACGCATCCATTTTCTGGGCGAGAGTCGTACGGGGGATCATTTCCATGCTGACGGACGTCACTCCAGCGTCTGCGAAAGCCTTAATGAGGTCACCCTCATTAAAGGGATCCAGGAAACTGATGTGCATACTGCCAGGCTTGAGATTCTGTACTTCATCAATAGCAGGCTTCCTCAAACGCGCAACTAGGTCGGCCTCCTTGAGAGCCGCCATACGATCGGACTCCACCGAGGCTCCAGCAGCTCGATACTGTTCATCCGAACAATAGCTTTTTTCTCCGGCCCCCGACTCGATTGCAAGCGAGGCGCCAAGCTCAATCAGTTTCTTCGAATAATCGGCGGTTAAAGCTACGCGATTCTCGGTATCCAGGGTTTCAGAAGGCACGAAGATTCGCATAGCCTTCACCGTAGTAATTCGATTTTGGAAATCAACCCCTCTATTCCATAAAAACGAGAGTGTCCTCTGTCAGGAAACGATTTCCGCCCTTAAGCCCAGATCTTTTTCAAAGAAACTAATGCAGACTATTAAAAAGGGTGCCGCCCAGGACTGGAAATTCTGCACTGTCCCCGTTCTACGAATACTACGAATCCGCCTTTTGAGGAGGTCTATTTACGAACTTGATCTTAAGCTTTTTAACCTCTACCGGGATCTCCTTAACCAATACTCGCGTAAAAGCTCCCACCTTTGTCCCATAGTTTCTATCGAAAAACTTGCGGCGCGTTACGTATTTATGATCCCATATAGCAGGTTCTTCATCATTTTCGCCAAAACCTTCGAAAAGAATGTGAGCAACGGGCTTAACGAGACGCTCTGCATCGGCTTCTAGGCGGCAGGTGAAGAGCCAGGCGCCGTCTTTCTCATGCCATTTAGGAGAGACGATACTAACTCGGCCGCCCTCTGATTCTCCAATTTCGAAAGGCAATGGAGAGTCGGATTCGTTGGCAATGCAAAGAGAAGCTACGAATAGAGTGACTAAAGAAAGCAGTTTTTTCATCACATTCCTGGTTTAATGAACGCTAGCGAATAATAGCCTATTCGAGCCATTTAGGAAACTCTTTAATATCTTGGGCAATATCTCCTAGAGATTCGACGGCTAGACACGGATTCCTTAGGTTAATCTAACTGGCTTCCGCTAAACGCTTGGCTAAACCGCGTTTGATGATAGCGAAGTAGCGATCACGACGAATTCGGGCGGCATCAAGGGAGCGAGTTCTCAGGCTGCGTCGCACGCGTTCGGCAGTAAAGGGAGTCGGGTAGACGGTGAAATGCAACCACCAGATCCCATTGTTATTCCAAAGATGGTGATTGGGGTTTTCATCGCTCACGCGAATAGATATGTCGTGTATTTGATTCATGGATGCGTATTCAAGATTGATGGTCAAGCTACGCGCCAGGAGTCGCAAAGAGGACAGTTTACCCACCTCTGAAAATAGGTTTTTTCATCTCTCGTTTCCTTTAGCTTACGAGCGATGCGCATCCAGCGATAAAAAGCTGAATCCACCGTAGATCCTAATGAACTCGGTTGGCGGGCTAGACGAAATCGACTATGCCACTCCTGATGCTTAGAAAAGAACTGATTGAAAACGGATAACTACTTTCTGGATTTTGAAAAGCCAGAAAAGTGTCATAATCGACCCGAATCGCCTAAACGGATTCGAAGGAAATCTCGACCATGAGATCGGCAGCAATCGTTTCAAGCTCTTGCTGGAGATCCATTATATCGCAGTTAAGTGGTATACAGACTCTGGCCTTAGCTTCAAAAAGCTGCTCTCCGGACATGGGAGCGCTGCGGCACTCGGTCGAAAGCTCCTCCACATTCACATTCCGCTTGGCGAAGGCGTTTGCGATCTGACTAACGATTCCAGGTCGGTCCTGGCCGAGAATTTCAATCGCAACGACCTCGATGCAATCGCTGCCTGTATCTTCGCTATCCTCGTGAATAACGATTTCAAGGCCCTTATCGCTGAGCCTTTCAAGGGAGGCCTTTAAGGAGGCCCTGTTTTCATCTGCAATAACGACCCTAAGAATCCCAGCAAACTGACCGCCAAGATGACACATTCTGCTTTCCAGCCAATTTCCTCCATTCTGAGAAACGAGAGAGGCAATCTCATCAACCAATCCTGGTCTATCAGGGCTAATAACCGTCATGACTAAAGGGGCTTGCATGACGCCTCAATCTGCCAAGCCAAACCTCACAGGCAAGCACACAAAGACCTCCCTAATACAGAAAGGCCCGTGGCATAAAGCCACGAGCCCCACTGTTGCTTGGAGAAAAAACTAAATCGTCGATGGCTTTAAGCCGTAGTCTTGGCCCTGCTCAGTCTTCTTTTTGCAGCTAGCAATCCAGCGAAAAGCAATGTGGCGAAGAGACCGTAGGAAGATTCGTCAGGCACACGCTCAGCATCATCCACGGAAGTGAGGATCACATTGTCTATGGACAACTGGTAATCGCCAACCACGTTGGGATACGTGTCGTAATAGTCGTCGTAAGGATCCTGATCATTGGTGAGGCTAAGTAGATTGATTGGAGTTTCTCCTGAATCAACTATGCCGATGGCAAAAGTGTAAATGCCAGGTTCTAGAGTCTCGGGAATAGTGTAGGTACCGCTATCTGGATTCAAGGAACCGTCCGTAAATTCAACCATTCCACCATCGCCAAGAATATAGAAAGCGAAGTCGCTATCGTAATGAGAGGTGCCTGAAGTCTCGAAATCAAAGGAAAGTATCGATTCGACATCGACGACAAGACCTTCTGTTAGATAAATGTAGGAGGCCTCAGAACCATCGGGAATGTCGTCAGGAGAAGGGTCCGGAACAATCGGATCTGGATCAGATCCACCACCTGAGCCTGAACCGCCACCAGAACCTGATCCGCCACTTGACGCTGGGGGAGAAAAGCCATTTCCGCCGCCACCGCCACCGGAGAAGGAGCTAGGAGTGCTTAATACAGCATGCCACCCGCCACTGATATCGGAAATAACGGCTGCAGAACCAACAGGCGTAAATGCGCCGAAAGTTCCATCATCGAAGTCTTCTACGAGCAGCGAAGCCCCGTACGAGCTGGCAATCCATCCTGTCGCCGCCGAGAAAAAGACCCATTTAACTAAATTTCGTGTTCTCATGTCAGATTCGTTTTTGAACACCCACAGACTAATGCGCAGTGGCGCTTATGTAAATCGGTGGCCAGCACCTTCATCGGGTGAGGGAAAAGACTAGGATTAAAGGCCTATTTTCACTATTTCTCGCTAATAATCAGAAACTTAGGGAACATCTGTTGCATGATGAATTAAGACTAATCCCGATGCGTAAAATACTCAGGCCGGCGAACTGGAAGGCATATTGGTTAAACCTTCGTGGATATCAGTCGTATCATGGGGAAAACGCCTCTGTATTTTGTCTAAACGAACTAAAGGCAGCTCGAATCCAGTCCAAACAGGCTTCCACAGACTCTTCTCTTTGGGAGCATTGCGACCACACGTCTCTAAAATACTCCCCTTTTTGAATAGACCAGGTGGAAAATTTGTAGAGATAGGAGCCAGAGACGGAGGCAAGGAAAGCTTCAGCCTGTATCTCGAGCGCGCTTTAGGCTGGGAAGGCCTATTGATTGAACCCTGGCCCCACCTTTTCCACAAGTGTCGCAAGAAAAGGACTCGTAGCACCGCCTTGAACGTCGCGGCCGTCGATCAATGGCTACACGATTCCTACATTGAAGTCGTTGGCATGCCTCCCCAAGTCTCGATTCGCTCGGAGCTTCGAAGAGAAGCGAAGGAGAGAATCACGGGAAAGCCTCTCAAACCTCCTGAGAAAAATCCGAAACGTCGCAAGATTTCCTACGTAACCACCAATTCGCTGGAAAGCATCCTCACCAAGGCGGACTTCGATCGCGATTTTGAACTTCTGATCCTGAATTTAGACGGTTATGAAAACAACGCGCTTGAAGGAATGAATTTCAAGCTGTTCAAGCCGACGTTCATAGCAGTCTGTTCTCAGATCGCTTCAGGAGAATCTCTCATTCTGCCAAACTGCTACGAGAGAGTGGCGACTTCCCGCCACGATTCAAAGTCCAGATTACTTTTGTATCGATATATTGATTACAGTGCGAACTAGGAGGAATCGAGTTGCTTCGCTTGGGCTTGACATTTGAGTTCCCTCCACCTTTCCAATCGTTTTTCAACATCAACCTCGTCTCCAATCCGAATCGGACGATAAAAAGTCTTCGGATCGAGAAGATACTCTTGACCGGAAATGTTCTCCGGAAACGAATGGCTATAGGAATAGTCCTTTGAGTGTCCAAGAGCTTTGGATACTTGCCCTCCGCTATCTTTGAGCCAGATAGGAACCTCCTGAACAGGTTCCTCGGCAAGAGCTTTTCTGGCTTTCTGCAAAGCCGCGTAGGAACTATTACTCTTAGGAGCGGTAGCCATGTAGACAACACAATGAGCCAGATTCAATTCGCATTCGGGCAAGCCCACGAATTCACAGGCCTGCTGACAGGCAACGGCAATGGGCAAGGCGCCCGAATCAGCAAGCCCAACGTCTTCAGAGGCGAAAATAATCAGACGGCGAGCGATAAAGCGAGGGTCTTCTCCCCCAGCTAGCATTTTCGTCAGCCAATACAAGGCCGCATCTGGATCCCCGCCGCGCATGCTTTTGATAAAGGCGGATATCGTATTGTAATGTTCATCCTCATCCGCGTCATATCGAATCTGTCTTTCACTGGCGAATACGGCAATAGTATCGGAGGATATCTTCTGATTTTGCTCCAACCCCAAAGCAATGACTTCCAAGGCGTTTAACGCTCGACGTAAGTCCCCGTCGCATAGCTTTGCCAAATCAAGAAGAGTCTTTTCATCGGCCTCGTGTCCACGCCCTCCCAGTCCGCGTTCCTCATCATCAAGAGCTATTCGCAACAGAGAGGCTATCGTTTCGACAGAGTGAGGTTCTAGGCGGAAAAGATGACTACGACTCACCAGCGGCGCATTTACGTAGAAGCCAGGATTATGAGTAGTAGCTCCGATTAACCGAATGTGTCCCGCTTCCACGTCCGGCAAAAGCAAGTCCTGCTGGGCTTTGTTAAAGCGATGAATCTCATCAATAAAGAGTATGGTATCGGTTGTTTCGATACGTCGGGCAGCCAATAGAATCTGTCGCAACTCGGCCACATTAGACATGACGGCATTGATACGCACGAATCTATTTTCCGTCTCCCCAGCAATGGCTTCAGCAATGCTCGTCTTGCCCGAACCTGGAGGTCCGTAGAGCAAAAGGCTGCCAAAGGAGTTGGCTCGAACCAAGCGAGGAAGCAGGCTGCCGCTTTCAAGAATATGATCTTGCCCAACCACCTCGTCCAAACGCCTCGGACGCATCCGAGCAGCTAAGGGCAATCGTTTCGCATCCTTTTTCCTGTCACTGTCGGCAGGCGCAACGAAATCCATTTCCTCCTCACCGCTAAAGAGATTTCCCTGAGGTTCCATTATTGAAACAGGCTATAGCAAAACGTTGATCCCCGACAAGCAACTCTCTAGCTTAATCTACAATGCCTGCTGAACCTAAAACCGCTAATCTTGCGGCGCCCATCGCCATGACCATCGCAGGTTCCGACTCGGGATCGAACGCCGGGGTTCAAGCGGATCTCCTCACATTCGCTGCCAATCAGGTTTATGGAGTGTCCGCCATAACCTGTCTAACGGCCCAGAACCCTGAAAGACTGAGCAGCATCAAACCAATGGCAGGATCATTCGTCAGAGAGCAGATTGACCGCGTTAGCGAGTACTTTAAGCCTGCGGCTTTGAAAACGGGCATGCTGTTTTCCGTCGACATTATAGAAGCGGTTATCGAATTCGTCAAAACGACCCCAAAATCGAAAGTCGTGATTGATCCGGTGATGGTTGCCAGCAGCGGCGAGCTTCTGTTGAAGCAAGAAGCAGTCGACCTCATAAAAACGGAACTCATTCCACTCGCAGACATAATCACTCCAAATCTCGACGAGGGCGAAAACCTGCTGGGAGCGCCGATCGGTTCCCAGCAAAACCTCTTCGTCGCTGCCGCCGAGCTAGCTTCTAAATACAAAGTGAATGTGCTTTTGAAGGGCGGACACCTAAAAGGTAGTCGCTTACTAGACGTTTTCTCTACCCCCGAAGGAAATACTAAAGCATACGAACAAAATCGTATCGATAGAATAGATACTCATGGAAGTGGCTGTACGCTAAGCGCTGCTATCACTGCGAATCTCACAAAAGGGAAAGACATAATCGAATCGATCGAACTGGCTCGATCATATCTACGAAGAGGGATGGAGAGTCCCGTATATCTGAAAGGGATCCCGTTCATTAACCACTTCCCCAAATGAGCGCCGCGTCGATTTTCGCACGCTCGCCCCTCCTTTGGCTTCTCCTTCCTTTCGCCTCCGGAATAGCAGTTGCCCAAAACTTAAACCTAGGGACGCCTCTGGCCTTAGCTCTTGCCGCCTTGGCAGTAGCCCTTGTCAGCTATTTCGTATCCAGAACGGACAATACAAATAGTTGGAAAGTTGCCATCGTGATCTGTCTGCTTCTCGCCGGCATGGCTCGCCATTCAGTTTGGCAGCCAAACGAATCTCCACGCAACTCGCTCCCTCAAAGGGAAATAAAGGTAGAGCTTAAGATCGACCGGCTTTACCAGCAGGAAAACCGAAGACTGACGGGGCTTGGAAAAATAATTGCCGCAAACGAACATATAGAGGATCTGACTGGAGAAAGAGTCTATTTCAGCCTAGACTCGGATTTCATTCCCATGAGCGTGGCAAAAGGGTCAAGAATTCAAGCCATTGGCATTTTTAATCAACTCGCAGCGCGGACCGAAGAGAGCGGGTTTAACAACTATTTGCGAAAATGCGGCATTTCGACGATCCTGCATCGAGGCAGCGTGCTCGAAATAGTAGACCATCCCAAGGGGATCAACTGGTTGACGTTCGTCTCTTCGAATTGGATACAAAATCTACTCGAAGCTGGGCTGAGTCTCGAAGCATCCTACACGAAACTGTACAAAGCGATGATGCTGGGACTGAAAAGCGAGCTCGTTCCCGAACAAAAGGACGTCTTTTTGAGGAATGGGGCTATGCATCTTTTTGCGGTCAGTGGACTACACGTAGGAGTCATTGCCGCGTGTATCCATTCCTTGCTACTCATTATTCGCATCCCTAAAAACTGGATACCTGTACCCAGTTTAGTTCTCATCGGCTTGTTTTGCATTGCAACCGGTGGAGCTACTTCGACATGGAGAGCCATGACCATGATCGCCTGCTTCTATTTGTGCCAGAGTCTAAAGCGACAACCAGCCGCCTTAAACGCTTTAGCCCTGTCCGCAATGATCTGCTTGTTGGCGAGTCCGAATCAGCTTTTCATGGCAGGTTTTCAAATGTCGTACGCGACGGTTGCCGCCATTCTTCTCTATGGCGTCCCATTGGCAAATCGGGTTCAAAACAACTGGAAACCCTATTCCAATCTGCCTAGACAATTCTGGGGTCCTGGAAGAGAGGCCGTCGTTTCGTTGTCTAGAGGATTGATAAATCTGACCTGCATTGGGTTCGCAGCGTTCATTGCTTCCGCGGCCCTGGGAATGTTTTATTTCAAATTGTATCCTGTATTCGGAGTCATCTCGAATATCGCTGTGCTTCCCCTGGCATCACTGGCTATCGTTGCCGGCTTTTGCTCTATTTCCGTTTCGCTCGTCGGCTTGGCTTTTTTAAGCGAACTGTTTAATCATTCTGCTGCATTACTTCTCCTTTTCATTGAGAGACTACTGCAAAACATCGCCTCCATCGAGTATTCGCATGTGATCTTGGCCTCCTATAGACCATCGCTGATCATGGCTTTCTTTGCCGTTATTATGACAGCTCTGCTAGCTGGTTATGACCAAAAATGGAAATGGCGACTGAGATGGCTTTGGGCGTTTCCTGTTGCAGCAAGTCTAGCTGCATTTCTGATTGCTTCCATTGCTTAACCTAGGCTATAGCGACCTTATGAAATCCGCTTACGAACTTGCCATGGAACGCCTCTCTGAAGGGGACGACGCAGCAAAGAAACCGCTCTCCGATGATCAGAAAAAGGAGCTAGCGGCGATTGACGAGAAATTCAAAGCCAAGATTGCCGAACGCGAAATTTTTCTAAGCGAAAAACTCAATGCCGCTCTATCCCAAGGCAAAATCACCGATGCGGAAGACATCAGGAAACAGCTGGCCAACGAGAAAGCCCGGTTCGAAGAGGATTGCGAATTTGAAAAGGAGAAGATTCGCAAGCAATAGACGTCACGGCTTGCGTTTCGAAATTTCGTCAACCGCGGCCTCAATCGCCTGAGATTCGCTTGGTCGTGAAACGGCAGGGACCTTGGCTCGCTTATTCATTTCGACCGCCAGGGCTTTTTCGTAAGCTGTCCTAAATTCCTCTTTGGACATCAACTGAGTCCATGCTTCGGCTCTATCCTTCTTCACCACAGTTGGAGATGGCTTTAGAACCTGCTGTGAAAGAATTCTCTTATCCGTAGACGGAGTCATTTTCACTACCCCAAAGGGAGATTCATAGGAACTCGCAATCTTGGAACTGTGATCGATAACCTTTGATTTGTACCGCTTATTTTGATACTTTTTAAGACTGGTTGCCGATTGCACGCTTGGCTGAATGACGCGTGTCTGCGCCTTCTTCGAGGAATCGATCTTAGTCGCGTTTAAATGACAGCTCATTACAAGAAAAAGAGCCGCAAAAACAAACAGACGTTTAGCGCGAACGGGGATCATCAATCACTCGGGCTCCGCAGTTCCTTCTACAATCCAATCCTTGGCGTCAGGCACTTGCTTGTAGAATTCCGCTAAGGCTTTGCTTAAATGTTCAGCGTAACGATAATGAGCGCCTAACCCTGTTCGAAGTTCTCCTTCATAGATAAATTTATCCGCGTGAGTCGAGTGCTCGAAAGGCGTTTGGCTCCCGAGCATGAGGCCATAGAGGTAGGCAGGCTCGCCGCGATCTAACAGCTTTCCGAGAAAACGGGTTTGCCTGTCGAGAAAAGACTGGTGAGACGAGCGCTCAATCTCTGGCGGCAGATAAAACCCTGCTTGTATGCACGGCGTATAACGATGTCCTGTACGATGGCGGTTCAGGTCTCTAAGCTCGGCAATCGCCATGTTATTCCAGGCAAAGGATACACGCATGCGCCTTACGGAAGATCCGCAATATCCGTATCTATTTTCTCGGTACTTTAACCCATCTTCAATTTCCTGCGTCTCTTCGAGGAAAGGCGGAACCGATCGATCGACGTTCACCCAAACCTCATCGGGCAGGCTCTCATGAGAAAGCCGAGCCAAGCCAAGTTTCAGACTCTCGGAAAATTCCTGGCGACATTGCTCTTCATAAGACTTTTCAGCTTGGCTGTGCTTAATAAGCCGGGGGGAGAATTTCATCAATTCCGATCGAAGAGCAGCTGCCACGGTTTGGGCCTCTTTCTGTGGCATAGAGGCCAAGTGCTTGACGGCCTGAGCCCACATGCGGGCGCTCATCACTAGAGCAAGATTCGTTTTCGTAGCGAATGGAATGAAATAGCGGGCTCGATCGAGAGCGTAGTTTTTCCGCATACGCTTGAGAACCTTTTCCGGCGTATCTTCGGGCGCCCGTACCACTTCCGGATTTTCAACCGCAACCGAATCTAGACGTTTGTATTCAGATTCGTAGCACTCGAAGGCAATAGCAATTAGATCGAGCCATTCTTTAGCGAGATCCACAGGCATGCCAACCTCGTCAGGGGTAGGTACATTCTGAGGATCCATAGTGATGTAGCGCGTGCTCGACTCCTGACCATCGGCCATCTGAGCGACTTCAAAGAGCTTGTAGGCAAGCCACATCGAAACATCGTCGATCGCCATCGCGATTCCTCCCGTGAGACCGCCAATGGACGCATGTCCGTAGTCGACGAATTTCAGAATGCGATCAATGGATTTATCCGGACTGGCCAGGTCCACCTTCTCCATGATTTTTCCAATCCCTTGGTTGCTACGCGAATAGCGCGCTAAGACAGAAGCCAGGAGTTCAGGTGTTACTTTAAACGCGTTATCGGCTTCCGGAGGGGGGACGATTGCAAGGCCAGATACTTTCATCAATTGGGTAGCGGAACAGATTCTGTTAACATTCCGATAATAGATAAAAGTCTAAAACGTAAAGAATTTTCCCGTCCTTCCAAGATTACGGATGCGTCGATCTCATTTTTTGGAAGCTAGCTGCCTGCAAGCCAGTTCCCTAATGGAGATTGATAGAAGCCAAGCAACGCCGTTCCGATAATGGCTAGCAGAAGCGTCAACTTTCCAAACAAGCCAAGAGATGCTCCTGGAACGGGCTCCTCCCTGTCTTCTTCGTCGTCGTTAAATTTCCAAATTTCGAAAAACGCGTATTTCAACCAGCCGAAGTAATAATAAATGGATACAACCACTCCGATGACTGCGACGGCAAGTAGTCCATAAAGCTCGGCCTCGAAGGCCGCGACGAAAATAAGGAGTTTGCCGATGAATCCAGCCAAGGGTGGGATCCCGGCAAGCGAACCAATGCCAATGGCGAGCGCTAGCCCTAGAAATCCATTCTTCTTCGAAAGATCCGCAAAATCGTCTAAAGAAAGTTCGGCTTCATCCTCCTTTGGCATATGTACCATCACTCCGAATACGGCAGCGGAAGCCAGCAGATAGGCGAAGAGATAGAACAGAATAGCCGTCAATGCCCATTCGACACTCATCGAAGCCACAACGCCGATTAAAAGGAACCCTGCATGAGAAACGCCAGACAAGCCAATCAGGCGTTTGACATTTCGCTGAGTCAAGGCTCCGAAATTTCCAAAGAGAATCGTCAGGGCCGCTATACCGACTAGCAAGGGGGTTAGCCAGTCAGTCAGAGGTTCGAAAACGTTTACCAGACTGATAAGCATGGCAAAGCCAGCCGCCTTGGAAGCGATAGAGAGAAAGGCCGTCGTAGGAACGGGAGCGCCTTGATAAACGTCCGGAATCCAGATCTGAAAGGGGAACGCTCCGATTTTAAAAGCCACTCCCGAGATCACGAGCAACATGCCCATCAAAGCCATCACGTCAGTCGGGTTGGCTTGCAGGAAAACCTTGAGATTAGCGAAATTGAGCGAGTCGACACTGGATCCTGCAAGAGCAGGATTGCTAGCCGCTCCGTAGAGCAAGACGATCCCGAAAAGCAGAATCGAGGAGCTCAAAGCTCCCATGATCAGGTACTTCAGGCCGGCCTCGAGAGATAGGACGTTATTACGAAAATAACTCACCAACACATAGAATCCTACCGTTGCCGTTTCCAGCGCCACGAAGAGCATAACGAAGTGATTCGCCTGAGCCAGCAACATGAGAGCTCCGGTGATCACCAGCGTTATATGAAAAAACTCGATACGGGGCAGCTGCTTGTTCGCTAAGCTAACCATACCCAAGTAGCTCACAAAGATAGAAGAGGCTAAAAAGAAGACCCGGAAGGCTTGACCAGCCGGACTCAGCAAAAGCATTCCTCCAAACGCTTCGCCACTACAGCAACCCGTTGGATCGACAAAGAGAATGTAGCCTAGAAGAACTAGCTGACCGATAATCGCAATGCGAGGAATGAGTCCATGAGCAAATTTCGGCAAGACCACTTCCAAGGCAAGTAATGCCAATGCGAGAATGCCCAATATCAGCTCCGGATAGATGGATCCCCAACTATTGGTTTCCGCGATTTGCTGTAGAGTATCAACTGGCATTTGTATCCAAAGTTCGGTTATTCGTCTATTTCCAGCGAAGCGGTTTGCGAGTAGACCGGTTCACTTCTAAGAGCGTCGTTGAGAGAGGTTGTGATGGTCTTTGGAAAGAGCCCGATAAAAACCAGAACAACGATCAAAATCAGAGCGGGCGTACGTTCAGCCCAGGTGATGTCCTTGACAGCAATTTCCTTTTGAGCTTCCTGAAAGGCCTCAGTCTCCTCGCCGAAGAACACCCTGGCAATCGCTCGTAGTCCATAGATCGCGGAAATCACTATGCCTGCAACCACCGCGAAGATGAGCCAGTTCCTTAAGTCGTAAACCGCTAGGAAAATAGAGAGCTCGCCCCAAAAATTAGCCAAACCAGGTCCTGGCAACCCAATGCTAGCCATCATGGCGCAAACGAAAAACGCAGCCAAAACAGGAGCCTTTTTCGCTAATCCCCCCATTTCATCCATCTCGAAAGTGCCCGCTCTATGGTGAATCAAAGTAGTCAACTGAAAGAGGAGGGCAACCGTCAGACCGTGCGCCACCATCATGATCACGACTCCGCCAGCCCCGAGAGCTGACATGGCCGCAACGCCAAGAAACGCGTACCCCATGTGCATCACGGAGCTGTATCCAATAAGTTGTTTCAAATCACGTTGAGCAATACAGATAAAGCCGATCACCAAAACGTTGCCAAGCGCCAGCCAAATAATCCAGTCTTCCCAAAGCCCAACCCCTTGAGGAAGCAGAGGGGCTGCGATTTGCACCAGTCCATAAAGGCCGAATTTTTTCAGCACGCCCGCATGGAGCATGGCGACGGAACTGGGAGCGGCTCCATAGCCAAGTGGCGCCCAAGTATGAAACGGCCACAGGGAGACAAGAATGCCGAAGCCGAATAGCAACAGTCCGAAAGCGTAGCGCTGGACCGATTCCGAGAGCGGTTGGGCTGCCAAGGTCTCTTTCAACGTGATCAAATCAAAGGAATCCGCTCCACTTTTCGAATACAGAACAATGAGGCCAATCAAGGAAAGCATCGCGCCAAGCGTCAGGTAGATGGTAACCTTCATAGCGGCGTAATTTCGTTCTCGGCCACCCCAAACGCCTATCATAATGAAAGTAGGGATGAGAGCGAGTTCGTGGAAGAAATAGAAATAGAAAACGTCGATCGAAGAGAATACGCCTAGCAGGCCGCTCTGCATGATAAGCAAACAGAATAGATAGCGGTGTAGGTTTTCAGCCTTCGATTGCGCGGCGAAAATCCCGGCAGCCAAGCCAACCACCGAAGCCATGACGAATAAAGGCAGCGATAGGCCATTCAAACCGAGATGCAAACTCGCCCCGATTATTCCCAGACCTGTATCGAAATTGCTGACAAACGCGTATCCACCTGGCTCCGACGGATCGTACCAAAGCCAGAGTAGCAATGCTAGGATAGTAGGAATGGCGAATCCGGCAACTCCCAAGATTTGCACAGCAGGACGTCCCCAATTCTTGACGAAGAGTGTCAGGAAAGCGCAAACAATGGGAATCGCTATGGAAAATTGAATGAGAGAGGAAAATTCGTTCATGTCGAAAATCGATTAATCAAAATACCCCCGAAGCAATTGCCCAAAACAAAGCCAGGCCTCCAATAAACCAATACACGTAGGCGTGTAGATTTCCGACATGGAGCGACCTAAGTCCAATACCTACCAGACCCGACACGCCAGCGAAGAGACCTTTTATAATCACTCCGGACAAAAGAAGTTGCTCCGATATTTGCAGGAATCCAGCTAGCCGTTGCTGAACATTGGCCACGTACCAGTTATAGACATGATCGAAGTAGAACTTGGCGCTCAGGACTCTATGAATTGGAGGAAGGATCTTCTGAAAACGATCTTCCTTTGCTCCCGCTCCGTAGAAAACGAAAGCAAGCACCAAGCCCAAAGCCCAGGCAATTACGCCAAATCCGACGGCAGCCCCATGCCCCTCTCCTTGATTTAATTGAACTCCAGCTGCAATGACTGGCTTGAGAGCTTCCGGGTAGAACCAAGCGAATCCTCCAAAAAGAGAGCCAATCGAAAGCAGAGCGAGGGGGACGGTCATAACCAGTCCATTCTCATGGGCATGTTCAGCGTTTTCTGAATTGGGATCGCCAAAGAAGGCGATCTTCCAAAGACGAATCATGTAGAAAGCGGTTAGAAACGCGCCCGCCACTAAAGCGTAGAAAGCCAAAGAATTCTGCTGATAGGCCAAGACCAGAATAGCATCCTTCGAGTGGAATCCGGCGGTAACAATAGGAGTGCCAATCAGGGCAAGAAGCCCAATCGTGAATGTGATAAACGTGACGGGCATTTTCTTCATCAAGCCACCCATCTTGAAAATATCCTGTTCGTGATGACACGCGTGGATGATGGACCCCGATCCAAGGAAAAGCAAAGCCTTGAAAAACGCATGCGTCGTCAGGTGAAACATGGCTGCCGCCACACCACCGGTTACAACGGCCTCGTGCGAAGAAGCTCCGTGATTAAGATGGACCAGCGTTCCCAGTCCGAAGGCCGCTACCATGTAGCCCAATTGCGAGACCGTAGAGTAAGCCAGAATCTTTTTAATGTCGCGTTGAGCAACCGCGGTGAGTCCTGCAAACAAGGCAGTGGCTATGCCAACCCAAGCAATGATCTCGACCGCATCGACTGTCATGAGAAAACCAGTACGACAAAGCAAATAAACCCCAGCAGCCACCATGGTAGCCGCATGGATTAAAGCGGAAACAGGTGTGGGCCCTTCCATCGCATCCGGCAGCCATACATGCAGAGGTAGCTGGCCTGACTTGCCAACCGTTCCGCAAAAGAGCAGCAATCCAATGCTCGTGGCAATAGGCAAGGAAAGCTTCGACGGATCTTCGTTTACAGCTCGTTCCAGCTCCAGCAGATCCAAGGTGCCATAAACCCAGAAGGTCATCACGATGCCGATCAGAAAACCGAAGTCTCCCACTCGATTCACGATGAACGCCTTCTTAGATGCATCGGAGGCGCTCGGCTTATCAAAATAGTAGCCGATCAGCATGTAGGAACTGAAACCGACCAGCTCCCAGAAAATGAAAAGCGTTACCAAGCTGCTCGCCACAACGATTCCTAGCATGGAAAACATGAAGATGGAGAGGCCTCCAAAGAAGCGAGCCTTGTTAGGATCGTCCTTCATGTATCCAAGACTGAATACATGGATGAGGAAACCTACGAAGGCCACCACGAACAGCATAAGCTTGGCGACATCATCGATGAGGAAACCGAAGTTTAGGCTGAGAGGTCCCAGCTCAATCCAATGAGTGTCGTGGGCGAAATTCTCGATCCTGAAAATCAGGTGCCCCGCTGTGAGCATAAGTAGAAAGGCCGCTCCAACGGAGATTCCAGAGGCCATCGCTCCGTTGCGTCGGAAAAAGCAAGCTATGAGCAAAGCCGAGGCCAGGGGGATAAGAAGCAAAGCGTAAGCGTAGGTTTGCGGACTCATAGCTAATTCTTCAGGGCGTTCAGTTCTCCGACTACTACCGTCTGCTTTTTGCGAAAGAGAGCGACTATGATAGCCAGACCTACCGCTACCTCGGCCGCAGCGACTGTAATGATGAAGAAAACAAAGAGATTACCTCCCAT
Organism: Opitutaceae bacterium; assembly: GCA_028284385.1. Classification (GTDB taxonomy): domain Bacteria; phylum Verrucomicrobiota; class Verrucomicrobiia; order Opitutales; family Opitutaceae; genus JANQRT01. Next base: position 168,186 of record JANQRT010000058.1, on the reverse strand, counting down.
GGCTCCATGATACCGAGAGAACGCGACCAAAGCGAGATTAGCGGCATTCAGCATAAGCTCCAGGCACATGTAGATCGCCAGCGTGTTCTTTCGCAATAAAACCCCACCGAAACCGATAGCGAAAAGCAGACTGCTTACGAAAATATACTGTTCCAATCCGATTGTCATGACGCGCTCTATTAACTCTGCTCTTCAGGCTCCTGTAGTTTTTTGCTCAGTACAATCACGCCTATCATGGCAACAAGGAGGAGGAAACCAGTCACCTGCATAGGCAGCAAATAGGTAGTGAAAAGCTCGTTACCGAAAGCTTTTAGCGAGGCCCCACTCGGCTCGGGGAGGACTTCGCTGGTGGCCTTAATCGAATCGCTGGAAACCACCGCTATTATCCCCATCACCAGGATGGCAAAGCCTACCAGACCAGCCCCGGCAGTAAACGGACTCAATTTTCGCTTCGCGTCCTCCCTTACATCCAGGAGCATGATGATGAATAGAAATAGGACAACCACAGCGCCTGCATAGACCAGGACCTGAATTACCGCGAGAAAGTAGGCCTCGAGCAATACGAAGAGCGAAGCCATACTCAGAAAGCAGACGATCAGAAACATGGCGGCATTCACCGTGTTGCGGCTTAACACCACAGCTGCTGCAGAGGCCAAAGCGATCGTTGAAAATAGATAAAAGAAGAAATCTGTCATGTGGGAGGAGAAAGGTTGGAGAAGTGTCTTATCTAGTGAGCGTTTCCAGCTGCTTCAGCTTCCTTTTTCTTTTTCCATTTAAAATGCTGGTCAGGCAAAGTGCCTCCGAGTTCGTAGAGCTTTTCCTTGTTGTTCACCATTTCTTCTCGAGAGTAGCCAGACATCGAATACTGATTCTGTAGCCAGATAGCTTCTTCGGGACAGACTTCCTCGCACATTCCACAGTAGATGCAGCGCAGCATGTCGATATCGAATTCCTTCGGCGCCTTTTCGACATTCGCATGTTCCTCGTCTTGAATTTCCCCTGGAATGATACGAATCGCCTTGGGAGGGCACACGAACTCGCAAAGCTGGCAGGACACGCATTTCTCCCTACCCTCAGGATCCTTTACCAAAGTGGGCACGCCACGATAACCTTTCGGAATAGGCGGCCGCTCCTCGGGATACTCCATCGTCTCCTTCGGCGCCACCATGTGCTTGAGGGTAGTCGATAGCCCCGCAACAATCTGAGGTAGATAGAGTTTCTCCAGTAAATTGAGAGGCTTTCTTTTAAGGATGATGGCCATGAGTTGCTATCTCTTTTCTAATTAAAATCACGTATCCAGGAAATAAATAATAATGGCGTAGGCAATTAAGTTGGCAATTGAGAGTGGCAGCATGATTTGCCAGCCCAGTCGCATCACTTGATCGTAGCGGAAGCGCGGCAAGGTCCATCTCACCCAGATAAACAGGAACATGAAGAAAAGCGATTTTCCTAGAAAGGTGAGGACCGAAACGACGGCTCCCATAATTCCTGTTAGTTCCCAAGGCAGGAAAGGCAGCGGATGCCATCCACCCAGGAAGAGGAGTGTCATGACCGCGCCGCCGACTACCATGTGAGCGTACTCGCCAACGAAAAACAGCCCGAATTTGAAGCTGCTATACTCGGTATGGAAACCGCCTACCAACTCCGTTTCAGCTTCAGCCATATCGAAAGGCAAGCGATTCGTCTCGGCGAAAATGGATACAAGAAAGATGAGCGCGGAGACGGGCATCCACATGGCAAACCAGAGGCCTTCCTGTGCGACCACCACATCGTAAAGGCTCAGAGTCCCTTCCATGCCAGGCTTGTTTACCCACATGAAAACGGGAAGAACGGATAGGCCCATGGCCAATTCGTAGGAGATCATCTGAGCCGAAGCACGAATACCTCCAAGAAATGGATACTTCGAATTCGCCGCCCAACCCGCCAGTACGATGCTATATACTCCTAATGAGCCAACGGCGAAAAGAAAGAGTATGCCCACATCGATGTCGGCAAGAACGAGCGGGATAGTCCGTCCGGTTTCCTCATAAATAAAATGCCCGAATGGCACAACCGTAACCGTCGTCAGAGCAGGGATCAAAGAAATGATGGGAGCCAGAACATAGTAGAATTTGTTAACGTGTCCTGGAATGACATCCTCTTTGAAAAGAAATTTAAGACCATCAGCCGCTGGCTGAAATATTCCCAGTCGCGTAAGCATTGGGCCGATCACTGGTAGAGAACCAATGAGAGGAAGCGTCGTACGATTCGGCCCCACCCGGCCTTGTATCCAGCTAGACACTTTTCGTTCGGCCAACACCGAGTAGGCGCAAAGCGTCATCAAAACGACAACGACAATCAGCGCGAACGTGATTTTGAGTAGCAACTCGTTCATGCTATTCGGCTGCTACCGCCTCCTGTTTGGGTTCGAAATGCAGGGACTTGCCTTCCACGAATGGAAGCGAGTCGAAGCCGGTGCCGTCTAATAGTATCCCCTCATCGGAGATCGATTGAAAAGAAAGGCCTTCGAATGGGCCACTCTCTCCTAGACTTTTCCAGATAGAGGCAACGGTGGAAGGGAACGATTCTCCAGAAAGGTTGGCTTGGATCGTTCCTAACGCCACTAGATCATCAACCGCTCCAGACGGACCAGGAACTGCTTTATGAAATTTCTGGATACGAAACTGCTGATTGACGAGTGCTCCCGAACGCTCAAAAGGCGTCAGACCTGCAATAGCCACCTTTGCGACTTCGGTTGATGGATACGATTGCGTATCAAGCGAGATCAAGGCCACCTTTTGGAGTTGAGCCTTCGATAAGCCAGCTGCTATCAGATCCTCCTTGACGGAAAGAATCGCTTTCACTTCGCCACTATCGATTTTCGCCCCCAACTCTGAAAGCGATTCCTCAGGCAGAGAATCAATCAAACCCGTCATTAGGGCTCCTCTAACGTTAGGATTGCGATCCTTCGAGACGAGAATCCCATCGTCTTCACCGTACCGACCGACTAAATACACACCTACGGCCTTGGTTGTTTCAGCGATCTTTTTCAGCGCGTACTGTTCTTCGACGCTGCAACGTCCAGAACCGACAATTGCCAAACCGTCACTGGCTTGAAGGAGCTCGACCGCTTTAGAAAGAGCTTCGCTTGGGGACACTTTGACTTGGTCCACTTGGCAAATTTCCAACCGATCATCGCTTTCGACCAGCTTGTATAATTCGCGACCGGAGTCGGGCATCCAAGTGTCGTTCACTGCATCGTTACGACGAGGAGTGATGCGGTAGATTTTTCCCTCGCGCGACCAGACTTCCGTGTTGCAGCCGACACTGGTTTCAAAATCGATACTCTTAACCTGCTTCAGAAACCAGACTCGCATCTTAAAGCGGAAATCCGTACTGGTCAAAGCTCCAACCGGGCAAATATCGACTGTATTCAAAGAATAATTATTTTCTAGCTGCTTGCCAGGGAAGCAAGTCAATGTCGAATAGCTTCCTCGATCCGTAAACCCGAGCACGTCATCATCCGCCACTTCCTGGCAGAAACGAATGCAACGAGAACAAAGGATACAACGTTCGTCGTCCAGCATGACGCGAGGGCCAAGCCGCGTTCGTTTGGGCTTCACGTTCTTCTGTTCTACAAAACGGCTGTATCCAGCTCCGTGCGACGTTGAGAACTCCTGCAATCGGCACTCGCCAGCTTGATCGCAAATCGGACAATCCAAAGGATGGTTGGCTAGCAGAAACTCGGTCACCCCCTCACGGCATTCCTTGACCATGTCCGAGTCGGTCTTGATATGCATATTGGGAGCGGCATTCGTACCGCAACCGATAGCCGGTCCGGGGAAAAACATGATTTTCGGCGAACCGTCATCGTTCAGCATCGGCTTTCCAGTCGCTCGATCCTTGCCAGGCATCCCTAGCTCGACCAAGCACATGCGACAGTTTCCGGAAACGCTCAGCTTGGGATGATAGCAGTAGTGGGGAATCTCCTTCCCGACGCTAGCCGCCACTTCGATGATGTTGGTACCAGGCTTGGTACGCACTTCTTCGCCGTCAATAAATACGCTGATCAAGCCGTCGTCTTTCTGGTCGTCGCTCATTTCTCAATCAGCCTTTCGTCGAAATTCGTCATGCCACAAGAGTTGGATTTCACCTTGGCCTCCATTTCCTCGCGAAACTTCCCAACGTAGCTTTCGATTGGCCAGGTAGTCGAATAGCCCATCGGACAAACGGTACGGCCTCCAATATTCTTCGCCAAGTCCATGAGCAAATCAAGATCCTCGTCTCTCGCTCCGCCAGTACACATGCGAGCGGTGATTTTTTTGGTCCAAAGGGAGCCCTCGCGACATGGCGTACACTGGCCGCAGCTTTCGTGGGCATAAAAGGCTAGCAAGTTTCCGAGGGCCTCAAGGATATCGATGGAATCGTCCATCACCATCATGCCCGAAGAACCAGACATGGACCCAGCCGCCATGATGCCATCGTAATCCACAATGATATCATCGAAACTGAATTCGTTGCCATCTCGATCCTTGTAGGTTTCTTCCGTATCCAGAATCTTCATCGAACCACCCCCAGGCACTACCGCTTTCAGCTTTCTACCAGGTAGTGGTCCACCACATACATCATAAAGAAGCTCCTTCATGGTCATCGGCTCGATTTCATAGTAGCCTGGATTCTGGACCATGCCGCTCACGCACCAGATACGCGTACCCGTATTGTTGGGACGTCCAATCTTAGCGAACTCTTCTCCACCCATGTTTATGATGTGAACGACATTGCAAAGCGTCTCCACGTTGTTGACCACGGTCGGACATTGGTAAACGCCTTTCGCGGCGGGGAAGAACGGCGGCTTGATTCTCGGATAGGCTCGCTTTCCTTCCAGCGATTCTATAAGACCCGTTTCTTCGCCGCAAATGTACGCTCCCGCTCCTCGGTGGACGACAATTTCTAGATCGTATCCAGATCCTTGTATATTCTTTCCTAGAAATCCCTTTTCGTGGGCCTCGTCCACCGCCTTTTGCAGAATCTTGGCTCCCAGAGGCATTTCTTCACGGATATAGATAAACGCTAGATTCACATCATTAGCGAAGGAAGAAATAATGGTGCCCTCGATAAGCTGATGTGGGTCCTTGTGGATGAGTTGCCGATCCTTGAAAGTGCCAGGCTCCGACTCGTCGGCATTGCAGATCAGGTAGATCGGCTTCCCGCTCTTGCGATCAACCAAGTCATGCCATTTGACCCCACATGGGAATCCGGCGCCGCCACGACCGCGCAAGCCCGAAGCCTTCACTTGGAGGCGGATATCCTCCGGCTTCATCGTTAAGGCCTTTTTCAAAGCCTCGTAGCCGTCGTATTTCAAATAGCAATCGATATCCGTCGAGAAGTAGTCTTCATCAGCGTGCTTGAGGAGAATGCGATTTTCTTTAGGATGAGCCATTTCGTATTCTTTCCTTGGTTACGCTGTTGCCTCCTCGGGAGCGGATACTCGCCTTTCGATCTCGTCAATCAAGCCGCTCAGCTTATTGGCTTCAATATTCTCATACAAGTCCTCGTCCACTAGAACAACGGGGCCTGTGCCGCAAGCGGCCAGGCACTCGGCGTACTCCAGGGTAACATTACCGTCTTCCGTCGAGTGTCCAACTTTGCATCCAAATTTCTTGGACAGTTCGTCCCCCACCTTATAAGCTCCGCGCATCGCGCAGCTCAAGGTCCGACAAACACGCACGTGGACCTTGCCAATTTTCTGGTCTTCCTGACGATAATAGGGGAAGAAAGTGACCACGGAGAGAACATTGATCGGCTGCATATCCAGTTTTTCAGCCACCCATTCGATCGCCTGGTTGGAAATGTATCCTTGTTCATCCTGGATGTAGTGCAGCAACATCATCACGGCGCTACGCTTGTCTGGATACTTGGGAATCGTATTCTCGATTCGATCTATCGTTGCAGGACTCAGATTCATTAAAGTAAAACGCTACCGATCGCACTCTCCCATGACGAAATCCAGACTTCCCAGTATGGATGTAGTGTCCGAGACCATTGATCCCAAACAAACCTTGGGGAGAATGCTTAAATTGCAAAAAGAAGGAGCGCGAATTTTCAGGCGATAAGGAACGCCTCCTCCCTTGGAAACGACATAAAAACCTAGCGTCCCCTTAGGATTCTCCGCTTCGAAATACACTTCGCCAGAAGGCATCTGGGGTCCTTCGGTGACGATCATAAAATTCTGGATAAGCTCCTCCATCGAGGAGAGCACTTTTTCTTTAGGGGGAAGGAAGATCTTTTTAGCATCTTCAGCGTAAAAAGCTCCGCTAGGCATCTTTTCAATCACCTGTCGAGCGATGCGAGCGCTTTGACGCATCTCTTCAATCCGAACCAGATAGCGATCATAGCAATCCCCTTTTGTGCCAACGGGAATATCAAAATCATATTGCTCGTATCCAGAATATGGTAGGTCCTTGCGAAGATCCATTTCAACGCCAGATCCTCGAAGATTCGGTCCGGTGAGCCCATAGGCAATAGCGTCCTCACGGCTGATAACGCCTACTCCTTCCGTACGATCAACCCAAATACGATTGCGCGTCAGCAAACCGTCAACCTCATCGACCATGGGGAGAAATTCCTCGATGAATTGCAGAACGCGATTGGTCCAACCCTCCGGCATGTCACGAGCAACGCCGCCAATTCTCGTATAGCTGGTCGTAAAACGAGCTCCCGTGAGCTCTTCGAATAAAGTATAGAGCTTCTCGCGTTCCGTAAAGGTGTAGAGAAAAACGGTCATGGCGCCCACATCCATGGCGAAGGCCCCCAAGCCAAGCAAATGAGCGGAAATGCGAGCCAACTCGCTGATCAAAACGCGAATTGCTTGGCAGCGCTCCGGTATATTGATGTCGGCCAATCTCTCGACCGCGATGGCGTAGGCAACGTTGTTAGCCAGAGGCGCCAAATAATCCAGTCGATCCGTGTAGGGAACGAACTGGTTGTACGTCATGTTTTCCGCAATCTTTTCGTCACCCCGATGCAAGTATCCAAGAACTGGATCGCACTTTTTTATGATTTCACCATCCAGTTCCAGATTGAGTCGCAGAACGCCATGGGTCGACGGATGCGACGGACCCATGCTCAACTCGAGCTTCTCGGTTTCGAATTCCTGGGAAGCTCCCACTGCTCTCGCGGCGGAATCGGGAATGGAAATTTCTGTTGTCTCGGATGACATGGTAGTAGGAAATTACGGGAGCCGTCTCTTGTATCAGGAATCTGGTTTCTCGCTGCGTTCGTTCCAGCTCTCGTCTTTGGCTCGAGGCTCGCGCACGGTCATGAAATCTCCTTGAGGCGCCACAAAAGGGCCACCGGCCATAGGAGCGGGTTTCACTTTAGTTCCCGTCGCTTCTACAATCTCTTCGTCAGCCAGTTCATTCTCAAAACCAGCCAATGGAAAGTCCTTTCGCAGCGGGAAATGAGGATACTCGTCCCACATGAGGATGCGCCGAAGATCGGGATGGCCATCGAATCGAATGCCAAACATGTCGAAGCATTCACGCTCATGCCAATCAGCTGCCGGCCAAAGCCCAGTCGCGCTAGGAGCTACTGGATTCTCATCGTCTTCCAAGTCGGAGGCCAGGCGAATATAATGATGACGTATTGTAGAATACAGATGGTAAACAACGGTAAACCTTGGCGAAAATTCCAGCCCGTTATCGATTGCGGTTACATCGACCAGCATATCGTAGTCGTAGTCCTTTTTCAATGATTCCAGGATAGCGACGATTTCTTCCGGAGACGCATTGAAGGCCGGCCAGTCGGATGAAGGACGTTCGTCGAGGTGGGAAAACTTTTCTTTAAACGTGGTGAGAAAGTCGTCGGTCGGAATCATCGAAGGTGTCAGCCCTTAAGAAGATTTTTAGCCGCAGGCTCTTGCTTCACCTTCTCCTGCAACTTGATTAGCGCGTCAAGCAGCGCCTCCGGACGGGGAGGACAACCGCTAATGTAAACATCGACTGGCACAATTCTATCGACTCCTTGCAAAACGGCGTACGATCGGTACATCCCGCCCGAAGATGCGCAGGCTCCCATGGCAATAACCCATTTAGGATCCGGCATCTGATCGTATATGCGACGCAGAGCCGTGGCCATCTTGTAGGTGACGGTACCCGCAACCACCATAACGTCGGCTTGGCGTGGCGAGAAGCGCATCACTTCCGCCCCGAAGCGCGAAATGTCGAACCGAGCGCAAGCAGTGGCCATCAACTCGATAGCGCAACATGCCAGACCCATAGGCATAGGCCATATTGAATTCGATCGGATCCAGTTAATAGCAGCATCCGCCTTTGTGACGATGACGCCACCCTCGATCTTGCTATTGTAATTAATGTCTGCGTTTGAAGAGACCATTGATAGGATCGCTTGGAATGACCGAAGGTACGCGGGGGCAATCAACATGCAAGCGGCTTTTGCCATATTTTGAGGCAATCTTTTGCGTAAAAGCGAAAACCTCAAAAGACATTGACCCGCACAGAAGGAAGCGTCTTAGTGTCGCGTTCCATTCGGAGAGATGCCAGAGCGGTCGAATGGGCACGCCTGGAAAGCGTGTGTGCGGGAAACCGTACCGAGGGTTCGAATCCCTCTCTCTCCGCCATCCTTCGCCTGAGGCTCCGGATGGCGCAGCCTATTCCTAAGGCTGAAAGAAGCGGCTATAGGGATAGGAAAACGAGCAGAGAGATTTTGCACAGCAAACTAATCGCAACCGGCGAAGTAACTTACTGATAAGTATCCTTTGTTTCATTTTCTATTTTGCTTAAATCTTAAACCCTATCTCCTTAGGCTACATAGCCCCTGCCCTTCGAATTCGAAACTACTTGATGGTGATATGCACAATACTGAGCAAAGGACTAACAAGACAGACCTTATTTTAATGATAGTTTATAGGTCAATCGCGGGCGGCCTTTTCCCCTACGCGTATGTGGCATTGTCTCGCTGACTCTTGGAAGTACTCAAGGATTGAGGCCCGCTTGAGGAGCTTTCTTCTTCGCCTTTGTAGGGGAGAAAAACTATCCAGCACGAAATATCAGCTAAGCATAAATGTAGCTGTGGGTATTCGATTTTTACTCGCTCTAAACGAAAAAGACGCGGCCGATTAAGCCGCGTCTCCATTCATAATACATGTCAATGGCTAAGATAATAAATCAGACGTGGAGTTGCTTAGGCTTCGGACCCCATGAGCTGGAAAGGCTGATATAGAGCGATTTCGATGTGGATCCTAGCAGGATAGCAAAGGGAAGAAGGATCAAAAACAGGACGATCAAGAGAGCTCCGTATTCAACTTTCGCTTGCAGAACGCGAGGCGCATAAATCTTAACAAGTCTCCAGAGAGTCACCGGACCCATTTCGTTTTTCAGGACATTACTGGGATCGTAATAAACGTATTGGCTTTCTGGATCGGCAAGAATCCTCTCAACCTGATTGGCAGTCATTAAGGAAGAACCCGATTTCCAAGCAGCAGGAACCACCCTTCCCTGAGCGTTTTCAGTGAAGCCCGTTGCAAAATGATAGTATACACGGGTCAATCCAGGTTGAGACGTCTTTAGGGTCGATTTTATGATTACTTCCTTCGATCGCGCTCCCCATGTTTCAAGCTTCACTTTTTCAGAGGCGTCGCGGAAAATCTCCGGCATTTCCTTAATGGCGGGAAGCGCGAACCAGCCTCCAAGAATGACGAGGCAGATTAAGGTCGGAAGTCTGCTGAAGACGCTTCGCTTCAAGAGCAAACCGCTAACGTTCTCGTCATATTCAATCGTATTGATTAATTCGTTACGAAGACTGGCGATTTGCTCAACTTCGTCGTTTGTTTTCCGGTGCGGCCAATTGCCGAGCTCGTTCAGAACGACCAACCCTTGCTTGCAGGCTCTTCGGTGGAGATAGATCTCCGCTAATTTGATGGCAATGGGAACACTCCCATCGATCTTGCGTTCGAGAAGATCAAGAGCCAGGCGTTCGGCAAATCGTTTTCCCGAGCAAAGTGTGGCGTAGGTGAAGTCGACTAAGGCCCCATATTCTTGGGGAAACTCTTTTTTCGACGCTTTGAGTCGACGCCATGCCTTTCCAAACTTCCTGCAAATCAACAAGGCCTTGATCTCGATATGCCTAGCCTCACACTGAATGTTGCTGGACGCCTGGTATAGTTTCTTGCATACTTTAACAGCCTTGGAGAGACTCAAAGCAGCAAGGTAGATCCTCGCGGAATTTATGAGGTCGGCTTCATTCGTATTCCCTTTCTTGAGACAACCAAGACCGCAATTCTCCACCACTTTCAATATGGCATGGCATTCATCGCAAAGAAGCGAGGGGCGCCTTTGGGAACAAATGAACTTCAGCAAGTCAGCTAGTACTAGCAAATTTTTTACACCGCTAGCCGACCAAATGAGCAAAGTATCTTGTTTATAGAAATCCAGAGCAAGCCAGTAGCCAAGGCTTCCCATGCGCTTGCCTAGCCTCAAGGAGACTCCTTCCAATGAGCTCCATTCGCCCAGCAATTTCCTCCCAGAGCCATTGAAGACGCCCTTCGTATCGAAGACTCGATTGCCTAGCTTTATGGTTGTACCCTTTTTCTCCATAGATGCGTTTTTTGGATTCCCAACAGTGTTTGTATCTTAATTTTCCTGACATATTTTTTACGACATTATAAAAAAGATATAAAGGAAAATGAGCCAATTAAAGCCTCGATCAATACGTGGGTTATTCGATTAGGCAATGTGACTCAGAGGCTAATGACTAGTAATACTGGTATGAATACTCACCCTGTAGCGAAAGCGCCTTAGATCCTCGCCAGTACGTGACCGAATGGAAAACTAGGCGCCCAGCCATTGTATCACTGTCGAGACTACCTATCACCATAAGGAAATTCCCAGGACCAGATGAGGTTGTCTCCGCCAACTCTAATCAACACCCTCCATCAGCATGGATTGAACAAGTGCTATCCAATAAGTAAAGAGACTTAGGAGAACTAGACGCGCTCAAGCGTCTTGGGAGGCGTTTGCTTTTCGTCTGCCGCCAAATCCGGCTCCACGATAATCTGTTTGTCACGAGCCATGTAGAGAAGATGCCGAATGTATCCGGATAACTTCAACGAAGATGATGAAGCGAGACGCTTCATTTCCTCATGAAGTTCCACCGGAACATTGACGGTTAAATTCTTGGTTCCCTTAGGGATTGGATTGGTCGGCATGGCAGAAGCTCGAAAACTGTCGAACACCATAAGGACACCCAAAGATCCAAAACAAGAAATAAAATGAAAGACCCTAAAAAACGCCGAAAATTCTCACTAGGTGAAAAAGAAATGCCAACAAGGAAAAATAATCAACTCATTGACATTCAATAATTAAATTCTGTTTAAGCACGAATTCTCAAGCAGCAACTCGGCGGACAATATAGTAAAAATTCTGGATATCATGGTCTAGCTTATGTCGCTCCACACTCTCGAATCCAGCATGGCAGAGATACTCTTTGGTCAGCTGCTCTCCCCACATAGCCCCCACTCCAAGGCCTCCTTGAGCAAGAGACACGGTCATGCAATGCATGCAGGAAATCGTGTAAAGCAAAGGCCCAATGGGATGCTTCTTATTAGCGGCTATATTACTGTCGGCGCCAATGTCCTGCATAAGAAATACTCCATCGGGCTTAAGCGTTCTGTTTATTCCTGAAAGAACATGATCAGGCCTAGCTTGATCGTGAATAGCATCGAAAGCGGTTACCAAATCAAAAGCTTCCTGAGGAGCGTCTTTATCGAAAGAAGACAGATCTCGCTCCTCAAAAACGATGTTTTCAAGTCCCTCGCGGACGGCTGCAGCTTTGGCGAAATCAATCGCTTCCGCGCTTAAATCATATCCAACAAACTCGCTCTTCGGGAACTCTTCAGCCAGCAACCTTAGAGCATAGCCTCGTCCGCAACCTACGTCGAGAACGCGAATTCCATTCTTAAGGGCCAGGATCAAACCTGGCGAAAGCGGGAGAATATGCTCTAGTAAAGTGGACACCACCGACTGTCGACTATCGTCAGCCATAACTTCATGGAATCTTGGATACTCGGAGTAAGGAACTCCTCCTCCATGGCGGAAGCAATCAACGATCTTGTCCTCCACTCCCCCCATCAATCCAATGTATTGCATGAGATGGGCAAGGCATTCTCCTTCTCCATCCTCGGTAAGCATAGCGGCATGAGCAGGCGGCAACTGGAAGGTTTTCCCATCCTCGCTGTCCACAATGCCGCCCGTGGTCATCGCGCCCAGCCACTCTCTTACATAACGCTCGTCAAGCTTGGCGATAGCGGCAATCTCGTGGCTAGTCGAAGATTCGAGGCGCTTCATTGCTTCGAATAATCCGGTACGATATCCTATTGAAATCATGAGGCCGAGGGAGGCCTGATTGAAAATGTCGACGACGCGTTCGCCGAACGCATCCATTTTAGCTGTATCGAGTGAGGTTTGGCATGCGACACACATATAGATTATCTCCAAATTCGCGGTTAATATGCTTGAGAGCCAATATTGGCTCAAGAAGGCCGTCATCATAGATTACCCATGCAGACTACGGTAGTCGGCGAAATACGGTAATGACGGCAACTGGCTACGGTATGGGGAGCAATTTACCAGCGAATCAAACAAGACCCAATTCAGAGGCCTTTTTGATCGCATCCGTGCGAGCTCGACAATTAAGACGGTCCAGTACGCTAGCCATGTGCATTTCAACAGTGCGTGGACTGAGACTTAATTTTGAGGCGGCTTCCTTGTTTGTCAGACCGGTGGCCACTAGTCGGAGCACATCGAGCTGACGTTTGGTAAGGCCGCCCGAGTCAGCTTGCTTTTCGATCGAAATGGAAACACCCGTGGAGATTTGATCCCTCCCTAAAACTTCTAACAAAGGTCGCATTCCCAGATCGCGAGCGATTCCCTCCGACCGCCGCCATTGATCCTGCGCGCCTTTCGCGTCTCCCGCGGAAGCGTACATTAAACCGAGCCGACGGCGCGTCATGGCAAGCTCCATTGGCAGGCCTTGTTTCTCGTAGCCATCGACAGCTTTCCGGGAAAGAGCGATCGCCTCGTCGACATGGCCCCTTTGCCAAGCTCCCTCGGCCAGAACCGCATTGCAGGCGGCGCGAGTCTCCAAAGCTTCGTTCTCCGAAGCAATCGTGTTCAAAATGTCAGTACACGCGGCAAGCGATGAGGCGTCATTCTGGTCATTGAAGAACATGGCTGCGGTCAAAAGCCCAGGCACGCTATCCTTGCGGTCGTCGGTCTCCCTCCAAAGAGCCATTAAATCATCGAAGGCCATTTTGGCTTCTTCCGTATCTCCATCCAGCATCGCCAGGTGACCACGACCCCAATGTACGTGAAATTCCATTACAGTGCTGCCGTGAATGCCAATTATCCGAAGCGCCTCCCCAAGGGCAGTCGACGCTTGCCGACGTTCCCCGCGAAAGGCGGCTACGCAACCTTTAACTACCGTGGCAACGGCCAGCAATTCGCCTTCCACCTTCATTTCGTCAATCGCTTTCCTGTACGCCTCGGCGCTTTGCTTCCAACGACCCAACCGGAAGAAGGCGTAGGAAAGACAGCTCACACACGCTTGTTCAGTTCCGCTCTCGCCCTTCAATCGACACCGGTCAAGCGCTTCCAATTCAAGCTCCAAGTAGGCCGAGTAGTTGCAGGAGTATTCGCTCACATTCGCCTTTCGACGGTAGGCGACGGTAAGTTCATCAGGCAGTTCGTGGTCGATCGCGATTTGGATCGCCTCTTCAATGAGTTGGTGGGCGTCATGAGATTTCCCTGACATGGCCTTAACGAGAGCCAGCAACGCTATTACCTCCGACTGGAGACCGTAATCGTCCGCTTTCCTAGCGGCGCCCAAGGCCTTCTCGCAAGCTTCGGCTGCCTCATGCAGGCGGACACGGTCGGCAAGAAACTGAGCATAGATCTGCCACTGTCGGGATTCTTCCAGCGCGTCTTTGGACTGGGAACTTAACTGGGCCGCTTGAAGAAGCCGGTGTTTTACTTCAAGAGGGTCGCCCCGCTTAGCCGCCAGCTCCGCCAATTGACGATTTGCCTCGATTTGGGGAGCAACGCGTTCCGATTCCGCGGACATCTCCAGAATCTCCTCCCAAGCCATGCGCGCGCTTTCGTAATCGCCGATGTTCACAGCGCAACGCGCCATCTCCTTTAGAACGCGATGACGCAAATCCCTATCTTCTTCTGGCGGCCAGATTTCAAACGCCTGCCGTAGAGACTGAAGCGCCGCGTTGTAGTCGTTTTTTCGACACTGAACTTCAGCTGCTCGAATATAAAAGGATCTGGCCTTCGCATAGGCCTGGGCTGCCAAATAACGAGGGGCGACGCGTTCAGGATCCTCGCGTCGCTTCTCCAGCATTTCGGCGATCTTCAAGCTCCATCGCCGCTTCTGGGACCACGGAGTGTTATCCCGAGCGGAGGTCGATAGCGTTTCCGAAACGAATCGCGCTTGGGAGGGCCCATCCTGGACAAGGACTCCCTGATCGAAAAGATCGTCAAGGGCTTCCGGCGCCACTCCCAAGTCCATGAGCAGCGGCAACGAAAACGATTCGCCTAGCAAAGCGGAAAGCCGCAACGCGTCACGCGATTCTATAGAGAGATCTGTGGGCTCCTTTTCCATTGAGAACTGCGGCAGTTGATCTAGGAGCGTCAGATAAACCAGAAGTTCAGAAATAAATCAACCAACCACATGCTTGAGACTTCTCGCGATTGACAGCGCTATGGGTACATCTACGGTCAACCGTCACTTTAGCTAGTTTGACTTCAACCAATAGGAAAAATGTCGCTTTTCGAATCAGTACCACTCGCTCCGGCTGATCCTATTCTCAGCTTAACAGAGGCGTTTAAGGCGGATTCCAACCCGGAGAAAATCAATCTTGGAGTTGGCGTGTTCGTCGACGACTCGGGTGTCACGCCTATTTTGGATACAGTGCGCGAAGCCGAGAAACGATTGGCCGAAAGCAACACGACCAAGAGCTATCTACCCATTCCGGGCAAACCCGACTACGCAGCCCTAACCCAGGAGCTCTGCTTCGGACCCGATTTGAAAAGCCGCTTGTCCGGCCGCATCGTAACCGTCCATACACCTGGAGGAACAGGAGCCTTGCGCGTAGCAGCCGACTTCATCTCCAAGAATCTGTCATCGCCAACCATTTGGCTGAGTACGCCCACTTGGGCCAATCACAAGGGTGTCTTTTCCGCGGCAGGCCTGGAAACGAAAAACTACGCCTACTTCGATCACGGAACGCTGAGCCTCGACTATCCAGCGTTTAAGCAATCGATCCAGAACATACCCGCTGGCGATATCGTGATCCTGCATGCCTGCTGCCATAATCCGACCGGAGCTGACCTTTCGCCAGAACAGTGGGACGAGGTGGCCGAGATAGCGACAGAACGAGGCTGGATCCCCTTTCTCGATTTCGCCTACCAAGGCTTCGGAACGGGAATCGACGAAGACGCCTACGGCGTTCGAAAACTTGCCGGCAGCAGGGGTCCCTGTTTTGTAGCCCAATCGTTCTCAAAGAACATCGGGCTCTACCGCGACCGCGTAGGGGCTCTACACATTCTAACTGAATCCGGAGAAGAGAACCAACGTGTCGCCAGCCAAATAAAAGTCGCCGTTCGATCGAACTACTCCAATCCGCCCACGCACGGCGGCGATATCGTCATAACGGTGCTTGGCGACGCCGAGCTTCGATCTCGATGGGAAAAAGAGGTCGCCGTTATGAGAGATCGGATAAATCAGGTTCGTATCCAGTTTGTAAATGCATTGAAAGAGGCTGGTATTAGTCGGGATTTTAGCTTCCTTGAAAACCAGAAAGGCATGTTTTCCTTTACCGGTCTCAATAAAGAACAAGCCATTGAGCTTCGCGAGAGGCATAGCATCTACATCGTCGAAAGCGGTCGCGTCAATGTGGCAGGCATCACTTCTTCGAATCTTCCCAGATTGGCGAGCGTCCTAAAGAATCTGATAGAAAACTAGTATGATTCTCACGGATACCGCGATCCTCAGTGCAATAGAAAAAGGCGAAATCGTAATCAATCCCTACAATCGCGACGACTTGGGGACGAACAGCTACGATGTCCATCTGAGCCCCTACCTAGCTACTTATATCGACGATGTGCTGGACGCGAAGCAGCATAACGAAATTCGGCATTTCGAGATTCCCGAGGAGGGCTACATTCTAGAGCCGAAAAAAACCTATCTGGGATCCACCATCGAGTATACGGAAACCCACAAGCATGTTCCCTTTCTCGAGGGAAAGTCGAGCGTTGGCCGACTGGGAATCGATATTCATGCGACAGCCGGCAAAGGCGATGTGGGTTTCTGCAATCACTGGACGCTGGAGATCTCCGTAGCCCAGCAAGTACGCGTCTATGCCGGAATGCCCATCGGCCAGCTGATCTATTTCACGGTGGAAGGAGCTGTGGAAACGCCCTATAATTCGAAACAGTCAGCCAAGTACACCAAACGTTCGCCACGTCCGATGGAATCGATGATGTGGAAAAACGCGTTCTAGATTTGCGGATGCTTATCTTTCCCGCTCTTAGGAGCAGGATCGTATCCAGATCCTCCCCACGGATGACAACGTAGAATGCGTCGAGCTGAAAAGTAGAACGCCTTATGGAAGGGCAGTTCCTTAAAGCATTCGATGGCGTATCGGGAACAGGTTGGCTGGAAACGACAGCCAGCATTTGGACCAAGAAGAGCATATTTCATGGGCGACAAGACGATTTGATAGAATCGAATCAGCTTGATTGCCATCCAAGCGATAATCTTGTTTATACCCCTAAGCATCTGGCTAGGAAATCCTACCGGCAAAGCCAGGATTCAAGGCTTCGCATTCGTGTTTTAGAATATTGGATACAACCTCCACTCCAGCATCTTGCAGCGCCTTAAGTCCGTTGCCACGATGGGCTGGTGTCGGATCAAGGGCTCCAACCACCACCATCGATATCCCGGCCTCGATAAGCGCGTCAGTGCATGCTCCCGTCCTGCCGTGCGTAGAACACGGCTCTAGGGTGACGTAAATGATGGCTCCAGAACGGGGTAGACGATTCAGGGTTTGCAATGCCCGTCGTTCGGCATGAGGCCCACCATCTCGTTCGAAATGGCCGCGAGCGACAATCTTTCCATCTTCGACAATAACCGCGCCCACTCGCGGATTAGGTGATGTCAAAGCAGGATCGCCCTTTTTCGCTTCCTGAATCGCTTCACCCATGAATGGCTCATGTCTGGCAAGGTCCGTCATGTTTCGAGGGCGTAGCGTTAGCAGTTCTTGATCAATAGGCAAAGCTTCTTCTAAGTTGCGCAAATGAGGACCTCGCCCGAAACCATCGATCTTCTGCTCAAACGACGCTCCCTAGTGGCAATGAACCTCGTCCCGCCTGGACCTGACTCCGAAGAGCTCGAAACGATTTTGAGATGCGCCATACGCGTTCCCGACCATAAGGGCATTTTCCCCTGGCGTATTCAGATTGCTGATAAGGAAACCAAAGACAAACTCCATGCGAGATTGCCGGATCTGCATCAAGGGGATCCTGCCAGCTTGGAGAAGACAAACGCCAAGGAACCCAAGGAAGCTCCTCTGTTATTGATTGTCTCTTCGCAAACCACTTCGACCAAAGCCCCGAGAAGCGAGCAGATTCTATCGGGCGCGACGGTTTGCCAGAACATTCTCATCGCCTCGGCCGCCCTCGGCTATCGCAGTCAATGGCTTACCGAATGGTTCGCCTACAATGACGGCGTGAAGGATCTTCTTGGCGTACCGAGGAGCGAGGAAATTATCGGCTTCATCTACATCGGCAGCGAAAACCAGCCTCCCAAAGAAAGGCCACGGCCTCAATTGGAGGAAATCGTGTCGAAACTCCAGCTGGACTAGGACTCCGCTTGAAGGTTCTTCAGGCAGAGTTCGGCATAGGCCTTGATTTTCTTTCGCACGTTGGTGAGGCCATTGCGGCGGTTGGGCGAAAGGTGCTGCGTGATGCCGACTTCCGCTAGGAAATCAGGCTCGAGAGCCACGACGTCTTCCGGGAATTCCCCACTGTATAGTTCGCAAAGCAACGCGGCAGTCCCTTTGGTAATGGCCGCGTCGGAATCCGTAGTGTAGTAGCATCTTCCTTCTCGAAATTCAGGAAAAATCCAAAGCCGAGACAGACAGCCCTCGATGAGAAACGAGTCGATGCGGTATTGCTCGTCCAGAGAAGGATGCGACTTCGATCGATCAATGATGTAGGCGAACCTTTCGAAATGGTCTTCGAACGGCATCAACTCTTCCACCAATTGATCACGTTTCTCAAAAATTGTCATCTTAGCTCTCCACGAAGAGCGCCCCTTTCGTGAAGTCAATAAAGACATTCGTTCCACCACGGCCAAAAACGAGAAACCGTCTCGTTGCTTGCCTTCCGAATCCTTCCGGTTCTTGGTCGGGATCCAGACTTCCGAATGAAACAACAAGATCCAATGACTGCCCCAAGGGGCTTTCATCCCGAACCTTTCTCGTATCGAGAAGAGATCGAGCTGGAGATCGATACTCTCACCAACATGGGGCAGGGGCTCGGCCGCTGTGACAATTGGGTGGTGATGGTCGCCTACGCTCTGCCTGGCGAACGAGTGAGAGCTAGGGTCTTTCGCAACGACAAGAATTTCTCTCAAGCGGATCTGATTGAGGTTATTCGACCTTCGCCACGACGAATCGAACCGGCATGCCCCGTCTTCGGACATTGCGGAGGGTGTCAGTATCAGCATTTGGAATACGCTTCCCAACTCGAATGGAAGGCAAGGCAGGTAAAAGAACTGCTTTGGCATATGGCCAGAATAGAAGCAGAGGTAAACCCTCCGATTTCATCGCCAAAAACCTTCGCCTATCGATCGAAACTCACGCCGCACTTCCCTAAGCCGAAGAAAGATGATTCCGTACGAATCGGCTTTCTGAGAGCAGGTTCTCGCCATAGCTATGTGGAGATCGAGAGCTGCCCGCTCGTTTCCGAAAACATGAATCGGAAACTTGCCGAGCTGAAAGCCGACGTTCAGCAACAGCAACTCACAAAACCCTTTAAAAAAGGGGCGACACTGCTGATCCGCGAGCACTTGGACGGCATAACGACAGATCCCAAGGCTATCATTCGAGAAAAGGTGGGCAGTTTAATTTTCTCGTTCCCTGCCGGCGAATTCTTCCAAAACAATCCATCTATTCTGGAAGCCTTTACCGAATACGTCGCCCTGAAAGCAAGCGAAGCCGGGTCCAAATTTCTAGTGGACGCCTACTGCGGCAGCGGATTGTTTTGCCTCACCAGCGCCTCCAAATTCGAGCAAGCGGTGGGCATTGAAGTCTCGGAGCAGTCCGTTCACTATGCGACCCGGAACGCGGAATCGAACCAGATCGACAATGTATCATTCGTCATGGGCGATGCGGCTTCCATCTTCGCGAAGGTAAGCTTCAAGGGAGAAAACTCCACCGTGATTATCGATCCCCCACGGAAAGGATCGAATGAAGATTTTCTCAAGCAGATGATCGCTTTCAGACCAAAACGCATTGTCTACGTTTCCTGCAATCCAGCTACACAGATGAGGGATTTGAAATCGCTTTTGGCAGCGGAGTATCAGGTTAGCGAAGTGCAGCCTTTCGACTTGTTTCCCCAAACCAAGCATTTGGAATGCGTTATCACCCTTGACTTCAAATAAGGGCGGGAAGCGGAAAATAGTCTCCTCTAGTTCCGGTCGTCGCCAAGCAATCGCTGAACGATCTCGACCAGTTGGTCAGGCTTGAAGGGTTTGCCAAGAGCAGGATAGTCAATCCCGTCGACAGTAAGCTTTATTTCCTTCATAGGCTGGTCGCCCTTGTTGAGCAAGGAAGTGATGAAGAGAACCTTAAGATCCTTGCCAACCGAAGAAGCTCGGAGTTCTTTCACGGCATCGGAGCCCTTCATGTCAGGAAGCAATATATCGGCGATGAGCAAATCAGGCCTTTCCTTCAGGGCCAGTTCAATAGCAAAGCGAGCCGAATGGCTTTCGAGAACCTGATAGCCACGTTTCTCCAAAAAAGTGGAAACGAGTTTCGCGGACGATCGGTCGTCCTCTAGGAGAATTATTTTTTTCGCGTCTGCCATGGGAATGGGATCGATAATCGACTCCTTTTAAATTGCCGTTTTCGCCTCGAACTTCAGCTTCGCGAAGACTTTTCACAGAGAATTGACGCTTAATTTCCGGTCGATCGATGCCGTATCCTAAGAATGCCTACGACGTGTATTTTGACAGTAACGCGTCCGTAGGGAAATATCGGCCCGGACAAGCGGTCTGCTCGCCTCTTATAAGTTTGTGGACGGTAAAACTGTAATTGGTTCCTAGGACGTCGCTTGCCAATGTTTCCATAAGCCGATGAAAGGAGCTTATCTGATTGTCGGTTGGGCGCGTTTTCATGAAATTCCCGACAAAGCAGATACCAATTCCGTATTGGTTGTAGATAGGCGATTTGACGTGGCCACCGCGGAGCTGCTTTCGCCATCGGGGGCCGACTTCGATCTCTCCATCCCCTGAATCGATCCCATTTCCAATGACGAAATGGTAGGCTAGGCCGTCCCTCATTCCGCGACGGTAGTGATTTCGCCCGTAGATAGCAGCATTGCCATTCGGCGTCGCGCTATGGTGGGCAACGACGAATTTCCAACGATCGCGAGGAACGCGTAAAGCTCGAGTCACGGATTCGAAATCCTCGACGCCTCTAGGCTTCACGGGAATAAGGAGACGCTGTCCCGCAATGATTCGGTCGTTCTTCAAGCCATTGGCTTTTCGTATGGCGCTCGCGGTGGTTCCGTGCTTTTCAGCCAGTTCGGAAAGCGTATCTCCTTTTTGAATGCGGTAGGTCTTATGAATCTCGTCAGCAACCAGTTTGGACGCGCACCCACCCATTGCCATCAGCCCAGCGAGCCGTTGCAAGAAGAGCCTTCGTTTCATACCGCCTAACCTGATGTCCGAATCGTTAATCACCTGCCTATCAAGAGATAAAAAGCAAAGTGGGATTCCATCTACAAGTCAGGAAGTCTTAAATATTAGTAAAAGAACTTCGCGACTTATCCAGGCTGATCCGAAATTCGTATCGAAAAAATAACGACAAAAACAGTCAAATAATAGTAGACTTAGGGCTCAAGCTCTTTGATCTGGTCGCGTACCACCGCGGCTTGCTCATACTCTTCGCGCAGGATCAATTCGCTAAGCTTTTTCTTGAGCTCACCAAGGTCCATCTGTTTCGGGCGCCCGCTCTCCTTTCCGGGACACTTGCCCAAATGCTCTGTACCGGTATGAATGTTCTCCAAAATCGGTTCGATGCTCGATTCGAAAAAGGTGTAGCAGTAGGAGCAGCCAAGACGTCCTCGCTCCTTGAAGTTCTCTTTAGTAAAACCGCAAGCCGGACAACCCGTTTTCTTATCAAACGAAGGGGCTATCGTCTTAGGCCCACCGAAATCGCCGATGAGATTGAAAGACTCGTTTGACTGAGCATTTTTGGCGACGGGACAATCCTGGCAAAGGTCGACCTTCGCGCAGCTGCCATCGACAATCTGGGTCAAATGGATGGTGCAAGGGTTCTTGCAGTGAGAACACTTCTCCGGGCGTGAATCACTCATAACGTCAGGTTACGATATCGACCAGCTCCGCCGATGAGCTTAGGATTTCGAAATGATACCCGACTTTACCCGTTTTTTGACAAATGCCGGAAGGCGATCACCCTTTCGGGGCCAGACGATCAGAGAGGGCTCCTCCATTTCTCAATTGACGACAGATCTCAAGGATGGTCGTTAGTCTCTCGATTCAGAAAGGTTAATCATGTCAGAACATAAGGCTAGTCTCCATTGGAAACGCGAAGGAGGAGACTTCGAATACAAGACTTACTCCCGAAACCATCTCGTGCGCTTCGAAAATGGAGCTACCCTGGAAGCATCGGCCGCGGCTGCCTATCTGGGAGACGCCTCCAAAGTCGATCCAGAGCAAGCTTTCGTAGCTTCGCTGGCCAGTTGCCACATGCTGACCTTTCTCGCATTAGCCTCGTTCAGAAAATTCGTCGTCGACAGCTACGATGACGAAGCGGTGGGATTTCTTGGGAAAAACCAACAGGGGAAGATGGCCATTACCAGAATCGAGCTACATCCGAAAATCACGTTCGCGGAAGGGAAAGCCCCGTCAGCAGAGGAACTGGAGGCCTTGCACCACAAGGCCCACGAAGAATGCTTTCTGGCCAACACCGTTAACTGCCCGATCGAAACGGTGATTGAGTAAGACCCACTCCCGGAAAGCATAATCCCGAGGAGAAATAAATCGCGCCAAAACTGCACTCGGCATCCGGAGTGAAAGGTCCAATTTCCCGAATTCTTAGCACGGGGCTGTAGCTCAGTGGTTGTTTCGAGGTCCCAGTAGCTGACACCTTTTGATTGCGGAGTAAACAATATACAGAATCATAATGGTAGCTAGCTAATGTTAGCTTATTTAATCTGAAATCGAGCCACCTTATCTGGAGTTACAAGCTTGTTACAGTGATCTTGTATTAGCTTAAATTTCCCAAATTTTGGCCTAGGGTTACAAATCTATGCTGTATTCAAATACCGAATAAAATAGTGGATGTCGACGAAGAGAGATGTTTAGTCACACGCAGAAGCGAAGTGAGCACGTGCAACGGAAATGATGAAAAGGACCATCCTCTCAGTATCCCGAGCGTCTAATTCATCTTTTTGCAAATAGTCTCGAACCTCGAGAGCGATGGAGAGGCATCGGTTTTCGATATCATAGTAGACGCCAAAAGATTGCCGAAAAGTCGTCATTACCCTTGGACCTTTCTCTACCTTGTAGGATACCGATCCTCTATTCGAACACCTCATCGGACTGATGTTCAACTATGGACACTGGCCGATGGCTTTATGGTTAAGAAGAGGAACAACTAAAAGGGAATAAAAAGTAATCGAATTTAGACTGGATTGAGCAGATTTCATGAGAAGGTGAAGGTTAACGTTCTCATGTGAATAGTTCGAATTGAATGAGGTCAGTCTAGCGAATAATGCCAAAGTGCTTGCATACGATTTCATATTGTCATCTATTTAAATGCTCGAATAATTATTTATTTGATCTTTCGGAACTCGATAGAGCTGTCACCCTTACAGAGGCTGTATTGAGTTTTATACCCCAACTCCAACTCACCCCCTCGGAAGAAAATGCGTCTGAAGGCTTTTCGCATCGGTATTCTTTCTCTCTCGACAACCGTTTTTTTAGCAGGCTTTGCTCAGGTCAGTAATGATGCGATGCGCATCACCCATGCCTGCAAAAGCGAGGAGGAGAATTGCATTCGCATTGGAGCCTTATACCTGGATGTACCCGCTCATCGAAAAATGAGAATGGGGCTCAACGAAGCATTGGAGGATTCGATACACGAGAGTGGAGTGAAGGCTTGCATCGTGGACTTGAGCTATACCAGTCCAGGCAAAGGTGTTGTTCGACTCCGAGAAGCCCTAAGAAATCAACATATCGATATTGTGATTGGCCCCACAGATAGCGATCTTTTTGCACGCGCATTTGAAGAAAAGGAGGAGTTTTCTAATTTTGAGGTTCCTATCATCTCGCCACTTGCAACAGCAGATATGGATCTCGACGGCTCTGACTGGTTTTTCAGAACAAATGTTGGCGTGACCAAGCGGTCGCATATGATCTACGACTTCCTCAGAAAGCACTGGATACGATCCTTTGCCATTTTGCATGCTGACACCGAGTTCGGCCGTCGTGGAGAAGAAGCGTTTCGCAAGGAGGTTATACGCGAGTTCGGAGATAGCGATGCGTACTTTGCCTACAAATACGATCCTATGTTAGACCTGAGAGATAGTCTCTCCGAAATCTTGTCGAATCGGCCAGAGGCCTTGGGTATCTTTGCCGAAAGGCATCAAATTTCAGCCATTCTTAATGAGATTGATAATATGGAGAAGAAGGACTCTGATTACGAGCCTTTGATTTTCACGAATCTCGATGCCCGCCAAATCAAAGATGAAGTAGACCACATCTATAGTGTTTCCGCGACAAAGCCAATGCCAGAATCTGAAGCGGGGAAAGGGCTTTACGATGATGTCCGAGGATTGGCTTACGACACGATGTATTTTGTTCTGCACCAGTGTTCAGAGTTAAATGCGATTGACGCCAAAAATCGTGCAGTGTTTCGAAGGAATTTTAGAGACTACTTCGAGACGCTAATGGATGGCGGTGTTGAAAAAAGAGGGCCCAAAACCGAAATGAAGTTTTCTGAACTGGCGAACTCGTCTCCCCTGATTGTTTACGAGATAGAGGGCGGTCATTGGAAGCTCCACGAGATGAAAAGCGACATGAGCTTTTTGCACAAGTTTTGGTTCAAGTTTGATCTTCTCTTTAAGCGGTTTGGCACTGCGACTATGGTCATTAACTTCACTCTTATTTTCTTGGTTGCTGCCTGTATGACAGTGTTGGACCTGTCGCGTTGGTACGATGGGAGCTGGCAGGATGCCTTGCGATCGAAAGGCTACATTCTCCTACTTTCCTTGCAATTATTTGTTTCAATTATTCTATTCATCTATCTAGCCTTGGCTCAAAACCTTCCCTGTAACAATTTTTTAATTACAATGGCTTTGGCGTCTTCTCCCTCGATCATATTGAGGTCTAATTTGGTTCAGTCCACGAAGGGAACAACCTGGGTCGGGTTGATTCAGCTCTACGACATGTTGCTGCAAAAAATCAATGATCGACTTATGGTTGAGCGGTATTCAAATTTGCACGTATTGGTTAATGTCATCGCTCAGAGAAACTATGAAGATGACCTTAAAAAGGAACTCCATGGATTGTTCAGCAACTACAGGACCTCCGAACAGCAAGCAAGAAACGAACGAGAGTTGAAAAGGCAGCTAGAAGCCTGCGAGGAATCGCTTGAAAGAAGAAAGGTGTATGCCGCTATGCTGCTAAAGCGACTGGGGTGGGAAACACTTCAGGACAGGGGGTTGATCCCCAATCACTTGAACAAGGACGAGGATATCGTAGGACCGGATAAACGAATTCGGGAATGTGTGAATTTTCTGATTCAAGATCCTGCTCGAAATACGCTTCTCGTCAAAGCGATCGAAGAAACTCTAGAGAATCACTCCCAGTATCTGAAAAATAAGTACAATAAAATTAAAACAGATGAGGAAGGCTCGCGAGATCTCATTTACAAACAAGTGTCTTTTTTTGTATGGGACTTGAAAGCAACTAAGCGAGTGTTGATTAGCAAGAACCTGCTACCAGATGAGGAAGGCGATTCTGGAGTCAAAGCTAGACCTTCTGAGCCAGCCAAAGCAGGAGTTAAAAAAGAGCGAGCCAGTAAAAAGATAGCAAGTGATCGTTTGAGAGATGATACTAGCGAAACGGCTCTGGCGAGAGGTGAAGATAGCAAACGAAATCACTAGTGGACTATTATCGAAGTTTTCCATATAAATGAGCGAATCTTCCTAAGATAGGATCCACGGAGTTGTCCTGCAGCAAATACGAGAATCAAGCTATTGCGACGGAAAAGGAAAAAGATAAAACCGCTCCCATCTCTAAAGAATTGGTTCCTAAACTGGAAAAGCAAATTGCTAGAGCGGGGCGTTTGTTGGAGAAGGATCAAGAGGCTGGGTTTGACTTACATCCACTCTTTCTAGAAGGCTAGCAGCACCGGGAAAGGGCTTTCTCTGAAGGGCAAAGGAGGTTGTCAACTTTCATCAGGAGCTGCTCTGGCTTCAATCGACGGCTTGGTTAATCTCATGAAGGAATAGTGACTGAACCAAGGTTTTCGTATAAAACGAAAGCTTGATCTTGCTCTCGCAACCTCCATCTTTTTTCAACTGTTTCACTGACGGGCCTGTAGCTCAGTGGTTAGAGCAGGGGACTCATAATCCCTTGGTCGTGGGTTCAAATCCCTCCGGGCCCACCAATTAGACGGGATACGGAATTCAAATATGCTCTCTGTAAGATATTTGTACCTGGATTTCAAATACAAGAGTGAGAATTTCAGACCTCAGGGCTATCTTGATATCAAGTTGTCGCTCCACGAGCTACATCTCGACCAGAGAATGCTAGGTTTCACGATGGGTTCTAGTCAGACTTTACCGTAAGCCTGCATACCCGCCGCCATCGAATCGCTTTTTCTCTTTGATGCCAAGACGCTTCGCCGAGCCTTTAGCGAGGCTCGCCCACGCAGACGAAAACCTTTCACAACGGCCCCATGCTAGGCATCAGCGTTATCGATATTCTCGTCCTCGTCGTATATCTCGTCGGCGTTACTTTCCTGGGCATCCTGGCCATGAAGAAGATAGGAGGCATGAGCGATTTCATTATGCCTCGCCGTTTCGGCAAATGGATGCTGACCATGCACGCCTTCGGCAGCGGTACGCATTCCGACCAAGCAGTCGGCGTAGCCTCCAAAACCTACATAAGCGGGCTTTCTGGTATCTGGTACCAATGGCTCTACTTGTTCGGAACGCCCTTTTACTGGCTCATCGCTCCCATGATGCGACGCTTCAGGGCCCTGACCACAGCCGACATTTTCGAGCTCCGCTACAACCGAAGCGTGGCTATGCTCTACGCCATCATCAGCATTGCAATGATGATCACCACCATTGGACTGATGCTGAAAGGTTCGGGGGCGGTCATTGCCGGAGCGAGCGGAGGATGCATCTCTTCCGATACTGCCATCCTTTTCATGACCGTTCTTTTCGTAGCCTACGGAACGGCAGGCGGTTTGGGAGCGGCCATTGTCACCGACTTTGTTCAAGGCATCCTTACCATCGTATTCTCTTTCCTCCTACTACCCTTCGTACTAGGTGCCGTAGGCGGGCTTGATGGCATGCGAACGACGATCGCCAACTCGGAAATGTTCTCCCTCGCCGCCCCAGCAGGGATCGGCGTCTTCTACATAATCGTGATCTCTATTAACGCGCTCATCGGCATCGTCACCCAGCCACATATCCTAGCCAATTGCGCCGCTGGCCGAACAGAGCAAGACGGTCAGTTCGGTTTCATGGTGGGAAGCTTAACTAAACGTATTTGCACCGTAGCGTGGTGTTTGACTGGCCTTGCTGGCGTAGCTTTCTACATCGGCCAGGACATTGACCCCGATAACCTCTACGGAATGCTAGCAAATGAATTCCTACCCCAAATACTTCCAGGAGCTCTGGGTCTTTTCATCGCCACCCTGTTAGCCTCTGTTATGAGCTCCTGCGATTCCTTCATGATCGCGGCTTCCGCTCTTTTCACGCGGAACGTTTACAAACTAGCGAAGCCAAAAGAGAGTGATCGACACTATCTCTGGGCTGCTAGATTGGCTTCGGTAGGCGTTGTCGCTCTGGGTGTCGTCTACGCCTATTGGCTTTCTGGCGTAGTCCAGGGGCTAGAGATCCTGTGGAAAATCGCGTCGATGATGGGAATCGCCTTTTGGATGGGTCTCTTCTGGCGACGAACAACGCCAGCTGCCGCATGGGCTTCCACTTTGAGCGCTCTCGTTGCATGGTGGATCAGTTCGCAAAGCTTTTTCGTCCGATGGATTTCCGAAATGCCAAGAGCCGACACCCTTCGCCTTCTCGATCGTTCAAGCGGCGAGACAGCCATTAGCCTTCCCTGGCAGATGATATTCTATCTGACGGTGGGCTTCGCCGCTGGCTTTTTCATCAGTCTCATGACTCGCCGAACAGAGTCTACAAAACTCGAGCGTTTCTACACGCTCCTGCGTACTCCCGTCATCGAGGAAGAGCCGAATCTCAAGGAACCCTGCACACTCCCAGACAGAGCCCAAACGCTCCCGCGGCGTGTTCTCTTTCCAAATACGGAATTGGAAATCGGCATTCCTTCCAAACGCTCGATTACCGGCTTCGCCGCTGGATGGGCCTGTGTCGCGGCAATCATTCTATCCGTCTACTGGATTTCCAGAGTGTAGACGATACAAGCCTCATTTCGTCGGTCACAAGAGTGGCGAGTTTTTGGAAGCGACGAATGGGCACGAATAGCGGAAAACTTTCACAGCAAAGCGGCCGAGTCGGGATCGAGGAAAAGGCGAGCATCCGGATGGCGACGCATCAGGGTAGCCGGACAGGCTGTTGAAATAGGCCCGTTGATCGTCGCGGCTACGGCCTTCGCTTTAGTCGTTGCTGGAACAACGCAACTCAGCTTCGCCGCGCTGACAAAAACCCGCAGGGTCAAGGTAATGGCATGAGACGGAACAGCATCTATCGAAGGGAAGCACCCGTCGTTCACCTGCTGTTGACGACAAACATCGTCCAGCTCAACGATCTTAACCCACTCTGGATCCTCGAAATCAGCGACGGGAGGATCGTTGAAGGCCAGGTGCCCGTTCTCCCCAATGCCACAGCAAACCAGCTCGATTGGTCGTTCCGCGAGCAAGTCGCTTAGGCGACGACATTCCTTCTCGTGATCCGCCGCTTCTCCTCGGATCTGATGAAATCCTTTTAGCGGCACTTTCGAAACGAAATGCTCGAACTGATAGGCTCGAAAGCTCTGCGAATTCTCGGCCGCAAGACCGATGTATTCGTCCATGTGAAACGCCACGACCTTCTTCCAGTCCAGAGTCTCGCTCAAAGGCGATGTGGTCAGATGCTCGAAAAATTCGTCTTGCGACGGCGCGCTACCGACAACGATACGAATCTCGTCGCGATCTTCTTGTAGTTCACGCAAATGTTCAGCCACATAGGCCGCAGCCGCTCTTCCCATGTCTTGCCGGTTGGCAAACACGGCCGCTTGCAGAGCGTCCGAAGCGAATTCCTGGACGGGAGAAGGCGTGGAGTGGGATGAGTGCATAACGTTCCTCTATAAATCGATTCCAAAGTGTTTGGCTGGCAAGGTAGAGCACATTCCTACCGCATCCGTCCTGTCCAGCGAAAGCCAGGCCATGATGTTCTCCAAGCCGCGATCCATAGTGAGTGAGGAGCCAGCGAAGCGATCGTCGCCGGGCAAATGGACAACCCCATCCTCGCCGACTTCCATGGAGTGAGGGCCAACCGTATACAGTCCTGGCGGGGCTCCCGCCGCCGCCATACAGTCTGTAGTGAAAAATACGCTACCTTTCTTTTTCGCCCGAAAGAAATTCCTGAGAACGAAGGGCGGCAGATGAATGCCATCGGGAATCAAACAGGCAATCAGCTCGTCACGAGCGAGCAGGCGCTGGACTACATTGTCGTGCCGGGGAAGTTGCGATGGCACCGCATTTCCAAGATGCGTTGCTAGCGTAGCCCCTGCTCGAACAGCCAAGTCGATCGTTTCTTCAGAGGCATTCGTATGGCCCAATCCAATACGAATGCCTTCCTTCGCAGCCGTCTCTACAATCGAAAGGCATCCTTCCACTTCGGGAGCCAAGGTTATCAGCTTGAGATTGCCACCCGCCGCGTCGCGCAAACGTCTGTAGTCTCCAATCGACGGTTTCCGAACGTGTTCTATCGGATGAGCTCCGTGGTAGCCAGACTCGGAAGAAATCCAAGGTCCCTCTAAATGATAGCCAGGAACAGCAGCGGCAATACGTTCGTCTTGCACCCTCAGTTTTTCGATACATTCCAACTTACGACACAAGGCATCGACGTCATCGGTAATAAGGGTGAAGAGAATCGCCTTCACCTGATGGCGATGTAGGACCTCAACCGCCTGTCTCATTTCTTCGAGCCCAAGCGACTCGGATTGAAAATCGACGCCGCCGAAGCCATTGACTTGAAAATCGAATAGCTCGACTTCAGAAGGAATACTCGTCGCTTCCAGGTTTTCCATAGCAGACGCAATCAGCCCAGTCCGGAGGAAGCGGCCGATCCATCATCTCGAGCCAGGATACGCTGGAGCATCAAAATCAGCATCATCAGACAGCGGGGCTGGTGGAAGTTGCCTTTGCGATAAATCGAAATGCCCGGTCGCTGCATATCCTTTCCCTGACGGTCAACGGCTTGTCGCCAAACTCCGTGACCGGTGGTCATGGTTCGTTGTAGGAACTGCCAACTGCGTTCGAACCACTCCTGGGCCCAAATCTCGCCCGTACGCTCCCAGGCCATCATACAGCCAATCGACACTTCGGTTTGAGCCCACATGGTCTTGATTCCCAAGGCCGGACCAGCGGGATGTCCTTCCGAAGCGAATACATTATACTCCGTATCGCAAGTACCGTCGAAAACGTAATCCCAGCTCATCTCGATCAAACGCCGCATCCGCTCCTTAAGCAGATCGGCAAGTGCTGTATTTCCTTCGCGAAGGGCTTCGGCCATGGCCATCCACTGGGCTTCAATGCTATGCCCTGGAACCATCCAGCCAGCTAGCGAAGATGGCCGCGAATAGTCGTGCAAGAGAATCTCGTTAGAGATGCCGTAGTCTGAATTCCAATACTTGTTAGCCAAAAGGTCGAGATGTTCGCTAACCAGTGATGCAAACCATGGATCGCGATCGAGTTCCAGGAGTTGCGGAATCAGCCAGACCATCATGAACGAACAGCCCTGAGCGCGAAGGCCGGCTAGGTCTAACCCTGGCGCAACGATACCTCGATGTTGAGGATCCTCATAGCGCTCCACCGCCTTGCGAATAGAGCGTCTAGCCAAATCGAGATCCTCCTCGCTATTTGTCGCTTTAGCGTATTGGACAAGTCCGGACGCGGCAAACAAAGCTCCATAGATGTTGTTCGAACGGTCGATGGCAATGCTGTCCGTAGAGTTGCCCAGACGATCCACCGTATCGAGCCAGGTCCCATCGCCAAGATGCATATGGGCCACCATGAAGTCGCGCAATTTGCGAGCGATCTCCAGCCACTTGGGATTGGGATCTATGTTGTTATAGAGAAATGAATACACCCAGATTGCTCGACCCTGGTACCAAATGTCCTTCCGATCATTTTCCACCGACCCGTCATCATAAAGGTAGCACATGACGCCGCCGTTCCTCTCGTCGAAACCGCCACGCTCCCAAAACGGGAGATAGCGATCAAACAGTTGGAGGCGGCAATCCTCTAACAGATCTTCCAGTGAAGTCCGGGCAAAGCCAATATTTCCTTCCTTTCCTATGGCACTAAGCCGTTCGACAGGCATAGCGGATAGCCTTGCTCCAGCGGATACGCAGGAGCCTAATCCTGCCGCGATTGCGGCGCCCAGAAATCGACGTCTTTTCATCGGTCTCGCGAACCTTGATTGGCGGCTTCTTAGGAAATCGGAAAACCCGCCAGTAGATCTATCATGCAGATTGAACGACGAATCTAAAGGAAAGCCATTGTTCCGTAAAGCCCTGGCCTCACGCTGATAACGGTAAAGCGTAAAAGATGGCGTACAGAACCCGAATCTCTATTTCCTGTTGTAGCATCGAAATCGCCACCCGCCCTAATGAAACTTGGTCTCGGACTCTACAGGCAATCGCTTACCCAGGATAATTTTCGGTTCGCCCGCCAGGCAGGGGCAACCCATGTGGTTGTTCACCTCGTCGACTACTTCGGAGGACGCAATCCCAGCTTGTCGCGAGGCGACGACCGCCGCGGATGGTGCGTCACCCAGACGCAAGGCAAGCTCTGGAGTGTCGAGGAGCTGACCTCTATTCGAAAGGAAATCGAAAGCCACGGCCTGGTTTGGGAGGCAGTCGAGAACTTCGACCCAGCTCACTGGCATGACGTCCTACTCGATGGTCCAAAAAAACGAGCACAGTTGGAGGACCTCAAAACGCTGATCCGCAACATCGGCAAAGCCGGCATTCCGATCATGGGCTACAATTTCAGCATCGCTGGCGTTTGGGGTTGGACTAAGCAGCACGTCGGACGTGGCCAAGCGGCTTCGCTTGTTTTCGATTCTAAAGCAGTGGATCTCTCAACACCCATGCCCAAGGGAATGGTATGGAATATGACCTACGAGCCTGACGCTCCCGCTGGTGACGTCCCCCCTGTAGGCAGCCAAGAACTTTGGGAACGGCTCGAGCACTTCCTCCAGGTCATCATTCCTGTGGCGGAAGAATGCGGCGTTCGCCTCGCTGCTCATCCTGACGATCCTCCTGTAGAGCATCTACGCGGGAGCGCCCGGCTGGTTAATCAGCCTGAAAAGTACGATCGACTGCTCAGCCTTGTCACCAGTCCAGCCAATGCCCTCGAATACTGCCTTGGCAGCGTGCAGGAAATGAGCGGCGGCGATCTCTATGAAAGCCTGGACAAGCACGCTCAGGCTGGCGACATCGCCTACGTTCACGCCCGGAATGTAAAAGGCAAAGTCCCAAGCTACCAAGAAGTTTTCATCGACGAAGGGGACATCAACATGGGCAAAGCTTTGGGAATTCTCCATGACAACAACTTTGAAGGCGTCATCATCCCTGACCACACCCCTGAGATGTCATGCCAAGCTCCATGGCATGCAGGCATGGCCTTCGCCATGGGTTATCTCAAAGCTAGCATCGAAAACGTGGCGGGAAAAGCTTAAGAGACTAGTTGGCGAATAAGAGAAGGTCTTGTGAGCAGAAATCCACTACGCTCTCTTTGCAGAAAAAGCTCCCGCGCCTTTTCAGAGAGGCCAATTGCCTAATCTAGTCTTCCTTGCTTTCCTTGGTCTCGTAATCGTCGGGGTTGACCGAAAGATTGCTGACTTCGTCATCGTCGAGCTCGCCGGCAGCCATCTTGCGCATCTTCTCCTCCATCAACTGCCGGACGGCTGGATTCCAAACGCCCATCTGCTGGGACTTCGCTTCCGCTTGAGCCTGGGCGAGTTCTTGATCATCGGGAGCTTCGGAGGGCAACCAGCGGGCGAAACCTTGTTTAACCAGGATGGCGTTCACATATTCTCCCGCGAGGGAATAGACACCTCCAATGATGACATCGCCTGTTTCGACACGAACCGGTTTCACCTTCACTTGTTTCCCCCGTACGCTTTCGTAAAGATACTCGAAGATCTTCTCATCCAGCATCTCGTTTTCAGAAGCAGGAGAAACCCCATGGAGCTTAACGACGGTAGGCTTTTGATCGTCGAACTCCACTACAAAGGCGCTCTTATTCAATACCTCCTTAACAATCCCTTCTCTCTCCTGTGAAGTCCCCTTGTTATTGAGCAGGAAAAATATAGCCACAATCGCGATCGCGGCAACGATGAGGATAACTGGTAGCATAAACTTAGGGTAATCGAGTTTAATATTAATCCTACTCTTAGAGAAAGGTAGCAAGGGTATAATCGACCTTGGTTAGCCATTTTTAAAAGGTCTGGATGCCAAACTACGATTACAAGCGCCTTGAGAGGCCTTTTCCCTGGGGAACTTAATGGAATAGCCTAAACCATAACCAACTTTTACATACGAGGAATTGACCGGAAAATCCTATTGAGACGTGTAGCCCCATTTCGGGTACAAGCGGGAGGAAACCACGATTCCACCAAACTTGCCACCTTTGCTTTTCTATTTACTTTCGAAAGGAGATTCCACGAAGATCCCGCTTTTGAAGTAAGATCCATGATCTCTGCCGAAAAGATCACCAGCCTGCAAAACGACAGGATCAAGAATTTAGTAAAGCTACGAAATCGAAGAGCCCGAGACCAGCAAGGCGTATTCATCGCCGAGGGCTACCGCGCCATTTCTCGGGCGCTAGACAAACGCATCCAGCCTAAGGAAATCTACTTTTCAAGAGAATGGTTTCTGGGGGAAAACGAAGACGAACTGCTTGAAAAAGCTCAGAGTTCCGGAGCTCGACTCTATGAAGTGAGCAAGCAGGCCTTTGAAAAGGTGGCCTATCGTGATCGCCCCGAGGGACTCCTAGCCGTTATCGATCAATGGCATCATCGGCTCGATGAACTAAAATTAAGCAAGCCTCCGTTTCTCCTGATAGTCGAGTCGATCGAAAAGCCAGGAAACCTAGGCACTATTCTACGTTCAGCAGATGCGGCAGGGGTCGATGCCGTCATCTGCTGCGATTCGGTGACCGATCTTTTTAACCCTAACGCCATTCGCTCGTCGACAGGAGTAATCTTTTCAATGCCCACAGTGATGACTTCGACCGAAGAAGCCATCAAGTGGTTGAAAGAAAAGAACATACGGAGTGTAGCAACCAGTCCTAGAGGTCAGCGCCCTTACACGGAAGTCGATTATCGAGAGCCTCTGGCGGTCGTAATGGGAAGCGAGCAATTCGGTCTTTCCGATAACTGGCTGGAAGCTTGCGATTCCAAAGTCCGCATACCCATGGCTGGGCAAGCCGATTCGCTAAACGTGGCTATGGCGACGCTGATCACGCTTTTCGAAGCTGTCAGGCAAAGGTCTGACTGAGAAATACCTCTCCGTTTTCAAGTTGACAGTCAGCTCGCCATCTTATTTTGAATATTCAAAATATAAAATATGGCTACTCAAAATCATGCTCTAGCTGCACGAGGGGTACTGTTTGCCGTGACGGCGATTTTTCTTTGCTGGAATCTACGCACGAACGCTTCGGATGCCAGCGAAGAGGCGTTCGAGCTGGATGCGTTTCAGGTCGTATCGACGGCTACTAGAACCCAGCGTCTGGCGAAAGAAGTGCCGATTCGCACGGAAATCCTGGCCCCAGAGCTTTTCCAATCAGCTGCTACGCGAGACCTTGGTTCGGCCATAGAATACCTGCCTGGAATACGTAGCGAGGCCAATTGCCAGAACTGCGGAACGGCCGAGATCAAGATGCTCGGCTTGGGCCACGGCTACAACCAGTTGCTATTCGACAGTCAACCACTGTTCTCCGGTCTGGCCTCCGTCTATGGTATCGATCAAATCCCTACAGCCTTCGTCGAACGTATCGAAGTCGTCAAGGGTGGAGCCTCTTCGCTCTATGGACCCGGAGCGGTTGCCGGCGTTATTAACATTCTCCCCAAAGAGCCTGTTAAAACGAGTGGCAGGTACGATGTCTCCTTTGAAAGCGTGGACGGAAATCCTTTTTTCAGTTCGGTTGGACTCTTTAATTGGTCGAGCGAAAATGGAGATATGGCCGCATCCTTGTATGGCCAATACAATGACAGCGATTCGGTCGATCTCAACGACGACGGCTTTTCCGAAATCACTGAAAAAGAGTTCTACACGTTGGGTATAAACGCCTGGGCCTATCCTACCGAATCGGGCAAAATCACTTTCAATTACTCGTATAGTTGGGAGAAGCGGCGAGGAGGAAACCGATTCGAACTCCTTCCGCATGAGTCGCAAATCACCGAACAACTCGAGCATAATTGGCATCGAGGCGGCGTGGCGTGGGAACAAGGCAACGGATCGGGATTGACCTACCGACTTGCGGCGTCCTTTTCCTACGTAGATCGCGTAAGCTACTATGGAGGCGTAGGCGATGTCACGCTACCTGGAAAAGATGGGTATGACCCTCTCGCCTACGAGGAAGCCATCGAAGCATCGAAATTGCTGTATGGATATTCGGATACAATAAGATACTACTTCGATTCGCTTTTTTCATCGAGCCACGGCGACCATTATCTGTCGTGGGGAGCTCAATACCAGATTGACGACGTTTTCGATGAAAAGCGCGACAGTCTAGACCGTTCCTTGAAGAGCGACGGATCGCTCGCTTCCAGCCTCGGGGAGGACCCGATTGCGGATGACGACTATACGGACATTGGCCTATTTGTTCAAGACGAGTGGATGCCTGCTCAAAACGTAACAGTCATAGCAGGACTACGCGCAGACAAACATTCCGAACTAGAAGATTGGGCTGTTTCCCCTCGCCTGGCCCTGCGCTACGCAAGCAGTGAGGACTGGACCTGGCGCGGTTCGCTTGCCACGGGATTTAGAGCTCCAGAGATATTCGACGAGGACTTTCATATCGAGATTCTCGATGATCCGACTCGAACCCGAAACGCTCCCGACCTGAAAGAGGAGACATCGACATCCTACGCCGGAGGCTTTATCTGGACGCCTTCGAAGTTCGACGGAAAGCTCCAAGCCGATGTCGAACTTTTCTCAACGAAAATTCGAGACACCTTTCACGTTTCCGATCGGGTCTTCACCGACGCCGATGGCTCCGCCTTCAAGCAACGGATAAATGCGAGCGGTTCCAGCGTAAGCGGATTCGAGGCGAACGCCGCCTATCGATTTTCAGATAGATGGCAGGGGGAAATCGGCGTAACCCACGTAGACGCGACTTTCGACGAGGCCCAGGAAGTCCTGCCCGGCATCTTCGAACGAAGCTACTTGGAATCCCCCGAATGGACGGGCGTCGCTCAATTAAGCTATGACAATGATGAGCTCTTCGACTTTTTCCTAGGCGTTATCTACACGGGTCCCATGATCGCCGCTCGAGAAGTCGAAGGTACTCTAAATAGAGCTACAGACTCTTTCTTCGTAGTCGACGTCACTCTCGTCAAGCATATGGATATCGAATTTTCGGATACGAATCTACATTTCGATATCACTCTTGGAGTAAAGAATCTTTTCGACCAGCGCCAGAAGGATCTCACCTCGGGACCTAATCGCGACACCACTTATTTTTACGGACCTCGCTTCCCACGCAGCATTGTCGCGAAAGCTAATCTTTCATGGTGAAAAATCTTCGACAGTTGGCTTTTCTGGCCCTTTGGCTGGGAACTTTCGTTTCGTCCGACTTGCTAGCCAAGAAGCCAGAAGAGGGAGGCTTTCGGCAGGCTGATTTCGAGCAGGCTAAAGTCCAGGCCTTGCGAGAGGCGAAAGCGATGCTGCTTCTTTTCACTGGCTCGGATTGGTGCCATTGGTGCCAAAAGCTGGAAAGCGAAGTCTTCGCCAAGGAGGAATTCGAATCGCTGGCGGCTTCCAAGGCTATTCTCGTTCGAGCAGACTTCCCGCAACGAAGGAAGCTCGCCCCTCGCCAGCAAAGGAGAAACCAACTGCTGAAAGCGAAGTGGAACGTCGAGGCCTTTCCAACTATTATCCTCTACGATCCTCAGACGGATAGAGAACTGTGGCGCCATAGCTATCTCAAGTCCTCGCCAAAGGACTACGCGGATGGCATCGCGCGCGCCTTATCCAGTGTCCGCGGAGGACGCTAGCCACCTTCAAGATCGACAATAAATCCAGTTGCGAATTTAGATTTTCAAAGATGACTAACCGAATGAGACCCCTTCTCGATCGATTCCATTTCTTGATTCTAGCCTTGCTGTCTTTCCTCGGCCTAACGCTCATGGCTGGTTGCGGAAGCCAAACGCCGGAAGAAAGCCAAGGTCTCAAGGTGGCCGCAACAACGACGATGGTCGCCGATCTAGCAGCCGCAGTGCTTGGCGAATATGGCGAAGTGCATGGCTTAATGGGACCAGGAGTAGACCCCCATTTGTACAAGGCTACTGCAGGTGACGTG
Source organism: Opitutaceae bacterium (assembly GCA_028284385.1). Classification (GTDB taxonomy): domain Bacteria; phylum Verrucomicrobiota; class Verrucomicrobiia; order Opitutales; family Opitutaceae; genus JANQRT01. Next base: position 130,868 of record JANQRT010000058.1, on the reverse strand, counting down.
AACACCCTCCAGTCCGCGGATCTCATTCTTTACAACGGCTTGCACTTGGAAGGGCGCATGGCGGATCTACTGGTCCGGTTGGGTCGACGCGGGAAACCCGTGTACGCTGTCACGGAAGGCGTTCCCGAATCGGAACTGCTCGAGCCAGAGGAGTTCGCAGGACACTACGATCCGCACGTCTGGTTCGATCCGATTCTCTGGAGTTATTGCGTGGATACAGTCGTCGAAGCGCTAAGCGAAGTCGATCCAATGCGGACAACTGTTTTTAAAAAGCGAGGCGATTCTTTAAAATCCGAATATGAAGCTCTGCGTGAATGGGGGCATTCATACGTCAGCCAAATCCCAAGAGAAAATCGCATCCTCGTTACCAGTCATGACGCCTACAACTACTTCGGCAAGGCCTTCGGTTTTCAGGTAGTCGGCGTGCAAGGCATTTCGACCATGAGCGAAGCTGGCCTCGCCGATATCGTGAAGATCGTCGAGTACATCAAGGAACGGAACATCAAAGCTATTTTTGTCGAGTCCAGCGTATCCCCCGCAACCATACAACGAATTAGCAAGGATTCCGGAGCCAAGATTGGTGGCGAACTGTTTTCCGACGCCATGGGAATGAAAGGCCATAGGGAAGCAGGTCCGGATGGGCTCTCGTTCGACGTAGGTACCTACGAAGGTATGTTCAAACATAACCTGGTCACGATCGTGGAGGCGTTGAAATAATATTGGGGCAATGCAAGAGGCGAAGACACAATCCATAGCCAAGTCTTCAGCGAAGTCGCTGCCGCCACTTGAAATTCATGACTTGACCGTCGCCTACAGCAAGCGGCCGGTGCTGTACGGTATCGATCTCGAGGTGCCGCAAGGCTCGATGGTAGGCGTCGTCGGACCCAATGGAGCGGGGAAATCCACCCTCATCAAAGCAATCATGGGACTGCTTCCGGTGGCCAGCGGCTGGATCAAGGTTTTTGGAAAACCGTTTCAGACATCGGTCACCCGTGTCGGTTACGTACCTCAGCGCGAGTCTGTCGATTGGGACTTTCCGGTAAACGCGTTGGATGTCGTGCTAATGGGCCGCTACGGTCGATTGGGACCGCTTCGAAGACCGAGCAAATCAGACAAGGAAATCGCCATGGCATGCTTGGAAAAAGTGAATATGCATGCCTATGCGAAACGTCAGATTTCGAATCTATCCGGAGGCCAACAACAACGCGTATTTCTGGCCAGAGCTCTGGCTCAGGAGAGCGATCTTTATTTGATGGACGAGCCTTTCGTCGGCGTAGACGCCGCAACCGAAGCGGCCATTATCGAAATTCTTCGAGAACTGCAAAGCCAAGGCAAGACGCTCATCGTCGTCCACCACGATCTAACCACCGCTCCAGACTATTTCGATCGTATCCTGCTTTTGAATATGCGAGTGACCGCTTTCGGACTAACCAAAGAGGTTTTCAATTTCGAGAATCTGCAGACCGCCTACGGCGGAAGACTCAGCATTCTTTCCGAGGTAGCCTTGAGCCGAGCTCAAAAGAAACTCGAAGGCGACACGCATGAAAACATCTCGGAATAAGCCACGTTGCGGTTTCGACTGCAGACTTAATTGGAGAGCGTTGGCCTCGATACTCGGCATCCTCGTTTTCGCTAGCGTTTCGCAAGCGGCCAAAATTGGCTATCTCACCGAGACCAGTTGGCAGGAGCAGGCCATCGAGTTTTGGACCTTGCAGCAGCCATCGGTAAGGATGGCCGTTTTAGGCACCGTCTTGATCGGTCTCTGCTGCGGCATACTTGGGAGTTTTCTGGTTGTAAGAAAACTTTCACTACTGGGTGACACGCTATCTCACGCTGTGCTACCCGGCGTTGCGGCAGGGTTTCTTTGGAATGCTTCGAAAGACCCATGGGTGATCTTTATCGGAGCCACAGCAGCCGGCATTCTCGGAGTAGCGTTAGTGGGATGGATCAAAAGCACAACCCACTTGAAAGAAGACAGCGCCATGGGAATGGTCCTGGCCGGCTTTTATGGTCTGGGAATTACCATGACTACCATGATTCAAAACATGGCGATGGGCAACAAATCAGGCCTCGACAAGTTTTTCTTCGGCCAGGCATCGGCTTTCAATGGAGGAGACATACAACTACTCGGTATCATATCAGCCATTACCATTCTTGTTCTCCTTTTTTTCTACAAGGAATTCCTGACCATCAGCTTCGACGCCGGTTTCGCCAAAGGTCTGGGAATGCCCGCTCAGACCTTGCACTACGCGCTGATGGCATTGCTAGCCTTCGCCGTTGTGGTTTCGCTTCAAGCCGTGGGTGTAGTGCTTGTATCCGCTTTGCTGATCACACCAGCTGCCGCTGCTTTTCTCCTAACTGATCGTATGCATTGGATGCTCCTTTTAGCCGCGTTGTTCGGCATGCTAGCCGGAGTGCTTGGGGCTTTCATCTCCTATTTGTCCAACGACCTCCCAACCGGTCCTTTCATCGTGCTAGGAGCCACCTTTATCTTTCTTCTAGCGATCTATCTTGGACCTCGTCACGGGATTCTTCCCAAGATGCTTCGACGACGCAGACAGAGAAAGCGTATCGCTCTCGAGAATACGCTTAAAGCCGTATTTCACCTTTGCGAGCATGGCCACTTCGAGAGACGCGTTTTCGAATTGAAAGAACTGGCCCAGGAAAGAAACACGAATTTAAAGTCAGTAGAACGCGAAGTAGAGAACCTCATAAAGGCCCATATGGCCAAAGTGGAGGAAAAGGACTCTCATCTAGAAATGAGTGGTCAAGCCCGATTCAGACTAACCAGCTCGGGATGGCTGCGAGCTTGCGAAATCGTAAGGAATCATCGGCTTTGGGAGCTCTATCTTACAAATGCCGCCCACTACCAAGTCGATCACGTGCACGACGACGCAGAGGAGATCGAGCACTTGCTAGGCGAACAGCTAGTCAAGCGACTGGAAGATCGTCTCCAAAATCCGATTACAGACCCTCATGGACGGCTTATTCCAAGTCGTGAACAGGTGACCGTCTAACCCGAAACGTGGAGAGCAAAGACTAAGATGCGAGAAAACTTCCTGCCCGCCTTTGATTTCCATAGGACGTTTGTCGAACCCTGGAGTGCCTATTTCGATAACACCATTTGGATCGTGGTCATGGGTTTCCTCGTAGCGGCGACCTGCGGCTTGATTGGCTGCTTCATCATTTTAAGAAGAATGGCTTTAGTAGGCGACGCCATCAGTCATAGTCTCCTGCCAGGCATCACGCTGGCATTTCTCCTAACTCAATCCCGCGACACCTTGCCCATGATGATCGGCGCCATTGCCGCCGGAGTCGTCACCGTCGCCCTGATCGAAGCAATCCGACAGTCGTCACGAATAAAGCCAGACGCCGCCATCGGAATCGTCTTCTCTAGCCTCTTTGCGATCGGAGTGGTTTTGATATCAGTCTTTGCCGATTCAGTCGACCTCGACGCGGAATGCGTGCTGTATGGGGAAATCGGCTGGATACCACTGGAAGATCAAGTGGTTTTGGGAGGACATGAAATCGGTCCGCTTCCCGTTATTCGAATGGCCGCAATCGCAATCATAGCGATAGGACTTCTTTTGGCATTCTACAAAGAGCTTCTAGTCACTTCATTCGATGCAGGGCTAGCGGCATCGCTAGGCATCAATCCCGGCCGCTTCCAATACGGTCTCACACTCTTCTTGTCGGTCGTGATCGTCAGCTCCTTCGAATCCGTAGGCGTGATTCTGGTCATCGCCATGCTGATATTTCCTGGAGCCACAGCCATGCTCCTAACTGATCGACTGCCCCGCACTCTTTGGCTTTCTGCCCTCTTCTCAGCCCTTTACGCGGTACTAGGCTTTCATCTAGCAACCTGGCTTGACGCCTCAATCGCTGGAGGGATGAGCGTCGTAGCGGGTGCGGTTTTCACTTTGGTTTGGATTTTCGCTCCAAGGAGAGGCCTACTAATGAAGTACGTATTCAAGAGCCACACAAACGTTGGCTCCTCTCAAAGCTCCCAAGCCGAGATGACTGCGAGCTGATCTAAGGCGCTTAGTCCTAAGAAAGGCATCATCTCTTTGGATTGAAACGCGGGGAAAAACAACTATACTGGGATTTCCCCTAACGAGAACCCGCTTTGACGGTAGTCAGATCCCTAGAGATTGCACGCTTTCCATCAATCAAGCTGATCCCCTACTCGTCGTCCTAGAGCGGAACCCTCTATTCACCCCAAAAATAAATACAAAGGAAACACCATGGAAAAAGTATCGCTCATCGCAAGATACCTCCTTGCGCTTATGCTAATCATATTCGGTCTAAATAAGTTCGTAGGTTTCATGTCATTCCCGCCCCTCGAAGGCTTCGCGGCCGAATACATGAGTGTCATTGGCGGGTCTTATATTCTTAAGACCATGGGCCTCATTTACATAGCAGGCGCAGTAATGCTCTTGCTCAACAGGGCTGTTGGCCTAGCAGCCGTGCTGATCGCGCCACTCGCGTTTAACGCCTTCATGTTTCACCTGACGTTGGATCCGGCAAACATTGCTGGGGCCGCTATTTTCGTAGCCTTGGTCGTCCTCGTGATCATTGGCAACAAAGATAAATTTCAAGGACTTATTTCTTCATCCTGAGCGAATAGATAGGTTCATTGACTGCTAAATGAAGCTTACGCCCTCTCCATCTGGAGGGGGCGTTTTGCTGAGGGGGTCTTTAGCCTTTCACTAGGCCTAGGCCTTGCCCCAAGCGCGAAGGAGGGCTTGTCCCATATCGGAAGGAGTATCCGCGACAGCAATACCGGCGTCCTTCATAGCGGCGATCTTCGCTTCGGCAGTACCGCTTCCCCCGGATACAATGGCGCCCGCATGTCCCATACGACGTCCTGGAGGGGCAGTCGTGCCAGCAATGAATCCGGCGACCGGCTTTTCCACGTGCTCTTTTATGTAGGCGGCCGCCTGCTCCTCAGCGTCGCCACCAATCTCGCCGATCATTATGATGGCTTCCGTATCCGGATCCTCATTAAAAAGCTTGATCGCATCGGTATGGCTAGTGCCGTTGATCGGATCGCCTCCAATCCCAATGCAAGTAGATTGACCATAACCCGCGCACGTCACCTGCCACACGGCTTCATAGGTCAAAGTCCCCGAACGAGAAACGATTCCAACTGTACCCGGTTTATGGATATAGCCAGGCATGATGCCGATCTTGCATTCTCCGGGAGTGATCACTCCCGGACAGTTTGGACCAATGAGACGAGAATCCGTTTCCAGTAGACGCTTTTTCACCAAAGCCATATCTTTGACCGGAATGCCCTCCGTAATGGCGATAATCAGATCGATTCCAGCATCGAGACACTCCAAGATGGAATCCGCGGCAAAGGGTGGCGGCACAAAAACGCAGGCGGCATTAGCTCCTTCCTTATCCACCGCATCGACTACCGTGTCGAAAACGGGGACTGAATCTTCGAAAGTTTGGCCTCCTTTTCCGGGAGTTACGCCTGCCACAACCTTTGTGCCGTATTCCATGCAGAGCTTGGCATGAAAGCCGCCGGATTTCCCCGTAATTCCAGTGAACACCACGCGTGTGTCTTTGTTTACAAGTACGCTCATTGTATCAAATTCCTTACTACAATTTCACTGGGCCTTGACGATCTTGACGATTTTCTCCGCAGCGTCAGCAAGACTATCCGCAGAGGTTATCTCAATCCCGCTTTCGGCAAGCAGCTTCTTCCCCTTCTCCACATTCGTCCCTTCGAGACGCACCACGAGCGGCTTATCGAGGCTTACGGCCTTTGCAGCTTCAATCACGCCCTCTGCGATAATGTCGCATTGCATGATCCCTCCGAAAATATTCACCAGAATGCCTTCCACGTTTTCATCGCTAAGAATGATTTTAAAGGCGGCGGTGACCTGCTTGGCGGTCGCTCCCCCTCCAACGTCTAGAAAGTTGGCTGGCTCTCCGCCGAAATGCTTGATGATGTCCATCGTAGCCATGGCGAGGCCGGCTCCATTGACCAGACAAGCTATGTTCCCATCGAGGGCGATGTAGTTGAGATCGAACTTCGAGGCTTCGATTTCCTTGTCGTCCTCTTCATTCAGATCGCGGAAGGCGACAATATCCGAATGGCGATACAACGCGTTGTCGTCGAAACCGACTTTGGCATCCAATGCCATGACCCCTCCATCCGGAGTGCTGATGAGAGGATTGACCTCGACCATAGACGCATCTGTCTCCCAGAACATCCTATAGAGATTGAATATGAGCTTGGCGCAGGAGCCCGCCTGCTTTCCTTCAAGCCCTAAAGCGAAAGCGATCTTGCGAGCTTGATAGGCTTGCAAGCCCATGGCCGGATCGACGAAGGCCTTGAAGATCTTTTCGGGAGTCTCTTCCGCTACCGTCTCGATATCCATACCCCCTTCAGTCGAGGCTACGACGACCGGCTTCGAAGTGGCTCGATCCATGAGGATGGCAAGGTAGTACTCCTTCTCGATGTCGGCTCCCTCGGTGAAATAGATCGTTTGAACCTCCCGACCCGCCGGTCCGGTCTGAACAGTAACCAGCGTATTTCCCAGCATCTTGTTGGCGTAATCGATGGCCTCCTCCTTAGTCTTGGCCAGCTTGACGCCACCCTGAAAACCATCGGTAAAGGTTCCCTTGCCACGGCCGCCGGCATGGATTTGGGATTTTACGACAATGAGTCCATCTCCCAATTTATCGATGGAGGAACCAAATTCTTCGGCCGAACTAGTAGCCGCTCCTCTGGGGCAAGGTATGCCGAATTTTTCGAAAAGCTGTTTAGCCTGATATTCGTGGATGTTCATTCGTTTGGCTCGTTCGGAGAAAAGGGGACGTAATAAGGAGCGTTTCTAATAAAATGCAAAGCGATTCGTAGGATAATAACCGGACAAAGAACTTAACTGCCGATGCCTGAGAGTAGACGCTGGGAGAGAAAAGAAGCCTGAAGGGAAGAGATTTCCTGAATCCCTTTCTTGGCCAGAGACATAAGCTGAGCTAATTGGTCTTCTGAAAACGTCGCCTCCTCGCCAGTGCCTTGAATTTCCACGAAATCACCCTGTCCGGTCATCACGACATTAAAGTCTACACTAGCGTCTCGGTCCTCGATGTAAGGCAAATCCAATACGGCGTGGTCTTCGAAAATCCCGACACTGATGGCCGCGACCGAGTCGCGAAAGGGGTTCTCCTTGAGCTTTTCTTCGTCAATAAGCTTTTGAACAGCCAGGCGAGCTGCCAGATAGGCTCCGGTGATAGAGGCGGTTCGCGTACCGCCATCCGCCTGCAGCACATCGCAATCCACCCATAAAGTGTGACCGGGAAGCTTCTTCAGGTCCAAGACGGCTCGCAGCGATCGACCAATCAAACGCTGAATTTCAACCGACCGCCCATCGAGACGACCTTTTGAGGAATCTCTCTGCTTTCGGTCGTGAGTGCTGTAAGGAAGCATTGAATACTCGGCTGTGAGCCAGCCGCCTTCCACATTTTGAGCCCTCATCCAGCCTGGCACTTTGTTTTCCAAGGTCGCTCCGCAAATCACCCTGGTATTGCCAAAACTTGCTAAAACCGAGCCCGTGGCGTGGGGAGCGAAATCCGCCTCGAATGTAATGGGCCGCAACGCGTCGTTTGCTCGGCCGTCAGGTCTAGAAAAAGAAGACATGGCGGCGATATGACAGGTAAGTCCTGCCCCAATCAAGGAGTTTGTGGGCAAGTAGCGAGAAACTTTCCATCTCGTCAAAGGTCTTGCTCATCAAGGGCGATACTTTAAAACTACATGAGTACCATTTAATCGAGGAATTCAACCAAGCGGCAAATGAGGATAGGAAATCGCGTTAAACTTTTTTGGGGAACCGCTCTGTTAATCAGCTCCATGCCTTGGACTTCAATGGCGGAAGGGCTCGAATGGACAACCTTCAAGCAGTCTTTCAATGCCGAATTTGGGCAGGAAAAAATCGAAGCGGTATATTCGTTTACCAATGCAGGCGATTCTTCCATCGTCATCAGCAAGGTACAGACATCCTGCGGCTGCACGGTTCCCACCCTGGAAAAAGATCGCTACGAACCCGGTGAATCGGGGGAGATAAAAGCGACTTTCAACATTGGTCAAAGGCTTGGGAATCAAGTGAAGCACATCCAAGTTTACACGGACGAAAAAAACAGGCGCGGTCCCTACGACTTGACTCTTATCGTGGACATCCCTCAAGCCCTGACGTTCAAGACCAGTCGGACATTGGTTTGGAGGGGAGACCAAGAGCTGAAAACGATGAGCTGCGCGGTCGAGTTGCATGAAAAACTCCCCTTTCGCATATCGTCAGCCAAAGGCATACGAGGGAACGCGGAGGAGCTCTTCGACTTCGAGATTATTGAGGAAGAGCCTCAGAAAAAATACGTCTTGAAAGTCACTCCCAAGTCTCTCGACCAAAGCGCCCGCGTAACGTTTCAGCTGGAAAGCGATGATGACGCGGAAGGCGTGCTGAAACGGTATCCCATCTACGCCATCGTCAGCGCCCGGAAGAGCTAGCCAATCAAATCATTTTGCCAGGCTTGATTTTCAAGGCCTCTGGAAATCGTTTGGTCCATCTATTCGCTTCACGCGCAAACTGATCGACCTGCTTCGGAGCTTGCCCGACAAATCGCTTCGAACTGGATAAGATCGCTTTGAGCTGCGACAACGACAAAGGGATACGCTTATCCTGCCCCAACATCTCTAGCAGATTCGCCTTCTCGTGACTCCCTTCGCGAATCGCTTTGCTGGCCCGAAGAGCGTTTTCCTTGATCGCCTGATGAGCCGCTTCTCGACCAGCTCCCGCCTTCACCGACTCCATGAGAATGGTGGTAGTAGCCAGAAATGGCAATTGGGTGGCGTTTTCCGAAGCGATCGCCTTCTCGAAAGGCTCCATTTGCAGAATCACCGTGTGAAAGGCTTCCAGAAGTCCATCAATCGCGTAGAATGAATCCGGCAGCATGACCCGCCGTACTACCGAACAGGATACATCTCCCTCATTCCATTGATCACCCGCCAGTCCTCCTGCCATCGTAAGATAACCCTTGAGAATCACATCCAACCCATGGATACGTTCGCTGTTACGGCAATTCACCTTGTGCGGCATCACCGAAGAACCGACCTGGCCTTTGCGAAAGCCTTCCGTCATCAAACCCTGCCCTGCCATCAAGCGTACAGTAGTGGAAAAGCTGGAAGCGGCGGCCGAAACCTGCGCCAATGCTTCGACTGTATCCAAATCTAAGTTACGAGGATAGACCTGACCCACATTAGCCATGGCTCGCTTGAAACCGAGATGCTCGATGATGGCGGCTTCCAGCTGGGCAACTTTGCCCGCATCGCCATCGAAAAGGGTTTGCTGATCAACCTGAGTGCCCACCGCTCCTTTCAACCCGCGAGCCGGGTACCGTTCCACAAGATCGTGGAGGCGATCGATAGCGATCAGCAGTTCCTGCCCCGACATGGCTAGACGCTTGCCGAAGGTGGTAGCCTGGGCGGGCACGTTGTGGGTGCGACCTGTGATCATCAAGCCACGATAGTCCTTCGCGCGTTTGGCCAAAGAATTCAGGCAAGCGATGGCTTTAAGTCTTACAATTTCCAAGGACCGAAGAACCTGAAGCTGCTCAACGTTCTCGGTAAGGTCGCGACTGGTCATGCCAACATGCACAAACTCGTAACCCGCCAAAGCGGAAAACTCCTCGATACGCGCTTTTACATCGTGCAAGGAAATCCGTTCCCGTCGGTCGATCGAAGCCAGATCGACTCGATTTTTAACTTTCTCGTAGGCCTTGATGGCCTTCGCCGGGATCTTCAAGCCAAGCGATCGTTGAGCCTTCATCACAGCAATCCAGTAATCGCGCTCGATGAGAATGCGCCCCTCTGGAGACCAGATAGACTTAATGGCGGGAGAGGCATAGCGATCCGCTAGGACATTGGGAATTGATTCCTTTTTCTGCGACATGATCACTAGCACTATCTGACACCTCGCGGTTTGATTGAAAGTCTTTTCGCCTAGATAACGTCTTGAGTTAAAAGCGAAAGCATCGCTTGAGCGACGCAAAGCGATTTTCTTATTGTGACTCATGCCAGCCTCGGCATGCATGTCTGGCTCTAAAATGTCTGAACGAAGCGCAGCCACTCCGGAATTGGAAAAGCAAGTCGTCCTAATCCTCTCCACGATGAGATCGGGCTCGACCTTGCTCAAGGCATTGCTAGCGGCCGCTCCGGACATTTCCAATCTGCCGGAGATCGATTTCCAGAAATACCAATCGAACGAAGCCGGCAAGGAAATCGCGGCCTTGGATGACTATCCGATTATCGCCTTGAAGCGACCAGCCTGGTTTAACGAATCGAATCGGTATCCAAAATTGCCGCGCATCGATAATGCGAAACTCGTGATTCTCACGCGAGACGCGCATACCAATGGTCTATCGTTGAGAAAAATGGTTCTGCGAAAACTAGCTCCGCTTGGACCTAGATGGATGGATGCCTGGATCGCGAAAAACTATTGGGCCAAGGTCTACGGAAAGCTGCTCGAACGATTTCCAAAAGATGATTCCTCCAATTTTTGGATACGCTACGAGGACTTGATCCAGGATCCGATTACTCATACCGCTAATCTTTTTTCCTTCATCGGTTCGTCACAGACTGAAGGCGTTGACGCCTATCCTCGACCAGGGAACTACGAATGGAAATGGGGCACCGATGACGGTGGAGACAAGATCCAGAGTTTGAAGGTTCAAGCTCCCAAAGCCGTTCCACAGGAAGCGTTGAAAATCTTGGAAAGGGTCAAAACCATTCCGGAAGTGCAGAGAGTCCGGGAGGCTCTCGGATACTGAGGAGCGTAAGCGACTACTGGCTTAGCGCTTCCTGATAAATCGTCTCCAAACGATCGCCAACCTTCGCCATGCTATGCGACGCGGCATGGTCAAGGGCAGTTTGGCTCATTCGCTCTCTCAAGCTCGAATCGGTCATCAACCGAATCATGGCGCTGGACATGCCATAGACGTCGTCGGGTTCGAAAATAAGCCCGTCTTCCCCGTGTCGAACCAGCTCGGGAATGCCCTTCGCCCGCGGTCCCACCATCGGCAGACCAAAAGCCATGGCTTCCAATAGACTGACGGGCTGATTTTCCGTTTTGCTAGCAGTGACGAATACATCTCCCAGCAAAGGATAGTTCTCCTTCATCAGAGTATTGCGCTCGATACGACCGGTTCGTACGACGGAATCGCCGATTCCAAGTTCAGCTAGATCGCGATCGATTTGCGCATCGGAGGGACCAGCCCCCACGATAACCAGCTTGGCGTTGGGTTTAACCGACAGCACTTGTTTGAAGGCCTTGAGCACAACGCCAAGGGACTTTTCGGGTGAAATACGCCCGACGTAGATAAATGCGAAATCGTCGATTCCCAGCGAACGACGGAAGGCCAGTATCTCCTCTCTCGGGCGAAAATCGATTTCCTCGATACCATTTGAAAGAAGAGTAGCTTCAGTCGAGAGGCCTCGCTCCTGGAGATGGTTTTTTACCGATTCCGAAGGACTTACAATGTGACTGCAGCGATTAAAAAAGGTGACCGAATACTTCCACATGGCCTTGCGCGTGAAAGCGAAATTGGGAATGAGGAACTGTTTGAGGTAATCAGGCTCGGCAAAAAAAGTATGGAAGGTGCCTATGACTGGAACCTTCTTCCAGCGGCCCAGAAGCATTCCCTCGAGCCCGCAGCCAAACTCCGTGTGAACGTGGATCAAGTCGGGAGGGGCTTTCCGTAAACGACGGTAAGTGAAAAGGAAAAGGGGTACGGAAAAGCGCAGCTTGGGTATTTTCGGAGTTGGCACCGAGAACGGAAGTCCGAAACAACTAATGCTGGGATCCAGACCAGGAACCGTTGAAAAGGAGTCGCTACTATGAGGACGAGGATGGAAAATGCTCACTTCATGGCCCCGCCGGGCAAGCTCGTTTGCCTGGTTGAACACCGCTGATGTAACACCAGATATGTACGGGAGAAAACTATCGGTGAAGAGGCAGATCCTCATAGTAAAAAACGAGTGAATGCTGGCAAAGGACCGAAAGGCAACGGAAAACCGCCTCCAGCCTAGTTGCTGACAAGACAACGAATGGCCATGTTTCGAAGAATTTCCTCCTGTTCATCAGGACGATCAATAATTTCTTCGAAAGCCCGAATGAACTCCAACTGGTGGTCAATCAGACTCCGCAAACTTGGTAATTTCGCAGCGCTTATAAGTTTTCCCATATACCATAGGTTCTGGGTAAAGACGTTGAATCCGCTCTTGTCGGAAAGACCGTCGTAGCGATCCGCGTATTTGGCCGCAGCGTTCTCGAATGCGCCTTTACTGATTCCTCGCGAGCCCGCTTGAATTTCCCCTCCATCGAGCAACGCCTTCAATTGGATAAGCAGCCGATTGCGGTTCTGTAGCGAAGCGATTACCGGCCGCGCATCGTTTCCGGCAAAGAAATGTCGCCGCAAGGCGTCCACCGTCCAATTGAGATCTCGAGAAAAGAAAGCCTCCGCCGCTTCGAAGAAATCGCCGTCTCCAAAATTCGGCACTAGTTCTTCAATGAGCTTGACCGTGATCTCGCCGCCATCCTGGCCAAGGTAAGTCGCTACCTTCCTGGCCTCCTCGATCAGCAAACGCGAGTTGCCATTCACCTTGTTTATCAAAACGCCCGTGGCTTCTTCGCCAATGGAAACCTTCAAGGACTCGCATTCCTCCTTAAGAACGGCAACTAGCGTTTCAATGCCCTTGCCCTTAGCATCCATCCCACCGGCAGGAAAGTAGTCCCCTTCTTTCTCAAGCCACTTAGGAAAACGCTTTCTCCTGTCGACAGGAGACGCGGTAATTAAAACGCCGACCTCGTTTGGATCAATGGTGGTTAGGATTTCCTGAAGATCCTGGCAGAGTTCCTGCGTCCCCTCAGAACGACCGGTTGGGTTGTCGGCGAGAAAATTGACCCCCTTTAGCCAGACCACGCGACGTCCGCCAAAGAGTCCCATCGTTTGAGCAGCATCGCGAAAGGAGTTAACCGCGTTCTGAACATCGTCCACCTTCCCGGCATGCCCGCTAATAATCTCCTTGGAAAAATCGTCCTCGACGTCCTCGCAAAGACGATTCCAATGCTGACGCGCCAGGCGGGAAACCAGGAAATCGTCGGGTCCGGAGATGTAGGTAAACGAAGCCATTAGCCGTCTTGAATGGTTAAAGAGGCAGCCAACCCTTCAGGAAAGCTTTTTTAAATAAAACCCGTTTCGCATTCATCACTTGAAGTCGTGAACCGTGTAAAATAGACCAGACCTGTGATATCAGTAGAAGAGGCGGAGAGCATCATCCAGGACTCAATGGGATTGAGGGGAACGACCGAAATAGAGTTATCCCAAGCAAATGGTCACGTATTAAGAGAAGACCTACAAGCGGATCGGGATTTGCCTCCATTCAATCGATCTACTTTCGATGGCGTTGCCATTTCGAGCACTGCCTTCAAGAACGGCTCGCAAACGTTTTCGATCAAAGGAACCGCGTTGGCCGGCTCCCCTCGAATGAAGCTAGCCTCAAGCGCCGACTGCTTGGAAATCATGACCGGAGCGCCTCTGCCGGAAGGTGCTGATTGCGTCGTCAAAATCGAGGATTTGAAAATCGCCAACGGAGAAGCGACCGTTCTGGATCCAGATCAAGCGGAACTTGGTCATGGCGTACATGAACAAGGTTCAGACTGTAGGAGAGGAGAAACGCTCCTGAAGGCCGGATCCGTTATTACTCCAAAGGAGATAGCGGTAGCCGCGTCAATTGGGAAAGCAACGCTTCAGGTATCCAATTCACCACGTATCGCTATTATCGCTACAGGCGACGAACTCGTACCTGTGGATAGTATTCCTGAGCCTCATCAGATTCGCCGATCTAACGATTTGGCTTTAGCCTCAGCTCTCCAAGCGGCTGGCTACGCGAATACCACAAGACTTCATTTGGACGACAACCTTGAGAAAATCGAAGCTTCTGTATCCAAATTATTGGGCAGCGAAGATGTCCTCATTCTGGCAGGTGGCGTGTCCAAGGGTAAACGGGATTTCCTTCCAGAAGTCCTAGTCAATCAAGGCGTCGATAGAAAGTTTCAATGGGTGAGCCAACGCCCAGGCAAACCGCTCTGGTTCGGAACTTTTAATCGGGAGCAACACGACTATCCCGTATTTGCTCTGCCAGGGAATCCGGTTTCCTGCTTCACCTGCTTGCACCGATACGTCCTGCCCGCTCTCGATAAATGGCTTGGCAAAAGAAAGGGGTTCCCCGTGTACGCCCAGCTCCAGGAAGAAATGGCTTTCCATCCCCCCCTGACTCTCTTTCTGCCAACCCATCTGCGTTCGGAAAAGACCGGAGCCAATCTAGCGACCCCCGTTCCATTTAACACTTCCGGCGATTTGGTTTCGGTCGCCAAGACTGATGGCTTTATTGAGCTACCGCGTGACAGAACCCATTTCGATAAAGGAGAAGCTTTTCGATTCTATCCTTGGATTGTATAGCCGAGGAAACAAGATTCCGTCCGATGTCATCATTTTCCCATCTCGATAAAACGAACCAGCCACAAATGGTTGATGTGACCGATAAGTCCGTTAGTCGACGCTTGGCGAAAGCTCAGGGAATCGTTCGTGTAGGAAAAGAGATTATGGCTCACTTCGACGGCGATGACATCCAGAGCAAGAAGGGACCGGTATTCCACACGGCCATCCTTGCTGGGATCCAAGCCGCGAAAAAGACAAGCGACTTGATCCCGCTTTGCCATCCTCTGCCCCTAACAAAGTGTCACGTTGAGATAAAGAAACTCGACGAGGAGCGGGTTAAGATCGTGGCGGAAGCATTAACGGATGGGAAAACGGGAGTGGAAATGGAGGCTTTGTCAGCCGTGAGCGGGGCGGCCTTGACGCTTTACGACATGTGCAAGGCCATTTCCAAATCGATTGTCATAGAGGATATTCGCCTTTTGGAAAAGACAGGCGGGAAAAGCGATTTCAGAGCTGAATAGAAAGTGACTTATCGACTCGAGTACTTCGCCCTTCTAAAGGAGCAACGTGGTTTAGGCAGCGAGACCGTGGCTACCGAAGCGAGAACGCCAGCCCAGTTATACAGTTTCCTGAAAGCCGAACACGGTTTCCGACTCGAACAAGATTCTTTAAAAGTCGCGGTTAACGAAGAGTTTGCGGATTGGGAAACCGAACTCAGAGACGGGGATCTGATCGTGTTTATCCCTCCCGTTGCAGGAGGATAGAATCCATGTCCTTCGCGATATCCGAAACTCCGATTGATCCCCAATCGCTAAAGAATTCCATGGAGAATGGAAGCTCGGGAGCCTGCGTGACGTTCGAGGGCTGGACTCGTAATCAGAATGAGGGCAAGACGGTACGCCTCCTCGAATACTCAGCCTACAAGCCTTTGGCGGAAAAGGAGGGCGCCCGCATTTTGCAGGAAGCCTTAGATCGTTTTGAAATCGAGAAAGCAGTTTGCGTGCATAGAGTCGGGACGCTCGAAATCGGCGACATTGCGGTCTGGGTTGGGGCCAGCTCGGCTCACAGAGGACCCGCTTTCGAGGCTTGCCGCTACATCATTGACGAGACGAAAACCCGAGTTCCCATCTGGAAAAAAGAGCATTATCAGAATGGCGACAGTGGCTGGATCAATGCGGAGGCTTCTGCGGATAGCGGGCGAATCATTTCCTGATCAAGGATTAGAACTATCGTAAATTCTTTTCAGCAAAAGACTTAGAAATCTTTCTGCTGCGAAACGCTATAAGTTTCAGACTTTGTAATCAGATTTCTAATTTCTCATGCGAATTCTAAAGTAGAGGATTGGGAAGTCCGATAACGGAAGGGCAGGATTGTCCGAAAAGAATGCATTACGTGGAAAGATTGTTCCAGTCGCTTCAGCCGCTATACAATGAACCCTGGTTTCCCTGGGTCGTTGGAGCTGTGGGGGTGCTCTTTGCCTTTTCCGTTTTCAAAAGTCTGAAGGCTCTACCGAAAATGGTAATGTATCCCATCGTCGGCGCTACATGCGTGATCGTATTTTTCAGCTGGCTCTACAATCGAAACGAGCCGGCTCTTCTGTCACCGCTGATGGATGTCCTTGAATTCTGGTTTCCGTCCAAAGGATCGGTTTCGGGCTCCAAATTTTAGAGCGTCCTAAAACGGCCAAATCGAGTGACTTGATTGACGTTTTCCCCGTCGCGATTTCGCTTGCTGGATATCTGGCATAATCCTTAACTGCCAGGCTCTTGAAAAACGAATAAGCGATGTCTCAATCTCAATCCGATATTGGACTCATTGGCTTAGCGGTCATGGGTCAAAACCTAGCGCTCAACATAGCTGACCACGGCTTTGCCATTTCGGTATACAATCGTACCGTCGCGAAGACGGACGATTTTATTGCCCGAAATCCGGATACGCCAGGAGCCCTCTTTGGAGCGAAGACTTTGGAGGAATTCGTGCAGTCCATAAAACGACCGCGCAAAATTATCATCCTAGTTCAGGCAGGACGCGCAACAGATGCCGTTATCGATAGCCTAACCGAAGTAATCGATGCGGACGACATCATCATCGATGGAGGAAACGCTCTTTGGACCGACACCATCCGTCGCGAAAAGGAATTGAACGAAAAAGGCTTCCGCTTTGTAGGCTCGGGAGTCTCTGGCGGAGAAGAAGGAGCCAGATTCGGACCCTCCTTGATGCCCGGAGGGAAAGAGTCTTCCTGGAATGAGCTTAAACCCATTTGGGAAGCCATCGCCGCTAAAGTGGACGCCCAAACCGGTAAACCCATAGAGGGAGCCACGCCGGGAAATCCTGTGGAAGGAGGGGTCACTTGTACGACTTACATTGGCGAAAATGGAGCCGGTCACTATGTGAAAATGGTTCACAACGGTATTGAGTACGGCGACATGCAGATGATTTGCGAAGCCTACGCCTTGATGTCGAAGCTGCTTGGCATGGAGCCCAAGGAAATGAGCGATGTATTCGGAAAATGGAACGAAGGCGTCCTCGACTCTTTTCTTATCGAGATTACAACCGACATCCTGCAACAGGAGGATCCCGTAACCGGCAAGCCATTTGTAGACGTCGTTTTGGATACGGCAGGCCAGAAAGGCACTGGCAAGTGGACATCGGTCAACGCCCTTGACATGGGCATATCGGCTCCGTCGATCGCAGAAGCGGTTTTCGCTCGCTGCATCAGCGCCGCTAAAGAGGAGCGGGTCGCCGCTTCGAAGGTCATAGAAAAAGCCATATCCCCATACGATGGAGACAAGGATACGTTTATCCAGGCTATCCATGATGCTCTCTACTGCTCGAAAATCTGTTCTTACGCCCAAGGCTTTCAGCTCATGAGGGCAGCACAGGACGAGTTCGATTGGAAATTGAACTTCGGCGAGATCTCGATGATCTGGCGCGGCGGCTGTATCATTCGAGCGCAGTTCCTGCAAAAGATCTACGAAGCCTACCAACGAGATCCTGAACTCGCCAATCTGCTTCTAGACCCCTTCTTTAAAAGCGAGATCGATCGCTGTGAAGAGAATTGGAGAAACGTAGTAGCGACAGCAGCCCAAGCAGGAGTGCCCGTTCCCACCTTCATGTCAGCGCTTTCCTACTACGACAGCTACCGCAGCGATAGACTTCCGGCAAACTTGCTACAGTCGCAACGGGACTACTTCGGCGCCCACACCTACGAACGCGTGGATCAGCCAAGAGGGAAATTCTTCCATATCGACTGGCCGGATCCGGCAAGGCCGCAACTAGAAATGTAGCCGATTTTTCATTACGCACTCCAGACCGATGGCTTTTCGGCTAGCCTTTCATCTTGGAGGCACATGCCAGAGAAATCTTTCTATACGCTGCTCGATAACGACGTCCGCATCGAAATCGAAAAGTACCTGTTTGACTAATTCCACGTCGGGCATGGCCCAAACGAGGGTAAGTTCGCTGAAGTACTGAGACATGTAGGGCACTAGATGGTCGAAAAACGAATCTCGAAAAACGAGCCCTTTCAATCCATCTGGATTATCGAAGTGGATCCTGCTAAAAAAGAACATCTTGTTGGGTCCGTAACGATTGATATTCAGCTTTTCCTCACGGCCTTTCGGTAGTGGGACTTTCAGTTCAGGGCTCATTTGCTCATACCTCCCGTCAGCCCCCATCATGCGAGCGAGGTCTATATCCAGATAAGCGCTACGCATTTCAAAATCCTCTGAAGAATATCGTTTAGGTCTCAACGAAGTGAAGGCCTCAGTCAATCGATCGGATAGAAAATTTTGGCCCACTGCAGCCCCGTAGGAATTCCAGTGAGTTCCTGGTCGAGAATAGAGTTCGAATTCGGAATTCTTCGCTGCGAGCAGGACGTCTTTGAGATAGTAGGCCGAGGCGCTTGTATTCGTCTGTAGATAATCGATAAGCTGCTCGGCTCGGGAGATTGAAGCTATAGGCCGAAAACGGGATGGCATATTCTCGCCATAGATGGCGCTTTTATTGGGAACGATAAAAAAGACGTAAGGGATGTCCTTGGTTTGCAAATACGATTCCTTCCTCTCGATATTTTGCCTCCAAAGATCAAGCTGGTCTTCTGAAAAAAGATTGTCCCGAAGAAAATCGCCTAGCGGATCTTCAGGGTGGTCGATACCGTTAAACAACCAGCCATCTTTGCCAACAATCGTGTTGCGGTTTACCGAGACCCCAAGATTGAAGTGCAGCTTGCTGAAGAGCGAAAGGGCGAGTTGCCGATACCCGAATTGATCACTGAAGTAGGCTTCGAGCTCGTCACGAAAGTCAACGAGACCGCCAAAGCTCTCCGGCAAATCCGGACGCATAGCAAGGCTTCGATTCTCGACTAGGGATCGCTCCTCGTTCCTCATTCCAATCAGCGGGAAAAGCAAAAGGGCTCCAAACGTCACCGCTATACAAATACAATAGCATTTCAGCAGCTTGTCGTATCTATGCATCGTTTAGAATCGGAAATAGATAAAAGGGTTATGTTGATTTGCAGCCATTTGCATAATGGCCAAAGCGAAGATGGTGAAAAAGAAAACGTAGCGAAGAGCAAAGCCGATTGCTCCTTCAGAAACGAATGTCGCGAATCTCTTGGATTTCGAAAACCGTTCCGCAATCCATCCATGCCCGTTAAAGGCCAATACGAAACCTAGAGTGAAGAGCGTCCAGAATTTCGCGTCCAGAAGGCGAACGACATTTTTGTGAGTGGCTTCATTGCTATCAGAGAGTGAAAACATCTCTTGATAGAAGACTACAGCTCCAGATAACGTTTCAGCTCTAAAAAGAACCCAGGCTAAGACTACCATCAAATGGACGGATATGATCCGAATCGGCTGCCAAAGCCAATTCGCCCGAACATCTGAAATCCATTTTTCAGATACAATAAGACCGCCATGGAGAATCCCCCAAAGAAGAAAATTCCAACTGGCTCCATGCCAAAGGCCGCAAAGAACGAACACGATCCAAAGATTAGCGCTACGCCGCCAAGGAGAACATCGATTTCCGCCAAGAGGAATATAGACGTAGTCTTTAAACCAAGACGAAAGGGTAATGTGCCATCTCCTCCAAAAATCCCGGAAGCTTGATGCCGCATACGGGAAACAAAAGTTTATAGGAAAATCGAAACCAAATAGGCGCCCAAGGCCGCGAGCCATGTCGGAATAGCCGGAAAAGTCGAAATAGATTTGCAGCGAATAGCAAAGTATCCCAATCCAAGCGGCGGTTGTAGTTAAATCCTCTCCACTCAAAGCGAAAACGGCATCAGCGACTTCGCCTAATGGGTTTGCCAAGATGAGCTTCTTCGCGAAGCCGATAATGAAAAACTCGATACCGGAGGCGAAGCTATCGAGAGTGATCGCGCGAGAGGCTAGCTGAGAGGCTATATTTTTGTAACGGACAATGGGTCCGGCAATCAACTGGGGGAACAGGGAGATGTAGAGAGCGCATTGCAGAAAATTTCGCTGAGCAGGAGTCTCGTTCCTGTAAGTATCAATCAAATACGATAGAGCCTGAAAAGTGAAGAACGAGATCCCCAAGGGAAGGTGGATGCTCTGGTCCCCAGCTGGAGCTTCTAATCGCAGTACGCTTTGCAGAAAGAATTCCAGGTATTTGAAGTATCCAAGCAGAGCCAGATTGCCGAGAATGCCGATTGAAAGAAAAAAAAGTTTCCGCGACTTTTCCGATGTGTCGATCAGTCGTCCAAAGATATAGTTATAGATCAGCGAACCAATCATAACCAAAACGTAAAGCGCTTCTCCCCAAGCATAGAAAAACAGACTAGAAAAGACTAGAAAGACGTTTCTCCATTTTCCCTTCAGTAGAAAGTAGCCGACGAGAACGATCGGAAGAAAAACGTATAAGAATATTGGGGACGAAAAAACCACGAAGACAGATAGAATATGAAATCCTATCCAAAAGCGCGGCATTTTTCGGGTCAATCGCTTACCTAGAGGATCTCAAGATGATGTTGGGCGATACGAGCTCCAGAATATGGGAAATCCTCGGGGCGGAATCAAGCGGGCGGCAAAATCTCGAAAGGCCTTTAGAAGAGTTGATTTGGAACCGAAAATAGGAAAGGGTGTACCTTAGACAGAGCGTATATTGTAACTATCCCAGTCGAAATCTCGTTTCTCCCTACACGGCGGCTCAAAATCAGATTTAACCCTTAAAATTATGTTATCTCCATTGTCGCAAGATAAGTGGTCGCCAAGGCTCGCAACCCATCTACTAAACAGAGCTGGCTTTGGAGGCACCCCAGAAGAACGACAAGCTCTGTATGAGCTTGGCAGAGACCAGGGTATTGCAGCAGCTGTTGACTCGCTAGTAGCCACAACCGAAACCTGGGAAAACCACCCATGGCCGGACTGGGCTCTAAGCGAAACTGATCCGAATGGAGATCTCTGGGGCGGACAAGGCAATCGGAGACGCTCGTTTGCCAGTTGGTACTTTACGTTTTTAAGGGAAGGCCAACCGCTTGCAGGGAAACTTACTAAGTTTTTTGTGGACCACTTCGCCGTCGATTCGGCGACCAGCAATCAATATACGCGCCACATGTATTTCTTCCGCTTCTGGGAAAATCTCCGGAAGCACGCAGCTGGCGATGTAGATCAAACGGGTCGCTACGGGAGCCTCAAGACCCTCGTAAACGATGTCTCTTGGTCCGAAGCCATGATTCGCACCCTGGATCTATACCAAAGCACGGCCAACAACATTAACGAAAACTTCGGGCGCGAGCTGCTGGAGCTATTCACGATGGGAGTAGACGGCGGCTATACGGAAGACGATGTAGGAGCAGCTGCGGAAGCCTTTACTGGGAGAAAACTTTACAATTACCAGTCTCCCCACCCGAATGCCCCCGTCCGAAACCCTTCCACATTCGCTCCGGAAGGCTTGCCCCCTGCTTCGTCCTACCAAAACCCAAACCAACAGGACACCAGTCCAAAGTCTATACTTGGCTTCGACAAAACGCCTCAAGGCAACGACATCATCAATGGCGATGATGTTATGGAAGTGATTTTCGCGAACATCCAATGCGCCAGCCACTTGTGCTGGAAGCTCTGGCGCTACTTCGTCTCGCCCGATCCGGAAGAAGCCCTCCTCCAAGAGCTAGCCCTGCGTTTTCGCGACACCTACGACTACGAGATCCGCCCTCTGCTTCGCGATATTTTCCTAAGCGAGGAATTCTACGACGATAGCGTCGTGGCTAAGCAAATCAAAGACGCCGCAGATCTGCAGTTGGCGATACTTTCCCAAGTGAACGCTGCCGTTCCGCTCGAACGCTCGCTGGAAGCGATCAACGATCAGCTAGGCTACAACGTGCATTTTCCTCCCAACATCGCTGGCTGGCCGGAGCCGGAAGGCGATGGAAATACCTGGCTGGCAGCAGGACCCATGGTGTTCCGCATGAACATGGCTAGCATATGGAGCCATAAGAACGGCGAATTCTTGAGCGGCGGCGCCATCCTGGAGATCGCGCAAAATCCAGACCTTGATTGGGACGCCATCGCTCCCGTCGAACTGAGATCGGCTGAGAATTTCCCTCTGCTCATTGAAAAGCTCAACGAGCGTTTTCTTCCACTCATCCCTCTGCGTAAAAGCCAAGTGCGAACCCTCTACGACCGCTATGTGCACATCGCCGAAAAGATAAGCGAAGTCGAAGCGATTAAGGAAATGATTCGGCTCATCATGGCTCTGCCTGAATACCAGATGCAATAAGCCGAACCCCGAAAGAGATAGCATAAGAAAATGAATACGAATTTTTCACGCAGAGACTTCATTAAAAAATCGGCTTGGGGGGCGGCCACCACCTTCACCCTGCCAGCCTTTCTGCAGCAGACGCTATTCGACTTAGACGCCCGAGCCCAAACCCTTCCCCCTCAAGGCGAGGAAGGCCCCATTCTACTCATCATGGAACTGGGTGGCGGTAATGACGCGCTGAATACAGTGATCCCTTTTTCCAATTCGATCTATACAGGAGCCAGGCCCACCCTCAAGCTGGGCGAGGCGGAAGGCGTTTTGCCGATAGGAGCCGGGCCCAACATTCAAGGAGGCACGGAAGATCTAGCTTTGCATCCGAATTTAACCGCATTTCAGGGCTTATGGAATTCAGGAGACATGGCCATCGTCAATGGCGTCGGGTATCCGAATCCGAACCTATCGCATTTCACCTCATTCGACTTCTGGCACTCGGCCGAACCCAATAGCGTAGCCAAGTCGGGTTGGGTAGGCCGCTACTTCGACAGTCAATGCAATGGCTGCGAAGCCACTCAAGCCATCGAGCTGGCCAATCGGCCAACCCTCGCGCTGAAAAGTTCGGCGGGACTCAGCCCGAGCGTCACTTTCAACAACCCGGAGGCCTTTGCCTGGAAAGACTTGACGACACCAGGTCGAGAAGTTCCTCTTGAGGATCTCTTCAGAAAGCTGATCGGGCTCGATCATCCTAGCGATAGCGGCATCGATACGTCAAACGAGTCCCTTGCCTACGTGCAGCGAGCGGCTCACAATGCCATGATCAGCACAGCCAATGTTCGCCAAGCCAATCTGGATGGAGGCGACTTGCTCTACCAGGACTGGCCAACGAGTCGCTTAGCCCGGGATTTGCAACTCATCGCCCAGCTCATCAAAGGCAATGTGCAAACATCGATTTTCTACGCCCACCAAGGCGGCTACGACACCCATAACAACCAGATCCTCAACAACAATCCGCTCACGGGCAGGCACTTTACGCTACTCCGGGACTTGAATGGAGCCCTCGGGGCTTTCGCCGAAGAGATGAAGCTGCAAGGCAAGTGGGATCGCGTGCTGATCATGACCTTCAGCGAGTTTGGCCGAAAGGTCATCCAGAATGGAAGCGGAGGCACCGACCACGGAGCGGCCGAGTCCATGTTCATGATGGGCGGGCAAGTCAAGGGAGGCCAGTTCTTCGGCAAGTATCCCGACCTGTCCGAACAAGCCCGCGTAAAACGCCACAGCATGGACCACAATGTGGATTTCCGAACGGTTTACCGCTCTGTACTGGAAAACTGGATGCAGGTTCCCGCTTCCGCTATGGACGACATCTTTCCGCTGCAACCCAGCCCAGAAGAATTTCAACCCATTCCGTTCGTATGAAGCCGCTAGCTAACGATTTCAGATGGGCAGGCTTGATAGCCGCTACCACTTGGCTAAGCGCTAGCGTCTTCGCCAACACGATTACCGCCGTCTCGCTTTCTGAGGACAAGATCGGTCCGGACGGTGTTTACACCATCGAGAGCTTTTCGCTTCCGACCATCAACGATGCAGGCGATGTCGCCTTCGGAGCGAATCTGGATGCTCTCGAAAATGGAAATTCCGACCAGTTCGAGAGCATCATCTTAAATAGAGACGGTACGCTTCATCTCATGGCTCAGGAAGACGGCCTCGCTCCCATGTCCGGACGCACCTCCGACCCAGTCGATCAACACATCACCTTAGTAAATAAAGACGATACGCTTCATATTACGGTTCAGGAAAATGAGCTCGCTCCCCTGTCCGAAAGCAACGGATTGTTCGACTACTTCCTCGGCCCGCGTTTAGATGAAGATGGAAGAATCGTCTTTCGCGGCATTCTGAGACGTTCGTCGACGCAGCGTATTGGCGAAGGGATCTGGACGGCGCAACTTGATCAGGCAAATGTAGCGAATCTGGATTTAAGAGTCGCGGAGAACGACGACGCTATCGTCGATTATGACGGGACCACTGGAAACAACTATATTTTTATGGGCAACCCGATAGCGACTTCCGGCGGCTTCGCCTTCATGGGAACCGCGTTTACAGCTGATACGGCTCCTGGTGTCTGGCTCAGCGAAGACCCTGCTCCTGAAACAGACGGCCTGCCCACCATGCGCTTGATTTCGTTGTGGGGAGTGGATCTTCCTGGCAGCTCGATCGCTCTAGAAGAGTCGCAAGCCTTTGTAATGGCCGATTCGAATACAGGAGCCTTGCTTGCTACTATCCAGCATGAAGAGGGCATCGATGCCACCAATGATCAAGGCATATGGAAAACGGATATTCAAAGCGGCGCCACCCTGCTGGCTCAGAAGGGAGACATAGCTCCTGGATCGAGCCTGGCTTTCGCCTCCTTTGGTAAGCCAGCTGTTGCCGCGAATGGAACCGTCGTAGCCTGGGCAGGCCTCGTAGATGAAAACGAAAGCGAAGGAATCTATCAGCTAACGACCGAAGGTAATCAATCTTTGGCGACGACGTCCGAAACTCTCAGCGCATCAGGCCAATCAGTGGATCTCAATGCTATCTACGATCCCACCATCAACGCCGCAGGAGATGTAGCCTTTCTCGCCAAGCTTGATCCAGATGGAAGCGATGGCGACTCCTTCGCCATTCTCAAACGATCCGCTTCAGGAATTTGGACTTTGATCGCCCAGACCGGAGACCAGGCTCCCGGGACCGCTCAGAAGGTAGCATTCAAATCCTTCAGTTCGCCAACAATTAATGCCGCGGGGCAAATCGCCTTTTCCGCCACACTCGATGGGGAAGGCGAAATCATCAGCAATACAACCGACACAGGTGTTTGGGCGACAGACATAAACGGGATTCTCGGTCTTGTAGTTCGGGAAGGAGATACGCTTCAATTGCGGTCCAACGCCGTAGGCACCGTAAAAACGAGCGCCATTGGCGGATTTAACGCGAGCGGTCAACTAGCGCTCAAACTAGGATTTTCAAACGATTCCTCGGCAATCGTGATTTCGCAAATTGAAGAAGCCGGACCACCGGTTTTCACTGCTCAACCAGAAAGTTCAACAACCTATAATGGGGAGTCCCTTTCACTGTCGGCCACGACGAGCAGTAATTTAACCGTAACGTATCAATGGTATAAGGACGGAGAACCATTAGATGGCGAAACGAGTGCAACGCTTCTATTTTCAAACCCGACCGAGGAGACTGCGGGAGATTACCACGTAGTGGCGACTTCGGAGATTGGCTCGACTCAAAGCGCAACCGCTAGTGTATCCATTTTGCCATTGCCAGAAGTTCCCGTTTTCATGGAGGAGCCTTTGGGCGATATCGTAAGCACGGGAGGACAAGTCGTCCTGACAGCGAGAGCGATTGCATCGAGCAACGTCTCCTACCAATGGTTTAAGGACGAAACGCTCTTGGCCGGGGCTCAAACCAGCGTTCTGACCATCAATAACGCAGGAAGCGAAGATGACGGAAAGTACTACGTGATCGCATCCACCAGCTTCGGCGAAGTTAAAAGCGCCGTGGTAGATGTGCTCGTGATCGATAGCCGATTAGTCAATATTTCAACGCGAGCGTTCGTAGGAACGGATGCCAACATTCTAATCTCCGGTTTCGTAGTCGATGGTATCGAGCCGAAAACGGTACTTATTCGCGGCATCGGCCCATCGCTGGCAGGCGTGAACGCCCCCACTTTGACAGAACCACGGCTCGACCTGTTCAAGGATGGCCAGTTGATCGCATCCAATAATGGCTGGAACGGCTTGCCCAATCAGGACGAGATCGCTCAAGCGGCTATAGACACCGGAGCTTTTGCGATTCCGACAGATTCGCAAGATGCCGCGATGCTATTGGTGCTGGAACCAGGCACTTATGGAGTATTTTTAAGCGGCGAAAATGGCCAGACCGGACTTGGAATGCTTGAAGCATACGAAGTAAATCAGAATGCGACTCAGCTCGTGAACATTTCCTCGCGCGCCTTCGTAGGAACGGGTGAAGAAATTCTGCTTCCTGGATTCGTGGTGACAGGGGATACGCCCGTCAAGGTACTTGTAAGAGGCGTCGGTCCCTCGATTCCAAGTTCAGATCTTGTCGGCGTAATGCAATTTCCGATACTTACCGTAATTAACTCTCAGGGTCAGACGCTTGGCGTAAACGAGCGTTGGTGGGAAAATTCCAATGCTGCCGAAATTGCTGCCGCTGCCATCTCGACAGGGGCCTTCCCATTGCAAGACGGAAGCGAGGACGCCGCAATGATTTTGGAGTTATCTCCGGGCAGCTACGCCGCCTTCGTCACGGGTCAAGACGGTACGACGGGAATCGCCTTGGTTGAGGTATACCGCGTTTTTGAGTAGTTAAATTCTGGATACTTTTTGTATAAATTAGCCCATTTCTCTGGGCAATCACCTCCAGCCTAGACCCTGGAGAATCGCCCAGAATGACGACCGCAGGAAATCGCCGGACTGGAAACTACGCCACTCCCCGTTCAGCGCATTCTCCTACCCCGCCTTAACGGTCTCGGCCTAAGAGCATTTCCGACGTTCTCATGGAGGAAACCAATAATGTGAGTTCTTCCTGCAAAATGCTCAAGGCCGCTAAACTGGTCGCTAGAAGCTCCGTTTCGCTGGGTTAATCAGCCTCGCCGTAGTCTGGCGGAAGAAACCAACTGAAAGAGAAAGTCGTAGTATGCTAACTCCAATCACTCAAAACGAGTGGTCACGTCGACATGCGAACCACTTGCTTCAAAGAGCGGGTTTTGGCGGGACGCCAGAAGAGAGAACCGCGCTATACGAGTTAGGTCGTGACCAAGGCATTGGCGCAGCCGTTGCCTCGCTAGTCGATGATTTGGAAGATTGGAGTAGTCTTCCCTTCCCCTCCTGGTCGACTGAGCAGGATCCCAACGGGGATCTGTGGGACGGAAGCTCTGAAAGAAGGCGCTCTTTCGTCAATTGGTACATGAACCTTCTCATAGAAGGAAAGCCGCTGGCAGCTAAACTTTTCAAATTCCTGGTTGATCATCTTCCGATCGACATGGGAACCATTCCTGGAGAAGCGCGTTTCGCCTATTTCCTGCGCTTCTACGACTTGCTTCGAAAACATGCCGGAGGTAGCGGCGAATTCGGGAATTTCAGAACTTTGATAAACTCGGTTTCATGGTCGGAAGCCATGATTCGCATGCTGGACCTGCAGGAAAGTTCGGCAAACAAGATCAACGAGAATTTTGGCAGAGAGCTGCTCGAACTCTTCACGCTTGGCGTTGATGGCGGCTACACTGAGGACGACGTCGGAGCGGCAGCGGAAGCCTTCACGGGCAGAAGACTTTATCGTATCCAATCGCCACATCCAGACGCGGGAACGGTCAATTCGAAATACCTCGCTCCCGAAGGAGTACCTGCAGGAAGCGCCTACCAAGACGAAAGCAAGCAAGACCTTTTGCCTAAATCTTTCCTTGGTTTCGATAGAATGCCAGGTGGCGGAAGCATCGTGACCGGCGATCATATCATCGAACTGATTTTCGCAGACATTCAGACGGCCAAACATCTCAGCTGGAAACTTTGGCGCTACTTCGTATCGCCCAATCCCAGCGAAGCGCTTCAGCAGGAGATGGCGCTGCGCTTGAGAAACAACTACGACTACGAACTCCGGCCTCTCATGAAGGACATTTTCCTTAGCCAGGAATTCTATGCTTCGGAAGTAATGGGAGACCAGATAAAGGATGCCAGCGACTACTACGTAGGGATGCTTAAGCAGCTGGAGATCCCGCTACCTGGAGATCGCAGCACCTACACCATTAACGAAAGACTGGGCTACAATCCAATCTATCCTCCCAATATCGCAGGCTGGCCAGAGCCAAACGCGGATGGCAATGAATGGATGGCTGCAGGATCGCTTCTTACTCGATTGAACCTTTCAAGCGTGTGGGTAGAGCGGAATTTCTATGCCCTAAACGATTGGGGCATGAAGCAGGATCTTGAAGACTATCCGGACATTGACTGGGAACGAATTCTCCCGAGGGAGATGCGTTCGCCAGACATGTTTCCTCTGCTCATCGAAAAGCTGATGGACCGATTCCTACCACTATGTCCACTACGCAAATCCCAGATAAGGCGACTTCATGATCACTACAGAAGAACATCGGAAAGAATGGATACATTGGAAGCGACGAAAGAGCTGGTCCGCCTTCTGATGGCCCTTCCCGAGTATCAAATGCAATAATGCGATAGCCGAAAACCATTTACCCAATAAAAAGATGATAGATGTATCACGTAGAGATTTTATAAAAAAATCGGCATGGGGAGCGGCTACTTCGCTTACGCTGCCCGCCTTTCTTCACCAGACGCTTTTCCAGCTGGACGCAAGGGCCCAATCCTTGCCTCCACAAGGAGGGGAAGGGCCCATTCTGGTAATACTAGAACTGGGTGGAGGTAACGATACTCTGAATACGGTCATTCCCTACACAAATTCGACCTACCTGGGAGCAAGACCTACGATCGGACTTTCCACTGAGCACGGAGTACTGCAAATCGGGCAAGGACAAAGCGTAACAGGGGCCAGCGAACAGCTCGCCTTGCATCCGAATCTAGCGAATCTTCACCAACTCTGGCAGGAAGGCGACCTGGCAATCGTCAATGGAGTGGGCTATCCAAATCCGAATCTCTCTCACTTCACCTCCTTCGACTACTGGCACTCAGCTCAACCGAATACGGAAGCTAAAGATGGCTGGATAGGTCGATACTTTTCAAATCAATGTAGTGGCTGCGACGCTACGCAAGCGATTGAGCTCGCGACGCGATCCACTTCTGCCTTCAAGGCGCCTGAAGGAGCAAGCCCGAGTGTGAGCTTTCGCGATCCCGAGCAGTATGGCTGGCGCGACTTGGAACTAGTAGGACGCGACATACCCTTGGAAAGTCTCTATCGAGAACTCATCGGTTTAGACCACCGAGTCGACGACGGAATAGATTTGAGTAGCGAGGCTCTCTCATTCGTACAAAGATCCACGCACAATGCCATGATCAGCGCCCGCAACGTGCGAGAAGCTTCCGAGACTGGAGGTGAAATGCTCGTGGAAGATTGGCCAAATAATGGACTGGGCAGGGACATGAATCGCATCGCTCGGCTCATCAAGGGTGGCATGAATACATCCATTTACTATGTACACCAAAATGGATACGACACTCATAATAATCAGAGTGGAGGCAATCCTCTGTCCGGCCGCCATTTTGATCTGTTGAACACGCTGAACGGAGCGCTCGGAGCATTTGTCCAGGAAATGAAACTGAGCGGATTCTGGGATCGGATGCTGATCCTGACCTTCAGCGAATTTGGTCGTAAGGTCATTGAGAACGGCAGCCGTGGAACGGACCATGGAGCAGCTGAATCGCTTTTCGTTATGGGAGGAGCAGTCAACGGAGGACAATTCTACGGCAAGTATCCAGACCTGGCGGAGGACGCTCGCGTAAAGCGAGATAGCATGGACTACAACATCGATTTCCGAACTATTTATCGAAGTGTACTGGAAAATTGGATGCAAACTCCAGCTTCGGCCATGGCGGACATATTTCCAAATCAGCCAGCCGAATTCAACCCTATAGCCTTCGTTTAAATTCTTTTCGTCAGAGACAGCCCAAATAGGAACAGAGGCATTCTCAGTAACCAACCAGCCAGCCATGAAAAGAGACTTTACACTATTCGCTCGCGGCGCAGCCTTCTTGATAGCCTTAATTGGATACACGCCGATCGTACATGCCGGATCGATAACCATCATCTCCCAATCGGGGGATTCGATTGGCTTGGAGTCCTCTCTGACTTTCAACTCCTACTCGCTTCCAACTATCAATCGATACGGAGAAGTCGCGTTCGGAGCGAATGTACAGGAGTTTGAAACTGGAGATTCCAGAAGATTCGAAACCATTTGCATGCACGCGGGCGGCGGCCTCCATCTGATCGCTACTTCCGGAGGCATTGCCCCCGATCCGGGCGATGATGATATATTCGAATTCTTCGAAGAGCCTCGTATCAGCAATTCGGGGATAATCATGTTTCGCGGCAAGGTAGAGGGGCCTAGCTGGGCGGATCGAAAGCGGAACATCTGGATCGGATGGATTGTGAACCAGGGAGGGCAGGTAACTCCTCATCTCGATATTCTAAGTCGCATGTGGGACAGGGCGGCCATCGATTACTCGGGGAATCATGATGAAGAAGGAGGCAAGTACGATTTCATTAGCAATCCCAGTATCGTGGAGCCGAAGACATTCACTTTCACAGGAGTTCTAGAACGAGGCGCTTACGATGGAGTCGCCGGTTTATGGCATCAACAAGCAAAGGCTTCGGAAACCTGGTCCATACCAAAGCCGACTCTACTCGCTTTGACGGGTCTGCCGCTTCCTGGAGAATCGACTCCTTTGGCGAGAGTAGATGCCTATACTCCAATCTCTTCCGACCGAGGAATCCTTCTAGCGGAACTAGAGACCGGCGGAAGCGTGAATCAAACCAACAATCTCGGACTATGGATCGTCGAACCGGAAACGAATGCGATTCCCCTTGTTCGTAGTGGATCAATCGATACGACTACAGGTAGATCTTTCGCCTATTTCGGCAAGCCGGTTGCTAATTCGAATGGGGGCATCGCCATGTGGGCAAGTGTCGATAACGAAGCCCAGAGCGAAGGCATCTATTTGGTAAATCAAACCGGAACCAGCGCCATTGCAACAACTGCCAGCTCCCTAACCATAGAATCGACGTCTCTCCAGCTTAGCTCTCTTTACGATCCCGTTATCAACGAGCAAGGGGATGTCGCCTTCCTGGCCCACATGGTGGGAAACACAGGAGAGAATCCCAATCAAGCGGTGCTGCTAAGATCTGGCTCCGGCGCTTGGTCCATCATCGCTCAGACCGGACAGCAAGTCCCAGGAACTTTTAACGGAACCACTTTCTCGAAATTCGGCCAGCCGTTTATCAACGAGCTCGGACAGGTAGCATTCATCGCCGAGTTGGATGGTGAAGGCGATGTGGTTAGCGACACTACGGATTTCGGAATATGGGCTATTGACGTGGACGGATTCCTAAATCTCGTCGCGCGCGAGGGAGACACCATCGAAACTGCTCCGGGTAGACTTAAGACCATATCCAATTTGAATATCGGCGGCTTCAATGAAGCCGGAACGCTCGCTTTGCGCATCGGCTACACTGATGGTTCATCGTCTATAGGTGTCGCCAGAACAGATCAGGCTACGCCGCCGTCTATCGTAGGGCAGCCTCAAGATACTGAAGGCTATATTGGAAAATCCATTACACTAAGTGTCGAGGCCTCAGGAACAGGCCCATTTACCTACGAATGGAGTAAGAATGGCGTTTCGCTGGGAACGCAAAGCTCAAAGTCGTACGTGATTTCGAATGCTGCAAATAGCGATGCCGGATCCTATTCGGTTGTCGTTTCCTCTCCAATCGGAGAAGCGACCAGCCTGTCGGCGAATGTATCCGTACTTTCGTTACCAGAGACGCCTGCCTTTATTGAACAGCCCATCAGTGAAATCGCCTTCCACGGAAATCAAGCCATCCTCACCGCTGAAGCGGTTTCCAGCCAAGTTCTTTCGTACCAGTGGTACAAGGAC
This sequence comes from Opitutaceae bacterium, assembly GCA_028284385.1. Taxonomy (GTDB): domain Bacteria; phylum Verrucomicrobiota; class Verrucomicrobiia; order Opitutales; family Opitutaceae; genus JANQRT01. The sequence goes on along the minus strand of JANQRT010000058.1, from coordinate 99,018 downwards.
GGAGTGGCCATTCCGGGAGCTAATGAAAGCCAACTAATACTCAATACAACCCGACCTGAAGACGAAGGCTCTTATTACGTAGTCGCATCAACATCATCAGGATCCATGGAGAGCGAGCCAGCTGAGATCGTAGTGACGGATAAACGCCTCATAAACATATCGACAAGAGCATACGTCGGTACGGGAGCCAACGTTCTTATTGCGGGATTCGTGGTAGACGGACCAGATCCGAAAACGGTTCTTGTCCGAGGTGTCGGTCCAAGTCTGCCAGGAATTAGTAGTGAAAATATACTACACCGACCAAAGGTGGATCTGTACGGAGGCGGCCAAGTCATCGCCAGCAACACCGCATGGAAAAACGCTCCCAATCAGACCGAACTGCAAGCGGCGGCGGCCAGCGTCGGCGCGTTTGCCTTGCCAACGAATTCCGATGACGTCGTATTCATCGCCCAACTTCAGCCAGGAGATTACGGAGCGGTGCTAAGTGGCGAAAACGAGTCCACAGGCATCGGAATGATCGAAGTCTACGAAATCGGAAGCAACTTGACCCGCCTTATCAACATTTCTTCAAGAGCTTTTGTCGGAAACGGCGAGAGACTGCTGATTCCGGGCATTGTGGTGTCGGGCGATCTGCCGACCAAGGTGCTAGTTCGAGCAGTAGGACCTGGACTCAAAGACCAGAGTATTGCGGGCTATTTGGAAGATCCGATCCTTCAGGTCGTAACTTCCAGCGGAGCCCAGATTGCTTCGAACAGTTCCTGGCAAGACGTTCCCAATCTGCAGAGCCTCAATACGGCAACCCAATTAGTCGGCGCCTTTCCTCTCTCCAACAATAGCCGTGACGCCGCTCTCCTGGTCGAATTGCAGCCAGGAAGCTATGCAGCCTTTGTAACGGGTAGAGATGGAACCACTGGTGTCGCTCTAGTCGAGGTGTATGAATTGCCCAATGAATGATCGTTGAGCAGGAGTAACTCCTCGCCCACTAAGATCGTCTTTGCCAGAGTTGCGAAATCAGCTTAAGTTAGCTGATTTCGCACCGGTCTACCTGTTGGCTAGGCCACTATCCATGTTACGAGTATTTTTTGTAGGCGCAGCGCTTTTTCTAACTTCGCTCAGAGCGGAGCTAGTCGAGCTCCAACCAATAAAAGACAACACCATCTTCGAACCGGAGACGGTCGATCCGAATAATCCAAGCTTTACCTTCTCAAACGGATCAGGCGACTACTTCTTTGCGGGAAGGACGGATATTGGGGCTCGTTTTAAGATCAGAAGAGGTCTAATCGAATTCGATGTCGCTGGAACGGTACCCGCAGGAGCGACTGTTATCCGAGCCGAGCTCAGGCTCTATCTTTCGAACACCAAACGAGAAGGAGGGGTAAAAACAACGGATGTCGCCTTGCACCGCGTTCTGCAGGAATGGGGAGAGGGCGCATCGGATGCTTCTCAAGGCGAAGGAGTAGGCGCGTCGGCCCAGCCAGGAGATGCCACCTGGTTTCACACCAGCTTCCCGGATTCGGTATGGGCTAACGAAGGAGGCGATTTTGTACCAACCGCTAGCAGTGTGGAACCCATCGGAGACAAGTTTCAGTTTTATACCTGGGAGGGTCAGGGTCTGGCCGACGACGTTCAAACGTGGCTCGACAACCCTTCCTCGAATCACGGATGGATCCTCATCGGAGACGAAATCGATGTCGTGACAGCGAAACGATTCGATAGTCGAGACAGCTTTAATTTCGCCAGCGATTTCGTTACACCCACCAAACCGGTGCTAACTATCGAGTACAGTACCGGCCAAAGCCAGCCGCCCAACAAGCTCTCCAATATTTCATCGAGAGGGTTTACCGGACCAGGAAATGACGTGATGATAGCTGGTTTCGTGATCGAAGGAAACGCCCCGCGAACCATACTGATTCGCGGTATTGGGCCGGGAATGCCGGGAGAGGGAATCGAGAATCGATTGGCCGCGCCCAAAGTAGGGATTTTCGATGGAATCGATCTCATCCAAGAGAATCTTGATTGGGATGTCGGTCAATCGGCGGAGGACATTATCACCGCCAATAATAGCGTAGGCGCGTTTCAATTGTCTCCAAATTCCGGTGACGCAGCTCAGATCATTTCTCTGAATCCAGGTATCTATTCCGCGCGCCTGGAAAGCGAAGAGGGAGGATCGGGCGTTGGTCTTCTGGAAATTTACGATATGGAGGGCGAATCGCCCGAAAGCGTGAGGCTTGTGAATCTATCGACACGCGCCCGCATCGGCAACGAGGATGAATCTCTAATCGCTGGTTTCGTTATTCCAGCAGGAAAGGCGAAGACGCTACTTCTACGGGGAGTTGGACCTAGCCTGGAAGGCTTGAGCGAGGAAGAAAAGCAGATGGATCCTCAAATGCTGCTGGTCGATGCGACAAACGGCACCGTGATTGCCCAAAACAACGATTGGGGGACTAATCTAAACGCAACGGATATTGCCAATGTGGCCATCAACGTAGGCGCGTTTCCATTACAAAACGGAAGTCTTGATGCTGCGCTGCTGATCACCCTTTCGGAAGGTATTTATGGCGTCGTCCTATCCTCGGCCATCAATCAAGCAGGCATCGGATTGGTGGAGATCTACGATGCGGAATAAACGCGCTCAAGTAGCCGCCCTAGAAACCGGCTTTCCAACAAATCGCAATATCAGAAAAGCCCCGATCGGGAAAAGAAGGTAGAACATCCAAATTGGATAGCTTCCTCCAACAGCTAAGTATCCGACCAGTCCGCACAAAGCCATCGTAGTCGTGGCGTAAAGCAGTTGAGTATGCACATGAGCGATGTGATCGCATCCAGTCGAAATCGAAGTAAGCACTGTTGTATCGCTTATTGGACTACAATGATCGCCGAAAATCGCTCCGTCGAGAATCGCGGCAGCGCTAAGATAGAAAATAATTTCGTACCCAGGCTCCAAGGACGTAACCGAGTGAGCCAATGGAAGTATCGTTGGAATCAGTAGCCCCATGGCTCCCCAGCTCGTGCCTGTTGAGAAAGAAACACCCGCTGCGAGCAGGAAAGTAAAGAGCGGGATAGACCAAGGTGGCATCTTGTCTCCAAGCAGAGCAATCAGATAGTCTGACGTACCCAAATTGTGACAAATCTTTTGCATCGACCAAGTCATGAGCAGGATGAAAATCGCCATCCACATAGTAGGCATCCCCTTGATGTAGGACGCTAAGGTTTGACTCGGAGTGAGCAATTTCTGGCGGGTGGACAACACAAAGGCCACAATGCCGCCCGCAACGGAAGCCAGGAAAAGAATTCTCATAGCTCCCGCATCGCTTTCCGAATTGGGATTATTGGTAGCCAATCCAAATGCAGCTTGCCAATCAGTGATGTTCAACAGCGAAAACGATTCTCCCGTGCCCTGCAAACGCGAGAAACCTACAAACAGTATACCGAAAACAATGCCGAAAACGACAACAAGTATTGGTAGCAAGGCATTCCACATTCGAGGCGGCGTTCCGGGTTCGGGTTCCATGCTTTGCGAAGGCTGAATACCCAGCCTCGAACTTCCGTCGGCGATCACTTTACCCGTTTCAGCAGCTCGCTTCTCGGCCCTCAACATAGGTCCATAATCACGCCCCATCGCCGAGGACATGAAGAGAAATATGAGGGTCCCGATACAGTAGAAACGCATCGGCAGCATTTGCAGAAAAATCGAGTATCCAGATTCCTGGATACCGAGTTTACTGGCCTCTGTTCCAAGAAGCATCACTTCGAAAGCGATCCAAGTAGACAGTATTGCCAATCCTGCTACAGGGGCCGTTGTAGAGTCGACGAGATAGGCCAGTTTCTCGCGAGAGATCCGCCATTTGTCGGAAAGCTTCTGCATCGTGTTGCCCAACACGATCGTGTTCGAATAGTCGTCGAAAAAGAGTATCAGCCCAGCTAGTCCAATAGCGACTTTAGCGCGTCGTGGGCCATTCGCCCATTTGGCTAGGCCTTGGACCAAACCATCCAAGCCTCCGTTTCGAGAGACAACGTGTACTAGACCTACGAGAGAAAAGAGAAAAAGAAAGATGTATAGACTAAACTGGGACGTCAGGCTCTTATATATGAAGTCGTGGATTGATAGGACGGCGGTCGCTACCGGGTTGAGCCCAAAGGAAAGGAATCCACCCGCAACGAAGGCGGTCAGCAGGGCGAATACCATCGAACGGAAAAAGGAAGCGACCATGACCGCCAATATTGGAGGGAGGAGAGCCGTCCAGTGTCCCTTGGCCTGAACTCCTATAGCTTCGTCTCGTAGGCTGTCTAAAAAGGTGACGGCTTCATCAATGGTAACGGAACCAATATCCGGATCATCACTCGCAGGAAACTCGGGAACGGGGATGACTGCTAGAAAAGAGCAAACGCCCATGAGCGTCAGGAAAAAGGCCAACCAGCGTTCAGGGCGTTTCCAATAAGGGAGCGTTTCCATAACAAAGCGCGGGGGTCGCGAATTACGGAAGTGTTTGAATCAGATTGACTAGCAATGGGCAACACGAGCCTGCACCCCGAATGCAATATCAGCTTTTCCCCTATGAGCTTGCTAATACTGGGCAAACCGGAGCGTTAACCGCACAGAACTATTTATCTCAATGAATAGAGAACTAGAGCTCGTAGGCCTGCAATAGCTTGTCGATCTTCCCTCCACGCACTCGCACGAAGTTCGGCAGTCCGTTTTCGAAGGGAACATTCACTTCTCCAGCGATCAGAGGCTGAGCATATTTGACGAAAGGATAATTCATGCTAACGCCATCGTCGTTAATCCAATCGGCCGGGATCGCCTTGGTCTTTTCAGAGACATCGGCTAGATTAACCAGGCCGGTTTCCGCTTTATAAAAGTCCGATTCGCCACGAAGCAGTGTAACCATCTTTCCACTTTCGCCTTTTTCGACAGCAGCCAAAACGGCAGCCTGACCAACCAGATAAGCCTCTTCGACATCGGCCTTGGACGCGCAGTGAATAGCGGAACGTTGCGAAATGCCGAGTTTGCAGGAGCGAGCGCTAACGCCCAAACGCGATTCGACCAAGCTGCGAAGAAATTCGCCAGTGCCACCTAGTTGCACATGCCCAAACGCGTCGGTACTGGTAGAGCCGAGGGCGACATAGTTGCCGTCGGAATCAACAAGACCCTCACTAGCGACAATCATGCAAAAGCGTTCCCGGGAAAGAGCCCGCTTCACATCATCTAAAAAGCGCTCAGAAGAGAAAGGAACCTCGGGCAAATAGATAAGATGAGGCGGATCGTGGGGATGATCCCTGCGCTTGGCCAAAGCAGCCCCTGCCGCTATCCAGCCAGCGTTTCTGCCCATGACTTCCAGAATGGAAACATAATCGCCTTGGCCGATCGAATCGTTGTCGCAAGCCATCTCGCGAACAACCGTGGCGACATGCTTGATGACGCTTCCATAGCCGGGACAATGATCCGTAGCGGCAATGTCGTTATCTACCGTCTTAGGGATTCCGATAACACGCAATTCGTATCCAGATTCTTGAGCCAAAGCATTAAGCTTGTCGGCTGTCGCCATAGACTCGTTGTCCCCAATGTAGAAGAAATAGCGGATATTATGGGTCTGGAAAACCTGAAGGGCCCTTTCGTAATCCGCATGCTTCTTGAACTGGAAACGGCAAGTGCCCAAGGCTGCCCCAGGGGTGTGGCGAAGACCGCGAATGGTCTGCTGAGACTCTGAAGCCAGGTCGATGAAATCTTCATTCAGGATACCGACAACCCCATTCAGGCTTCCATAAATTTCCTCGATGCACTCGTGGTTGAGAGCCTCCTCCACAACGCCTGCCAGACTAGCGTTTATGACGGCGGTGGGTCCACCTGATTGTCCGACGATGCAGTTTCCTTCTAGTTCAGCCATTATGAAAATCCGTTAAAATGATGAGTAATTGGGTAGTGAAAGATCATCCATTCTGGCTTGGCAACCATATTTAAGCTTCGGAATGATCTCAGATTAGGAATGCCAAGAAAAAGGAACCAACGGGCGACAAGGGGATGAGCAATCGCTTGACCAGCTACGATTTCACGCTCATTTGATTACGCCTTATGGCTAAACCCAAAGCATCCACCAACGCTCTCATGGACTCCATTGTCGCCCTTTGCAAACGACGTGGGTTCATCTTCCAGTCTTCAGAGATCTATGGCGGCTACAACGGGTTTTTCGACTACGGTCCTCTTGGAGCCGAGATAAAGAAGAACATTAAGGATGCCTGGTGGAAGGACATGGTCCACCGCCGAGAGGATGTTGTCGGTTTGGATTCCTCCATCATCATGTCGCCAAAAATTTGGCAAGCCTCTGGCCACGTAGATGGCTTTTCCGATCCGATGGTGGACTGCAAGGAATCGAAGATGCGCTATAGAGCAGACCAGTTGTTCTTCGCCCCCGTCGTTGTAGACGGCAAAACGATCGGCTATGTTTCCGTCTTAGAAGACGGAAACATGCAGACTGAGGCCGAGGAGAAGGCTGCCGCTATGAAACGCAAGCAGGCCGTTCAAGGGGAGCTGGCAACCATAGAACTGAAGGACTACACCGAGGCAAATCCTGAAGAATACGATCTCATCCCGTCTCCAGCAACCGGAGAGCCAGGATCCCTAACCGCTCCCCGCGAATTCAACTTGATGTTTCAAACGCATGTGGGAGCTCTGAGCGATTCCACATCGGTCGCCTACTTGCGCCCGGAAACAGCCCAGGGCATTTTCGCCAACTATAAGAACATTGTGGATACAGGCAGAGTTAAGATTCCCTTTGGCATCGCCCAAATCGGAAAGGCGTTCCGCAACGAAATCACGCCTCGCAATTTCATTTTTCGGTCCAGAGAGTTCGAGCAAATGGAAATGGAATACTTCATTTCCCCGGAAGCAGACTGGGAAGCAGGTCACCGTGAATGGATCGACTGGTGCAAGAATTGGCTCGTCAGCGTAGGTCTGCCCGAAGACATGATGGGAGAGGACGTGCATCCGCAGGAAAAGCTTTCGCACTACTCGAAGGGCACCACCGATATAACTTTCCACTTCCCATTCGGCGAACAGGAGCTATGGGGCATCGCCTGTCGCGGCAACTTCGACTTGAGCCAACATCAGGAGCACAGCAGAAAGTCGATGGAAATATTCGACGAGTCCACAAAATCCAAATACATTCCGCACGTGATCGAACCTGCCTTAGGTGTAGATCGACTTTTCCTGGCAATCCTGACAGCCGCCTACTGCGAGGACGAAATCGATGGAGAGAAGCGAACCGTAATGAAATTCCATCCTCGTATCGCTCCCTATAAAGTCGCCGTGCTCCCGCTCCTGAAAAACAAGCCGGAACTGGTAGAACGAGCTCAGTCCCTCTACGACAAGTTACAGAGGAAGCACAGTGTCTTCTGGGATGCTTCGGGAGCTATCGGACGTCGTTATCGCCGTATGGATGAAGTGGGTACGCCATGGTGTGTCACTATCGATTTCGACACGCTTGAAGACGATACCTTCACCATACGAGAGCGAGACACGACCGAGCAAAAGAGGATTAAGGAACACGAGTTGTTCGCTCTTCTTGACGAGAATCTGTATTGAATGAACACCAAGGGGGAAGAGGGCTCCCGACCGTACTCATGATTGAAATCGTGAGCATTAAAGTCGGATTCTTGCTATGAAGCTGGCAGCTTGGTCGAAGGAGATAGAGAGTTCGCTCGGTCGCAAGTTGAATGTCGACGAAAACCGCTATCTTGAAACGTTAAGCGAAATTCTAGACGAACTAGACTGGCGCGAAACACTGTACGTGAAAGACGTTTCGTCTCTCGACAAGCGATTCAAAGACTTGAGCTTGAATCCGCAAAAGGCCGTGAGCGACGGAATGTGGCTTGAGAAGCCTCAGACAGAGTATTCACTTTGGCAGTACATCGCTTTAATTCTGCATGAGCATGGAGTCGAGACGCCTGAGTTCCTTAGAACAACAACTCGCGTTGACGAAACGCGTCAGGAAATCGCGCGGAGAGAGCAGCAGAAGGAAATTCGTCTTTGGAGAAATCGTCTAGGCAACCTTTCCCAGAAACGTATTGGGGCCATTCAGACAAGGTGGGACGCTCGCTTAAAGCTTCAAGGGAAAGCGGTAAAATGGGAAATCTCAGTCGCTGGCGAAAGCGATTTCAAGCCATTACAGGCTAAAGATTTGATCCAGTGGCTTGAAAAAGACTATGGGTTTCTCGATCGATTTTCACCTGCCTGCCTCGCTCTCTGCTCTTTATTTCAGGATTACTATCGGTCAGCCAAACGGGTTCGCCTTGACCTTGAAAAGCCAGACGACTGCTCCTTTCTTAACAAGCTCATCCATAATTCGGAGACGAGAAACCTGGTGGTGGATAGAGAGGGTAATCCATTAACTATCGAAAGCAGCCAGCTGCAATGGGTCGGACTCGAGAAGGGCGTAGGACCAGACGGCTACTATGAATTAACCTTGGGCATCAAGGGGAAGAATGATATCCCCATTATCAATGCGTGTCTTCCAGGAATGGATACGCTTTACGTTCTTGGAGAAAGGCTCCATTACGGTCCCTCGCTCCTTAAGCCAAACTCCAAGCCAAATGATACGTTCAAGATTCCAGCTGTGTCATTGGAGAGTCCGGAAGGTCTACTTTTTTTGAAAAGTCTTGATCTGCCGCTGCCCGACCATCTCAAGGAGCGAATCGTCGTCATTCCACTTAAGTTGTCAGCCTATCTCAAATTGCGAAAGGCGGATGAGAATGGCAGCGAAATCCAGTCGATGACGACTCGCATCGCCGCTCACTCGATTGACGGCAAGCATTGGTTTATTCTCTCCGAGGAAGGCTGGATCGAATCTCCGAACCTGGAAACCGGAGCATCAAGTCCGACTCCCGAAGAGGGCTCGCTATTTGAGTATCCAGAATATGGATCATTGCTTGCGGCTCTGAAGGAATTCGAACTGGAAGAGGAGGAAGATGGGCTATGGGAGAGGCAAATCGACGAACGGTTTCCAAATTTATTCAAATCTTTAATACAGAATTTGCCGGACGCTATTCAGTTGGTCGCAGACGACGAACTAGATAGCCTGATCGATAACAGACCATCGGGTAGATACGCTATTCATTTCGCGAGACAAGCGGATGGAGACTGGTTTGAGCTCGGACTGAAACCGGAATTCTCCGATACCACGTTGACCGAAAGCGAGATGGAGTTGCTGCTGAGAGCAGACGGCGAGTATGTCAGAATTCCAGGGAAAGGCTGGAAGCGATTCGAGCGTTCTGTTGACGCATCGCAGGAAGAGTTTCTGGCGAATCTGGGAATTGATTTTAAGGATACCGAAAACGAATCGAAAGTTTTGCATGCCCTACAACTAGCGGATTCGAAACTGGAAGACGCCCGCTACAAGGAACTTGCGAAGGAGATCAGGAAACGGGCAAAAGAAATATCCAACACAACGCCATCCAGTCTTCCCAAAGGAATTTTAACCGATCTAAGACCATACCAGGTTGATGGCTTCAAGTTTCTCGCATTCCTCTCGAACAATGGATTTGGTGGCGTGCTGGCAGACGACATGGGGCTGGGAAAAACGTTGCAGGCTCTCACTTGGCTAGCCTGGTTGAAGTTGAACGCCGCGAAAGAGGGCGAGGAACGCTTTCAATGCCTAGTGGTTTGTCCCAAATCAGTCGTGCATGTCTGGAGGGAGGAAGTCGCTCGCCATTCGAACTTGCTGTCGATCGCTATTTTCGATCCGGAATATATCAATACGACTACCTGGAAAGTGGCGGAAATCGACATACTCGTTGCCAATTATTCGCAACTCCGAATTCAAAAAGGCTTTTTCACAGGAATCGACTGGAATGTAGCTATTCTCGATGAAGGGCAGTATATTAAAAATCCTTCCTCGCAAACCGCTAAGACCGCTCGAGAACTAAAGGCTAAACACCGTATGGTTCTGACGGGTACGCCAGTTGAAAACCGAGCTCTTGATCTCTGGAGTCTTTTTTCCTACGCGATGCCTGGACTGCTTGGCAGCCAAGCTTCGTTTAAGCGCCAGTACAAGGAGGCGGACCCTCAAACATCCAAGCGATTATTCAATCGCGTTCGGCACTTCATGCTAAGGCGAAGCAAGCTCCAAGTCGCTCCCGACCTGCCAGAACGTATCGAAGAAACGCTTACATGTCATCTTGAAGGAGATCAGCTTGAACTATATCAGGCGGAGCTGAAGCAGTCGAGGGCTCTACTGATGGATATCGATTCGGCTGCGGATCTAGAGAAACGACGTTTCAACATCCTCGCCTCTCTCCTACGGCTTCGCCAAATCAGCTGCCATCCACGCCTCCTTGACGCGACCTACAGAGAGATTCGTAGCGCAAAGCTGGATGCGCTTCTCGATCTGGTTTCGGAACTTCATGAAGAAGGTCACAAGGTTCTCATTTTCAGCCAGTTCGTTGAAATGCTGACGATTATCAGCGAAGAGCTGGACGCTTTGAATTGCCCTTATCTAGTCCTCACTGGACAAACGAAAAACCGGGAGGAGTTGATTAGGCAATTCCAGGAAGATAGTTCTAAAACGGCTTTTTTGCTCTCCTTGCGAGCAGCCGGATACGGCCTCAACTTGACCGCAGCCTCCTATGTCATTCTCTACGACCCTTGGTGGAATCCGGCCGTGGAAGCTCAGGCTATTGATCGTACACATCGTATCGGTCAAAAGAATACAGTTAATGCCTATCGCTTGATTGCCGGCAACACGGTGGAACAGAAAATCCAAAGCCTTCAATTGAAGAAAGAGACGTTGGCCAACGAAATTGTACAAGAGGAATCGCTGGGCAAGGTTCTCGACCTGGAAAATCTAAAATACGTCCTAGGCGGCGAGTAGCGGGCTTTTCTATTCGTTGTAGTTGGGATTTAGTTTCGCGACCAGGACGTTATCGAAATTGAAATAGGCGTTCGCCGCAACTTGAGCGTCCTTCGCATTAAAGGCAGACACCATTGCTTCGAACTCCAGTATCTCGTCGAAGTCGCGCCCTTGTCTTGCCATCGCCGTCAAGCGCTGTCTCCAAAAACCATTTGTTTTTTCGCTTTTCTCTCTTTCACGCAAATGGATCTCTCGAACTTTAGCCATGTTCTCCAAACGCGGCCCAGTCTCCTGAAGATCTTGGATTTCGCTGAAGGCAATGCTTATCAAGGAGTCGGTATTGGCGGGGTCCGATGCGAAAGCGAAACCAGTAGTGAAGGCCTCGATCGGCTCGCGAGAAATACTGCCGAAGACCCCCACTCCGTAAGTGCCGCTATTTTCTTCGCGCAACGATTCCCGCAATCGAATGTTCAGCAGATCCCTTACCACGCCAAGCGCGTATTGATTCGATGGAGACCATTCGGCATCGCCAGTAAAAATCACGCGAGTCGTCGTTTTTTCCTCAAGACCTTTGTCCACGCTCACCGAAATCTGGCCTTTCGCCGGGCGGTCTCCATGATAAATCCCCTTCTCGACGCGTCCGCCAGCTGGCAGCGAGCCTAAATACAATGACGAAAGCCGCTTCAGCTGTTCCAGATCGATAGAACCGACGAACACGAAGGTAAAATCGCCGAAATCACTGAAACGATTCTTGTAGATAGCGAGCGAAAGCTCTGGGTCTATTTCGCTCATCAAATCCTTGCTCATCGGTCGATGGCGAATGTGATCTCCATACATTGCCTGCGAAATCTCGTCCTGAAAAACAGCCGATGGATTCTTGAGGCGATTCTCTATGATCGCATTAAGGCGAGCCGTCATGGAGGCCATCGCGGTACCATCAACCTCTGGAGGGCGCTCGGCATAAAGCCAGATTAGTTGGAAAAACAAGTCGATATCCTTGACGGAAGTGGCTCCGTTTATCCCTTCATATTGGTCTCCGATGTAAGGACTGACGTTAACGGCCTTACCAGTAAGCTCCTTGTCCAGATCGATGGCGCTCTTATTATCAAGACCGCTTTCATTCAGTATCATGGTTGCCGTTACAGCGGATACGTATTCGTCATCCATGACTAAACTGGATCCGCCAGGACTGAATGAAGACATCAGAATCTGGTCGTTCTGAAAATCGGTCTTCTTGGCGATAACACGAATTCCATTCGATAGACGCCAGTCATAAACGTCTACAGATTCGTGATACACTTCCGAAATGATCTGACCGAGCTTCTCCGGCTCGGCTTGCAGAGGGTCCTCGGAAACCATATCATCGTAGGCGGCCAGTTGGATTTTAGACGCCTTGTCGATCGCAGCGGTCAACTCTTCTTCGGAAGGGATCGTCAACCCCTCCTTGTCCGGAGCGCTGAAGAGCACGACGCGATTGCCTTCCTCCTTAAAAACTTCACCCACCGCATTCACTTCCTCAAGGGTGATCTCCTGCAAGAAAGTCTTGGTCATAGCTAATTCCATCTCAATACCGGGAATGGGCTCATCGACCGTAAAAGCTCTTGTGTATTCGGCAGCGTATGCCGAAGAGTTTGTCTTATCACGCTCATCGTAGGCGCGTTCCAATAAGCGAAGCACATCCGCTTTGGTCCGTTGCAATTCCGAAGCGGAAAACCCGTCGCGAGCAGCTCGGTTTACCTCGGCAATCAAAGCATTCAATCCATCTTCATACCGGTTTTCGAAAAAGAGAACGCTCTGCCTGAAAGCCTGCTTCTCGCGAGCGATTTTCGTTCTTTCCACAGCGGCATTGACGAAAGGAGGATTCGCGTCGCGGGCACGCTCCGCCAATCGCTGATTAATCATAGAAAAATAGAGGCGCTCGACGATATGCCTTTTGTAGTCCGAAGCGGTGGCATCGGAATCCATATCCTTCTTAAGTAAAATCTGGGCGGATGCCAGCGTTAGTTCCGGATCCGTTTCTACTGAAAAGAGCGTCTCTTCGTGATCGGGCACTTCAGTAGGAAGCCGCTCGGGAGCGTCTGACGGATTTTCGAGATCTTGAAAGTACTCCTTTATTCTGTCCTCAATGAAAGCGGGATCGAAATCACCTATGGCGATGACAGCCATAAGGTTGGGTCGATACCAATCATTATAGAAATCGATGAAACGCTGCCTTGGAGCACGCTTCACAACCACCATCGATCCAATCGGGATTCTCTTAGCATATTGTGAATTGTAGTAGATAAATGGATATTGCCGTTCACTCAGTCTTTGCCCAGCTCCCTGTCTCGATCTCCATTCCTCCTCGATTACGCCTCTTTCCTTTTCAAGCTGCACCGGATCGAAAATCAGGCCATTCGCCCAATCAGCCAAGATTTGCATCGACGTTTCCAATACAGTCGGGTCCCCCAAAGGCACCTCCATCATGTAGACCGTTTCGTTGAATGAAGTGTAGGCGTTCAAATGGGAGCCGAAACGCATTCCAATACTTTCGAGAAAATCGATCATATCGTTTTTCTGAAAGTTGACGGTACCATTGAAGGCCATGTGCTCGACGAAGTGAGCCAGTCCTCGCTGATCATCGGCTTCCTGTAAAGAACCAGCGTTCACCACGAGCCTCAGCAAAGCGCGTCCCTCTGGCTTTTGATTCTTGCGTATGTAGTACTTGAGGCCGTTCTCAAGCTGTCCAAAAGTGACCTTCTCATCGATAGGCAGCGGAGCGTTTCGATCGAGCTCCAAAGGTTGACTCTGAGCCACCACTCCAAGGCAAATGGCTATCAGGAAAGAAGATGAGCGTGAATATAATCGCATGATTTAAATAGTTAACGAGACGAGCGATTGACGATTGCGCCTGGAAGAGAAACTCGATTTGCCAAGAGGGTTCCTAACCGAGCCTTCGGCACTGAAAATAACCGCAAGATCATTATTTGAATAGGAGGATTTCCTATCCGAATACTTCTTGCAAGCCAACAGGAATGATGAACCACATTCGAGATAGGATTACAGCTTTTCGAAACCGACTGGCGGTCAAGAGGGCCTAATCGAAAATCTACTTAGCGAGCAGAACCATGCAGGAAGGGGAAGGTCTCAATGAGGAAATACTCACGTCTGAACGGGAAAACGACTTTAGAATTCGCGTAACTGGTTATCGGATACGCGTCGGATCGCTACCAAGTGACAGGTTCGAAGTCAGCCTCATCACCTTCGCCAATTAGATAGGCGTTGGTTTCCGGATCGATAAAAGGATCCTCGTCGGAATGAAAGACTTTCGATTTCCCATAGGTCGTGGTGTAGACCCGCACTTGCTCATCCTGCTGGAATGCAGGTTCACGCTTAGGCTGAACGATCACTAGCCTGTCGCCTCCCTCCAATTCGATAACCAGTTCCTGAGCTTTCCTGGTAGATAGCTTTTTCTCGATCTTTCTCCCTACGATAGTACCAAGAGCTCCTCCGACAGCCATCGCAGCAGTGCTCTCGGCATGATTATCAGAACCACGCACGATGGCGGATTGACCATCAGCGCTGGGACTCACGGTAACAACCGACTTTCGAGGAACGGCAATGGCTCCGATAGCTGTGCCAATTCCTGCGCCCACGACCATTCCCATATTACTGGCTGTTCCGTCGATAACGACATCCCTTGCCTCAACGATCCTACCCTTAATCAGCTTGTGCGGAACGCTTTCATGAGCGACTGGATATCGATTCGATGAAGAAGAACTCGTTGAATTACAGCCAACAAGATAAAAAGCCAAAGCAAGCGCTGGCAGCATTTTGATTAGGGTTGCAGTCTTCATTCCAACAAGAGTCGAGATTCGTGGGAATACCCTAATTGGATTGAATTTGAACAACAAAGTCAACCTCCAGCTTTTACCGGTTTGGCAACTATTCGGTTAAGGAGAGAGCAAACCTATCCAAAATTCCGAGCAAATGCCGGGTTGCTCTCCACTAAATCGCAATTCCGAAAACCATTGAGGAATCTACACTAAACGAGAACGGGCGCCTCTTTCCCAACCGGCACGCTGATGATCTCAGGCCCTTCTGGGCTAATGTAAACAGTCTGCTCGAAATGAGCCGATGGACTTCCATCAGCGCTGAGAGCCGTCCAACCGTCATGACCCATCTTTACGTGATAGTCGCCTTGGTTGACCATGGGTTCGATACAAACGACCATTCCCTGGCGTAGACGCTTGTAGTCTCCAGGCTTGCCGAAATTCGGTATTTGCGGTTCCTCGTGCAGGCTACGGCCAACCCCGTGCCCAACAAAATCGCGAATGACCGAGAAACCGGCTTTCTCAACCTTCCGCTGAACGGCGCTGGAAATCTTTCCAACTCGATTTCCAGCTTTGGCCATTTTGATGCCATCGTACATCGCCTCTTCGGTTACCTCGAGAAGACGGCGTACCTCTGGATCGATTTCGCCCACAGCAACGGTGGCGCAGTTATCCCCAATGTAGCCATTATATCGGGTACAGACATCGACACTGATGATGTCCCCCTCTCGCAAGACGCGATCTAGGGAACCTATTCCGTGAACCACTTCGTCGTTAACCGAAAGGCAGGTAAATGCTGGATAGATTCGAGAACCAACCTGATATTTATAGCAGGCGCTCTCGGCGCCTAGCTCGTCAATGAATCTCCTACCCGCTTGATCCAAATCGTACGTATTCAAACCGGGAACAACCAGCTGTACCATACGATCAAGCACAGTAGCCGCTACTTGAGCGGCTTGACGGACCTCTCTCAGTTGTTGTTCGTTACGGACAATCATGGATCAAAGGACTAAAAGAATCTTGGCAGTCTTTGAACATTTTCAATGACCAAATTATTAACGAAAAACGGTAGGAGAACTTAAGCGTCTAACCATTAGGCTATTAGAAACCCCAGAGTTAAAATTCAATCTTCCAGTAGGGCCTCCTCGACGGCTTCTTCAGGCAGCTCCTTTTTGGCTCGAGCGCCAAGCTTCCTGATCTCCTCAACACTTCGGACCAGGTTCCCGCGGCCAGACTGCAATTTCTTCATCGCCTCTTCGTAAGCCTCGTGACTCTTACCCAGACGTCGCCCAATCTCCTCCATGTCAGAGAAAAATCCAACGAACTTGTCGTAAAGAGCGCCACTTTTCCGAGCAATCTCCATCACGTTTCTTGTCTGCTTCTCTTGTCGCCAGATATTGGCTACAGTGCGCAACGTGGCCAACAAGGTGCTTGGCGTCACGATAACCACGTTTTGGCGAAACGCGAAATCGAAGAGCCCATCGTCGGCCTGCATCGCCATAGTGAAAGCCGGCTCGACAGGGATGAACATCAATACGAAGTCGGGCGAAATGATCCCATAAAGCGATTCATAGCTTTTCTTGCTCAGCTCGGCAACATGGTTTCTTACGCTAGAAAGATGCTCCTTCAACGCGGAGCTGGCTAGATCCTTGTCCTCTTCATTCACGCAACGCTCGTAGGCGACGAGACTAACTTTGGAGTCGACTACCAAACGCCTGCCTTCGGGAAGATTTATGAGCACATCAGGCTGGAAACGACGCCCGTTCTCGTCGGTTAGACTCGTTTGAGTTTCATACTCCTGCCCAGCAATCAGTCCTGATTTCTCCAATACACGCTCGAGAATAATCTCGCCCCAATTGCCTTGAGTCTTGGACTGGCCTTTCAAAGCGATCGTCAAATTACGAGCCTCCTCAGACATGCGTTGATTAAGCTGGCTCATAGAATGAATCTGCTCCTTGAGAGAAGCGCGGTCCTTTAAGTCCTCCTCACGCGTTTTCTCCACCCGCTCACGAAAGGAAACGATTTTCTCGCTGAGGGGAGAGAGGAGTTTGTCAAGGCTTTCCTTATTCTGCAGAACGAATTTCTTGGATTTCTCGTCGAGAATACGGTTCGCTAGATTTTCGAATTCCGCTGTCAGTTTCTTTTGAATACGCTGTAGTTCGTCTTTCTGCTCTGAAATTCGCTTTTCCAGGTATTCCGAACGTTCATCGGCAGCAGCCAGCTTTCTATGCAGGCTTTTGCTTTCCTCTCGCGCGATTTCGAGCTGTTCGTCCATGCTATTCGAACTCGCTTCATAATTTCTCGCTCTTTCCTCAAGACGAGCGGAATTCGTTTTCTCCTCGTCAAGCGTATCCAAAATGCGGTTATGCTCTTCTTGAGAAACATCTCCTCTGGCTTTAGCTCTCAAAGATTGGATAATCCAAGCTAGCCCAAAGCCTACCAGGATGGCGATCAGCCAATCCCATTCCTTAATGAACTCAACCACAGCGTTCGACGTGGATTTTCCTAGCGGCAGGATAGCTCAAACTACGTTCGACGCCATTGTCGAACTTGACTGAAAGCACTCCAGCGTGCGGATCCATGGCATTGATTCTCAGGAGAATGCCAGGAGTCAGGTCATTGGATTCCAAATACTGGAGAAAGGAACCTTCTTGATCTTCAATCCGGCCAATACGAGCCTCTTGCCCTTCTTCGCATTGATCGAGAGGAATCAAGTCGCGTTGCGTCATGTCACCCGTAGCGGAAGGTATCGGATCTCCGTGGGGATCCAGCTTGGGCCGACCAAGGAGAGCATCTATTTTCTCGAGAAGACGGTCCGAAATAGAGTGCTCCAAGGCTTCCGCTTCATCATGAATCTCATGCCATTCCATGCCCAGCGTTTTCACCAGGAAAAGCTCGATGAGACGATGACGCCGCAGTACGTGCAAAGCTAGTTTCTCGCCTTGCTCGGTAAGCTTTACGCCAATACGCGGCTTATAGGAAAGATGACCGGATTTCGCCAGAGACTTAACCATGGAAGTCGCGGTTCCAGGGGCTACTCCAAGAGCCGCAGCTAGCTCTCCCATGCCCACATTCCCACCTTGCCTTTTATCAAATTGAAGGGCGTAGATGCTCTTGATGTAATCCTCAACGGTGCTGGTGGCCATGGCTGCTGCGACCATCATTCGTGACCGAGTTCAATTAGGATGGAAAGATTATTCAGGCTCTAATGCGAACGGACGTAGCGCCTTGAAGTGAGCCGTTTATAAATAGGGAACAGACTGAAACCTCTTTAAATATCTGTTAAAACCGAGCGGAAAGAGCTCATATCGAGAGCGTTCATTCATCCAGAATCCTACGCGCCGATGAAGACCCCATTCATGGGCTCAAAACAAAAAGTTTTTATTGTTGAAGACGATCTCACAACGCGTCGGCTTTTGAAGATCCGAGTGAATAGTCTCGGCTACGAAACCGAAACCTTCGACAACGGAAAGGACGCGTGGGAAGCGTTTGCCAAAAAACAGCCGCAAATCGTTATCAGCGACTGGAAAATGCCTGGACTCGATGGATTGGAGCTTTGCAAGTACCTACGCAAGAGCTACATCGAGTCTTATACGTACTTCATTCTCGTAACCGCCCAGCGTCGTTCGCGAGTCAATCTGGAGCAGGCAATCGACGCGGGAGTGGACGATTTTCTGAAAAAGCCGATAAGCTCGGAGGAGATCTGGAATCGGATTCGCGTAGCGGAGCGCATTCTTGGTTTCTGCAGCCAGGTTAAGGAACTGGAGCAGCTTATTCCAATCTGCACGTACTGCAAAGACGTTCGAAACGACAAAGACACCTGGGAACAGATCGAGCATTACATCAACAATCGCATAGGAGCCAATTTCACGCATACCGTGTGCCCCGACTGTTTGGAAAAATACGTTCGTCCCGAGCTTGAAGAATTCAAGCAAGCAATGAAACGCAAGGCGGAAGCTATCGAAGCTTAACAAGGGTCGCGCCCCAACTTCCCGAAGACTCGTCGCCAAGCCGGAAGTCGCTAACCAGTGGCGATTTACGGAGCTGGGCATGAATCGTCTCTCTCAAAGTGCCAGTGCCTTTTCCATGGATAACGCGAATTTCCTTAATTCCTTTGTCCAAGCAGGCTTCGAAATAGTCCTGCAAGAGGTCCCCAATTTCGGAGGGCCGAAAGGTATGAAGGTCAAGCTCCCCATTAATGGGCATTTCGATAGGATCGGGGTCGTCCATGAGAAGGAAAATGGTTTTAGCAGATTTTATAAGGCCGCATGGAGTAATCTACTCAAAAGAGCCACTATTTTGCCGAATAAGAGGTAAGATAAGACATTTCACAAGAAATGAGAAAATTCGGTTCTGCAGTTCTGATTAGCGCCATGCTGTTTCCCTCGATAATGTTTGCCGAGGAATCGGAAGACGTAATCGAATCCCCTGTAGCGATTTACAAGGTGACGCCTACACACCCGGAAGAGCTATATCAGCAGGGCATCGAAGGCCACGCCACGATTGTGATTACAGTAGATACGTTTGGCAGTGTAATCGATCCGATGGTGGATACCGCATCCCACGAGGAATTCGGTCTCGCGGCGATGCTCGCCGCATCTGAATGGATTTTCGAACCAGCTACCAAAAATGGCGTTCCCATCGAGATCAAAGCAAAGCTTCCATTCGTTTTCAGCATTACATTCGAGCATATGCTAAACGTCGAAATGGAGCGGGAAGTTTTTAAAAAACTGGATACGAAAATAACGCCCTCTTCAGAGCTCGATAAACCGCCTCTTCCAACATTCGTACCCGCTTTCGTTGATTTCTATCCCCAACAATTTCGCGACACGGGAAAATCAGCTTCGATAAGCATCGAATTTATTATCGCTCCGGATGGAATGATTCACAACCCAAGAATCATTTCAATTTCGACGGAAGGCTTCGAAGAAGCGGCGATCAGGGCTGTGAGCCACATGAAATACAAGCCCATCTTGGTGAAAGGCGATCCAGCCTACGTTTCCATGGCGATGCCAATCCAGATGAGCGAATAAAGCCTTCAACGATAGATTGCTATCCATTGAAGGCACCCCATAGCGTCACACTTCCTTGAATACAGCGAGAGAGCTGGTGTAGCCGTGGACGAAATTCCGATTCCCTACGGGACCGAACTCTCCATTGCCAAAGAAACCAGCCATCGCCTGAGGCTTGATCATTCTATAAATGATAGTCGCGTCGTGGTGAGGGAGGCCGAACATCGCCCAACCGCGACCTGCGCAATTGCTCAGGCAAGCTCCGAAAACGCGTTTGTCCGCATTTTCCGAAATTTTATTGGCAACCAGCTCTTTCAATTCAGTCGCAGCCGCTTCTCCGTCGCGAATCTGGAACTGCATCGTCTGGCCGACGCGTGGGAAAGCTCCAACGGTCAACTGTCCGTTTTCCGGATTGGCAGCCATTAGATTGCGTACGACGAAATCGCCGCGACCGAAGTCTTCCTGATACTCGTCAACCGCCAGTCCAATGAATAGATTCCCTCGGCTACGAACACGAAGATCGTTCGACATTTGATTGAAGGTGTCCTCCATTATCTGAAACGCAGGCCGGTTTCCGATACGCTCCAGGACATTGTCCTTAACCTTGGTAATGGTCCACGTTTCTCCTACCGGAGTACAACCTTGGGCTGTCAATCCGCGAATACAGACCCCTCCAGCGAAGCCGATAGCGACTCCTCCATTGGTCAATAGAGAATCATTCCAGACGACAAGACTTTGCTTTTCCTCGGGATCAAAGTGAGACAGCCCGCCATAAATAGGCTTCCCTGGAAAATCCCTTTGCCAGGAATTTATCCATGTCTCGACATCGAAATGAAGTGGCTCCGCAAATACAAGCCAGCTATTGATGCTCTCGCTTCCGGGATCGAATCGACGACGCCAAAAGCCTTCTTCTTCGCTCTTGGCCGCATCTCTCGCCATCGAGGATGAAAAAGCCAGGTCCTGCAGCTGGGCTCCAGGCAAATAATATAAGCCCAAGGCGATGCCAGCATCACGCTCATGTTCCATTTCATTGCAGATGATACCCCCTGAAACGCATCCGGCAAGCGTGGGAATTCCCACAGAAGATCTTAATACGTCTACCAGCTCAAGAGCTGTATCCATATACTTGGGAGATGCGAAAACGAGCCCCAGCGTCACTTCTCTGGGCAGGAGTCGACGCCGCAATTGCAAAGCCCAACGCTTGAAAGCCAGAGCGTTCCAAGGCTCGTTCCATCTATCAGCTACGCTGTATGGAGGTTCCAAGCTCATTTGTCGTTAAAATTCTATTACGGAAATCTAATCTTTGCAGGATGTAATTTCAAGAATCGGAATTCCCTATTATTTCGAGAATTGGACAGCCAGTTTTCGGGCAAGTGCCAAACGATGGATCTTCGCATTGTGCCGTACATCGACAGGCAGCGCTTTTTCGAAGTGGAACTTGGAGATGGATTTAGTAACATCGCTCGACAAAGCCAGCTGTTGAAGTTCGTCGCAGAACGCCAATTTCGCTTTCTCGCCCTTCGGAAAATGTTCAGGGAAAGGCTCGATCACCATCACCGGCTCCGTGTCTTCTCCGGTATCGCGACCTATTAAAGCAGCACGAAAGACTTTCGGATGCTGATTGAAGACGCCTTCACAGCAATCTGTATAATAAATTCCATTACGAGTAATGACACGTTCCACTTTTCTCCCGCAAAACCAGATCCTTCCACCGGAATCTCGATAACCCAGATCGCCCATTCGATGCCAAACCGTATTACCATCGATGATTTTCGCGCCACGGGTCGCTTCAGGAAGCTGATCGTATTCCTTTGTGACGGTTGGACCGGTAACAACGATTTCGCCGATCTCGCCGGAAGGAAGCTCTCGATGAAGGTCATCGGTATCCAAAGGCTCATCGGTTATAGGAAGTATCTTAATCCTAGATCCAACGATAGGCAGACCAACACAAGTACCTTTCCCTTCTTGGGATTTTTCAGCTGTCGATCCTAGTACTTCCTCGTCAGAGACTGTGGATACAGGAAGAACTTCTGTCGCCCCATAGGGGGAATGAGTTTGTCCATTCGGTATCACCTTTTTAAAACAGGCCATCAAGTCGGGTGGCACTGGGGCGCCCGCCATAAGGACTCGTTTTAAACTCGGCAGAGAGATGCCACTGCTTTCACAATAACGACCTATCTTTTTCCACAGGGTGGGCGATCCAAACGAATTAGTAATCGAGCATTGCTGGATAGCTTGAACGATCTTAGCAGGATCCACTGTTGCTGGCTTACTGGGATTGATTTCCGGGACCACTGTGGTCATTCCAAGAGCGGGGTTGAAAAGCGCGAAAACCGGAAGCATGGGGAGATCGATTTCCCCTGGTTCGATTTCATAGGTTGTGCGGATCGCCTCCACTTGCCCCTCAAACATTCCATGTTCATAACAGACACCTTTAGGAGGACCGGTCGATCCTGACGTAAATAGAATAGCGGCCAGATCTTCTTTCCTGGTTTTAGCGGAAGCAGCGGGAGAGGAGCTTGATGAGCCCGCTTGGCGAGCCAGGGCCCCACCCACTTTTATTCGCGAGGAAAGTGAACTGAAAGAGCCCCTAAAAATCCGGGAAATCCAAACCGCTAACGAAATGCCCACCAGATGATCTGGCTTCGAACGACGTACGCAGCTGAGAAAATTTCTAAGCCCCATTCCTGGATCAATCACCACCGGAACGGCTCCCATTTTGAACAAGGCAAATGTAATCGCGATGAGAGGCAGACCTGGCTTCACCATCAATAGAACGCGAGATCCTTGGGCAATGTCTCGACGGCGAAACAGATGGATCCAAGCGTCTTGCTCAGATGAGAGTTCGTCGAAGGTGAGCGACAAATAGTCAATCGACCCGTTTCCCAATCTCCCACGCGGCACCATTAAAGCCGGATCGCTTCCACGAACCTCGGCTGTTGCTTTCAGAAAACGAGAAACATTGCAGATAGAGCTATCCGCAATTTCGCTTCGCAGCTCGCTCACTGGAAAGTCGGCTCCAGACCGATGGCTATTCGTCGACGAAGGTAATAAGTCCCCAAAGAAGAGTCACCTTATCACCATTAAGTTGAGTGCGAGGAGTCACGTCAGAGGTCTTGAGAGTGACGGTTAAAGGTCCCGCTCGATTATAACTACCTTGCTCCGCTTTCACCAGCCCGCCTAGCAAATTAACCTCGCTTTTGCCATAGGCAGTCCGAGGAGACGCGCAACCTCCCGCTAAAAACAGTAGTAGGAATATGGCAATGATGGGAAAGAGAGCTTTTGTTTTCATGGCTGGGGAATGTGGTGTTTATACCTACACTGCTCATAACTGTGTGAAGAGCAATACGGGATATCAGATAAAAGACGGATCATGACGGTGGAGAGGCGCCGTTCAGGCATGGCATAAGGAGCTCCTTCTGCCATTCCAGCAAGCCATGGAGGTTCGCCGGATCACGAGCCAGCTGAGCAACAATGCTTCGCGTAGCAATCAAGGTGGGATCGATCGAGAGCTCTTCGGCCCTTTTATTACGATACTGTTTAATGCTTTCCTGCCGGTCTAGCTCGGCTTGAGAGAGCGGCCCCTTCGTATCCACTCTCTGGGGGCGACGTGGCACCGAGCTTAGGTCGCGAACTTCGCCTCGCTTGAGAGCTTCGACTAGGCCTTGCCGCTTGCGACGCCGGATGCCAATGGGTAGCGATTCAAAAACGTACTCCCAATTTCCCTCGGAAGTGGCCTCGGAAAGAGAAATAAGAAAATCGTTGCCAAGGACCTTGAACGGCGGTCGATCCAAGCGAGACGCAAGCGATTCTCGCCAATGCCAGAGTTCATAAAGGGCCGCTCGACCACGGGCATCAAGTTTATCCGATTTGCTAATACGCCACGACTGCTCGTCATTGTCGGGGAAACCGGAAAGCGCGGTCTGAATCTGATAGACACAGCGCTGCTGAAGCCAGTCTTCGCGTCCAAGCTCCTTGATGCGGGACATCAGGACATCTCTCAAGCGAGAGAGGTACTGAACGTCATTAGCCGCGTAGCAGAGCATCTTGTCGGTAAGCGGCCTCTGAGACCAATCGCTTTTCTGACTGTCTTTCGGCAATTTGACATCAAAAAATTCCTCCAGCAATGCCGCTAGGCCGATGCGTTTGATCCCGAGCAACTGAGAGGCCAGCATGGAATCGAATAGGCTGCTCGCTTCGAAATTGGCGAAATCCCTGAAAAGCCGAAGATCGAAATCGCTGCCGTGCATGATGAGATGCTTATGGCTGAGGATTTTCCAGAAACGCTGAAGATCCAGCTCAGCCAGCACATCAAGGAGAAAGGTTTTCTCGTCGAATCTAAGTTGGATGAGACAGAGCTTGGTGTCGTAGTGATGGAGGTTGTCCGCCTCGCTATCCAGAGCCAATTCGCTCTCCTCTTCGATGAGTTCGCAGAGTTCATCGACCGAATCCTGGGTATCAATGAATTTAAAGCTGATTTCCTCCATACGGAAAGTCTAAGGCTCAATCCATCCTTTCAAAAAATTCTCGACCAAGACCGGAAGATCGTCGCTATAACCTCCTTCAAGAATGGCGGCCGTGGGCACTGTAGATTCCTTTATCCAGCTACCCAATGTCTCGAAATTCTCTTTGCTCAGTCGCATCTCTGTGATGGGGTCAAGTTCATAGGCATCAAACCCGGCAGAGACAAGAACGAGTTGCGGCTGAAATTCGAGCAAAGCCATCAGCGACTGCTCTAGAATATCCATATGCTCTGATCCTGGAGTGTAAGGAGGAACTGGGAAATTAAAACAGTTCGCTTCGCTTTCCAGTCCCGTTCCAGGGTAGCAAGGATGCTGATGAACAGACGCATAGTGAACGCCATCAACTCCCTTGAGAATCGCTTCGGTTCCATTCCCATGATGAGCATCGAAATCCCAAACGGCGATTCTTTCCAAACCGAGCTTCAAGGCCTGAAGCGCGCAAACGGCAACATGATTTAAGTAGCAGAATCCCATGGCTTGCGACCGCTCGGCATGGTGACCGGGTGGCCTCATCAAGCTGAAGCCCGCTTCGCCATCAAGCGCGGACCGCATCGCAGCCATAGCCGCTCCCGTTCCGAGTTTAGCCAAGCGGGAAATGCCATCAAAATAGGGCGTATCCAAATCGAAATCACGAGGCGCCTCCAGACGCTTTACGTGCTCGGCGGAATGTGCTTGCAGCAGGGCATCCCCATCGGCCTCTTCGAATTCGCGACGCTTCAGGGGGAGAGTGGAACCTTCAAGATGAAGCAAGGTGTCGGCAATCCGAGCAGGCCTCTCAGGGTGGCCAGGCTGCTCGTACCCCAGGCAGGCTTCATCAGAGAAAAGATTCATGGAAGGCATTCTCCATGATCAATTAGCAATGGCTACGAAAAAGTAGACTCTAATAATAACGACTGATGGAGACTTGAAGAAAACTATCTCTCCTCAGCGAGAAGAACGGATCGAAGGAATCGATGTTGGTCAGTTTCTGAGCTTCAATTTCGAGCTTGTAGTTGTTCTTCAAGCGCCTCTCCCATTCGATTCTTCCCAATGTGGAACCATTTTCGGGATCATAGAAAGCTCCAGCAATAAGGCTTGTATCAGCCTCGTCATTCCAGGTGAGCCTTCCTCCAGCAAAGAGATCGCGATTGAAAGGATTCGGAGCGGAAAGGCCTCGAGAGTCCAAATGAATCTCCGCAAGCAAACCCAGATCCATACTCGAGTCAAAGAGACCATAAAGAGTGTATTCAAAACCGCCTACCATTGAGCTATAGCGTTTCGAAGAGGTTTCGCGACCCAAGGCCTCGAGCTTCCAAAGCCACCCCTCACGCGTGTATTGAAGATCGAGACCTACTTGATCCATTTGCTCGTAGAAGGGCCGCAAGACGGGATTTCCATCTGAATCCAGTCCAGGAATGAAATCGGGATCGCGATTCGTGCCCCTGAAGTAGTGAAAACCGATATCGAAATCTCCTATGTACTTCGACCATCGAAAGGCGAAGTCAACATGACTGTCCTCATCGCCAGACTCATAGATCGGATTGTCGGTATCCACCCATGGAATACTGCGTAGTCGACCTTCCCTTCCAGGAAAAGTCCTCTCCCGAAATCCCGGCAATATGAATACGCTAAAGTCACCGTAGTCACTGACGTAGACGGTTTGCAGCATTGGCTGGCCCAGCTTATCTTCTCCATCGGGATTCGCGACCAAATCTGTTTGGTTAATCGTATCCACAAGATGCTGGGATTCGGCAACTCCCCAAAAAACTTTCGATATGCCTAGGCGAAATTCCCAATCGTCATGGACAAGAAGATAGGAAAGTTCGCGAATATCGATTAGGTCTCGCTCCTCGTCATGACTATCGATTCGGAAATAAGGTATAAACTCGAAAGCCTGATCTCCATTATCCCATTCGTGATAGAATTCGCTTTCGAAAATCGCCGCCGCGCTAGCGCCGCCTTTCTGTTCGCCATCCAAAGGCGAACGCTCGAAAGCGCGGAATTCGGCAGTTAAATATCCAGACCATTCCGAGGCCAAAATGGTTGCCGGAGCCGCTACAAGCAGCCCCAGCAACCACCACACTTTTTTTGCCTCAAAATTGATTCTCATCAAAGTAGTAGGCCAGATGCCTTCGTATTCGGAGAATGGATTTCCTAAAAGACCTACCGAGCGTTTTGAAGGCTGCGCTGATCGAAATCGCGACTGGAATAGCCGTTCTCAAACTGGTAGTTGCTCCACTGTAGCTCGGTATTCTTGCCAGTCTGATGATTGACCATTAGCATGCGATCGGCTCGCCAGAACTTACCCAGATACTGCTTGTACTCTTCAAAGGTAAGCGTTTTGAGAAGTTCGTCCTTCCGGTCGTAGAAATCGATTTTGGTTACAATGTACCGATCGCTATCAATCCAGACGATTTGCCGCGTGTATCCAGATTTTCTATCAACAGGATATCGTTCAACGATATGATGAGACACGTCTTCAAATTCCTCGTCACGAATAAACTTATACGTGTATTTTTCAACCTCCTGGGAAGAAAGGTCCTCGTAAGCGAACTCGCTGCCAACGAAAGGTCCGGACTTATTGTTGGAGGCGATTCGCTTTACTCGTTTTAGAGCTGGCAGATATAGCCATTGATCATCGGCCCCTATCTTGTGCGTAAACGAGAGAAAAGCCGTTCCCTTCACATCGCGGGGCTGGTCGAAGGTAATGAGCGTCTTATCTCCATCGCCAGCGACTTCAAGGGTTTTCATAGCCATTTGCCTTGTGCTTGTCTCGCCGTGACGATTGGCAAGGATCATTTCCATCTCCGCTTTTGTATCTCCAAATCCCGTATCACGAAGATCCACTTCGACTGCGATTTCGAGACCGCGTTCTTCGGGCGTTACATTGGCAAGTAGTGGAGCCGAGGCGAGCAACGCGCTCATTTTAAAAGCAAGCGTTTTACTAATAGTGTAATTCATCTGATGTATGTGTTAAAATGTAGATTTAAATTCGATTAATTCCCGGAACTTCTAAGATCGGACGTAGGCAGATTCCTGGTTTATATCCAATTGATTGATACTTTCCTCTTTTCTTTTCCGATCGATCGTCAAAAGAAAGGCCGGGAGTAGGATAAAATCGGCAATCAAGGCGAAGACGATAACGATAGCAGTCAACTGCCCCATCCAGCTATTCATTTGGAAGGACGAAAAGCCGAGGATTCCGAAGCCCAAAGCGAGTATTATTGTGGTAATTACAAGAGCCTTACCAACGGTTTGGAAGGCGTAGCGGATGGCATCCTCTACATTAAGACCCTTCTCGCGACGAGCTCTCAAATACTTGCTAAGGAAATGCACCGTATCATCAACGACAATACCAAGCGTCATCCCGGAAACCATCGCCAACGAGAGTCCGACTTGGCCATAGATAAGACTCCACGCTCCAAAACCCAGGACGGCAGGTACCAAATTAGGCATCAGGCTAATCAAGCCGAAGCGGCTGCTTTTCAAGGCGAAGCCTAAGATGAGAGATATTGCGAGCACGGCAAGAAAGGTCCCCCCTAGCATGCTCTTAATGTTTCGCTCGGAAATGTGAGCGAACATGACAGTGGGGCTAGCAGCCTTAACTTGCATGTATTCAGGGGCGTTCTCCACCAACCAAGCCTCGCCCATATCGATAAGAGCGCGCAGTTCCTTAGTTGGAACGTCTCTTGTGGTTACAGTCACCCGGGTAGCAGACTTATCTACGTTGATCTGGTTGTTTAAATCCAAACCGTAGGGAAGAGAGAATTCGAATAGCAGCAGGTATTGAGCTGCCAATTCACGATTGTCAGGAATTTTATAATACGAAGGATCATCCCCATGCATGTTCATATTCAAGCGCCGCATGATGTCGGCCAACGTGTTGACCTGAACAACGTCTGTTTGCTCGCGATACCAATTGGCAAAACGATCGAGTGTATTCAGATACTCCGGATTGCTGATGCCGCCGCTCTCGCCGGCAGGGAGAGAGAACTCGAAGTTATTCATTCCGGTCAGATTTTCTTCCGCATAGTCCGCATGGTCTCGGAACTCCATCCCCTTATCGAAATACTGAACCCACTGGTCGTTCAGTTGGAGGCGAGGAATCATAACCGCCATAAAAACAACTACGGCAATAGATCCGGTGAGGTAGGCAGTGCGACGACGCACCAGGGAGTCAACAAATCGGTCGAATAAGTTAGCGGACCCTTTAGATCTCACCTTGATCTTGAAAGGTAGCAGCGAAAGAAATGCTGGCAGGAAAAAGACGGAGACTGCCCAGGCAATCATAACCCCTGTCGCTACAACGTTTCCGAGGTGACGAAACGGAGGAGCGTCGCTGAAATTCATACTCATAAAACCGATTGCTGTGGTTACGCTGGTCAATAATACGGGCAGGAAATTGACCCGTACGCTCTCTACGATAGCTTCACGCTTTTTGCGCCCATTACGCAATTCATTGATGAAAGTAACAAGAATATGAATACTGTCAGCAACCGCCAGTGTCATAATCATAGTTGGCGCGCTTGCCAACGGTGGACTGAGGTTTATGCCGTACCAGCCCATCATTCCCATAGCGGAGAGAATAGTGAAAAAGATAACCGCTCCGGCAGCGATGGTACCGAAAACTGATCTTAGCAAAATCGCCATGATGACGAATATGGCGAGAAACATGCCTGGCATCAACGTCATCATGTCAAGCTGAGAAGACTCGGCGAACGCGTTGTTCATCATTACAACCCCTGCAGCGTGAACTTCTATTCCTGGAAACTTGTCCTTGAATTTCGCTGACAAAGCTCGGACTGCTGCTGCTGCTTCTGGAACTTCGGTGATGCTTTTTTCGGGGAATGTAACCGTGACATTGACACCTGTGGTGAAGCCCTTGTCGTTGATGAGACGATTGTACAGAGCGGGTTCACGTAAAGCGGTTTCACGTATCGTTTCTAGCTCAATATCCGCAAGTGTGGCTTCGTAAGGCACAAGGTCATCGACGAAAAGATCATCACCCTCCGCAACTGAGTTTTGAAAATTCGTAATGGAATCGACACGACGCGTGAAAGGAAGCCTCCATGCTTCATCCGTCATCCACTGAACTGCCTCCAGAAAGTCTTTTTCGTAGATATTATCCTTACTAGCCGTGAGAACGAACATGGCGTTATCGTCTTTCGTATAGACATTCTGGAGAGCATCGAAGGCTTTAAGCTGTGGATTGTCCTCGGAAAAGAAGATGCGATAGCTGTTATCAAAGGCTATGTCGCGCGTCCCCATCATGGCTCCAAAAACGAACAGCAACGTCCCTATGATGATTAGCCAGCGAAACCGAATTGTCTTATCGGCAAGACGCTCGGTCCAGGTGGTGTATTCATTTGTATCCGAATTCATTTTACAGTTTCTTGGTAGCGTTTTTTTAAGAAGTTGAATTTATAGTACCGACCAGTTGGTATGCTGGGTTCAAAAATTTTTACGGTTTAAGTGAAAGTAAGAAGTTGGCGATTCCCTGACCCATGCGGGCGACATAAGCCATGTCCTTATTTACCTTAATCAAGCCAATACTCCCCTCCAGCAAGGCCACGATTGCGGAGGCAGTCGACTGAGGATCAGTTTCCTCTTTAATATTTCCGGCATCTATACCCGCTCTAATTGATTTCTCGATGGCATCCTCCCAATCACGATAAAGCTCGAGCAATCTAAGGCGGAAGGTCTCATCACGGGAAGACATCTCCTGCGAAAGATTATTTAGTGGGCACCCACATTCCAGGATGTGAGGTTCGTCGACCAACATTTGCGACATTTTTTCGAGAATAGCCAGCATATCGCTGACCGGATCAACTGATGTGGCCAGAGGTGTTATCCAGTGCTCTTGAATCTGCCGCTTAAGACACTCCTCGACGACGGCATAACCGAGTTCGTTCTTTCCTTTGAAATAGTGAAAAAGGGCTCCCTTGGTAATCCCCGCCTTATCGACAATCTGATTGATGCTGGTGCCTGTAAAACTGCTACGATGAAAAAGATCCAGAGCGGTCTCCAGAATCATCATGCGAGTTTCTTCAGGTGTGCGAACAGGTGACATGTAATTAGATCAAAAAGTAGAAATGAAGAACGGAAATTAAAGGAGAGCCACAGAAACCGACCGGTTGGTATGTTGTCAAGCACGATTAAGAAATTTTTCAAAATAATAGCAAGTCACTGTGGAAGACCTGCAACTCAGGCTTCTACAGTGCTTTTCTCGCAATGCATTCGCCACATGTCCTCCAAAGCATCGCCAAAGCGCTTTGCGAATCCCGGTCCATCCATCAGAGGAGAGCTTTCCATACGAGATCGAAGCGTGCATCGCAACTCAGCTAGCCGCTCCGGTTGTTGAGCCAAAGCAACCGCTTTCTCCACATATTCATCTTCAGTCTCAGCAATGAATTCTTCCAAACCAACGCTGGTCAGCAGACTGACTCCTACGCGAGAAACATGCGTTTTCCCAGCGAGCGTGATAACGGGAACACCCATGCACATCGCTTCGCAGGTCGTCGTCGTTCCATGATAGGGAAAGGTATCAACCGCGATCGATACATTGTTATATTCAGATAAATGATCCTCAACACTATTGTTCCACCCTTTAAATTCGATTCGTGGGGATCCAATATTCCAGTTAGCAAATCGCTTTAAAATAAAGTTTTTAGCTAGATTATCTTTTAGCGATTTCGCTTTCAGATAAAGTTTCGCCTGGGGTAATCTAAGTAGTATTTTTGACCAAATACGGATCGTCGTATCCGAAATCTTATTGTGCTTATTGAAAGATCCAAAGGTCAAACGAAGTGGTTGATTTTTAACTGGAGGAAGGTTTTCGCTGCAAGTGTAGCACCAGGAGCATTCCGAGATTCTTATCAATTTCTCGGTATAGTGAGAATCGGTTACTCCGTCGGGGTCAGCAAGAGAATCCGTCATCCTATAATGCATCGTTGGCATACCAGTTGTACACGGATAACCTAGATAGGCAACCTGCAAAGGAGCTGGCTGCCGAGCAAACACCAGAGGGCGAGATTCAAGCGTGTGACCTGATAGATCGAAAAGAATATCAATCCCATCATCATGAATCGTTTTCGCTAATACATCATCATCATGCCCATGAACATCATTCCAGTTATTAGGCAATCCTGC
Source organism: Opitutaceae bacterium (assembly GCA_028284385.1). Taxonomy (GTDB): domain Bacteria; phylum Verrucomicrobiota; class Verrucomicrobiia; order Opitutales; family Opitutaceae; genus JANQRT01. The sequence goes on along the minus strand of JANQRT010000058.1, from coordinate 67,702 downwards.
GAGCTCCTCGGTACGCCCATCTACAGTTTTGGAAGTGGAATAGCAAAACAACTCAAAGCGAGCTCTATCCAAAAACCGCAATATAGCTTCTGTAAACTGAGCGATAGGATGCGCTTTCCAATCAGGAGACACCATTCCAATTTTCAATCGAATATGTTTATTGCTTATAGTAGGCCGCCTCGAGAAATCCCAAAGTCGAAACGGTCTACCATAGTGCTCTGCCCATTTTTCATGCTCATTTCTTACATACTGAGGATCTATATTATCTCGAAAATTAAGATTATATAATTGTCCTTGGACAATTATTGGCTGATTTGGATTATTCCTAAGGGATTCATCGAAATAGCCTGAAGCCAGTTTTTCGTTACCAATCTCCCTTTGAATAAGGCCCAACATATTCAAAGCGATCGTTGAATTAGGAAAACGCGTATTGTATTCATAACATATTTCATTGGCTTGTTCGAGTCGTCTTGTTTTCCAGTAAACGCTAGCTAGGCCAGAATAAGCGGCTTCATAACTTGAATTCATGGTTAAAGCCTTTTTGTAAACTTGCTTAGCTTTGTCTAAATGCCCAGCATTGTTATACAGTTTTCCTAACAAACAAACTGTATATAGATCGTTAGGCTCTTCCGCAAGAGCCATTTTATAAAGCTTTTCAGCAGCCGAAAATTTTCCTTCCTTATGAAAACGAAGGCCATTCTCGATCAAGTTCAATTTTAGAAAATAGTCAAAAGACGTTAACGCTCAGATGCTTCTTTGACTTTTGAATTCCACATGTCTTGGAGGGCATCACCAAATCGTTTAGCAAATCCTGGTCCATCCATAAGCGTAGATGTTTCCATTTTAGATCTTAAGGTTCGACGAAGTTCTAGCAAACGCTCAGGCTTAAGTGCCAATGAAATTGCCTTTTCAATATATTCTTTTTCAGATGTGGCAATAAATTCATCTAAACCCACATTAGATAATAGACTTACGCCGACCCGAGAAACATGAGTACCTCCAGCAAGTGAAATTACTGGCACTCCCATTAGCAAAGCCTCACAAGTCGTGGTCGTTCCGTTATAAGGAAATGTATCCAGGGCAATATCAACCTCATTATAAGAACGCAAATGGGCTTCGACTCCATCAACCCAGCCCTTGCAGACTATTCTTTCTTTAGCTATTCCAGCTTCTTCGAACTGCTTTTTAACATTATCTACAACTTCATCGTCAGCAAACGGCTTGGATTTCAAATAAATGACTGAATTGGGAACCATCTCTAAAATTTTGATCCAATTTCGCTTTATGTCGTCATTTATTTTGAAGAAATTATTAAAGCAGCCAAAAGTAATAGAATTGGTTTTATAGAAGGGTGATCCACTTACAGGAGGCGTACGTGGCCAATGTGAAAAGCACCATGCGCAATGTTTGATACGATATACTTCCTCAGTATAGTGATCGTCTGTTATACCAGAAGGATCAGCCAGTTCATCCGAAAGGCGATAATCTATGGTTTTCAATCCAGTGGTATTTGGGTAGCCTAAGTAGGTCAGCTGCAGAGGAGCAGGTTTACGAGCAAAAACAAACAAGCGGCTAGCAGATGTGTGTCCTTGTAGGTCAATTAGGATATCAATTTCGTCTTTTAAAATCTGCTCATAAAAACCCTCGTCATCCATAAACGCGATATCTCTCCAGTGTTCGGGGATGGTGGCTATCTCTTTTGTTCTTGGCATTGAGAATTGTAGGGCAGAATAGCAGAAGAGCTCAAAACGCTCCTTGTCTAAATAACGTAGAATGCTCTCGGAAAACTGGGCAACAGGATGGAGGAGCCAGTCACCCGATACTAGACCTACCCTGACCCTTCTGACGAAGGAATCTTTTATGGGATTTCTCAGACCTGATTTTGGGTAATGTTTAGCCGCGTAGGCTTCCGCCCATTGCTCGTGCTTCTGTTTTATCTCTATTGGAGAAAGATCGGTGCGATGATTGTAGAAAAACAGTTTTCCGAAATCGCAATAGTCGTTTACTGAATCAACTTCTATAGCTTTTTCGAGCAGCTCATCCGCTCTATTTACATTTCCTGCTTGTCGTTCAATTCGACTGTATAAATTCCAAAACTCAGAATTGTTAGAGAAAAGCTCCGTTCCCTTTTTAGCGAAACAACGAGCAATCGACATATTATTTGTTTTACAATAAGAATCAGCCAGCCCAAAAAGGGCCCTCTCGTTTTCTGCCTCAATAGCGAGGGCTTTTTTGTAATTTATGATTGCGTCATCAATATCATCAAACTCCTTTTGAATACTCGCAATATTAATATAGGCATCCACATTATTAGCGTCTTTTTTTAGAATCGCATTGTAAGTCTTTAAAGCCAAATTCCATTGACGAAAGGCAACCATAGTTGTCCCATAGGCAGTCAAGACATTGATATTGTTGGGATTTAATGAAATAGCCTTATCTATGCAGGCTTTAGCTTCGGCTCTATTATGATTTTTTCTATAAGCCACACTCAAATTTGTCCATGCCTGCCAGTTGAGAGGATTAGTTTCTACTATTTTTTTTAATAAATTAATAGATTTCTTATACTGCTTTAGATCTAGATAGGCTTTCCCTAAATTGATATACAGACTCTGCTCGGTTGGAGCTATTTCTAGAGCCTTCTCAAATTTTTCAATGGCACTGATATGATCCCTTTTATCAAGAAATAGGCATCCTTCATTACTGATTACCTGCCAATTATTAGGTTCAATAGCGAGAGACGCCTTGTAGCATTTTTCAGCCTCATCCCATTTTTTTTGCCCACGAAGGATTTCTCCCAGAGCGTTCAAATAGTGCTCATTCCTAGAAGTTTCTTTAATCGCCTTCTTAACAAGATTTTCAGCTTTTTCGAGTTCACCCGACTGGAACGCCAATATCCCTAATAAGTGTAAGGCGTCTGGATGATTCGGTTCTTTTAGTAGAATTTCCCGATAGCATTGAGTAGCTGCACGCGCATCTCCTTTCTGATGATGCAAAGTGCCTTGGTGCAAAAGTTTCTGTATGTGTCTCTTCAACTCAAGGAATGTTAGGAATAGATCATTACCCTAATTTTAGGAACATTGTTTGAATATATGAATACTCGCGAACGAGTAGCCACAAAAAAAGCCTGCGCCTTCATTTGAAGGCGCAGGCTGAAATGTTTTTTGACTAACTATAGATTAGATAACGTGAACGATAATCTGATCGGCACGATCATTTTCGACATCGTTATCATCTACCCCATCGACATCACCGACAATTATCGAGTCACCAGCGGTATCGATATCCGATCCGCCTTGTACTTTTCCAACTTCGGTTTCAGCAGCGATTAAGCCTGATAGCTGGTCAGCGTCTCCAATATCAACTGTAGCAGTTACACTCGAAGAGAATAGACCACCATTGGTTGAGATGATAGAGACCGTTCCGATCTTTCCATCTACATCGCCTCCAGCATCAAATGCTGCAATCTGGAAGGTTGTGGTAGAACCAACACCACCGTCGGTGTCCTCAATCAAGTCACCCGCGGCACCGACTACATTAGCGTCGGTATCGTCATAGCGTACAGCTGACAAGATCGCGAGACCCTCAATGGTACCACCAGCATCAGCAACGGTGCCAGTTGCAAGATCGATGCCTGACTCACCAGCCACTTCCGTTCCAGGAGCATTGATAGAAACGTTACCGATCGTGATTTCGCCATCGGTGAAGTTAGGTAATACATCGATTGCCGAATCACCTGGATCCGTGTTGGTCACCGTATCCTTACCACCGACACCGTCCTCTACATCGATTGCGTTATCGAGAAGATCCTCGGTATCGCCTGCGACGAACCAAACGGCATCATCGCCAGAATCGAATAGGGCAGAACGTTGATTCAGATTTTCAACCGAAGCAATGTCGATGTTACCGATACCGCCCATGGAAACAAAACTGTTGTCTCCATCGAAAATGGCGGTGCCTGACTGAGAACTGAGGTCATCAGCAAACGAAACCAGAATGGTTACGTTACCAATGCTGAAGTCGTTCAGGTTTGAACCATCGGCAGCAAGAACTTCGACGTCGCCATCGTCAACATCCTCGTTAGTTGCTCCAGTCTTACCGTTTGGAGCAGCGAGAACGTTGAAATTGACAATCGTGTTGTCGTTAGCTCCATCCGGATTAGGCGTAAGAGCAATGTCTCCAACTTGGGAGGCACGTATATCGGTTACACCGGCCGCTCCTAAGACCTTGCCATCAACGGTAAGCCCGCCAATCACATCAACGGTACTCGTTCCATCATTGGCCACGATCGCGGTTCTATCGCTAGCATCTAGATCAAGATTTCCACCAATAGTGATGACACCTGAACTATCCACTTGAATCGCAGGAGCATCAGAAGCGCCACCAGCCAATGCTGTTAGTGTTGCGTTCCCTGTTACCTCGAAGTTGCCTAGAGCTCCATCAAGAACTAATCGAGCTTCATCTGGCAGAGTAAAGTCTCCATCAATAGTTGAATCGCCAAGCGAATCCGCATTAATGAAGTCACCAGCTACAACTTCGACATCACCACTTGTAGTAAGCGATTCGATATCGTCAGCTTCAGACACCAGGGCACCATCAGTTGCATCGTCAATTTCGATAGCAGCGAATGAGAGAGCTCCAATGTCATGAGCAGCAGCAAGAGCCAATAATGTATCATCAAGCTGCGACTTGCCGGTAACCGTAAAACCACCTAGATCGCCATCAGCCAGATCAAGGAAGGTAAGATCGATATCGCCAAGCGTTAGAGTACCATCAACTGTGAAGACACCAGCACCGTTAGCAACGGTGAATTGACCATTGTTAGCAGTCGTTACGTTACCATTCAAATTAACAGTACCGAGGTTACCGCCATCGCCGTTAGTGTCCTTGGTGATGTCGATCTGCTCATTGATTACGATGTCCTTGGCAGTGATATTCAGGCTACCGCTGGTAAAACCATTAAGGTCAATGGCGACGTTGTCACCATCGGCTTCACCGAAGGTAACGCTACCACTTTCAGGATCTCCATCCTTATCAAGCTCGCCTGGGGTTGTAATTGACCAAGCACTTGTATCGCCAGATTCGAATCCGTCAGAGAAGATCACGAACGCTGGATCATCAGTGTTACCAGTCGTATTGGTAATGACGAGATCTCCATCAAGAGATGTCGCTGATCCAAAGGATACTCCCAGGATTCCAGATGCAGTAAGACCACCAGTGAAGTCACCGGTTGTATCGAGATCAGCATTATTATCCGGATCATCCGTATCAATACCGTCATCACCCGTTAAAGTAGTCCCGCCTTTAGCGGTGCCATCGATATCGAAGTGACGAGCTCCAGTAGCTGTCAAACCATTGGTGGTGCCATTCAAATCAAACAGCGATCCTTCTCCACCATTCAGAGTGAAGTCAGATGCGTCATTGAGAGTACCATTGATAGTTGTATCATCGAAACCGGTACCAGTGAGAGTGCCGTCTATAGTACCACCAAGAGTGAGGGCATCCCCACCTTCGGAGCTTATCGAAATGGCACCCGGATTAGCTGCCTCGATCGTGACTCCTCCGTCAAACTCGACATCTTTACCAGCGGTACCCGTCACACTGATAGATCCTGAAGAATCGTCAGCATCGCCCGGATCGCCATCTTGGTTTATTGCCCCAATGACTTGGTCACCGCCACCGCCACCGAGAATAGAGATAGGACCGAAAGTACCATCTTCATCTACATTTAAGAAGCTAGGAACGCCAGGGACGGTATCTTGATCAACGTCGCCTTCAACCGTAATGCTTCCAAAAGTACCAAAGGCCGCAGCCCCTTTCGCACCCAGATCGGGCTCGGATCTCAGGAACTTGTTGCCTAAGACATCGCCTTGAACGAGGACATCGCCAGCGCCTTGCTTGGTGAATATCTCGCCATCAGAGTTTCCAGTAATGGTGATGTTACCAGCTTGAGTGATGGCAAGCATGCCAGTTTGGTTCCCCCAGATTTGGATATCATTGAAGATACCGCCGGCCACATCAGCGCCAAGATTTGCGCCATTATCGGCTGAACCGATACGGAACAAACCAGCAACACCTCCGCCATTGAGTTCAATGCCATCAGTAGTTCCTTTTTCGAAGATGAGGTCTCCACCAACACCTCCGCCATCAACTTCAACGGCTCCTTCAACGTTACCGGTAAAGACAAGACTACCTCTGGTTTCGGCTAGACTTACTTCGAAATTATTGGGCAGGTCACCGGTAAAGGTAATGTCATTAACGAAAGTACGACCTGCTGAGAAGTCGTCGATTTCCGCCTGGGATTTTCCAGTGAAATCATACGTAGTAGCCGTCTCGATCGTAAAGACTTCGCGGCCACCAAATGCTCCGTTATGAACTTCGGCTCGGTCGAGGTCGCCACTAGCATTCACACCATCAATGAAGTTAACGTCATAAGTACCAAGGTCGCTAAACGCTCCTGCGGTATTGTTAACGTTACCACCAATGATATTCACGGTTCCGACTTGCGAATCGCCACCAATTTCAAGTGTGCCGAAAGCAGAATTAGTAATGTGGAATCCGCCAATATTCAGGCCATTTAATATGTTCGTCTGGCCGGCGTCGAATCCAACGTTGCCGTTAGAGCCATTGAACAGGACATTACCGCCTCCAAAGAAATTAAACAAATCACCAGCGCCATTAGGATCGTCGACGATTTTAACATTCTTAATGTCGGCAGTACCGTAAGTTTCGGCTGGATCCAAGAATGGATTGAGAGAGGCGTCGAAATTAAACGGATCGTTTGGATCGACCACCAAGTCAGTCGCACCACCGAGAGAATAAACATTCAACTTGGAGTTTGAGCCAGACTGCTCGATCAGAATCTGGGCATTACCACCCACGTAGAGAACACCTGGTTGGTTATAGCGATCAGCTTCGGCAGGGCCAGAAAAGCCTTCGCTAAGGTCCACGGAAATTGTACCGTCACCAGTGAATTCGGCCTGAATGATCTCACCCTGAGCATCTCTCCAGGTAAGACGGGCCCACTGGCCATCATCAGGATCAACGGTGACCGACTGACCATTCAATAAGACCTGGTCGAAGGTCACGCCATTAACCGTCACATCAGAAGCGACTTCATCACCAGCGCCTACGACACCCGCCAAAAGCTGGCGAGATTCCAGCGTTTCGACTTTGAGCTTCGGTTGGCGCTTAGCAAAGAATTTGGTTTTGTTTTTTGCCATTGCGATTATGTATTTTGATTTATGTTAACGTTAACGTTTTCTTGTTACCGGCAATCAACCGATAATTTGAGGACGCGGAGTGTAACAAATAGGTCAATGCCTGTCTATCATCCTTGAGGATGATAATCCTAGAGGAAAAGAGTGGGTAGTTTCATAAGAAAACTCATCTTTTAGGATGAGTTTTTTAAGTGACCAGACGTCAGTAGTCAGTCAATAGTGAATTTGGCATTCGCTTCAGCGGCTGGAACGAAGAAAGCCGGAACGTCGCAGACCATCCGCTACTGGCTGTGGATTGATAGGTCTTAGGTGCTGGTTTTGAGGGGTTTAGACCTACTAAGTGCAGCATCCCGACTCCTGGTCACTGCCTAATACCAAAAACCTAGCACCCAGAACCTAACCTAGACAGTAAACACAATCACCGAATCATCTCCGCCACGACGCTTGGATGACTTCTTGGGAGCAGGTTTGGAATTGTAATCGACAAGTCCGCCAAGAGGTTCCTCCGGTTTCGGAGCAAGAGCATGCCCTTTATCCGAAGAAGCTGAACTTGAAGGCCCGGTAGTCGGAGCCAGGAAATCGGGTCCCGCCAACAATTCCCGCTTTTCAAGCGGTTCTAGCCACATCTTGGCAGATCGTGGCTTATAAACGCGGGCTTTGGATTTCTTTCGTGGCATTCTAGAGATAGAAAGTAACTTCAAATTTTAAATCGGCAAGAAAATTGGCACATGAAAACAGTAGATCTACGACAAGCCAAATTCATGGGTGATTTATGAAGGAAAAGTGAAATGTTTGCCCCCGAAGGCCACAAAACAACATCAAGAAAAACCGAGAATGAAAGGAGGGAGTAGAAGAGGGTAATTTAACATCGTTCCACTACGGCGGGACTGGATCCGACGGACGTCGGAACAGTGTATCCTCCCTTCGGGGATAGCGGGATTTTCTATGCTCCGGTTTGCTGAGTGAGATATTGGGCTTTAGCGACACTTTTCATTAGACGAAGCATTCGCGTTCATTGGCGGTTTCCAAACGTCATAATTTTGAACCTTTTAGGCTTACTTAGTTAATTCAACAATGAGTTCAAAAGAGTCTTCTTTCGGGGGTCGCGATTCGAGATTCCGAAAGACGGAATGACAAGAAGCTCCATGCTCTACTTCTTTGACTTCACTAAAGCCGATGTGTCGAGCTATCAGACTTAGACTTTCAAAACAGTAGTAGTGAACGTGACTCCAATGGGTAAAGGCTTCGAACTTCCCTCGTTCAGCTCCTTGGAAGTCGCTGGAACGATAGTGGCGGTTCAGCACGCCCTTTAAGCCCGGAAAACAAAGACGTAAAACACCACCTTGTTTCAGGGTTCGAAAGGACTCTGACAGAAATATGATAGAATCGGCCTGGGACAGGTGCTCGATCATATGTTCGGAATAGCCAAAAGCGAAGTAGTTTGAGGGAAATGGATGGGGACCACTGACATCGAGTGGAAAAATTAAAACCCGGTTTTCCAGATCGATGTTTTCGTAAGCAAAGCTTCCATCGAAACCATCGACATTTAGCCACTCTGAGAGGATGTAATTTCCACACCCGTAGTGGATTTTATCCGACATCAATTCCTCTAAAGGATGATGGTTATGACTAAAACCGAATATCGTTTTGGTGGATACTAGTTTTGGTACAGTCATTGTAATTTTGATTTAACAACGAAACAGACTAAAATAACGAAAACCGCTAGAGGGTAATTAATTCCAGTGTTTTGTGAACCGCCAATGAACATAAATGCCTTGTCTTTATTACCAGTGTAGTCACGGCGACGAATGCTCCAAAAACAACTGCACCCCACCGGGGTGGGACGATGTTTATGTTAAAGCGACCAACTGCTATTCAATTTTCGCGATTTAGGGTGTTTAGTTATTTGAGTCGGACCCTCCCAACCACTGGCCAATATTGGCCCAGCCCTCAGTAGATTGCCACGCTTGGAAACGTGAAACAATAGCTTCCCGTTCCTTTGGATTTACTAAGTCGAGGAACCATTCGTGAAGTTTCGGGAGGAGCGATTGGGAGATTCTCTGAAGGAAGAGATCATCCTGAGTGTTCCAACTTTCCATGCTTTTGATAATCGCTTCTAAGCTGTAGATGTAGAGGGCTTTCCGTTGCCAAGGGAACATTCCTTTCCTCGAAATGATCATACGCATCTGCTCAAGGTATCGCTTGAGTAGCCCCTGATTTGTTTTGGTTTCCGGATACTGTCGATTAGCCGCTAAAAACTGTTCGAGGCGAAAACCTTTGAAGCCTTGAGAAAAGAAACTAGCGAAGAAGGTATAGTCGAATGTCCAAGCGCTATCCATACGAAGCGGCTTGGCGGATTCCCACACTTCACGGCGAAAAAAACAGGTTGGCTGACAAATGAAGTTATGGGAAAACCAATACCTCTCTGCAATAGGAGCTTCGGTAAATACATTAGGATAATAAACATCACCATTGTATCCAATTTCCAATGCATCGCCGTAAACGAAATCGATATCCGGATTTTTCAGAAAAACCTGAGAAACATTTAAAAGAGCCTCAGGCAAAAGAACATCGTCCGAATTGAGCCAAGCGAGGATTTCACCTCTTGTTTCATCGAGGCCGCGGTTTAAAGCATCAACCTGACCTTCGTCTGGTTCTCGTATCCATTTGATTCGATCATCATCAATGTACCTATTCAATACATCCGACGTGTTATCTTCAGAACATGCGTCGTGAATACGAAGCTCGAAGTCAGGGAAATTCTGAAGCAGAATACTTCTGATAGACTGTTCGATAAAAATGCCCTGATTGTAGGTGGGCATGACGAAACTGATCAACATGGAGCCGATCAGTGGATCGAATTATCTAGATGGTCAAATGAGAATCGAAAGACCGCTTAATAGTGGGACCTTTGGTGTCTACAATAAGACCAACACGTTCACCAGGAGTGAACTCATCTGCGATCTTCGAGAGGACATGCGACTTAAGAGATGACGCGGCCGTTTGCGTCTTAGCAACCAGAGCAAAAAGCTTATCCGTAGCGGTTTCTATAGTAGGCTGAAGGTGTTGTTCCTGAACCGCACTTTCCTCAGTTGGCGTAAACTCTAAAATTGCAGGCTGCGTAAGAGCACCTTCAGGCAAAACGGGCCCAATGAATGCCGGTTCTTCGATAAAAATGGAAATATCTCCAATCGAATTCTCAACAGGCAAAATCTCAGAAGTTTCTATAAATGGATCAGAACTAGCATATTCAGTAGAGAAGCCTGAATCTGTAAAGACAGTCTCCGTATCGAATTGGAGACTACCAGCAATGGAATAATTCTGGCTGAGGATAGTTAGCTCAAAATCAAGTGTTTGAGGATCTTCTGAATCCTGAGCACCCTGCGACACTTCAATCAAGGCAAGCCGAATGGATTCAATATCACTTACACCGCTACCATTGGCGTTGTCGAGCAATTCGATTGCCTGCTGAATAAGAAGCAACTCATCAGAATCAAGAGGGGATTCCACTATTTCCGGCTCAACCGATCCGGGGTCTGATACATCAACCTCAACGGGATCATCAGGCAAGGTAGCCAATCGAACGAGGGAAATATCTTCACTGGCAACGGAAACCCCTCCAGCAAAAAACTCCAGGTTCTTAACTCTAGCAACAATACCGTCCTGGCCGAAGTCATCAACCGATGAATTCAAAGTGACACTATCACCCTCAAGAAGCATAAAGTTCGGTGTTTCACCGCCAAAAGTGATGCTTGGAACATCAACGGTAAAAAGATGGCTGAAAAAATCCGAGCTGCTATCAAGCTCAACATCAGTTTGGATATCTAGCGACTGAAGATCCTGGGCATAGACAAGACCAATATCCCTCTCGCCAACAATCTGCACATTAGCCATCGAACTGAAGAAAAGCTGGGTAACCGTTTCGGGGAGAAGATCAACATTCACAATCAAATCCGTTTCTTCACTCCCAGAAAAGGAAAGGCGTTCCTGGGTATCAGGATCGTCGAACGAGACGGGAGTGTAGCTAACGTCCACCCCCTCATTGTTACCCCAAGCAACCTCGTACCCTTCAAGAGCGGGATCAACGAGTCCTGCCAAAAGGGTACGGTCTTCTAAAGTCTCCAAGCGAAAGACTCTTCGATTTTTCATTGCCTGTGTCATTGTCAGTACTCAGGAACTAACCTGAGGTTTAGACATATACTACCGGAAGTAGCCACTGATTCCAGGCATATTTGACCATCCCTTCAAAAAGGTACAAAATCCTCCTAAAGGATTAGATCATTATGCTTACTCGATGAGAATTCGCGAACTAAGTCCAACAACGATCTCCTCAGATGGCTCGATTAAAATCTTAACGCGAAACGTACCAGCAGCAGGATCAATTACCCTATCGACGAAGGAAACCTTTCCTTCAAACTTCATTCCCTTGTCCGGCCCACTAGTCAATTCAGCCGGGACTACATCTCCCTCCTTAAATTTTCCCCAAAGAAGAGCATCCGCGAAAACGACCATCTCGACTTTTGTAATATCCAGAATACGAGCGATTAGTTCCAGTTTGTTCACCGCTTCGCCAGGCATCTTATACTTCTTCAAGAAGAGTCCCGTAATGGGAGAACGGACCGTCTTTTTTTCAAGCTCCGACTGGGCCAAGGCCAAGGCAGCCTCCGCATTCTTTAGACGCCCTTGAGCGTTCGCAGCATCAAATTTGGCCAGCTCTACATCCTTATCACTGGAAATTTCAGACAGTTCTAAAATCCGAGACAGAGCCTTTTCCGTTTTCTCGACCTCCGCTCGAACGCTAATCAGAGTTCCTTCGGCTTGTTCCACACGAAGTCGCTCGGAGGTGCTTTGAAGTTGGAACAACGCTTGTCCTTCAGCAACCATCTCGCCCTCTTCCACTAAGTACTTCCCTACAATTCCCTCAACAGGCACGCTTAGCTTGATGTCCGCCCGAGGTAGTAATGGAGACTGAAGAGAGCCTCGCATAGAAGACGGATTCTGAGAAAAAACAGGGCTGGCTTGTATTGAGAAAAGAAATACAGATAGGAAAAAAGTTAACCGAAAATAGGGAAGCATGCCTTAGAAAATTTTAGATAAAGAGGACAGTATTCGGAATCAAAAGCAGAAGGCCTAGAAGATATTCTAGAACCACCGCAATTTAATAAAATGGACGAAATCGCGGAAGAAAACGTAGCCCAAAGGACGACTCCCCATATCGAAAACCGCGTTGCCCGAATATCCAATTCTAAACTGATCAGCTGCTTCTACATCAGCCGCCATCGGTAAAACCACAGCAAATGAATAAGAGCCTTGGCCTGTTTCCAGACCATAGACCAATTGAGTAGGATCAGTGACCGAAAGGTTGTGTTCGGTAGTAGGATCCGCATTGAATTTCATCCTGACGGGTACCATTGAATCGTCTCCCAAAGTTGTCGAAAGATGGATCATGTCCTGCTCTCTCACTGAAATCTTAACCTCCCAGTCTTCCACACGAGCCATTTCAATGATCGGTTCGCCAACGCGCATCACTTGCCCTTTTCGTTGGTTTATATTTAGCGGCCCCGTTACAACACCATCAAAAGGCGCGAGGATTTTAGAGAGGGAAATTTCACGTTCCAGGAGCCGATAATTGGTTTCCGCCTGCTCCGCCTTAAGTGACGCGATTCTCATTCCGGCATCGTCTCTTATACTCCGAGCCGTATCGGCTTCGGCATAATAGGTCTCCTTTTCTTGAAGAGCCTGTTGCATACGGAGCTCCTGATCACGAGTATTTAGTTCAGCAAGGAGATCGCCCTTCATAACATGCTGACCTTCACGCACATGAATATTCTCAAGTCTTTCAGGAATCGCAGCTGGAATCGATTCCAAGACGGTTGGTCTTAAAACAGCATTGCCCCTCACCTTGAAGTCTACAGGCATCAGAAGCAGGCCGATGACTGCTAAAACAGGAAGGCCAAACTTGAATGCCGCTTTTCTTCGAGGGGTTTTATGGATACGCTGTTTGACACGTTGGAGGCCTTGAGCAAGCCGTAACGATTTTCTTCCGTTCCAATATAGTGCAGTGCCGACAGCTCTTCCTCCCGAATAAGCGAGATCCGTCATCGGAACAAAGGTCTTCTGGGCTTTTTCAGCGCTGTCTTGACCCTCGAAAAGGAGGATTCCGCAAAGGGACCCTTCACGATCGAATAAAGGCAGCGTAGTCGCCCAATTCATTGGAATGTGATCGAAATAATGGTTGATAGCTTCGGGACGTTCACTCGTTTTGGACGGATCTCGATAAGTGAAGATCAATCGGAATTGCGGACGCTTGCCGGTAGGCATGGGAGGAGCCTTTTTCTCTTCCTGATCTTCAACCGAGCTAGCCTCTTCCCCATCCCCATCTTCACGCTTGAGCTGGGTCAGTTGCTTCGCCTCAGTCGATTCCTCTTTCTTTGGCTCAGCCTTAGGCAAGGCCGCTGGCATATTCTGGTCCGCCTGCAGCGTCATTTTCGCTAAGTCGCGCACAACCGCCTTTAGCACTTCAGCATGCTCGCTTCGCGGATGCGGGCGCTTCAAACCACTACAGGCAAGTATCTCGAATTCCGGATGAGCTACTCCGTTAGCCGGATAGTTCTTTACCGAAAAAATGGATACACGTTCGCATTCGACGGTTTCTCTGGAAAAATTGACTAGGCTCCAGGCTACGGAATCCAGTTCCAAGTCGCCAGCAAGATCTTCAAGAAGGTGAGAGTAGGTATTGAGTCGCGTAACTTCCTGCGAAAGATCCAGCGAGCGACGCGCTTTCAAATAGGCAGTGATGCCTTCGCTCAAGCTAATCAGGAGCGATTGACGTAGATTTACGGTTTCCGCGTTTGCTGGATCGAACCAGACATGCAGAACGCCTGCCGACTTACCATCCATCGGAATGGGAACGAAGAATTGCTGGAAAGGCGTTTCATTGAAAGGACGGATATTCTGATCCGAGACCGCGCTGTCATTCGATAGCGTTTGCCTGCCAGGAGCGGGTCCACTTAACGGCTGCAGAATCTGTACCTTGTTCGTCTCGGCTGAAATGAGCGACGCGTTACGAAAAGCGGAATCCTGGGACGCGTTATCACGAAGGTTCAATTCATCAAGCTTGACCGAAAAAATACGCTGAAGTCCCTTCCCATTACGCATTTCGTAAGCCACTCCCCTCGGCTTCAACGCGCTGTCGATCAGCTTGGAATGAGACTTGAGGTAAGCGGAAAGCTCAGGAGGGTTATTCGCCAACTGCTTGAGCTGAGCTGAGATGCTAGCGGCTATACGATTTACCTGGGTAGCAGTAGTTGCGGAGGCAGTCTCCATTAAGAATGTTTTCCCTTGATAACTTGTCCGTTAAGCTGCCCTACCCATGGTAAAAGCATAATCGTTACAAGCTAAAAAAATAATCGTTGCCAATCAAGAAGGGATTTGTTCCTTGGCACGAATGTCTTGTCTTAACGCCATTCAGGGCCTTAACGCTCTCGAACTTCAGATGGTTGAAAGCGCCCCCGCAGAGGCAAAGCATGTAGCCATAATAGGGGCAGGCGATGGACGATTGGGAAGGGCAATCAAAGAAAAACTGGGCGACGATACTAGCCTGACTTTGGTTGAAAGCAGAGAATCTCTTTTAAAGTATCTTAACGATTTCGAAGGCGTCGGCAACGAGGCTTTTGACGTGAATTGGTTTAAGGAACAAGTATCCCAAAAAGGCCCGATAGACTATCTTATATATTACAGTATTCACGAATACTGGCAGGCTAACTTGACCGACTTTAGACTGATTCTAGATCAACTATCCGAGAGCGGGAAGGCTTGGGTTAGCTTTCTCAACAGCCATGCTCGCAACATGCTTCCCTATTTTCTCCCTCAAAGAGTCGGAAGCTACACCGGACTAGCTCAGCCCGCAAGAAATGCCTCTACTGTCGATTACGCCTCTTGGGTAGCTTTTCTCAATGTTATTGGCCAAACAATCGAAACAACTTGGGCCTTGCTCGATCCAGAGGCATTCGAGTATTGCCAAGCCATAGCAAAACCAGAAGGCAAAAAGCCAGCGGATCTCGAGTTTGATGTACAAGGAATCAAAATGGGAATCCGCAACCCTCAAGACGCCTATATGTGGGGTGGCGTGTTCATCGGCTTGCTAGTCTCGCCAAAAAAGGACGAGGATTCGACTGCATCTCCAAGCTTTAAGGCAGCTGCCTTTAATCCATTGTTGTTTCAAGCGCTCATCGTTCCCTATCCGGAAAACGCATACCGTCAGGTGAACGACTTTATGACGGAGACGCAGGTTTTAAACTGGAAAGAAAAGCCGGAGGCGGAACCCAATAAAGTCAGCAAATTTCTAATCGATACGATTGCCGAAGTGGGTGACGTTCAGAGCGTTTTAATCTTAGGAGCGGGATGGGGAAAGGATGTGTTTCTCTTCAATAGAGAAAAGCCGGATTGGAAAGTGACGGGTCTGGATGTTTCCCAGCATCGAGCGAGTTACGCAGAGGAAGCCTTTGGCAAGGGAACGGTAGACGTAAGCTATTTCGATCCCGAAGACGCTCTCCCCTATGATGATGGTTCGTTCGACGTTATTCTTACGACGGGTTTTCTAAGCAACTGCCACGCCCCTCTCGTCAATCATCTCGTCGAGCAATGCATGAGAGTGGCCAAGAAAGCGATTTTTCATTTTGAAGACGCCCGTGGACCTTCACAATCCTTGTTGCTCAAAAGCCTGTCCTTGAGCGAGGCCTACAAACTACAAGGGGAGGAAGAAAAACTCTCGATGAATCCAGTACTTTTGGATGAAAAGCAGAGCGGCTTAATGCTAGCCAGATTAATTAAAGACTAAGCCAACGTAGGCTTGTTTCCACTACAGACTCATTTATTTGGAGAAAGCCCCATGTCGAATTCGAATACAGGGTTAATATCAACACTTATAGCCCCAGCCGTATGGTGGCGGTATTTCGGAACGGCTTTCGCGATTTTGACAGCCTTTTCAATTGAAGCGCCATCTGAAGAAGAAGTTCGTAGTAATGAAACAAATACATATTCGGACTCGAGTTTGCCTTCCGTCTGGACGCTGGAACTAGCTATCCAAAGGGCAATGTCGCACAATCCTGATATTCTTCAGGCCAACGCAAACACGCGAAGACTCGAAGGGTCGCTCATGATAAGCAGATCGGCAATGATGCCCAAGCTTCGTTTTATTGGCGATGCGGATACGCGCGATGTAAGTCTAATCGATCTTCCGGAAAACCAGATAGACAATCCTCTCATAGATCCTGAAACACGTCAGGCTAGGGACGGCTTCAGCATGAAGATGGAAATCCGACAGCCTCTTTTCAGCGGTTTTCAAAACCAAAAGGAATACAAGGCGGAAAAGCTTCGGGCCGAGGGAGCAGCGTTAAGCGAAGAAAACCAAAGGAGCATAACTATAGCCGTTCTAGAGCAGAGCTTTGATCTGATCATGTTTGCAAGGGAATCCAAAGCTATACGTCAACAGAGTATGGAGAGTTTTCAAAGACTGCTGTCCATCGCTGAAAGGCGGTTCGAGGCAGGAGATGTTAATGAAATTGAACCTCTCAGAATAAAAGCCGAGCTGAGTCGAGCGGAAGCGGACTTGTCCTCGTCGGAATCCCAACTCGTGTCAGCCTACGAGAATCTCCGAAGGGCATTAGCGTTACCTAGCTCTCAAGGACCAGTCATGGTGGATCATGAATTTCTACCAGCAGAAATTCCGTTTACCATTCAGGAAGCGACGGAAAACGCCTTGATTCAAAGAGGAGATTTAAAGGCGTCGGAGCTTGAATGGAAGGCAAGCAAAGAGAGGGTCAGAAGCGCTAAAGGAGCACTTTCACCAAGGGTCGAGGCTGTCGCAAGCTATGATTACCGATCATCCTTCTATAATTCTAGCAATACCCTTGATGGTTGGCAGCTGGGGCTGATCGGCTCGATCAACGTTTTTGGGGGTAACGAACGAAAAGGCGCCCTCACCATGAGGAAGGCGGAAGCGGAAAGCGCTAAAAACCGCTACGAGTCAAAGCGAAAGGAAGTTCTTTCAAGACTGGTCGAGCTTGTATCGCAACTGGAACAGCATAAGCGAACCCTCGAAAGTAGGCGGACCGCTGTAGAACTTAACCAAAAGGTTTTTGAGCAAGCCGAGAAGCAGTATTCCGCAGGCCAGTTTGGCTTGGAATCGCTTATTCAAATCGAAGAGACCCTGAACCAAGCTCAAATCGATTTTGCACGCAGCCTATACTCGCACAATTCGATCGTCGCCCAATTGAAGTACGCGGCAGCCTACAATCAATCTCGCTATAACCTAGAAGATAATTAAGTTGAGATCCATAGTCTGTAGCAAGGGAAGCTGCACTACATCACTATGAGCGTGACAGAACAATCGTTGGCCCAAGCAACTTCGGATGAAAAAGAAGAGGCCCTACGGTCAATGGTGCCGGCGAGGCTTCGGGCGGACTTGGTAATCAAAAAACAGTTCTTCAAGAATGAAGAATACTACGTAGTAAAGGATCCGCTCGCTCTCACTTACCATCGGTTTGGACCAGAGGAAGCCTACTTGGTGAGCCTCTTGGACGGGAAGCGCTCCTTGGCTGAGATTATAGACAAGTTTCACGAGGAATACCCAAATTGGGAGATGGATCTTAAAGAGGCCGCTCATTTTATAAACCAGCTGGGCAACAACGGCCTTCTCAACATCACCGCTCGCAAGTTTGTCGACTTCGCGAAGCAGAAGCCAAAAGCGAGTCAGGCCGCGATGAGAGTCTGGATCAAACTGGTCGCGAAACTGATCTTCTTTAAGATTCCACTGATCGATCCAAGTCCATGGCTGGGAACACTGACCTACCACCTAAGATGGATTTGGACTCGATGGTTCGTACTGGGATGCTTGGGCTTCTTCGTGTGGACGGTTTTTTGGCTATTCACGAACAAGCAAGCCTTCGCCCAGAACGATATCAATTTTTTCTCGCCCGAGAATCTTTTCCTAATCTGGTTTCAACTAATCTTCATCAAGTCTCTGCACGAGATGGGGCACGCGACCACCTCGCGTCACTTTGGAGGGGAAGTCCACGAAATGGGAGTTTGCCTGATTTGCTTCACGCCCTGTGGCTACGTCGATTCCACCGACGCCTACATGATGAAGTATAAGCGGCACAAAATTTATACCGTAATTGCCGGAATATTTACCGAGTTTATTATTGCTGCGATAGCCGCTCACGTCTGGCTCTATGCCCCTCCAGGACTCATTAAGAACCTGGCCTTTAACGCGATGATGGTCGCTAGCATCAATACGGTTTTCTTTAATATGAACCCCCTGATGAAGTTCGACGGCTACTACGTAATCTCGGACTTGCTTGAGATTCCAAATCTGAGAACCAAGTCCATCGCGTACTGCTCATATTGGGTGCAAAAAAATCTGTTTGGAATGCGAAACTTAATGTTGGAGCAGGTTTTCGAAGAGGAGTCGAATAGCCGCATCTTCTTGTTTTATGCTGTAGCTGCTTTCTCCTATATGGGCTTTATTATCGTTTCTCTAAGCCAGATTTTCGCTCGAGTTCTGACGCCCTATGGTCTAGGCCAGTTTGGGCTGGCTTTGGGAGTATTGGTCCAAGCCTCGTTTTTGGGTTATCCGATAGCAAAAGTATTGCTTGATGCTTTTGGAGCGTCAGCAAAACAACATATAGAAAGAATCGAATCCGTGCAAAACGTGCTTCTCAAACGCATTCTGCCAATCGCCCTGGTCATCACACTGGTGATGATAATCCCAACCCATTTCAAAATAGATAGGCAAGGCACCGCCATTTTTGAAACAGCAGAGCTGGTATCATCGACAAGCGGAGGAAAACTAAGCGAGATCTTCGTCAAGACCGGCCAATGGGTGGAGAAAGGAGAAACTCTGACGAAGCTAGAAAATCCAAAAGTCGAGGCCGACTTTGAAACGGCTCGTATCAATTTGGAAATGTCCAGACTCAACTACGGAAAGCTTCTCAGCAATCCGGAATACGATAACAACTTGAAGCTTTCCCAGGCCGCGGCCAAGCTCGAGCTAGCTCAAACTCAATTCGAAAGACTGAAAGCCAAAGTAGACGCTTTGCATATTGTCGCTCCACTTTCTGGATACGTCTTGACTCCCGACATCCATTTACGGTTGGGCGATTACATTAATCCGGAGGACAGAATTCTTCGCATCGGCACCCATGATCAGATGCGACTGATAATCGCTCTAACAGAAAAGGAAGTCGACTTGCTCGAAGCAGACAGTCGCGTAACCGGCCGATGGGTAGTTAATGGTCAACGATTCGAAACACGTCTTGACGTCTTTCCAGAAAACCCGGCCAAGTTGAACGAATACCATCCTTCCATGCTTGCGATTTTCGGTGGGCCTGCACCCATAGAGAAAGATCAAAGAGAGGGGGTAGCTCCTCGCTATCGTCTTTTTGTAGCGGAAGCTCCCCTCGTCGAAATGCCCGAAGGCCTCAGACCCCAAGAAGGATTACGGGTAAGAGCGACTTTGCATGGAAAACCGGCAACTGTGGGCAAAAAAGTTTGGAGAGTCCTGGTTTCTTTCTGGGACAACAAGCTGAGGTCGTTCGCAGGCACTCCTGCTCAAAGCTAGATTCAAGCGTCTCTTGCTTTGACAAATTGTCGAGGATAGGTGTCAATAAACTAATCCTTTCGAATGAATTCGCACCCCAACATCGTTGAGAGTTTGTTGGAGCTTTCCTATCAAAGCAGCCTGAATGGCTTCACGAAAAGCCTGCACCAACTAATGGGCTGTTTCGATCTGAGCGGATGGGCCTGCCTTTTTCCGCCAAGCTTCAATGCGGGAGGGCGCTACGTAGTAATGGGGCAAGGGATTCAGGAAAAGAGCCACATGCTCAATCAAAACATCCTGCAGCAGATCACCCAGTATGGCGTGAATGCCCAGACTGAATCCCTATTAAAGCACTTGGCGTACGAGTTAGCCACAAACAAGGAAGCGGCCATCCATATCGTTACCATGAACAGGGTAAGGCGTTCGTTGTTCATACTTTTCCTTTATAGAGACGCCGTCCAGTTTTCAGCCGATGAGAAGAATACCTTCGAAGCTCTGGGCAAACACTTGGATCGGTGTTTCGTCAGGCTAGCCGATGATCAAGAACAGGAGTTTATGATCAGCTTCTTCAAGCTGACTACCAATCTTTATTCCGAAGGTCTTTGTCTTTTGGACACGAACAAGCAGTCGCTCTTCGACAACACCCCTTTTAGAGAGCATATCTACATGTGGGAACATGGCAGAGATGCTGTGCGCTCGCACACTCTTCCCCGCCAAGTTCAGCTTCCGGAAGTATGGAAGGAAGCCTGCGACGAAGCTCTAAAAGTGTATTCGGAAAGCGAATTCCCACCAACTTCATCGCGCATCGCAGTAAGCCAAGGACCTTTAGTCAGACTGGAAATTCCCATTGTCCAATCTGAATTCATTGAAGGAGCGGTTCGCTACCTTGCTTTTAAAAGCGGTCTGGGAGTACGTCCGTATCTCCTGCTCACTTCGAATTTAAGAAAACGCTCTATCAGCAATTCCATTTCTCTGAACGATCTCTCATCAAAAGCCGCATTCTCGCGAAGGGAAAAGGAAGTTGGAGAGCTTATCATGGAGGGATATACGGCAAGTCGCATAGCGGAAGCGTTGAACATCGCTCTACCAACCGTAAAGACACATATACGCAACATCCTTAGAAAAGCCGGTGTCCGCAATCGCCTGGAATTGATGAGCTTATGCACCAAACAATGAATACAGCGAACGTACCAGCGCCTATGGACCGCGAAGCCAGCTTCTGGCTTTCCGCGATCCAGCCATGGAAATTCATTGCAGTGCTCGTCAAGAATCGATCGCTCTACCTTCAATTCACAGCTAGAGCCATTCATGCGGAACACAAAGGAAGCATTCTGGGCAAAGCTTGGATGGTTTTAAGTCCGCTCCTTATGATGAGCGTCTATGCGATAGCGTTTGGCCTGATTTTCGGAATCAAATACGCTGAAGTGGAAGGCGTTGAGCAAAATCGATGGACTTACGGACTCGGAATTTTCCTAAGCTTGAGCATCTTCCAGCTGTTCGCAGAAGCGCTCTCCACAGCTCACGGCACCATAATCGGGCAGCCTAATCTGTGCAAGAAAGTGGTTTTTCCTTTAGAACTTCTACCGGCTTCTCTCTTAGGCGTTTCGCTTTTTCGTTTCTTCATCAGCATAGTAATCGTCCTTGTCGCAATTGCCGCAAGCGGTACTCAGCTCACCTTCTCGGCTTTCTGGCTCTTTATTATTCTCGTTCCTTTAATTCTCCTCACTCTCGGAGTCGTCCTCGCCTTCTCAGCTTTAGGAGTATTCATCAGGGACCTGGCGTCCTTCACCCAGTTCCTTACCTTAGCCGTCATGTACGGGAGCGCGATCTTCTACTCGGCGTCGGACATAGAAGAAAAAGCTCCTCTCGTCTGGAACTTTCTACGCTTTAATCCGCTCCTCCATATCATAGAAGACGCTCGAGGCGTAATCCTCTTAAATCAGCCTGTCCAGTGGGATAGCATTGGATTCGCGGCTATTTGCGGAATAGTGTCCTTTGTATTTGGATACGCACTTTTCGCGAAACTGAAACACGCGTTCGCCGACGTACTCTAGCCTAAGAATATCGAGAGTCATGTCTAAAAATTCTCCACTGCTTGTCGCTGATAATCTTTCCAAGACCTACACCCTTTGGGATAGACCCATGGATAGACTATTCGCCATAGCCTTGTCGGGATTCGGAAAAAAGACGTTCTTTCTGCCTCCGCTCCAAAAGATGTTCCATAAGTGGGCAAATCGAAGAGCCAAGGTGATCGAGGCTCTAAAACCGCTCAGCTTTTCTATCAAGCAAGGCGAAAGTCTGGGCATCATCGGCCGCAATGGATCGGGCAAAAGCACTCTACTTCAAATTCTCGCCGGAACCTTGAACCCATCTAGCGGATACGTTATTCGCAATGGCCGCATAACGGCTTTGCTTGAGCTTGGATCGGGATTCAATCTGGAATTCACCGGTCGTGAAAACGTGATCATGCAAGCAGCCTTGTATGGTTTTACAGAGGCGCAAATAAAGAGCTTGATGCCCGAAGTGGAATCCTTTGCGGAAATCGGAGACTTTATCGACCAGCCAGTTAAGTCCTATTCGAGCGGCATGCTGGTTCGGCTGGCATTTGCCGTTCAAACGGTAGTCGATCCAGACGTTTTTATTGTAGACGAAGCCCTGGCTGTTGGGGATGTGTTCTTTCAATCGCGATGCGCTCGATGGTTTCGCCGCAAGCTGGAGGAAGGCATGAGCCTGATCCTAGTAAGTCACGACCTTCCATCGATAAGAGCGCTCTGCAAAGAAACGATCGTGCTCGATTCAGGAAAAAACGCGTTTTTCGGACCAAGCGATGAGGCGGTCAGCATCTATCATAAGCTACACGAATCCCGGGCAATGGCTGCTAAACGACAGCTGGCCAGCTCAAATGGAAATCTCGTTTCAAGCGAAGAGTGGACGCCACGCAATTGGTCCTCAACCGACGAGATCGGGAGCCGTGAAGCGGAAATAATTCATTGCCGTCTGGTAAACAAGCGTAATGAAATAACGGATATGTTCGATGTTCGAGAGCCAATAGTCATTAAACTACGAGTTAAAGCGCATCAGGACATTGGCGAAGCTCATCTAGGGTTTCAGATTGTCGATCGGCATGCTCGGGCGCTTTATGGCATCAATTCCAGAACTCGAGAAGATCTAACCGGAGGACTAAGCCAAGGAGAAGAAGGTGTATTCGAAATTGAGCTACAAGGATTGCTAGGATCGGGAGATTTCCTGATCGATGCCGCCATTGTGGCCGGAGACCGAGGAGATGGTGCTCCATCCCATCACTACCATCGCATCGGCGGAATCGCGAAATTCAGCGTCAAACACCCGACGTTGAAGCCGGATTTTCTAGGAATGGCCAATCTTAATGCCACATTCAAATGGCAAAGCCTAACCCATTCCCCCTCCAACATTAATCGCTAAAAAGCCTTCCCATCTTCGAGAACAACGCTTTACTCGCCCCTTTTAAAAATATGAGCGCAGAGACAACTTACGATAAGGTTCCCTATCCCATAAACTCGTTTGCCCAGACGCATCCGAACTCTCTGGAAACGATAGGGAGGCTGTTTGGCATGGACCCGAAGCCCTCGACGGAGAGTCGCGTTCTGGAAATTGGCTGCGCAAGCGGTGGAAATATCCTGCCGATGGCTGAACAGCTTCCCGAAAGCTCGTTTGTGGGTATCGATCTTTCCGAAACCCAAATCGAAAACGCGAAAAAACTAAGAGACACCGCTGGTATCACCAACGTCGAGTTGAAACAGATAAACATACTCGATTTCGGAGAAGAGGAAGGCGTTTTCGACTACATCATCGTGCATGGCATTTATTCCTGGGTCCCGGATCCAGTGAAGGAAAAGATTCTGTCAATTTGTAAGGCCAATCTTGCCGAAAACGGAATCGCCTACGTAAGCTACAACACCTTTCCAGGCTGGCGATTGAAAGGCATGCTAAGAGACATGATGCTCTTCCACACATCCCAATTCGAAAAGCCGGGAGAAAAAGTAACGCAAGCCAAAGCCCTCACCAAGTTTCTAGCTGAGGCAGTTGAAGGCGAGGACACTGCGTATTCAAAATTTCTATCAAAAGAGCTGGAAGAAATTAATAAGTATCGGGATAATTACATTTTCCATGACGCTCTCGAAGAAGTAAACGATCCTTGCTACTTCCACGAATTCGCAACGAAGGCGATGCGAGGGGGTCTTCAGTACTTGGGCGAAGCTGGGATTGGCACCATGCTAACCCAGCTGATGAAGAAAGAGATTGCCGAAACCCTTTCCCGAATCACTGGAAACATTATCGCTCGCGAACAGTACATGGATTTCGTCCGCAATCGCCAATTCCGACAGACTCTTCTTTGCCATAAAGAAATTACATTGAATCGTAATATAAATATTGATACATTAAGAAATTTTAAAATTCGCTCGCTTTTGAAACCCGTATCCAAAATGCCTCTACTCGACGACGGTATTGAAGAGGAATTCAAACATCGCTCCGGCAATTCAATTAAACCAACGAATCCACTTGCGAAAGCATTTCTAAACGAGATTAGCATGGCAGATCCTGCTTATTTACCCTTTGAAGATGTTTTAGAAAGGGCAAAGCGTGCAGCAGGAGATAAGTTGAATGCCGAAAACACGCAAAAGTCGGAATCGGGACTGTTACTGTTAGTTTTCAGACTTTATTGTGGAAATCTTGTCCATTTCGTGAACAACGCTACTAGCTGCATCACGATTCCAAGCGAGAAACCAGAGATTCCACGTTTTGCAAGAATTCAAGCAGCCAACGGCTTGCCTATCACTAACCGCTTCCACCAAACAGTACAGTTCGATATACTCGGCATCAAGCTAGCCCAATTTTTAGATGGTACTAAAGATCGCGAGGCCATCGTCAAAGCACTCGTGCATGAAGCTCAAACGGACCGACTCAATATTTCTCAGGACGGCAAGAAGATTACGGATACAGATACGTTGGAGAAAATCCTGAAATTCCGCGTCGAGCAGCTACTGCATTCATTTGCCGCAAATGCTCTACTAATTAGCTAGTTGTTTGATCCACCGCCTATACCAAGGGCTTCATGGAATCGACATGATCGAAAAGGCCTACACATTTGGATCCACCATAGCGAAGAAGCTGGATTATTTCGCCTTTCCTAGAACAGGAAGCCATTACCTTTGGGCATGCTTCACTGGACTATTCGATCTTGTGTTTTATGAAAACGAATACACTTATCTGCCTGAAGCGATCCAACGCTTCGAGGAATTGAATCCCCTATCCTGCTACTCGCTAAAACTAAGGCAAGACGGCGTACCATTTCAACCGGTTTGCATTGAGGCAAAACCAAATGGACTTCACGGCGAACCGTGTCCCAGCAATACGCCAGCTATCATTCTGATAAGAAATCCACACTCTACAATCTACAGTCTTTTCAAGACAGCTAAAGATCGGTGGAACTATAAAAATGAAGAGTCCAAAAATTCAATACAGGAACAATACGACAAATATAGAGAATTTTACAAAGCGGCTTTCGAAATTTCATTTTCCAACAAGCATCCATCATTGATTGTCAGATACGAGGAGCTTATCGGCTCTCAAGAACCGCTCGAAAAAATTGTCGAATTTATCGGCGTAACTCCGAAGCTAAACTGCGAATTCGTGCGCCATTGGACGGATTTTGAACGGATGACCAACGATGGCAAGCGAACCTTCTATCGTCAGGGGGACGATCAAGCTTGGGAGAAGGATCCTGAATGGCGAGATCTAGTTCTAGGTGCTGAGGTAGGGAAATTCGATGAGTTCGGATACTAGACCCTTATCCAGCGTTATGAATATTGATACAGATCCAAGGTTTGAAAAAGCCAATAGATGTTGGTGTAATTGGATTTCGGATTCACCCAGCGAGCATTCGGAATTCTATTACGTTTGCGACAGGTGCGGAACTCATTTCTCCAAATTTAGGCTAAAAAAAGAAGAGATAGCGGAATTCTATAGCTACCAGGAATACTGGCAGGATAGGCAAAAGATCAAAAGCCACCCCACCTTGGAGGAACGCGGAGACGTTCTTGTATCAGATGGTCGCATTCAGCTATGGAAGGAAACCATCAATAGATACTTGCCAGACACAGGAAAAACAGCCCTCGAAATCGGCTGCGCAGAGGCGTCACTCCTCGTTGAACTTAAAAATCATGGCTGGACGACAATCGGCTTGGAACCTGATCCAGAAGTAGCCCGTATTGTAAGGGGAAGGACGTTATTGGACATTCGTGAGGGAATCTTTCCAGACACTCGAATTGATGGCGTAGATCTGGTCGTAGCTTGCGACGTTCTTGAGCATAGCGTTGATCCACGCTCGTTCCTTGAAGCCGTATCAAGTTCGCTAAATCCTGAAGGCATTATCCTCATCCAACTACCTATTCTTGAGAGTCAGGTCGGCTTCGCAGATATGAACTCTCGCGTCTTCGACCCCGAGGAACATGCCTTCATCTATACTAGGGAAAGCATTGCAACGCTTTTGGGAACAACCGGGTTTGAGGTTCTCGAGAATGAGAACGCCTGGAGCATCGCTCATGAAATCGTCGTGGCTAGAAAAGCGCCCCAGGTGGAAACCACTGGCCCGAAGCTTCTGGCGAACTTGACCGATACGTTCTCATTGCAATACACCGAGTTCATCAACCAATTGAACGCTTTCGCCGCTCCCATCGGATTGCGGCAGTTTTCCAATTGGTCGAAAATTTGGGAGTATCCACGCATTTGGTACGATCAGTTTTACAAGCTCGATTTTCAAAACATCAATATCCTAGACTTAGGAAGCGAGCAATCGCCATGGCCCTGGTTTCTGGCAAGCAAAGGAGCTCGTGTGACAATTGTTGAAACCTCGGAAAACTGGCTAGAACAATGGCAAGCGATTCGCGAAAAACTCAATGTGGAAGTTTCCTGGCATATTGTTGATGGTTGCTTCCTTCCATTCGAGGACGATTCATACGACGCTGTAACCAGTTTTTCAGTACTAGAACATCAAAACGATAAGCGATTGGCTATAAGCGAAATGGTTCGCGTTTTAAAACCCGATGGTCTGCTTGGGCTATCTTGCGATCTAGTTATTGGCGGATACGGTATGACATATCCCGAATGGAATGGCCAGGCGTGGTCTCTCGCCGAATTTCAGAAAGAACTATTGGAATGGGATTCTCTGATTACAGACAGCCATTTAGTCCACAACAAGGAAGATGTTTCGAGTTTTCTTAATTGGCATCGAACAACCGCTCCGCACCACAATTATACTTGTGGAGCGGCCGTATTCAGAAAACAGGGGCAAATAGCGAAATAAGTTCTGCATATGAGGATCCTCATTACAAAACCGGATGCCTTAGGCGATCAGATTATCGTAGCCGGACTTATTCAGCAACTTAATCGCCAACTTCCTGAAGCCCAGATATTCTGGCAGGTGAGAGCCGGAATGGAAGTGATCACCAGTATACTTGAGGATACCCAACTTATCTATTTGGAGTTTAGCCACTACGTTGAAGTAGAGGCGGATCAGATTTTCCACGCGAATCCCAAGGCTATTCACATTATACCATACGATCTGAATCCACTGGATGACTGGACGGAAAAAACCTGGCCGCGTATCTGGTGGTGGAAAGATATGCTGGGGGCAGTTGATTGGGACCTCGTTATCGCTCCTTCAATGAATCATAATTGGTTTAGCGGACTTACAATGCGGTTCAGCAACGCCGCTAAAAGAATTGGATTTGCTAAAAACGCGTCCTGGCAGCCCTTGGAGGATAGCCTTGCCATCACCACGAGGGCCCTTTCACCCTCCATGACGGACCAGATTCCCTCGAGTCTGGCAGCTTCTGAATACGAAAAGATGGGGGAGCTCTTTTCTACGGCAACAGCCTCTAGCCTCGACGTTGCGGCTATTGATTTAAGACCAGGACTCGAATGGAGACCTAAAGAAAAAAGAGCCTGCATTCTACCAGGAGTGGGAGTTCAGAAGAAACGCGCATGGCCAATAGAAAAATGGATACAAGTCTCAAAATGGCTCGAAAAACTGGGGTGGGAAATCCAATGGATCGAAGGCCCACACGATTCCGAAATGTTTTCAGATGACGCTAGCGGTTTGGAAAGACTGCGATTTGGCGCCGATCAACTTCATGCTCTCACACTAACCATGGGAGAGGCTTCGATTCTGCTATGCAATGATACTTCGTATACCCATATCGCGGCGGCTATCGGGGTTCCTACCATATCGATTTTCGGTTGCGGGCAAGGCAAACGATTTTTCCCTAAACGAGGGCAAGTCAAACCAGTCCAAGGAATCACGATTGAAGAACATTCCCAATGGCATGATTTTATTGATGTTTGGGCAAGCGTACGAGAGATCCCAGTAGAGACCGTGAAACTGGCCATTCAAGAAGTAGTGGAAAATCAGAACTTCGAGCCAGCTTACTGCTATATCGATGTTTCGGATACGAATACAGCCGATGCTCAAGCCGATCTGCGCCAAAAGGTATTCGATAGGCATTTGCAAATGAATTGGGAGAACTGGACGCGGCTTCAGCTCTTACGCGAATCGGAGCTGAAGATGAAGGACCTTCTAGACAATGAGAATTCAAAAGATCATATCTAATTCTATGATCAAGAGATATTTAGCAGGTAGGCTTATTCAGACATCCAGGAACGCTAGGAAGAATTATCGTCTTGTCTGACTTTGCGACTACAACAAGATCTGCCGGCGTGAAATGGTCCATCATAGTTCCCATGGGGAGGCCGGAAAGGGCGCGACAGACTTTCGAATCCTTACAAGAACAGACGGCGATTCCGGGCAAGCATGAAATCATCGTAGTCGGAGTAAAAGCTGAGGAAATCAAAGATTTCTTCCCGCGACTGCCCATCACTCCAGTGACGCTGCCCCACAACATGCTTCCTCCTAAAACACGTCTTCTGGGAAGCGAAAGAGCTCAGGGAGAGTGGCTTGTGTTCATTGACGATGACATGATATTGCAAGAAGACTATTTCCTGCAAGCAGATCGCTTCATTAAGGAATGGCCAGCGAATGACCCTCCTCCAGGGGCCATCGGATGCCGACTTCCAGGTACAGTAGGAAATTTCGCCGACGACTTAGTGAACCTGGGAAATTTTTGGTATCAGCAAGGAGCCGAGGCAGAAGAGAAATACTGGTTGTACAGCGCCTCAATCATCGTCAATGGCGAGGCGTATCGAAAAATTGGAGGCTTTAATCCTAGCCTTCCCAATGGGGAAGACGTTGATCTGACCCAACGAATCAGAGCCCAAGGCTATCTTTTATACTATGATCCAAATCAAGTTGCATTTCATAACCATGAACGCACTACATTCGCTAAGGCCTCGCAATACTTTTGGAGAAACGGCAACACTGCCCAGTACTTCAACCAGGCGCGTCCTGCAGCCAGATGCTTTAGTATAAAAACTGCCGTATGGCACGCAAGTAACGATTCGAGATCGAACATAAATCTCAATCTGGGCAAAGTCCCGAACTTCTCCTTATACATTCCCTTCATCTACCTGATGTACTTAATTCTTCAATTCTCGATGGAATGGCACTACCAGCAGTATCTGTATGTTAATTCCAAATACGAATATCTCGATCAAAGCGAAGAAGGAGACAAGGAGCTAGTGAAGGCATTCCGCGCTTTCAAAAACAAGAAGCCGCTAGCTGGATTTATTCTTTATTCAATAGCTCTTTTTAAGGATTTCCTAAATCCGCTTCGCAGATGATCATAGGTCTAAATCTATACAATCTGCATCCAGGAGCAGGTGGCATCAACCACTATACGCTGACGCTAATTCGGCACTGGAATGACTTCTCCCCTGAGGACAAACTAATCCTATTCTGTTTCGAGCACAACAAAGTTATCCTAAACGAAATAGAAAAAAATGACGGACTGGAATTCCGTTTCCTTACAACGCAGGAGGAAATAGAAACCGAAATAGAAAGTCAGGCTGTCGAGGTATTCTTTTGCCCGCTTCAAAGCTATTTTCCGCGGCCGCTTCCAATTCCAACAGTAGTCACCTGTCACGATATCCAGGAAAGATTCTTCCCGGAAAATTTTACTCCTGAAGACATTGAAAGTCGGCTTCATCATTACGATTGGTCGATTCGTATGGCCGATAAAGTCGTAACCGTTTCGAATTTCACTAAGCTTAGCTGTAATAAAATTCTTGGTACGAAACCTGAAAAGCTAGTAGCCATTCATCATACGCCAGATGTGCTACCGCGACCTGAAACTCCGAAAGACTGGCCCTTCGTGCAGTATGAGGATTTCTTTTACTACCCGGCAAACGATTGGGCTCATAAAAATCATGATCGTGTGTTGGAGCTAGCCGAACAGCTAGCGAGAGATGGAAGCGATTTGAAAATCGTTTTGTCGGGGTTTTCGCATCGAGGCGAGAACTGGTGGCAAGAGCAGATCAGCCGACGAGGACTATCCAACACGCTTTTCCATTTGAGCCATGTATCCAGGCCTGAGGTATCCTGGCTTTATCAAAATAGCGTTTGCCTCTTTTTCCCTTCGCTATTCGAAGGCGGCGGAATCCCACTTATAGAAGCCATGTCGGCTGGATGCGCCATTGCATGTAGCGCCTTGCCCGCAATACGCGAACTTGCTTCAGAAGATGCTTTGTATTTCGATCCTCATGACATTAAGTCAATGCTGTCTGCCCTGCTTTCCCTAAAAGCGAACGAGTCGTTAAGAGGCAGCCTTGCGGCGAGGGGAAAGGCAAGAGCGAAGACCTTTAATTACGAGCGTCAAATAAAAGACCATCGTAAAGCGATAGTGGAGGCTGTGGAAAGATTTCATATCTTGAAATACTGGATACGCAAGAAATGGTGGCAGCCACAATCCGAAAAAAGCCTCCGTAAAACGGTTCCTGAAGCTCAGATGTCTGCTGCCCAAAAACTTTTGTCTATCGATAGAAGCGCGTTAACTGAAAACCACGACTCAACTGGAAAAGCAGACCCGGAAACCTCTTCCAAAACTATAAATCCTCGCGATTTCGCCAAAGTGGTAAAGAGTCTTGAGTACCTGCCCTTTGACTCTCTTCCCCAAGTTGAGGGACGCGAAGAGCTCTTGCTAAAACAGAGTGGAACAGGAGTCGCAGCAGCCTTCTATATCGTACGCTTCCTGCAGTCCTCGTTGGGAATCGAGGGTGACATATGCGAGTTTGGAGTAGCGAACGGGGCATCCACGGCCCTCATCGCCAATGAAATCAAACCAACTGACAAGAGGCTCTGGTTATTCGACACCTTCGAAGGACTCCCAGCTCCGACCAAGGAAGACCTGCTTATAGACGACATTTTTAATTTCGGTTCTATTGAGAAATACGAAGGACAGATGGCTCACGATGAATCGGAGGTTATCCAAAAACTGGATAGCATCCGTTATCCAGCGGATCGCTATTCGATCATCAAAGGGAAAGTTGAATACACGCTAAAAGGAGATCCATTACCTGGAAAAGTGGCTTTCGCAAATGTGGACCTGGATTTCTATTCGGGGGTAAAACACGCGCTGGACTTTCTTCATCAGTGTCTCGTTCCAGGCGGCTCAGTCGTGGTTGACGACTACGATTTCTTTTCCGCAGGAGCGAAGACCGCAGTCGAGGATTTTATCTGCGAACATTCGCGTGATTATGAATTTCACCTGCCACAAGCTCAGTTCGGAGCCTTTTGCATTCTTAAGAAACTGATTTAACTGTGACGACTAAACCAATTCCACAGCTGGCTATCGTTTCGAGCAAAGGCGAACTCAGCTAGCCAGAGGCAACCCGTATTCGGATTTTCATTAAGGTGAGTTATTTCAATAAGAGAATAGCCCGTTTCTCCCATCCTCCTAATCACTTCGAAGGCAGTATTCTCGACAAGCGGAGCGCAGACACTGGCTTCAATGAGAATAACTTCCGTTTTGCCAATTAGCTCGGAAGCGCCGTCTAGGACTTTCAGGTCATATCCTTCAGCATCGATTTTGAGGAGATCGGGAACAGTCCCATTGTTTTCTTCGACGACTTTATTTAGCGTGGTCATCTGCACACGGACCTGCTCCATTCCCCATGCTTTTGCCTGGTCAGCGGAGGGCACAAAAGAACTGCTATCGTCCCTTTCGCCAATAGACAGGTAAGATTCACCGGTGTGAGCGCCGACCCCCGCAGTAATCCACTTTATCTTGGCTCCATTTTTGATCAAAAGATCGGCAGAGCCTTCCAAACTGGCCAGCGGCTCGATGAGAATGAAATCGGCATCAGGGAAATTATCCCAGGCATGATGAGTCCAGTTGGCTTTGTTAGCACCGACATCAATGATTAGAGTAGGATTGAACCCCGCATCTCTCAGCCGATTAAGGAAAGGCTCTAGTCGATCCATATTTGATATTCAATAAACGTCGCGAGCGTAGCGCTTCTCTTTCTGCAGAGCTTTCACATAAGCAGCCGCCTCGTCTTCATTCATCCCACCTTGTTCAGCAACGATGTCATGGAGGGCTTGATGAACATCCTTAGCCATTCGACTGGCGTCACCGCAAACATAAAAATAGGCGCCTTCCTCAAGCCATGCGTAGATGTCTTTAGCATTCTCGCGAAGCCTATCCTGAACGTAGATCTTGAAATCCTGATCTCGCGAAAAAGCCAGATCGACCCGATCCAAGACTCCATTTTTCTGATACGTCTCCCAATCGCTTTGATAGAGATAATCGGTAGCTGCATGCTGGTCTCCAAAAAACAGCCAATTTTTTCCGCTACTTCCGTCAGCAGCTCGCTCCTCGAGGAAGGCTCTAAACGGCGCAATCCCAGTACCAGGACCGACCATAATCACGGGAAGGCTCCCATCTTTTGGCAACTTAAAGTTCTTATTGTTATGAAAGTATATCGGAGCCTTTTCACCCTCGTCCCACATGTCGGCAATAAATGTGGAGCAGACCCCCTTTTTCGATCGACCGAAGGCTTCATACCGAACGGATGCAACCGTCAAATGAACCTCATTCGGATGCGCCTTCAAGCTAGAAGCAATAGAGTATAATCTGGGCGAAAGAGGCCTGAGTATTCCGATGAAATCGCTAGCCGAGCAGCCAGTCAAAGGATAGTCCTTCAGAACGTCCACCCAATCGCGCCCCCAGGTGTATTCACTTACCCATTCTCTATCCGCCGTCTTCTCGAGCAGATCATCATGACCGCTCAATTTCGCATACTTAGAAAGAACGAGTTTCGTAACGACCCGAAGGTCCACTCTTGTTTTAAGCACATCTAAAATAGGAAGATCGATCTCATCTCCGTGAGAAACCTTCTGACCATCCAGCTCAGATTCTTGAAGGAATGCTTCGATCAGATCAGGAGCGTTTTCAGCGAAAACGCCCAACGCATCGCCAGGCTCGTAGTCGAGGCCGGAACCATCGAGCGAAATTTCCGCATGGATAGTCTCCTTCGCGGATCCAGTTCCATTAAGATCGAATTTCTTCAGCAGCACTGCCGAGAATGGATTGCTCTTATCGTAAGTGACGATTGAGGGCTCAGATTCGTTGGTGGAGGAGTCCATAAAGATATCGATTTATCAGAGCTTGAGACCAGAGCTAATCAAGCATTAAATAGGTCAGCCAAAGCTCAACCTGGAGATCTTGCAAACCGCTTTTAGTCCAAGCCCTCTATCGGCGCCGATTTCAGGCCTAGTCAACAAGAGATAGGCCTTCGCCGTTTCGCTGGGCTCTATCAAGAACACCCATGTGGCGCCGATGTTAAGCATCGAACCGAAATGCGAAAAGCCCCCATAATTGTTTTCCTTCCCGCCGCGATCCTCTTGGGAGGCTGCCTCACTACGAGCAGCGATAAAGACTCACATTGGATGCTAGGAGATGCGGCCGCTTTGGAGAACCCACCGCCTATGAAGTACGCGTTGGAAGATCGAATTAAACCCGATGGACCGCATCTTGTTACTATAGATACCAGAGAGTTTTCCATTCCCGGAAAGAAGCCTCCGCCAGCACGATGATGCTCAGTCTCTACACAATTGTCATGGGGGCAGCGGCTCTTCTAAGACCAATTCACTATTCACAGTTAGAAGCGGAACTTCAAGCGAGTCCTGCCATTCAAGCTTCGCAGATAGAGTTTAGCGATCGACAGTACATCCTGCCTTCACACGACTGGCTTGTTTCAGAGTTTATTCCCTACACTTTAGACTATTTCGAAAGTCAGGGCCTGATGATGGAGGGCGAGGGAATGGATTGCGACAATCTATCCCGCCTTTTCCAAAACCTGCTTATGATCAGCAACTCAAGTGGCGGAGGAACGGGAAATGGAGATGTCCCGTGCGCCATCATGAAAGTCAAGCAGGTCGAGGCTTTTGGAGGAGTGCCTGGAGGCGACTCCTATCACAGCTTGGTTCTTATAAGGACCGAGAGAGGGTGGCATATCATAGAGCCGCAAACGGGAGAAATCGCGGCCTTTGAACACTACTCCAACCGGCCACACATCGAGTGGATTTTTTTCTAGGGTCCGATAAAAAATGACTAGAGGGCTAATTTAGGCCTCATTTCTCGGTATTTACCGATTTTTTAGATTGTACTGAGCGGTTGGCTACGCAAAATATCGTAGGCTCTTTTGCAGATCCCTGCAATGAGCTCAGTTATTATCCCAAAAACGTAAATTCCATTCTCCTCCTTTGCCTTGCGAAACCGGCAGTCTCTTATAAGTGTGTCTTCAGTCTTGGCATGCAATTTTGAGGTAGTCCTCAACACTTGGCTTCGTAATTGAAATACTGTTACGAACCTAAGTCTAGGTCTATTAAGAGAGAGACGGGGCGTATTCAGTTTTTACGGAAAAACAATCTATCCGAAAATCATAGTCCATGAACGCAGAGAAGAAAGAGCCCATAGCCATCGTAGGCATCGGCTGCCGCTTTCCCGGTGGAGCCAATAGCCCAAAGGCATTTTGGAATCTCTTGAAAAGAGGAAAGGACGCGATTGTCAAAGTTCCCAAAGATCGGTGGGATATCCGACGGTTCTATGACGAAAATCCAGACAAGCCCGGCAAGATGTATGTGAAAAAGGGCGGATTCCTCAAGGAGAAGATCGACCACTTCGATCCATTATTCTTCGGTATTTCTCCACGCGAGGCAGAGAGCTTGGATCCACAGCAGAGATTGTTGCTTGAAGTATCTTGGGAAGCGTTCGAGGACGCGGGGATAACAGCCGAAGAATTAAGCGGATCGAATACAGGCGTCTTCATTGGCGGCTTTTGCATGGATAACATGCTATTGCGGCTCAACACTTCGAATAATGAATTAGTGAATACGCACACGGCGGCAAGCTCCACCATGACGCTACTATCAAATAGGATCTCCTACAGTTTTGATTTAAAAGGTCCTAGTCTAACGCTTGATACAGCCTGTTCTTCCTCCTTGGTCGCGATTCATTACGCATGCCAGAGTATTAGAAATCAAGAATCGTCTTTGGCCATTTCCGGAGGCGTTAACGTGATGCTCAGGCCGGAATTTCCAATCATGATGAGCAAGGGCAAGTTTCTTTCACATCATGGGTACTGTAAGGCCTTCGACGAGGATGCAGCAGGATACTCTCGCGGAGAAGGAGCTGGGGTCGTCGTGTTGAAGTCTTTGACCAAGGCTCTACAAGATCGAGACAGAGTCTACGCTCTCATTCGAGAGACAGGGGTCAACCAGGATGGCATGACGCAGGGCATATCAGTACCCAGTTCAAAGGCTCAGGAAAATCTTATAAAAAACGTCTATGCAAGAGCAGGCGTTTCACCCGGCGACGTTGAATACATCGAAGCTCATGGCACAGGCACGCAAGCTGGAGACCCAAAAGAAGCTGAAGCTTTGCACAATGCTCTATCGAAAAATCGACCAATAAATCAGAAATGCCAAATTGGATCCGTGAAAACGAATATTGGCCATTTAGAGGCGGGAGCGGGAGTCGCAGGTCTGATCAAAACAACTCTGTGCCTGTATAATGAGAAAATAGTTCCCAGTTTGCATTTCGATAAGCCAAATCCGAAGATTCCTTTCGATGATATGTGTATCCAAGTTTCCACTAGGCTGAGTGATTGGAAACGGGACGATAAGCCTCGCTATGCAGGAGTTAATTCTTTCGGATACGGAGGAACGAATGCTCATGCGATACTCCAAGAAGCTCCGACAAAAAATGAATCGACAGAAGGATCAAAGGAGGCTTGGGACGGGCTGCGTTTATTTCCGATTTCAGCTAGAGATGAGAATGCATTAAAAGAATTGGCTGGGAAATATGCTTTCTACCTGACTACCAATTCAAGTGCTCGGGCGTTCGCTGATTTCTACTACACCGCAACCCAGAGGCGTACCCATCACCAGCATCGCGCTGCATTACTGGCGGATTCAATCGACGACTTGAAAGCGAAATTGCAAAGGCTCAGCGCGGGAGAAACGCCTGAATCTTTTTATCTTGGTTTTGTCGAGCCTCGGTTTACCCCCAAGCCCATATTTATCTATACGGGAATGGGGCCTCAATGGTGGGCTATGGGACGAGAATTAATCAATCGAGAGAAAGTGTTCCATGACTCGGTCAGAGAGTGCGATGGCATATTCCAAGAGGAATCAGGATGGTCGATCCTTGATGCATTAATGAAGGATGAAGCAGATTCGCGTATGGGAAAAACGGAGATTGCTCAGCCTGCTAATTTTTTAATCCAAGTTGGTTTAACTTCTCTACTAGGCTCATGGGGAATAGAACCAAAGGCAGTAGTGGGACACAGTGTAGGCGAAGTCGCATCCGCCTACGTGTCAGGGGCCTTATCATTAAAAGATGCGATCAAAGTTAGCTACCATCGAAGCCGACTCCAACAAACGTTGGCGGGAAAGGGAGCGATGCTTGCCGCAGGGTTAGGCGAAGAAGAAGCGCTGCAACTGATTTCTACACACGGCGA
This sequence comes from Opitutaceae bacterium, assembly GCA_028284385.1. GTDB lineage: Bacteria > Verrucomicrobiota > Verrucomicrobiia > Opitutales > Opitutaceae > JANQRT01. The sequence continues at coordinate 30,931 of JANQRT010000058.1, read as the reverse complement.
AGTATCCATCGCAGCGATAAATAGTCAGAATAGCGTTACGCTTTCAGGGAATGCGGCCCAGCTAAAAGAAATAGCGACTCATCTTGAAAAAAAAGACATATTCCACCGGGAATTAAAGGTAGAGGTCGCATACCATAGCTATCAGATGGACGATATAAATGACGAACTCCAGTCCATCCTCTCCTCCATTGAGCCTAGAAAGGCAGAGATTCCATTGTATTCAACGGTGACTGGTTCTCGCATAGAGGGCGAATTGCTGAAGGCTAATTACTGGTGGCAAAATGTGCGAGAGCCGGTACGGTTCTGTTCCGCTATTGAGGCTCTACTAAGTGAAGGTTATAGAGACTTTATAGAAGTAGGCCCGCATCCTGTATTGGGACACTCGGTAAAGGAAATCACAGCTGAAAAATCGAGAAAAATTAATCTCTTCCAATCTCTAAATAGAAAGTTTCCTGAACACCAAAATCTACTCAGCTCCTTAGCTCAGTTGTATTGTCAGGGATACCCCATTAATTGGCAAGCTATTACAACTTCGACAGGCGGCCTTGTTTCGATACCTTCTTATCCATGGCAAAGAAATAGACATTGGGATGAATCCGATAATTCAATTCACTCTCGTTTAGGAGAGAGTCAAAATCCGTTTCAAAACATTAGAGTTCAAACGCCTCTGAAAACATGGGCGGTTGAACTCAACAATTACTATTTCCCCTTTCTAAACGATCATAAAGTAAACGGAAAGGTAGTTTTTCCCGGAGCTGGCTATGTGGAAGCTGGTTTGGTGTTACATCGAGACATCATTGGAGGTGAATGTAGAACTCTCACAGATCTGGTTTTTCATAGCATGCTAGAAGTTGAGGTTAGTGAAAACCAAGAAATGAGCTTGAGCTTGGACGAGGATTCAAGCCGCTTTCAAATTCACAGTAGAAATCTAAGTGAAACCTCGTCATGGACTCTCCATGCTTCGGGTAATCTAATCGATGAGGATGTAGGTCAAAAAATCGAAACTATAAACATCGAGGAAATTAAGGAAAAGTTTAATTCTCAAACCAAATCAGATGAGCTCTATTTAAATCTCGATCGTCGAGGTTTAAATTACAGCAAGTCTTTTCGGAATATAGAATATATCTATGTAAATGATCATGATTCCTTAGCCTTTGTAAGGAGCGATCGTATACCTGCCTATTCTACACAATCAGTTATCTTCCCTGAAATACTAGACGCTGCGTTTCAAGCGGCTCTGTCGATACTAGACGACCCAAGGCCGTTTGTTCCAGTGGCTATCAAAAAATTTAGACATATAAAAAGTCTTTCCGGAACATGCTGGGTCTATAGTAGAATTATAGTTAATAACAAGCATTGGTTTCTCTCAAATATACAACTGTTCGATGATAAGGGAAGCTTGTGTATTGAAATTTCAGATCTCAAGATGGTCGCTCTTTCCAAACCTGGAATTACAGTAGAAGACTTGCTTGCGAAAAAATTTTATACACATGACTGGAAGAGATACAACAGCGAGAGCAGGACTGAATATACCTCCAAATATTCATTTATCATATTTAATAATAATGCTTCTTTGTGTAATAGTATTGAAGAACAACTTCAACTTAAGAACGCAAGTTTTGTTAACGTATCCAAAGGAGAGCATTTTTCCAAAGAGGGCCCAAAACGATATTTATTAAATGAAAATGATCCCAATGATTTTCAATTACTATTCGATGAACTGAAGGATTTAGAAAACTGTCACTTTTTATACCTGTGGGCGGTTGCTAATAGCAAAGCCGATGAACCAGACTTGGATATAATAATTTCCGAGTACATGATCTTAATTCGTCTGATCAAAGGATTAAATAATACATCCAAACTGAATGGCATATTAACTATTTTTACTATAGGATCTCAGTGCGTAGACCATAAAGAAGGTTTCTTTGGTCTAAACACTACCGCCTTATGGGGCTTAACTCCTCTTATTCAAAGCGAGTATGAGAATATAGAGTGTCGCCTAGTTGATCTTGATCCAACGAATCCAGACATTAATGGCCTCGAAAACGAAGTATTGTTTGAAAGAAGTATTAACGAATTGGCTATTCGGGATGGAGTTATTTATACAAGAAAATTGGATCGCTTCTCCTATGAAGAAAGAAGTGTGATACGCAAAGTTTCTACTGAAGAGCCTGTAGCACTGAATGGCTCTCTTCGTGGAATCAGTAATGGCGTATCATATATGGAGACTGTCAGAAAGGAGCCAGAGTCAACACAAGTTGAAATCAAAGTCGATTCCGTTTGCCTCAATTCGATTTGGCAAAACGGCTCAGGCAGGATCGAAGATTATAGTGACTCTTCGGTTGATAGGGAAGTGCGTTTGGAAGTTTCAGGAAAAATTCTGAAAACAGGAAATCAGGTAAAGGAATTTGAGAAAGGCGATCACGTAGTAGCCGTCACAGGTCAGGGGGTTAAATCATATCTTACCATTCCGGCGGAAAACGTAATTGGCATTCCACAGAATATTAGGGCAAACGAGTTTTTCATTAACCTAACTCATTTAGTAGCGAATTATGCTCTTTGCGACGTGGCGAAGTTAAATACTGGAGAAAAAATTCTGATTAACGATGCCGGCAGCGATATAGGCTTAGCAGCAATTCAAGCCGCTCAACATTTAGGAGCCGAGATCTATGCAACCACCAAGTCGGAACAACAAAGAGAATATATTGAGAACTTAGGTGTAAAATGCATAACGGATATCATCAAGACGAGCGATCTCACTAATACTAGAAGTTCAGCAACGCCTACCGAAGTGGATGTCGTTTTCAATCCTCCTACAGGAGATTTGGAGCGCAATTCGGTTTCTCTGCTCGCGCCATTTGGTCGTTTTATTGAAATACGCGGTCAAAACAATTCGGCCGCAAATAATGTCACCTTCAATGGGAATAGCATCACTTTTTCGATCATCGATATCGATCAAGTGCGCTTCAGGAGGCACGATCTAGCGAAAAATACTATCAATCAGATAAAAGAACAGTTTCTACAAGGGAGCTTGAAACCTCTTCCTAACAAGATTTATCCAGCAAAAGATATTACCGATGCAGCCTCGTACGTCTCCGACCCTCAGCGTATAGGACAAGTCGTCGTTAGCCTCGCGAATGAATACGTTGAAGCGACTTCAACGCAAACCGATAAATCAGAGCTAGATCTTGAAGGAACCTACCTGATAACAGGCGGGAATAGCGGTTTCGGATTGGAAGTCGCGTCATGGTTAGCGGAAAATGGAGCAACAAAAATAGTTCTTGGAAGCAGAAGCGTCCCGCAGTCGGACAACTACAATGCAAAAATCCGACTCATTGAAGGTAAGGGCGCGGAAGTCGTCTCAGAGAAACTTGATGTTACGAATTTCGATCTAGTCAAAAGAGCTATCACTGGCTTGCTAAATGGAGAGCCGCCACTGAAGGGCATTGTTCACGGAGCAATGGTACTCGACGACGCGTTTCTTGAAGTACTCACGGAAGAGAAGATGCGGAGAGTATTGGAACCTAAAATACTAGGCCTCCTTAATTTGTATCATGCAGTAAAGGATAGCAGTTTAGAGTTTCTCGTTTCATTTTCTTCCGTTTCAGCCTTAATAGGCAACCGCGGCCAATCTAATTACATCGCAGCGAATGTTTTTCTGGATACGTTCTCCGAGATGGTGAGCTCGAATGGCTTTCCAATGAAAAGCATAAACTGGGGAGCTTTATCCGAGTCAGGTATTGTCGAGCGCAACCAGACCATCGGCAAGTTACTGGAACAGGAGGGAATAAAAGGAATTTCAAATGCGGAAGCTCTTAAGTCTTTCGAGGAGTTTCTGAAACTTCAATTACCAAGAATGGGCGTTTTCGATATAGACTGGAATATGTGGCGGACAGCAAATCCTTCGCCGGCAAAATCCTCGAAGTTTTCCAATTTGATTAGTACTATAAACAGCAACGGGGAAAGTTCGTCCAGCCTAGCCGACTCTTTTGCTGAATACGATGAGTTAACCCTTAAAGAAATGATTGAGCAAAAAGCAACAGAAAGTCTTTGCGATCTGCTTAAGATACCGGCCGATAGACTCCATAAGCAACAAGACCTCGGAAACCTAGGAATCGATTCGCTACTGCTACTTGAATTGTCTCTTATAATTCAATCAGATTTTAGAGTCAAAGTATCGGCAACAGAACTTTCAAAACATAAAAATATCAGTGAGTTAGCCGACACAATCATTGCAAAATTCGGTAAAGAAAAAGCACTACTGAGTAACTAATTATAAAAAGTCTATTTCATAAATAATATTATGTCCGTTCAGCAAACGCTTTCAGGTGTAGATAGCCTAGTTCTATTCGAAAACAGTCAGATGCGATCAGGACGTGGAACCTTAATACATGTTACACGTTCTGGTATCGTATTCGAAGTATACAATCCGTACTCGATTGTCCAACTTAGCGAAGTACTACCGAACTTAAGTATTATTCGAGGAGAGAGGACCATATATAATGGAAGAGCCGTCGTTTCACACATACTAACGACTGGTCTGATGATAATAGTGTCTGTAACTCTGGTAGATCCGTGGTCTGATTTATTGGGACTACGATCGGGAATCGATATTCGAGGAGAAACCGATCGCTTCGTTAAGGACCTGATGGAAAGTAGCAAGATTGAACGAGACTATCAGATAACAGTTAGCAACATGCGCAACCTATTCGGCGAAATAAGCAGATGGCTAGACGAAGCCGAGGTCGGAATCAAGAGTACCGAGACAGAGGAATCGGCCAAAGATATTTCCAATGACTTATACGATAATCTTTATCCAGTAATCGCTCCAAAATTCGAAGACTTGTTCTCCGAATTCGAATGTGTGGCTGGAGATATTCAAGAAGAGAAAACCAATATTCATAAATCTTTCGCGCGCAGGGAACTGCACCCGTTCATTCTTTGCTCGCCCTTCTTCAACAGATCTTATATAAAGCCGCTTGGATACGCTGGCGATTACGAAATGGTAAACATGATGCTTTACGAATCGAACGCTCGAACATCGAGCATCTACGCAAGATTCGTAGACTCGTACCTGATTAAGCAAGTCGCGCCTGAGGCTCATCGCAACCGGATTGAAATGCTAGTCGATCGCTTGAAGAATGAAGCAGAAAGGGTCGCTTCTGAGGAGGAAAGAATCTTCACGGTTTTAAACGTGGGCTGTGGTCCAGCATCAGAAATCCAACGTATTGTGAAAAGAGAGTCTATCTCCAACCAAATTTCGCTCGATTTAATGGATTTCAATGACGAAACCATTGAATATGCTAGTAGAAAAATAAATGGAGCGATGACGTCCAGCGGCAATAAGCCAATTATAAAATTTATAAAAAAGTCGGTTGATGAACTTCTAGAGGAGATCCATGAAGAGAACAATGTATATGAAGAAAAATATGACATGGTCTACTCCGCTGGGCTATTTGATTATTTTTCAGACCAGATTTGCAAACGTCTTGTTTCAATATATTATAAATGGACTCGAGCAGGTGGACTGGTTACCGTTACCAATGTCCATAGCGATAATCCCAATAAAAACCTGATGGAGCATCTCCTAGAATGGTATCTTGTTTATAGAAACGAAAGGGGAATGGAAGAGCTAGCCCCTGATGGGACGAATTACGAAATCGAAACAGACCTGACCGGTATAAATGTCTTTTTAGACATCAGAAAGGACTACTAAATGGATAATTCGATTCCTCTAGACTTTAGAAATCGCTTTAATAGCGAAGATGAATCGCTAAGGATTCGACGCTCAAAAGTAGCTTGTTTGCTCACAATAATTTTCATGCCGATGGGATCCTCCATCGATTATCTAGTCTACCCTAATTATTTGTTAGAATTCTTTATAATACGAATTATTTGTACTCTAATTTCGCTATTGCTTCTAGCCTTAGACTATACGCCCCTAGGAAGACGCTATATTAAGGTCTTAAGCCAAATATGGGCATTTTCTTTGACTCTGTCATTTAGCTCAATGCTGTATCTCACAGAGGGAGCGGTTTCGCCGTACTATACGACCTTTAATATCGTTATACTGACATCAACAGTAATAATGCCATGGAAGTTGCGAGAAGCTGTGTTCATGAGTCTCGGAACCTTATTAATATATATAGCAACTTGTTTGCTTCACCACAGCATAGTTGAGCCACTCACAGATTGGGAAACATTCGCCACTAACGGCTATTTTATTTTCGTTTTCGGAGCAATCGGCTGTACTTCAAGCCATTTTACTACACGAGCACGGATTAGCGATTTTCTACTCCGACAAGAACTAGACTCACGCAACAAGGAACTCGAGGATATGGACCGGCTTAAGTCGCAATTCTTCGCGAATATAAGCCATGAGCTTCGCACTCCCTTAACGCTAATACTGTCGCCCATTCAAGATCTATTACAAAGACCGGAACTGTTAAACGATAGAGTCTCTAGCCTGATGCGTACGGCAAAAGACAATTCGTTGAGACTTCTTAAACTGGTTAACGACGTCTTGGAAGTAGTGAAGCTGGAGGAAGGCAAAACGGAACTTTCTCCGCAACCGATAGATATTACGAGATTTCTTAAGGGCATTCTTGATTCGATGTCCCACATGGCCGAACCAAGAAAGATCGGTTTCCAAAAGGACTTAGCAAAGGAGTCTATAATCATTGACGCTGACATTTACGCGCTGGAACGCATCTTTTTGAATCTTCTCAGCAACGCGTTGAAATTCACTCCGGAAGGAGGAACCATAACGGTCAGCAGTAGCGGAAATGCGGATACAGCCGTTATTGAAATCGCAGATACCGGTGTAGGTATAAACAAGAAGGATCTGCCTTACATTTTCGACCGATTCCGGCAGGCAGATGGCTCGTCAACGAGAAAATATCAGGGAAGTGGACTAGGATTGGCACTGGTAAAAGATCTAACCGAAAAGATGGAAGGGGAAATTGAAGCTGAAAGCGAAGAAGGCGTCGGAACTGTGATGAGAGTCTCCTTTCCGATCAGCCAGGAGAATGCCGATAGCGAAGCGCTGGATATATCGACAAGTGACGATTGGATTGAAAACATGCATCAGGCAGCCGAGCATAGAGCTTCGCTGCCTATCGAATCTCCCTTTGGCGCTGAAGAGGCCGAACTGCAGCCTGGCGAGAAACCCTCGCTGCTGATTGTAGATGACGAACCTGACATGAGGAAGTATTTGGCGAGCATTCTCGAAATAGATTACCGCGTGGCGCTAGCAAGAGACGGCCTGCAAGGACTTTCACTAGCTCGCGAACTTCAGCCGAAAATGATGGTTCTTGATCTCATGCTCCCAAAACTGGATGGCTTAGAAGTCTGCAAGCAGCTTAAAGAAGACCCGGCAACCAGAAGTATTAAAATCGTTCTTTTAACCGCGCGGATGGATGAAACCGCAAAGATTACGGCCCTAAAGAACGGAGCGGACGACTTCTTAACCAAGCCTTTCAGTCGCACGGAAGTTGAAACGAGACTAGGCAACCTACTGCAAACGGCGGATCTTGAAGCGAATCTTGTAGAACGAAATCACGATCTAGAAGAAACGCTAGCCGAATTGAAGACGACCCAGTCCAATCTCATTCAAAGCGAAAAGCTCAACGCGCTTGGAAGTCTGGCGGCTGGGCTTTTGCATGAAGTCAACAACCCCTTAAACTACGTTATAACCGCGCTTCAGCTGATCAAGAAAGAGCCCGAGGTCGAACGAAGCGAAGACTTGAGAGATTACTTTGAAGACATTGACGAGGGTGTGGATCGTATCAAAAATATCGTTTCAGACTTGCATACCTTTGCTCACCCTTCGGCAGTGGATATCCAAAAAACGTTTTCCTTCACGGCTGCTCTCGATAGCGCTCTCCGGTTCACTGCTCAGGATTGCAAAGGCATTATAATATCCAAGTCGCATAGTAAGGGTGACGCTCTGGTCGGGTCGCAAGGACATGTAATTCAAGTATTGGTGAATCTGCTTACCAACGCCGCCAGAGCGGTAAAAGGAGTTGAAGACAAGCAACAGCGAGAAATCCAGATTTCCACTACACAAAAAAAGGATAGACTCTTCATTTCAGTAGAAGATAATGGAGTTGGAATGACGGAAGAGACACGACAAAGAGTTTTCGAACCGTTTTTCACAACACAAGACGTGGGGAAAGGTATGGGATTGGGCTTAAGTATTTGCCATACGATCTCACAGAATCATGGAGGAAAAATGGAAGTGGAAAGCAAACTTGGCAGCTGGACCAGGTTCACATTCGATATTCCAATAGCAGACGCTTTAAAAACCGAGGCTAAGGCCGAAGAATTGCCAATGGAAATAGAGGCAAAGAATTAGATTTCAAAAGCTGACGATTGTCCTCTATACCAAGTTCCCCAAACAACATAAAACAGAATAAAAAATGATTAACGACAACGCATTTGGAGTGCTTTTCGTAGACGATGAAGAAAAGGCTCTAAAGTATTTCGAAAGAGCCTTTAAGAGCGAATTCCCGATCTTCAAGGCCGCTAGCGCGGCGGAAGGTAGAGAGATTCTGGACCAAAAGGCCGATCGCATTGGAGTGCTCATAACAGACCAGCGAATGCCGGAGGAGAAAGGTGTTGAGCTCCTGAAGTACGCTAGAAAGCAACATCCTCAGATAACTCGAATGCTTACCACTGCCTATTCGGACCTTGAAGATGCCATAGAAGCGGTGAATAGCGGCGAGATCCTTCGATACGTCACAAAGCCTTGGGATATTCAAATTTTGACTACAGAGCTTCGTCAAGCTATGCAGTTTTTTAAGCTTCGCAGGGAGCGCGACCAGCTGATGGGCGAAAAACTGAATACGTGGCAACGCATGGATGGAGTAAATCGTATAAGAGACATTCTAGTAATGGCATCTGGTTTTACCCTCACCAATAATGCTTCGCATGCCGCTAAATCTTTTATCGAGCAAGTTCCATTTAAGGCTACCAAGGCTAAAGGCGCAAATCATTGGCAGGAACTGAAACTAGCGATTCAGGCGATGCAGGTCACAGCCGCCGAACTCGCTGAGCAATACAAAGGCAAAGCAAATAATGATTTTGAACCGGTAGATATCAAGGAGATCATTCTATCTGTTGCGGGCAACTTAGGTTTGCAAGACAAGCATAAGCTAACGGACCCCTCTCCTGCAAAAGCATTAAACGCAAATAGCGACCTCATCCAGTGTCTGTTCGAGAGTATCTTCAACTATGCTTCCAGTGGCTCGGAGGAAATGATATCGAGCGTGAGCCAGGATGAAGAAAGCGTTAAAATCAAGGTCGTCACTAAAGGAAAGGTATGGGAAGAGACTTCCCTTACCAACGCCCCAACCTCCCTGCTCTCAGCATTCCTAGCATCCTATCATCACGCAGGAGAACTTCACGTCGATGGGATTTCCGATGACGAATTTTCCATGACTGTCAGTCTGCCACTGGATCCCTCTTCAATCCACCTGCCAACATTGGACTTGGCTTGGCTTGATGAAATTCTGGTTCGTTTTGAAAACTGGTAACGTGAAGTTACTTAAGATAACTTCGAGTAAGGTACTCACTTCTTTCAATTTGACACGCTACCAGACACCGGCACCATAGTTCCCAACTCTTGTACGGTGAATTGTTTACTAGGATATCTCTCTTTGAGATCTCGCATGTTGCTGGCCGTGAGGCTTCATGTGCCTGGAATACGTGCCCTAGCGACTTTGGATTCTCTGTTCAGATTCGAAGACAATGTTAAGCGATCCCTGCTATTCAAAATATGAAAGCCGATAGAAAATCGTCAGAGATTTCAGATGAAACGTCATTGGACTTTCAGGTGCTCTATGTGGATGATGAAGCTAAAGCACTGAAATATTTCACGAAAACGTTCTCTCCCTACTTTGATGTAGCGACTGCGGAGAGCGTTGATGAAGCGCTGAAATTGCTGGAGGCTAAATCCTCTCATATCGGCGTTCTGATAACGGATCAGCGCATGCCCAAAAAAACAGGGGTGGATTTGCTCAAGGAAACGCGAGCGCGTTGGCCGGAAATCGTAACCATACTTATTACTGCGTATTCAAATATTGATGACACAATTGCGGCCATCAATCAAGGTCGTGTCTTTCAGTACATAAAGAAGCCTTGGGAACCTGATAAACTGAAGATCAAGCTTCTGGAAGCAATTAATGAATACAGCCGCAATAAATATAATATTCAGCTCGAGAAGTTAAACAAGGAGCTGGAAAACGCGAATCAGGTTCAAAAGGAGTTTATCAACATGCTCAGCCATGAAGTCCGAACGCCTATTAACGTTTCGATAAACCTGGCGGACCAGCTTCTCGAAGCTCCTTTATCCGAAGAGCAACGCGAACACGTGACCTCCATTAAAATCGTTAATGACAATCTGGCTCAAATCCTGGACAACACACTTGACTACTCCAAGTGGGCGGCTGGAACGCTTAAACTGACCTATGTTGATTTTAGATTGGATGAACTGCTCCAAGCCCTATCGCATACCTTCAAACTGCAAGTCGAAAATGCAGGGTTAACTTTCTCGAACACAATCGACAAAGATATAAATCCTGCCCTGAGAGGAGACCCCGACAGACTTCTCCAAGTGCTCATCAACCTGGTCAGCAACGCCATAAAATTCACACCGAGCGGAGGAGTCGTTTCCGTTGAGACAAGTCTCATGGAAGAGAATGAGAGGTCGGTAAGGCTTCGCTTTGCAGTCAAGGACACAGGGGCGGGAATCGCTCCTGAAGTATTGGAAAATCTATTCAAGCCCTTCACCCAAATCAGGCCTGAAAAGCGAGGCACAGGCCTGGGACTATCAATTTCGCGCGAATTGGTTTCAATGATGGGCGGTGAAATAGGGAGCCTAAGCGAACTCGATCAAGGTTCTGAATTCTGGTTTTCCGTCAATTTCGGCCGACAGAAATCAAGCGACAAGCAAGCCGATTTTTCTCAACCGAAAAAAGTCGAGAACATGAGGGTCTTGCTAGCCGATGACAACCGTATCAATAGGCTCATGGTTGAAGACCTTCTCACCCGATATGGTTATAATGTGGATACGGCTGAAAACGGAGACCAGGCCCTAAACATGGCCGAGGAAACGAAGTACTCGATAATCCTGATGGATTTTCAGATGCCGGAAATGGACGGCTTGGAGACGACATCTCGGATTCGCGCCAACGGCATCAATAAAACCACTCCTGTCATCGCGTTAACAGCGATGCCCGAGAATATGCTCTCGGGAAAGTGGGAAGAAGCGGGAGTAAATGATTTCATTAGCAAGCCATTCGAACGCTTCCAATTCTTGGAGACCATTCGCTATTGGGTAGAGCGAATGGATTAAAGCTTCCTGATCAAACTAAGATCCTAAGCCAACAATTGGCCAAGAACGTCGTCATTTGAGAAGAGATCGTTCATTTGCTGCAGCGCATCGACTATCTGATATGGCGCGCAAAAGGAATCGAATCGTATTTCAAGCGTATGTGGATCGAATCGAAAAAACGCATCGATTCCCTGAATACGACAATCGCAATGGAGATAGGTCGAAGGATAATCAACTATGATGCCGGAAGACGGCTTTGCCTCAATGACATCGATCATCGCCTCGATCTGGACAGCGCCAACCAATGAACAACGCATACGGTCGAATAAAGAGCCTATAGCCTGGTTGAATGTCTCTATCTCAGCCAGTTCAGGGCCTCCCAGAAATCTAAGCTCCGTATTTTGGCAATAGACCTCCGGACTGTCGTCAATCAACGAATACTGCCTCACCAATTCGAAGTCTTTCGAAATAATGGAAGCGATCCCATCTCCCAAGTCTACCGAAAGATCCTTGCGTTTATATTCCATAGCTAGACGAAGCTCTGAAAATAGACCCTCCGCCCACTCCTTTAATTCGCGACTGCAGATTCTAGCCAGAAATAGCCGGGCTCGATCATTCACATATTTAGGGGGGATATGCCTAGACTTATCAAATCCTTCGAGTCGCTTAACTTCTCCATGACGAAGCCCAGCGAGAGTGATATCCGAAAAACGCGCTTTCTTTCCTTGAGTAGGATCATCCGACATGGGTTGCACATACTTGACAACTCGAATCTCCATGCAAGCTTGGGGTTAGCCTTAAAGTTCTATTCTTGAATAGTATTCGAAATTCAATCATCTCTTAAATGCTTCAACATACGAAGGCAGAGCGTCAGACCAGAAAAGCATTGGTTACAGGGGCAAGCGGGTTTCTCGGAGGCAAGCTGATCAGCAAGCTGCTTGAACAGGGTTTTACAGTCCGAGGACTGTGTAGAACTCGACAGCCTCGACTTGAACAAGAGGGCGTGGAAATGATCTACGCGGACTTAGGGGATGCAAAGGCCGCTAGAAATGCTTGTAATGGAGTGGATGTGGCGTTTCACACAGCGGCAAAAGTAGGTATCTGGGGAAAACATCAGGAATTTTTGGATACAAATATATCTGGAACGCAAGCCATTATTAACGGATGCCGCGATTACCAAGTTAAGAAGCTGATCTACACGAGCACGCCAAGCGTGGTTTTCAATGGAAATTCGATCAGTGGCGGAAACGAGTCATTACCTTATGGCGAAAGAATCCCATGTCATTACCCTACCACCAAAGTTATAGCCGAGAAGGCAGTCCTCTCGGCCCATGATCTTCCTCCAGGCCACTTGAAAACCGTCGCGCTAAGGCCGCACCTGATCTGGGGCCCAGGAGACGCCAATTTGATACCGCGAGTAGTTGACCGAGCCAGTAGAGGGCGTCTTCGTATCGTAGGAAATGGTACAAATCTAGTTGATCTCACATATATCGATAATGTAGTGGACGCTCACCTGCAGGCGGAAATAGCGCTGGACAACGACACTAACAACCCTGGAGGAAAAGCCTATTTCATTTCAAACGACGAACCTGTTGCTCTATGGCCATGGATTAACGAGCTTCTTAAGAGAATCGAAATCCCGCCCATCGAAAAGCGGATAAGCCTGAAAGGGGCCTATCGAATGGGGTCGTTGATGGAGACGGTATGGAGATGGCTGAACCTGCGAGGAGAGCCTCCAATGACTCGATTTGTAGCTTCGGAATTAGCGAAAGACCATTGGTTCGATATAACAGCAGCAAAACGAGATCTGAACTACCATCCACGCGTATCCATGAAGGAAGGCCTCGAGCTCACTCTTAAGGACATACGGGCGAAATCCCCCTGACCAGAGTAGAATGCGGGCGCCTAAGCCCAGGTAAATTGGATTGCCACGACAACCTGCATCGAGTGCCATAGGCTTCAACCTCCTCAATTTCTTCGATGGAAATATATTTGTACATAGTAAGGCATGCTCATGCGCTCGATGAAGCTCCAACAGACGAAGCTCGACCGCTTTCAGAAAAAGGATGGAGACAAATGGATAGGCTCTGCAATGGTCTGAAGAATAAAGGCATGATACTTCCTGTAGAAATCTGGCATTCTGGATACACGAGAGCTCAAGAGACTGCCGAAGCTCTTAAAAAAGGATTGGAGCTGGAAGTTCCACTAAGGAAAAGGAGAGGTCTCACCCCATTCGACGATCCCTCGCAAGTAGAGGAGAAAATTAACGGTTTCGACGCCAATCTAATGGTGGTTGGTCACGAACCAAATCTGTCGCGCCTCGCTTCTCTGGTCTTGACTCAAACCACGGAATTCGAACGGGTTGTATTCAATAAAGCTGCCATTCTCTGCCTTTCTCACCTGAAAATCGGCATTCAATCGACAGCTTGGCAAATCGAGTGGCATCTTAACCATAAGCACTTCAAGTAGATTCTTCTGTATGAAAATTCTACTTACGGGAGCCTCGGGACTGGTTGGTTCGGCATTCGCGAAGGCTGCCGCTCGTCGGAAACACGAAATAATTGGGATCGTAGGGGAATATTCAGGACACGTTGAAGGAGTAGCTGAGGCATACAGAATAGACTTGCTGGATCAAGGACAGGCGGAACGAAAGGTTCTCAATCTCTTTCCGGATGTCATCGTCAACTGCGCCGCCTTTTCATTTCCTAGCCAATGCGAACAGGAACCGCGCAAATCGCATAGGCTAAATGTGGAGCTTCCCGAACAGCTGGCCGCGCTATCGAAGCATCTCTTCGCGAAATTCATCCATCTTTCCAGCGAGCAAGTGTTCGACGGGCAAGAAGCGCCCTACTCTCTTTCGGACAGGCCTTCAGCTGTAAATCTCTACGCGAAACAAAAGGCTGAGTCAGAAGAGAAAGTTCATCATGCAGCCGAGGAATTCGCTATTACGTTACGCATTCCACTGTTGAATGGAAACAGTTTAACTGGAGCAAGGAGCTTGCATGAGCGTTTGCTTAAAAGCTGGGCCGATGGCGAGAAAACGCCGTTGTTCGTAGACGAATGGCGTCAAGTTTGTTCAGCTGAGAATCTGGCTTCCGTCATGGTCGAGATAATCGAACGCGACGACCTCAGAGGGATCTATCACTGGGCTGGGTTGGAACGCTTATCAAGACACCAAATGGGAGAAAGGATAGCCGCTCATTTCGGGCTTTCTAGTGAACTTATCGTTAAAGCTAGTCGTGAGGATAATGAGACGACCGCTCGCAGACAGTTTGATTTATCTATGGACCTGCAACCGCTCGACGGGATTCTGAAAACCCGACCCCAGACCTTCGAGCAGCAGCTCGAATCTCTCATTGTACCGAAATCGTTAAGAACCTGGTATCACTCGATCTGAATTGCGATCACATGCCAAGGAGAGATCAAGGCTCCATAACCTCTTGTATTTCAATCGCTGATAACCTTTTCTCGATCTGGCTAGGATATTCTTTTTCTGAGGACTAGTAACCAACGATGCCTTTCGCAATCCACGTTTTTCCAGACCGAAGCGGCACTGCAGCTGAAAACATGGCATCGGATTTCCTGCTTTTGCAGCGATATCGTCCAGAGGATGCGATTCGCGTACGGCATTACTCTTGGTCACGACCTGCCTATACGTTTGGAATGAGCCAGAAGTACTCATACGTAAGGTCCGAAATTGCCGATCCTTTGATTGATATTTGTAGACGACCAACAGGTGGAGGCATCGTTAGTCATTTGGAGGACTGGACCTATTCGCTGGTCATTCCATCGAGCCACCCCTTTAGCCAAGAGGAACCCAACGCGACTTACAAAGGCGTGCATGAAATGATTTTGGCAGCCTTAAGCAGCCAGGGCGTCGAGGCCACGGTAAATCGAAAGGAGGCCTCGAATCACAATCCCGGCGTCTGCTTTAACAAGGCGGAACTGTTCGATATCCTACTAAAGAATCTGCCGACAAAAGTAGCGGGCGCTGCTCAGAAGCGCACTAAGTCAGGCCTTCTCTTCCAAGGTTCGATATGGAGACCGACAGTAAGCAACCTGAATTGGAATCGTTTTTACAATGATTTCCTATTCGAATTGTGCAAACTGCTAGACGCCTCCCTTTCCTATGAAGATTGGCCAAACTGGACAGAATCAGAGGAAAAAGCCCTACTAAACCAGTTCGATTCGGATGATTGGAATCATCGGCGCTAGTGTTGTTTTTCAAAGCCAGGGGATTACTACTCAGAATATATCTCGAATTTCGATGGGCACTACCTAGTTAGAGCTAAATCGAGATCACAGTCTGCCGATTAGCTACAAGGGTAAATAGATTACCCTAGCGTATGCTAGCCATGGCAGAAGACTTACAAAGCGCGACAATAGATCTCGAAGAGGATACCAACGAAACGCGAAACGCTCTCGTTTTGGTGGTAGACGACGATACGCTCGTACATAAGCTAGTTAAGAAAATACTGGATCGAGGAGAATTCAGCTATGCTGGGGTAAACTCCGCTAACGAAGCTCTAGACTTTCTCGAAGACAAGGTACCCGACCTCATTCTTACGGACATCATGATGCCGGATATCAATGGCATCGAGCTGTGCGAGAAAATCCGATTCGACGACCGATTTAATCAGTTGCCTATCATCTTCCTTACCGGTCTTTCAGATATGGATACCCTTAGCAGGGCGTACGCTGCTGGAGCGAATGACTACGTCGTAAAGCCGTTGCGACAAGTCGAGGTAATTAGTCGAGTAAAGCACCATATCAACGAATACCGTAGGAAGCGGGAATCCGATCAGAAGATACAGAAACTAAACAGACAGAACGAGTCCAAGACGAAATTTCTCGGCGTGGCCTCCCATGACTTACGCAACCCGCTTGTATCCATAAGAGGGATATCGCAATATCTGCAGTCTGAACAATTCGGTACGCTTACCGAAGGTCAAAAGGAGCTGGTTGGCACCATAACCCAAGCATCGGAATTCATGCTCAACCTAGTTGAAGACCTCCTTGATGTTTCCATGTTCGAAACGGGTCAGATCAGAATCAGTCCGAAATACGAAAGCCTTCAGGGCCTGGTTGAAATGGCGACCACTCTTCATTCTGCTAGTGCATCCAAAAAACAGATACAAATTGACTTTATTCCTAAAACGGATAATTCTCTGGTTAACATCGATCGCAAACTAATTTCGCGAGTCATTGATAATCTCATCACCAATGCGTTAAAATTCTCGCCGAGCGAAACTAAAGTGCAGCTCATTCTCGATAGCGATGACAAAGAAGTATGGCTAGCCATTGAGGATGAAGGCCCCGGCATTCCTGAGGACGAGTTCGATAAGCTGTTTAAGGAATTCGGGCGCACATCGAATCAGCCCACTGGAGGCGAGTCCTCGAGCGGGATCGGCTTATACATTAGCAAGCGAATTATAAAAGAGCATGGGGGCGATATCACCGTCGAGAACAGACCTGAAGGCGGAGCCCGTTTCACCATAAAACTTCACCGCGTAGAAAAATGAACAGTAGCGAAATCACAGCCCTAATCGCAGACGACGAAGCGCACATGCGCACCTTTCTTAAGCTCATTCTGATGGATCTCGGCATTCAGAAAGTCTATCTCATGCAGAATGGCATGGACGCCGTAGAAGCATTTAAGGAATACCATCCCAATCTTGTCCTGCTAGATATCAACATGAACAAGATGAATGGCGTGGAAGCCCTGGAACAGATCAAGGAGATAAATCCGAATGCTTCTGTAGTGATGATGACCGCTGTAGCCACTCGCGACTCCGTTGAAGACTGCAAGAAAAAGGGCGCCATCTACTACATTCTCAAGACTCAGAAACCTGAGATCATCAAGCAACACATTGGCGAGGTTATCGAGAGCATAACCGCAGTAGCCTGACTCTAGGAGTACAGAAGCATGGAAGAAGACCCCACCCAAAACGCTAGCAGCGCCACGAAAAAAAGCCTCGACGATCAGGTAATCAAATACGACCTACAGACGATGCTGGCCGAGGCTCAGGTTGAGTTCGATTCCTGCATTTCCTCCCGCGATCTGATAGACCAGGAATCGATCGGCAAATTCTTCAACCTAAAAGGCGACGACAATGCGAGAAATTAAGTCCGATAAATTCGTCGAATATTTGGAAGAGACCGGTCGGATCGACTCCAAAACCATGGTCGCGCTGAACAGCAAGTTCAAGCAAGACCATGGAGGCATGCTGCTTGAAGTTATCGATAAAGGCTATGTTCGTAGGGAGCAGGCAGGAG
This sequence comes from Opitutaceae bacterium, assembly GCA_028284385.1. Classification (GTDB taxonomy): domain Bacteria; phylum Verrucomicrobiota; class Verrucomicrobiia; order Opitutales; family Opitutaceae; genus JANQRT01. The sequence continues at coordinate 13,320 of JANQRT010000058.1, read as the reverse complement.
AGCTTTGGGCCAGATCGATAGGATCTACCTATGTCGATCCCCTTTCCATAAACATTACGGTACCTGAAGAAACGCGCATCCCGCTCGAAATGGCAAAGCGGATCAATGCGATCGGATTGTATGAATTCGATGGGTACGTAACGATGGCAATGGAGGATCCAACGAACCTCCAGCTAATCGAGTCGCTAGAGCGCTACCTGCAAACTCGCGTTAGCCCCGTCTTTTCTCTTCCAGATGATATCGGGGGAGCCATCAACATTCATTATCAGGCGGATGTTTCTTTCGACGACGCCCTCAAGGAACTAGAAGGTTTCACAGGGGGGGACGATATCTCGAAAACCGACAGCGAAGTCCTGGTCAACTTGATCGAGTCAAATGCCTTGATCGACATGACCAATCAAGTCTTCTACTCGGCATTCAAACAGCGAGCGAGCGATATTCACATCGAGTCTCACAAGGAAGAGGGCATTGTTCGCTTTCGTGTAGACGGGCACTTGAGAGAACTGGTTAGGCTTCCAAAAAAGCTGCAACAAGCTCTCATGGTCCGCATTAAATTCATGTGCCAGATGGATATTTCGGATACACGGCTTCCGCAGGACGGCCGGTTTACGATGAACATAGGCTCGTTCGAACAGAACTTTCGCATATCAACCTGCCCTGGGCTACATGGCGAAAAATGCGTTATCCGACTTCTCGGTCAAGCCGGCGCGAAAGGGGTTCCCAACTTCGATCAGATGCTTTTCGCCCAGAGCAATCTGAAGCGCTTCCGCAATTCGGTTGCCCAACCTAATGGCGTGTTTATTGTTACAGGCCCGACGGGTTCAGGTAAAACGACGACTTTGTATTCGGCTCTCGACTACCTCAATGACGCGGAGCGAAACATTATGACCATTGAGGATCCAGTGGAATTCCAGCTTCCAGGAATCAATCACTTCGAAGTCAAACACAAGATTGGGCTGGATTTCCAAAGAATTTTGAGAGCAGCTCTAAGACAAGACCCGGACGTCATTCTTGTAGGAGAAATTCGCGATGCTGAAACCGCCAAGATCGCAACCGAAGCAGCTCTCACAGGTCACCTGGTTCTGACGACGCTGCACACCAACAACGCTATTCAAGCGGTTACGCGTCTTATTGAGATTGGAGTGGATCCCTACATGGTAGCCCCATCGCTGAACGGCGTTATGTCTCAGCGACTAGTCGGAAAGATCTGCGATCATTGCAAGGAGAGCTATACTCCACCTCGCGAGGTTTTGGAACGCTACTTCAAAAAGGATACCATTTCGGATATCGTCTTGTATCGAGGAGCTGGATGCGAATCCTGCCATATGTCAGGTATCAAGGGCCGCGTAGCTGTTCACGAGGTAGTGGAGATCTCAGAAGAGATGAGAGAGCTTATCAGCCAAAATAGCGCTCTTCACGAAATTCACAGCGCCGCAAAACGCGTAGGTTATATGTCACTACGCGAGGATGGCTTGAAAAAGGCTCTTCTTGGATTTACGACGATCGACGAAGTCGAGCGTATAACCGTCGCCGAATATAGCAATTAATCAATCTAGTGAGCGGCGACGACCGCTCCAGGAGATTGGCCTAGTTCGGCTAGCAGTGTCCTAAACCACTCGTGGTTGGGGTTGAACGGTTTTCCACCCTTAATGCGATCGAACTCGATTGCTCGTAGGATATTGTTGTTGTCCTGATCGTGGCCTATGACGCCACTCTCGCCGGCAAGAGCGGATTCGACGGCCTTATCAACGCAGCTCTTGATCAACATCAAATCTCTAGCGTTGGCCGCAGCCGCTCGCGAATAGTAGCCGCTCTTTTGCACGAGAACCTTATCCGCCTTTATCTTGCTGGCGAACTGCTCGGCAAAATATTGCCCTGGATTGATAAAATCTAGCTGCACATGACCGAAGGCGTCGCGAATGATCTCTTCGCCAGCCGCCTCTTTGGCAGCCACAATCGCATCAACGCCAGCTCCTTCACTCAGGAAGATGTTCACATTGTCGCATTCGTCCATGACCTTGATCAAGCGCTCGGCCTCGGCATCGAGATCGATTTCCATTTCGGGAATATAGACGCCATGAACATCGTGTCGTTCGCGGACCAAGCCGATTTCCGGAAGCCAATCCTTCTTCTTAAGGCGATCATGGTACTCCTTAGCGGTGGCTGCCGCGAGCCAACCGCAATGGCGCCCCATAATCTCATGGATTATCAGCATACGCGGGCTGGAATTGTGTTCCGCCACCACGTTGGTAAAATGATCGGCAGCATACTCGGCCGCTGTGAAGGCTCCAAGCGTTTGACTAATAGGAAACACATCATTGTCGATCGTCTTAGGGAGACCGATGACCCGGAGCTGGTAGTCGTTGTTTTCTAAATACTTCGCAAGATCGGCAGCTGCCGTATTCGTGTCGTCACCACCGATGGTGTGCAAGACGTCAACCTGATCCTTGACCAATTGATCGGCTGCCACCTTCTGGGGGTCTTCGCCCTCCTTAACCAGCCCGCGTTTCACACAGTCTTCGACATTGGTCAGCTTGACGCGCGAATTCCCGATGGGACTACCCCCGTACTGATGAAGCAGATCGGCATACTTTCGAACGTGTTCGGTGACAAGGGTGCTTTGTCCTTTTAGCAGTCCCCAGTAACCGCTGCGGTAGCAGATGATCTCCACCTCAGGAGCGATTTCGGTATAGCGGCGTATCAACCCGCCGATTGCAGAAGAGAGACAAGGGGCGAGCCCGCCTGCCGTGAGGATACCAACTTTTTTAACGCTCATTTGTTACGGAAAGATGAGATTGGAAAGCGAAGCGGTAGAGCAATTCGAAACTTAATTCAAGTAGGGTCTGGTCTTAACAGACGAATTTAGCTAGAATAATAGCCCTGAATCGTATGATTGCTATAAATATCAGGTCAGAGTTTTGTAAATCGGCCCTAGCTTGCATCATTCTTACACTATCGCTAGTGAGCGCTGGATGCGTGGTAAAAACGGCAGCGAAGGTACCAGTAAAGGCGACCAAAACAGCGACTGGCTTAATTCTACCCTACCGGCAAAGCTCAGATCTAACCTCAGGAAACGAGCAAATAAGTAAGGCTCCCTCCAAAGAGGAGATGGCGTCGAAACGATAAGCTAGATCCAAACGGCGTGATCCTGCCCGAAAAATCGTATCCAACTTATCGGTATCCGACTAAGTCCGAGATTAGCAGTTAATCGTTCGCTTTTCGAATGACTCTCAGTTTATCGACCCGCTGCTTTAGACTGGGATGAGTAGAGAGGAACTGGGCAGCGCTTAAGTCAGGACTGCCTTTATGAAGCTTGATTAGGATCGTTTCGAGAGCTTCTGCCCCTATTCCACTCTCCTCAAGGATCGTGCCTGAAAAAGCATCAGCTTCCAATTCGAATTGCTGAGAATAGCGCGATTCAAGAGCAATGGCTGGCAGCGAACCCGCCAAACCCGCAATCGAGGAAATATCGCCTAATACGATGGAGGCCAAAGCTACGACACCCGCATCCTGGATGACGGAGCGAAGTCCATGTTGAAGTTCGACATGAGCTATTTCATGCAAAAAGACCGCAACCATCTGGTCCTCGTTTTCACATAGATCGATAAAGAACTCAGTCGCCACAATATCTCCGGAAGGAAGAGCAAACGCATTGGCTCCAATTTGCTCGCCTCTATAAACGTGTAGTTTGTATTCAGGTATTGGACTCAAGTTTTCTCCTACTAGCTGGATAGATTCGTTGAAGGCCGCCCTAGCGGATTCCACTTTGATTCGCTTCACGCGAGCGTCGTCAAGAAAGCCCGTTTGCTCCATCCAATCTAGACTCTCTTCGGAAATAGAACGCCTAACACTTTGAGGAACTTGGTAGGCGACACTCTTGGCAACCGCAGGAACACCGTATTCGAGAAAGGCTAAACAAAAGAGCGCTATCCCCACAACGCTGACTAATGCGAATCGCCAGCGAGATTCCATCCAGTGAACCAGGTTGAGCGGCGACCGTTTCCCTAGAGTGGCTTCGAAGCGGGAGAAAACTTCCTGATCAGCACTCTCGAAGCGAGCTCCGTCTCGAAAATGGATTACACGATGAGTCGTTCCGAGCTTTGGCTCGATTTCGTATTGGCTTGATGAATACCCTACTTCATTTCCGTCAAATCGAAGAACCAAACTTCCAGCAGCATCCCAAACAAAATTAGCGTCATAACTCTTCGATGAGTTAGGCTGAAAGAATATTCCTTGGACTTGGTCTACCATCCAACCTCGAAATCGAAGTAGTCTACCGCCGCATCTCCGATAGCAGACTCTTCGTCTGAAGCGTCGTCAGCAAACTCTCCCAATGTAGTGGTTGGCGAAATGACAAACATGTTTTCGAGCAGGTAGCGAGTCGCCCTCACTTTGGCCCAAGGAATGAGAAATCCCAGCGAAAGGATGCTTAGAAAAGCGTTTGTCACCATGATCTGGCAGAAAGGCCAGAATTGCATGGAGGATTTAAACCTGAGATTGCCAGTTTCCCAGACGCTCATGTTATAGTTGAAAATCAACATCCACAAGCCCTGTTGCCAAATAACGGCCGCGGCTATGAACAGCACATAAAAGAGGACGGCCATACCTATGAAAAATCCCGAGGTTGCGGAATAATCAAACGGATTTTCGGCAATATCGCCGCTTTGGGTCGTCTGGGAAAATTCGCCTCCTAAAGCCGCTACGCCAAAGGCCCCTCCAATCATCAGAAAGACGACCACTAAATAAAGGACCATGGCGGCTGCCCAGAAAATAATGTACCACTTGTAGTATTCGCCAGGAGAAGGCTTTAAGGAGAATTTGGACTTTCCGAAACTAAGGTTATCGAGGAAGAAAATCTTCTTTTTCATGGCCCAGTAAGGAAAGATTAGACCGAAGGTAAAAGGAATGAGGATGGGCCAAAGAAGAAAGAGCGTGTAGGATTCTCCTAGCTCACCTAGATATTTGAATCGAAGATTTCGATACGCCGTATTACGCGCCTTGAAGCGAAAGGCTTTATAGATAAGCCAGGGGAAACCTGCAAGATAGATGACCGCAACAGGAATCAGAAAGAGAGGATTGAAGAACACGGAAAGGTTATACAATCCGACGAACACGAGCAGTATCAGGTAGCCCGCCAGCAAGTTGAGCGGCTTTGCAAGGTAGTCGAAGGCATGCCCGTCGAGAAAGGTGTTGGCGTGGAAATAGCGACGAGACCTGACCTTCGCCCATGGAATGTAAATGCCCAGTGTTATGACGGAGAGAAAAAGATTCACTATCCAGATTTTGAAGTACTCGCCAGTGTTGCCTTTGAACTCGAAGGGAATGGCGTAGCGCTGTTCACCGGCTGACGGGGCGGGCTCTTCTGGATTGGATTGAGGAGAATCGTTTTCGTTGGACTGAAGAGGGGTATCCATTTTTCGGGGTTTTAGAGTTTTGAAGAGAGGAAAAAGAAAAGCCCCAGGAATGCCTGGGGCTCGAGAGTAAAAGCTACTTGACCGTTATGGTAATCCGCTTGGAGACGACGGGTGGGCTGTGAGGCAGATGGATCTTATCGCCCAATACGAGCTGAAGAGTATGCTTGCCTTTAGACAGATCGAGCACCGTTTCCGTTTGGCCTTTCCCGAAATGGATCACGTTTTCGTTGGCGGGGAGCGGCAAGTCGAAACTGGGCAGCGTTTTCAAGTCGATTATCAGATGATGATGTCCAGTATCGGGAAAATCAATACCCGCCGGAGCGACTCCCATGCCCTTCAGTCCGAATTGCACAATAAAGGGCGAAGATACTTTATCTCCATCTTGTGGAGAAATGATATAGACTTCCGCCCCCTTGGGCGAAGGCGTTTTGGGCAAGTCTTGGCCATTGGCCAGAATACAGCAAACGAACCCCAGTATTGAAAATGCGAAATATTTCACCTGTCTCATAAATCCTCCTTTTTGTTGGCAATTGTTTAGACTCGGATAAAGAAAGGAAATCCACCCTATGGCAATGGTGATATTTAAGGAATCGCCTTTGCAGAATCGCAAAAAACTCGTTTCACGGAACCCGAATGGTTCAATTCTTTCGAAACTCGATAACGCAAATCTTCTACCGTGATTGCCTAACGGATATGCCTTCATCATCTTATCAACGTGGCCTTACGATTTGGCTGACACTCTTCGTTTCCCTCATTTCGCTGTGCGCGGAAAACAAACCGCTTCTCTGGCGCGTCGAAGGGACAAAACCTTCATTCCTGTTCGGGACGATCCATTCGCCTGATCCTCGCGTCTCCACTTTGAATCCCATTGTAGAAGAGGTCCTTCTCGACTCCGACGGTCTCTTTACGGAACTAAGATTCGACGTGGAAACCATGCAGAAAGCGATGAGGCTGATGGTCAGAGATGGCGACGCTTCATTGAAGGAGTTGTTGGGTGACTCGCTTTACTCGCGGCTAGACGAAACCTTGAAAAACATTTCGCCGCTTGTTTCAGCTCAGCTTTTCGAAAAGGCGGAAATCTGGTCTATCTTTCTCAGCCTGTCGCTTCTTGAACACCAATTGAAATTTCCTGGAAGAGCAGCCTTGGACCTAGTTCTTTGGCACAAGGCTCAGGAGCATGAAATTTTCAGCGACGGACTGGAAACGCCGGAAGAGCAAGTGCAGGGAATGAAAGAGCTAACGCTTCAGGAACAGATTCGGATCCTGGAAGAAAGTCTGGATGTATACCAGGAATATCAAACTCAACGACAAAGTCCGCTTGAAGATCTAGTGGAAGCATACCTGTCAGGCGACATCGAAGCGATCGGCAAGGAAATGGAGAACCAGGTCGATCTGGAAGATCCGATCAATCGAAAATTGTTCGACTTCCTCCTCATAGAGAGAAATGAACGCATGGCTTCTCGTATCCACGAAACTATTACAACTTCATCTGATTCCTCTTTTTTCTTCGCTGTTGGCGCCGCTCACTTTTGGGGCGAGCAAAGCATCCTGGAGATTTTGCGGCAGAAAGGACTCGCCATAAGTCGCGTGCAAAGCGCGTCTCTCATTGAAACGCCTTGAGGAACGCTTTCCAAAAAAAGTGTATATTTTTCTTTTAATCGAAATAGAGAAGCGCTAGTAGCTGACCTTGAAGAAATCAGGATGGAATTTCTCGATACACGCATTTCTCAACTTTCGCAAAACTCCGGGATTAACTACGGAGCCATGAAACATTGCGTGTGGACCAAGGCTTGGCAAGTGGAGAATAACATAAAGATAAAGACGTAAGTCATTAGATACGAACCACTTTCCAAGCCGAATGAGAATCATCTCTTTCGGCTTTTTTGTTGTTCGTATCCAAGGGAGACAAACATGGATACCATAATAGAAGCACCAAAAAGACCACCCCCGATTCTAGAGTCGGCGCGACTGATACTGCGTCCACCAAGAGCGGGAGACGTCGAGACGTTGCGAAACGTATACGCGAGGGACGTGGAGGTTACGCGCGATACGAAAAGCGAACGACTCGAGAAATTCAAAGATAGAGAAAGGGAAATCTCTCGTTTCCTAGGCGCATTTGAATCGCAAGCCGATCATCAATACATAGTCGAAGAGAAGCAATCAACCGAGATAGTAGGCTTGATAAGCATCGGCGGCCGCAGGAAGGATTCTCAGGACCAATATGTCCTTGTGCCATCGTACCGAGGGAAGGGATACATGATGGAAATCATCCAGACCCTAGTTCAGTGGAATTCATGTAATGAGTTTCTTCCGTACAAGGGGAGAGGCAATCAAACTGCTTCCCAACTAGAAGGCAAAGCTATCCTAAACAAGGTGGTTAACACTCATGATTGGTATCGGCCAAAACAGATTGAGAAACGCTCTAGAAAAGAGCTCTGTATTCAATAATCAAATACCTATTCAATGGAGGCTTATCATATATTTTGCAATTTGTAGGAAGGGGTGAGCGATGTCGGTTTCGCGAACAGATCCCGTGGAGAGTTTTCACCATGCCGTTAACTCAAAGGTCAAAGATACTACCTTTGCTCTGTATCGAGACTTTCCAGACAATAGTCGACAGCGTGGTCAGGAAAAATTTTAGGCTAAGGAGCGGCGGGGAGGTTTTCCTACATATCGGGCTCGTGGCCGTATCAGCTGATCGCTATCACGTTGCTCAAGCGAATGTCCTATCCAACCTGCGCAACGACCAATTGTCGCTATTTGGACAGGCGCGTCGTCCGGAAGGGAAAGAGCCATGGAAAGAATGCCCAGCGCAAGATCGATATTCGGCATGCGATTCAACTCCTCTTTCCCGAAAATTCGTAGTTCCTTGAACAGAGTGACGGCCGCCGATCCACTTAGAGAAGCCTCGAGAATATGAAAAATTCTTTTCGCTCGAGGATCTTCTTCAGAGTAAAGCGGATGTCCAAACCCGGGAAGCGACTCCCCTCTTCTTTGTCGTAATTTAGCAACGGATACGACGGATTTCTCCCGTTCAATCTCCTTGAGGAACGCCTGAACTCTTAGAATGTTCGCTCCATGCTTAGGCCCCCTGAAGGCCGATATGGCAGCGACGATGCTAGCGTGAAGCGAAGCTCCCGACGAAGCCGCGCATCGAGCGGTGAAAGACGAGATATTCAATTCGTGATCCAGACAGATGGATAGAGCCTCATCAATGATGTGGGTGTCATCTGGATACACATTCCAAAGACTGGCTAGTGCGTCTGAAATGGAATGAGGCTTCCTAACTTGAGACGGCAGGATGGCCATCGATACGAGCAGATAAAGAATTCCCCAGGCCGATTCGATGGAATTGGAGGCGATTTTCTCTCGATCCTCATGAACTATTAAAGCCAGTTGACAACGTTTCAGCCAATCACGTCTCTCATCTAATCTAATGAGGTTGGAAAGAGACTCGACCAGCGATTGGTCGAGTCCAGAAAATTCGGGAATATTACCTTCCCAATCCCCAGTCCAAACAAACATAGCTATCTCCTCGAAGGACCGTTCTTTTGCCATTCGAGTGACCTCTTCGCCCCGGTAATAGTATTGATTTTGGCTAATAAGCGTCAGTTTCGAATCAAGCGATGGCTCACCCCAGCGGAGAACTGAAGAACTCATTTGATCCGGGTTCCGCCGAATCGCTTTCCTGGAAATCAACCTATCGATATCTTCCCTGAGATACACCTTCTCTCTGCCTCCCGATCCCGCAGCAGGTTCAGATCGAATCAACCCGCGACTGACATAAGCGTAAAGGGTTTCGATTCGAACATCTAGCAACTTAGCTGCCGTAGCTGCACTAAGCGTCACTGGTATTTCACGAGTTCCTTCCATTGATATATTGATTTATTTATCAATATTGACGATCTAATTAATAGATGTCCACTTCACATCGATGAAAGATCCGATCCATGAGATAAAGGATGTAGAGAATCCTAATTACCTCGAGCACCTCTATCCTAAGGAAGGGCTTCCAAAATTCGGTTGGGACGCGCCTCCTGGGGATATGCCGAGAGAAGTGTGGCTAACCGAAACAACGCATCGCGATGGGCAGCAGGGAGGTTTGCCTCTAAGCTCCAAAACGAGCCTGGAAGTCTACGATATTATCTGCCGTTTCACGGGGGAAAGCCGCTTGATCAGGCAAGCGGAATTCTTCGCCTATTCTGAGCAGGATCGGGCGAGCCTCGAAGGAGCTGTCAGTCGATTTCGAGACGGGGCACCCATCGAGCCAACTACTTGGATCCGCGCAACGAGAAAAGATGTTGAGCTGATACGAGAGATAGGAGTCAAGGAAACGGGAATGCTGGCGTCGGCATCCGACTACCACCTGTTTCATAAATTCCATCAAGGCGGTCGAAAGGCAGGATCGGTCCAATACTTGGAAGCCCTAGAGGCATGTCTGGACCTAGGAATTCGCCCTCGATTGCACTTGGAAGACGCGACACGGGCGGATCCTGCCTTTATTCAAAACTTTATCGAAGCCTCCGAAACAATCGCCTCAAGATACGAAGAAAGCCTTTCTCCAAAAATAAGAATATGCGACACGATGGGGCTTGGACTGCCGTTCGAGAATATCCCAGCCCCAAGAGGCATCCCAAAACTTATAAAACTGGTTCGTGACGCCGGGGTGGCCAGCGAAAATCTCGAGTTTCATCCCCACAACGACACTTGGATGATCATGGCCAACTGCCTTGCCGCCATAATGGCTGGCTGCTCGGCAATAAACGGGACCTGTCTAGGCAAAGGCGAAAGAACCGGCAACGCTCCACTGGAAGCAGTAGCCTTACACTTGGTAGGAATGGGTTTAGTCGATGAAAGGGGCATCGATTTTACCGCATTAAATAGACTTGTAGAATTGTATCAGCTATTCGATCAGCCCATCGCCGATAAGTATCCACTATTCGGTAGAGACGCCCATCGTACACGGGCAGGTATTCATGCGGATGGCTTAAACAAGATGTGGCGAATGTACGCCCCCTTCAATGTACCTGAAATTCTTGGACGACCGCTAGAGGTATCGATCACGAAGGATAGTGGATTGGCAGGCATTCAATTTCTGATTAAACAGCATACGGGACAATTGCTAGAAAAAGGCCATCCTGAAATCAAAGCCGCTAGTCAATGGATACAAATACAATTCGATAGCGGACGGCAGACGGCAATCGAATGGGAAGAAATTTCCTCTCAACTGAATTTAAAGAATCTTGTATCCTGATTTTGGATAAAAATCTGTCTTGAAAATCCGTTAAAAGCTATTTCCATTCCACTTTTTCATGAATTTCATCGAGGTACCAGTTCACAGTATTGGTCAGCGCCTGCCGCAAAGAGGTCCGAGGTCGCCAGTCGAGAGTTGAACTGATCTTCTCGATATTCGCATGAGTGGCTTTCTGATCTCCAGGCCGCGAAGGAAGGGTTGTCGTCCGTACCTTTTTTCCCATGATATCCTCCACGATTTCAATCGCTTCAGAAGTAGAGAACGAGTGGTCAGATCCGATGTTGAATACCTCTCCTTCCGCTTTCGACCATTGCTCTAGGACAACGAGAATCGCATCGCAAACATCTCTAACGTACGTAAAACTGCGACGATGCTCGAGGCTGCCGTCATAAAGAGGAAAGGTCTCATCACAAGCGATAGACCGGATCAGCTTCGGGAATAGCTTGTCTGGACGTTCACGCTCTCCAATAACTGAGAAAAGACGCAAAGAGCAGGCTGGAAATCCAGAATTTCGATACGTTCCCATCACTTCCTGCTCAGCAGCCAGCTTTGTTTCGCCATACCAGGATGCTGGCTTAGGAGCTAATTCTTCATCCTCAGTAGCAAAGATCCCATACACAGAGGAAGAGGAGATGTTTATGAAAGACTTAAGGGTTTTGGATGACGTGACCGCATTCAAAAGTCGATGCGTAGCCAAAATATTATTACGCTCATAATCTTCCCAAGGAGTCGAAGAGGAAATGCCCGGCTGCCCGGCGCAATGCACCACGCCATCAACTTCGACAAGCGGAGAAGAAAACGCGTTCGTGGCCAGATCGAATTCCTTCATTTCAACACCAGCAGTGGAAAGACGATCCGCATTGTGACGTTTAATGGATGCGGGATAGTAGTCCGAAAAGCAATCGACCCCTAGAACCTGATACCCTCCTTGAATTAAACTCAGGCAAAGATTCGAGCCGATAAATCCGGCTGCTCCAGTAACCAAAATCTTCATAAAAGAAAGAACAACAGCCGCTTAGCCTCCCAGACCCAAGCAAAAAGGCGTCGAGAAAAAAGAAAACGCCCAAGCTTATCGCCGGCGCTTCTTTACAATCAACTGAGCTCTGGCAAAGCGAATAGTTGTCTCAAGTCGTTCAACTTCTTCGGGATCCATGCTTTGCATATCCTCTAGAGACTTTTCCGCTCGTTGCTGTGCTTCGAGGACGGCCTCCTCGTCAATTTCTTCCATCTGAATCGCATTTTCAGCAAGCACCGAAACCTTGTCGCCTACACACTGGGCGAACCCCTTGCTCACAGCGAGCGACTGCGATGACCCGTCCTTATCTACAATGATTTCACCTTCATCGACTTCAGTGACTAGCGGAATGTGTCCCGGCAGGATTCCGATGTCGCCCGTAGTTGTGGGAACCACAACCGAATCAACCGTATCCTCGTAGACGCGGGCTTCGGGAGTAACGATTTCCAATTGTAGTGCCATAAGAATCAGGTAGGGAAAATTTAACTACGCTTTTGCAGCCTCGAGAACCTCGTCGATGGAACCCTTCATATAGAAGTCATTCTCGGGTACATCATCGAGCTCTCCATCGAGAATCATTTTGAATCCCTTAATCGTATCGGTAACGGGAACGATTTTACCCGGAAATCCGGTGAAAACCTCAGCCACATTAAAGGGCTGAGAAAGGAATTTCTGAATTTTGCGCGCTCTGTAAACAGTCTGCTTGTCTTCAGGGGAAAGCTCGTCGAGACCGAGAATCGCAATAATATCCTGAAGATCATTGTAACGCTGCAGCACGCGCTGAACGCCTCGAGCCACATCATAGTGTTCCTGCCCTACAATTGCCGGTTCCAAAGCTTTGGATACTGAAGCGAGTGGATCGACCGCAGGATATATCCCCAAGTCGGCAATGGCGCGTTCGAGTACGATCGTCGAATCAAGGTGAGCGAAGGTATTCGCAGGAGCGGGATCCGTGAAGTCGTCGGCGGGAACATACACCGCTTGGAAGGAAGTAACGGAACCCTTTTTAGTCGAAGTGATCCGTTCCTGGAGTTCACCCATTTCTGAAGAAAGCGTTGGCTGATATCCTACAGCCGAAGGAGAGCGTCCCAACAAAGCGGATACTTCAGAACCTGCTTGCGAAAAGCGGAAGATATTATCCACAAAAAGAAGTACGTCCTGGTTCTGCTCGTCGCGGAAAAATTCAGCCATGGAGAGCGCTGACAGGGCGACACGCATACGAGCTCCTGGCGGTTCATTCATCTGGCCGTAGACCAGAGCCACTTTAGAATTCTCGATATTCTCCTGGTCGATAACCCCGGAGTCGGACATTTCGTGATACAAGTCATTGCCCTCGCGGCTACGCTCGCCTACTCCGGCGAATACGGAATAACCACCGTGAGTTTTGGCGATATTGTTGATCAGCTCCATGATCACGACCGTCTTGCCGACACCGGCACCACCAAAAGCTCCAACTTTACCGCCCTTAATGAAGGGGCAAACTAGATCGATAACCTTGATTCCCGTTTCCAGGATGTTCGCCTTGGTATCCTGCTCGATAAGAGGAGGAGCAGGGCGGTGAATCGGATAGGTCTTCTCGTGTTTAACCGCTCCTCGTCCATCCACGGTTTCGCCGACCACATTGAAGATCCGACCCA
>JANQRT010000023.1 GCA_028284385.1 Opitutaceae bacterium | reverse complement strand
ATATAATCCTGTCGTGAACGCATGGCTTCCCTCCCTGGTATGACCTGTTTTGTGCCAAGTCATTTTCCAAAGGGACCTTGCGTTCACAAATACCAATCCACCTTATTGGGAACGACTGAGTTTAGGAAAGAGGTAGCTCTGTCTCACATACATCGATTAGAATTCATGTTGCTGGATTTGAAATGTGTTGTTTCGTACACTGGGTGATCTGCAGATTCAGGCATCTACAAGTTAACACGGAGTTTCGATTTGATGATGTTTTCGCTGCGCCATCCATAATCACAATCGTGGAAACTACAGCATGGCTTTGTTTTTCGGTTTGTTATCGTTGACTTTAGGTGCGGCGCTTGGCTTGTTGGTGCCGTTTTATATCGAAGCTGTCAAAAACCTGAAACGCGCCGAAGTCGACCTGGCTCGCTACTCAGGGATATCAGATCTGGAGAAGCATCAAGCTCAAATCGAGAAGAAACTTAACTCAGCGAAAGCGGTCTTGCCGAAGTTTGAAAAATTGGTTGAGTTGAATAAGTATCGCGAAAATATCGAGGCGAAGAATCGTGAGTACGAAGGACGCCTTTCACAACTCACTGTTGCAGTTCAGAGTCGGCAGAGTGAGCTAGACGAACTCAGTGCTCAAGCGGAAGTCGTTGAGGAAAAGCTGACCATGCAGTCTTTTGGGTTCTATCGACCCAAATATGGATTCGAGGATTCACAGCGGTACTCGAACAAACTTGACGAGATTCGAACGAAACAGAAGGCTCTTGTGAAGTCGGATTCGGCAACCCATTGCCCGCAAGAATGGACAGTGGACGGAAATGTTGCCAAAGGAAAGAAGATGATTGAAGAGCATTCAAAACTCATGCTTCGAGCATTTAATGGCGAATGCGATGCGGCAATTGGCAAAGTCAAATACAACAACGTAAGCAATCTGGAAGCCCGCATTCAGCGTTCGTATGACGCAATCAATAAACTTGGAAAATCCAAGCAGCTTTGGATCACGAATGAGTATTTTAATGCAAAATTGCAAGAGTTATATCTAGTCCACGAACACCGTGAAAAAGTCCAGGAAGAAAAGGAGGAGCAGCGCCAGATAAAAGAACAGATGCGGGAAGAAGAACGAGCTCAAAAGGAAATTGAAAAAGCTCAGAAGGAGGCAGAAAAGGACGAAGATGCGAAACAGAAAGCTCTTCAAAAAACCCGTGAAGAACTCGCTAAAGCGGACAGCAGCCAGGAGGCACGATTAAAGGCGATTGTTGACAAGCTGGAAACGGAACTTAAGGATGCGCTCGAACGGAAGGCGAAAGCGATCGCGAGAGCACAACTGACCCGGTCGGGTCATGTATATGTGCTTTCGAATATCGGAACATTTGGTGAAGGTGTATACAAAATTGGGATGACGAGGCGTTTGGAGCCGCTCGACAGAGTCAAAGAGTTAGGCGATGCGTCAGTTCCATTCAAGTTTGACGTTCACGCTATGATCTACAGTGAGGATGCTCCCGCTCTCGAAAACAAACTCCACCAGCACTTCGCTGATCGGCGTGTCAACCTGGCAAACCTCCGCCGGGAGTTCTTCTTTGTGACGCTGGACGAAGTTCATGACGCGGTAAAAAACTATTTCGGTGATGTTACGTTTGTCAAAAACCCCGAAGCAGAAGAGTACCATCGATCAATATCGATTCGCGAAGAACAGAGTGGAAATCCACCCCCGGAAGCCTAAGATTTTTTTGGCCCGGAGCAGGCAGGGTGGTCCAGGCAGGCGACCGACATGTACATCTGGCTTCCGAAAGCACAGCGGAATGAGAATCTGCCTGTCAATCGTCGAAACGATATTCCGTCATTCCCACGCGGTATGAAATCCAATGCAGGGGGAATCCACACTTTTTTCCAGATCCCCGTCTGCGCGGGGATGACGGAAAGGCCCAGTTCCTCGCAAACTCATCCCGTTCCTGCCGAACTCATCCTGTTGATCCTGTAATCCTGTCCGATTCTTTCCCCAGACAAACGGCGGGGAGGTCTCTGGCCTGCGAAGAGTTGGATACGCACTGC
>JANQRT010000008.1 GCA_028284385.1 Opitutaceae bacterium | reverse complement strand
CTGTCGAGCTGGCGAGCAAGCAGATTTCGGAGCTCCGAAAACTCAGCGAAGCTAACAAAAGGCTGCAGCTGACCGGCTTCGCCGGCAGCTGAGCCTAGTCGTTATGCAGTCTGAGGATCAAAAGAACTACGAACTAGTGGTAGCCGAGTCCTTTATGACTTCGGGCTGGGGCCTTGCGGTTGCATTCGAAAAAGATCCAGACCCACCCTTGGAGTGGACCAAGCACACATTTGAGATTAAGACCCCTGAAGGAAACCAATTCCTTAGTACCGGTCAAGTAGAATTTGCTCGGAAAGTACCTCCCGGTGAAGTTCAAATCGTCCTATTCGAAGAGCTTGGTAAAGGAGACATACCGATCGGAAGTTTGATTCGCAGCTACGCCATCGTAAGAGGCGGTGGAGGTGCATAACAAAAGACTGCAGCTGACCGGCTTCGCCGGCAGCTGAGCCTAGTCGTTATACGGCAGCGTTATGAAGGTTTGCTCCAAAACCATGACGATGGCTCTGTGCATCTTTTGCCTTTGCGGTTGCACTATGGAGTCAGAATCAACGGTAAGAAAATTCTGCAAATACATTCGGCCGGACATGACGCTAGCTGATGCGAATGAGCTGATTGGATGGGAAGCGGAAACTGATCAACAGGGCAGCTGGTTCTGGACAGATAAGAAACGTTGTATCGTCAATCTGAACGAAGGGAAAATAGTGCAGGTTTACGACTTCGTGCGATTCAAGACCTACCACAAACTGATAGATCAGGAGGGGGTCTTTGAGCGAGACATCGCCACGGAAAACAACGGGAGCCCGATAAACCAATGGTAATGCGGAGGTCCTTCATGGATTTGCCGTATAACAAAAGGCTGCAGCTGACCGGCTTCGCCGGCAGCTGAGCCTAGTCGTTATACGGATGGACGAAGAGCTTACTGAATTCTGCAATCGCCTCGTGGCAGATGGGCTCGCACGCCCTGGCGAGGTAATTGGTTGCAGCCGTTCAGAAGTAGACGAACTAGAGAGCGAGTTCGCAATCCGTATTCCCGAGTCCTACCGCCAGTACCTGCTACACATGGGCCATTCGTCTGGGCAGTTATTTGCCCATGATCATGTGGATTCCGATTTTTCGTCCGTTCAGAGAATGAATAGGAAAGCTCGGTCTGAACACACGCGATTGCCTATGGGAGCGCTGATCATCCAAAATCGGCTTTGGGAGTATTTCGCTTTTGTTTTAGCGAGAAACAAAGAGGACAGTCCAGTCTTCGTTTACAGCGTGGATGAGCTCAGAGTCGTGCAACAGAACCCCTCGGTGTACGAGTGGTTGGAGATGTGGCGAAAAGAGGCATTGGAAGTATCACAAAGTCAGCGCATTGCCGGTAAGAACTTGTGAGTCGGTATAACAAAAGACTGCAGCTGACCGGCTTCGCCGGCAGCTGAGCCTAGTCGTTAGCCCTCCTCATGCTCAAGGTTCTTCGATCCATATTGGCAGGTGTATTGGCTTTTCTTGGCGTTTCGCGTGTTGTTGATGCGAGCGGATTCATGTGGCGGCCTGAAACGATTTCCTTTTCGATTAAGCGTGACGACCAATACCTTATGGTTGGCCAGTATTTGATGCTTGAAAACGAACTTAGAGAGGGCGAGTCGGGATGGACAATGAGCAGAATGGAATTGCCCGAGGAATGGGTCGTTGAGAGTCTCGAATTTGAAGATGGTAGTTTGGTCCTGAAAATCCAGAGTGGAGAGAGGTTTGAGCTTCGCCCTCCCCAAATCAATCAGCTCGATTTTGAAATCCTTGATGGAGGCAGAAAATCTGAGCAAGAACTCCAGCGGCTTTGGCGTCGCCATGTTGGTCCAAAGGGCTAACATAAGGCTGCAGCTGACCAGCTTCGCTGGCAGCTGAGCCTAGTCGTTATGTGTTGCTCGACGTGAGTCCAACGTTCTACCTCGTGGCAACTCACGGAACCGGATTCTTGGCGGTAATGGCGAAACCGGTGGCGGGAGAGTGGATCGAAGAAGAGTTTGCTGGCCTCGCGAACGCCGATGTCCATCATGTCGTATCGCTTTTGGAAAGGGCGGAGTCATTCGATGTTGGGTTGGAAAATGAGCAAGCGGAGTGCGAGTCCAAAGGAATCGCATTTACCTCATTTCCAATCAAGGATCGCGGGCTACCGATTTCTGTTGGGGAATTTGGTGCGCATACTAAAAACCTGAGCCAAGCTATAGAAAACGGTCAAAACACGGTAGTTCATTGTAGAGCGGGTATAGGTCGGAGTGGGCTCGTAGCGGCTGGAGTGCTTCTTCATTGGGGGCATGATGTGAACCAAGCGTTTGAGAGAGTCTCTAAAGCAAGAGGCGTAAGGGTTCCGGATACGGAGGAGCAGTATCAGTGGCTGGAGAGAAACGCTCGTGAACTCATTTCCGGCAACACATAACAAAAGGCTGCAGCTGACCGGCTTCGCCGGCAGCTGAGCCTAGTTGAGTTAGTCGCGACTTGATCTGACAGCTAGCTTGAAGAAAGCGAGGGTTATCGGTTTTGATGGAAGTGCGAATTTTCATCAAAAACCATAGGAGATAA
>JANQRT010000002.1 GCA_028284385.1 Opitutaceae bacterium | reverse complement strand
AAGATACCGCAATCTTAGTTCGATAGCCCGGCTCGCGAGCGAACGCTAGAATACGCACGGTTCCATCCGCAATCTCCGTGACCTCAAGCTCGAATAGCCTTCTAACAAACTTGGTGCTGCTACGGCTAAGAATGAGTTCAGGACCGCGGTTGGAAGCCTCGATTTTCAGCAGGAAGCAGCGGATACGCTCGCCTGGAGCGTAATCCTCTCCAGGCACCTGCTCACGCGAAGGCATAATGGCTTCCGCCTTGCCCAGATCGACACAAAGATCGCCACGCTCGCGACGACGGACAATACCGCTAACGATATCTCCCACCTGATCTTTAAAGTCGTCGTAGATGCGCTCCTTTTCAAACTGCCGCAAGCGTTGCATGATGGCTTGGCGAGCCGTTTGAGCAGCAATCCGACCGAGATAGGCTGGATCGATTTCCTTTTCAACAAACCCTCCCAGCTCGGCCGTAGGATCCATTTGCCTAGCCTTCTCGATATGCACTTCGGCTTTGGGATCGCTAACCGAGTCGACAACCTGCATGAGAGCCCATGCGTTCATTTTGCCGTTCTTCGGATCTATTTCTATCTTGAGCTCTTGGCCGGCATTCACGCCCTTGGTGGCGGCATTCTTTATGGCAGTAACAATGGCGGAGATCATGTCTTCTCGACTGATCCCCTTTTCCTTCTCCATGTACTCAAGGACTGAAAGTATTTCGCTACTCATGATCGATACGCGTGTGAAAAAAAAAGCGGGTCAGAGACCCACTTTCTAAAAAGTGTTTGTAAAAGGCACAATAAATTTCCGGAGCCGTTAAAAGTCAAGCGTATCGCGCCTAGTCCAGACGGCATGAGCGCGGACGATTCATGATTCGATCTAGAGCCTTCGAGATCGGATCACACCTTGGATCCATCCGTTGCTTAAAGGGGCGACGCGAGGCCTGATGATTTGCAGTCTCTTCAAAATGCTAACGCAACTTTCAGGAGCGTTTCCAGGGAACCAATGAAACCAAAGAGAAAAATAGTCGCGATTCAATCGAGCGGCAAGCAGAGGGAGAAAACCGTCGCAAACAAGAGTGTCTAGCTTCGAGCCTGCCACCTGATCGTCGACAATCTTTTGGGCTATCTCGGATCGCAACGCGTTGACATTCGATTGTCTCCGATAGCCAAGTGTATCCAAACTGCAGTCCGAACCTTCCGGAAGCAGGAAAGCGGCGGACAGTATTAAGTCTGGCCAAGATGGACGCGACTTAACCCAGTTCGCATATTGGTTTAAACGAAGCCGGGGATAGTTAGCTGGACGAACGCCTTGGGTTTTCCACTTTCCAACAGCCGCAGAGAAAAGCTTCTCGATCTCCAGGTCGGAATCCAGAAATTCCTCGATCGAGTAACGGCTAGCCACCTCCAGCATGGGAACGCGATTTTGACTGAAGCCCATGATTTCAAGGCCAGTGTGATGACAAGCCGATGTCCAACCGAGCTTCGCGATTCTCAGACTTGAAAAATGAACCTTAAGCTTCCATCGCTCACGAGCGAAATCCAACAAGGCCTGCTCCCGATCCGTAGCCTGCATATCGAAAAGATCGTCGAGACCGGCCTCTTGTTTCTCGCCAGTGGATACCAGAATCGAATCGTCCGACACGTATTCCTCCAGATCATGCCAAAGATATTCCATGAGCGAGAGACAAGGAATGACATTTGCCTGCCCAGCCATAACCTGTGAAGTCATGTCATTAAGAGGATGATACACGACATGCAGGATAACGTTATCGAAAGCCGGATTTTCACTATGCCCATGAGCTTCCCAATCGCTAACCGCGAAATGAATCTCGACATCGCCGAAGACTCTTTCGCCATCAAAGAGAATAACGGCATCCTTAAAGTCGGGCCCATCGAGCCGATTCCAACGCCCGGGAGATTCGATTTCAATTCGGCGACCCAAATGATCAACAAGACGCGAAGTGTCGAACAAGCCCAAACTCCAAATCTTTTGTATTAAAATTTCGCTTACATGAAAAGGACCATAAAGACCCTGAAATTCAGCGACAGTAGGAGTGTCGGTCGAGTTGGACATACGGAACCCTCTAAATTACAGAGGCAGTCTATTTTCCCAAGCGTTTTTTGCGCTCTTCTGGCGTTTTTTCAAATCCTGACGAGACCGCTCCCTATCCGCATCCAGCCACTCGAGCAGGCGTTCCGGAGATAAAGCCACTGCGCCGCTCGCTTCGATGGAATGGGCAATCGCGTTGTCACGGGTGACAACTTGAATGCGGTGAGGCGATTTGCTGCTGCTTACAAGCTGTTCGATAATCGCATCCGCGGTATGGGATCTAGGAGTATAGAGAACCGAAAATCCTGTATCCAAAAAAGGACGCTCTATATCCAAGTCGTCACCCTTCCCATCCAAAACGATGGTAATCCTGACGCCCGAGGCGTCGTAGATTTCCTTCATATCGACCACCAACGCTTCTACAACCATTTCGGAGCCAAATTCGAACTTGGCTTCAATGTGAGGCCAGGCATGAGCCACATTGTAGCCATCGATAATCAAGTGGAGTTGGCTTTGTTCGTTACTAATCAAGGGAAATACGCTAGAATAGAGAGGCAGGAATGGCTGGCAAGCCTGCCAGACCTTTGATAAACGATCTTGACCAACACAAAAACGAGAAGAGGCTTGGGTTCTATGGCAGACGAAGATCCAAAATGGGAAGTAGTCGACTCCATTCCCGGCGAAAAGCCAAAGGCCAAGCCAAAACCAAGTATCTGGAAATCGAAAACTCTTTGGATTGGAGCGGCCATAGGCTTGGGCGTCGCCATATTCGCTCCTTTTGTCTACGCTAAGCTCCTCGTCATGCTGCGTAGCCCGGTTTCGTTAATAACGATCGCTCTGGCCCTACTCTACTTCTGGCTAGGAGCAAAGCGAAGAAGGCGCCCTTAGCGTCGCGAAAACAGAAAACGAGCCCTAGGCCTCTTACCATTTTCGCGAAGACTTCCGGCAAACCAGAACCTCCTCCTGGCATGCAAATCGGAACAATTGATTCTCCTATCAACGATATATTTTGCCTTCACGAGCTAGTTGTTGATAGGGGTCAGTCCCGACGCGACAGACGCCTGGACGGCTACCGTTCCGCGAAAAGGTTCCAAATGCCGTTACGTCTCTACGACTGTATTCGATTAAATCCAGTCATCTCTTCCAATCTTGTTTTGTCGGTTATTTTCTAATACAATTTCCTCATGCCCCAAAAACGCCGATTTCTCCATTCGCTTCTGCGCATCCTCGCTGTCTCTCTGATCATGTCCCAAGTCACCGCCCAACGCCCTGGCTTCAACTACGATGAGGCCAAGGTCCCCTCATACGAACTTCCCGATCCCCTCCTTTCTTCGAGCGGCACCCGCATAACATCCTCTCAACAATGGGAAGCTGCACGCCGGCTCGAAATTCGAAAACTGTTTGAAGATCATGTCTATGGCAGGCGACCTGCGTCCCCAGCCAAACCGCTATACATCGTCACCTCGGAATCTCACAACGCTCTCGATGGCCAGGCTATGCGCAAGCAGATCACGATACGCTTCGACGAAAACGCCTTTCCGCAAGCCGTGCATATACTTCTGTACGTTCCGAACAAAGCCAACGGTCCCGCTCCTATATTCCTTGGATACAATTTCAACGGCAATCACACGATTCACACCGATCCGGGTATCCATTTATCCACTTCATGGATGCGGCGTAACCAAAATGGCAATATCAATCACCAAGCTACGGATGCAGCTCGAGGTAAAAGCGCCAAACGTTGGCCCGTTAAACGCATTCTCGAGCGCGGCTACGCCTTAGCCACCGCCTACTACGGAGACGTGGAGCCCGATCATGCTCAAGGGTGGAAAGACGGCATTCGCTCCCACTACAAGACCGATGAAAGCGGCGAACCGCTTAAGCTGGATGAATGGGGCGCGATTTCCGCCTGGGCCTGGGGCCTGAGCCGCATTGTTGACTATCTGGAAACCGAAGACGCCATCGACGCCAAGCGAATCGCGCTCATCGGTCATTCGCGCCTTGGAAAAACCGCCCTATGGGCTGGAGCTACCGACGAACGATTCGCCATCACGATTTCCAACAACTCCGGATGCGGCGGCGCGGCTTTGAGTCGCCGGGCTTTCGGTGAAACCGTCAAACAGATTAATACCAGCTTCCCCCATTGGTTTAACCGAGCCTTCAAATCCTACAACGACAACGAGGTCGACCTGCCCGTAGATCAGCATATGCTCATCGCCCTCATGGCCCCTCGGCCTGTCTACGTGGCCAGCGCCGAGGAAGATCTTTGGGCGGATCCGAACGGCGAGTTCCTGTCCGCAAAGGGAGCCGAACCCGTATTCGAGCTTTACGGATTAAAAGGTATAGGTGTCGAAAACCAGCCTGCATTGAATTCTCCGGTCGGAGATCAAATCGGCTATCACTATCGCTCAGGCAAGCACGACGTTACCGCTTACGATTGGGAACGGTATCTAGATTTTGCGGACAGACATTTTTGAAGACTAGTCCCAGTCAATACAGCAGCTTCTACCCAAAGAGCCTTTCAGAGCGTTCGCGCATACTCCTCGATGAGCGATTCCAGTTCTGCGACTTTTTCAGGATACTGCTCCAGCAGATTATGCTTCTCCGAAATATCTTCGGCCAGATTGTATAGCTCGGAGCTTAAATCGAACCGCTTGCCTCCTTTGCGCAGATACTTCCAATCGCCTTTTCGAATTCCATAGGGAATGCACTGTTTGCTGTAGTGGTAGATGAATTCGTCTCGAGCGAACTCCGTATCCGTATTTTCGATATGGCTGGTAAAATCGAATCCATCGTGAACATGTCCTTCAGGGAGCTCTCCGCCCGCAAGCGACGTAAACGTCGCTAGAAAATCGAGAGTTGATAGCATGGCGTCGCTCTCGCTGTTCGGCTTTATTCTACCCGGCCACCACATTACCGTCGGAACTCGCACGCCCCCTTCATAATTGCTGTGCTTGCCATTTCTAAGCGGCAGAGCCGATCCGCCTTTATCGCCATACACCAACCAAGGGCCGTTATCCGAGGTATAGATTACCAGCGTATTCTCAGCCAGACCACCTTTCTCCAGGTAATCGAGGAGTCGACCAACATGAAAATCAATTTCCTCGAGGACATCTCCATACGGTCCACGCTCGCTTTTTTTCGCGAAATCAGCTGAAGCGAACAGAGGTACATGCGGCATCGCCGGAGCCAAGTAAACGAAGAATGGCTCATCCTTGTTTTTCTCTATAAAGCTAAGCGCTCTATCGAAATATCGTTCGGTCAAGGTGCCCTGCCGCGCTGGATACTCAACGATCTTCTTCCCTTCGAAAACGGGCACTAGATCTTTGAGACCCGTCTCTTTGTAGTCCCTGAACTTCGCTCCCCGCTTTCTGAGCTCCAATACTTTGCCCTGATCGGCCTTCGCCTTCGCCAAGTCGTATCCATTCGTGAATACAGCATCTTCATCAAACGGCTGCGTCGGACCGATGTACATATCGTTGCTGTAGGGAATGCCGAAATACTCGTCGAAGCCTTGGTCCTCAGGAAGCATCCCATCCACATCGCCCAAGTGCCACTTGCCATAGCAAGCATTAGCGTAGCCCTGGTCCCTAAGGACTTCGGCAATCGTCAACTCCTCGCTGGCCATACCCCCTCGCTCTGGGAAAAAGGCTCCTCCCACTCCATGACGCGACATATGCCGACCCGTTAGCAGAGTAGCCCGCGACGCGCTGCAAACCGGAGCCCCCACATAAAAGCTCGTCAACCTCAAGCCCTCTTCCGCCATGCGATCGATACTCGGCGTCTTAATCTGCGGCGATCCAAAGCACCCCAAGTCTTGATAGCCTTGATCATCCGTAAAGATCACCACGAAATTCGGTTTGGCTGCGAAGCCTGTCGATACGAATGCAAAAAGGAAAAGGATGCTTTGCAGGGGTTTCATACTTCCAATATTCATTCCTCTTCCCTGAATTTCCAAGCCTTATTCAGGTAGGAGCCACACAGTACAAGATCTTCGATACCGTTAAATCTCATGCTGTTCACAAGTGGGGTTTTGTAGATCACAATAGGCCTGCCTCTTTTTTCTGGTCCAACGCTAAAAGGCGAAGGTAGCCCAGCGAAAATACGAGCTTCTTGATACCAGGATTGACAAGTGGTTCGTAGGGACTATCGGTTGCTGCTTCGATCAACGGAGAGATGGCAGAGTGGTCGAATGCGGTGGTCTTGAAAACCATTGTGCCGAAAGGTACCGGGGGTTCGAATCCCTCTCTCTCCGCCACGCTTCGCCCTCTGGGCTACGCGCGGCTGGCGACCTATTAAGTTCGGTTTGGAGCATTCCCACTGATTGTAGTATTACAGAGGCGAAGCGTGCCCTGCAAAGCTCGCAGAGCGACGCACGGGCAATATAAGCTTTCAGCAAATTATCGTCGTAAAGTATCCCATAGCTTGAAAAGCGACGCACGGGCTAGTCCTGACATTTGTATCCATCCAGCTCTACCAGCATGCACTACGTCTATCTTCTTCGCTCAATCGATCACCCAGACAAAACTTATATTGGGTCCACAACCGACCTGAAAAAAACGCTTTAAAGCTCACAACGCTGGGCAGTCAGTCCATACCGCAAAGTACAAACCTTGGAATCTTGTTACATACCTTGCTTTCGACTCAGAGGACAGAGCTCGAGCATTCGAAGGGTATCTAAAGTCGCATTCGGGAATGGCCTTCGCCTCGAAACGATTTTGGTAACGGTAACCTAAAAATCGTCAGCGCTTCATCAAACCCAACCAATCCCTCTTTCCCGTCGAAGCCTCTATCGCTCTTTGGTACGGTTTCGCTAGAATCGCCAGCTCAAGTTGAGCCGAAGTGATCGAGGCTCGATTACGTGAAAATGGCGGTCTTCAACGCCTTCCCCACTTTCTCCAGGAAGCCGTGAGGCGTAAAAGTAAGTGATGTCGTGATCGCGCGAATCGAGCGCATTGAGCAGGTCTAGACTTACCATCCAACGCTCCTGCTTGTAGCCAATCCGGCCGTTGAATGCCGAAAACGAATTCGACTCCACGCTTCCATCTTCGATAAGCGGACGGCCTCCGAAGTAACGCCACCGCAACGCTCCAAACCAACCATTGCTGGGATTTATGCTCACTCCCGCGCTAGCTACTTTGTCGATGGCTCCGGGAATCTCTCTACCTGATGGATCCTCGTCGCGAAACGAGGCGTCGGTTAGAGCGAGATCCAAGTCGAAGCTAAGCCAATCGTTCGGCGCAAAGTGATTGGCGATTTCAATGCCGGATCGCTCGCTAGGCCTTGACGCTTCGGTGTTACCGGCATCGCCCACGTAGAGCAGTTCCGAGTCGAGCCGCAAACCCCAAATCGCGATCGATGTATTCAAATTGTCACGCCAGCTAACCCGGACACCGGTTTCCGCTCCTTGGGAGCGGACGAGCGGATCGACAGGGCTTACTGGCGTCGTTCCATCATTGGGGTCGACGCGAATCGTAGTGCCTCGGGCGTCGTTGCTGTGGAAACCATATCCCGCGCTGAAGTAGTACTCCACGTCGTTGTCGGTAGTGTAAATCGCGTTGAATTTCGGACTTATGATCGTATCGTCTACGGCTCCAGAATTTGCCGTCAAACCGCTGGAAACGTCGAAATCGTAGTAGTCAGCTCGCAGACCCAAGGTGGTCTTGAGATTTCCTGACCACGAGACAAGCGTCTCGTAGAATACAGAAGCGGCGAGCTCATCGATAGCATCTTCTCTTACCGTCGAAATCCTTCTGCGATCGACCGTTTTGTAGAGGCCGACCTCCTCGATATCGTCGAAACGCAACTGGGCTCCGAAGGTATGTCTCGCGTCTCGACCGAAAAACGATTGGCGATAGTAGGATCGGGAGGCGGATAAACCGTAAATCATTCGCCGGTCGGCCTGTTCGAACTGATCGCCATTGACCGGATCATCCAGGAAGTAGGTGAAGTTAGACCACAGGTTCATGTCGTAGGCAATCGCGTAGGCGTTCGCTTTAGTGGTCACATCGCCGCTTGATTGGCTCCAATCGGTGGAAATGCTGTAGCGAGAAGACTTGCCACCGACGCTTTGATCCAGCGATCCGAAAGGGGAAATGAGGCCTTGCTCCACAGCGCGTTCGGGAATCTGGTCGGCCGAATTCCAGCTGGCGTCGTATCCCATCAGCGTTACGGCAAACGAATCGTCGCCGCTCTGTCGCGAGAATTTCAATACACCGTTGGTCTTATCGAGATCTTCGTCCAAGTCCCATGGTCCGTCATTAGTCTGGCGTTCCAAAGCGGCTAGCAGATTTCCTTGGCCAAATCCCTGAGAATCCGCCACCAAAGCGCGAAAGTATTGGTCTTCTCCCAATGAAAGCTTAGCCAGTCCTGAATCGAGCGTATCTACTGTTGTGATACTGGCGGATCCAGCTGAAGCGAAATCGCCCACCGCAGCGTAGTACGAACCCTTAAAGTAGCCGATAAGGTCAACAAGCTCCGGAATCACGAAATTGATGTCGCTGTATCCCTGCCCATGTCCGTGCGTGACCATATTCACCGGCATTCCGTCGACTGTCGTCAAGAAATCCGTCCCGTGGTCCAAGTTAAAGCCGCGTAGAAAATATTGGTTCGCCTTGCCGGTTCCGCTATGTTGGGTGACGATCAATCCCGGAATGGTTTCAAGGATCTCTCCCGAACGTAGCATGGGGCGAGCCTCTAAATCTATTTGGCCGACGTAACCTTGAGACGCGGAAACCGCTTCGCCGATCAACGGCGTCCCCCGCCCCTCGACCTTGAAGGCATCGAGATCGTAGACATCATGAGCGCAAGCGATCGACGCGAACGCCACACATGCGAACCATGATAAGAAGTGAGGCAGTTTAATCATAAAATGTGGCATTTGGGACTAGGGATTCTCAATTCAGTTTCAAGTTTTTCGATGAAGGCCTGCGTTCTCTCACCCGACAAGGAGTGCGGCGAAACAGAAGCTCAATACAGTCTTTAACAGAACTACGCTCAGGGAAGGTCATCGGATCTTTTTGGCGCGCTCTTTTTTCCAAATGTTATCTAGTGGAGATTCATCTCGACTTTGATATAGCCAAGACGCCTTCTCGTGAAAGCATTTGAAGTTTCACGCCCCCCTCTTTCCGCTAAGCGTCCTTAGCGTATTCCATCGAGTCCTTCACAGCAACGAGTGGCGCGGCAAAGGCGGAAGTTGCGAATATGACCTAAAATCAGAAACAGGCCGCCAGTCAAATTGAGAAGCGCTCCTGTAGACAAATTAGGAAAGGCTAGCGAAGCTCTGGACTCTCTTTCAGGATTCGCATCGACCGCACAGCAATCAGCACAGGTCACTTCACCCGCATGTGACACAGTTTCTGGAGAACCAGCCGATCCCTCTGATCTTTTCGCCGCTCCCTCTAGGGCGGTGGCAGAGGTGAGAATAAGCAGGCCTAATGCGGCGAATACCGCCACCATGCGATCCTTGTGATTGCGACAGCCGGAAAAGACCGCAAGCGTCGTCGTCGGGATAACAAACATCAGCATCCAAAAGTGGAAGTCCTCGCTCGCCCAAAACGTCGTCCCAATGATTGGCAAGGAGATAAGCAATATGGGCGTCACCAAGCAATGGATGCCGCAGATCACTGCCATCAAGATAGCTGCTTTATCTAGCCAGCTTCCGGTTCCCTTCGCGCATGGCCTCGTTATTGTCGATTCCATATTCTTAGTGCAGAGAAAAACAAGGCAGCTTCCCGACGCAACTAGAAACTCGCTCGCACACCAAGCCTGATAAAATTCCGACTAAACCGTTACCATTTATAGACTGCGAGTCGTTTAAGATAGCGCTCTACTAGGTAGAAATTAGACTTGGTCATTAACGATGCGCATTCTTTTGGTAGAGGATCAGCTAGATTTAGCGCGACATGTTGAACGCGCTTTGAAACGCAAGGACCATGAAGTATTGGTGGCCAACGAGGGCCCCAAAGCGGTGGAGCTCGCTTTACAGAAGTGCTTCGATCTCGTGGTCCTCGACGTAAATCTGCCTGGGTACGATGGCTTTGAAGTACTAAAGCGGTTTAAAGAACATTCAGTCTTGGCCAGAGTCATCATGCTCACGGCTCGCAGCGAGATCCAAGATCGGGTGACTGGACTTTCCTCCGGAGCCGACGACTACCTAACCAAGCCCTTCGCCATGGAGGAACTATTAGCTAGAGTCGAAGCACTGGGTCGGCGTGGTGGGGCCATGACAAACGGGTCGGTTTTGGACTTCGGGGACATCGTCATGGACCTTGATCGACGGAAAGTCACGAAAGCCGGAAAAGAGGTGAATCTTTCGCCTCGCGAATTCGAAGTATTTCAGATCCTGATACAGGAGCCGGGTCGCGCATTTTCTCGCGACGAAATTTGCGAGCGTATCTGGGAGCGAGAACATGAATACGACACAAAGACAGTTGAAATCTTCATAATGCGACTGCGGAAAAAGCTCGATACCAAAGGCCAATCGTCGATCATCGAAACGATTCGAGGAATCGGCTATCGCCTGGGAAGCGACGACTGATTCGTCGCCTCTTCATCGTGGAGTCTTGGTCGCTTAAAGTAAAATTCGGCACCTACGCAGCCTTGCTAGCTATCGTTGCTCTTTGCGGGGCCGCAGGAACCATGCTTCCCTTTATCTACTTTACCCAAAGAGCTCAACTGGACAATCGCCTTTTAAACGAAGCTAAAGAGCTGGTTAGAGATTTAGAAAATTTCAAGGGAGCTCCCATTAACGCCCGACAACCGCTCAGCGCGAAGTTTATTCCCGTGTCCCTGCAAAATCGACTGCTCATCGTAAAGGGACCCGAAGGTCAGATCCTCTACAGTTCACCCGGACTAAAAGCTGCAAGACTTTCGGAGTTGGAATCTGGATACGAAACCACAAGGATCAACAGAGAAAAGCAACGAGTGGCCAGTTTCCAAGAGGGGTTCTTCTTTTTGCAAATCGGAGCGAGTATGGAACCTCTTCACGCCCTGCAAAAAACGCTGCTCAAAAGTCTGGCAGTGGCCACCCCCATTGCAGCTCTTTGCGTTTTCATCGGCGGCTTTTTCCTTGGTCGCGTAGCGGTTCGTCCCATTGCCAAGCTCAGCGACGCAGCGGAAAGGATAAATGTGAATCGACTGGATGAACGCCTGCCGCTTCCACCCAGTCGCGATGAGATAGCGAGTATGACCATCGTTCTGAACAGCGCGTTTGATCGACTGCAAAAGGCGTACGAAGCAGCAACGCGTTTTTCGGCAGACGCCTCCCATCAATTGAAGACCCCTATCGCCGTACTCCGGGCAGGACTCGAGGAATTGAGATTCGAGGGTCTGGAAAACGAAAAAATACAAGAGCTTCTAAAGCAAACGCGACGGCTTACTGCACTCATCAACGACTTGTTATTGCTGGCTCAAGCCGACGCTGGCAGGCTGCAGCTAGAATCGGTGGTCACGGACATTGCTCCACTGATAAACGGCGCTTGCGATGATCTCGAAGCTATCATTCAACCGAAAGCGATTCGTATCCAAAAATCGATTCCACAAACACTTGAAGCCATGGCTGACTCGCGTCGCATCAACCTGGTATTGCAAACTCTAATTGAAAACGCAGCGAAATACACAACCAATCCAGGCGAGATTCGAATTGAAGCCATGGAAGCCGAAAGTGGCATTGAAATCCATATTTCCAATACGGCAAAACCGATTCCAGTCGAAGAACAAGAAGACATTTTCGAGCGATTTCGCAGGGGGAGTCTGGTTGGAGAATCGATTGCCGGCCAAGGCTTGGGACTGAACATCGCCAAGACGCTAATGCTAGCCCATGACGGCAATTTGGTTCTAGCAAGATCAGATGAAGCTTGGACCGAGTTTATGGTTACGTTACCCTCAGCAAGAGGGATCAACTAAGAAGAGCGTATCCATAATTTCGAAACGTTGCAGACGTTTCGCTACGATTTTCGCATTTAAGGCCTGCCGAACGTCTTCCGCTGCTCTAGCTGGATACGTTGCTGCAAGTCCTCGGGAAGATGGGGCAATATTTCGCTTGCCCACTCCTGGGCTGACGCTTCGTCGGTTTTTCGCATGTAGCGAAAATAGCGAGCAACGGAATCGTTACGCAATTTGGCATCCGTAATTCCCAAAGAAATCTCGATGGCCTCAAAAGCGTTGTCCTGGCTAAGCACATCCGCCAGACTGCGACGCGCTTGGTCGGAAATGAATGTAATCTCGCTGCTCTCAATCCAGTCACGCATCGAATCGGGACCGACAGCTGCCCAAGAATTGAAGGCTCCTTCCATAGCAGGCAAAGCGAGATCTGGATCCAGTTGGCTTAGCCATGTAACCGCGCTTTCGGGCTCAAGGCCACCCCAAGTCGTTCCTAAGTGATTAATCACGCGAGAGCGCATTGAGAGATCGGAAATGGTTTCACTCCAAGCAACGGCGGAGTAGATATCTCGAGTCGCCCAGACGGAAGCGAGCGTTCCAGCGGCTTGATCACGCATAGGACCCTCGGGAAGCGTCGCAACCCAAAGGGCCGCCGCTTCGGGATCGGAAGTCCCCCAGATATCAGCTATGAGAGTGGCTATATCGGAAGTTTGATCTTCTGCAGCAAGTTCAAGCATTTGCTCCGAAGCGACTTCAGGATCCTGACGTGTCCATTCTGCAGTCACAGCGAGAGTAGCCCCTCGGCGTCCAGATCGGAAATCAATTTGGGTTGCCCAAAAAGCAGCTGCCTCAGGATTTTGTTCAGCCCAAGTGGTAGCCACGGCTGCAAACGCCGGTTGAGAGCGAAAATCGGAATTGGTTATCCAACTAGAGGCGCTCTTGGGGTTGCGGCGTGTCCAGCCAATCATCATATCGGTAACCGACTGTTCTAGAAGGGGACCCGATAAATTGCTTTTCGCCCAAACAAGCGCTTTTTGCGGATTCTCGAACCCCCATTTATTCATCACCAGGCTAATCAGCTCAGTTTGAAGCATGCCGGGATGAAAACCTCGCTTGGCGTAATCAAGAGCTGATTGAGGATCGACGTCAGACCAAATCGCATAGAGACCGCGATAGTAGTCGAGCTGATCTTGGGTCCTCTTTAGTTCTAAGCCAATCGTCAAAGCCACGGCGACGTCCTGCCTAGCTCCTTCCCGCCCAGCTCGGTGCAGAAGCTCGCTTCGTAAGGCGGGATCCCACTCGCTTAATGCCAGCTGAAGATTAGTCTGAGGGCTGACGTTGGACTGCTCATCAGCCTCTCTTGAAAACCTGGTTTCTCTCAGCGAAAGATCAGCAGGCGGACCACCATCGGAATAGTCCACCCTCGTATCCAGGTCTCTCTTGTCTTTGCGATCGCCTAGCTCTAACCAGCCAAATTCAAAAGCTACGACCGATGATACGATCCCTGCCGCAAAGCTGGACCCTACAAGAATACAGTTAGCTAAAAAGGATCCGTTGGCAGGAAATTTCATTTAAATTAACGATGGAATGGAATCAGCGCCAGTAACTCAATTCGCATTTGGTAACCGTTCCGTTACTATGTCCGTATAGACGCGATTTCGATAATCGGTCTTCATCGATACTACAAAATGAATTTTTGTACGAGAAATAGAGGAAAACGGGATTCAAATGGATCATTTCTGAATAATTTCTGCGGGATTATGATCCTAATAGGAATCGCATCCCACAAAGCGGCAGCCTTCCAGTACGAAATCACTCACGAGTTCCAGAGACCGGGGAAACAGCCACTAGGTCCCTTAATCGAGCACACGGATGGGAACTACTATGGGACGACAACCAGTGGCGGCGTATTCGACCTCGGAACAGTCTATCGCCTAAGCCCAACCGGAAGTATCGAATATCTGCATTCATTTGCAGAGTCAGATGGAGCTGCTCCCATCTCGAGACTCGCTGAAGCTCCCAACGGAGATCTATACGGTTCGACCAGCCAAGGTGGAATTAACGGATTCGGAGTGTTATTCAAAATCTCAATACAAGGCGATTTTCAGAAGCTCGTCGATTTCACTGGGAGCAGTGGAGCATTCCTAGGTTCGGTTCCGCAAGGACTCGTTCGTCACACGAATGGAGACTTCTATGGCATTACCCAAGCGGGCGGCTCATCTAACAATGGAACGCTCTTTCGCCTTTCTCCAAATGGGGCCTTCTCACACGAATTTTCGTTCACCGGAACAACAGGGCTAAATCCAGGGGCAGAGCCAGTTAGAGGCCTATCTTCATCCGGCAACTTGCTCTATGGCGTCACCCGTGTAGGGGGACCAAACAATTTGGGAACGGTTTTCAGTTTCAATGAAAACGGGCAGCACCAGGTTCTAGTAAACTTTAGTGGCGATTCGGGCAGTCATCCGGGCGAACGTTCCGCATGTATTCCTTTTCTTGACACGAGTGGCTTACTATATGGGACAACTGAATACGGAGGAGACAACAATGTCGGCGTTCTATTTAGCATAAACACCCAAACATCTAATGCATATTCAGTTCTTCATCACTTCTCTGATGCGACAGGATCGCAACCGAGCGGATCGTTAGCCATCGATTCGAGCGGCATGTTACGTGGGACCACCTCCAACGGAGGCTCAGACGGTCTTGGCGTCATTTATCAATTGTCACCGAATAATCAATACATAGACTTGATTCATTTTTCGGATGAATCAGATTCCACCCCAGGAGCGGCTCCTCAGGGTGGCCTAACGCTTACAAGCGATGGCAGCTTCATTGGAAGCGCCAGCGCCGGCGGTCCAGGGCAACGAGGCGCCCTTTTTAAAATGGTAGCGAATAGCTATCAGCTAATCTCAAACCTGAGCACCCTTGAGGGCTGGACGCCTTCCGGAGCTCCCGTCGCAGACTCTCAAGGAAATCTTTACTTTCCACTAGCAGAAGGCGGTGAGTTCGGACTGGGAACTATCGCTAAAATCGATGCTAGTGGAACGGTTTCGACTTCCGCCTCGTTTAACGAAGCTACGGGAGGTGGTCCATCAGGTCCTCTCGCAAAGCGAGGCTCAGACTTTGTCGCTGTAACCGTGTTGGGAAACGGCTCCGGCAAGGGAGCCGCAGTTCTGTTCCAGCCAAACGGGACCCTAGCGCCTTTGGTCGGATTCACTTCAACTTCGGGGGAAAACGTAAGTGGCCCTCTAGCAGTTGATGGCAATGGAAGCTTGTTCGGAGCAGCAGAAGCAGGAGGTCTCGCTAATCGTGGCGTTCTATTTAGTATCGACACATCGAATACTTTGTCGCGACTGTTCTCCTTCACGGGTACAACCGTACCTCGTTTAGGTTCCGCTCCGCAAAATCCCGTCGTAGCCCATCCAAACGGATCTCTCTACGGACTCACTTTGTCAGGAGGAGCCAATGATCAAGGAACTCTGTATCAAGTTAATCCCGACAATTCACTAACCTCGATTGTATCCTTTAACGACAACGGTCCCAGGCAACCACAAGGAGGGCTTACTCTTGCTTCCGATGGCAAGCTTTACGGAAGCACTAGCTTGGGTGGAGATACCAACAATGGAACCATCATCCAGCTAGATCCGCAAACCAATCAATGGTCAGAGGTAGATGCGTTTACGGGAACGAACGGAGCCAACCCTCAAGGACCTTTAGTTCAAGGAGCGGACGGCTATCTTTATGGAATCACTACAAGCGGGGCGGATGGTTTCGGTAGCGCATTCCGCATCTTCCCAGGACAAAGTATTGAAACCTTAGTTACGTTTACGGAAGAGTATAGCTCCCGTCCAACCAGCGGTCCCCATGAATGGCGGACGGGAACCTTCGCCATAGGCGGGCTGAATGCTTCAACCCATGGCAAGCTCTACGGCGTGTCGCCCTCTGGCGGTAGCAAAGGAGGCGGAATCGTATTCAGTATTTCACTAAATCTTCCCTACGAAGACTGGAAACTGTCGAATCTGAGCGACTCGAACGCCCCCGATTCTGGCGATCCTGACAGGGACGGTCTGGTAAATCTGGTTGAATACGCATTGGGAGGCGACCCAACCGCGCCTGATCGTAACGATCAGCTAGCGTTCGATTTTGTCAAAACCAACACCGGAACGGCTGCTCAATTATCTTTCAAACGAGATCCAACCAAAGCCGACATCACGCTCGTCGTTGAAGCCAACGACAATTTAAACGGCCCTTGGGTCGAGATCGCCCGAAGCGAATTAGGATCTCCCTTAATGGGAACGGCTACCATCCTAGGAGATGGCAATGGCGTGAATGTCGTTTCCGTGGCCGTACAAGACTCTCTTAATCAAGACATTACCAATTCACGCTTTCTTAGAATAAGAGTCATCAATTAGCGAATACAGAGCCGAAACCTAACAGACCGTTACCAATAGCCGTTTGAAAAAAGCCCTCCATAAGACGAAGATAGCAATCATAAATTAATTACCCGAGTAAGAAGAACTAAAATGAAAACGAAAATAA
The DNA here is from genome assembly GCA_028284385.1 of Opitutaceae bacterium. Classification (GTDB taxonomy): domain Bacteria; phylum Verrucomicrobiota; class Verrucomicrobiia; order Opitutales; family Opitutaceae; genus JANQRT01. Next base: position 158,295 of record JANQRT010000002.1, on the reverse strand, counting down.
CCATAAAAACGCTGGCCTGCGCCATCGCTCTTTTTCTCTTCAAAGGCGTTATAGTAAAGGCGGACGACAAGCCAGCTCCCGATCTTGATGGTGATGGTATCCCCAACATCGTCGATCCCGACATTGATAACGATGGTTTGCCAAACTCGATCGACGATAACGTGGACGGAGGAATTGCGAAAACAGGACCTTACGCGGGTAAGTACATTGGGGATCATCTCAAGAACGACAATCCAGCTGAAGACGACATCGATGGCGATGACCTGAGAGACGATTCGCTTGGCGAAGTCGATATCGATGGCGATGGTCTATGGGATGACGACGATCTTGAAAAAGATATTGATGGCGACGGTAGAGATGACGATTCCGCAAGCGAACTCGACATCGATGGCGATGGCCGTAAGGACGACGATGATGATGAAGACGACATCGACGGCGATGGTAGAGATGACGACGATGACGATGAAAAAGATATCGATGGCGACGGTAGAGACGATGATGAAGACGACGACATCGACGGCGACGGGCGTTTAAACTCCGCCGATGATGAAGACGACATCGATGGCGATGGTCGCAAGAATGACGATCCAGACGAAGACAATGATGACGGAGACGACGAGGATGATCGTGATGATCGAGACGATGACAATGATGGCATTTCCGATGAAGACGACGATGACCACAATCCCGATGATGACGAAATCGAAGTCGAAATGGACCTTCAGCCTACATCAAACGCTCCGGAGGATAGCGAAGTAAAAGTCAAAATTCAGCGTATGGCTAACGGCAATACGGAATTCGAAGTTGAGATTGAAGATCTGCCAGCAGGCAATTACAATTTAGTCGTCGATGGAGTCGTGAGAGGAACCATAGCTGTAGTTCAAGATGATGACGATGAAACCGAAGGAGAAGTCGACTTCGAAACATTTCCTGATGATGAGGACGAGCTACTACTTGATTTTGAGGTCATTGGCCTTCCTATAGAAATCGAAGCCAACGGGATCGTTTACTTCTCCGGAACCGCTCCAACACCTCCGCCAGCTAAGGAGGAAGAAGACGATGATGATGGGGATGACGATAACGGTGAAGCCGACGGCAATGATGACGACGGTGATTCCAGCGATGATGGAGAGTCAGGAGACGACAATGGCGAAAGCGGAAACGATGACGACGGCGAATCAAACGATGACGATGGAAACGAATCCGGTAGCGATGACAACGGCGACACAGTCGATGATGAGGAAGACAGCGATGACATAGAAGAGGAGGAGAGCGCGGATGGAAATAGCAATAATGGCTGATGACATTCTAATCGCAACGTCTCCAAAAGCTTGAAACGAATTTTTCCAAGTAACTAGCTAAAACATCAGCAGGGAGGGAACGCTCCTCCTGCTGATGTTTTTGAAGCCCGGTTAACTTAGGCAAACTTTGCTTTAAAGCTGCAAACGTTTTCGCGGCCAGGTTTCCTCGACGTCTGGGTGCATAGGAAACGGTGAAATTTGCTTCGAATCTCCTGCACCTTAGCCGCCAAAATAGACGGAGCCAAAGAGAAATGATTCAAGAAGACGAATCAAAGAACTAATCTCGGCTCATCAGCAAACGCAGAACATACCAGAAGAGCATGGCGACCGAGGCGAATAGCTCTACGGAGGCGCCCACGTATTGATCTTCTCGATAATGATGAAGAATCTTGGAAGTCGTGTAGAGAATGGCAGCGCTAGCGAAAACGATCATGGCCACGGAAAACCAAGTACCCAACTGGATGCCGAAAATGAAAGAGCAAATGATAAGGCCCAAAGCGATGAAACCTACCATGGTAAGAATGGAGCGAAGAAACGAAAAATCCGTTCGCGTCATGAAAGCAGTGGCGGTCAATCCGCCGAACAACAGCAAGGTCATGGTTGCCGCTGAGGCGATTACACCGTTCGCCTGAGCGGCCGCCAAAACCAGCATCGGCGCGAAAATGATGCCTTCGGCGACGACGTAAAGAGCCATCCCAGCGTACTGGCCATTTTTGGTCGCAGCGCCGGAAGCCATGCTTTGGCTCATCCAAGCCACGAGCATAAAACCGCCCAACAGAATCATAAAACCGTAGGGAAGTGAAAAGACGAACTGGGCGATCATGAAGGCCGCGCCAGTGGCAAACAAGGCGAACTCGAAAATCGTGAAGGCCAACAGGGCTAAAGCCAAGTGGAGATAGGTTCTTCTAATGAACGTAGCTCTTGCCGACGGACCTGCCTCCGCAACACTTACAAAAGGATTGGATGTTTGGTAACTCATAGGACGGATTATATACCCTACCTTGTTTGCAAATAGTTTAGCGCTCAAGAACCAAAATCCGGGCGCGACTGAACCCACTTACAAGCCATCCCCTCCTTTCTCATTGCCTTGGAAGAAATCCATGCCTCTCATCTTAGAGAACCTAATCGATGAACCTATGAAATCCTTTGTCACCCTTTTATTAGCCATTTGCGCGTTTAGCCAAATCACCCCGCTTCCCGCCGAAGCAGCTCATCACGAAAAAAGCGAAGAAGACTTCGTTCCGCTCTTCAATGGAAAGAATCTGGACGGATGGTATGTCGCCATCGGGAAGGAAGGCCGCGTGGACGATCAGGATGTTTTCACCGTGACCGATGGCATGATCCACGCCTACAAGAATAAGGAGGAGGGGTCGAAACAGCCCTTCGCGGGCCTGATTACCGAAAAGTCCTACGACAGCTATGTATTGTCGCTTGAATACAAATGGGGTGAAACCAAACACGCGCCGAGAGCCGATCGTGTGCGCGATGCAGGAATCATCTTTCACATGCTGATGCCCGACCACATTTGGCCAAATAGCGTCGAATGCCAAATCCAGGAAGGCGATACGGGGGATTTGTGGATCATTGGCACCATGGCAACCTCCAAAGTACAAGGCACGATTCGCAACTATTCTCCAAACGGAAACCTGATCACCCGCGGAAATACAAACAAGAGATTCCATCGTTTCCATCGAGGCTATTCCTGGGAAACGCCTGACTGGAATCATATAGAGATCACCGTTAAAGGCGACTACGCTGTATTCAAAGTAAACGGACACGTCGTGAACGAAGCCATTGATATGAAGCAATGGGATCAGGAAGAACGGCAATGGGTCCCTCTAACCAGCGGTCCTATTCTTCTACAAGCGGAAGGAGCTGAGATTTTCTACCGCGATGTGAAGATAAAGGAGTTGTAGCAGACTATCATTTTGGAACCTCGCAGACGGTCCGCTACCCCTTATCTCGTAGCGGCATGTCTTCCTCCCTCGCTAAAGCTTCGGCGTGACAAACAGAGACGCCGAATATAAACCTTGCCAATAGAATCATGAAGAAGAAAAGAAGCGACTTTCTGAGCGACATCGGTGGAGCCCCGGCCGCTATGTTGCATGGCTGGATGCGCCAGGCGGTTCAAACGGAATTCCGCGGCGGCTCTGATCAAGTCTACCTGCCTAACCGTTCCGCGCCCACCATCATGATTGCCCATGGCGGCGGGGAAACCAATCTGTGCAATCTGCATCATCGCAAGCTGGCTCAGCATATCGCTTCCCATCTTTGGAAAACCAGAAAACTGGTTGCAGCCGTTGAGCCAGTGGCAGCGGTTACCGACGCGATTTCCATGGGGCATTCCTATCCCGAGGAGCCTCGCCTTTCCGCAATGGGCTATTCGCTCTTTTCCCGAGAGATGTTTGCCGGCTCCATCGTTCAGCAGGCGGAAATCAACTGCGTGGATGCCGTCATTATCATAACCGGCTGCGACAAAACCGTGGCGGGAGGCATTCTCGCAGCCTCTTGGTTCAAACACCTTCCGGTCGTTTTGCTCCATGGAGGAACGATCCGAGCCGGTTGTTCGCTGAAAGGAAAGACCATTGAAATCGAAACGGCCAACGAAGTGGAGGGCATGCTCGCAGCCGGCAAAATCGACAAGGAGGAACACGACGACATTCTTCTGCGTTGCCTTCCCTCTCCTGGTGGATGCGGCTTAATGGCAACCTCGAACACCATGGCGGTTTTGGCTTCGTCGTTGGGAATTGCCGTTTTTAATGGAGCGAGTACTCCGGCTATGGATACGGACCATAAATCGATCCTTCCAGCTAAACTGGAGGAAGGAGAGAAGGCCGCAGACCTCTTGGCAGACATGATTGACGAGGGGAAGACCATAGGGGACATCGTCGACGAGCGCTCTTTCGCGAATGCCGCCGTAATGCTGCACGCCATAGGAGGAAGCACCAATGCCGTCATCCACTTGCCAGCAGCGGCTGAAGGATTTGGCGTCCCCTTTGGCCATGAGAACCTTCGCTCCACTTCCAATACGCCCGTTCTCCTCAATCTTATGCCGACCGGCAAGTTCCTGATGGTGGATCTTTATGAAAAAGCGGGAGGACTACCGCCACTAGTCAAATACATGCTGGATAAAGAGATGCTCGATCCCAGCATGCAGACGGTTCACGGCGTATCCTTAGGCGAACTACTAAAGGATGTATCCGCTCCGCAATTTCAAGATCCGGAAAACGAAGTCATTCGATCTGTAGAAGCGCCCGTTAAACCGAAGTCCTCACTATGCCTCGTGTACGGCGATCAGTCCACGAGCGATACGTCCAGTATCGCGCCAAGCGGATGCGTGTTCAAGCTAAACGCCAATCAGCGAAAACTCGAAGGTCCTGCCCGAGTCTTCAATTATGAAAGGGAAGCGGTAGAAGCCGTATTAGCTGGGAAAGTCGTGGATGGCGATGTGATCGTCCTCCGCTATCAAGGCGTGTCTGTAGGGTGTCCAGAACTACTTAGACTGACCGCCGCGCTCACAGGAATGGGCAGCGATTCGCGCATTGCCGTCGTCACGGATGGACGCTTGTCGGGCGTTTCGAGAGGAACGCTGGTTGTACACGTCGAGCCAGAAGCTTGGCGTGGAGGGCCCATTGCCCTGATCGAGGAAGGCGACATCGTGAGCCTTGACGGAGACGCTGAAACGCTCTTTGTCCGCGTTCCTCCCGAGGAAATCAAGCGAAGAGCCAGCCAATGGAAGCGACCCAATATTGAGCTTCCCCGGGGTCCGATGCGAATAGCGGCACAAGTGGTGCGCCCCCTCGAAGAAGGCGCCCTTTGGTGGCCTCGGGACTAAAACGACAGAGAATCTAAGGATTAGTGGAAATCAACTTCCCATCCTTAACTAGAAAAGAATACCGGCCAGATTCTAAAGTCTGGGCTATTGTAGTTGAAGAATCACTACTAGAATTCGGAATTTCGAGCATAGCCTGACAACCAACGGGAACGTCATACTCTAGATGAAGTCCCTCTTCGCTTTTCTCCCAACGGCTGCGTAGCAAACCGAAAGGCGTAGGGACTGAGGCTTCTGCCCATTCGAGCTTGTCCAGTATCTGCGGAGCGATGCGAACGCTCTTCCATCCAAGAGCAGTGTCATCAAAAACAGGGGGTATAAGACCTGCAATGCCCTGGAAGAAGAATTCCTCGATCGTTCCAAACATGGCATGATTATGATCGGGATCGCCATTCCAGTGCTGCCAATGCTCAGTAGCTCCCTTTTCCACCCAGTAACCCCATCCCGGATACGTGGGAATCGTAGCGATATCGAAAAGGAAATCGCCCAGTCTCTCCATCGAGAGAACTTCCACTAAAGCTTTGGTACCAATGATCCCAGTCATGAGATGCCCATCATGGGTTTCGCGAATATCCTCCGAAACCCTTTCAAGAATTTTCGACCGCATGCCTTCGGGCTCGAAATCGAATTGGAGCGGAACAAGATTCGCCGCTTGTAATGGAAAGTGCCCTACCGGAGTCTGCTCTTCGGGATCGGATCTGTAGACGCCATGCTCTGTATCGAAAAAGACCCGATTCATAACCTCAACGGATTGACGAGCACGCTGTTTTCTAAGTTCAGCCTGCTCCCTGTCTCCTCGAATCTCAGCCATTTCCGCCACAATCTGTTCCGTGCGAGCGTAGTAGCAGGTACCATGCAAACGACGAAGATTCGGTGTCATTGGGAAGTTGATATGCGACCCGTCTTCCGCAAAACCAGGCGCTACGTGATCCGCCCAAATTCCTGAAACCAGACCGTCAATGGCCGTTCCCGCGAGATAGTCGGCCCAATTCGCCAAAGCCTCATAGTGCTCGTCAAGAATCCTTTCGTCAGCGCTTTGCTGATACAAGTACCAAGCGACAAAGGGATAAGCGGCTCCCCAAACGGCTGTGGTCGGCTGGTTAGACGCGCGATAGTTTGGAACGGTATGATGAATTCCGCCATTGCCGAGCAAGGATTGAGAGTCCCTTAGATCGAGCAGCCATTTTTCCCAGAAAAGCTGCATATCGAAAATGGCATTCGCTCCCATAGCGAACAAGTGAGCATCGCCAGTCCAACCATACTTCTCCGAGTTAGGATTGCTCATGGGGGCCCCTTGGAAGATACCTTTTAAGGACCAGACCGTATTGTGATGAAGCTGATTGAGCGTCTGGTCCGAAGAGCTAAAGACTCCAAGCTCTTCAACATCCGAATGTACCGCACATCCGAATACGTCAATTGATTTTAGATCCTCTGGATGTTCCACCTCCACTTGAAGGTACCGGAAGCCTGAATAGAAGAATCGCGGCTCATAGACTTCCTTTCCATCGCCCTTCAAAGTGTAGAAGGTGATGGCATCCCGCTCATAGTGCCCTCCTCGGCCATGAGCGAAGCCTAGGCTAATGCTGCTCGCTTCCTCAAAGCCTCCCGGAAAAATGGATTCCGAGAGCGTTTCCGCTCCTCGAGCTTTGACGACAAGCCCTTCCGCTCCTTCAACAGCAAGACGCCACCAGCCGCCAATATTCTGCCCGAAATCGTAAAGATAAACGCCCTCGCCCACTTTCTTTTGATCTATCGGCTTAAGAACGTCGACGACACGCATGGGAGCCATTTGCTGGGGGAATAGAGGCGTAGAAATATCGACAACGGAAGCAGTCTCCCATGAGGACGTATCAGGATTTATGCGACTCCAGTTAGGATCTTCGAGGCGAGCATCGTAGTCCTCGCCGCCATAGAAATTCGCATAAGTCAAGGGGCTAGCCTTCCATTTCCATTGCGAATCCGTGACTATCGTTTCGCTCGATCCATCAGCGTATTCGACATCCAACGCCAACCAGCCAGCTGGTCGAGCGAATGGTCCAGGATATTCTCGCGCAAGATTATGGAAGCGTTCTTCCCTTTCCCTAGTAATGGCCGCTTGGCCTTCGTTGAGCCAAAGCCCAATCGCGTTTTGCCCGTTTCGTATGAGATCTGAAACCTCGTAAGTCGCATAGTTAATCCGCTTCTCATACTGAGTAGGAGCCGGCTCCATGACAGAATCGCCAACCTTGCTGCCATTCAAATACAATTCCGCGTATCCAATTCCGGATACATGAGCATAGGCGGTCTCGATTTCCTTAGAGATTTTAAACTCGTTTCGCAACCAAGGCGAACGAACTTTCAAATCGGAAACCGCCACCCATTGAGCATTATAATTAGCCAAATCCGGAGCCATACGAAAGAAACGCGGAGACTCGGATCGAGAGGGCTGCCCATCCTGATCCCAAACTTCAAGCTGCCATGAATAGCCTTTCCCTGCTTCCAGGGCAGGACCATTGTACTCGAGAGGCCCAGCTCCCCCACGTGTGACCTTCCCCGAATCCCAAATTAGTGATTGTTCTCTAAATACAGTCACTCTACAGGCTGACTCCTCGGCTCCATTAACGGAACTGGACAACCACCAAGTGAAACGCGGCGCAGGAGAATCGACAGCCAATGGGCGTTCCTGGTATTCGCAAAGCATACGGGAAACTCGCAAGGAGCCGGTGTCTGCTCCTATGCCCGAGGTTGCCAGGGGAAGCAGACCGCAACTGGTTGAGAAAAATTTCGAGAATCGGAAGATTTTCATAGCTCAAAAGTAGACAGGAAATATCCTCCCAGCGTCAGCCGCCGAAACAACACCAATTTGTAGCAGGATTTATACTACCAAGCAGCAGAATCCGTCATTTTGACAGTTTGGAGTCCAACAGGTGCTTCTTGGCTAAATTTCGCGCGAGCGCCTCGTCGCCTTCCTTGATGGCATTAGCAATCACTTCATGGCGATTCAATGTCGCGAGGCGTTGTTCGAGGCTTGCGGAGTGCATTTTCACAAGATCATCAACCGAGCTGGATATTGCCTCGCGCATGGTCTCGAGAAATCGATTTCTGGCTCCATTGGCGATAATCCGATGAAAGGCGGCGTCCAGCTCGCTAAACGTTTCCGGAGACTCTATAGCAGCCTTAGCCTCTGCAATGTTTTTAAACAAGTCGCCCGCCCATTGCCGATCCACTTGCTTGGCAGCCAGCCCAGCAAGCTCGCTTTCAATCAACGCGCGAGCATCGTAAAGCTCCTCGATCGACTGGGCTTCGCCATTTAAACTCAACGGAAGCAAGGCATCTTCAACGCTTTGCAAACGCACTCCACTGGAGACGACCGTTCCTTTGCCGTGCGATACTTCGATGAGCCCCAAAGCGGAAAGACGAGCCAACCCTTCTCGCAAACTAATGCGACTAACGCCGAGCTCAGTTTGGAGCTCCCGCTCGCTAGGCAGTGTCTCCCCAGGCTGCAAATCGCCATCCTTTATGCGATTCTTAAGGTGCTGGAAAACCGCTTCAGCCATTGACAACCTACCGAGCATAAAAGCCAAGCTAGAGAGATTGAGCCCCAATACCAGCTAGAAATAGGTCCCTGAAAATCAGATCTTATCCAGCTGTTACCAAAATGCTTAGGGATCTAATTTGAAGATAGCCCTTCCGCGGCGAGCCATTTCTTCGGCTTCTTGAGGATTCCCCTCCCTAGCAACCGTTTCAATCGCCTTTACGTAGAGCCGCTTAGCTTCGGGCGACTCCGACTCTTCCCACAGCGCCAAAGCCAGAACTTCGAGCTCCACACCTGTTTTGTAATGAGCTTGGAGCCGGCGATAGTTACCATCTTGGTCTTCAGCAAGCTTAAGAGCCTGACGGCAAATGCTGATAGCTTCATCACGGCGATCTAGAGCGAGCTTAGTACGGCCTAATTGAATGTGGCCACGCAAGCTATCCGGATCGTCAGAAACGAGCTTCTGGAAATTCTGCAAAGCAGCTTCATATTGATTGTTCGAAAATTTCAATACACCCGATCCGTAGAGAGCATCTCCATGTGTGGGATCGAACTTCAGGGCCTCTTCATAGAGAGGTTCAGCCTTATCCTTTTTCCCAGCGGCGAGGAAAGCGCTAGCAAGGCGGATACGCGTTTGCCGTTCATCGTATCCATTATCTAGTAGCATGGCCAAATTGGAAATAGCTTTCTCCAGGTCGCCGCGAGAAAGATCGATGTTGGCCACCATCGCCCGCGTCATGTCCAGCTCAGGCCTTATTTTCAAAGCGCTGCTGAAATCCCGCCTTGCTTCATCGAGCTTGCCCTGCTCCAGGAAAACGCTCCCCATATTGTGATAAGCCTCGGCGTAGTCGGAAGCAATGGATATAGCCGTTTTGAATTCCTTGATGGCCAAGGAATGCAGGCGAGCTTCCGCGTACTGGACGCCTAGATTGTTATGGGCGACGGCGAAATCAGGCTTAAGTTCGATTGCCTTTCGATAAGCGTCAGCCGCCTCGGCCTTCAAGCCCATTTCCGCCAAAGCATATCCCAAATTGTTGCGAATGAATGGATTATAGGGCTCCGTAACAATCAAATGATTGAAGTATTCGGATTGCAATGTCAGCATACCTTCTCCACTGCGAGTCAGCACCTGCAAGGAGACTTCTCCCATCTCGTCCGTCGAATTCCATCCATACTTCACACGCTTGGGCGGGGTATTCGGATTTCGGATATTCAAAGCGGAATTGTCGTAGGTGTATCGCATAACGATTTCCGATTCCTTCGAAATCGAAAGCGGCTCTAGAAATTGATAGTCGCTCTGCCAGTTGAAATCCCAGTCTGCAATTCTGAATATTGGCTGCTCTTCGCCGCCTGGGGAAAGAGCGAATATCTTGAGATCTCTGCCTAGATAGTGAGCATGTGGATACAAACGAAGCGCCTGAATATCAACAGGCAACCTGAACCGCTTTTCTACAACATAATCTGCCTTTCCAGCAGGAATGTCGATGTCGTCAGATTTAATCCGTATCACGAAAGACTCTCTTTCCGGGGGCTTGTCGCTAAAGTAGAATGCAATCGACGGCTGGACAGGTTCGACTTTTCCGGAGGGCAACAAATGCAGTTGAGCCACAAGGCTCGTGTTGGGATCCAGCCGCCAAGAGGTACCAGGATAAACCTCGTAGGGCTCCTGACCCGGCGTCCATCCGATAAAATGCCCATCCGGATTGACCGCCCCGGAACTCTCCATGCCATCAAAGCCCACTCCAGGGTCTTCCAAGTCACGTTGCTTTGAGACCATGGTCCTATCGAATTGCAGCACGGCGTGATGCACTACTTTCGGGTTGTTGGCCTTGAATTCTACCGCCCTGATAAAACGAGGGGAAGAAAGCGGAATCGGAATCACCAAATTTCTGAATACATCGTTTCCCTCTGTAGGGAGCAGGAATGGTTCCTCGGACGTTATCACCAAATCAGGTTCGCCTAACTGCCATTCGTTTTCGAAAACGGGCGGACTCACAACCAATGGCTCATTCCCTTCTGGAGCGCCGAGATCGTACCACCTGGCCAGCAGTTCGATCTCCTCATTGGTCAGTCTTCGTTCATGCCTCAATCTAGGTCCGTATTCGGAATCTGGCCTCCAGGGAGGCATAAAGCGATCCTCAGTCACTTCGACTATCTGGCGAGCTCTCCTGGAGACCGACGAATAATCCAGTAAGCTAAAGGGTCCCGAGCCATTGGGGTGGTGGCATATGGAACAGTTCTCGAAAATGATGGGGGCTATGTCTCGGTTGAAGCTAGGTTCTCCATCCTCGGCTTTACAGAATGAAGTAACGAAGAGACCTGTGAGACAGAACCTAGCGAAATGCATGAAACTTAGAGACTACTTGGTCGCAATCGGTCTCCAACAAAAAAGCGATGCGACCTAAGCCGCATCGCTCGAAATTGTGAAAGCGCGAACCGGAACTAGAACCTAAAGGAGGCTCTCAGCTTGATATCGCGAGACTGAGGCAAGACATAGTTTCTGACTAGGAAGTTGCCGTTGGCGTCAGCCGTCGTATCAAGCTGGTTGATCGATAGCTCTTCTTCGTCGAAGATATTCTTGATATTCAGCTGCAAGTCCAAGGTGTAGTGCTCGAATTTCTTCGTCCAGCCGAACACCGCATCATAGAATAGCCAGTCGTTGTGCTCTATAACGCCAAGTGTAGGATGCACTTGGATACGACCACCGGTATAGCGAGCGCCGCCGCCAATACGGAAATTCTTCAAACCGCCCTCGGTAAACGAGTAGTTTGTGAAGAGATTCCATTTCGTTTGACGTTGCCCTGGAGCAATACCACCTGAGAGAGCCTGCTGCGCATCGCCCGCTCTTTGGATCAAGCTTATGGCATCGCCAAATGTCGCGCCCTCGTCCAAATTACCGCTTATGTTTCCTGGGAGGGTGATGACCTCGCTCGAGAATTGCTGGAAGAAAGACCTGCCGGTAGGACCTTCCCACCATCCTGTGAATTCAGGAAGGGAGTCGGACAGGGACACTTCAGTCTCCGAATAATTTAAAACGGCGCGCCAATTCTCGTTGAGATTGCCAACAGCCGTTAATTCGAAACCTTCGGAACCTTCAGACTTAGTACCAACCTCAGCAGTGATTTGCTGCGATTCAAAAGTGGACAGATTGATTAGCTCCTGATCAAGAAGTTCGTTGTAAGTATCCTTAATCAAGTTCATGGCATTGCCATCAACCCAGGCTACGAAACTGCTCACATTGTTGGAGGTCGTTTCATAGAAGGCCGCCTTGATGAAGAGCCCTCCGTCCAAGAGGTCTGCGGTAATTCCGAAATCTTCAGATTCTCCATTTGGAACCGGATTGATGCCACCGGCTTCGCCTGGGCCACCGAAAATGTCCTTGTCAGAGAAATCGGAAATGCCGGAATTAGTAGACGTGTTGTAGAAAACCGAAAACTGGTCGGTGAAGTGATAAACCGCGCCGTAGCTCTCGGTATCGCCAACGAATTCCTGAACCAGAGCATTCTCGCGATCCAGAATATTTCGTTGTCCATCTACTGTATTCACTCGGCCATTACCATTAGGCGAGAAGAGATAGAAATCGTCTTCGCGAATACCGTAGGTAATGAAGAGCTTGTCGTTGAAGAAAGAACTCTGGCCAGCGACCATCATGGCATCGATTCCAGACTCCTCACCTTTAACTCGCAAAGTTCTCCAATCCGAGAAGAGCGACACTACTTCATTTGGATCCCGACCTAAGTCGTATCTTGTTATGTCGCCAGCAAGGACGTTGACGGTTTGCGAGTCGCCGTCCCATTCGGAGCCGAAACCGACGCCAGGGAAAGAGCCAACACGCCATTCCGCTAAGTCATTTGGATCCTCAAGGTAGTGACGGACCTGAACTTGATTATTGCCTCCCCAGACGTTTCCGGAGAAAGGACCGCCTGGGAAAGGCGTCACGCCAACCGCGCCAGGATCAACCCAAACATACATTTGAGAATTGCGACGGAACTCGCTCTGACGGCTCTGCCCCATAGCGGCGAAACGATGCTTACCCATCCATCCGTCGGTATTGATTTCATGGGAGATCGTAGCGCGGATGTAGTCCTCGGTGAAGAAACGGAAGTCTCTTTCGAGACGAGACTGAAAGTAAAGCTGTCCGGCGTGAGGATTCGGGCTTCCATCGGCCAAGGTAGGATTAGGATCGCCTAAAAGATCAACGCCAACGCCTCTATGACTGAAGCGGTCAACTTCGTATTTCGCCCATGCCAGTTCGACGAATGTATTCTCGCCCAACTGTTGGCTGAGAATCGCGGACATGTTGCGGATATCCCGAGCGCCTCTCATCACCAGCGGTCCAGAAGTGGTGCCAGTAGGAGGCACAACCAAAGTACCGAAGCCAGCCGGATCGCTGAGAACGTTGTTGTCGTAGGTGAAGTGGTTGTCGCGAGGGCCAGCATCCGACAAGGAGGTTGTCGCATTGCCTCGGTGGTTGGCGACGAAGCCAGATCCATTATCCACGTAAGCGATGCTGTTGGTCGTTCCAATGATGCCTTCGGCAGATCCCGCTCCAGAACTGGTGAGAGGACGTCCGGCAGCTAGCCACTGGCTTGCCCTGTCCTGTGGACCGAAAGGCATCGAAGGCGCATCCAAGACGTCTCCATATTCATATTCCAAGTCAATGGTAGTCTTTTCAAATGGCTTGTATTTGAGAGCGACATGATACCGTTCGTCGCGTCGGTATGTCCAAGCGCGATCGTTTTCTCCATTGTCGTTATGCAGAAGGTTTAAGCGGAGGGCCAATTTTCCTTCAACCAGCACCTTATTGTAATCGATGTGTCCTCGGAGGCGATCAGCATCTCCAATAGTAACATTGAGGGTCTTGAAGTCGCGACCCAAAACCGGCTTTTTAGTAGAAGAGTTGATGAGACCACCCGCTTTCGCGATACCGAAGAGAATCGAATTCGGTCCACGGGACTCGTCGATACGCTCCATATTGTAGACGTCCTGGTCCCACTCGTAGGCGAAGAAGTTTCTTCCCTGGTCGGCATCCAGTCCACGGATACGAAACCTGGCATCGAATGCGGTGAGCTGATTACCTCCAAAAGTGCCATCGTCTTGCGAGAGCTCAGGAGTCTGGTTGACGGAATACTCGAGGGTTTCCTCAAGACTGTCCGCTCCAATATCTTCAATAAACTCCTTAGTGAAGACGGTTACCGGAGCAGGAGTGTCCTTGAGCCGAGAGTTCATGCGGCTACCGGCCAAAGTATTTTGAGCGGCATATCCTACGTCTCCAGAACCATCCACCTCGAAAGGCGACAACTCGAAAACCTCATCCTCCTCTTGAGCGGAAAGGTTAAGAGCCGATGTTGTCAAAAACGCCAGAGGCGTCGCAAAGCGTAGGGTAAATGCCACTACGCGGGATCCAATGGGAGATTCCCTATTGTTCGGGTTGTTCATAGCTTGGTATCTATAGTTTGAAATCAGACCGATTGCCCACCGGTACTCTACCAACCGGATGACCATACTGAACCATGGGAGAGGTGTGGCGAAGGAAGGGGGGGCAATGGGACCAAACGCTGGTTTACGTAACAGGAAGAATATAAATGGGTTTGACGAATTCTCAACAAGATCTTTGGTATGTGACGCGTAACATACCACCATGTCCTCTAGAGAACCTACCATGCAGACCATCGCCGATCTGGCTGGCGTCTCGAAAATGTCGGTCAGTCGCATCCTGAGGGGGCACCCCCATCACAACAAGGAAACCAAGAGAAAGGTTCTCGGCATCGCCAAGCGACTCGGCTATCGGCCGAATCCGCTCATTTCGGCTCTGATGACAAATCTGGGCCAAAAAAAATCGTCCCCCTACTCTCCGGTAATCGGTCTGATCCACACCTTGCCTCATGGCCAGCCGCTGCACCCGAACATGATTGAGTTTCGAGAGAGCGCCTACGCCCAGGCGGACAGCTTGGGATACGGCATTGCGGAATTCTACTTGAATGAACCCGGCATGAGCCCCAATCGACTGATCGAAATTCTTCTCTCAAGGGGGATCCACGGCATTATCCTGGAGCATTTCTGGGTCGGTCATGTGACTCTGGAAGTAGACTTGAGCAAATTCGCCTCTGTCGCCATTGGTCTGACCCTCGTATCGCCAAGGCTGCATCGCGTGGACCGCGATCATTACAACGATATGATGAAGGCGATAAAAAGAGTTCGGGATTTGGGGTACAATAAAATCGGAATCGCTAACATCGATCCTGCAGAGGATACCAAAGACTACCGGCGGGTAGCCTGTTTCGAATATTTACAAAACCACGAAGAGACGGGGATGATTGTTCCACCGATGAAGGCCAAGTCCAAGGCGCAACTGAAAAAGCGCTTCAAAGCCTGGCTGGAAGCCCATCAGCCGGACGTAGTAATGAGTCAGCATATCGAAATCCCCGGCTATCTGAAAGATTGGGGCTACAAGGTGCCTCGCGATATTGGCTTTCTCCATTTGGACATGTGCGAAACGCTTAAAGAGTTTGCAGGCATTTATTCGAACTGGGCCCAAAAAGGAACCGTAGCCGTAAATCAAGTGGTCGATCAATTGAATCGAGGTGAATTTGGCGTACCCGAAAATCCCATTACGACAGTTGTCGAAAGCAGATGGATCGACGGTCCTTCCCTCGTTTATCCAGAGACGGAACGTAAACTGAAGAACAGACCACAACCCGTTTGGCAGGTCCACAACTAGGGTCTGGAAAGTCGACTGGACCAACTCTGCAGGAGGGGGGTCGAGCCACACAGTTTTTCGCTCCTTTCCGAGCGAATTACGCTCGAGAAATGTAAAGATCTCCAAATTACGCGGCCAAAACGATAATTATTATACTCATAATACCAGTTGAAATACAGCTGTGCTATCGGCTTTCGAGATCTTGAGATTCTCAATAAAAAATCAGTAATTATTTCATAAACAATATTTTATGAAGATCGGATTTCAAAATCTGAAGGCAGACAGGATCAAGTTTCATTAAAATCAAAAGTCTCAAAAATGCTTGAAAATCACGATTTTGCTGAGATGCTGACCACCTCTCGAGCCATCTCCTAAACTACGATGCCTAGAATTATTGATCTAACGCTAACCATGCGTCCCGGAATGAGGGGCTACGCTTGCGAAATCGCCAAGACCAAAAAGGTAGATGGATGGAATGCCAGAACGCTGACCCTTTACACCCATACTGGCACTCACATGGACGCCCCTCTTCATTTCGTCGAAGGCGGAAATACAATCGAAAACCTGGATCTCAATAAGTGCGTCGGCGATTGTCTTATAATCGACATACGCCCGATCGAGCCGAAAGCGTTGATCACGATTGAATCACTGGGAGAGGCCGCAAAGGCCATCGGACCAGGCTCCCGAATCATTCTCAAGACCGACTGGTCGAAGCATGTGGAAAACACGGAGATCTATCGTGACGGCTTGCCTCGTGTATCCAAGGAACTAGCGCAGTGGCTTGTTGAAAAAAAGGTCGCGTTTATCGGAGTCGAACCGCCGTCGGTGGCCGATGTTAACGATATTCCAGAAGTCACGGAAATTCACGAAATCCTTCTTTCCAGCGAAATGGTCATAGCGGAAGGTCTCTGCAACTTGGATCAGCTAAGCAAAGACGTGGTGGAGATATTCGCTCTTCCACTCAAACCGGAAGGCAGCGACGGTTGCCCGGCTCGCGTGATAGCCGTGGAGAGAGATTAGCAACCCGCCGAAAATGGACGAAAACCTTGTCAGGCAGGAAATCTCGACCTACGCGAAGTCACTCTTCGAGCGGGGTTACAGTTGCGGCACATCTGGCAACATCAGCGTAAAGTGTGGGCAGGATCTTCTCGTTACGCCTACCAATTCCAGCTTTGGATCGCTGGATCCCGAACGCATTTCGAAAATCTCGATGGAAGGCGAGCTTATCGCGGGCGACAAGCCTTCAAAGGAATGGGTGCTGCATGCGGGCTTTTACCGAAAGCGTCCAGAATGCGGAGCCGTGGTCCATTTGCACAGTTCATACGCAGTAGCGGTTTCCTGTCTTGAAGATATCGATACAGCCAATTGCATCCCGCCGATCACGCCCTATTTCGTGATGAGAGTGGGCGATCTCCCGCTTGCGCCCTATTTTCCTCCCGGGGACATAAGACTGGCTGACGCTGTGACGGAACTCGCCGAAACGCATACCTCAGTAATGATGGCCAACCACGGCCCCGTCGTGTCTGCCAAAAACCTGAAAGCAGCCGTGGGGGCCTCGGAAGAGCTTGAGGAAACGGCTAAGACCTATTTGCTGATCAAGGGATACGGATTCACCACTCTCACGAAGGAGCAGATCGCCGAACTCAAAAGGCGATACGGATAGACGCTATGTATGTAATTGTCGTGAAATTCGAAATACACCAGGAAAACGTAGACGACTTTCGTCCTGCCATGATCGAAAACGCGGAGACGTCTCTCAAAAGCGAGAAAGGATGCCGCCAGTTTGACGTATGCTGGGACAAGGAGGACGACACCAAAGTCTTCTTGTATGAAATTTACGACGACAAGGCGGCATTCGACGCTCACTTGCAATCCGATCATTTTAGATCATTCGACGAAAGAGTCGCCCCATGGGTCGCCAATAAAGAGGTGTCTGCATGGGAGAGAGCGTATCCAACTATTTAATCTCACTGAACATGGACCCTCGAACATTCAAGATTGCCAACCTGCCAGGCGATGGCATTGGCGCGGAAGTAGCAGCTCCCTGTATTGAAATCATACAGGAAGCCTTAAGAAAAACGGGGGCGGAATCCAAACTGGACTTTATAGATCTTGAAGCTGGAGCCGCTTTGTATGCTCGCACCGGAGAATCGCTGCCCAAGGAAACCTTGGACGGGTGCGATAAAGCAGACGCTATTCTGCTAGGAGCTATGGGCATGCCCAGCATCCGCTATCCGGACGGGCGCGAAATCGCGCCTCAACTCGACATTCGCGAACGCTTCAATCTCTACGCGGGAGTAAGACCGGTAAAGGCGTTTCCAGGTATGCCCGCTCCACTATCCGATCCGAGAGCGAAGGATATCGATTTCATTCTAGTGCGCGAATCGACCGAGGGCCTGTTTGCCAGCAGGGGCCAGGTCGAGATGAAAGGAGACGAGGAAGCTCGAGACTTTCTGCTGATCACAAGAGACGTGTCGGAGCGGTTATTCAAATTCACCTTCGAGTTGGGTCGTCAGCGAAAAGCGGAAGGCAAGCCAGGCGTAGTCACCTGCATCGACAAGGCCAACGTCCTCGGCTCGATGGCCTATTTCAGAAAGATTTTCTACGAAGTGCACCAAGATTTTCAGGACATTGAAGCTAATCATGCCTACGTGGACGCCACAGCCCTGAATATGATCAAACAGCCTTGGGCATTCGACGTCATGGTAACGGAAAACATGTACGGAGACATTCTTTCGGACGCTGGAGCCGCCTTGATGGGAGGCATGGGAATGGCTCCTTCCGCGGACATTGGAGATCGTCACGCCGTCTTCCAGCCCTGCCACGGATCCGCTCCGGATATAGCAGGCCAGGGCAAAGCCAACCCCGTGGCCATGATTCTTTCCGGAGCTATGCTGCTCACTTGGCTGGCCAATGAAAAAGGGGCCGACGATCTCGCTCCTGCCGGAAAACTTATCAGCGAGGCCGTGGAAAACGCTTTTGCTGGTGGCGAATTGCTTCCCTGCGAATTTGGCGGAGAACACGGAACTCGACCTATAGCCGAGGCGATTTTGGCCAAATTATAACAAAGGCAACACTCGAAGGGGTTGAGCCGATTTAGAAGTTTCGGAAACAAATAGCCAACTTCTCCTGGAAATTTAAATTCGCTCGCATCTCCTATTCGTGTATCAAGAAGGGGATCTTGAGTAATGAATGGCGAGGCTAGACGAATCGTTTTCTTTGATGGACCATGCGGACTCTGCAACAAGTTCATTGGATTTCTCATCAATCGCGACCATTCGAAACGCCTCCACTACGCGCCCTTGCAAGGCGAAACGGCCAAAGAATTGATCGAACTGAAAGAAGAGAACGACGAATCGTTCGCTCTCGTCTACTATAAGGAAGGGGAAATATACGAAGCGAGCGATGCGTATATTGAAATAATGAATACATTAGGCGGCATATGGAAAGTATTCACATGGGGACGCGTTCTGCCCCTGTCCTGGCGCAACGCCATTTACTTCTTTGTCGCTCGCCGACGGTTCAAAGTTTTCGGCAAGGTAGAAGCCTGCTCCCTAAATGGCCGACCACCCGGCGACCGATTGCTTCCGTAAGCAGCCTTGCTAAACGTTTCTCCAAGCGTGATGGGGGGAATGAAAATCGCTATCGATCGTGCCTGGATTCTCAATACGAGCAGCGGATTGTTTTTTGAGAACCGACGGACCATCGACCCAGAAATTTCTCACGAAAATACTGACAGGATTCTCAGGCACGCCAAACTCATTGCGATTGATCAAATCGACAACCTGGTTTACTGCGGTTACCGCCTTCTGACGCCAGTTGGGATTGACGCCGGCGTAATCCTTCATTTGAGGCGTCAGCCCGAAATGTATGAAGCCGACGTCCTCAGGAATACGGTAACCAAGTTCTCGTATGGCATCAGGCGTCTCTGGTTGCATGCTGAGAAAGACATCGGGACGAAAACGCCGCATCCATTTATCAATGACGGACTTCAAGTCGTCTCGATGGTATACGCCCATGGGTATAGGTATACGATTTTTCTCCGAAAACATTTGCTGCCCGTAGAGAAAGGCGGAGCGACGTCGATACAGATTGTGCTGCTCGGCATCCTCAATATTGAGAAGGCAGGGACGTGAGTAGCCGTATTCAAATAATTTGGAAATGGCGATTTGCATCTCCTTGCTGTAATCGTTGTCCACACGATGGAAATTGGGCTCGGACAAAGTCGATCCAATGGCAACGCAAGCTAGCTCGCTGAAATCCGCTTCAAGTCGATTGCCCCACGAAAAGAAATGTTCGAAAATGACGCCTCGAATATTGCGGGTTTCAAGAATCTCGACAAGGCGCCTCGCAGTCATCCCTGGTTCGTTGAGATAGAATTCCTCCACCTCGAATCCTTGATTTAGCGCCGTTTGATGAACCGAGGATTGGAAGACCTTCATATTGTGGGTCAGCGCGCGTTTGAAGGGGAGACAGTGGACTAGAGCGATTACCGGCGAAGCCTTTATTTTATTCCGCGAACCTCGCTGAGTCATCAAGGCCGAAATGTACGGATGCTTTTTGTAGCCCATCTCTTCGGCCAATTTCAGAATACGATTCCGAGTAGCTTTGTTTACCTCGGAATCATTCCTCAGAGCCCGGCTGACGGTCATGACCGAGACGCCTGCCTTTGCGGCAATGGTCTTCATGCTAGGGGAATCGATCTTGGCCATGGGAATGTATATTTGACGAAACCAAACTGGTACCGTTACGATTAACGGTACCGGGGGATCGAATTCAATGAATTTTTAAGGAATATTCAAATTTCGGTACAATTAACGGTACCGTCATTCCCATTCCCCAGGCAATCAGTTCCCCCTACCCGGACTCTTGTTCCCCAAGGCCCATCGATTGTCTGTTCGCGACTACAAACGAACCAAAATCAGATCAGACTGTACACCCATTATGAAAAGTATGCAAAAATGGCGTGACGCCATCTTTGTCCCACAAGCGTGTGGGAAAATGAGCAAGTTAGCTCTCTCTTCAGCTGTTCTTTCACTCCTATTCTCTCCAGCCCTGGTCAATGGACAGGACGATGAGGAAGAAGTGTTTGAGCTTTCTCCCTTCACTGTTGATGCCGGCGCTTCCGACGGTTATCTAACCAAATCAACAACGGCCGGCACTCGGTTGCGCACGAACGTCAAGGACCTAGGAGCCCAGATCGATATCTTTTCCAAGGAGTTCCTAGACGATATCGCCGCCTCGGATCCTGAGGAAGCCTTTCTCTACTCGATTAACGTCGAAAACGAGCAGGAAAATCCTCTCTATGAAGATGGCAAGCGGGCGATTTTCGAACGCAGCACGCCAAACACCGCTTCGGCTCGCGGGCTCGGCGATCCACGTACTACTGGATCGACAAGAGGTCGCGACTTCTTTGGCACCAGCTTCCGTCTCCATAATTACAATACGGAAAACTTGGCCATCTCTAGTGGTCCGAACTCCATTCTCTTTGGACTCGGAAAGCCCGGAGCGACCATCAATTCCTCAGTTAAGAGAGCTTTGACCAATCGCGACTTCGGTAGCGTGGGCCTAAAGTTCGACAACCACGGCAGCAAGAGCTTCAACTTCGACTACAATAAGGTGTTGATCGAGGACAAGCTGGCCCTACGTGTCGCGCTGCTCGACGGCAATAAGGATTCATTCCTCCAAGGCAGCTACGACGACCAGAATCGCCTGTATGGAACCCTCACCTACAAGCTCAACGATCGAGCGAGCTTCAGGGTACATTACGAGGATATCGATGAGGTGGACGCGCCTACCCAATACCGCATGTTCCAAGACTACGTTTCTCCTTGGCTCATGGATGGAAACGGAGAAATTTGGGATCCCCTGACCGATGACGATGGCCAACAACCACTTTGGATGCGCGGCCAACCCGGCGTCGCTCCATTCATCTACGCTGGAGACAACGGGGTAATTGACCAAAGCGTTGTTCCGATCATGCGCTGGAATAACAAGTGGGGCTCTCGCTCGGAAGAAGCGAGGAACTACATGCGTGACGTTAACAATCCGAGTCACAGGAGATACAACCCCAATTCATTCTGGTTCGAGGAAGGGTACGATGCCAGCCTCGATCGCCGCGAAGTGACGTTCGGTCCTGAAGTGCTGGATGCGCTTGGTCTTCCATTTGACGAGCTAAATCCGTGGGGCGACACGATGCGCCGTACTCGTAAAGGCGATATCTTCACCGCGTTTGCCGAATTCAATCCATTTGAGAACTTCCACGTGGAGGTCGGCTACAATACGGAAGAGAATGACGGACGCCAATTCGGCTACAATCGCTCTTTCAACTATGGGGTTGATATCGATCTCGCCAAGTACTTGCCGCATAGCACGGACGAGAACCCCATTCCAAATCCGATGGTGGGTCAATTCTATCAAGCGGACCGCGGCTGGGGATGGCAGCAAAACGAAACTGAAGATGAGTTTCGCGTAACGGCATCCTACCAATACGATTTCCGCGACAAGGATTTTGTCGGCGACAGACTCGCAGGCGTCCTTGGCCATCACCAATTGGCATATCTGTTCTCAGATCGTAGGACGACTCAGATTCGCGCCAACTCCTTCCAGACCTACGGTTTCAATACCGACGGAGGTCTACCATCTTTCGCCCGCCGCAATCCTGATCCCTGGGTCAACTACTTTGATGATAAAGGTTTCATGAGCGTGGCCGTTCGTAGCTACTTGACCGCAAATAATGGATACCAAAATCAAGTCGCTCGGATCGGAGACACGATTTGGGAGCCTGGCGCCGAACTGCTCACGCTTCCTGATCCTGCGGGAGACAGAGGCGACCTACGGGCAACCTTCTGGTCCGAAGAAGTCGGTTCGAACCGCCTTTTCAGCTTCGATCGCAGCATCAAGTCGAATATGGTCGCCTACCAAGGATTCTTTTGGGGCGATCGTATTATCCTCACTTATGGCAAACGTGAAGACGACGTAAGCCAGCGCGTTCTGGCAGGCCAAGGAGATCGGGCCAGAAATTACTCGCGTGCCGAACACCAGGCGGGCACCGTTCCTTCAAATGTTCAGTTGGGAGGCTACTTCCCTTGGTACACTTCCCTGGACTGGGAAGCCGAGTATCCGGCAGGCGACACCAATTCCAATGAAACCAAGGGCATCGTATTCCGCCCCAACGGCATCGCCAATTGGATCAGCTTCTTCTATAACGAAGCTACCAATAACGAAGCCGGAACAATCCGGTTCGACGTTGACGGCTCCTTCCACGATCCGCAAACCGGTACCGGCGAGGATTATGGCATCCGACTTGATCTGCTCGAAGATAAGCTCACCTTCAAGATCAACGAGTTCAAGACGGCCGCTACCAATGGTTCAACACCCGGTAGCCAAGTTGACGGCGGCATTCGGGGTATCATCAAAGATTTCGAGCAATTCTACTTCGATGTGAATCCCCAGAATTACGTTGCGGATGGTTTCGATCTCTTTGGCCAGCAGGACTTGTTCTTGCCAGTTGTAGACAGGTCAGCTGAAGGAACGGAATACACGCTTAGCGCTCAACCTAAGCCAGGTTGGAATGTCCGTTTCACGGCAGCCAAAACCGAGTCTGTTCTCAACAATATCGCTACCAGCTACATCGAATGGGGCGAGAATCGCGCCAATTTCTGGAGCGGAGTTCAGTGGAACGAGGAAATCTTCGATGGAAGCTTTAGACCTGTCGTCGATTGGTGGCATCCCGATGATCCTCGTGAAACCGAGGTCGTGATTGGCGACAACGGCATGCCCCTCACTTCGGCAGAAAAGCGTTTGCTGGCTGGGTTCACTCGTCCCGATCCATCGACTACGTCTGGTTTAGAGGAAGCCAACAATGGCGCTATCATCGTTTATCGCACCAAAATCGGCGAGCCAGGCGATACGCCGCTCACTGGTTGGAGCAATGTTGGTCGTAATGACGGCAATAGCGAAACACTGGAAGAAGAGTACATTCGCCGCTTCCTGGTTAACGCCAAAGCTCGTGCTGGCGCGTTCGAAGGATCGTCCAATCCAAACGTACGTAAATGGCGCATGAACTTCTCCACCAGCTACCAGTTCCAGGACGGCAAATGGAAGGGATGGCGTTTCGGCATGTCCGCCCGATTCCGCGAAGCAGGCATCATCGGATATGATAAGAAGACTATCGAAGACAACGGTAATACTCTGAGCGTCATCGACGTCACCAAGCCTTACTACAACGACGATGAAGTCTTCTGGGACGGAATGGTCTCCTATCGCGGTAGCCTCCGCGACGGAGCGTTTAGATACCGCGTGCAGTTGAACGTCCGCAACATGTTCGACAACAGCGATCTTTACTCGACAGACAAGATTTCCACTGGTCGTTCCATTAAGTGGGCTACATTCGAACCACGCACTTACATTCTGTCGACCAACTTCGATTTCTAGTTTAAAGCTAGATTTCGTATCCAAACTTTCAATCCCGGCGAGCTCAGCTCGTCGGGATTTTTTTCATTTTTGCAGGTCGCTCAACACGCTCTAACCGAGTCGAGTTTCACGGCTGTTGGCCCATCTACCCAGCGCCCTTCAATCATGGTTGAGATAGGCGTAGTTGGAACGTTGAATTCGTTGCGATTCATTTGATCGATCACCTGATTCGCAGCGGCGACTCCCACCTGATGCCAATTGGGATCGACTCCGGCAAACCCTTCATCGCATTCGTTCCAGCCAAGCAAAGCGAAACCGACATCACGGCCTAATCGTAGTCCTCTTCGTGATATCAAATTGGATACCATATGCGAAAGTGTGATGATCGAGTCGGGTCGGTATTTTTCGAACCAGTCGTCAAAGCGTCTACAGAGTTCGGATTGCGAATCGAATTTTAAGATGGGGATCCGTCTTTCTTCAGGCAGCTCCTGATTCATCTGCAGCCAGGCCGCTTCTCGTTTCATGGTGGACATGGATTCTTGCCGGTTGTTTAGAATCAAACCCCAGCGACGATAGTCTCGTTGAATCAATTCATCTACGGCAGTCAGCACCGCTTGGTATTCGTTAGCGACGACACGATTGATATTCGGATGCTTTAGGGTATGCATGATGGCAACCGAGGACACGCCGCTCAAATCGATATCCAATTCGATGTCTTTATCGAAAAAGTGTTCGAAAACGACCCCGCGAATACCACGACTCTTGATGATCTCCATCAGTCTACGCGGCGTCATTCCTGGCTCGTTAAGATAGAACTCCTCTACGTCATAGCCGATCTCCTCAGCCTGGACCCGAATCCCTTCTCTTAAGTTCAAGAGATTGCGTCGAACCGTATGACCGAAGGGGAAACAATGAACATGGGCTATGGTCGTTGTGAAGCCTGGAGCTTTTCCGGAGCTTCGTTGTTTCATCAAGGCTGAGACGAGAGGGTTCTTGCGATAACCCAACTCGGTAGCAAGCCCATGGATACGGTCTCTAGTCTTTTGGCTGATCTCAGGATGATTGGACAAAGCCCTACTCACCGTCATCACCGAAACGCCCGCGCGTTCGGCAATGGTGCGCATAGTCACCTTCCGATTACTCATCGTATGGAATGTAGTTTGAAAGTTTGGTTGGAAGAGTTCTCGCACCAGCACCCTGAAACGAAGGCATTAATCCCTCGCAGATACTACTTATAACGAAAGCTTCTGAAAAATAGTTTCAGGAAAGTGTGAAAAGGAGGAATTTACGCGTTTGGGCAGATTTCCGTTACGATTAATGTAACGGTAGCGTAGAAAAATTCGGAAAATTTCCTAAGGGTAGTTCGTAGGCTGATCACTAACCGGAAAATCTTCTTTTGAGGCCTGAAGCGCTCTGCAATTCGGCTCCAAAAAACGACTACAAACTAAACACAGATCAGATAGTACACCCATTATGAACTACAAGCAAATGTGGCTTAGAGCCATTTTTGATGGGCACCTGCGTGCCAAAACGGGAAGGATAGCTTTAACATGGGCCGCTCTTTCCTTACTGCTTTCTTCATCTCCTGTCATAGGACAGGATGACGAAGAAGAAGTATTCGAACTCTCGCCATTCACCGTAGACGCGGCGGATCAGGACGGTTATCTGGCAAAATCAACGACTGCTGGCACTCGCCTTCGGACGAACGTCAAAGACCTTGGAGCTCAGATCGACGTTTTTTCGGAAGAATTTCTAGACGACATCGCAGCCTCTTCGCCTGACGAGGCCTTTCTCTACTCGCTCAATGTTGAGAGCGAGATGGAAAACCCCGATTACGGCGATGGCAATCGAGCCCGTTTCGAACGCGATGGACCCTCTGGAACGGCAAGAGGACTTGGAAATTCCCGCACTACCGGAATAACGCGCGGGCGTAATTTCTTTGAAACTACGCTACGCACCCATAACTACAACATGGAGAATCTAGCCATCTCCAGTGGCCCCAATTCGATTCTGTTTGGACTGGGTCAAGCAGGGGCGACGATCAATAGTTCGCTAGCTCGAGCTCAAACCAATCGCGACTTCGGTAGCGTGGGATTGAAGTTTGACGATCACGGCACATTCGAGTGGCAAGTAGACTACAACAAGGTGTTGCTAGAGGATACTCTGGCCCTGCGGGTGGCTCTCTTGAACAATCAAACCGATTCGTTCATGGATGGCAACTACGACGACCAGAAACGCTGGTACGGAGCCATCACTTATAAAGTGAATGACAGATTGAGCTTCAGGCTTCACTACGAGGACATAGAGGAGGTCGAGTCTCCCACCCAGTATCGAATGTTTGAGGACAACATTTCGCCTTGGCTGGTTGATGGAAGCGGTATTGGCTACGATCCAGACCGGGACGACGGTCGTCCCAGAACCATGGCCAACGCTTCCGGCCGGGAGGCGATTCTGATCCTTCCCGATGGAAACATTGACGTGACTACAGTTGGAATCACGAAGTGGAACAATCAATACGGAGCTCGAAGCGACGAAACAAAAGACTACATTGAATGGGTTTCGGAAAACGGAGTAACTACATCGCCCTTGTATGATCCAGGTTTTCTGGATACGCTAGACGATATCGATGTTACCTTCAGTCCGGACACGCTTGCCGCCTACGATTTGCCCTTCCAGACCGTCAATCCTTGGGGCGACACCATGCGCCGGACTCGGGACGCGGAAATCCTGACTGCCTTCATGGAGGTAAATCCCATGGAAAATCTCTACATCGAAGTCG
Source organism: Opitutaceae bacterium (assembly GCA_028284385.1). Classification (GTDB taxonomy): domain Bacteria; phylum Verrucomicrobiota; class Verrucomicrobiia; order Opitutales; family Opitutaceae; genus JANQRT01. Next base: position 131,754 of record JANQRT010000002.1, on the reverse strand, counting down.
CTTACAACGACGAGAACATGAATGGACGTCAGTTCGGCTACAACCGGTCTTTCAATTACGGAGTGTTTGTCGACACTCAGGAGTTTTTGCCAGACGGGTCTCCTAATCCCATGTTTGGCGAGCTGTTTATGCAAGACGACGGTTGGGCCTGGGAAACGCCAAAGTCGGAAAAGGAATTTCGAGTCACGGCCTCGTACACCTATGATTTCCGAGAGAAGGATTTTATCGGAGATCGGTGGTCGAATATATTGGGCCGCCACAATGTCGGCCTTCTTTACTCCAATCGCGATTCGATGGAAATCCGGGCGAATTCCTTTCAGATCTGGAAGCAGAACGACGACGGAAGCACGCCATCCTTTCTAGCCGGCAACGCCACTAATGTGGATGATCCCAACGCTTCTTGGATAAATACAGGCGACCGGCGAGTTTCGCTAAGACAATACCTGCTTCCAGAAAACAACTACCAGCTGCAGACCGTTCCTGGCTGGGAACCCGGCCAGGAACTCTTTACTATGCCAGATCCTGGCGGAACCGGAAATCTGCAGGCCGTGTTTTTCGATCCCGAGGTAGGTTCTAATCGTTTGTTCAGTTTCGACCGAAACGTGAAATCGGAGATGTTCACCTACCAAGGCTTCTTCTGGGAAGACCGTATTATTCTTACATACGGTCGACGTGAAGACGACATCAAGGAGCGCGAGCTTTTCGGAGCTGGCGATCGAGCCCAGAACTATACGGAAGACGAGTGGAACAACGGATTGGTGCCTGACCATGTCATCCCTGGTGGCTACTTCCCCTGGTGGACAGAGCTGGACTGGGACCAGTATGGCGAAACCAATACAAATGAAAACGAAACGAAGGGGATCGTTTTCCGACCAACGGGTATCGCCGATTGGCTCAGCGTTTTCTACAATGAAGGTAGCAACAATAGCGCGGCCACCATCCGTTTCGATGCCTTTGGAGGTCGTAATCCTCCCATCACCGGCGTGGGTGAAGACTATGGATTCCGTGTCGATCTCTTTGAAGACAAGCTTTCCTTCAAGTTCAACGAGTACACAACCGATTCGCAGAACGTCGAAACCGGGGGCGGTTCGGTTGATGGAGACGTAAGAGGCGTTTTCCGCGACCTCGAAGAAAGATTCTACGAAGCGAATCCACAGGCCTATGTTCCCAACGGCTTCGATATCTTTGGCCAAGTCGATCTGTTTCTACCGGTTGCCGACAAGGTGTCTGAAGGAACTGAATACACGCTCGCTTATCAGCCAACTCCAGGCTGGAACATGCGTCTAACCGCAGCCAGAACGGAAGCCGTCCTCGACAATATAGCTTCGAGCTACATTCGCTGGGGCGAGGAACGCGAATCCTTCTATCAAGGCATCGAGTGGTTTGAAGAAGACCTTGACGGCGAGCATAAACCCGTCATCGGCTGGATGCCTAATCCAGAGGGAGGAGATGTCGTAACACGCGATCAGCTACTCGAGGCTGGCTTCACGCGAATCGATCCGACCACAGGAGTTCTAGAGGTTGACGATAATGGAGACATCGTCGTCTACCGTACCAAACTCGGCGAAGTTGGAGTGGATACACCGATTTCTGGCTGGAATAACGTAGCGATGAACGAAAATTCATCCGATCCTCAAACCGTTGCAGAGTTCTACCAGAAGGAGTTCAATGTCGACGTAAAAGGTCGTATCGAGCAGCTCAATGGCAGACCTAATCCGAACGTACGCGAATGGCGATTCAACTACACCACAAGCTATCAATTCCAAGACGGTCCATTAAAAGGCTGGAGGGTTGGCGGATCGCTACGCTACCGGGATGAAGGCGTAATCGGTTTTGGTCGCAAAACCGTTGGCGAGGGCGAGGACCAAATCGACGTGCTTGATTTGGACAATCCTTACTTCAACGACGATGAGATCTTCGTGGACGCGATGCTTGCCTACAGAGGCTCATTGAGAGATGGCAGAATCAAATATCGCGTTCAGCTTAACGTAAGAAATCTCTTCGACAACGACGACCTGTATCCAACCCAAGTCACGACAACAGGTCGCGAAGCAATCTGGGCCACCTTTGAACCAAGAACCTGGATACTTTCGACGGAATTCGATTTCTAGGATCTAAGGTCCGTATCCGAACTTTCAATCCCGGCGAGCTTCTCGCCGGGACTTTTTTGAAGTTCTAATTAGCCGCCATCCGTTCCTTCAACCGCTCGGCTGAAGCCTGATAGGCATTATGTCCTGTAGAGCCCTCCCCTAGTATAGGTTCCTCGTCCTGAGGCAGCCATTCCGCCAATCGGCTTTTTATGTCTTTGAATTCCGGATTCGACGCCAAGTTATTCCATTCATGGGGATCTTCGCGATGATCATAGAGCTCTTCGGAACCGTCGACATACTTGATGTAACGCCAGTTTTCATCACGGAGCGTGTTGTTGCCTTTGCCAAATGTAGTACGAATAGGACGATCCCATTTTGTATTCGGATTATCAATAAGAGAAGAAATCGACACGCCCTCATGACCTGAATCGGAATTAAAGCCGCATAAATCGAGAAGGGACGGAAAAATGTCAATTAAGCCGACAGGTTTATTAGTTCGCTGATTGGAACCTAAGCCGGGACCAGCAACGGCTAGAAAGACACGAGTGCTATCCTCCCAAAGCGTACGCTTGGCCCAATGTTCCTTCTCTCCCATATGGAAGCCGTGATCGGAATAGACGACGACGATCGTATTGTCTTTATGGGGACTGTCTTCCAACGCGTCTAAAACGATCCCCACGCAACTATCAACAAATGCGATTGAAGCCAGATACGACTGAACAGCATGCTCCCACTCGCCTTGCTCCACCATCCATTGCTGAGTAGGTGAAATATGCTTAAGATTGATCAAATCAATGGCATATGGCGACAGATCATCAAGATCTCCTTCCTTAACGACCGGTAGCTGAATCTCGTCGAGAGGAAACTTGTCGAACCATTGTTGCGTGGCATACATCGGAACGTGAGGGCGATAGAAGCCAGCTGCTAGAAAGAAAGGCTTATCGTAGTCCTGCTCCAACTTGTTTTTAGCCCATTGGGCGATTTGGTAGTCCGGCGTTTCACTGTCATCATTGCTTTTCGGATACACTCCCCAGTCCCAAAGCTTAGGAGGCTTATCGTACACCATCTGCTTTTCTGGATACGGACCGAATGTGCCGAAATTCCCGCCGTACTCACCTACTTTCCCAAAAATCTCCTGGTTCTCGACATTGTGGAAAAGCTTTCCGGCCGCCATGACTTCGTAACCCTCGGCTGCGAATCGCTCCGGCATCGTGACCACACCCTCTAGCTTTGGAGAGTCCTTGATGGCTGGAAAAAGAAAGTACAATCCCGTCGAAGAAGGATAGCGAGAGGTCATCATACTGGCTCGTGACGGCATACAGACCGGCGACTGGCAATGGGCATTGGTGAACAGCGTACCAGTCGCGGCAAAGCGGTCGATGCGCGGCGTGTAGGCCTGGGGGTGACCAGCCAGCGATCCCGTCCAGTCATTCAAATCGTCGATCGCGATGAGCAGGACATTAGGAGGCGGCTTCTTCGAGCATCCTCCGATGAGGAACGCGCCAAGGATAATGGTAGCGGCGAGCGTCCTCGCTAGCCATTTCCTCATTCTCTGTGACTGTCGGGGATGAGAGCCGCTATCTTTGAATTCCATCATCATGACGCTTCCCGATCTCTAAATCCCAAAGGAGCGGTAGCGAACCACAAGAAGACTCCAGCAATCATGACATTCTTCATGGCATCCAGTTCGATGGAGTCGCCGAGAAACATGAATGGCGGAACAATAGTTAAGGCGAGGGCTATGTATGCGAGCGCTTTGAGAATCATAAGAATTCAGTCGTTAGAATTTTGTATTCATTTTTCGAGTGCAGCTACTGAGCGCTAGACGGGCTTGTCACCTTGCTCATGAGAAGGTAGATCAACCCGCAGGCAATCCAGCATGGCAGAACGTTAAAGTGAGGTAGATAGCCGTTGCTCTGAGCAAGATATAACGCGATCCCCACGGGAACCACCCAAGCGACGAGCACGGTCCAGTTGAATTGCAACCCAAGCTTTTCCGCAGGGTTGCTCAAAATGCCCACACGTTTGGACAGGAAATGGTCCACCACAATAATGGCGCCGATGGGCGCTAGAATCGTTCCATAAACGCCGACGAAACCAATCAGGTTCATAGCGAATGCAGGAAAGATACCCGCAATTGTACAAACGCTTCCAGCGATGATCGTACCTGTTGCTCGAGACATCTTCGGCATGATTCCTTGGAAGGCCAATCCTGCACGGTAGATGGTCGGATTCGCAGTAGTCCAACCTGCAATGACCACGCAAATCAGACCTGCCACCCCGACGGCATCGTAAACCATCGGTCCAGGGGCTACGCCTTCAGCTGGATTAGCTCCACGTTCGCGGACCCAATACGCGAGGAGCAAAGCCGCGCAGATCCAAGCGATATAATGACCAAGATACATGCCAGCAGCCGAAGCCCAGCCATAAGACGGCTTTTTAGCGAAACGAAGCACAGACATGTCGGACATTCCGAAATGCATGGCCGCGTTACAGAACCAAGCGAAGAAAGCCACGCCCCACACTCCGATCTTCTTCTCGGAACCTTCAACCGGCTGGAGAATTTCAATGATGTTGACCGTCCCAAGCTTGGCGAGGGTAACAACGCCGCAAGCCAGGAAGATCAGAAACATCCAAGGAGCGGCAATATGGCTAACGCGAGCGACCACACCGTAACCTCGTACGGCCACTAAAGTCATCATTCCTCCAATGATCAAACAGACAACCGTCCAAGCGACACCAGTAGGCATGGTATCGGAAAAAGTCGGCATTCTAACATTGTCGAAAGGAACGCCTACAGCGGTCGCCGAAACCGTAACCATCGCTCCCGCCAGGAAGCAAAACGCGACGCCGTTAGCCAGATTGTAAATTGAAACGAGATTTCGACCGCAGATTTTCTCGAGTTTGAAATACAAAGTTTCTCGCACATCCGTCGCCACTTTAGCGGTCAAATAGCGCCAGGAAAGAACGGCCATAAAGTTGCCTATCAGTAGCCCGACCAGGATATCAAAAGCATTTACACCCCAAGCGATGAAGAGGGGCCCAATCATGAACTCCGTACCAGCCGTGTGCTCGCCCGCGTACATTCCCCAAAAGCTCTTGGCTCCCTTCTGAGCGCTCTCGGGAACGGGTTCGCGCTCGAATTCGTCAAGCTTGTTGTGTTTGGTTTCTAATTCATCGCTCATTCGCAAAGAGAGTGTTTGAGGTTAGACATGCAGGGGTAGGAGAAAAACGAACTTAGGAGCTCCAAACAGTTCACACAAGCAACGAGAAGACTACTATTAGCATACGGTCCGAGAAATCTAGCACTATTCCGCAAACGCTGGACCGACTCTGATTTAGAAGCAGAATACTCAATTCGCTACTTCGCCATGACTCGCAAGACGAACTCACCCTTTATCATCTCCAATCATCAGGCATAATATGATTATGGATTCATGACGCATTCTGAATCCCTGGATTCCTAAACTATATCTAAACGCCGGCCAGTCGCAAATCTCTCATTAAACGAGCCCCCAATGAATCTCGTATTCAAATTTCTAATTCCTCTTATCCTTCCCATGACAAGTGTAGCCGCCATTCATCCTGTCGACCTTCGTTGCGAATACCTGCCAAACCCGATCGGCATTCATTCGCCTAAACCGAGACTCTCCTGGAAGCTGGCTTCGGAAGGAAGAAACCAACGCCAATCCGCATATGAGATCCTTGTGGCTTCAAGCTTGGAGATACTAAATGAAGGTAAAGGCGATCTCTGGGAAAGCGGCGAAACAAAGAGCGATCAGTCCCACCTAGTTGAATACAATGGAAAACCTCTTTCATCTCGGCAGACTAGCTTCTGGAAAGTAAGGACAAGAAGCGCAGACGGGGAAATGTCCGACTGGAGCAAACCGGCAAACTGGGAAATGGGCCTGCTCCACCAAAGCGATTGGAAGGCCGACTGGATAGGCGGGGCTAGCATTGAACCAAACCGCGATCAAGAAACCGAGGAGTGGCGCGAGGCGATTCTTTACGACAAACTTCAGACCAGAAAAGTTAAACCGATCGAGCTCGACGCGGAGAGAAAGCGTCAACGCCAGGAAATGCTTGCTGAAGTCAAGCCGGCCGTAGTGCTGAGGAAATCGTTTGCCATAGAAAAGCCAGTATCCAAAGCGCTTCTCTATAGTTCCGCCTTGGGATTCTACGAGATCTATCTTAATGGAACGAAAATATCAGATAGAGTTCTCGATCCTGGTCAAACTGACTACGAATCCAGAGCCTTGTACAACATCGACCGAGTTGATGAGAAAATCGGCGAAGGCGAGCAAACTTTGGCTATTCTGCTAGGGGAAGGCTGGTACGGTCAGAGCCATGGCTTTTTCGCCTCCAGGCTTCGTTATGGAGATCCGCTAGCCATTGCGCAATTGGAAATCGAATACGAAGATGGATCTAAGGAAACCATCGTCACGGACTCCAGTTGGGGCGTAAAGGAAAGCCCTATTTCCATTTCAAACCTCTATTCAGGCGAAGTCTACGACGCGAGAATCAACCTGGAGGACCTTGTCACAAGCGACGATTCCGACTGGGGGCCAGCATCAGCTCCGAACGACGATCAGCCTCTGCCAAAAACCCTGGAGCCTCAGCTCGTCGCTCCCTGTCGAAAAACGAGGGAGATTCGACCCGTCGCCATAACACAGTCCGAAAACGGGAAATGGATAGTCGATATGGGTCAGAACTTTGCTGGATGGGTCTCCATCAGTCTTGAGGCTGAAAGAGGGACGATTGTGGACCTTAGGTTTTCCGAGCAACTAGACAGATCCGGCGACCTCCATGTGGGATCGATTGGAAGCGCCGCTACGGGAGTGTATCAACATGATCGTTACATTTGCAGCGGCGTGGGCATCGAAACCTGGGAACCACGTTTCACTTTCCATGGGTTTCGCTACGTTGAAATCGCCGGACTGGAATCCAAACCCGAACTCGACTCGATCACCGGCTACCTGATTCGTAGCGATGTTCCTACGATTGGAGCATTCGAGAGCTCGGATCCCATTCTAGATCGAGTTCATGAAACGATAAAGTGGACCTACGAATCCAACCTCCAGAGCATCCCCACTGATTGTCCGCATCGCGAGAAGTGCGGCTGGCTAGGCGACGCCCACAACACAGTGGAGATGACCTTCTACAACTACGACATGTTTCAGTTCTGGAGGAAGTATATCCGCGACATTCAGACGAGCTCAGACAAACAGAAAAGCGGGATTCCGGAAGCCATCGCTCCGGGAAGAAGAGTGCCGCCTGGCACATTCGACTGGGCCGTAGCGACCGTATTCATTCCTTGGTTTCATTATCTCTACACCGGCGATGCGCGCCTCTTGGAAGAACACTATCCCTACATGAAGCGGTTTATGGAAGTAAGTAGATCCGATGCGGGCAATTGGATCGTATCTGACGCTCTGGGCGACTGGTGCGATCAGCCTGATTCCATCGATCGCTCCATGAAGCAAAAGGACGGAAGCCCTTTCCATACCTCTCCAAAACTGTCAGCGACGCTTCACTTCTATTTCGCCAGCGAGTTGATGGAACGCATGGCCTCTCTGTTGGGTAAAGAGAAGGACGCCAATGAATTTGCCAAATGGAAAACGGCTTTGTCCAAAGTAATCGAGGACGCCTTTTTCAATAAGCGAAACAGCAACTTTGGCAGCCAAACGGCAAACGCTTTGGCAATTGCATATGGATTGCCTTCAATGGATCAAGTGGGCGATGTCGCCAACATGCTGGCCTATGACGTAAGCTTGGAAAACGGCGGGAAATTCAATGTGGGAGCTCACGGAGCCACCTATCTCTACAAGGCTTTAACCGACCATGGCCATACCAATGTAGCCTACAATATATTTCAGCAAACGGAATATCCGAGTTTTCAATACATGTTCTCATTGGGAGGAACTACGCTTTTCGAGAACATGAGCCGCGTCGATCCTGAGACCGGCACTACCTCCAAGTCCCTCAGCCATCCATTTCACGGAGGATTCGATAACTGGTTTTACGAAAGCGTAGCGGGGATCCGAATCGATCCTGAAAAACCGGCTTTCAAAAGGATGATCCTAAACCCTCAACTTACCGATAACCTTCAACACGCAACTGGAAAAGTGGATACGCCCTACGGACTGGCCAGCAGCTCTTGGAAGATACAAGGAGATACTTTCTTGTGGAAAGTCGAAATACCAGTGAACACGTCCGCTCGACTGATCCTTCCAGAGGAATTCGGAAACTACGTTGAAAGCGGGGACGCTGTTTCAGGCATTGGCAAGCAAGTCGTATTGAATCGCGAATACGAAAAAGTGATAGAATTGGGCTCGGGAACGTATTCGTTTATCGGAACGCGTTGATCTTCTCCCCTCTCCCTTCTACTTCTACTTCTACTTCTACTTCTACTTCTACTTCTGAAGATTATTTGAAAGAAGAATGGAGAAGTAGAAGAAGATTGTTTTCTATGCCTTTAAGGCGCCCGAGGTGATACCTCGCATAAATGGCTTCGTGGCGTAGATGAACAAAATCAGCAGCGGAATGCTACTGATTGAATAAGCGGCGAACATCAAGCTATAGTCCTCAGCTTCCTGCGAGCGCGCCATGATGAATAGTCCCGAGGCGATAACGTGCTTGCTGCCATCGGTGTTGACGATGAAAGGCCAGAGAAACTGGTTCCAGGTGTAGAGCACGTTCATAATGATGACGACGGAAAAGACGGGCTTGGAAAGCGGAAGTATAATATTCAGATAAATCCCCAGGTGCCCGGCTCCATCGATGCGAGCGCTCTCGAAAAGCTCTTCCGGCAGACCAGCGAAAAAGCTGCGAAAAACGAAAATGGCGATGACCTGCCCACTGGCAATGTACGGAAGAATCATCGCCCAATAGGAATTCAGAAGGCCAAGCTCCTTGACGAGGAGAAAGCTGGGGACAAGGGTCAGCACGGCGGGGAACATCATCGTCGACAAAACACTCATGAACACGACTTCTCGACCCGCGAACCGATAACGCGAAAGGATATAAGCCGTCGAAGAGCCGACCAGGCACACGCCGATAGCCGTGCAGATGGACACCAGAAAGGAGTTCTGCATAAATGGCCGAAGGACGCTCCAAGCCTTGGATGGTCCCTGTTGGGCATAGTCGATGTAACGACTAAATGCCTCGTCTCTATCCACGATCTCCCTCGCTCCAAACTCGTCAACCACTTCGACTTGGTCGTCATTGCCAGTTAAATACAAAGCGGAAACCTCGATCAGCCCTTCAAATGCGTCTGGAAACGAGAAAAAGCTTTGATCAAATTCCTTTTTGGTTCGAAAGATGTTGTTGGCTGTAAACAGAAAAGGCGTCAGTGTTAGCGATGCCAATACAATCAGTACGGCATGGAGAACGACATTCTGGTAACGTGGCCTACGCATTGAAAACCTTTCCGCCTAACATCATGCTCCTTCTTTCACTTCTTCCGCCGACCGGAAATATTTTATGTTAATGATGGTCAAAGTTAGGATCATCAGGAACAGTACTACTCCTATAGCGCAGGCGTAGCCCATGCGCTGAAATTTGAAGGCATTGTAGTACATCCATAATCCGGGTACAATCGTCTCGTAGCCAGGACCGCCTTCGGTAAGGATGTAAACGTTCTCGAAAGCTTGCAGGCCGTTGATAATAGTCAGGATCAGGATGAGCTTCAGCTGGCTGAGCACCAGAGGAACGTCGATACGGAAGAATTTGCGAATGCCAACGCATCCTTCAAGCGCGCACGACTCGTTCACATCTTCCGGTATGCTTGACAACCCAGCATAGTAGATCAGCACATCGATACCACTGACAAAGGGGAAACCGATAACCATAATGGCAAGGAGAGCTGTATCCGGATTTGTAAGCCAGCCTTGGGTGAAATTGGCCAAACCAATTGCGCGAAGAGTCTCGTTCAAGAGTCCGACATCGGAATAAATCAGATTCATCCAAATCAACTGCAGAGCCACTCCCGGAACAACGATTGGAGCCAGAAAAATGGTTCGATAAACGTAGCGAGATTTCTCGGTCGAGAGAGAGTGTATCAATTTGGCAACGACAAGAGGAATAGTCAGGCGAACGCAGACCAGGAAAAACGTCAATGCTCCCATATGAAGCATAGAAGGCCAGAAGGTCGGATCGCTAAACAGATACTCCCCAAAGTTGCCCAGTCCCACGAAACGCGACTCGCTGCCTATCTCGAAGTCGTAAAGGGAGCGCGAGAAGGCCCAGACCACCGGGAGATAGATGAATGTGAATAGAAGAGCTAGCGTAGGGAGGATAATAACGTAGCAGGTAAAGGTGAAACTGAACTTTTCCTGCTTCACAGCGCGGGATTCTCCTGTAGCGGTTTGGGCAGGAAAGTCATTCCCTCCCGGGCGGGAGCCAGTTCTTGCCACTTTTTTTCCAGGGCCTCCCAGTCAATCCCCTTTCGATTTTCGAACAGCTCGCTCGACGCGCTTACGTTGCTCTCCATCCAGTCTACCAGCTCTTCCAAAGTGGCTCCATCTTCCAAATACAAGGCGAACATGCGCTGTAGCACATCGAAGAAGCGAAGATCGAAGGAATTCATCCATTTTGTAGTAGTATACCGTCTCTCCAATATCTTTTGGAATGGCTCCAGTTCAGGTAGTGGCTCTACCCCTACAATATTGGGGATGAAGCGTGGGTGTTCGTTGGTCACAAGAGCGGCATTCTCCGGCAAAGACAGAAATTGCAGAAAGCCGACCACCCGCTTGAGTCGCTCGGACTCCTGTATTCGCTGTTCGAATGGCAAATTCGGATCAGTATCGCTCACCGCGCTATTGGTCACCTCGAGCTGGGTAGCGGCGCCGCCAATCACGCAGGCCGGCGTATTGGCGGTCATCTTAGAAACGGCCTCGTCGATCATGGGAAAATAGAAAACGCCCCATTCGAAACCTAGATCCTGGTCAGCCACAAGTCGGTAAGTAAACGTGCTGGTGATCCAGATCATGGCAGCTTGCTGATTAACGAATTGTCGATCACCTCCAGACCTCACGCTTATCTCTTGAGGCATGTATTGGCGGAGTCGCTTGAGCAGTCTCCATTTTTCCTGAAAGCGAGGATCGTCTTTCGTGAAGAAACCTTTCGTATGTAGAAAGGCGATTTCCTCGCTGTCCAAGTAGCCCTGCAGATAAGCCTCCCTAGTCGGATCCTTGACCAGATCGATACCAGGCAGCAAATCGTGGTAGAGCTGATCGAAAATAAGATCGACGCCCCAGTCCGCATAGCTCAGCAGCACCATCGACAGGGGAATGTATCCATTTTTCTTGATGGTTTCCGCCACATGGAAGAACTCGGTCATGGTTTCCGGAACTTCCAAGCCAAGCTGGCCAAACAAAGTCTTGTTGTAGAATATTCCTGTTTCCACGGCATCCAAGGTGTAGCAATAGTATTTGCCATCGGGACCCGCCTTGCCGCGGGTGATTGCCTGATAGCGAAACATATCCCACCATTGGCGCGCCCCAGGTAAACTGGGGTCGGCCTTCTCCACTACATAGGGATTGGGCTGATCGAGAAACGTATCCAAAGGGACATACCAATTCTTGTGCACGTCAACCCACACGTCCTCGACATTCACTTTAACGATGTCGGGGGCAGCTCCACTGCTCAACTGGGTGACGAGATACTCTCGCTGGACGGTAGGAACGTTGAAAACTTCGATCCGCGTATCAGGATGGCGGGCTTCGTACTTTCGAATAACCTTGGTTAAGCCCTCAAGAGGCTCGCTCATCCCAAACAGCCGCACCCCAGGCGTGTACTGATTGCCAGGAGCGAATTTGATAACATGCTTCACGTCCCTTTTGGCCGAAGCGGGAGCCTCTTGATCGCTAATGGCTACGGGCTCTTCTCGCTCAGGTAGTAGCTTGATAAATCCCCAAACCAGTATCACCGCCAAAGAGGCATATTTGAAGATTCTAGATTTGGACATGGATAAGTATCGTGACGATCCCTACGAATGAAGGGTTGGGTCTAGTCTTGTTTCAACACAATTGAAATGCTTTTTCAAACGACCGAAACCGGGAAGTAGCTGATATTAGCACGATAGTTTTCGAACAGAGAATCTGGGAGACAATTACTTATCTAGCAGATCGCTGGATAGTGCTACGATTTGATGATCCTGTTTTGAGAGACAGGGCATTTTACTTCGATCACTTTTAGCGCGTCTTTTCGACAAAGGCTGCGTCTTACCAAATGAACCAAGAAATATCATCATGAACGAAAACACAGACGTAGCTTTTAAAAACAATAGCCGGATTCACTTTGGCATCAGCGCGACGGATCTCGAAAAATCGATCTCCTTCTACAAGGAGCTCTTTCAGGCCGAGCCTAGCAAAATAAAGGAGGATTACGCAAAGTTTGAACTCGACGATCCTTCCATCAATCTAGCCATAGGTCTCTCGAAAGAATCGTCGGCTCCGGCATCCAACGTTTCCCACTTCGGCATACAGGTGAAATCAAGCGAGGCAGTGACCCAGGCCAAGGAGCGTTTTGAAAAGCTGGGCATGCCGGTAAAGGTCGAAGAGCAAAGAATCTGCTGCTACGCGGTACAGGACAAAATATGGGTCAATGATCCGGATGGCAACGAGTGGGAGATCTTTGTGGTCACGGACTACAATTCGGATCTGAAAAGCGATAAAGAAACCGAATGCTGCTCTAGCGAGGAAGCGGAGAAGGAGAAGGAAGCAGTTCAAGCTGGTTGCTGCTAAAATCCAGGGGAAACCTTCATTTCTCTGAAACGTGGCGTTGGCAAAATTGTCAGCGCCATTACCGTTTCATCAAATGCCCGAGCTGAAATCCAACAGTATCGTCCATTGGCAGGAACTGAGAACCAGTCTGTTTCGGTTTATCAGATCCCGAGTGCCGTCCCGTGAAATCGCGGATGATTTAACGCAGGACACGCTGGTGAAAATCGCTAAGCGGATCAATTCTCTGAAAGACGAGGAACGCCTCCAGCCATGGGCCTTCAGTATTGCCCGCAATGTCGTCACAGACTATTATCGGCGCAATCGTTCCGACCTCGAGGAAAGCGAAGATAGGGCGATTGATTCTGAAGAGTATCGAAACGATAACTACAATAATGAAGTAGCCAGCTGGCTGCCAGGCATGCTGCAGGAATTGCCGGAAGAGGATCGTCGACTGCTTACTCTGACTGAAATCGAGGGCGTATCCCAAAAGGAGATCGCCGAACAGCAAGGACTTGGCTACTCGGCAGTCAAGTCCCGCGTTCAGCGAGCTCGGTCGAAGCTCAAGAAAATCATGTTGGATTGCTGCCTGGTTGAAACGGACGGCAGAGGAAACGTGATCGACTTCACTCCCCGCAAGTGCGATTGCTAGGAGATTCTCTTCTTGTCGTCGCTTGTTGAAGAATGGATTTTAGAAGAAGATGGAGCAGCGGAAGTAGATGGGAACCGCAAAAAATATCCCCCGTTTTTAAACCCTTGCATCCGGCCAAAAGCCATTCGAATAATTCATTCCATGATAATCGAACCAGGCAGCAAATGGGTGTTGATCGGAGATTCCATAACCGATTGTGGAAGAACCAAGGGAATAGAACCTTCGAACTGGAATCCACAGCCTGAATACGGTCAGGGATACGTCAACCTGATCAATGCCATCCTTGCCAATCGATACACCGAACGAAAAATCGAAGTGGTCAATCGAGGCGTGGGTGGCAATACGATTCGGGAACTTCAAGAACGATGGAATCGAGACGTGATGGAAGAACACCCCGATTGGCTGAGCGTAGGCATTGGGATCAACGACGTGTGGCGGGGATTCGGAAAAGCGGTTTCCGAATCGCTGAAGCCCGTTCCCATTGAGGAGTATCGAGAAATCTACGACAAATTGCTGCAATCGATTCGACCAAGCCTCCAGGGTCTCATTCTTATCACTCCATTTGTTCTAATTGACGACACGCAAGATCCCTTTCGAGCTGCCATGGATTCCTATGGGAAGGTGGTGCTGGAGGAACTCGCTCCAAAATACGACGCTCTATCCATAGATGCTCAGGCCTGCATGGACAGTCTCCTGAAAAACTTCGATCATTCTCAGCTCTCGCCCGATCGAGTACACCTGAACACCGTAGGGCACTTGGCTTTGGCCGAATCGATTCTGAAGGCTATCCAGGCATAAAGGCGTATAGGCCAAGAGCCGATTTAAAATTAGATATTCTAATTATATTTTATTATAAATTTAGATTTACTTATCAAAATCCTGGTTTTAGGCTCTTAGTCATAACAAGAGTGAGCCATGAAATTCAGACGGGGGCGAGCAGCTCCAATTTTCATCCTTATCGCAAGTTGCGCCATTGCCTCGTCAGCAGTAGCTCAATTCGACCAGGATTTCCGAATGTGGAACACGTTCCTTTTACAGCAATACAAGGATCCGAAGTGGTCGACTTTCACTTACGCCGAAGCCCGATGGATAAATGATGCCAGCAAAATCGGAACTTGGTTTGCTCAGCAGAAGCTCTATTATCAATGGAAACCAAATCTTTCCCTAGGCATCGGTCCGGGATGGATTGAAATCAAGGACGAGACGGGAGGCTGGAACACACTGGCTCGCATGGAACTGGAAGTGAATCCCAGTTGGCAGCTGGGAGAAGGAACAAAATTGACGCTACGCAACCGACTGGAAACGCGTTGGTGGGAGAGTCGAGACTACGCAACCGAATTAGTATCCAGACATCGATTACTGTTCTCGCGACAAGCTAGCTGGCTGCCCAGAATGACTCATTTTAATTTCTCCAACGAGTTCTTTTTCGACTATCGGGTCGGAGCTTATAGGGAAAATCGATTTCGTCCCATCGACATTTCCTTCGATACTGGGGAGAGAAAACGTATCAACCTGTTCTTGCAGGTCAGGTCTACGCGATCAGGTGACGGAGCGGATTGGAATCACGCCTATATTATCGGATGCGGGTTTAAAAAACTTGCTCGCGTTCGGAATAACAACGATTAACATCGTAAAATGTCACGATGATCGAGGCCATTAAAAATCTTTTTCTCCATAAGAAGGAAGACGTGAAAATCGACAACCTCGGCCAAGGGCAACGAGAGGCGATAATCGACCTACTGCTACTCGCAGCGTATTCAGATTCTCGTGAAAGTCAAAAGGAGATAATCACATTAGAGAACACCGCAGAGCGTTTCGATTGGCAATCCGACACTCCCATAGAGTCCTATATCGAAACCTCTCGCTCACAAGCCCAGAGACTTAGCGAGTCCGACGAATCGCGACTAGATTTCCTAAAGGACATAGGGGAGAGGCTTGAGAACAGGGAGGGACGCTATCGAGCGCTCCGTCTGTGCAATGTTCTACTTTATTCCGATGCCGAACTGATTGGGTCTGAAGTCGCATTCATTCAAGAAGTCGCCAAGACCTTTGAATTAAAATAATCCAGATGAAACGGAAAATCGTCACCAATTTATGGTTACGATCCTGAAAACCGAACGCTATTTCTCCTTAGCAGGATCGGGCAGAACGATTCCCATCCTTTCAGCCCGCTGCTTCCATTTTCTGCGAGCGAGTTCCCGCATGTCCTCGGCTTGATCCGATTCATCGATAATCTCGAGCCCAAGGAGCGTTTCGATCAAATCTTCCTGTGTCACAATTCCGGACATGCTTCCGTACTCGTCAACGACAACTGCGATTTGCTCTCTTGAGTGCAAAAGTTCGCTGAAAAGAGTAGCTAGGGAAGCTTGCTCCGATATTACTCGGATCGGTCTCTTGATTTCCGAGATCAATGTGGAATGCCTATCGAAGGCCACTTCTTCAAGTATCCGCTGCTTGAGCACATAGCCAATAATGTTCTCCGGATTATCAGCGAAAACCGGAATTCGCGAAAACCGCATGTCCGTCCTTTTTCGGATCGCCTCGTCACACGCGATCGATTCATCCAGCTTGCTTACGACCGTCCGAGGCGTCATTATATCCTCGATACGAATATTCTTAAAACGAATCAGATTTCGAATTATATTGCTCTCGCTCTCGGCTATAACGCCTTCGCTCAAGCCGAGCTGAGCCATAGCCACGACTTCATCACGGCTAATCTTGTCCTCGATTTTTCCTTTCGGCTGAATAACGCGTATCAGTTTTTCCGATATCCAGACAAGTGGTGAAAGCAGGACGATAATCACCTGGCAAGAGTAAGCGGTGAATCCTACCAAAGACTTCCAATACAGAGCTCCAAGCGTCTTGGGTATGATTTCGGAAACGAATAGAATAAGCAGAGTGAGAATCGCCGAGATAACTCCGAAATATCCCTGCCCCAAAACGGAAGCGGCCTGAGCTCCGACTCCTGCAGCCCCCACCGTGTGGGCAATCGTATTAAGGGACAATATGGCAGCCAAGGGTCTGTCGATATCCTTCTTCAAAGCAGCCAAACGTCGCCCGACCTTGGTCCCCTTGCCTTCCAGATTCTTTACGAAAGAGGGAGGCATCGAAAGCAGGCTAGCCTCCAAAATAGAGCAAAGGAATGAAAATCCAAGAGCTAGAAACAGGTAGAAAAGCAACAATGCCATGGCTGGAATGCTTTTCAGTCTCTTCTCCAACCATCAGAACGAGCAAGCAAAATGGGCATTGGGCATTTTAATCCAAGTCCCTGATTTGAACTACGGCTGAGGTCCGCGGACTTCGATCTAATCAAGACAGCAGGGAAAGACCTGCAGGAAATAGATAATTTGCCAACTAGGTTGCCGGTTCTTTCGAATGACCTAGCGTCTGCTGCTCAGCCAAGGCCGACAAGCCGCCAACCGCTCCAAGATTCATGGAATCGAGGGCCGAACTCGGCACGATAATCAACGAACCTTTTTCCTTAAGTCCCTCAAAGAGCATGTTCATTCCACGCAGTTGGAGCGCAACAGGATTTTTTGAATACTTCTCACTGGCTTTGGCGAACTTTTCCGAGATCTCGGTTTCGGCCGTGCCTAGAATAATACGAGCCTGCCTTTCGCGTTCAGCTTGGGCCTGCTTGCTCATGGCATCGGCAAGCGCCTCCGGAATAATGATATCCTTTATTCCAACGGTCTGGCAGGTAATTCCCCAAGGATTAGTATGCTCATCCATCGTCTTCTGCAAAGCTTCGCCAATCGTGTCACGATGTTGGAGAAGATCGGCCAGCTCATGGCGTCCAATGATGTCGCGTAGGGCCGTTTGCGCTACATAGGACACGGCCTCGTTATACCTCTCTACCTCTAGAGCCGCTTTTTCGACGTCCCAAACCATCCAATACACCACCGCATCCACATTGACGGGCACCGTGTCCTTGGTGAGCGTTTTCTCCGCATGGAAATCGGTGACTCGCACACGCTGATCGATGAAGCTATTCACCTCGTCAATGATCGGAATGACGAAGAAAATGCCAGGACCGCGAAGCCCGGTGAATTTTCCCATACGAAGCACGACACCCTTCTCCCACTGATGGGCTATTCTAACCGAATAGGCGATGAAGGCTCCCAAGTTGCCAAGAATGACTGCGGCAAGCGTCGAAAGGACGCCAATGGCAGCAAGCCAAATCACAGGACCGATCAGAACGACCCCCAAGGCTAGCGACACGATACTCAAACCGCTTCTGGTTCTGATCTCGGACTCGACAGGTATTTCCAATTTCATAAGTTGCCTCCTTCATTTTTTTGCAATTCCTCGATAAGCTGTTTCGGCGTTATGCCATAAACAGCAGCCACATTCACAAATTCCTCGCAGATCGATTTCGTCTTGTTGCGTCTTTCCTTTGCGGATACATTGACCGTCTCGGATCCAATGAAGGTTCCAGTTCCCTGCTGCGTTTCGAGTATCTTCTGAATTTCCAACTCCTTGTAGGCCTTGATCACCGTATTCAGATTTACCTTCAGCTGGACCGCGAGGGAGCGAACGGTAGGCAGCTGCTCCCCCATCCGCAGCTGCCCCGTCGCTATCCCGAATCGAATCTGATCGATTATCTGACGATAGAAAGGAACCCCACTCCGGGTATCTAACCGAAACTCAAACATACATCCACACCTGCCTTTTCTGGCCTAAACTGACTGATAGAAACATTGTACTATTTATCTAGTACAATACTAGATCAGAACAAAAACCGTTTATGTCAATCGTCTTTTCCAGGATTCGCCTGGAAATCGACTTTAGGACTTAGGGGACCCTTATAATGAAAGCCTCTAGACTAAAACGAGGAGACTCGTCAGCACCCGTCACCTCCTTTTTAAGAAACAAAAATCTGAAAAAACTTGTGAAAACTGAGGAGATCTTTTTCGTATGCCCACTCTGAATCCTTAGCCCGAACTGGCTAGGATTCGGAGCTCCATCTCCTTCCCTCACGACTGCATATCCATGTATCGCATCGCCATTTTCCTCATCCTCTTCGGAACGTGGATGGTTTTCTCCGGACTGTTTGACGCCTTTCACCTGACGCTTGGCGCCATTTCCTGCCTTGTCGTCACGCTTATCTCATCGAGCTTTTTCTTCGAGGACCGGGAAGCCGGGGTTGGCCAGCGTCTGCAGCAAATTCTTCGCATTCCTGGCTACTTGCTTTGGCTTCTTTATCAGATAGCTCTCTCCAACCTGCACATACTCAAACTGGCATTAACGCCTGGCGACCTAAAGGGATTGGATCCGTCGCTCGTCCGAGTGAAAACCAAGCTGAAGACGGATTTCGGCAAATACGCGCTGGCTAATTCGATTACGCTTACCCCTGGAACCATCACCATAGAGCTGGATGAAGACGAGCTCCTCATTCACTCGATCAGCGAACACACCAAATCGGGCGTGGAAGACGACTCCATGGAGCAAAAAATCTCCAAGGTTTTTGAAGGAGGCGAGTCTTAGGCCATGGAGCTCTTCTTCGAATATGCGGGAATCGTCCTCCTCGCCATGATGCTTCCCATGCTTTATCGCATTGTGGTCGGACCAACCGCCATCGATAGAATCGTCGCGGTTAATGTGATCGGAACGAAGACCACGGTTCTTCTTGTATTCATTGGCATGATCTTCGGTCGCGTGGAAATGTTTGTGGACTTCGCCCTCACTTACGCTCTCCTGAATTTCATCGGTTCCCTCGCGGCCGCCCGCTACTTGGATCGCGTCCATCCTAACCAGCCCATTTCAAGCATCGAAGCGGAAAAATAGCCCATGGTCCTGAACATCATTTGCATCGTCCTGGTTTGCCTCGGCTTGTTCTTCTTTTTGGGAGGAGCCATTGGCATCATCCGCTTCCCTGATTTCTATACCCGTATGCACGCGGCGGGCAAGGGGGACACCATGTCCATCTTTCTCATTTTCGTCGGCGTCGCCATTTATCAACTACAGGACTTCAGTTTGGCGAATATCCTGGTGGCAGGGAAAATCCTCTTCATCACGGTCTTCATCATGATTACCAGCCCCACCAGCACTCATGCTCTGATCCGAGCTGGCCTGGAGGAAGGGCAGAAAGTCTGGACACGCAAAAGCGGAAAAGGAGGCGAGAGCAAATGATCTGGGCCTTCGACCTCATACTTCTGGTTTTCCTGGTCATCACCGCCATCATCTCTTTGCGGACTAAGGATCTGCTGAGCGCTAGCATGATATTCGGCGTCTACAGCTTTCTCATGTGCCTGCTTTGGGCGGAAATGGAAGCAGTCGACGTAGCCTTTACCGAAGCCGCGGTGGGAGCGGGAGTGAGCGCGGTATTTCTCATTGCAACGGTTCTTCGAACTTCAAGGAGGTCATCGGATTGAAAATTCTAGGACTCATCGCCGTCATCTTGACCGGAGGCCTGCTGCTTTCGGCAGTGCACGACTTTCCCGATTGGGGTGACACGACATCGCCGGCCAACAGTTATCGTCTTTCGCAATACTATATAACCGAGACGATTCATGTCACTGCCGTACCCAATATGGTGACCGCGGTCTTGGCTGACTTTCGTGGATACGATACCATGTTCGAAACGGTGGTTATCTTTACCGCAGGCATCGCCATCATCGGCGTTCTTCGTCGATACGGACCAGGACCGAAACTAGCCGCCCCCAAAGAGACTATCAGCAAGGAGAAGCCGGACTTGATCATCACAACCACTTGCCGGCTCCTTATCCCCATCATTCAAATTTTTGCTCTCTATGTCATAGCCCACGGACACCATAGCCCAGGAGGTGGCTTCCAGGGCGGGGTGATCTTCGGAGCCAGCTTTATCCTGCTCGCGGTGGCTAAGGATCTCCAAACCGCCCAAAAATGGGTGCCCGAAAAGCGGGTACTGAAACTAGCGGTTATCGGCATCCTCATCTACGCCGGATTCGGCTTGGTGGCCATGCTCTTTGGAAGCAATTTCTTGGATTACAGCGTTCTACACCCGCTCATGCCGGCCACCGACTCGATCATGGCTCGATCGCATAGCATGCTCGGCGTGGAAATCGGCGTGGCTTTCACCGTGACGGCCATCATGTTCTCCATCTACTCGAACCTCGCCTCGGGCGGCGATCTGAAGGAGGGTCTCTAATGCTAGAATCTCTGTCCCCAAGCTTCAACTACTGGATCTACGTCATCATAATGATGATCGGACTCTACGCCATGATCTCGAAGAACAACTTCGTGAAGAAGCTGATCGGCATGTCCATTTTCCAAACGGCCATCATCCTCTTCTACGTTTCTATCAGCGTAAAGGAAGGATCCACCATTCCCATTCTCTACCACGACCAGATCCATCCCGAGCATGGGGAGCATCATGAAGACGGACAAGGCGATCATCACCAAGCATTGGATACGCTTGCCAAAGAGCATCATGATTCCCATGCCGACCACGGAGATGCGGCGGCAGGATCCCACTATCCGGATCTAGTTATCAAGCCAGACGATTTCTCGAACCCCCTACCCCACGTTCTCATGCTAACAGCTATTGTGGTTGGAGTCAGCACCCTTGGAGTCGGTCTGGCCATAACGCAGAAGCTCTACGGAGAATTCGGCTCGATCGAAGAGAGCGAAATTCTGGATACGATTAAGTCTAGCAATGATTGATCAGGCTCCGGCTCTCATACTCCTTATCCCTTTCCTGGCTTCCATCATCGTTGCCCTGGTGGGTTTTCGCTTCCGGGCAGTCTGCTATCCACTGGTCCTGCTTGGCATGGCGGGTTCGGTCTGGGCTAGCATCGTCACGCTGCTCAGCGTTCTGGAAGGCGGGGTTATCCGCTACCACCTGGGTGGATGGGAACCGCCCTTCGGCATCGAGCTTCGCATCGATGGGCTCAACGCTCTCGTTGTCGTCGTGGTATCAAGCGTTTCCTTACTAGCAGCCATCTATTCGAAAAGAACCGTTCTAGCGGAAAACGGAGATAAGGTTTCCCAATTCTATTCGCTTTTTCTGCTGCTGGCAACCGGTCTGCTGGGCATGGTCCTGACTGGCGACGCCTTCAATCTTTACGTGCTTATCGAAATCGCGGCCCTCACCAGCTACGCTCTGATTGCCATGGGTCCGAAAAGAGCTACCCTCGCGGCTTACAAATACGTCATCATGGGAACCATCGGCGCCTCGTTCTATCTGCTCGGCGTCGGCTACCTCTATATAAAGACAGGTTCGCTCAACATGGTGGATATCCAGGAGCAACTGGTCGCGCGCGACTTGGCCGGCTCACCTGCCATCATGGTCTCTTTCATTTTAATAACGGTTGGGGTCTGGATCAAGATGGCCTTCTTCCCATTACACGCCTGGCTGCCCAATGCCTATTGCTTCTCGCCAACGACTTCGAGCTGCATTCTCGCTCCACTGGTCACCAAGGTCATGGTCTACGTAATGGTCAGAATGATGCTGACTGTTTACGGAGCTGAATACACGTTCGCCCACCTCGAATGGAGCCGAATCATCGTCTGGATGGCAGTGTTGGCGATCCTAGCTGGGTCCATCTCCGCTCTCGGCCAAACCAATCTGCGCAAGATGCTGTCCTTCCTGATCATCGCGGAAGTCGGCTACATGGTAGGCGGCGTTTGGCTGGCCGAAGAAATGGGAATGGTGGGCTCCATTTACCACATCATAAGCGACGCCTTCATGACGCTCTGCGTATTCCTCTTCGCAGGTATCATTATTTCCAAGACAGGCAAAACTGACCTGAATGCTTTGGACGGCATGTTCAAGAAGATGCCTCTCACTATGGTTGGCTTTCTGGCCGGGGCCTTTTCGCTTATTGGAATCCCTCCTACAGCCGGGTTCTTCAGCAAGTGGTATCTAATCCAGGGCGGCATTAATTCCGGTCGCTGGGAATACGTGGTAGCACTCCTCATCTCCAGCTTGATCAACGCGGTCCTTTTCTTCCGTATCATCGAGATCGCCTACTTCGGAGTAAAGCCAGCGGAAGGGCACGACCATCACCATTCCGACGGACACGACAAGATTTCCGAGGCTCCGCTATCTCAGCTGATTCCTCTTCTAGGCACTGGAGTCCTACTTCTTGTCATAGGACTGTACAACAAGGACATCGTTGCCGTCATCTCCGATTTTCTAAGTAGCTCAAATCTGGGGAGCGGTATTCGCTAAGCCACGACAATGACGACTATCGAAAGCTTCACTCCCGTCTGGGCTTGCATCGTTTCCCTGCTGGCGGTGATTCCCATCGTCTTCCTTGGCAAGTCTCCTAACTTGCGGGAAGGATCAACCTTTGTGGCAGGATTCATAAAGCTGGCCTTGGTCGTTTCCATGCTGCCTACGATCCTGAGCGGCACCACCATCGAGTACACGCTTTGGGAAATCGTCCCCAACCTAAAGATCGCCTTTAGGGTGGACGGACTGGGCATGCTTTTCGGTCTGGTAGCTTCGTCGCTTTGGATTCTTACCTCGTTGTACTCCATTGGATACATGCGAGGCTTGAAGGAGCACTCGCAAACGCGTTTCTATGCATTCTTCGCCGTCTCGCTTTCCGCCACCATCGGCGTCGCTTTCTCGGCCAATCTCTTCACGCTTTATCTCTTCTACGAGATGCTGTCGCTGGCTACCTATCCGCTGGTCACGCATCACCAGGACAAAGAGGCTCGCACCGGCGGCAGAACCTATCTCACCTATCTGCTCAGCACTTCCATCGGATTCGTGCTGCCGGCTCTGATCTACGTATTCATAAAAACCGGCAGCAGTCTCGATTTTTCGAGCAATGGATTCCTCGAAGGCCACATCGGCTCCAGCGAAGCGGTGATCCTCCTTCTTCTGCTTACCTTCGGATTCGCCAAGTGCGGCCTCATGCCTTTCCATTCCTGGCTGCCGGGAGCCATGGTCGCGCCAACGCCGGTCAGCGCCTTGCTGCATGCCGTGGCGGTGGTCAAGGTTGGTGTCTTCTGTATCCTGCGAGTCGATACGGGCGTCTTTGGCATCGAATATCTGATTACAGAAAACCTGGGCGCCATCATCAGCTGGATCGCCGCTTTCACCATTGTAGTCTCTTCACTCATCGCCCTCACGCAGGACAACCTCAAGCGCCGTCTAGCCTTTTCCACGGTGGGGCAGCTGTCCTATATCATCTTGGGCGTTTCTCTCCTGACGCCTCAAGGACTTACAGGAAGCATGATGCACATCAGTATGCACGCTTTCGGCAAAATCACTCTCTTCTTTTGCGCGGGAGCGATATTCCAAGCTACCGGCAAGAAATACATCAGCGAGATGGTCGGACTGGGCAACCGGATGCCCATAACGATGATCGCCTTTTTCATTGGGTCGATAAGCGTCATCGGCCTGCCATTGGGAGGCGGTTTCTGGAGCAAGTTCTATCTCCTCTGGGGCACGGTCTCCGGCGGTCATTTCGCCATGCTGATCGTGTTGCTGATCAGCTCGTTCCTCAACGCGGCCTATTTCTTCCCGATCGCCTTCAAAGCCTTCTTCTGCAAGCCGGAGGAATCCTTGTTCGAAAAGAAATTCCAAGAGGCTCATCCCTGCTCGGTCATCGCTTTGTCCGTCACAGCCATCGCCTCCATAGCTCTTTTCATCTATCCAGAACCTTTCTTCTCGCTAGCGGAGATGGCCGCCAGCGTATACCTGAACTCGAACTAATCGCGCCATGGAAAAGCCACTACACGAGCTCAAGCATGAAGCAATACCAGGCTACAAGCCAGCCTTCATGGTCATCATGACTCTTTTCGTCATTTATCTGGCGATCATCATCCTCACGGCTCCTGATGGAGGAGCAACCCACGGGCACCACTAGAAAATCGAATACGAGAAGATCGAAAATCGCCATGGACAGTCAGCATAAGACAGAAAAGCTATCGAAGAACGTAAAGCGGATCGTTTACGGTCTATTCGCCCTTTGCGTCGCCGTCTTTCTCGTCGACTTCCTCTTCCTTCTGGAACGCTTCGACAAGCATGCCTATTACGAATGGGAAAACTGGCCAGGCTTCTACGCCGTGTTCGGCTTCGTGGCCTGCGTACTACTTGTATTGATTTCCAAATACATTCTGCGTCCGCTAGTGAAAAGAGACGAGGACTACTATGAATAGCGCCCCTCCACAATTCATTTTGCTGCTGGGCGCTCTGCTGATCCCCCTTTTCAAAGGAAAGCTGAAAGCGGCCTACATGCTGGCCCTTCCGCTTCTGGCCTTTTACAGCTACTTGCAAATGGAGGTAGGGACCTACTGGACCTACGAGATTCTCAACTTCGAGCTCGTTTTCGGTCGAGCGGATAAGCTGAGTCTTCTTTTCGTAAACGTGTTCACGGTCGCCGCTTTCATAGCGACGCTCTACAACCTGCAGTGCAAAAACAATCTAGAGTACTTCGCAGGGTTTCTTTACGCCGGCTGCGCCATAGGCATGGTCCTGGCAGGCGACTTGATCACCATGTTCCTCTTCTGGGAGATGCTGACCACCGGAGCTTTCCTGCTTATCCTTTGCCGACGAACCAAGGAGTCTCTGAGCGCGGCTTTGCGCTACGCGCTGGTCCACGTGGTCGGAGGTCTCATTCTCTTTGCCGGCATTGTGTTGCGCCTGAAGGAAACTGGGTCGGCGGAGTTCGGCCATATCGGACTCGATGGTCTTTCCTCCTACCTCATCTTCATCGGCTTTGGTCTGAATTGCGCCTGGCCAGTGCTTCATGCCTGGCTACCCGACACCTATCCAGAAGCTACCATCGGCGGTGTGGTTTTCATGGCAACCTTCACCACCAAGGGGGCGGTCTACGCCCTGATGCGCGGTTATGGAGGCGAACCCTCGCTGATCTGGATCGGCATGGCCATGGCCACTTTCCCCATCTTCTACGCGGTGCTGGAAAACGACCTGCGGAAGGTTTTGGCCTACAGCCTGATCAATCAAGTGGGCTTCATGGTGGTTGGAATCGGCATCGGCACAGAGATGTCGATGAACGGCGCGGCCGCCCACGTGTATTGCCATATCTTATACAAAGCTCTGCTCTTCATGTCGATGGGAGCGGTGCTTCTACAGACCGGCAAGATCAAGGCCACCGAACTGGGAGGACTATTTAAGTACATGCCCTTCACCGGAATCTGTTGCATGATCGGAGCCGCCTCGATTTCGGCCTTCCCTCTCTTCAGCGGATTCGTGAGCAAATCGATGGTCATGTCGGCAGCGGCGGAGGGGCATTTCACGATCATCTGGCTCGCTTTGCTCTTCGCCTCGGCAGGGGTCTTTCACCATGCCGGCATCAAGATCCCCTTCTTCGCTTTCTTTTCGCACGACTCGGGCATCCGCGTGAAAGAGGCTCCGCTCAACATGCGCATCGCCATGGGGATTGCCGCTTTTCTGTGCATCTTTATCGGCATGTTCCCCAATCTGACCATTTACCCGCTTCTGCCGTTCGGGGAAGTGACCTACGTCCCCTACACCTTCGCTCACGTCAATGGACAGTTCATGCTGCTCGTCTTCTCGGCCCTCGCCTTTACCTTGATGATGATGTCCGGCATCTATCCCGCAGAAATCCGCTCCATCAATCTCGATGCCGACTGGTGGTACCGGAAGAGCTTTCGGTTTGGCTATAGCCTTTTCGACAAGTCCTTGAACGGACTAAACGCCTGGGCTCATCGTACCATTGTTGGAGGACTGGTTGGTTCGATAAGAAACGCAGCTACCGAGGGGTCCTCTCGAGCGTTGATTTTACTGCTGACACCATATTGGACCTTTACGGGAAAAAATGGCAGCGCTCAGGAAAACCTGCGCTCGGAAGTTCGTCTGCAGATCGAAAAGGGAGCCTTCCCCATTGGGGTAACGGCCTTCCTTTCGGTCATTCTTATCGGAGTTCTGTTTTTCTTTTAAAGGCAATGAAGCCAGCCTACGGCCTTGCTTGTCTGTTGTTGATTGCTTGGCCGTCCCTATCCGTCGCTAGCGAGTCGCTGTCACTGGAAATTGACTACGAAAAATCGTCTATCGAAATCGTGGCCAAAGCGTTGGGCTTTGTACCGGCTAATTTCGTCTGCCAATCCTTTGAAGCCAGCGTTGACCTCCACAAAGACTCGCTCGCAATGACCAGAGCTGTATTCGATATTCCCTACAAAAATTTGAGTTCCGGATCGAAAATGAAGGACCGTCGCGTTCTGAAATGGTTGGAAGTTGAGAAATACCCTCAAGGCCGGTTTGAAATGACCGGTCACTTTGTGGAGGAAGGCATCCAGCTCGCCGAGGGAAATTTGCTCCTGCACGGAAAAACTAAGCCCGCAAGATTCGCGTACGAAACGAGTACGAAGGACGATGGGACCATCCAGATCGATGGGGTGGCTAAAATAGACTACCGAGAGTGGGGACTGCCTATTTTTCGCGTTTTCATTTTTGGCGTTAATCCAACTCTGGAAATTCGACTTCACCTAGAAGGAAAAGGCGTCCCTCACCCTTAATTTGAATCCATTGGCAGCCCCTAATCGTGATTCTAAATATCGCCAATGATCCCCATACGGTCTAGTCAGTTTCCATGGAGCGTGTCGTAAAGCCGGAAATTCTCGATACTCTGGAATTCGATCATCCCGACGCGATTAAAAACCGGCGCGATATTCTATTGCTAAATCGCCTAATGGGAAACTATCGATGGATCGATAGAGCCCTAGACAATCACGTCCAAGAAGACGAAAAGATTCTAGAAATCGGAGCTGGAGCTGGCGATCTGATTCGACATTTTCATAAGAAGGATTCGGCTCTGCGGATTGATGGTCTTGACCTTTGTCCAGCGCCCGCTGATTGGCCTTCCGACGCTCGATGGTGGCGTTCAGATCTCCGACATTTTGATCATTGGGATCAATACGAAATTGTAGTCGGAAATCTAATACTTCACCAATTCGAAATAGAGGACTTGGAGCGAATTGGCCAATCTGTCTTGGCTGAAAACGGTCCACGCGTCCTCATCATCAGCGAGCTGGTCCGCCGGAAGACGCATCTTTCTCAGCTCAAGCTCGCGAGCGTTCTCGGAATCAATTACGTGACCAGGCATGATGGAGCGGCGAGCATAGCAGCAGGGTTTTTAAATAGGGAGTTGCCCGACTGGCTAGGCCTCCATCCAGACGACTGGCATGTCGAAATTGAAACGCGTTGGCTGGGTCAATACTACATGATAGCTCAGCGGAAACAATGAAACTGCTAAGCTCAGCAAAGGAAATAAGGATTGTTGGAGGCGGCCTTGCGGGCCTCTCACTAGGTATTGCCCTACAGAAGCGAGGCGTATCCACAAAAGTGATAGAGGCAGGATCCTATCCGAGGCACAAGGTCTGTGGAGAATTTATCTCAGGTGTATCATCCTCCACCCTCGAAGCTCTCGAGATCGCCCCACTCTTCAGCGACGCGATCCGCCACCGCAAAGTGCAATGGAGACTGGGAGAACGCGTTTTTAGAGAAGACAGGCTTCCGCAAGATGCCTTGGGAATTTCCCGCTATGCACTTGACAACCGCCTCGCGCGCGAGTTCGAAAATGCTGGAGGGAGACTTGAGACGAACCAGCGAGCCGGAAGGGAAGAAAATGGCGAAGGAACCATTTGGGCGGCTGGACGCGTGGCCGAACCTTCAAAGTGGATCGGCCTTAAGGCCCACTTCGAGGATCTCAGTCTGGATAGCGACCTAGAGCTTCGACTTGGAAGAGGCGCTTACGTAGGAGCCTCGAAAATTGAAGATGGTAAAGTAAACGTCTGTGGACTTTTTCGAAAGCGAATCGGTATTGAAACTTCAAGGACAACTGCTCTGTCCTCTTACGTACGGATTGCAGGCTTGGAAGGCTTTGCCGACCGATTGGAATCGAGCTCAATGAACCCTCAAAGCGCAAGCGGGGTGGCAGCTTTAGCCTTCGCGAAAATCGTGGACGCTTCGAATCGTATCCAAATTGGTGATGCCTTTGGAGTTATGCCGCCCTTCACCGGAAATGGCATGTCGTTGGCTTTCGAGAGCGCCTATGTTGCGGCCCCGTTCATTGAGGAATACGCAAAAGAGAAAAGGGATTGGCAGGAAACCGTGAAGGCCGTTCAGACCTCGCTGGCCAAAACATTCGCCGCCAAATTGGGAGCCTCTCGCTTCCTCCATCCGTGGATTCATAGTCAATGGGGACAAAACGCGTTTTATCTCCTATCAAAAGCTAGATTGGTACCCTTCAAGATGCTGTTAAGCAAAGTGAGATAGGACGGCCGACCGGCAAAGTATCGAATTGCGCAATAAAAGAGGTTTATTATTGGTTAGCTCCGTAATCTGAGGAAGATTTAATTCGAGAAACCTACTACCTCTCCGAAGTCATGTATCTTCAAGCCCTAGCGAATCGCGTCCCCCCCGAAAGCTTTGTCCAAAAAGAGCTTTGGGATGCGTATCGAAAGTCTGAATCCCAGTGGAGCTTGAAGACCATTTCCAAGGGAATTATCGAAAAGGTGCTCCTGGGCGATAATGGCGTGGAGAAAAGACATTTCGCTTTGGCCGACCTCGAAGCGGTTCCCAAGATGGACGCCGAGACACTCAACCGTCAGTACGAAATCGAGGCTCCGAAACTAGCCAAAACGGCATTCGAGGAGAGCCTCGAGAAGTCGCACCTAAGAGCAGAGGAGATCGATGCTTTAATCATCTGCACTTGCACGGGATACATTTGCCCAGGAATAACGAGTCACGTCGCGGAGCAAACGGGAATGAGAAGAGACGCTCTGCTTTTGGACCTAGTAGGTCTTGGCTGCGGAGCTTATATACCGGCGATTCGAAATGCGTCGTCTATTGTCGCCGCGAATCCGAAAGCGAAAGTAGCCGTCATCGCTGTCGAAATCTGCTCAGCGGCTTTCTATCTGGACGACGACCCGGGAGTCATCATCAGCGCTTGCCTGTTTGGAGATGGAGCCTCTTCTTCAATCTGGTCTGGGGAAGCCAACGGAGGCTATCCTTTGCGCGCCGAGGATTTCGATACTTGGCATCAGCCGGAAAAACGTGATATCCTTCGCTTCGAAAATAGTGGTGGAAAACTGAGAAATCGTCTTCACATATCGGTTCCTCCGCAAGCCGCCCAAGCTGTCGAAAAGCTGCTGCGTCGATCTCAAGAGCGAAATGAACGACCTATTTCCGACGTGATTTCCCATACTGGTGGAAGAAACGTCTTAATCGCTCTGGAGCGGCAGATCCCTGAATACAAACTGGACCACAGCAAGGAAGTGCTGCGCAAGTACGGAAACATGAGCAGCCCTTCTGTGATGTTCGCGTTGGAGGAATTCCTTTCCTCAAACGAACCTACCCAGGATGGGGATCTTTGGCTGACCGCCTTCGGGGCAGGCTTCGCAGCCCATAGTTTCCGCCTGACTCTCGCCGAGTAGAAATCTGCTGCCGCCGCCTGCCCTAGGCCTCTGGGATGAAGGAGGAGAAGAAGATCTAGATGAACATAAAACCGCTCATATAGCTTGACGCTCTATATATCGATGCGCAATAGGTGTTTAATCTATAGCAATCATGTCGATTAACAGAAACGATCTACTACAGGGAACTCTCGATCTACTCATTCTGCGCGTTCTAGCGACGGGAGACCGTCACGGCTACAGCATCGCGAAGCGTATCGAGCAAGTCTCGGGAGAGATTTTCGCCATCCAGATGGGTTCGCTCTACCCCGCTTTGCACCGGCTACAAGCCAAGGCCTATATAACCTCGGAATGGGGAGTGACTGAGACCAAGCGTAAAGCGAAATTCTACTCCTTAACACCCGAGGGGAAGCAATACGTCGAAGCCGAAGAGAGCTCTTGGGAACGCTTCGTTCTTGGTATGCGCAACGTGCTGGACAACGCCTAGCGAATCAAAAGGGAGGAAACGCATGCTTTGGTTCAAACGCGTATTGTTGAAAATCGGCATTCTCAAGGAAGGGCATCAAGCCTTTCGGGAGGAATTGGAGGAAGAAATTCAGATCCATATCGATCAGATGATCGAGGAGAACGTCGCGGCCGGTATGACACGGCAAAAAGCTCGTTCGGCTGCCCTCAGGAGATTTGGCAATGTCCTAAACGTGAAAGAGGAGTGCCGAGATTCGTGGAGCATTCGCGTATTTGACCAATTGATACATGGGTTGCAGTTCGCATTTCGTCTCTTCTTTCGCCATCCGTCTACAAGCCTCCTTTCTGTTATTGTCCTCACAATCGGGCTCGGCATCGGCATTGGCATGTTCGCCATGGCCAAAGAAATTCTTTGGAGCGGTATCGGCTCCTCGCATGATGATAGGCTTTTCGTCATTCGATGGCTAGATGACTCAAACGACTGGTCGAAAGCTCGCCCTAAGGACTATCAGCATCTGAAAAAAAATCTGAAGAGCTTCGACAGAATAACAGCCTATAACGGGCACCGAGGGTCTATTCACAATCCAAAAGGAGTTGCGTATCCAGAAACCTACTTCATGCAGTGGGTTTCTGAGGATTTTTTCGAAACCTTGGGGATAAAACCGATCCTGGGCAGCTATTTTTCATCAAGTGACTCCCAGGAAATATTAGCATCTTCAATCGTTATTTCACACCGAGTCTGGGTAAACCATTTCAACGAAAGTAGAAATGCAATTGGAGCGCTAGCCTTTGTCCAAGGTAAAGCCTATTCCGTTAGGGGCGTGATGCCCAAGGGTTTCAGCTTTCCTTCTTATGACGATGTTTGGATCCACGAGAATTGGCAAACTTCAGTCAATGACACAAACGCATCGAGCTCGAGGCGAGTCGAGCTATGCGGGCTTCTCAAGCAAGGAATAAGCATAGAAACAGCAAAATCCGAACTGGAAGTTATGGCGAAGCAACTGGCAGCAGGTGATCAACAGTTCTACAAAGACAAGATCAACCTGATCCCAAATCGACTCAGCGAGCGAGATGAAGAAGTAAATAAAGCAACGCTTCTTACGTTAATCTGCGCTCTTCTCGTCCTGGTCGTATCGTGTATGAATGCCTCTAACCTCATTGCGGCTAGGGCCTTCAAGCGTAGTTATGAATTAGCTACAAGAAGAGCACTTGGGGCAAGTCGTTCAAGCATATCGATTTTTGTACTACTGGACGCGTTTCTAATCTCAACTGCTGGCGCCATTGGCGGATGGCTGCTAGCAGGCTGGGGTTGCGCGTTCTCCAATAAGATTATCGGCAATATTCCCAAAGCCCCAGCCCATTACCATTTCGAGTTAGATAATGGAGTGGCGCTCTTCGCGATAGGGGCTACCTTGCTTGCAGCGATTTTATCAGGAATCGTGCCGGCTCTTCGAGCTTCGAAGGCAAACATGCAGGAACTCATGAGCGATGGATCAGGAACAAGCTCAAGCAAGTTCATTGGAAAACTGGCTAAATTTATGATTGGATTCCAAATAGCAGT
The DNA here is from genome assembly GCA_028284385.1 of Opitutaceae bacterium. Lineage (GTDB taxonomy): Bacteria > Verrucomicrobiota > Verrucomicrobiia > Opitutales > Opitutaceae > JANQRT01. Next base: position 99,930 of record JANQRT010000002.1, on the reverse strand, counting down.
ATCGGGCGCGATGCTGATCGTATCACTTGTTACAACTCACGAGATTAGGAAAACACTTGAAATGCCGCTTGGAGTAGACTCCGAGCAGATCCTCATCGCTTCTCTTAATCCTGGCCGCGCATCGGGCATCGATTCCCGTATCGAGATATTGAATTTCCATGATCAGCTTAAGCGAGAACTTGAAGGACTTCCCAATATAGAATCCGTAGCTCTCACAGGATCGGCAGGAGGCATCTTCCAATCAAAAAGCAGAATTCGCATTGAAGGGATTGCCTATACGAGCGAAGAAGAATGGTCGAAGTCATACACTCTGACGATATCTCAAGATGCTTTTAAGACGTACGGCGTCGATCTGCGAGTAGGTCGCGACTTTGATCAATTCGACACGATCGACAACCGATTAGTGTGTATCGTAAGCGATAGTTTCGCAAAAGAGCATTGGCCGAACGAAAACCCGATTGGAAAAAGGATAGCGAATAATCCAGAAGGCCCATGGTACAGCGTGATCGGAGTAGCTCCAGACATACTGAAAACCAATGTTCAGCGGGACCCTAAAACAGCCGGGAAACTCGTATACTTCCATGTTAAGCAAAAAGAAAAGGTAGGCGGCTCAACTAGACTAATAGCGCGAGGCAAAGGCGACCTTTCAGCTCAAGTAGCATCAATAAGAAAATCGATCACCCAATTGCTTCCCCATTTTGCGACTTCGCAAATACGAACAATGGATGAATATTGGGAGTCGAGACAGGAATCTACCAAGTTTTTCGCTCTGATTTTTTCTGTATTCGGAACTGCAGTACTATTCAAGGCGTTCACAGGTCTCTATGCTATGATGCTTTTCGCCTCTAAAAATCGGGAGCGAGAATTCGGCATTCGAATCGCCATAGGAGCTCTGCCAATAAATATTCTAAGATCAGCATTTAGCAGCACCTTTGCGCAAATGATGGTCGGTCTAGCATTAGGACTCGGCATCGGCTACGGCATATCTTCAGTTATTGTAGACGCAGTGATGGACGGCCAGCCCAATACATCTCCACTGGCCCATCCTTCAGCCTATACCATTGCCATACTTGTCGTTTTATCCGCAAGCGTACTTGCCACGGGCATACCCGCCTGGAAAGCCTCTACAGCCAATCCTCTCCAGGCTCTGAGGGAGGAATGATAAAGGAGATTCGGGTGACATTCGTTTCTAAAAAAACTTCCCTTCGAAACGACTCGTCGTTCAAATACCTCCCTGATGATTCGCCTATTGGTTGTTGTTTTGGGCTCGCTTTGGCTGATCGCGGAGGCTTCGGGAGCAAATGGAAAAAAGGTCTTTGATCTCATCTATCAAAGATTGTCCTACATGGAGGAAGTCGCTCGCTTCAAAGCGTCCCACCAGCTTCCGGTCGAGGATATCGAACGAGAAAGAGTCGTTTTGGACGAGGCTATCGAAGCCGCTCGCCAAACAGGCCTTAATGGGATGTCGACCGAGGCTTTCTTCCTGGCCTTGATCGATGCGGCAAAGTCCATTCAATATCGAGCTCGGGCGGATTGGATTATAAGCGACCAAGCGGCGACGGAACCGACAAAGGACTTGATAGACGAAATTCGCCCCACCCTCCTGCGTATCGGCGAAAGGATCATCGAAGCCATTAAAGAACACCTTGAAGAGGAATCGAGTTTCGAAGGCTCCCTGTATTCCCATTTTGGATCAATCGTAGACCTCAAGTATCTCTCGGTGACGCACAAGCGAATGCTCTTCAAGTCTCTCCAAGCGATCAAGCTAGCTGATCAATGAAAGGCTTTAGTGGCCGAGTATTCACTAGATCATGATGGCAGGAATACTAACGGACGATTCCTCAGAGCTGAATCATAGTAAACCCGATTGAAATTGGTAGGGGGAAAGCTTATACTCATTCATTGCCTAATATTCGACTGATAAAATCAGTGCTAATAAAACGAAAGAGGTGTTTCTTGCTCGAATTTTTAAAAACTTCGGCTAAATCCAATCGATCATCCATTTCGTATAAGAAACAAGGAGGTGTTTGTCATGAGCGTGGCTGACATAGTTAAAAAGGAAAAGCCCCTGATAAAGAAGATCATCCAGGACGAAACCTGGCTGTGCGGCGAGAGAAGAGGAAAACCCGTCGATCCAAGCGACAAGGAAGTCCAGGAGAAGGTTTGCCAAATCATCATCGAAAAAAGCCCTGATTTGAGAAGGCTAGCGGAAAAAGGCGAATAGCCGAAAAACCGCATCAAAATTCGTAAAGAACCTCTAGCGTAAAGAGGCTTCGTCGAGACTCGTCCTCTTCGTATTCGCCACGCAAGTATCCGGCTGTTGCGCTAATTCGCTCGGTAAAGCCGTAGCTGGTGGATACACCGTACTGCCGCTTTGGGCTATCTGGCAACTCCCTGGATGCTTCATAACGTCCGGCTACGAGCCAGCGGCTGGAAAGAAAGGTTGCCAACTCGAAATTCCAGGCTTGGGGCCGAAAAGCGTTTTCATCAAGCAAGCCTGGCTTGAAAGAATCAAGTGCGAGCAGGTATTCGAATTCCAAGAGCACAGAATTCTTCTGCAGCGAGACGAAAGCCCCAGCGGCGGCAACTTGCGATGCGCTTAGTTCTCCTCCCTCGCCTTCTTGCAGAGCTTCAATTTGAAATTGTCGAAGCTCCTCAGACTCGCTGATATCGTTGGACCAGTAAGCCCCGAAAGTAAGAAAATCGTTCACTTCATAAATGGCTGAAGCAACAAAATCGTCTCCAGGAAAGCCACCCTCATGCGTTGCCAATAAAAACTCTATTCCATCCTTTTCGTATCCAAAAACCAATCCTTCATCAAGCATGACGCCAATCGTTTCAACAGCCGCATCTTCACTGAAATAGCTGTTGTACTCCCCAAAAGGCATTTCCATTCGACCTCCTTCGAGAAACCAAGGGATAGTATCACTCCCTCCAATACGAACGTAGCTTTCCTCTATGATAAGATTCTTGGTATCGGCGAGTTCGTAAGCGAGTTCAAGACTAGCAACGAGGAGGTCTCCAATTTCGGCCTCGAATTCCACTTGGACATCCTCGAATCTCGAATCGCTAGCCTTTTCCGAACCCTGTCTTTCGTGAAAGGAGAGCATCTCAAGCTGGAAACCCGCATTCAATCCCGGCGCCACCTTCCGAAGCTCAACATCCCGTTGTTCTCTCGGGGTTCTAAAAGCCAATAAATCCTCACGAGCGTCTTCAGCTTTGATCGAGATCTGAAACAGCAGGATTAAAAACGAAAACATAGGCAAGCGCGTCGCGAATGCTCGGGTGTCGCGACGCGCTGTGTTTCTATTTAGAAATCCGTGATGATATCTATGGTGTTTCAATGGATACAAGTTGCACAATTTCGTCTTCGCCCACCTTCTGTTCGCGGACGAATCCAATACCGGGAGCGTAGAACTTGTGCTCAATCACTCCAGGTTCCATCGGCGTGTAATCGGCCGTTTGCAAACAGCCATCGAACGTCATATAGGTCGTTTCGGTAGTGACATCCGTCGCAAGGATTTCACCAATGTCCTCGGCTTCACCTACTGCATATTCCTGCCGATAAGCCGTTCCGACCCTGGCTTCAGGATTGGCAAACATGACGATGCCTGGCTTCGCTCCCTCAACATCGGCCTCCCAGGAACCCTCTAGGTCTTCGATTTCGCCACCCTCGTAGTTGAAGGATATTTCGCCAAAGTACCAGACGTTGCCGTCCTTGTCTTGCGTAAACCAATCCTTGGTATCCTCGACCAACTCGCCTTCGATGGATACTGTATCGCGTATTACAATACAATCGACGCCTAGTATTTCCTTAGTGTCTTCAGTAACCTCAACGCGAATCGTTTCCAAGCCATCTTCAGTATCAGCTTCATAAGTGTAGACGGTTCCAGGAATCAGAGGGAGAAAAGGATTCGGGTTCGCCGCTATTTCTTGGGGGCTAAGAAAGTCCTCGGGATCGATCTCAGGATTGTAATAGTCTTCCATCGTTGACGCGCAGACCTCTATACGAGCTTTATAGCGTTCCCAAAGCTCGGTCCTCGCTTCCTTCAGATCAGCTCTAGCCTCGGCGATCAGCTCCTTTCGCTCATCGGCATCCGGATAGGTATTGGCCTTCGCAACCTCGAAATTGTAGTCGCTCTGAGCTTCGATCGATTCGGCAATATAGGTTTTCAAAGCCACGGTTCGACAGCTCCTGCTTGTTTTTCCGGCATAAGCTAGGCCCACATTAGCGAAAAGCGCGCTTACCAGGATAGAAATCCCAAACAGGGATCGTATTGATGATTTGGATTTATTTGTTGTGTGGTTAGATTTCATTTTACCTCTTTCGTTTTGCGACACTCGCCCATGCTTAGTGGCAAAGGGTTTCATGTCGCTTAATTCGAGAGGCAGATTAACGAATCCTTCTTAAAGAAAGTTTAACATACCATATTTATTTTTCCGATACAGAAAGTAGTGTAGTTAAGAAATCGAAGCGCGAGGGAATGCAAGTCTAACCTGAAATCTATTTCTTTCTTTTAGCCGACAGCTTACCTTTATCTCCAGCAATTCAGCCAAGGCTTTCACTAGAGAAAGTCCAAGACCTGTATGATGACCTCCACTACGGGCAGGGTCCTTTCGCCAAAATCGCTCGAAGATGCGATCGAGATCGCTTTCTGAAAGACCCTCGGTCTCATTTTCAACCACAAGTTCGAATCCGCCATTCTCGCTCAGGGAGCTGAAAACAATCACTGAGCCTGTCACGCTATAGGCAATAGCATTATCGATAAGGTTCTGGATCATGATCTCCAGCTTCGCCTTGTCGGTGATGATCTTGACTTTGGGATCAATGTTGTCCTCGAGACTCAGTTTATTCGATTCAGCAATCTCCTCGCTGCGTCTCCAGCATTCCCTTACAAGATTATCGACCAGGAATTCCTCCAAAGATATGGCGGCCGTACGGTTGTCGCAACGAGTCAGCTCAAGGAGATTCGTGACAATTCGCTCCATATGAAGAGCGATATCCAGGTTATCGCTGAATAACCGCCTGGCGCATTCAACATCCTCAGGCCATTTGTTTCCCGTTTCGCAAGCCATTTTGAGTTCAGCTACGGGCGTTCTTAGCTCATGCGCTACCGCGTTTGAAAAGCGGCGCTCTCTTGAAAACGCCTCGTAAGAGCGGTCCAGAAGCTCATTTAGAGCGTTCACTATAGTGACCAATTCGGCAGGTGGCGATTCTAAGGAAATCCTTTCTCTTGAAGCTCCGGGGTCGATTTCCCGTATCTGATCATTGATGACATCGATAGAAGCCAGACCCTTCTTTACAGTAGCTCGAGAAACAAGGGCCGTTCCAACAAGCAACAAGATGTCTACGCCCCCAATGATTGAATACATGTAAGTTAACAATCTATCTAAAGGCTCAAGTCCCTGGGCAACGGCGACGATTACCTTTACTTTTTCAGGATCATAGGAGGCAGGAATCGGATAAAGCTCGATAAGATCCTCTGGGCTTTCGATTTCCTCTTCTTCCGGCTCAAGATCGAAACGAGGGACAAAGGTAACTTGAGCCATCCTACCACGTCGCTCATCAGGAAGTTCAATGGTGGAAAAGCGAAAACCTGAGCGTAAATCCAAGACAACCGGCAGCAAATCGCGAACACCTTCCTCTTCACCCTCCTCATCCGTATCCGTTCCCCCTATTTCCTCGTCATCTTCTACGAGCTCATCTTCCAATTCGAAGGACTCTGACTGCCTGATAAGAACCCCATCTTGTAGAAATACTTGAAAGTATTCGGGACTCTCTTCGGCTCCAAACTGCGGCATATAGTCTCCCTCGAAATCGACTTCAATCATGCTACCTTCACGAGAGGTAAGAGCGACGATTGCCATGGCTTTCGCCTCGAGCGCATTATCGAATTCGCTGATCAGACGCGAGCGAACCGTAACAGCCAGTATCAGACTAGCAATGACAATCAAAACGGAAGTCTTGAGAAGAAGTCGAAGAGTCAGTTTATCGCGTATCGAATTCAAGCAGACATCTCCAATTCGATATAGTAACCATAGCCGCGACGCGTCTTGACGATCGGATTTTCGCTTTTCGAGCCCAATTTGGCACGCAGTTTGCAAACCATAACCTCAATCACGTTCGTTCCGGCATAGCTTTCGCTATCGTGAATGACATCCAAAAGCTGATCTTTCGACAGCACTCGACCTCTATTCAAAGCCAGATATTCGAAAATTGAATACTCTCCTGGAGACAATTTTAAGGGCAGACCATCACGCCTTACCTCCTTAGTCGCCGTATTCAACACCAGTTCGCCTACTTTTATCTCGGGGTTCTTCGATTCGTACTTGCGGCGAATCAAAGTACTGAGACGCGCATGCAGCTCGTCAAACGAGAATGGCTTGATCATATAGTCGTCAGCACCCATCTCGAGACCTCGCACTCTATCCTCAACCTGATCCTTAGCTGAAAGAATGAGGATGTGAGTTTTCTTCCCCGCCGCCCTTAGCTTTCGTAGAATGGTCAAACCATCCATACCGGGTAGCATTAAATCCAATACGATAACATCGTATTCATTGAAGAAGGCGTAATCGAATCCTTCCTTGCCATCGGAGACAAGATCGACCGTATAGCCAGATTTTTTGAGGGCTTGACCAAGGGAGAACAGCAGGCGTTCGGAATCTTCAATGACAAGGACTCTCATCGGGGGCTCTTTTCTAGGCGTATCATGCGAAAAAGACCTTAGCCGTCGAACCTTAACAGTAGCTTAATTCTGCTTTGACGACCCAAAAAAGCCGCATCGGGAAACTCCCGACGCGGCTACATTCGTCAACGAAAACCTGCATCAAAAATCGTTTTATCTCATCCCGCTATTCACTCTCTCCATCATCATCGTCATCCTTTTCATCTTTATCGCCTCCGGATAGATAATCGCTGTCGCCTTTCTCGATCTTCAAAACCTTTCCTTTTTTCGTAATCTCCAGCTCGTAGGATTCGCCATCGGCAGAGCTGACACCTTCGATTTCGTAAACAACGCGACCGTTCAATTTTCGCTCGAGTTCAGCCTCCAAGGGTTCGAATCCTAGAATTACCGCCCTCGCTGCCTTGAGCACTCTTTCAGGCACCTCCGATAGAGGGGTATCCTTTTCCCATCCGGCGAAGGAAGAAGACACAAGAAAGAGCGGTACTGAAAGAATTACAAAAGAGATACGATATCTTGTAATTTTATTCATGAAAGACAGATCGATTGTAGATTTGATATATCCGAAACTTGGTTAACAGCTCGGCAACTCGGTAAGTTATAGCGCACAGCGCTTAACTTTCGCTTAATGAAAATGGAAATTTTCAATAAAAAAGACCCAACCGAAACAATGATAAGCAAAATGTATCCAGCAAACGACCACAAGGATCTGCCACGAACCTGTACTCAAAGATTCAAATACCCGAAAAGGGCTGCATGCCAAAACCTACCAATCTTTCCAATCCACACCCATCTCCTCTAGCTGAGTGGCGGCGACGAGGAAGTGCGAGGTGATCCAATAGACATTCCAATTTTCCACGTAGTCGCCGCGCACGCCTTTAAGATCTTCGTAATCGTAATGCTGAGAATAGTTGGTCTGATGAAGCTGCTCTCCTTGGCTTCCAAGCGGATCCAAGAGCTGGCCGCAGGCCACTAGCATAAGACGGCCTAGTTTTTTGTAATCCTCGTTCCCAGTGTATTCGCCAAGCTCCCAAATGGCAGGCGCGCACAAGACTCCATAAACATCCAGATGCATGTTTTGAGCGGATACAGTTGTCCAGCCACGGGACTTAAACCCATGATCTGTCAAGCGACCCGCCGGCATCGGTACATCCCAGAGATAGACATAGCTTAGCACGACATCGCCAGCATGAATCGCCCATTCGAGGTACTTTTCGTCGCTCGTTTCTCGATACAGGGTCAAAAATCCCTGCAGAGCAGCCCACGCTCCTTCCTTGTCCTCGCAACGAGCATCCAGGGTTCCGCCCCAATAAGGTTCGTCCATAGACAAATGACGTTCGGCATAGTGCTGACCGGCCTTAACGGCAGCCTTCATGTATCGATCTTTCCCTAACAAAGATGCGGCTTTGGCCAAGGGAGCGATGAGAAAGCCTTCATTTGTAGAAATCGGTCGCCAATCGCTGGCAAGAATTTGATCGGCATGGAAATCGCAGGCTCTTCGCAAGAAAGCCTCCCATTTTGAGGTATCGATAGCGTCATTCTTCCGAGCCAGACGCAGAGCGTCTAGTATGTTGTTAACCGTTTGGCCTTGCGAAAGCGGGTTACGCCGATCCAGCCACTCATCGGTATCCATATTGTAGCGAATCGAGAATCCGCTTTCGGTAAAAGGCGATGTCGTTATAAAATCAATACCTCGTTGAACATAGTCCTCTATTCCGGGCAAATCGAATTGCGAACCGATACCGAGGAACGGATAGGCGTAGGCTTCAGACTGCCCGGCCCAGCCTAAGTCGATCCAGTTCCTGTGAGCGGGAAAGGCCTTGATACCCGTATAGTTCGGCCCTTCTCTCCAGCGCTCGATCGAATAGGAAAGCTTGCGACCAATTACTTCCTTCAAAGGAGGAAATCCGTCCGGGTTGAAGGGATCGAAGAGCTCGATGGAAGTCCAAAGCGGGTCTTGGAATCCGAATCCTCGCTTTTGCGTTGGATGCGTCTCGAAAAAGAAAGTCTTCTCTACGATCATGCCAGGCTCAAGCGTCATCCAGGCTTCATCATAATCATGCCATTTTCGCTGATGGCCTTTGATGATCGCGTTCTTTCCGTTGGAAGCTACCGTTCCCGAATAGGCGGCGAGCTCGATTCCGGAGTCCTTGTATTCAATTCCTAATGACCACCATTGGTCCTCGTGATAGCCAGTTCTTATTGGCGAGGGAATAGTATGGAGAGCAGAGGTTGCCAAACCGCCATCAAGCTCTCCTTCTACTGCGGCCAGGGTCATCGGATAGCGGTGCTCTTCATAGAAGCCCCTTTTCAATGGTTCTGCCGCTGCAATGACCGGAATACGGGTCGGATCCACTCCTTGGCCGGCTGGGTTGTCATAATAGCTGATACCTGGCAGAAAGGGTCGCCCATTCTTTAGGCCTTCAGCCGAAATCCGCACGCTCAAGGTGATCTTATCAAGCGCTTGGTCACCCAACCACTCCCAACGACGCCGCACTTCAGTCAGTCCAGTTGCTTGGTCAAGAAGCCTCGAGGAGTCACGCAGTATCAGTTTTCCCTCGGGAAGCATGATTTCCCCCTCGTAGATTTTCCATTCGGCAATCTCGCTTTGGCTCGACGGGTCCACATGATGCCAAGAAGTCGGCCATCCATTTTCCCATCCCGTCGCGATCGACCAGCGACCCTCGACAGGGAATCTTAAAGGAGAGTCTGCCGAAACAAGGTGAGCAGACGCAACGGCTAAGCCGGAGGCAACGAAACGCATAATTGCAGATTTTCTCATTTGAAACACGATTATCGCTTAAGATAGATTGGAAAGTCGAGCGAGGTTAATTGCAAATGCAGACTGGCCCACGTCTAGCCGAGACAAAAACAGTTATGATTGATAACGCTCTGAAGTTCCAAGTCTTTCGCCAAGAGCGCTATCCGTTTAAGTCAGTCGAGAAAAAGATATTCGAGGGCGGAACATGGACGTTCCCATCGAAGTTAGTATCAATAATTTAGATACAAATCCATCAAACCCTAAAGCTCGAACTTAACACCCATCTGGGATCGCCAAGCGGAATCCCGGTAGCCAGAAGGTCGCGAAGGATCGCCATCATATCGATGGTAAAGCGGTGGACTGTTGAGGCTGTCTAGCTCGACATACCAGCGAACCTTTTCTCGCAATTGATAGCTGGCCATCAAATCCAAGCTGCCTTCAGAAGCCGTAAACCGGTCCTCAATCGCGCTCTCCCCTACTCGAGAATACTGGTTGCTCACGTAGTCGTATTTCAATTGCGCGAAAAGCTTTTCCCCTTGGTAATTGAAAGTGATATTCACTTCCTGCTCTGGAGTATGAGCCAAGTCCAGCGTTTCTCCAAGGCGATTAGGATACTCTATCTTGGAATTCTGATAGATGTAGTTGAGATTCAACGATAAGCCATCGGGGAGATAATCCGCTCGAAGCGGCTGTTGCCAAGTGAGCTTGCCTCCGTGAATCGAGGCGGAACCGCTGTTTTCCTTTCGCTCCAATTCGAAACCGTCAAAAACGCCACCGCTCACGATAGACTTTCTCTGGAAAACGAAATCATCGATGGAACGTTTGAAGACCTCAAACGAAAGAATGTTTTCCTCAGCCAGCTTGAGATCCGCGGAAAGATCCCAATTCGTATAAAGCGTGGGGCGGAGCGAAGGATTGCCTTCTTCAAGCTCACGGTCTTCCAAATCGACGCTACGAGTCGGAACGACATCTCCATACCAAGGGCGTTTGATAGTCTCGGTATAGGAAGCGATGATGGATAGCGAATCGCTGGCGCGAAAACCGAGATGGGCGTTCGGAAACCCGTTTCCGTAAGCGTTATCTCCGACGGCAGGAAGCGTTTCCAAATATTCTCCGTCCTCTCCAATTACGACATCGTTTCCATTGAAGGCGACAGATGTCTCTTCATAACGCCATCCCAAGATCGTTCTCCATTTTCCGGATACCCAATTAAGCATGCCGTAATAGGCATCCACTCCCTCTTCAGCTGAATAACTATTGGGGTCAGACGCCTCTCTCGTACGACGCTCGTTCAGCTCGAAGGCGTTCTGGCGCTGGCTTAAATAATCGATGGATAGGTTCTGATCGGGAACGGTATCCATCACGTAGTTACCACTTAGAAAATCGGGAATGGTAAAATCGGAGAGAACCGAATCCAAAGTAAAGCTACCATTGAAATCGTCGTAGACATTGCCGGCGGTGCGATTCGTTTCTTCGCGATCGCGAGACTTCAGTCCGATCTTCAGAAAGCTGCGATCGTCCGCGAAAAGATTTTTGAATTTCAGATTAATCGCTGTGATCTCGTCCACTTCTTCGGAATTGCGATTACGCAGGCTCATATCTTCGAATTGATAGGTACTCGCATCCGCTAAACTATCTCCTCGGGGATGGGCGATTATAGGATAAAGCGGCTCAGCCAGATCGTATTGCAAATCCACATCGTCCATTACGAAATCCAGACCCAGTTGAACAGGGCGGTCGCTTTCGCTCTCAAGCAAAGTGAATTTGAATTCGGCGTCGAGGATGTCGTTCCTAAGATCCAAGCCCGTCGAAATTTCAATGTCGTCTCGCGTCTCGTCGTAGTAAGTGATGCCGCGGCGAATTCTCCCGCCCTCAATCGATGCATTACCAGCTTCGTCAACGCTCACATAGTCGCCCTTGCTGAAAAGAAATTCGGCTTTCGGCTGAAAGACCTGGCGATCTTGGGTTTCGTAATTGGATCTGATATAAAGGGACAAGTCTTTCCCTAATTTCCGATCCAACGAAAGCGATATATCCTTGGAAGTAATGCTTCGATTATAGGAGCTGAGTCGCGAATCTTCCAAAACGAATCGTTCCGAACCGTCTACATTCCTCGTATCCCAATCATGGAATATACCATCGTAGCTAGCTGAACTATCACTCCAGCGAAGCGACATCCGACCTCCCCATTTTCGACTCTCGTTTAGAGGGCCTCCCATAATCAGGGAACCGTTGTAGCCCATACTGCCATCTTGCGAGCGATAAGAAGACTCCAAGCTGCCCTTCACCGATAGTTGGCGAGCCTCATATGAAGGCTTGGTCCTTAGACTAACCGAACCGCCCCTGGAGTCCGCATCCAGATCGGGAGTGACCGCTTTTAGCACTTCGACCGACTCCACCTGATCGGCAGAGATGCTATCCAAAGAAATGCCCGACCCTTCACCATCGATGTTCACGTTGCTGAAGGCAAGATCCGGCCGACGATCAATCGCTTCGGCGACTGAGGCGTCTTCGACAAGGTCAATGCGGTCTTTTTCGCTGATAATGGCGTCCGCTTCGCTTTCAAACGTTTCCATTTCTTCAGCGTCATCCGTTTCGTCCGGAGCCAAAGCGGCCATCTCAGCATGAACCAGACTCCAGGAAAAAATCTGAGCCAAAAGAAGCAGGAAAAGCTTTTTGGAATTACGAGTCGATTTGTATTTGCGGTGTTCTAGTCCCATGAAGGTGGCAGGATGAGGGATAGGTTCCTGGTATCGGTCGGCATTACCCGAAGTTTTAGAAATATGACCGAAAAAGTGAATACATTTTAATTAGCAGATGTTGTACCACAAAAAAGCGCGCCAACTACTCAAAGAATCGCTCGAGAACTAAGCTTTTTCCCTATAGCAGCCTGATCGAAATATTGCAATCCGAAGATTGCGTTTAAAGAAGCGCCCCATCTTAAAGAAGAATGACCGACCGAAATGGTTTAGCCAATTTTCAAACGTTGATTATAAACTCTACGGCCATCATTCTCCGCTAGCGGCCGAAGGTAAAAAAGAAGATTTCCTCCTTAAGTAAATCGAATGCAGGCAGTCGGATCGAAAATCGGATATATCGGATTACCAGAAGCTTACAGATCGGCATTTACGTCTCGAATGTAACGAATTTACAATTTCCATTTGTAATAAATTTTTACATACAGGTATTTGGTAAGCATCTGATAAGCTAAGCAGCGAAAAACAACCCTGTCTAGGATCGAGCCAGACAGGGTCGTATTCAGGAAAGTTAAACAGGAATTCCCGCAGCTTGGATTTCTGTTGCTAGACTCCCTTTACATCCCAAGGGGCTTGGACGACTCGATAGCCATCAGGCGTCTTCCGAAAGTACACTTCGTCGGATTCGAAATACTCGATTTCCTGGTACCAGACGCTGACCGCATCGCTCGGCAGGTAGCGAGCAATGGCTCCAAGCGGCGCTTCTACCCATGAAAGGCCATCAGGAGTTTTGCGAAAGAACTCGCCATCTTTAAACAGGTACTCGACCCGTCCCACCCAAACAGACTGATAGTCGCTGTAAGGAGAACGATCCACGACTCTAACCTTTTTCGGAGCATCCACTACCATGTAGCCTTGGGGGACCTTTTTATAGTAGACTGACCCGAATCGAAAATAAACGGTGTTCGAAACGACGATCCGCGAGTAACCCCTGGGCAAAGAAGTGATGATCGCTCCTCGAGGCGCTTTGGTAACGACATAACCTTTCTTGGCTTTTCTGTAGTAGACGCCTTTGTGGTAGTGGTAACGATCCTTTCCAACCGAGATCGCCACCGAACCTTTTGGCAGTTTAAAGGACAATTGAAGTCCCGCACGGACTTTAGTATCGGCCGAGGCGCTCTGTACGAGACTCGGCAAAACGCCTCCAAACAGGAGCGTTTGAGCAAATATCATTATCAAAAATTTTCGTTTCATAGTTACCTCCATCAAGGGTGAAAACAGGGAAATTAAGGGGCGCGTTACATTACATTATTGTCATGTCCCGAACCCCGAGGGCGCAGGCGTTTTTGAAACCATCTGAGACCGATTGACGAAGTATTTCCTTAGATGGGCTTATCGAGGAGGTTTTCAGTAAGGGAAGCTGTACTATTTTGTCTAGCGCAGCTCGCGATCATCAGCGCAGCAAGAGGGTTCACGCCTTCCGAACCAGGTCTCTACGCGGTTTTCGATACCACCGCCGGCGAATTCACCGCATCGCTTCTCTACAATGAATCGCCCATGACGGTCGCCAATTTCGTAGGCTTGGCCGAGGGCACACAGGTATGGGTGGACGAGAACGGCATTTTTCGAAATGGACCTTTCTACGACGGAGTGACTTTTCACCGAGTAGTCCAGAATTTCGTGATTCAGGCCGGCTCTCGCAATGGTGAAGGAACAGACGGCCCAGGCTACTTCATCAACGATGAAATCAACGTCGAGCTGACTCATAATGGATCCGGGGTACTCTCAATGGCTAATAGCGGGCCTAATTCTGGAGGTAGCCAGTTTTTCATTACACTCGATCAAGCTCAGTTCCTAGACCTGAAGCATCCCATCTTCGGATTTATTGTCGAGGGCCTCGAAGTCGTAAACGCAATCGGAAACGCCCAGGTGGATGACAACGAGAAACCCATCACGGACATCGTGATCAACTCGATCACCATCGTGCGCGAAGGCGCGGAAGCCGAGGCATTTGACGCGTCCGCATGGCAATTGCCCAAGTTGACTGATCCAAAGGCGAAATTCGACCTCAGCCTCAAAACAGCCAATGTCGAATTCCCGAGGCGATCGATTTCGGAGTATTTTATTCGGCAAAGCGACGATCTATCGAATTGGGCTCAAACTGCTTATTATCCAGCGAGTCGTGACGAAACCACTACGGAGCGTTTCGATTTTCAGGAAGAATTGGAGCAAGAAAACCGGCAGTTTTTCCAAGTAGGCGAATTCACTGAGCCTCAGCCTATCGATAGAAATGGAGCGATCCTGACGTTAAATCTTGGCGGCTCGCCTCTCGTAATCAATCTCGGACAAGACTTTGGCGGCAATTACACCTTCGAGGGCCAAAGCTGGACGATTGAGTTCTATGACTGGTTTGAAGTGGGAAATCTGATACAACTCCTCGTGTTCTATAATGGCGACTTAGCTCTTTACCCAATGCAAATCTACTTTGACATCTCGAACTCCAATCAAGGAAACGTCCTGGCCTATGCCTTTGAATCCGAACCCGGAGCAGGCGATGAACTGATCTTCGAAGGAACCTTTACATTCGAGCCGGTTCCTTGAGAGAAGCCACTTCACCCAAATCATAAAGAGGATTTTGGTTGCCCTGGGACGGCGCAAAACCTCTAGCTTATGCCAATAGAAGCTCCAGCATTAGCCTGGAACGCGATAAACGATTCCTCAAATGAGCCTCCACCCATTGCTTCTAAAGAAAAAGGCGATTGTTAATTTCGCCTGCGCAGGAGCAGGATTGGATTTCCAAACGAGGCTTTGGCAAACGCCAGGTTCAAGTCAGTACTTGGCAGGAGCGACAATGCTTCAGGCTTCAAGCGAACTCGACAAGTACATTGGCCACAAGCCGGAAACGGGATACGCCAGCAAGCAGGTCGCCTTGGAGCTGGCGATGGTTGCGTACATTCGGGCTGTACATAATGCAGACGGAAATGAGGACAGCCTCCCCATAGGCATTTCCGTCACAGCTTCCGTCGCCAGCAATCGAATACCCAGGGGAGAACAGCGAGCTCATCTAGCTGTTCTTCAAGGTACCGGATTTTTCTACACCAAACTCGCTTTTCATAAAACGCAGGGGGGCGAAGACAGAAAATCTCACGACTTCCAAATTGCAGACAAGCTGGAGGTCCTAGTGGAGCAATCCTTCGAAAATGAACCGGATCCAGATCTACAAAAGGAAGCCATGGAGCAAATAATCCATTGGCCAATTTTCCTTCCCAACGGCTTACGCGAACGGACTGTAGGAAACGGAAGCGTTTTTTTCCCAGCGAATTTTAATCCGCTTCACGACGGCCATCGACTGGCATACAGGGAAGCCAGCAAGATAGCAGGGCAACCGATTGTGTTGATGATTGAAGCGCGCCCGCCAAACAAACCGCCTATCTCCGCTCAGGGACTGTTGGAGCGCATCAGTCGAATTCAAAGTGACAGCCAGCTTTCAAGTCCGATTCTGATCACGGAAGGGAAACCTAACTACGTCGACAAGGCTCGGGCCTATCCTGGCAGCTCGTTCGTCCTAGGAGCGGATGCCGCGGCGAGGCTTTTCGAGACGGATTGGGGATACGATGTAACGGAGATGCTTACGGAATTGGACAATCTAAAAACTCGTTTTCTGGTGCTCGGGAGAAAGATAGACGGTCGTTTTACGACCCTAGAGGAGCTGAATCCTCCTCAGGAATTTCGGCATTTATTCCAAAGCCTGGAAGGAAGATGCGACGTAAGCTCCACCGAATTGAGGAAGGAGATCGATTCGGAGGGATCCTGACGCGTCCGAATTTATAGACTTGCGATATTTCGCCATAGAATCGAAATGTTCGATTCGGGTAGCCTATGGCCTACCATTGATGATTGATAAACCGTATCCAATATTTGATTATCTATTTGTAAAATGAAAAACTCGACTTTTCTTATTACCCTAACCGCAATGCTTCTGTCCACGGGTGCCGCATCCCAGGCAAACTCGCCAATCTTCAGCGAGAAAGACGGGCAAATTGTCATCAATCCGGACACGGCTGAAGGCCTTGGTAATTGGGTTCTGCATACGAACAACGACAGCTACGAATTTCTCGAAGGATTTTCAGACCAAGGCTGCATACAGTTCACGGGAAACCGAGAGCATAGTGGGCCGCCAGACAGTCCTTTGACGCTCAGCTTTCTTATCTCCGAACCAGGCAACTATGTCTTGAGGGCTCGGGGTCTGGAAGCTCCCATGGAAACAAAGGAGGGAGACAAGGCGAACGATTGCTATCTACGCATCGTCGGTCAGCCAAGCTACAAAGGGGAATTCACGAAATTCGTCTTGCTTGGAGCTAGCTACCAATGGAGTTGGAATATAAAACTGGAAGTAGAGCATCATGTATTTGAGACCCCTTTCTATTCGCTGGGAGCCGGAGTGCATCAGCTTCAAATCGCAGGCCGTTCAAAAAACTTCTTCCTGGATCGTCTAACCCTGAATCGAGTTACGGAAGACGCTGAAACGACGAGCGTTGCAAACAGTCCAGCGCTATACCAGGAAAGAGATGCGGAAAAAGGAGCCTACTCTCTAAAAGCAATCGGAGATTTCGAGCCGGTGAGTAAAGATGGTCTAGGAGAGGTTTATTCGGATAAAAATCGCGATGCCATTGCGATCAACGCGGCAAAGGTCGAATTGCGAAATCTGTTTTCCGCGGCTGAAACAACCTTTACCGGCAAGTCAGGCACTTACGACGTGACACTCAAAACGCTTACCGAGACTGACGGAGAAAGCATTTACCGCGTTCGATTAAATGATCAGCAGGTAGGCCGCTACGTGAATCCGGCGACGACGATAGACTACAGTCCCTCCTATGGAACTTGGAGGTCCGTCGAAATCAAGAAAGGAGATCGGATTAGCGTGGAAAGCAAACCACACACCAACGGCAAGATACCCGAAGGAGATGGCACCGCATGGTCTCGCGGCAGGTGGACCAGCCTGACACTCAATCCCAGCGATTGAGATTAACGAGCAGAGTTTTCAATAAAAAAAGAGCGTATCGAATTAACGATTACGCTCTTTTGCTAATTTGACTAAAGAAAGAACTCGATGCGGAACTCATGAATCCGACTTCTTACCGCCCTTCTTTTTTCCACGGTTTCCACCAGGTCCGCCTCTGCCTTTCGGCATTTCATCGAACTCTGCCCTTGAGAGCTCGCCGTTCTCATCAGCATCCGCCTGTTTGAAAGCAGTCGTCATACGTTCAGTGATACGCTCTTTCATTTGAGCCATATCGCCACCGCGCTGACCGTCGGATCCACCACGCTCCATTCGACGCTGCATCATCTGCATTCGACTGTCTACGAGTTCCTGCAGGCTGATAGTTCCGTTTTCATCGAGATCAGCGAGAGCGAAAAAGTCAGGTCTCTCGCCGCCACCTCGAGGTCCGCTGGATCGTTTTTCATCTTCAGCAACAGCGAAGTTTAAGCCGCCGACCAGAAAAAAGGCGGTCAAGACTGTGACAAGGGTACGTTTTTTATTTTTCATGATTTATTATGATTGGAGTTGAGCTTTCTTGAATGGGATCAGCAAACGAGGCCCTTCCCTGTTAACGGTTCCTTTTTTGGAAAAGTTTCATTTTCATGAATGGGCTTTTAGACTGGACTGCTTCCAACGACTAATTCGTTGGCGCCAGCAAGCTTGCAAAGAAAGGCGTTCTCCCCTCGAATAGGAGCGGAATGGACAGCCAAGCCTCCACCGAAGACCTCATAGCCTGTCCTCACTGCGACGCTCTTCAAAGGCTGCCGGAACTCGAAGTCGGGCAAAAGGCAGTGTGCATCCAGTGCGACCATACGCTTTCCTACTCCATGCACGAAAGCTTAGATCGGCCACTGGCCTGCGCCATAGCGGGACTGATTCTACTGGTTTTATCTTTGAGCTTCCCTTTCTTGGCTTTCGAGGCGAGCGGGAGAGAGCAATCGATAGGCCTGGCTCAAAGCGCTCTTGAGCTTTCCCGATACGGAAGCCCGATTTTGGGCATTGTCTCACTAGCATTTATCATTGTCGCCCCTGCAGTCATACTTATCGCCGTCGTCGCGTTGCTCGGCCAACTCTTCCTAAATCGTCGGCCCATCGCCGGAAAGCAATTGGCAACCTTGATATTCATGCTCAATCCGTGGGCGATGGTCGATGTGTTCTTTCTTGGAACGCTTATCAGCTTAACGAAAATCGCGGAACTCGCTTATTTGAAGACAGGAACCGCTTTCTGGTCATTCCTCATTTTCGCTTTGGTGTTTGCTGCAACCATGGCCAGTCTGGACAAGCATACCATTTGGAAACGCCTGGAGAGCGTAAACAATGTCTGAATACGCCCAAACCGCAGTTGAGAAAGGACTGGTTAGCTGTCGTCTTTGCGGAAACGTAGACTTGGCTGGAAGCAATCGCTGCAGCCGATGCGGGGCAAGACGCTATTCGCGCACGCCAAGGAGTATCCAAAAATCGCTGGCCTGGCTGATTGTCGCTATTCTTCTTTATATTCCCGCAAATGCTCTGCCAATCATGGACACCACTCAACTGGGGCGAAGTACGACGAGCACCATCATTGGCGGAGCCGTATCCCTGTGGGAACATGGGTCGTACGTAATCGCCGCGATCATCATTACGGCCAGCGTACTCGTTCCGTTGGCCAAAATCGGCTCCCTAGCCTGGCTTTGTCTGACCGTGATCCAAAAACGAGTCTGCGCTCGAAAGGAAAGATCCTTTCTCTTTCACGTCACCGAAATAATCGGCCGCTGGTCGATGATCGACATTTTCGTGGTTGCCGTATTGGTCGCGCTAGTACAATTGGAGAATATCATGTCCATCACTCCTGGCCCAGCCGCTCTCAGTTTCTGTGGCGTAGTCATTGCCACCATGTTTTCCGCAATGTCCTTCGACTCGAGATTGATTTGGGACACTCAAGCAAAATTGGAGGAAGGGAAATGACTCCACCCGAGGCCAAAATAAAGCCGAGAAAAATCTCGGCAATCTGGTTCGTCCCTTTTCTCGCATTGGTGGTTGGGGGTTTGATGTTGACTAACCACTACATGTCCAAGGGGCCAGAGATCCGGATCTCAATGGCCGATGCAGAGGGCATTGTTCCCGGGAAAACCAAAATCAAATCGCTCAGCGTCGACATCGGCATTGTTCAGAACGTGGCCTTCAATCAGGATTTTTCCGGAGTCGTCATAACAGCCCTTATCGACAAGGAAGCTCGAGCTCTATTGAGGGAGGATTCGCAATTCTGGGCAGTACGACCCCGCATTGGAGCCAGCGGAATATCGGGCATAGGCACCCTCCTCTCAGGCGTTCACATCGAGCTATCGCCGGGCGAAGGAAAACCGGGCAGAAGAACATTTGATGGAATGATGGACATTCCGGTCACGCCAGGAACCGCTAATGGCATGCGTATAAGCCTGGTAAGCGAATCGGTCGGGGCCCTATCCAACGCGGATCCGGTTCTTCATCGAGGCTATCGTGTAGGGAGGATCGAAAGCGCTTCCTTCGATATGAATATTAGGCAATTCAGATATCAAGTCTTCATCGAATCGCCTTATCATGAATTGTTGAATACATCCATCCGCTTTTGGAAAGCGAGCGGCATAACCGTTCAAGCGGATACCGAGGGTCTGGCCCTGAGTACGGAATCGCTGGAATCGGTAATTTCCGGGGGAGTAGCCTTCGACCTTCCGGAGAGATCCCGCCCAGGCGAGTCAGTGCAAGATGGTCACGAATACGAACTCTTCGCCAGTCGACGTGACGCGGAGGAACAGCCTTTCACCTATTACACGCAATATCTGTTGCTCTTCAACGAGAGCGTGCGCGGCCTGGAGCGAGGAGCTCCAGTGGAATACCGAGGCATGCAAGTAGGATCGGTTAGCGATATTTCCTTCGAATACCTGCCCGAAGAAGTGACGCTTGGAAGTGAACAGATTCCTATTCCCGTCCTTATACGACTCGACGCTGCTCGGCTCGGATGGGAAGACTCGGCGGAATCGCGGCAGCTATTGGAAACCGATCTCGTCAAGCGAGTCGATGCAGGTCTCCGAGGCTCGTTGGCCACAGCCAATCTCTTGACGGGAAGTCTCTACGTATCGTTCGACTTTTTCGAAAACGCGGAGCCAGGATTCGTAAGAGTGCTGGGCGACTACCTTGCCCTACCAACCATTTCGACGGGACTCTCGGAGATCGAAAAGAAAATCGGAGAAATTCTAACTACTTTCGAAGCGCTCCCTATCGAAGAAAGCGTAGAAGACGCTCGAAACGCGATTGCGAAACTAGAATCAACACTCGGATCGGCCGACGAGATATTCGAGAAACTTAACGCAATGCTAAACGATGAAACCGTGGCAACGCTGCCATCGACTCTGACAGATTCCATCACCCAGCTGAAAGTAGCATTGCAGGGATTCTCGCCCAATTCGAAGCTGTACCAGGATATTGGCGACAGCATAGAACAGTTGAAGTCCGCCATCGAGGCCTTTGAGGGCTTTGCTCAGAAGATCGAAAATCGACCCAGCTCATTGATATTCTCCAAGCCAGCCAAGCCAGATCCGGAACCTAAGAAGCCAAGCAAGTGAAATCGATAGCGTTGATTCTGGGATCTTTCCTTCTGGTTTGCTGCGCTTCCACGCCCCGCGTTCACTACTACGAATTTAGCAAAACCGATCTTCAAAAGACAGATACGGGTAAGGCTGGTCGGATTTCAGTAGGCATTGCGAAAATCGAGCTGGCAGAGGATATAGACATTCGAAGCCTGATGCTGGAAAAAAGCGATCGGAGTATGCATACTGCTGAATACCATCGATGGCAACATTCGCTAGTCGATAGTATCCGTCGCCACCTTACGACCGAACTAGCGGAAGCGGGACCAGAGTTTCATTTCGAATCTCATAGCGCTACTTCAAATTCCTGGCAATTGACTATCCAGTTAAAATTCGACGCGTTTTACGGAACAGAGGACGGACGCTCAATTGTATCCGGTTTCTGGAAGCTAATGGACAATGAAAGCGATCGTGAGACCCAAAAAGAGAGCTTCAAAATCGATTCCGAGATACAAAGAGACGGCTATGCTGGACTGGTCGAAACTCAAGCCAGTCAATTGACACGGCTGGCTTCCGACTTGGCAGAGGCCATCCATCAAAACCAGGCGGAGCAGAACCTTTAGTTTTACAATTTTACCGAGGGTTATCCGTTTTCATCGCTTTACGGTGAATAAGTTCCGAGAAGATCGCGTCTTACAGGGCAATAGGAGACAGATCATCATGAAAAAGACCTTATTCACTCTTTCCGTAACTGCCCTTCTCAGCGCCCAATCATTTAGCGGTCCATGGGATTCTCCCAGCCCAGATTTTGAGAGGATCCGCCCTAAACACGATCCTTTCTACTCCCAAGTCGAATATCCCAATCCACATTCGGGAAGACACTGGGATCGTCGCCACTACCAGCACCGAAGACCTGCAGCTGTGATATTTGAAAATTCGCAGCACCGAGGAGCTCGATTCGCTCTTGGATTGGGAGAGGAAATCCGTGATCTAGGTCAATTCCAGCTCGATGTTGATTCCTGGAACGACGAGATCTCCTCAATCGATCTGAGGGAAGGCGTGTCTATCATTCTATACGAACATAGTCACTTTCGAGGCCGTAGAATTACGCTAGATAGATCTATCCGACGACTGTCGTCCTTAAGAAACCACTACGGTTCTTTCGACAACTGGAATGATCGTGTATCATCGATTCGAGTCATTCCGTCGACTCCTCATCGGGATAGATATGGTGATGATAATCGAGACAGACGCAGGTCTGATAAGATCGAAAAGAAACAGCCAGCTATCATGTTGTTTTCGGATTCCCGTTTTTCCGGGAAGCGACTGCCCTTACGTGAAGGAGACTCTATTCCTAATCTGTCACGAATCGATTGGAATGACACCATTTCTTCAATACGGCTCAATGAAGGAGTTCGAATTCAGCTCTTTGAACACGCGAATTTCAGAGGACGCTCAGTCATCATCAACGCAGACCAGCACAACATGAACTATATTCGTCCAGACAGATCTTACTATGGCCGGACGGAAGGCTGGAATGACCGCGTCTCGTCATTGCGAGTGATCTCCAGCAAAAAGATTTCCTATGTTGAAGGAAGACCTTCGGAAAAGCAGTACAGCTGGACAAACAAGTACTAAGGCAAAGACGGGAGACTCGATGAAGAGTCTCCCGCCCTGTCTAATAGACCCTAAAGCGAAGTCTGGACCACGTCCCTGACAATGAGAGATCCTCTGAAGTCGACGGCGACTCGCGTGATCAAATCCCGATAGTCCCCCTGAACATCTACAATGGCTTCATCTCCAATGAAGAACTGAAGGCGATCGTTGCGAACTTCCAGACGATGCTCGACCCATTGATCGAAGAGCTTTTTGTAGTCGAATGACGCATACGCATCTTCGTCCAAAACAGAATCGACAAATAAAATCCGGCTCCTTCGATTATGAGAAGGCATTTCAATCCTACCCTTGCCAAAAAGAAGATTCCATCGGCCGGATATTGGCTTGATTTGAGCTTTCCATGAAAAAGGAACGCGACAGAGATCAGGGAATAGTACCCCCGCCCCTCTTCCATTAAGCAGAACACCCCCTTCCTGGTATTCCGATCGCGCGTTTAGGTTGATGACATCGAATCCAATCTTTCCATTTCCGCCAATCGGTAGAGTATCCAAGTCTGAAATATCCGCACCCTTAACGGCCTGAAGCATTTTCTGCTCGCGAATATAGCCTTCAGGCGGAGGTTGGTAGTTTACCCTTACATCAGGTCTAAAGGCCTTCAAGGACTCCCGAGAGACATTGAGATTCTCTTGGAGATCGATCGACTTGAGATGAGGTAGTGTCGCCAGCAATCGGATACCGCTATCCGTTATATCTCTTCGATAAAAGAGCAGCTTCTCTATGCTATGCATGCGACGTATGGATTCGCAGCTAGCATCCGTAATGCTTCCACTCCATATGGACAGTTCTCTAAGGTTAGGAAGCCTTTCGATTGAATGAATGGCCTGGTCCGTCACCCGATGGCAATACATGATCATAACGCTTTCGATGGTGTCCACTTGAGACACGCTCTCGAAGACTTCGTCTCCAGCATAGTTGACATTAAATTCCTTCAAACGCGGCATCTCGCCAAGACTCGCGTAGGCCCCCAAGGGAAGATCGTGTAGACCGAGATGAAGCTTCTCCAAACTATGGATACGTGAGACCGCCTGAATTCCTCTAGAAGTTATTCCTCCAAAGTTGGTGACCGCCAATTCCTTGAGAGATCGAGAACTAGCCAGGGATTCCAAACCTCCATCGTCGGCAATACCGCTTCCTAGATAAAGGGATTCCAATTTCGACATCCCTCCCAGCCGGGAAAGAGCGAAGTTGTCAATGATTCGACCTCCAGTTTCCATTCTGACGAGACCGGACATTCGGGAAATCGAATTCAAGCAGGCCGATGAGAAGGAATCCCCATCATGACTGTTTAGCCATAATTCCTCGACTCCATGAAGGTCGGCCAGCGCTTCAAGCCCTGAATCGCTTAAATCCTCAAAGCTTCTGAAATCGAAAAACAAAGCCGATCTCATTGGAGGGCTGTACTCGATAATTCGATACTTTTCAGCGGTCTCGCTCCGCGTTGCGAGGGCTGGAAAATCTCGCAGGATATCTAAACCCTGGTCCGTCAAACGGCATCTTAGGAAGAGATGAGACAAGTACGGTTTGCCCTTCAAGTATTGCAAAGCCTCGTCTCCAGTATTTGGAGGCGGCTGCACCAGCCTTAAGGACTGATGATTCTTTAAATACCCAACACTGGCATCCGTTGCTTGGTGACAATTCATTCGAACCACCTTTAACTCTGGCATCGCTTCAAGGCAGGAAAGGCCGCGATCCGTCACAAGCGGGAGCCCTCCATACCCACCGAGCTGGAGATACTCCAATCGCGTAAGCTTTTTCAGCGAAAGCAGGCCTTCATCCGTCAGTTCTGGACCACTACAAATGTTCAGATATCGAAGGTCTTCAACTTGGCTGATGATTTCCAGCGCTCTATCGTCAACCGGCAACCTGAGACAAATGCCCGGCACTTCGGCAGCTTCCATTTCACTGGCAATCGTCTCCCAATCGCGATTGTCGTTTATTTGGTCAGGCTCCAGGAACCAGATACGGCACTCAGGAACTTCGACAAAACCGCGACCAGCTGTAGAAGCGCCCGTAGTATGCTCTCCGCCTGCGCAAGGATCATCCTCCCCATTGCGTCCGATCCAACCTACCTGAATGGATCGCTTCGAGTCGAACCGACGTCTTTGATAGTAGCGAATCTCCGGTGGAAGACTGGCCACCAGTTTAGGCCAGCTTTCAAATCCGTACTCGCGAGCTAGCGCCCATTGCACGTCGGATAGACGTATGGATCGTCCTATCTCTTGCCCGGCAAGCTTCGGATGATATTCGCTGATGCGTCGCTTGGCAACGGCATCGCCGCTGCGGCAGGCTTTAAGAATATTCTTAGCCTGGATTTTAAGATTTCTCAGACTCGGTCGAGTCGGGAGTTCTTTTGACATGTGATACCTCCATTGCTATCGCGTCTGCGACCCGCCAGCAGACAGCAATAGAAGCTGTTTACTGTGTGAAGATTAGATTGGTGGACTTGGTCCTTTCCGCGGGTCCGGCGGCTCCCGTCGAGCCAGCTAGGAGGCAAAGGCAAGCCGAGAGCTCTGTCAAGTCTTGCTCCCGTAAAGCAGCCCAATTCGCGATACTAGATCCATAAATTGAATACAGCCAAGAGGCAAAATTCCTTTCTTGCCAACACTGGATCGAGCAACTTGGGTATCGATCTGCTTTTTTCATGTCTTCTCCACTGGCCGATCTTCAACTCGCTAAGCTCCCATCTAAAATAGGGAACTACCTAAAATCCGACGCTCGAGCCGACGCGATAGCAGGATTGACCGTGGCAGTCATGGGCGTTCCTCAAGCCATGGCCTATGCTCTGATTGCCGGCCTGCCTCCAGTTTGGGGGCTCTACACGGCAATTGTTACTTGTACAGTGGCCGCTATTTTCGGCAGCTCTAATCACCTCGTAACAGGACCGACCAACGCCATCTGCATGGTGATTCTGAGTTTAACGGCTCACTTGCCACAACGCTACGATCTACCCCTTTTGGAAATCGTTCTCCTACTGACCTTCCTGGTAGGTCTCATACAATTTCTGTTTGGATTGCTGCGACTAGGTGGAATCATACGCTACGTTTCCCATTCCGTAGTAGTCGGGTTCACAGCGGGGGCGGGCATTCTGATCGCCTTCAATCAGGTGAAAAATATCCTGGGCTTCTCGTTAGAAGGTCATCCTGAGCGATTCCACGAAGTGATAATCGCTACGGCCCAAAGCCTGCCTAAGACCAACGTTCACGCCTTGATCGTCGGTTTGCTAACCATCGCTTGCGTTATCCTGATTCCGAGAATCAACAAGCGACTCCCCGGTTCTCTTCTTGGGATAATCGTCTCAGGAACCATCGCCTACTTCCTGGGTTGGCACTTGCCAGAGATGGGTACAGGGAAAATCGAAATCGTGAAGGACATAGAGCCCATATCGGCTAGTTTAAACATCTTTCACTTTCCACAGCTGCTAACCCCTCCGCCCTACGAACTTACCCGCGAACTTGGACTTGGGGCGATGGCTTTGGCCATTCTTGGCCTGATTGAGGCTGCGTCGATCGCCAGAGCAGTAGCAGCTCAGTCAGGACAGCGGCTGGATTTCACCAAGGAATTCATAGGACAAGGAGCTTCCAACATGGTTGGCTCCTTCTTCTCGAGCTTTGCTGGATCGGGATCGTTTACTCGTACGGCGGTGTGTTTCAAGTCCGGAGGTCGCACCCGGATGGCGGCTATCTTTTCGGCTTTATGGACCGCTCTCACGATCCTGCTTCTAGCTCCGATAGCCAACTACATCCCCAAAGCTGCTTTGGCAGGCATACTAATCGTGGTGGCCTACACCATGGTCGACAAGCATCGGCTGATGGTCACTTGGAAGACCGGTAAGCACTCGCGTATGGTGTTGTTCGGGACCCTGATATCGACCTTGATATTGCCTCTGGAGTACGCCGTCTTCGTCGGCGTGTTTCTCTCGATCGTGATCTTGCTACGCGTGACCGGAAACACGGATCTCACCCAACTCGAACAGCAGCCGGACGCGGGTTTCGAGGAAGTGCCTTTCAATCGAGCGGCCCCATCGGAGGTGGTCACGGTCAATATGGAAGGCGATCTGTATTTTGCTGCAGCAGAAGACCTCGACTACGAGTTACTAAACTGCCTCACACCGAAGACTAAAGTGGTCATCCTCCGCATGAAGCGCCTGAGAGCAGTTGGCAGCACCGCCATGGCCATGCTCGAACATTTCTGGGAGCTCCTTCACAAACGAAACATTCATTTGGTGCTGTCGGGGATCGAGGATTCGCTCAAGAAAGTCATGACTGGTTCAGGACTGCGCAAGCGAATCGGAGAGCAGAATATTTTCTATGCCGACAATAAGCTTTTCCAATCAACGGAGCTAGCTCTAGCAAGAGCCTGGAGCATCGTCGAAATGGAGAAACGACGCTTAGAGTCGACTCGCCAAAGCGCCGAACAATTGGATACGGACATAACCGCCGAAGCGATCTTGTCGCCGCGCATTCTCCGCTTTGGCAATCAGCACCAGGTACGCGAAGCCTTATGGCTCATCTCGGAAATGCTTAAGCACATGCCCTCCAAGTCCTCGCGGCCGTTGTTTCTCCAAGATAGAGAAGGCAAGCTGGATTGTTCGCTGACCTTATGGTCGATTCTCAAAACGCTGGGGAAAGGCGTAGAAAGCAATGAGGCCGACTCGATAAACGAAAATGAACTAGCCGAGAAAATGCGCTCCAACTTCTCGGTGAATATCAAGGATATCGCTCGAGACCAACTGCCAAAAATAGGTCCTTCAACAGGGCTTGCGGAAATAGCTCGCCAGTCGAGAGACCACGGTCTCCAAGCCCTCGCAGTTTCCGACGACGAAGGAAGATTGAAGGGAATCATCACTCAACTCGACATTTTAAAGGCGGTTGGTAAAGCCCTCGACTTCAATCCCGAAAAGGAATTGCCTAATGTCTGATCAGAAAACAGCGGCGGAAATGATGACCAAGCGGTTTCTGCGTATCAGCACCCAGCATACACTTCGCGAAGCTATGGGAATCGTGCTTTACGGAGAGCAGAAAAAACAGGACACCGGTGCAATCGCCATCATCGATCAGGAAGGAGACTTTGCCGGCATCCTTACCCCCCACCACATTGCTATGGGGCTTCTCGGGGACTGGAATCCGCAAAATCTGGAGAAACAGGAAAGCGAATTTCTGGATTATGCGCAGACCCAGATGAATCGCACCATCGGCGACATCCTGCCTCCTGCACAGCCAACCGTCACTCCGCATAGCAAGTTAGGCGTCCTCATAAAACTGGCCGGCGATTCGGAATACGAGTGTCTACCCGTCATTGAAGAAGGTCGCGTCGAAGGTTTGGTTTACACGACCGACATCTTCAAGGAAGCAGCGAATATCGCTCTGACTCCTGAAACGGAAGGCATCGTATTGGAATAGTCCTTACCATTTTGAAAATTCATTCTTGACTCAAGCTATTCTATGAGCAGTGTTCCTGATGTAATTCATTGGGAAAGGGAATTAGGAAGGAGACGAACGATTATGAAAACGCAAAGAATTGAATACTACTGCCTCGTCGTTCGTCTCGAAGCGCTATAAAGCACCAGCGTGTAGCGTAATCGCTATTTAGATACCGCGAACGACTAAAGGTTCGCGGTTTTTTGTGACCAAATAAAGCGGCCGAGCGGCGAGGTTTCGCATTTGAACTTCAAACACATCGTTTGAAGCAATGGATATCTGTATCCAAATATCACTGTAATTTTTGAATAAGCTTTAAACCTTTCGTTCATTTTCTTTCAGATGAAAATCAATCTTCTAGATCTAGGCTGGAATGATCAGCTTCAGGAATCGTTTGATTCCCTGGAATCCTCCAACTTGGTTCCCGCCCGCATAGCTCGCGAAAATCGTGGCGAATACATTGCCTACTGTCAATTTGGAGAAATTCGCTTAAAGCTCCCAGGATCCTATCTGGCCTATAAGAATAGAGACCAACAGTATCCGATTATTGGCGACTGGGTTGCAGTAGAACCAGGAATTATTCGAACCATCCTTCCGAGACGCGGCGTATTTCAACGCGAAGAAGCCGGGAAGCGATCGAAAACGCAAAAAATCGCCGCCCATATCGACTACGCTTTTCTGATAACGGGACTGGATGACGACTTTAGCGCTAAACGCATAGAACGCTATCTGGCCCTCGCAGGGGGTAGCTCGATTGATCCTGTGATCATACTAAACAAAGCGGATCTCTGTCAGAGCATTCAAGACCGGCTTAAAGCACTGAGTCCTATTGCTCGTGACGTTCCCATACACGCCATCAGCGCCTTGGAGCAAAAGGGCTTGCAGGAACTGTCACCCTATTTCGAAAGAGGGAAAACGATTGCTCTTCTAGGCTCTTCCGGCACCGGGAAATCCACCTTGATCAACACTCTTCTTGGATACGAGCAACTAAAGACGGGGGCGGTTCGCCAGGCTGACAGTAAAGGACGCCATACCACCACCTGGCGCGAAATGGTTCTCATGCCGCAAGGTTCGGTAATTCTGGATACGCCAGGAATGAGGGAGATCCAGCTTATGGGTAATGACGAGGGAGTACGGAGTTCATTTCAAGACATTGAGATGTTGGCCAAGCAATGCCGTTTCCGCAACTGCACGCATTCAAGCGAGCCTGGCTGCGCTATCATCAAAGCCATTGAGGAGGGAAAGCTGGATCCAGAACGCTTCAACAGTTTTCTGAAGCTCAAAAGAGAAAACAAAGGCAAACGTAAACGCTCTAAAATAGTGGATACCGAAATGGACAAGGTTCTGAAGAAACGCAAAAGGGAATTTATGAAGACTGTCAGTGTTTCGAAACGCAAAGCCGAAAAACAGCGAAGAAAGCTCTCCCGATCTCAAGATGAGGATTTTGGATACAAGTACTGATAATTTTGTACAGGACTCGAATTTCAGAAACGGAATGAGCGCGAGTGAAATAAATAGAATGGCTAGTCTCCAATAGCCACTCGGTTTCAATGCAGAAAAAACTGTAACTCTCAGGACTTCTAGAGTGTAGTAGCGGTGAATCCTCTAGAATGACTCCTATTATTCACACGCAGCAACTGGACAAGCGCTTTGATCGCTTCCAGGCCTTGGACAAGGTAGATCTCTCCATCGCTCCTGGAACGGTGGGGCTCCTGGGTCCCAATGGAGCCGGCAAGTCGACTCTGATTAAATGCCTGCTTCAATTGCAGGACAAAGACGGGGGCAAAGCCGCTCTCCTGGGAGAAGACATAGATGAACACGGTCGCGAAGTAAGAAAACGCGTGGGCTACGCGCCGGAACAGGACTGCCATATTCCAGGCATGGTGGGATGCGAGTATGTTACCTACTGCGCCCAGCTTTCCGGTCTACCCTTTGAATCCGCCCGCCAAAGAGCTCATGAAATGCTCGATTTCGTAGGTATGGGACAAGAACGGTACCGAAAAGTGGACACCTATTCCACGGGAATGAAGCAGCGCATAAAGATTGCCCAGGCCATCGTGCACGATCCGGAGCTTGTATTTCTGGACGAACCTACCAATGGGCTCGATCCCAAAGGCCAGGCCATCATTCTGGATCTCATTGAAAGGATATGGAAGGAGTCCAATATTTCAGTCATACTTTCATCCCATCTCTTGCACGACGTCGATCGGATATGCGAGCAAATCGTGATCATTTCGCAGGGACGTATCCTTGTTCACGATACATTGGAATCGTTAAAGAAGAAGCGAAAGCCTGAGGCGGAAGTCGTGGTTGTCGAGCGCGGCCCTGAGCTGGTCAAAGCTTTGAATGAGCATGGCTGGCCCAGCGAGATTTTGAGTAATGGCCACGTAAAGGTAGAACATGGACAGATTTCGCTAAATCCTTTGATTGGAATCTTGAAGCGACTTGGCATCACTCCCCTTGAAATCAAGGCCAGTCCAAACGCCTTGAACGAACTCTTCGTCCAGGCATTGGGGAGCGCAGAATCGACATCATGAGCCTTAAAGCGGACAGCTATCAACATTGGGAAGGGCGATCCACCAGCATTTGGCGTCGTCGGTATGTCATTACTCAATACGGATTAAAATTGTGCCTCCAGTCGAGAGTGCTCAAGATACTGCTGGCTCTGGTTTGGAGTTCAGCTCTGGGTCTGACGAGCATTTATTTCCTGGCAGGACAGCTGCTCTCTCCTGAGAGTGGAATATTCGCCAACCTGATGGAGAAATTTCCCAGGGAGATGGCGACCATTATCAATGGAGTCGCCTCCTGGATTCTCTTGTATCCAGAAGTTTGTGTCGACGGACTTTATCGAGGAACGTTTTTCCTGGCGAGCAATGCCTACATCTTCGCGGCATTCATAGCGGTCGCCACATTCATACCTAAGCTCATCGCTCATGACCTGTCTAGCCAAGCGATCATCATCTATAACTCGAAAGCTCTGACGCGATTCGATTACATGCTAGGAAAATTTGGTGTAGTCTTCTCGCTTCTCAGTTCATTGTGGGTATTACCCATCGTAGTCGCTTGGCTGTTCGGAAGTCTAATGTCGCCAGGCTGGACCTTTTTGACCCATTCGTTCGACGCCTTGCTTCGAGCTCTTGGAATTGGATTGCTAGGGATCACCTCCCTGAGTCTAGCGGCATTGGCCATTTCATCTCTAGCCAAGAAGACCAGCACGGCGACAACGTTCTGGATCTTCGCCTGGATTGGCACAGGAGTCATTTCGGGACTGGTCGGCCTGCGATTCACCTGGGGACGCTACATCAGCCTTCCCGAAACCATCAGGCATGCTAGCTGGAATGCATTCGACCTAACCAGCATCTTGGAAAACGCCCAGAACATGCTGCCATTCTTCAGCGTCCTAACGGAGCCAATTGAAAAAAATCTCGAACAAGCCCTCGTTGACCAAGGATCGAGCCAAATCACTCCGATTATCGTGATCCTGCTTTTCTGCTTAGCTTCGACGGCAATCATCAGTCTACGCGCGAAACCGGAATGAACTACATCGTACAGGCAAAGGAACTCAGTTGCTTCTATGGAATGGTGCTGGGCTTGAATAACGTCAGCTTTAACATTGGACCAGGGATCACGGGATTGGTGGGGCCAAACGGAGCCGGAAAAAGCACGCTCATAAAACTGATGACCGGCCAGATTAAGCCTTCATCTGGAGAGCTTCTAGTTTTCGGGCAAAAGCCTTGGAACAACCCGCAAATCCTATCGCAGATCGGCTACTGTCCAGAACATGAGTACGTTCATAAGGAAATGCTTCCATTAGACTGGTTGCGATCTTTAGCGATGTTGTCGGGCATTCCCTTCGGCAAAGCTCAAAGCATTAGTAGAGAAGTCCTCAAAACAGTAAAACTCTCCGAGCAGCATTGGAAAAAAAAGATCGGCTCCTATTCCAAGGGAATGCGTCAGCGAGTAAAACTGGCCCAAGCGATACTCCATGAACCGGAACTGATTATTCTCGACGAACCGATGAACGGCCTGGATCCCATGGGCCGCCAGGAAATCGGCAACATACTGAAAGACCTTAAGAATTCCGGTATCCATGTAATCATTTCAAGCCACATCCTTCACGAACTAGAATCTCTGTGCAACGATTTCGTAATGCTGAACTGGGGACGAGCTTTGGCCTCCGGCCGTCAGTCTAAAATCCGTAAGGAAATCAAAAACTGGTCGGAACAGATCGCCATTAGAACGAACCAGCCTCAGCAACTTGCCCAACATCTCATCAATCTGGATACATTAAAAGGCTATCTAGTGGAGGGAGAGGAACTGATAATCTGGCTTAAGCAGCCTGAAACCTTCTATCAAAAATGGCCGGAATACCTCGCTGACTGCGATGCGGAAGTATACGACGTCCAGAATAAGAGCCAAACCCTCACCAGCCTCTTCGAGCGAATCGCCCAATGACCACGACACTGACAGAATCGACAGCAGAGCAAAGACCAATAGCTGGACTCAAGCAGGCTATACTGGGCATTGGCTATCTTAGAATCAAGGAGATGCTCAGCTCGAAATCGCTGTTGGCGGTATTCGGCGTCTCAATGCTCTTGATACTAATCACCTTCATTACCGTTGCCTCGGGAAATGCAGGGCAGTTTCAAATTTGGATGTTCCACTTGTTCGCCCTTCGTTTCGTGCCTTTGATGTGTCTAGAAAGAGCTGGAGGCAGTTTGCGAAACGAGATCAAGGACTACACGATCGAATATCTGTGGACGCGATCGCCGAAAAAAAGCCATCTGGTGATAGCGGAATATATAAGTTCAGTTATTGTAACCTCATTTAGGGTTTTCATATTCACTACTCTGATTCATGCCACTGGATGGTATTTGGAAACTCCTGACATACTTCCAATGTTTGGAAAAATCCTGATTATCGAGTTATTCGCAATACTCGCCTACTCCGCCCTTGCCATGCTTATCGGTTTGCTGACGGGCAAGTACATGATTCTCGGAGTTATTTATGGATTGATTGTCGAAGTAGGGATCAGTCAAGTGCCGTTAAATTTGAACAAGATCTCCGTGTCCCATCATTTAGCGACGATAATGGGAGGACCTTCTTCATTAGCCTACACACACCCTGGGGCGAGTCCTATAATGGGAGCCTTGGGTTGTATCGTCATCGCTGCCATAGGCCTAAGCGTCGCCTGTATCCTTTTCTCCAATAAGCAATACCGGACGGGGAACGATAAGGAAGGTTAGCGCAAAAAATTTCCCTGTAACCTAAAGGCGACCTGACGTGAACCAAGAGGTAGAAAATAATTAAATATGAACTTCGTAAAATACATCATAGGAGCATTTGTAGCCGTGGGAGGGCTTGCCAATGCAGAGACGCTGGACAAATCGCAAATTTCTCATGACGCCAAATGGCTTGTTCATCTAGACGTCGACTCCATTAAGGAGTCATTCATCGGCGGGCGAATTTTGAATATCGCTTTAACTGAAATGGAAAAGGGAAACGAAGGATCGATTCAATTCGATCTCGAAGCCTTGCTCGACGAAGTGTATTCGGTTACCGCTTACGGAACGTCTTTCGATCAGAAACCCGAAGACAACAGTGTTCTTATCTTAAGGTCTAGCGAACGCTTTCGATCAATCGTAGACGCGTTTATTCTGAGCTCTGGGTGGCTGGAAGACGAGGATGGAGCGAAAGAAATTCAGGGAGCTCCCTATCCTACTTACTTGTTTGGCGACGAGGTCCACGTGTCTTTTCCAACAGAAGATCTGGCCTTGGCCAGCAAATCGCTTGCCCAGATAGAGAAGGCAATGGGGGTGATCAATGGCGAAATGGAGAGTATGGACGACACTGATTCCGACCTGACTTTGTCTAAGGAGAATGGATTCTTTTTCATAGCAACCGCTAACGGCATCAACGATATCGACAACATTCCACCGCAAGCTCGAGTCTTGCAAAAGGCGACTGGCGGGCAGCTATCACTGGGAGAGGAAGATGAAATCTTTGTATCCAATATCACCTTATCCACTACAGGTCCAACTGTATCGGATCAACTCTATCGCATCATTCAGGGAATGATCGCCCTAGCATCCTTTACCGAAATCGGAAACGAGAGCCTCGCCCTGCTGACAAGAAATATATCCGTTACGAAGGGACAGGACTTTGTCTCAGTCGATCTACGCTACCCAAGCGCGGAAATCGAAAAGCTGATGGTGAACATGGCCAAGGAAGGCGGAAACCTGCAAGCTCGCCAGAAACCCAAAATCGATTACGACCAGGCCGTAGAGGATGGCATTGGCGGCGAAGAGATCGGAGTAGTCAACATAGACGCGAAAGCCGACAACGGAAATCTGCCTCGCAACGCGACCGATTCCGATCCCGAAAGCTTTTGGGGATCAAGAGCCCGAACTTGGATCCGCCTGGAGCTCGAGTCGCCTAGCCTGGTTAGGGAAGTCCAAATAGCCTGGAAAAATGGCTTGGAAGGCCGGCATAGATTCATTGTTCAGACTTCTCAGGACGGAGCCAAGTGGATCAACGTGATTCATAGAAGAGCGGCCGGCGGTTCTAATCAATTGGAAAGCTATAACATTCCGGATACACCTACCTCATGGATTCGGATTCTGTGCGAAGGCAAAGGAGGGGATCGACGAAATATCCAAATATCGGATTTACGGATCATCGGCCAGAAAGACTACGTCGCTCCTGAGCCGGAACCGGAAAGCAGCGCCGGGTAGTCTTAGCCATTTTGAACATCGAATGCTCTCACAGGCGACAGCGATGACAAACCCCTTAAAGGCTCTAGAAAACGAGGAGAACGAAGCCTCATCGGTGGCCAGCCAGGCTTCCTTCGCGCTACTGGTCGAACAGCACCATGCCAAGCTCTACAGCTTCATCTACCGCTACACGAAGAATCGACAGGATGCTGAGGACTTGACGCAGGATACCTTCGTCAAGGCCTTCAAGAATTTCCACCGATACGATAGCAAGTACGCCTTTTCTTCCTGGCTGTTTACCATCGGTCGACGGACCGTTTACAATCATTATCGAGCAAGGAAATCGACCGATGCCCTTGCCTTTGAAATCATAGACCCAAGAGAGACTCCCGACGAGAGAGCTGAAGGCGATGACCGAAAACGCCAGCTCTGGGAGGCCGCGAAATCGCTTAAAAAAGACTACTACGAAGTGCTCATCCTGAAGTACATCGAAGATCTTTCGGTCAAGGAAATCGCTCAGGTCTTGAATAAAACGGAGACCAACGTTAAAATTCTGCTCTTTCGGGCGCGTAATAAACTTAAAGCAAAGGCAAAATGCATGCCGCCATCGCCATGAAAAAGAAATTCTACACTTTCCTAATCAACTGGTATCAAGCTTCCGATAGGCCGCTTCCCCAATGGCTTAAGAAGGCTTGCGAATCGGATCCCTCGCTCAAAGCCGAATGGGAAGATGGTCTTGATCTTTCAGCGAATCTGGACGCAAGAGACTTCG
The DNA here is from genome assembly GCA_028284385.1 of Opitutaceae bacterium. Classification (GTDB taxonomy): domain Bacteria; phylum Verrucomicrobiota; class Verrucomicrobiia; order Opitutales; family Opitutaceae; genus JANQRT01. The sequence continues at coordinate 64,628 of JANQRT010000002.1, read as the reverse complement.
AAAAAATCGCCGAACCTTCGACGAATCTTTCTGAACGGATCAACCGCGTCTTGGGGGAAAGTGAGGCCAAGCCAGAAGCGACCCCATTCAATTTTCAAGTAGTTGGCCTGGCGGCTGCGGCCTGCTTAGCTATCGCTCTTGGCTACCATTTCCTCCAAGTCGAATCGGAGCCTGAAGCTCCGCGAATCACGAAAATCGAAACGCCCACCATACCTGAAGTCGCTATTGTTCCCGCGGATTGGAAGAATCCTTTGGATCAGGAAATTGAATACGTAGTGGCCGACGCGAAGGGAGCGATTGATTTTCTGGCCGCCAGCTTCCTGCCCTCAAAAGTATTCAATCCGTATGACGGAAGCGAAACGGAAAACACTGCCATAAACTAGCGAGACCAGCTACTCGGTTCCGTTTTCCTTCTCAAGGCATACTGAGCAAATCGCTCCGTCTTTTCGATAGCGAAAGTCACGATCCGGATGCGAAACATCGGTAGCGCCGCATACTGTGCAGACATGGAATGGCTCGCTTTTTAGTTCGGCATCGATCTTAGCCATTTTAGCCTGGTGCTTCTTGCGACGCTCACGCGACTTGAAGATCTCAATGATGTCCGAGCCGAAGAATAAGAAGAAATTGAATACCGAGGCGAGGGCGTAAAGCTTGACGGGAGCGCTGCCGGTAATAAATGACCAGGCGATGCCGGCCCCAGATAGCCACCCAAGCCATTTAACTTTCACCGGCAAAACCAGAAAGAGATTCAACTCGAAATTGGGGAAGAGGAATGCGAAAGCGAGCAGCACAGACAAGCTGAGGAAGGTGTTGTCAGTGGGCATATTCACTCCGAAAAAGAGAATGGACAAAAAAGAAGCAGCCACTGTTGATAGAATGCCCACCAAAACGTAGAGCGTGAACTTAGTCTCACCCCATTGGGTCTCCAAAGCGCTTCCCATCAAGTAGAATATATACCAAGCGAAAATAAGAAAAATCAGTCCGACTCTAGGCGGTATTAGAAGAAAGGATACGATACGCCAAACTTCGCCCGCTAGAATATGAGGCAATGAAAAGACCATCACGTTGATGATTTTCGGATCGCTGAGAGACAGGCCCCAAGCCGCAATCTGTCCAACGATGAGAACCAGTACCAAGTTAGGGATGCCAAGCCAGCTCAAGCGGCGTTCCAGCTTATCGAGTAATTTCATTCCTTATTGGCTAGTCCGGCTGCCATACAAACAGGCGTCAAGACTCATTGTTCCGGATAAACCGAAACGGTCTCGATGGTAATGCCGCCCCTGGCCTTTTGCCTCGTCGTTATACGACAGCTCTTCGGCTCAATGTCTTTCACAACGCGATCTCGAATATCCACCGCCATCTGCTCGGCGAAAACCGCCTTGTCTTTGAAGCTCCAAAGGTAGAGCTTCAAGCTCTTCGACTCGATGCACAACTGGTCAGGCTGATACTCGATCATCACCGTATAGAAATCCGGCTGACCTGTAATCGGGCAGGAACTCGCCACCTCATCACTCGACATGGTGACCGTGGCGACACCTTTAGGCGCGGGAAAAGAGTCAAGCTCCTCGATGGGCTGTTGAACGGTTTTGCCTAAGTACTTCGATTCCATATTCAGCTGAATTGGTTACGCATCGACTTCTTCTTCAACATCGCTTTCCGAACTTCCAGGAAAAAGCAATTCGCCCGAACTGTATTCAGAACCGAATGTCAGACTCAAGTTAGACACTTGTCTAATAGCCGATTCGAGCTGTTCCGCAGTCAGGGGTGAAAGCGGATGGATGTAAGTCGAAAATAGTTTACCCTCTCCAATGGCATAGCGCGCGTCTAAAGCCGTGTGATAATTCGCTCCCATCACGATATACAACTGCTCCACCGGCAGTTTATCAGCATCCATGATCTCGCTGATGATTCTCATTCGATCAGCTGCCGCATCGAAAATGCAGACTAGCGGTACGGAATTGTATTCGAAAATAATTACGTTCTGATGCGCCTCCACGTTTTCGGAATAGGCTTCAATAACGGAAAGAAGCTTCTCTGGATTCATTGCCCGATCGTCGCCAAAGACGAAAGAAAGAGGCCCAAACAAAAGGGCCAAACCAGCCGCTCTTTTGAAAATCCGACGCAAGAATTGAATGCTTTCCATTAGGAAAAACCTAATTTTTACGAATTCGATATCAAGGTTCAAACGGCGGAGCTCCGAAGTGAAATCAATCATTCAGACTCAGTGCTATCAATCGGAGACACCTGTGAAAAAGAGACTAAAACAAGAGTGATACGAGCCTGTCAGTTCCATAAGCTTATGATCATCAACAGTTAGCTTAATCACGAAAAGAACCTGCAGGTCATCCAGAAAAGAGATTGAGCTTACCCAGCCCCAGCCCATCGGAAGAATTTTTTCGAGAAAAAGAATCGAATTTCAAGAAGCGTAAAAAAACACCGATAGAATTATGTCGCTAGAAGCCATCTCGAACCATGAAAGCGATTCGTTTCTCATCACCACTTATAGCGGCAATTTCCGCCCTTTTTCTTTCGGCAGGACTCGCCCAAGGCCAGTTTATAGGTCCCAAGGCCATAGAACGAGCGACGCCGCGTCTGAGCCAGGAACTACGCTATGAGTCAGGCACCGTATGGCTATTGGCCTACATTAACAAAAACGGTTACGTGGTCGGAGCGGAGATAAACTATTCTTCCAATAATCTTTTAAACGACGCTGCGTTGGAAGCTATCTTCAAATGGACTTTCGAACCGGCTAGTGTCGACGGCAGATCGATCGAATCGCAGATCATCCAGCCAATCGAATTCTCGGAAGGCACCATTGCTTATACACGGAGATCGAAAACGAAAAAAGATCGAGAAGCGAAACCGATCGTCCGTCAAACTCCAGACCTTCCCGAGGAATTGGAATCCATCAAAGGCTACGTTACCCTCAAAGCGCTGGTTGATCCAAGAGGCGGCGTTCCCAAAGCCGAGCTAATCGAAACCACGCATGAAGAATTGACCGAACACGCTATTCGAGCGGCTAGAAAATGGAAATTCCGTCCCGCCATTCGCAAAGGCAAAGAGGTGGCGACCGAGGTTGTCATTCCATTCCACTTTAGCGGCAAGGCAAGCACGGGAATCTTTGCTCGAGCTCGCTTTCCACGACAGCTCGATGTCGCTCCCAAGCCAATTGAAAGACCGCAACCGTCAATTCCAGAGCATCTGCAAAAGGAGAGAGCCGAAACCAAGCTTCTCCTCTATATCGACGAAAATGGATATGTTGCCGATACCAAGATTCTCGAATCGACAAATGACGAACTTGCTGGAGCGGCCGTTGAAGCGGCAAGGGACTGGACTTTTAAACCGGCCTTCAAAGACGGTATCCCAGTAGAAGCGAAGATTATTCAGCCGTTCAAATTCAACGGAGGCATTCTCGTCTCCAAAAAGCTGATAAATCGCAAACCGCGCGTAAGGACTTCTCCTAAACCCGAACTCCCCGAATCTCTCCAAGGTCTTCGCGGCTACGTGAATGTGCTTTTCCAACTAGACGAGTTTGGCAATATCGTGCACTTGACGACGCGAGATAGCTCTCACGACGAATTGATCGAGCCAACTCTCGAAGCGGCCAAAAACTGGAAGTTCAGGCCGGCCATAAAGGATGGAGACGATATCAGGTCACTGGTCATCGTCCCCTTCAAATTCGGCAACGGATAAAGATATCCTTTCTAGGATTGCCAGGCGGTCAGGACTTCGTTCACTGAGCCACCGATGAAACCGAGCTTAGTCGTCCTCGCCGCAGGCATGGGTAGCCGCTTCGGCGGCTTGAAGCAGATCGAACCCATAGGACCGAGAGGAGAATGGATTCTGGATTTTTCAGTCTACGACGCTCTTCAGGCGAATTTCGGCAAGGTGATCTTTGTCATTCGCCGCGAAATGGAGGAGTCCTTTCAGGTGGTGAGGCAACGCTACCAGGATAAGATAGAGGTCGCTTTCGCTTTTCAGGAAATGACCGATATTCCTTTCGAAGGGGGCGTGTCATCAGAGAGAACAAAACCTTGGGGTACGGGTCACGCCGTCTACGCCGCCCGACATGAGCTCAATGAATCCTTCGCGGTCATCAACGCAGACGATTTCTATGGCAGAGAAGCCTTCGAGTCGCTCGGTCGCTTCCTAGGAGAGGATTCGGTCAAGGAACTGGCCCTCGTTGGATATCGTCTCGTGAATACGCTTTCGGAAAACGGCTTGGTTTCGCGAGGGATCTGCATCGCTAACGAGACGAATCATTTGATCAAGGTGGAAGAGCACACCGAAATTGGCTATCGAGACAACCATGAAGGAATTCAAGGTTTGAATACAGAAAAACGACTCGTGAATCTGGGCGACGACGCTATCGCTTCGATGAACTGCTGGGGATTCCCCTCCTCCTTCCTTCCCCATCTTGAAACTCAGTTGCTGACCTTCATAAAGGAAAAGGGAAACGAGCCTAAGTCCGAATTCTATCTCCCCTTCGCAGTCGATAATCTTATACAAACCAACCAAGCCCGTTGTAGCGTTTTAAACTGCGGCGCAAAATGGCTTGGCATCACTCACCGGGATGATCTGGAAAGCGTAAAACGCGAAATCGCCAAACTGTGTGAAAACAACGGATACCCTTCTTCTCTTTGGTGATTAAGAAAGCGCTCCAGTTGATCTAATCTCGCTTCGAGATCTTAACTTTCTGGCCATCGCTGAACTGGGGCATATCCTCCACAATAATCAGGTCGCCCTCTTCCAAGCCAGAGAGGATTTCAAGCTGAGTAGATCCCGCATAACCAGTTTGCACTTTAATTTTGGATACAACACCCTCGTTTACAACTAAAGCGGTATTCATCTGGATCGCTCTTTTGGGAACAAGCAATGCGTTTTCTCGCTGGTCGAGGGTGATGACAATATCCCCAGTCTGTCCAACATTAAGCTCCTCGTCAGTCGCATCCAATTCGATATAGACGGGATACTTCAGATCCGAATCAGCCACTCCAATGGTTTTGCTAACCTTTCCTGAATTGGGTCCATTAAAACCCAAAAACTGAATACTAACAGGCATTCCAATGCGAATGTCGGCGAAGTTCTCCTCGCCAATCACAGCCTTGACCTCGCGATTCATGGACACCACTTCAGCAACCTCTTGACCCGCGCTTATAAGATCCCCCTCATAAGCGTACACTTTGGACACGACCCCATCCACTGGCGAAACGATGCTCATCTTCTCAAATTCGCGTTTCAGTTTTTTGAGCTCATTTCTCTTTTCGTCGATCTGCAAGTCTGCCTGGATACTTTCTCTCTGAAGAGCGTCCTCATGACGCTTGACCTCTCTGCGGGCGGCATCGACTTCGGCTTGAGAACGTAACTGTCGCTCGAAATCCCTTTCAACATTGGACAAAACCAGACGAGCAGCCGTAAGCTGGATCGCCGTTGGCGTTTCGATTTCAGACGCCAGCTTGGCAGATTCGAGACTGTTCTCGGCATTCGAGATCTCCAGTTCGATATCACCCGTATCGAGTTCGACTAGAACTTCACCCTTCTTCACAGCATTGCCCACTCTCAGCACGGAACGCGCAATCCTTCCTTTCAGATCGCTGCGGACCTGCATTCTTTCAGCCAGTACTTCAACCGTCCCCGGAGCCGTCTTGACAGCCAATCCACGTTTGACGGGGGAAACATGCGCCAAAGATTTTATAGTATTTAGAAAATAAATACCTCCGATGGCGACAAGAGCAATGGCCAATGCTATCTTTACGACTGATCCGGTTTTCATAGAAACGGCTTACGCTCAGTTATTTTGACGTTCCCAGTAAGACTGAGCGAATGGATCTAATCCGACCAGCGATGTCAACTCCGACAAGTAGTTCAGATAATTTCCGCGGGCTTTCTGCGTTGCGATTTCCTGCGCTAGGGAGACTTGCTCCGCATTGAGAATCGCTTCTTGAGAAGCTCGACCAGCCTGAAAATCCTCCCGGACGTGCTCGACGTTCCGTTTCGTTCGCTCGAGGTTGCGTTCCTGATTTGCTAGAATGTCGGCTGTCACTTGCAGTCGATTACCCAACCTATCGAGGTCTCGTTCCAATCTCTTCTCGTTGATATTCGCTGTCAATTCAGCTTGCTGAAGTTGGGACAAGGCGACACGTCGATGCCCTTCGGTTTCATAGCCATCGAATATATTCCAGCGCACTTCCAAGCCTGCATAAGCCAGCTCTTCGTCGCGACGAACGCCACGATCATCCAAGCTGAACTGGGTCAGCCCCGAGGTGATGTTCACCTTGGGTTTCAACCGGGACTTGACGATCTTCGACTGAAGAGCCGCTACCTCAACGTCCTTTCTGAGCTGAAGGATAGAGGGATGCGTATCCAATCGACTGCGAAAATCATCGAGGACATTGGCTAATTCGTCCTGCGAAAGCGAATCCATTTCGGGAATGCCTTTTTCAAGATTCACTCCAAGGTTTCTCGTATCCATTCCACTACTACTGGCCAAGACCAACAGATCCTCGTCAAATGAGCTTCTTCGATCTATCTGAGCAATTTCAAGCTGGCTCAACTCGATTTCCAGCGTCTCGAGAGCGGAGAGAGAAACGAGATCCTTACGTTCACGCTGGTATTCGACATTCGCTTTTCTTCGTTCGTATTGTTGCTGGTGCTGTTCTATCTCCAGATTTTTAATGAGTAAAGAGATATATTTCGAGCGAATGTCCAGCAATAGGGAGCGGAAGGTCGCCAGGCTCCCAAGCTTAATGATATCGTAGTCAAGCTCCTCGGAACGCTTTTGAGATTCCAACGCTCCCCAGTGGAAGACCGGCTGTCTTAAGGTAACCGTATAAAAAGCCCTGTCATTCAGATCCAATCCCGATTCCGTAATGATATCTTCCTTACGAGCATCGAGCGTCGTAGAAAGCCGAGGACGCTTCAGGGAACGGCCAATCAATCTCTCGCCATCGTACTTATCCTCTAGGAATTGGCGAGCCCTCATCGTATCCGAGTAGTCTGCCGCTCCGCTAAGCAGAGGAACCAAACCAGGCAGGTGGTTCTCGGGTAATCTGGATACAAGAGGCTGGTCCGCGAAAAGCGCTACCGTCATCAAAATCTGAAGGCAAACGAACGAAACATGGAAACGGAAGGTTAGGAAAACCGAAGAGGAACCAAACATAACGGAAAGCGAATAGACCGAAGACCTGCGACAAGCTTCAGACCTAAAGGCTCCGTTTGTGCGATAAGCTTCTTGAGTAATCAACCTCAATTTCTCGGTTCCCAAGCCGTCCAAAGCGGCTACAAGACTAACATTTCTCCCAATGAGAACCGTCACAGCATAGGTTTGAGCTTGAAAACTCGAACCAAACCTATTTGATTTCACGGCGATAATGAATCGTCACCTCTCCAGCTATTTTTATTTTTGGTTTTTCTACTTCTGGAATCTCCCAGAGGCTGGCTGACGATTTGTAAATCAAACGAACTAATCGAAATTAGCGAAAAGCCCTGGGTTATTAAAGAGCCCAGGGCTTTTCGCTTTTACATTTATCCAATAAACGAAATGAAACCTGAATCCCTCCAAAAGCTAAAAGACTCGCCGGAGCTAGAACCTGAGCAGCACTCTCCAGGAGCCGAGAAGCTGCTTTCGCCGCTGGCCGCGCGCCAAGAAATCCCCATCACTCTTTCCGCTCGACGCAATGTCCAACTTGCCCGCAAGCAAGTTCAATCAATACTAAAAGGCTCGGACAAAGAACGACTGATCGTAGTCGCAGGACCCTGCTCCATACACGATATCAACGCCGCTATGGACTACGCCTTGAAGCTCAGGAAACTTTCAAAGCGAGTCGAAGAAAAGCTCCTCTTGGTCATGAGAACGTACTTCGAGAAACCGCGCAGCGTTGTAGGCTGGAAGGGCCTGCTTTACGATCCGGATTTACTGGGAGGATCACAAAAAGCCAATGGAATCTCACTCGCGAGGAGACTGATGAACCGCATAAACGAGATCGGCATTCCCTGCGCCACGGAGTTTCTAAATCCGCTGCTTGCCCATTACTTGGAAGACGGAATGACCTACGGATCTATCGGCTCTCGCACCGCGGAAAGCCAAATTCACCGCGAACTGGCTAGTAGTCTGAAACTGCCAATCGGCATGAAAAACGGAATGGAGGGAGATGTTGAAACATGTCTAAACGCTACTAGGGCTACGAGAAAGCCGCACGCCATGTTTGGAATCGATGAGAGAGGCCAGCCTGCTATTCTGGAGACAAAGGGAAACCCATTTGCCCATGTGTTTCTGAGAGGTGGAAGGAATGGACCCAACTACCATCAACACAGTGTCAGCCAAGCCATCGAAGGCATGGCGGAAAGCGACCTGCAGCGACCGGTAATGATAGACTGCTCGCATGGAAACTCTGACAAGGATCACAAAAAGCAGGCTCCAGTCGCTCGATCAGTCATCGACCAATTCAAGGAAGGCCAAAGAGCCATCGCCGGTATCATGCTCGAGAGCAATCTCTATGAAGGTCAGCAATCCTTCCGAGCAGGCAAACCGCATTGCTATGGTCAGTCCATCACCGATAGCTGCATCGGCTGGGACGAGACCGAGAACCTGATCCTGGAAATCGCTGAACGAATCTGAGATTGGACGTGGTTCTTTGATTTTGGACCGATTCTTAGTTCGAGCATCGTCCTGAGAACCGAGGGCCAATCATTGAATCGACTCAGACTCGTTTATTCCCACTCGTGTTAATCCCTGACTCCAATACGATTTAAGGATTGATTTTCGTCCAAAATCGAATCTGCTTTTCGCTTCCTCATCTAGGCCCAGGTGGTGGAATTGGCAGACACGCTGGATTTAGGATCCAGTGCCTTCGGGCGTGTGGGTTCGACTCCCACCCTGGGCACCATCCTTCGCCGTAACGAAGTGAAGGCGAAGGATGCCCTGCGTAGCTTTAAAGCGAAGCACGGGCAAGAATCGTTGAAACATGGCTACGGATGCCAGGGCCAAATGATGTATCTGCATTATTGAATAAGAGCGCTCATCCCTCCAAGCTCAAGCTCGACGATTATTCAGCAAAGTCTAGTGTTAATCGACGGAAAAACAGGATTCAATGCCACTCCTGGCAATCATACAATGATCTGGGAATTGGCGAATTCCAGTTTAGCGGAAACAGCCCCATCATGAACAGAGCTTACATCATTTTAGTATCCATAAGTTTGATATTCACCGCTGGTCTCGAAGCCAAGAATTACAATGTCCTCTTTATTATGGCGGACGACCTCAACTGCGATCTCGGAGTTTACGGACATCCGCAAGTCCAAACGCCCAACATCGACCGTCTCGCCAACGAGGGCATGCTTTTTGAAAACGCCTTTTGCAACTTTCCTCTATGCGGTCCTTCCAGAGCAAGCTTCATGACAGGTCTCTACCCGGAGCAAAATGGGGTTACTAAACTGCGACGCCTCTTTCGCTACTACACGCCCAACGCGGTAACGCTGTCACAGCATTTCAAAAAAAATGGCTACACCGCAGCCAGAGTCGGCAAAATCTATCATTTCGACAATCCCAATGGCATTGGAACGAACGGTCATGATGACCCAGACTCCTGGGACATTCGGATCAATCCGAAAGGTCGAGATAAAGTAGAAGAGGACAAGATTTTTTCCCTCATCCCCGGCAAATTCGGAGCCACTCTCAGTTGGCTAGCAGCAGATGGGGAAGATACCGAACAAACCGATGGAATGGTAGCCACAGAATCGATACACTTGCTCAGAAAGCTCAAAAAAGAAGGGAAGCCCTTCTTTCTCGGAGTTGGCTTCTACAAGCCTCACACGCCATTTGTCGCTCCAAAAAAATACTTCGAGCTATACGATCCAACGAAAATCGAAGTGCCGTGCATACCGTCTCGCTACCATGACTCGCTACCCGCTCCGGCTGTCAAAAGAATCACGGCATTCGAATCCCAAAATAATCTTCCAGAGGAAACTGCCCGCGAAGCCATCCACGCGTACTACGCCACCATTTCCTTCCTCGACGCGCAAATTGGACGAGTGCTCGACGAGCTCGAAAAACTCGGGCTAAAGGAAAACACCATTGTCCTCTTCTCATCCGATCACGGCTACCATATGGGCGAGCACGGCCATTATCAAAAGAATACCCTCTTCGAAAATGCGGACCGCGTCCCTCTCATCATTTCGTATCCAGGAATGGATCACAGTGGCGCACGCTCGGAATCCTTGGTCGAAATGATCGATTTCTACAAGACGCTAAGCCATCTCGCAGGCATCGACACCCCACCAAGCTACATTCAAGGCCACAGCCTTGTCCCGGTGCTAAAAAATCCAGAACACTCAGTCCGAGAGACGGCCATCACCCAACTGGACAATGGCTATACCATTCGCACAAACCGCTATCGCTACACGAAATGGCCCCAAGAGAAAGGACTAAATATCGAGCTCTACGATCGCCTAAGCGATCCCGGCGAAATGATGAACATCGCTACCGACCCGAACTACAACGACGTTGTTGAAAAACTCGATCACCTTTGGCAGAAACGCGTTGAAGAAATTGGGACAATCCCGAGCGGTCTCAACTTCATTCCTCCAAAGAAGGGTGATGGAGGAGTCCACCGTGATGAATACAAAGCGCTTGAGGAAGACGGAAAGCTACCAAGATACGCTCCCCAATCGCTTTAATTAAACCCTCTCATAGTAGCACGCTCGCTACGTAGAGCTGATCCCAAATGAAGATTCAGTTACGGTAGCATGATGAATAGACCAAAGATTGATTTGCGATTCTGCCCCAAAGGCCAATAGAGTCACCCTTGCTACAAAGCTCCATTTTACTTCAAGCCGATCCACAGCTCGTTAACAATGACCCGTCGCGAATTCGCTAAAAGACTCTCAACTGGCGTAGCTGCCCTAACAGCCTCACAGCGCCTCCCCGCAGCTTCCGAAAAATCGGCGAGCGAAGACGGCAAGCTTTCCGTTCATCTCTTCTCAAAAATGATCCAATTCCTCGATTACGAGGACATGTCGGCCGCGGCCGTGGAAATGGGCTTCGACGGTCTCGATCTAACAGTCCGACCGGGCGGACATGTCGAGCCAGCAAATGTCGTCGAAGGTCTACCCAAAGCGGTGAAGGCTATGAAACGCCATGGGCTAGAGGTTCGCCTAATGACCACCAACATCACCGACATCAAGGATCCATATGCTCGTCAAACCCTCGAAACCGCCGCCGACCAAGGTGTAGAAGCCTATCGTCTCGGGTGGTACAAGTATTCAGAGCCTATCGAATGGAAGGCAAATCTGGATCGTATCAAAAAAAAGCTTACAGCTATTGAAAAGGCCAACAGACAGCTTGGCCTTCACGGAGCTTACCAAAATCACTCTGGAAACTATGTCGGATCACTCGCTTCCGATATCGCCTACCTGCTGAGCGAAACCGACCACGAGTGGCTTGGCTGCCAATTCGACATTCGTCATGCTGTAGTCGAAGGCGGGCGGGCTTGGCCTTTATCGGTAAAGATCCTACGCAATACTATGCGCACCATAGTCATCAAAGATTTCAAATGGATGGAAAAAGATGGCCGTCAGGCTGTGGTCAATACGCCTATTGGTGAAGGCATCGTCCATTGGAAAAGCTATCTCCAGCTTCTCCGCCAGTTGAAAGTGAATCCCATCATCTCTTTTCATGCCGAGTACTTGCCAAGATGGAAAAGCGTTCGCCCTTCCCAACACGAGAAAATCTTTTCCCAGCTCAAAGCCGATCTTCAGCATTTTAAAAAACTATGGGCCGAAAGCGCTCTTTAAGCCACGCCAGCCCTTAAAATATGAATACATCATCAACATCTTCGAAATACAAAATCGTCCATTTAAACGATATCGAACCAGTCAGTTGCCCTTGCGGTTCGGCGCGTCGAGCTTTTGTCGATTCCGACAACCAAGTGGCATCTCTCCACTTGGTGGACATCAAGAAAGACGCGAAAACCCACTACCATAAGAAGCTGACTGAAATTTATCTCGTACTTGAGGGAGAGGGCCACATTGAGTTGGATGGCGAACTTCATCCGGTAAAGCCAATGAGCGCTCTCCTCATTAAACCCGGCTGTCGTCATCGAGCCATAGGTGACCTGAAAATCGTCAATGTGCCCGTACCGACCTTCGATCCTGACGACGAATGGTTCGACTAGCTCGTAGATGCGGCAAACGCTTACCGCGTTCGAGCATCTTCTTTTTCACATTCCTAGTTTTTTCGACGGCTTTCGCTCAAGATAGCGAAAAGGCGAGTCATGTAATGCGTGGCGACACTCCCATGTACCCAGATTTTCTTGATTCGGACTTCCCCTTTATCGAAACGGTCATTGATCTGCGTGGAATCGCTCCAAAAGGGAATGAAGATAACCTTACCCCGAGAGGCATCGTATTGCCGTTGGAAAATGATGTGTTCGTGGGCTTCGATACAGAACTTCTACGCGTTGCTGTGATTTGGAAAGGCGAATTTCTTTCGCTAGAAAGCATGTCGATGATGTCTTACCACGCTCCGCTTGCAAAGGTCGCTCAAGGTCAAAACCGCCTTCCAAAGCCACGAGGGAATATAATGTATGCTAACGGCCTGTATCCAGGCTGGAGCCCCACCAATGAAGCCGATTTCAAGGACCCTCGGCCACGTTGGCAGGATCCTGAAGAACTGGGTCGCGGTCCACTCGATTCGGACAAAGGGAATTGGGAAGGGATTGAGGATCTCGGTTCAGGAGCTCGACTTTTTTACGAAATCTATGGAACCGCGGTAACCGAGATTTTCTCCGTAGTTGACATCCAAGGACGATCCATTCTTCGACGCCAAATCTGGCTTGGACCAGTCAATGAATCGCTTTCCTTGGTCCTCAACGACTTCGGAAACGAAACCAGCCCAAAGGATCAGCTGCTTCAAACAACTAGGCATTCCATTAGCATCATTGAAAATCGCTACGCGACGATCGAAATACCTATTTCAAAAAATAGCCAGCAGTTTAATATTTTCTACTCTATTGATGGAGAATCCATTGGCCAATTGGATGACGCGAATCTCGATCAGGAAAAGACGCTAAAAAACGGGAGCCGCTGGCAGCAGACAATCTCTTCAGGTATCGAAACGGGAGAACCGACGCAAGAATTCATAGTCGACGAAATAACCCTACCCTATCCAAATCCATGGAAACGTCGTATCCGTCCAGTGGATATTCTTTTTCGGAAAAATGGAGATGCCATCATTCTGACATTCGATGGAGACCTATATTCCGTAAAAGGTTTGAGCGAGAACAAGACGAAAATCCAATGGCGTCGCATAGCGGCAGGGTTCAACGAACCGCAAAGCATATGCCTTAGAGATAATGAGCTTTTCGTCTTCAGTCGAAATGGCATCACCAGGCTTGTTGACAAGAATGGCGATGGAGAAATCGATTTCTATAGCAACTTTTGCAACCGATTCACACAGAGCGCGCATACTCGCGATTACCCTCTCAGCATGGTCAGCCAGCAGGATGGCAGTTTCCTATTCGTCAAGGGCGGCCAACAGGGGAACTCCCCTCACATCGGGCGCGTTCTGCGAGCCTCGCCCGACGGCAAGGAAGTTAGCATCTTCGCCGAAGGCTTAAGAAATGGATACATTGAAATCCACCCGAAAACAGGAATGATCACCGCCAGCGATCAGCAGGGAAAGTGGGTCCCTTCCACGCCACTTTATAAAATCGTAAAAGGCGGGTCCTACGGGTTCGAGCCCGGCATGAAAAATGCAAGTGTAGAAATTGAATCTCCTCTCCTCTGGATTCCCCATCGCATGGCCCAGTCCGGCATCGGCCAAGTTTGGATCACAGATTCGCGAGCGGGATTTCCCGCCAATTCCATGATCTACATCGACTACTTTAGACCTAGTATCCTTAAAATACTTACCGATGAAAATCAGGCTGCCGTTATGGCTGTCGATGCCGCTTTCGAGACGCCGCTTCTCAAAGGCGCCATTAATCCGATCGACGGTCTAGCCTATTTTGTAGGATTTCAAATATGGGGATCAAGCGCTAAAAGACTAGAAGGTGTTTGCCGCTTGAAGCCCAAGCAAATAGATTTTCGCGATCCGATTCTAGCAATGGCCTTTGACGAGGGTATACTCCTTGCGTTCCCCGAAGAGGCCAATCGCGAGTACAGCGTTTCGAGCTGGGAATATTTGAGATCCGAAGAGTATGGATCTGGACAATACAAGGCTAGCGGCGACCCAGGCACCGACAAATGGGATATCCATAAGGCGATTACGTCTCGCGACGGGAAAGCCGTTTTCCTGGCAATCAAAGGCCTGCGCTCAACCATGCAGCTTGAAGTAAAAATCGAAACCGAGGATCATGCGGACTCAATATACTTCACCCTAAATAATCTAGACCCTTTCGACAGTGAAGCTTATGATTTCGATACAATCGATTTCGCATCCATATTCAGATCGGAACCGCTCATTGCCAATCAATCCGAATCGGAGAGAATTGTATCCATTGAACGGGGGCAAGAGCTCTACACTCAAATCGGTTGTGCAGGCTGTCATTCCGTTGATGGTTCTACCGAAGGTAGAGCAGGTCCCACTTTCAAAGGGCTTTATCAAAAGAAAAGACCCATCGTCGGTGGCTACTCCGTTTATGCAGATGATGAATACTTGAGAGAATCTTTGATTTCTCCCAACAGCCGCATTCTCAAAGGCTATGCTGATCTCGAAGTGGCAATGCCGTCCTACGCGGGTATTCTGAGCGATGCCGATATTGAATCGCTGATTCTCTTTATCAAAGAGGAGCCTGCAGCTTCTTCATCTAATTGAGAAAAGCTAACCCTGAGCTAATCGCTTACAAGTCGAGCAATCGAGGCAACCAAAGCGACAGATTTTCCAAATAGGTAATCGCCATCAGACCGACGAACATCGCTAGGAAAAAGGGAATCATGTAAGGCGTGACTCGGGCAATTGACGTTTTACCAACACCGCACCCTAGAAACAGGCAAGTCCCGACAGGCGGTGTACACAATCCTATGCACAGGTTCGCAATCATGATGATGCCAAAATGAACCGGATCGATTCCCAGATTATTCGCCACAGGCAAAAAGATCGGCGTGAAAATCAGAACAGCTGGCGTCATATCCATGAATGTGCCCACGAATAAAAGCAGCAAATTGATAAGCAGCATAATGACCAATGGGCTGTCTGACAGATTTAACAAAAAAGCGGATACGGATTGAGGAATATTGGAAATGGTCATTATCCATGACATGCCTGAACTCGCTCCGATCAACAGCATGATCACCGAAGTGGTAACACCCGCTTGGAGCAAAATATCCGGGAGCTCCCGCAGCTTCACCTCCCGATAAAACACGACCGATAAAAGAAAGGCGTAAGCCACTGCAATTGCAGAGGCCTCCGTCGCCGTAAAGACTCCTTTCAAAATCCCTCCGATCACGATCACCAACAGCAACAAGCTTAGAAAGGCTCTACGGAAAGCCGTAACTATCTGACTGAGGCTCGATCTTTCCCCAGCTCCCAAATTCGAACGTTTTGCAATAACTCCACACACAGTCATCAAGAGAAGACCCACCAAAATTCCAGGCAGAATTCCCGCGAGAAACATAGCCGCGATTGAGACTGTTCCAGAAGCTACCGCGTAGACGATCATTATATTGCTGGGCGGAATCAGCAGTCCGGTCGTTGCTGCCGTAGTCGTCACCGCCACGCTAAACTCGTTGTTGTATCCTTTACGCTTCATTTCGGGCAGCATAAACCCACCAATCGAAGTCACCGCGGCGGCAGCCGAACCCGAGATAGATCCGAAGAGCATACAGGTCAACGTATTCACATAAGCAAGACCTCCGGGAAACCGGCCCATTAAAGCCGAGGCCAAGTCCATCAAGCGACGCGCCATACCGCCTCTGCCCATCAGTATTCCCGATAGTATGAAAAAAGGAATGGCGAGCAAAGCGAAGCTATCGATCCCATTGGCCATCTTGGACGCCACCATAAGATTCGGATTATAGCCTTCCAAAAGCATTGCCAAGAAAGTGGATACAGCAATAGCTACCGCAATTGGCACATTCATCACAAGCAGCGTAACGAATACGATAACAAGTATCACAATCACCGCGCTCATGAGGGGTCCTTCTCTTCCGCGTCCTTTGGCGAGGCCAAAACCTCCACCAATTGTTCTAGCAAAAAGGCGACCATGAATACTCCACTAGCTGGCACCGCCACATATTCCCACCATTTGGCAAAAGGCAAAGCCACCATGGTCTGACCAGAGGATGCCGTGTTATTCACCAGCTCAATCCCGCCGATAATAAAAACTGAAATCGCGAAGGCCAAACAGATACCAATGCCAACAATCTTGTTAAAGCGCTGAGTCGCCGGGTGCAGCTTGCCGGCAAAATAATCCAAACCCAAATGAACCTTCATGGCAAAGGCCATGCTTGCCCCGAAAAGCGATAGCCAAACCAGCAACATCCGAGCGAGTTCCTCGCTCCATTTCGCCTGCTGACCAAACACGTAGCGAGAAATCACTCCCCATAAAACATCCAAGGTCAACAAAGCCATTAGGCCGATCACTAGCCAACGCAAAACGCTGAATAAAAAGGTCCGTACCTTAATCGCTCCCCCTAGCGCCGATCTGTTTGCAGTTTCAGACATATCTAATCCGCCGATTGTATTCTCTTCAACCACGGCTCCAAGAGAGTGCCCTTTAAGTCCTCTTTTATGGATGCGCAGGCTGCCTGAAACTCGGCTGGATCACACTCCACAATGACCACGCCAGCCTCGACCACTCTCTTCAACGATTCCTTGGTCTCTACTGCCCAAAGCTCGCGTTGGTACAGGGAAGACTCGTCTGCCGCCTGCTTCAACCAGCGACGCTCCTCTTCACTTAAAGATTTCCAAATCGAAGAGCTGATCATCAGTAAATCAGGTACCGAAGTATGGGCATCCAGCGTGAAATACTTGCAAACCTCGAAGTGACGGCTGCTCTCGAAGCTCGGTGGATTATTCTCCGCTCCATCGACCACCCCTTGAGAGAGAGCCGAATAAAGTTCGCCCCATGCGATAGGTGTTGGAGAACCTCCCAAAGCTTCGATCATAGCGATGGCCATGCGGCTATTCTGCACGCGAATCTTCATTCCTTTCAAATCCGCCGGCCGGCGAATCGGTTTATCCACGCTATAGAAATTTCGACTGCCCGCATCATAGTAGCACAAACCGATCAAGCCTGAATCTTCCCCCACTTCAAGCAGCTCATTTCCAATCTCGCCGTCTAACACCTTCCAGAAATGAGCGTCGTTATTAAACAAATACGGAACGCCGAAAATGCCTAGCTCTGGTATAAACGATTCCATCGCGGCAGTGGAGGTTTTCGTCATGGCCAGCTCACCGCTTTGCAATTGCTGAATACACTGGACTTCCGAACCCAACACGCCGCTAGGATAAAGATCTACCGTCAAGCGTCCTCCGGAAAGCTCGGCCAACCTTTCCTTCATCCGAACCATTCCAAGATGAACGGGATGCTTCGTATCTAAACCATGAGCCAACTTGAGCACCCTGGATTTCTCTACAAAATCAGACCGCGAACTTCCAATGAGGGCGAAAACCAAAGACGACGCCAGAACTCCCACGCAAACTCCCAGGAAGAAAAACGAAATACTCTTATTCATAATCGAAAACCATTTGAATGCCACGATTGTGTGGACGCGCATTCCATGATCACTTCAAATCACTTCTCCTTTGCATACTCTTTCCATTGATGGTCCAGCCAATTCGAATCCAAATGCTTCGACGATACGATATATCGATAACGCGACACATAAGCCTCGCCTGCTTGGATTTCAAATTCTCCTAGCACGATTGGCGAATAGCTGAAGTACGGTATTCTCGGATGAATACGCACCGGCTGAGGGGCTCGAAAGTTCTCTGGATGCCCTAGCACTGCAATAGAGGCTGGCTGGCCTTCGATCAACCCGCTGGCCGCAACCCAATGCTGTCGCGTATGATTCCCTTCGATACGTCCCTGTCCTCCGCTCATAGAGAATTCAAACAACGATTCCCGATTCGACGGGCTCTCTGGAGACCACTCTCGAGTCAACCTCAAACCCATTCCTCCATAATGATATTCATTTAACACCAAAGGCTCGTCCGTCGCTGTTGTTTGCGTACTTTTCAGATCGAAAACATAGCAGTCATCGACTTTAGGGTAGGCCCTCAACTCCCAAATCTCATCCAGAACGACATCCCTCTCCGGGCTATTTAATTCCTGATGCTTGAGGCCGACCTTAAAGGAAACGCAATCCTTCGATCGCTCGACTGCAATCACTTCCGCGTGGAAGACTCGCCCCAAACGCTTGTGGGCATTCCAGAAATCGACCATACCTCCCTTGTAAGTCGATCGTGTCCAAGCCATAAATACGGCATGCTGGTGCGTATGCCCTTCGGGGAAACCATCGGTGATCACTGCTCCGTCTGGTGTATAGACCGGATGAATAAAACCGCTACGGGCATACACGGCATCCTTGCCTTCAGGCGGCTCGACTACAGCAATATTGTATTTAAACACAGGCTTGCCATCAATGAGGATTTCGATCGATTCATCAGTCTCGATCAACGATAGTTCCGCTAATGCGGTGAAAGGGAAACTCGCCAAGAGCAGGAGCCAGAACCATTCAAAACCGTTTCCTCGAAATTTCAAAGGCATCGCTCCAAGGATCCAACCGAACTTACGCGCTTTGAAACAACTATCATTTGTATCCATTTTATAATACTATTATTGAATCGTTCTCTAAAATTCCCGTAGGTTAATCAACATCGTTTGCCGGATGCTGCATCCACTATTTAGATCTGATAGACTGATGTCCATTCCGTTTAACATAACTCTCTTATGCTGGGACGCGCCATCAAGGAATACTGACTACCGGAATTTTTAGAAAACCTGGCTCCTATCATCGCCAGACTCAATGATCTCGCAATCCCAGGACTCTTCTCTTCCTCCTCGAGCGGAGGCGTGAAAAGAAAGCGTTCGAGAAGCATGACCGCAAATCCAAGCTTTGCTGTCGGCAGGCCTGGTAAGGGAAATCTTCGTGACCATGATTCCAGGGACCTTCTCCGACGAAAGTCTTCGAGTAGTCGAAATCGTGAAGGTAATGGGCTTCGACCTAGTCCGTCGTCCACGAGAATTTCTCGCCTGCTGCCAATTCAACTCGTTTCTCCATACCGTCAACGTAGAGCGTGCAAGGGTTGCCCAGCTTGCTCGAAACCTCATAGGAAGTGAGCTTGCCGTTCTTCCATTTCAGCGAAACCTCAAAACCGCCCCGTGCCCGCAATCCCTTCACTGCACCATCGGGCCAGACCGATGGCAATGCAGGGAGCAAATGCAAAAGACGGCGACCCTCATTGGTCTGAAGGTGGCTTTGCAAGAGCATTTCAACAACGCCGGAGGTGAAGCCAAAGTTGCCGTCGATCTGAAAAGGCGGATGCGCGTCAAAAAGGTTTGGATACAAACCGCCATTCTCCTTTGTATTGGTCTGACGAGTAAGTTGCATCAGGTTTTTCATTACAATCATCGCATGGTCGCCATCCAGGAAACGCGCCCAGAAATTGATTTTCCATCCCATGCTCCACCCTGTCCCAGCATCTCCTCGAAAGACCAGCGACTGCTTCGCCGCTTCAAAGAGCTCTGGCGTATCTCGCCAATTGATCTCATCGCCAGGATGCAGTCCCCAAAGATGCGATACATGCCGGTGCTTGTTCTCTGGATCGTCACGATCCTCCAGCCACTCCTGAAGTTGCCCAAGCCGGCCGATTTGATTAGGCGCGATCTTAGCTCTCGCCTCTACGAGCTGCGTTCGAAAATCGTCATCTTTGCCTAGTATTTTCGAGGCATCGATAACGCTGGAAAAAAGGTAGCGAATAATCTGGTGATCCATAGTAGGACCCGCTACGAGTCCGCCCGTCTCGGGCGAATTGCTCGGCGTACTGATCAGCCAGCCCTTGTTGTTGCGAGGGTCTTCGATCAAGAAGTCCAAGAAAAACAACGCAGCGCCTCGCATGATCGGATACGCTCGCTCCAAGAATTCGCGGTCTCCGCTAAACTCGTAACGCCACCACAAGTGCTGGCAGAGCCAAGCGCCGCCAGTCACCCATATGCCATGATTGGCGTGGTTGATCGGAGCCGTACCGCGCCATAGATCGAAATTATGATGCGCCACCCAACCACGAGCGTTGTAGTGGTTCTTCGCCGTCTTGGCTCCAGAAATCCTCAACTCCTCCAAGGCGTCGAACAAGGGCTCGTGGCACTCCATTAGATTCGTCAGTTCCGCTGGCCAGTAGTTCATTTGGGTGTTTATGTTCGTAGTATAGCGACTGCCCCACTGCGGCTGTAGCTTATCGTTCCAAACGCCCTGCAAATTCGCCGGTTGACCGCCGTCTCGGCTGGAGGCGATCAGCAGATAACGACCGTACTGGAATAGCAAGGAGGCGAAGCCTCCATCTTTCCAAACCTCCGAGCCTTGGAGCCTTTCGTCGGTTGGAACAGTCTCCGCATCCGCGGGACCAAGATCAATGGACACTCGATCGAACAGCTCTTGATAATCCTCGACATGAGCCTTCTTCACAGCATCCCAGCTGTCTCCATTCAGACCTTTCAAAACAGCCGCACAGGCCTCTCCTGGATCGCCACTGACATCCTGAAAATTTCGGTAGCTCGTAGCTGCGGCTAAATACAGCGTTACCGCATCAGCGTTCCGTACGACGTATCCATTTTTCCCTACATCGACAGTCCCTCCCTCCGCGAACAATCGTAGGCGAGCTTCAAAGCGAAGAGGGTTCTCAAACTCGATGTCGAGCTCATATCGTTCCGATTTGTAGGCTTTTCGAGCCATTCCCGTAAGCCTCAGATCGTTTCCTTTCCCTGGCGTGACGCTACTGTCTGGATGCGGCGACTTTAATCCTGCCGTAAACGAAAGTTTACCCGGCTGTGAAGCCGTGAGGCGAATAGCGATCACTTTCGCGGGGTAGCTTGCAATATACTCGCGGCTATACTGCACTCCGTCTACCTCGTAAGTTGCCCGCACGGTCGCATCCCTGAGATCAAGACTGCGCCGATATTTTTCGGCAAACTCATGCCCGGCAAAATTCAAGATGATGTCGCCGAAGGGCTGATATATCATTTGCCTGTGGGGCATACTCATGAAGGTATCCCAGGCCAAAGCCTCTGCTTTCAATCTCTTGTCTTCAAAAAGCAACTGGCGAATCGCTCCCAAGTGCTCCGAGGCTCCAGGACGGGAGTAATCATGGGGTTCACCAACGTAGAGCGTGTTCTCGTTGAACTGGATACGTTCCTCTGAAGTCCCTCCGAAGACCATCGCTCCGAGGTGACCATTTCCTATCGGCAGCGCCTCTTCCCATATCCCTGCTGGCCTGTCGTAGAAAAGCTGCAAATCGCTGTCGTCAGCGAAAGCAGAGCTCACAGCGCTCAATAGCAGCGCAGTAAAAGCGATGATGTTCTTCATTTGTAGTATTCTATTTTTGATTCACGACTATCTATTTAAGTCTCTTCCACATTGGATATAAAAAATCGGGTATTTCGAAATGGCCACGTGCAGGAACCCAAATACCAAGCAGCCTCAATCGGCTGTATTTCAATGGGCGACCAGCAAGTCAGGAAAAAACGAAGCCAGCTCAAGCTCGTCCTCCATTCTCGCTTGCTCTTCGAGCAGCTGATTGAAGAGCCTGCGAATCACAGGCCACTGGGTCGGATCTCCTGACAGATCATTGATTTCATTCGGATCGGAACTCAAATCAAACAGTCTTACGCGCTTGGCATTTGGATACACGATTAGCTTCATATCCTTCACACGAATCATCCGCTGATCATCGCTGCGATAACATCCGTAAATGGACTCGTAAGCGCCCTCGGATTTAGCATCCTCTATCAATGGCATCAAACTATTGAATTCCACATAGCTAGGCTTTTCGACGCCCGCCAAATCAAGCGTCGTCGGCATAACATCCTGCAAGTAAACGAGGGCTTCTCGTTTTTCGTTTTCCGGAACGGACGGCCCCACGACGATAAGCGGGGGTTTCATGCTGTGCTCGTACATGTTCTGTTTGCCGAGCAAGCCGTGGTTCCCGCAAGCCAGTCCATGGTCCGACGTGAAGATTATATATGTGTTATCCTGCTTTCCCGTCTCCTTCAAGGCCTGCAGGATGCGGCCAATCTGTTCGTCCGTGTGCGAAACGATCGCATAGTATTCCTGACGGTTTACTTTGACTGCATACTCAGTGCGAGGAAATGGCGCCAGAGCCTCGTCACGCAAAAACCGCGAGCACCCGATCTCGTCCTTGTAGGGATAGACGGGCTGATAACTCTCCGGAACGCTGACTTCGTCCAATGGATACATGTCGACGAAACGCTTGGGGGCCTGACGCGGATCGTGCGGCGCATTAAATGCGAGATACATGAAAAAGGGTTTATCTCTTTGCCCAGCCTTCTCTAGAAAATCGGTCGCATCATCAGCTAAGATCTCGCTCCAATGCTTTCCGCCCTCCCAAAATCCACCAAACTCGCGTTCGTAAGGGGACCAAGTATCTGGCTCGCCCAGTAGAGGTCGATTGTACCCTTCCAGAGATTCGATCATCTCCGGTTTCGGATTACGAACGCCCCTCATTTTATGAAACCAGCTATCGGCGGGCATGCCTGGGCGTTCATTCACGTGGTGATTGAAAATCCTTTTCGGATCTATTTTGACGTGCCACTTTCCCGTGCAGTAGGTCTCGTATCCGTTTTTCTCTAACAATTGGGACCACAGCTCGCCCTTTTCGGCAGCTTGACTAAGGCTCTTTTCCGCCTGCCTAGCCCTCCAAACCGATTTGCCGGTAACCATCATAGTCCGCGATGCGACGCACACAGCGCCATTCCACCCGCCCATGTTATAGGCGTTCGTAAAGCTGACTCCCCGCTCAGCCAAACGATCGATATTAGGAGTGTAGATCTCGGAATTTCCGTGCGCGGCGACCGTCTCGTAACTCTGGTCATCCGTGAAGATGAAAAGGAAGTTCGGCTTTTCAGCAGCGAATAAACTCTGGTTCGCCCATAGGGAAAGGCTTAGAAAAAAAAGCAGTCTAATCATTTTCCGTTATTAATCTAAGGATATTTATATGTAATGACATCAATGCAATGACTTAATGGATACCGTCAGCTTGTCTTCCTGCACCTTCCTCTCCTCAAAGGCCCGATCCCGTTCAGTCTTAAGGTTTTTAATAGAACCTTCAGACCCTGGCCTGATAGTCCCTCTAATTTTCCCCTCATCATATTTCTCGATAAGCTTTATACCTTCCGGACTATCAGCAGGGATTGGCATTTGAGCATCTACGCTTGATAGGTATTGTGTAAGACGTTCATCGAGTAACTTAAGGATGTCTGGCTCTTCATCAGCCAGGTTGAATTGCTCCTGCGGGTCGGTATTCAAATTAAAGAGCAGGAAACGACCCTCCGCATCATTATAATAACGTATGAGTTTCCATCCTTGATAAATGACAATGGAGTGAGGAGAGGTTGCATGCGTGTAATGCGGGAAATGGAAAAACAAAGGCCTACTCGGCAAGGAGCTAGAGCCTGTCATTTCCCCCAATAGACTCATTCCATCGATTTCGGCGGCGTTTTTGATAGGTATGCCGACTATCTCAAGGAAAGTGGGGTAGACATCTATTCCACTTACCCGGGTCTGATTTGTACTTCCGGGTCTGATATAGCCTGGCCAATGCGCAATAAAGGGCACTCGGTAGCCCCCCTGATGCGCAAAGCTCTTTCCACCCATCAAAGGATAGTTAGAGGTTATGTTGCGCAATGTCAGTCCACCATTATCAGATGTGAAGATGATCAAAGTGTTATCAATGAGATCGAGTTCCCTGAGTGTTTCGACGATTGACCCGACAGTCTGGTCGAGCGCTTCAACCATAGTGGCGTATTCCGGATTGCTTTGATCCAGACCTGTCTTGTTCTTGTATTTACTTAGTAACGTCTTTTTCGCAACGATAGGCGTATGCACGAGATGACTTGAATAATGCAGAAAAAATGGCTCGCGACTATTCTCTCGTATAAATTCGCAAGCATCACTTGCCATCAAGTCTTCAAGAAAGTCACCCACCTGAGCCTGGGGCATATTGGCGACGAACTCAACGCTCTCTTCATTTAGATAGTGTCTCTCTGCACCAAGATAGTCTTTGTGCACAAGACGATCTGCTACTAAAAAATAGCCCTTGGCCATATCGTATCCTCTTTGTTCCGGGCGATAGCCTTCCTGGATGCCACAATGCCATTTTCCGTAAAATGCGGTTACATAGCCCACAGACTTTAGCAATTCCGGTAACAAAGTCTCCGTGCTGGCCAGGGTGAGCCGTTGCTTGGCTTCGAGATTTTGGTTACCCAGGCCAATCTGCTTGGTGATATCAAAGAGCCCATCATCCGAAGCAGGAGGTCCTGCAAACACATTGGTGAATTTTAGGCGGGCAGGCGTCTTACCCGTTAGCAACGCAGCTCTTGAGGGTGCGCAGACCGCAGCTGCCGAATAAGCATTGGTAAACCGCATACCAGCGCCAGAAAGCGCATCCAGATGGGGTGTGTTGTAGTAACTACTCCCGCTACTGCCGAGATCTTTCCAACCCATATCATCTGCAACTATCAATACAATGTTTGGTTTCCTAATCGGTTGCTCCGCATGGCCAACATGAGTGACTATTAAAAATAAGAGTAACGTGATGACTATATTCATGCTTATTATTTTGCATTCATTCGATAACCCAAATCGATTCGTAGAGCGATGAGCACAGACTTCAATATATCCTAATAATACGCACGGGCGTGAAGCTCTGGACTGAGCTTGGGCGAAATTCCGATTAACATAATCCAGTTGGGCGTTGATAGTTTTCAGGCTAACTTTTTCTGGTGAAAGCTGAAGGCGCGAAAACCAAACAGAGCGATAAGAACGAAACATGCGGCGGGCAGCCAAAATGATGCACGCGCTCCGAAATCATCGATCAAATCCATAGACAAAACGACTTCCTCTGTATCCATAAATTCAAAACGCAGAATAGCCGACTAACTTCGTTTGCGCATGGGGACAGTCGACAACCCACGGCCATTATCTCAAAAACGGATCCTAATCGGAATAGACATTGTTTGCATAGCCAACAATTCTTGATCCAACCTGGCAATGAACTTTGAAAATCTGCGAAGGAAGCCCATTTGCCATATAGTCCTACAGGTCCTCCCTTCGGTTTCGCCGCGCCTTCATCGCCAAAGGAGGAAACCAAATTACGATAGAGGACAATTCGGCCATCACCGTGCTAATCGACGAAGTAGAAGTCTCCAGCAATCACTGACACATTTGGAGACTCCATCTCGAGCAATTGCAGCAATTTGAAACAATCATAGTCAATATTGCTGACCCTTACTCAAAAAGGTTAACTTCTAGGCCTACTCAGCTAAATATTTTAGTAAACACCTAATTTAAAGGAGCTTACATACATTAAACCTTCAGACTCATAATCTCGCAACTGCGGGATCTCGTCCTTTTAAAGATTTACTGTCGACCCAACAATCGTTTGAGCTACTAAATCGCTTTGGATCAAAACGGATGCGCGAATGACCAAGGATTCGGATTTAGACGTAACGAGAACTCAAACCCTCGATAGATCCAAATTGATCGTCGGAGAAGGCGATCATCAATTTATCTGCCAACATGAGTGGGGTGAGCTGCCCAAAGACTATCGTTGGGGGATTACCCATGGGGTTGCTAGAGACAGAGACGGTTTGATCCACATCGCTCATACGGTCCATCCAGACAGCAAGTGTCGAGATGCCATCGTCGTCTTCCAGACCGACGGCGCATTCGTTAGGTCGTTGGGAAATGAATACGAGGGCTCGGCTCATGGACTCGAGATAGTCGAGGAAGACGGAACTGATTTCATTTACCTGACGGATTTGGAACGAGGACTCTTTAAACTGACTCTGAATGGCGAAACCGTCTGGCATTTCGAAAAACCTTCCCTGTATCGAAAAATATTCGGATTGAATTGGAAGCCATCCAATATCGCTCTCGCTCCAGGAACAGACTTGTACCTGAGTGACGGATACGGAACGGGGTTCATCATTCGGATTGATCCTGAAACCGGTAGAGAGCTGGACTATTTCGGCGGCCCTGGTAATCGAGATGAAAACCTCACCCACCCTCATGGACTCGTTATCGATACACGCCAAAGGGATCCGCTTCTCCTAGTTGCCGACAATCTGGATAACCGTTTTCACTACCTGACTCTGGACGGCGAGCATGTCCGCTTCGAGCACGAGGATGACGATATTCTTGTGGCGCCTCGTCATTTTTGTATTCAAGAAAAACGGTTGCTCATGCCCGACTTGGGAGGGCGATTAAGTCTTTTTGATGAAGCCAACGAGCTTATAACAGTGCTAGGCGATGCAAGGAAGCCATTCGAGAATCTCGTCTCGCTACACGACCTTCCGACAGAAGACCATACTCCAGGTCGATTCGCTCTTCCTCATGACGCGATATTCGACGATGAAGGGAATATCTACGTAGTGGAATGGATTGCCACCGGCCGCGTTAGCAAACTGACGCGTCTGGAAAACTAGTCGTCCGCAAAGGGCCACTGACCCGCTTTTCTCATTCTATCTTCCAGGCCCGATTTTCTAAAAAGCTCTGCCGTTTCTCCGGTCGATAGTCGTGACGCGCGATCGGTCTGGTCATTGGCCAAGGCCTGGACCAACAAACCGACAATCGCGCTGGATCTTGCCAGATGAGAACGATCTACTTTATCGAGTGTATCCGCAAAGTCATGATAATAGCGAACATCGTCGCTGTTTATGGGGGCATTCAAGGTAATGGAAGGGACTCCCTTTAAAATGAATGGATGATGATCGCCTCCTAGCCAAGCTTTGCTCTCCACTTTTCTATCGAACGACCAACTACCCAAATCGTTCGAAAAGTTTTCGAGAAATGGAACAAGCTCATCAAAACCCATGGCGTTGATGGCGATGGGATTGCCAACCATATCAAGATTCACCATGGCTCGGATTCCATCAAGCGAAGAGGTGTTTGCATAGTGCCGCGAACCCCAAAGACCTAATTCCTCCGCATCGAACCAAACAAACTCTATAGTATGCAGATTTTGGTGACTGTAATTCTTTAATAATCGAGCCACTTCGTAGATCTGCGCCACTCCTAGGCCATTGTCCATTGCGCCTTGCCCTAAATCCCATGAATCGAAATGGGCTCCGAGCACTATCTTTTCCCCAGATGACCCAGGCAAGGAAGTAATGAGATTGATTCCATCGAAAATGCGCGATTCCGAAGTAGTCTCGATTCGAATACGAACAGTAGCGCCATCAAGAAGCAACCGCTTCATCCAAAAACCCTCTTCCTGGGTAATCGTCATCATCGGAATTGGGGTCGGTTCGCCATTATGATTCGCGACTCTCGCCAATAGCTGTCCGCCATTCACTCGGTTGATCATCGCTATTCCTAAAATCCCGTGATCGCTCGCCAGCTTAGTCAGGTCTTTGTGGGAAAATCTAAGATTAGGTCTCAAAAGAAGTACTTTCCCTTTCAATTCTTGCTTAACCAGATCTTCGATCCGACTGCTTTCCACGTAAAACAGCTCGCCTTCCACTTGAGTTGAAACTCTCGTATATCCAATCGCCGCCGCTCGAAGCGACCGTTTGAAAGGCTCCACGATTTCGACTTTGGATTCTCCCCTTGCCCAACCAGGAAACTGAAAAATCTGTCGCTCTGTTCGAAAACCTAGGTCTGACAGCCTTCTCTCCAGAAAATCCATGGATTTCCGATGGCCATCCGTCCCCACCATGCGAGGCCCAAATCGATCGCACATTTCCTGCAGAAACTGATACGCCTCCTCGTTCAGCAAGGCATCACCGACTATTGCCTCGCGAACCGGCGAGGTCTGCTCGCAATTCACGGATGAGATCCCTAAAATTATCCCCAGGCCGCAAAGCAAAAGACGAAGACCATTTTCCACGGAACCGTTCTATCCCAACTGATCCAGGGTGAGAAGGCTGCCCTGTTTTACAGTAAAATCGCTACGGATTTTAGCATTTTTCGACATGACATCATGCTTGCCGCGATGACTACATCTCAGTCTACCCCTCGCATACAAACGACAACAGTTGGATCCTATCCCATTCCGGATTGGCTAGCTAACTCTCCAAGCGAACAGGCGGTAATCGATGCCACTCGGGTCATTTTCGGCACCCAGCGCGACGCCGGAATCGATCTCCCGACCGATGGCGAGCTTTATCGCTTTGATATCAATCATCCGGATACAAACGGTATGATCGACTACTTCACGAGCCGCTTGGGCGGCATCTCCTACGAAGTGGGTCGCGGACTGGCCGAGCAGTTCGCCACTGAACGTCACATGAAATTTAGAGCGAAACCGGCTGGCGTCGTAAACGAAGCGGTAGGCGAAGGCTCTTTGAATCTCCTGGAAGACTGCGATCGAGCAGCCAGCGTTGCCGGCGGTCCCTTCAAGTTCACGCTTACCAGCCCTTACATGCTAGCTCGCACGTTATTGGATCGGCACTACAAGAACTTCGAGGATTTGACCCTTGCGATTGCCGACGTCCTCGCTGAGCAAGTCGTCGGACTGGAGTGCGCATGCATACAAGTCGACGAGGCGAACATTCCAGGAAACGCTCACGACGCTCCGCTTGCCCAAGAAGCCATCAATCGAATTCTTTCTAAAGTCGAAGGAAAGGAACGCGCAGTCCACTTCTGTTTCGGCAATTACGGAGGGCAGACCATACAGGCAGGCGGCTGGAAGCCTTTAGTCGAATTTCTGAATGGACTGAAAACAGACCATCTTGTCCTCGAAATAGCGCACCGACCAGACGATGATCTTGAGGCCCTCAAGAATATCACGCCGGCCATCAAGCTCGGCATTGGCGTCGTAGACGTGAAGGTCAATCATATCGAAACGGCGGACGAAATCGCCAAGCGTATTGAAAAAGCGGAGACTGCTTTGGGTGAAGATCGCGTGGGATGGATTCACCCGGATTGCGGTTTCTGGATGCTAAAGCGATCAGTATCGGATCGGAAAATAGCTGCTCTAGCGGCGGGTAGAGACCTCTACCTGGGCATCACGCGATAGGAAACGTATGGTAGCGCCAAGTCAGCGAATCAAAGCTGCGATTATCGGTTACGGCGAAAGCGGTAAGCTCTCCCACGCCTACGGCCTCCAAGCGAATCCCGAGTTCGAAATCGTCGCGATCTGCGATTTAAGCCCCGAATGCAGAGATCAAGGGCGAGCGGAAATCGGTTGCGACACATTCGCTAGCCATCAGGAATTACTCGAAGCGAAACCGGAGCTCGATCTAGCCTGCATCGTAACTCGGTCCGATACGCACTGCCCGATCGCCTGCGACTTCCTGGAAGCCAAGATCCCATGCGTCATCACCAAACCGTGGGCCTTGAACGAATCGGAAGCTCGAAGCATGCTCGAAGCCGGCGAGAAAAATCAAACGCGAATTTTTCCATGGTTTCCCATGTATTGGTCCCCCGAATACCTTTTGATACGGAAGCTGCTTGAGGAAAACGCCATTGGCGATGTGTTTATGCTTCGTCGCCATATCACGCAATTTCGTCAGCGCAACGATTGGCAGACAGAATCGAAGTTTGGAGGCGGATATCTCCTAAACTGGGGGCCGCACATCGTCCAACCACTTCTCAGCATAATCGATAGTCCCGTAAAATCGGTTTTCGGCAAACTTCAGCAAGTCATCAATCCTGGTGATGCGGACGACAATTTCCACGCCTTTCTTGAGTTTGAAAACGGCACCGTAGGGATCGCTGAATACACGCAAGCCGAGGACGGTCTACCTTCCTTCATGATTCAGGGAAACCAAGGGATGATTCGTTCAGATGGTGAAAAGATAACGCTCATCCAAAAGGATCCCTCAACGGACGAGAAGCCAACCTTAGAGAACATTTCGATCGAGGGAAAACGCTTTGGCGACGAAGCGCATGTTTATCGAGATATTGCCGCGTGCTTGAAAAACGGTGACGATTATCGAGTTTCTCCTCAAGTCGCTTATGAGGGCACGATCATTTTGGACGCGATTCGCGAATCGCATTTGAGCAATCGAAAGGTGGAAATTTCAGAAGAATACGCAATGCGAAACGCGTGAAAAGATCGGTGTCTTTTAGGTGAAGATCCAAGAAATTCAACTACATAAAATTGATTTGGAAACCCGTTTGCCCTTTCGCTACGGAATAGCTAGAATGACTAGCGTCACTCATATATTTCTAACAGCTGCCATCCGAATCAACGATAGAGACTACGTCGGTATCGCCGCCGATCATCTGCCTCCACGCTGGTTTACCAAAGACCCCACCCAGTCGATAGATGAAGAAGTCCAGCAACTTTTAAACGTCATCCGTAAGGCAGCTTTGGATGCAAGGGAGGCGGCTGTAAAATCTCCATTCGCTTGGTGGCTTGCAGCCTACCAGGCTCAAATGAACTGGGCAAAGGCTGAATCCATACCGCCTCTGCTAGCCCATTTCGGAGTGACTCTAATTGAACGCGCCGTTATCGACGCCTCCATTCAAGCCGCTGGAATGCCTTTCCACAGTCATCTGCTTTCTGGCGGACTGGGCTTTGACCCGTCTTCAGTTCACAGCGAAATGAAACACTTTGACTGGAAATCCTGCTTTGCAGCCAAGCCTGCCACGCAACTGATTGTCCGGCATACCATAGGCCTCGAGGACCCTATCGAAAATGAGGATATTCCAAGCGAGGAGAAGATAGAAGACGGTCTACCGCAATCGCTCGAAGAAGCCATCAGGTTGTATGGACTTTTCCAATTCAAAATCAAGCTGAGTGGCAATCCTGATAGGGATGCTTCTCGTTTGGAAAAGCTGTTCCGGTGCATAGAGAAAAACTGCCACCAGGGATTCGCTTTCTCGCTCGACGGAAACGAATGCTACGATTCCCCGAATTCATTCATCCACGCTTGGGAAAACCTCTCCAGGTTGGACTCCCTGGCAAGAAACAAAGACCGGCTTCTTTTCATCGAGCAGCCGATTCATCGTAACCAAGCTTTAAATACGCGTAATCAGCCATTCGGCGATCTTCCGCTAAATCCGATGATCATCATCGACGAATCGGACAGCCAGATCGAAAGCTTCGGAGAAGCGCTCAGTCTGGGCTATTCCGGAACAAGCCATAAGAATTGCAAGGGCATCTTCAAAGGATTGCTGAGCAAATGCCTGATTGGATTCAGGCAATCGCTGCCAAAAAGCAGGAAACTGATTCTAAGCGGAGAAGATCTGGCCAACATTGGACCTGTCGCCTTGCTGCAAGACCTCATAGTGATGGCATCGTTGGGCATAAGTTCTGTGGAACGAAATGGTCACCACTATTTCAAAGGACTAGCTGCTTTCCCGGAATTCGTCAACGAAGGGGCAGTCAATCACTATCCAGACCTTTACACAGCCAATATAAGGGGTTATAGTTCACTTCAGATCGAGAGCGGCGTCCTGCAAACACAGTCTCTTCAGTCTAGCCGATTTGGGCCTTCATTCGAATTTCCATTGGATTTCGCCGAAACCATACCCCTTGTCGCCTGAAATATGGCAAGACCAGAGAACCCAATATCATCTTACCGCTTATCATACACAATTAACCTTCAACCCCAAAATCAGATGAACAATGTCAGACCATCGTGCAAAACAATCGCCAAGGAAGCAGGCGTAAGCCGAATGACCGTATCCATGGCATTGCGCAACCATCCTCGAGTGGCCCCCGAAACACGCGAACGCATCAAGAAAATCGCCGCGGCCCAGGGTTATACGCCGGATCCGAATTTGACGGAACTCATGCGCTACCTTCGCAAACGGGACATCAGCAAAGAAGAACCGGTTTTAGCTATTCTTAATGGGGTGAAACGTCCGCTTAGCAAACTACGCAAGCACGCTTTGCTCATCCGGCAAGGGGCTAAGGAAAGAGCCGAAGAACTTGGTTTTAAAATCGAGGATTTCTGGCTGCATGAACCCGGAATGCGTATGCAACGAATTGTTCAGATCCTGCGCACAAGAGGCATTCGCGGCATTGTGGTGCTTCCGGTGGAATCTCTGGAAGACGTGTTTTCTCTACCGCAAGAAGATTTCGTGGGCGTCGCCACATGCGCTGTCGCCGCGAAACTTGGATACAATCAAGTGCATCCCCACTTTTACCAGTCGATGCATGTCGGCATATCCACTTTATCGGAAAAAGGATTTAAGCGTATCGGATTTTGCGTTACGGAATCCCAAGATGAACGTTCGAATCATCTCTTCCAAAGCTATTTGCTTTGGTATCAGAACACCATTCCCGAAGACGAGAGAATTCCCGCCTTGAAGAGAAAGACGATTTCTCCAGAAGAACTCGAATCATGGGCTCGAGAACATAGGCCTGATGTGATCATCAGCCCGAATATCGAGCATTACCAATGGCTGCAGGAAGCCGGATTCGACATACCAGGCGATCTCAGTTTCGCGGCGCTCGGTCCAGCCATGGAAGAAGAAGGGGAAATTGCTCAAGTTCAGATCGGCTACCGGAAAATAGGCTCTACCGCAATCGACATCCTTAAGACTAAACTCGCCAACGAGCATCTTGGACCCACCGACAGCCCAGCGGTAACGCTCATACGCGGAAAATGGGTCGACGGCGCCAGCGCCCCGAACCCAAGCCAGCTTGCCACAGCTTCCTAGAAGACATTATAAATTCCGTCGCCTCGAAGGGTTGATCGAATGCGTATCTATTTTATAGATACCATCAGCCAGAGGAGTAGGATTATCACGCCCACCATCACCCAACTCCCACCGAAGCCAAGGACGTCCATCTTATCGGGCTTCGCGATTTCCCACTGAGTATTGGGAAAGAGCTTTTTCGTTTGAATCGTTTCGGGATGATTGGCCGCATGGGCGACCGCTTTTTCGTCTTCTTCCGGAGTCGACTGAACGGGAGTGTAGATTTTCCCATAGAAGAAGTTCAGCCGTTCTTGGTCCGTAGGCTTTGTGAAGAGCGAAACCAGGATCAGAATAACGAATGGGAAAAAGGCGTTGAAGAAAAAGCGAGCGGCCACCAGTTCGGATTTTTTGAATTCGGTGAAGTCGACTCCCATCAGGCTCATAACCCACAATTCCGCTTCGAATCGACCAATGCCGACTAGCGGAGAATTCGGATCTTCCGGATCTTGGCGCGCCACACTCTCAAAAAAGATGCCCCGAGGCTCGACCAGGACTTCCTTTTCGATGACGTCGCCCACATTCTCAGCTCTTCCAGCCGTGACGTCGCTTGCTAAAGCGGGCGATTTGTAAACGTGGGAAAACTCCTTAGTTTGAACAAGGAAAGACGGATTGGTCGTCGCCCAGTCCCATGATATGAAGACATTGGGTATCACAGCGAAAATGGTGAAGCAGATTACGATTTCGACCATCACGGCAACGCGGGTCAGGCGACGCCATATAAACCCGAGCCAAATCGGCGCCCCGAATATGGCCGGAATCGAGATGAAGTACTTGAACAGCTCCAGCAGGTTATCGATGTAGATGGCAGCCCCTATTCCTCCCAGCAACGTCACCGCAATGGTGACCCTTCCCACCGCCAAGTAGTGAGCTTCGGACTTCTCGGGAAGCAGGGGCTGATAGAGATTGCGGATGAATAATGCTGAATTGGATACAGACAAAGCATCCAAAGTAGACATATTCGCAGCCAGAATCCCGACTAGCATCAGACCGATGGCGCCCGGAACCAGCAAATCTCTACTCATGACACCCCATGCCAAATCAGGGTCGTGCAGTTTTCCCGCATAAAGCCCTAAGGCGATCAGACCGGCCAGTATCCAGGCTAGCATTAAAAGGCGTTTGAAAAACATGCCGCCGATAATGCCGAAACGAGCGGAATTCTCATTGGTTGCCGACCCCGCGGTCTGCATCATAAGAGCTACCGCTACGATCGAAACCAGGTTCGAGCAAAAGAGAGCCAGTATCGTATACCAGGCGTATTCACTGAGTGATACAGATCCGAAAAGCTCGAATTTAAAGGCCGGTACCGAGGCATGCAATCCAGTGAATCCACCGAGCTTCGACAGCCCAATAGGAATCAGAATAAAGGAAAACAGGATGATTAAAACGCCTTGAATGGCATCTGTAATAGCCGCCGCTCGAAAACCTCCCATCATCGTGTAAACAGCCACTATCACACCGTAGATGAGGTAGAAGACGATCGGTTCGGTGTATGAGAAAAACGACTTCAATTCGCCACGCAGATTTTTCTGGCGCAGGGTTTCGTAACGCGCTTGCTGCTCAGAGGTTCGTTCGTCGCTCAGCAACAGCCGCAGTTCTTGAAATTCGTTGAACTCTTGAACGACAACGCGCTCCTCTACGGTCAAAACCTCCATCGGCTTTGGCGTCAGAGCCATCATCGTCTTGCCGGCAACGAGGTAGCCTACTCCTCCTCCAACAAAAGCCATGATCAAGGTAAAGGCCGCATAGCTCCCGCCGAGGACGGGGCTTCGAAATCTTTCCGTAAAAAGGTCCCCAACCGTCGTGAGGCGAATGCGACGAAACCAAAGCGCTGTGAACCAGTAGAATGGCGTGATAAACAACACCACAAATTGTATCCACATTCCACCCACGCCTTGTCGATAGGTTTCCCGAGTGACGGCAACCGCTTGATCGGCATTGGTTGAGGTTCCGAAATTCAGAAAGAACTGATAGAATTTTCCAAGAGATCTTCCTGCCAGAAAAAATTCCGCTGTATCCGAATTGTTCTCACCAGCCTTTTTACCAAGCCAGATAATAACCAGCAGGTAGATAACGAGGACGATAATATCGAAAATGTGCAGACCTATGAAATCCATGGACAATTGAGAAGCGCTTAAAGGAGCCGAGGGGCTACGATCTAGGAAAACGCCAATTTACGACTTTAACAGTCGGTAAGATACTCAAGCTAGCATTTTATCAACTCAACACGCGGGCGAAGTATACCGTAAACCGGACGATCCATTGGTCCAGCCAAGGTCTCGACCAATTTGGGATGAATCATGCCATCTCTTAATCACGTATCCACCGGAAGAGCGGAATACGACGAATTATTCCCCCGCATTCGCAACTTCCTGGAACAGGACACCATGGATATGAATATCGACGGTGAAGCCATCCATGGGTATCGATCCCCAGACTCGCCTGCCATTTGGATTCGGGATCATAGCGATATGATGCGCGGATTTCGGTTTTTCGAGAAAGACCTGAAATCAGCGGTAGATCACTTCGCCGACACGCAAGCTCGTAATGGTCGTATTTTCGACTACTTCACCGTCCAGCCGGAAAAGCTCCCTGGAGAGCGAGAAAACTGGTCCAAGTACGTTCGCGTTCCGGTAGAAGCCGACGTCGAATACCGCTTCGTCAAGGCAGCTTACTTGGCCTGGCAGGCCACAGGTGACGACACCTGGATCGCCTCGCTTATCGAGTCTATGGAAAAAGCTCTCAACTATGCGTTCACGCATCCACACAGATGGGATGAAAAACGCCAGCTTGTGAAAAGGGCCTACACCATCGATTCGTGGGACTTCGCCTACAGCGCCGGCACCCATGACTGGCTCCAATTCCAAATCGACGAAAACACCTTCTGGGGCATCATGCATGGCGACAACAGCGGCTACTATGAGGCCTGCCGACTCCTCGCCCGCATCCAAAGGCATCTAGGCCAGGGCCATCGAGCAACTCATTGGGAACGGTTCGCTGAAAGCCTGAAGACTCGCATGAACGAAGTTTGCTGGAACGGCGATTTCTACACGCATTTCGTCAAAGACACGCCTGTGACCATCGAGGGAGTCGACGAAGCAAGCCAACTAAGCTTCAGCAACGCGATGAACATCAATCGCGAAGCAGCTTCCCACAAGCAAGCGGTATCCATTCTCAGAGAGTATCAGAAACGCGCCTCGGCCACCGGATTCTTCGCCGAGTGGTTTTCCATTGAGCCGCCCTTTCCTAGCGGCATCTTCGGCGACGAGAAACTTGTGGAAGGCGCCTATTGCAATGGCGGCATCATGCCGCTAGTGGGCGGAGAACTGGCTAGAGCCTACTTCAATCACGGCTTCGAGATCCAGGGAGCGGATACGCTTCGTAGATACTACCAACTCATCTCGCAGGCTAACGAAACCTATCTTTGGTACTTTCCCGACGGTTCGCCATCAACAGTCGACACCAGTACCAGTCCCGATGCTATGCCTACCGACGGCTGGGGCTCCAGCTCCATGCTGCATGGATTTATCGAGGGTCTCGTTGGTATCGAAGATCATTCGAAACTGCTGCAGGAAACCCGCATCAGCCCTCGCTGGCATGCGGCAAACGTCACGCAAGCCGAAGCCTGGATAGGCTACGAAGTTTCGGGAGCCTCCATTGGATATCTTTACGAGGAAAAGCCAAACGGTATTCATATTTCCGTTACTTCGGAAAATACAAATGCGCAATTCCACATCTTGCTGCCTCGAGATGCCGTGGTCAACGATGTCTCTTGGAATAGTAAGAGCATTGCCTACACTTCCTCTTCCGTCCAGCAGAGTCGCTACGTGGACTTTCAATGCAGTATCGAAGGCGGAGCCGACTTCTTCATCGATTTTAAATAGAGGCTATTACAAGACATTTCGAGGTAGCGGCTATCGTCTCGATAGCCATCCTACTGAAGTTGTGGCCATCGAGACGATGGCCGCTACCTATTCTAGCAAAAAAGAAAGCTTAGAGGCTGTCCAATAAATCAGTTTGGCGATTCCGCACGATGGTAGGGAGGCTTGTCCTCAAGCCTCCGCCTTGGATGCGAATATACGGAGGCTTGAGGACAAGCCTCCCTACCTCGCTTTAAACGCCTTATTGAACAGTCTCTTTGAAGGTACTTAACAAACTAAATCAAAACCCAGCTTAATAATCGTTTCGATTGATGGGATCGTTCGGTTCCTGATAACGTATGGGACGATTCTTCGCTGACGCTACCAGTTTTATGAATACGTCTAAAGGCGTCACTTCGACATCTTTGGGCAGACCTTCCAATATTCCAGCCACTCGATCAATGGTAGTCGACTCGCGGACATGGACCAGAATGAAGCGCGGCTCCTCTGGATTGAGGGCGATCAGCTCTTCTAAATCCGCAATCGCCTCGTCCTGAGGTCGATGAATGCCTAAATAGTAATCGTAGGATATCATTGGCCGCCCTTTCCGGTTATCAAAGGTCTTCCCCACTCCGTATCCATTGATGAAACCGATTACGTTAGGAAACGCTTTGTAGTACCGATCGACCAACTCCTTTGGTAGTTCCAAATTCCCTACGTGTCGATTGCCTTCCGAATAATCCATAATCTCCATCACGCGAAGATCTAGAATATCCATCAGTCGATTCGCTTCTTTCATCAAGGGCCAGAAACTCTTTTCAGGTATCGGTTTTGGATACATGTAGCCCGGCCCGGAAAGTCCGCCGATAAAATAGTCGTTAGGCGTAGCGGCTTCCGCGAAATATTGAATAGCTCCTGGCGAAATCCATGTCCAATTCATGGATACTTGCCAGGCGTACGGAATGCGGCCGCGACCCGGCTTGGTCCAAGCTCCAATTCCCATGCTATCCGTTTGAATGAGCGAAATGTAAGTCTTTTTCTCCGGAACCAGTTTCTCTCCCTTTCGTACGTTGTGGTTGTTTTTGAATACGAAATCCTTGGTAAACGGCACCTGCGTGTTGAAGCTGATATTCGGCAGCGAATTGAGCCCTTCCATCTTCAAGCCGTAGCTGGATACGAGGCTGACATGCTGGCCCTCCGTATCCTTGCCATACGAATGCCAGCCCATGACCACGCTCTCCGGCTTCATATCCTTCAGGATCTTTTTATGGAGGGCCAATTCCTCCACATCCTTTGGATTGGCCGAAAGATCGGTGAAAAACGCCTTTCGATAAATCCCGTAATCCGCCAAACCCGGTTCCATGCGATTGCCGTAATGACCGCCCATCCAGATAACGATATCCTTACTCGTAGTCTTCCAGTACCGATCATAAGCGATTTGATAGATCTCGGCGTCATTCATCCCCCTGAAGTCGCCACGAAGATCCGCCGCCTTTTCCAAACCGGCCTTTTCCGCCAGGGGAATATGGGCCTCGTCCACTACGATCGCCTCTTCCAGACCGGCTACCGTAAAAGCCACGATCAGAGAAGCTCTAACCTCGGAATCCCAAACCACGTACCCCTTCGCTCGCTTGCCTAGCTTCTCCAAGGCCTCGCTTGCTGTATTCAATTTCTCAAACGAGAAGTCATGACGCTCCTCATAGAACCCTTTCAAAGCGCCAGTAATCTTCCAAGGCCAGGAATCTGGATACACGAAATAGAGACTTGGCCCATCCAAATTCGCCACGCCCTGTAGGCTAATCAGCATGGCGTACTCAGGCAAATCTCCATCAAGAGTCCACTTTTCTCCAAATTCCATGTAGTACTTGTCGGCGGCAAACCCGAAAGACACCGCAGAGGCCAGCAACGCGACCCGCAAATTACGCATAGTAGTTCCAAATTTCATCGTATCAATTCGCTCTCCTATTTGCGGGTAAAAACGTGAGTTATTGGAATGGGACGCGAAGAACGCAAAGTAAGTCGCGTCAAACGCTGACCGTCGCGTGACAAACGATATTCCGTGTATTCGCGAATTGGTGACTCGCCTTGATTCGTTCCCACAACAAAATCTGATTCCAGTTTCAAAACCTTGCCTCCATCGACCCACTCTCCGCGAATCTCCATTTTGCCATCGCCTCC
The DNA here is from genome assembly GCA_028284385.1 of Opitutaceae bacterium. Taxonomy (GTDB): domain Bacteria; phylum Verrucomicrobiota; class Verrucomicrobiia; order Opitutales; family Opitutaceae; genus JANQRT01. The sequence continues at coordinate 25,764 of JANQRT010000002.1, read as the reverse complement.
CATGAAGGCTCCAATGTGCCGATTACCCGTCCACCAATCGACTGGCACTCGATTGGTTTTGCGAGAAAGGTCGATCGCGTAGGTCTGGGAATGATACCGCCTACCTGTAGTGACTAGCTCTTCGATCGTCACTTTTTTTCCCTTAACCTTGATGTCCAAAACAATCCTTCTCCAGGGGTCTATGGCCGAGCTCAAGCTTGGATCTATCTCCCAAGTTCCGGAAAGATTGGCGGAACTTGCCTGACTCGTGGAGAGAAGCAACATCGCAAGGCCTGTACAAAATACTAAAATCCTCATGATCATTTAACGATAGGGTTGCACCTATAGTAATCAAACCGGGGGCCTAGTAGTCGACTCGCAAAGACGTTTTACTATAAAGCACAAGACAAACACACGAGGTCGCCGTTGCTCTGTTAGATAGAAACAATCAAAGTTAATGATTCCATGCGTATCATCGACATCCACACCCATCCCGTTTTCAACAACGAAGGCTCTAGCAAAGAGGAGGCGGAGAGGCTGGTTGCCTATGCAAAGAGCCTTGGCATTGAACGCATGGTCGCTCTAGGCGACGTCCTGCTTTACGGTCCGACTCCAGACGCGGAACAGATTGCCTCCATCAATGACACAACCGAAAAACTCCTTCACTGGTATCCGGATTTCTTCATCGGATTCTGCTATCTGAATCCATTGTTAGGAGAAACAGCCTTGCGACGTGAGCTGGATACCCGTCTGGAGAACGGTTTCAGAGGAATCAAACTGGAGATCGCCAACAACGCCCGAGATCCCGCTATGAAACCGCTTATGAAAGCGGCAGAAAACGCGAATATCCCGGTCTTGCAGCACACCTGGGCCCAATCGAAACGCCTGCCAAAAAGCCACAGCGATCCCGCTGATACTTCGCTACTCGCTCGACGTTTTCCCAATGTCCAGGTTATTATGGCTCACCTGTTCGGCTTCGGCATACGAGGCGTTCTTGAGGCAAAAGGCATTCCGAATCTCTATGTGGATACGTCATCCTGCCTTCCTTTCAGTGGACTGGTTGAATTCGCGGTGGAGAAATTGGGAGCGGAACGTATCCTTTACGGTTCCGATCTGCCCATACGAGAACTAGGACAATGTATCGGCCGTATCAGCGGATCGGATATCACCTCCGATCAGAAACGAGCCATCTTATTCGAAAACGCGCGTCAATTGCTCGACACCAAATGAAACAAGCCTCGCTAATCGACGTAAACGTGTCCTGCGGCCACTGGCCTTTCGCTCGGCTGCCCGCTCGCGACTTGCCGGCTCTCGATTCTCTGCTGGAAAAAAGCGGCATCAAGCAGGCTCTTGTCTCACCCCTAGAGGCGGTTTTTCTTCCGGACCCCGATGTTTGCAACCGAGAGCTTTTCGATTCAATCCATCCATACCAAAGATTGCTCGCCGTACCGACTATCAACCCGGCTATGCCTGATTTTCTTGAAAATCTAGACGACTATCGTCAGAGAGCCGATCTCAAGGCAGTCAAACTGTATCCGAATTTCCATAACTATTCTCTTCGCTCGCGACGCTTGGAGAAGCTTGTATCGTATTTGAAAAGTAATGACATACGTCTGATTATCAACATTCGCCTTGTCGACGAGCGCCATCAGTACTTCGGATTGAAAATCAAGGGCTTGGCCACCAGGCAGATAGCCGACTTCGGACGCAAGTACCCCTCCATTGAATTCCTTTGTACAGGGCTTTATCTTCCTGAGATCGAAGAGCTCGCCCCAGTTTGCCCCAACTTCTCAACCGACATGTCGTTTTCCGACTGGCACAACTTGATTCCTCGCCTCCTGGAAAGCCTGCCGGCAGATCGTCTCTTCTTCGGATCTCATACGCCACTCATGGTGACGGAAGCCAACGCCGCTAAACTTGGAATGGCGGACATCCCGGAATCGACTCGGGATCAGATTGGTCATGAAAATGCAGAGCGTTTCTTCCGCCTTTAAGAGAGTATTCAATCAGTCCTATTTCCGCTTATGGTGGAGTTCCAATCGCGTTCGGAGTCCGTGCTCCACCTGATCAAACAGGTGACGCGAGGCCTCTGACACGCGAAAAAAATCGAAAGGAAACCACCACCTTCGTTTTACGATAAACCGTTGGCTGCATCCCGTATCTAAAAGGAAATTCTTAGGGTGAGCAGCAGGGTCGCGAACCGCTTGGTTTCGACGCCTGAATGCGCCCAAATCATGCCCGAACTCAACTATCTCAACTCCTTGGACTATGCCGTTCTCGGCGCCTATATGCTGCTAATACTAGGGGTTGGATTTTACGTTTACCGCTTCAATCGAAAAACCACCGACTACTTCAAAGGAGGAGGACGCGTTCCATGGAAACTATCGGCCGTTTCGCTCTTTATATCAGGCTTCTCGGCTTTCATGTTCGTCGGAGCGTCTGGCATCACCTATGGAAATGGAGGGGGCGCCTTGTTGCTCTTCAGCTTCGCCCTGCCCGCCTACTTGCTGGGTTTTCTTATATTCGGTCCGCTTTGGCGTCGTACTCGTATTGATACGCCACTGCAGTTTCTCACCCGACGCTTTTCCCAAGGAACCACCTATTTCTACACGCTTCTAGCCGTCATTCCCAACACGCTTGTATTGGGAATCATGATATATACACTCTGCATTTTCATTTCCTCCGCTCTGGGAATTAGCGAAAAGACATTCGAGCTTGGCTTCGCGACCTTTGACGGATTCGAATTGATGCTGCTCATCACTGGAATCGTTTTAGTTGTTTACACGACACTCGGCGGACTTTGGGCCGTCATGATAACCGACGCCATCCAGCTGCTCATTGTCCTCCTGGTTACGCTCGTCATGACGCCACTAGCATTTTCGCTTTTAGGGGAAGGTAGCATTAGCGATGGCATCCAACGACTCGTCAATGACGCTCCAGCAGGGTACTTCGATGTCAAACTGGACGACAAACCGGCTCTCTTTTGGCCCACCTGGTTCGTATACATCATTTTTGGATACAATGTGAACTGGCATATCGCTCAACGCTATTACAGCGTATCCGACGAGCGCGACACCAAGAAAATGGCTCTTTGGTGCGGAGGGCTCTCCCTCGCCCTTCCCATGCTCTGGATCCTGCCTGTCATGACAACGCCAATACTTTTTCCGAATATGGAAGAGCTCTGGCCAAGTCTGGCCAAGCCATCCGAGGCCTCCTACGTAACCCTGGCCTTGGCAGTCCTTCCTCATGGGATGCTCGGCCTATTGGCCGCCGCTATTTTCGCCGCCACCATGAGCTCCACCGACACCATTTTCAACTGGCTGGCAGCCGTGCTTACCAAGGATGTTTACGTTCCCCTGGCCTCGCGTATCAAAGGTCATGCTCCCGCGGAATCGACGCAACTAATCGTTGGCAAAGCCTGCGTCGCTCTACTTGGCATCTTCGCCATTTGGGTCGCCTTCAATGTAAAGCGCTTTGGGGGAGCTTTCGACGTCTACATGCGAGCCGAGTCTCTCTACAAAATAACGCTTTTCGTTCCCGTTTTTATCGGCCTTCTTTTCACCCGCACGCCTTGGTGGTCAGCTATCGCCTCGGTTGCTGCCGGGGTAACCGGGGTACTCGGCGTAGGCGTTTTCGCCTCTCTGCAAAGCGAACTCCCTCTTGGATTCATGAATATCCTGTTTGCCGATGCCAATGTGACCTGGTTTGGATTCGAGCTAACGCGCTACGAATTGAACGCCATCATTGGCCTTTTTGTCACTACAGCCGTATTCACTGGATCCACCTTCTTCAATAAAAGAGAAGGAGCATTCAAAAATCGGATACAATCTCTAGAAAAAGACCTAAAAACGCCCGCCTTTTCCGAGCGGAACACAGCCTTGGCTCCCGAGGGCCTAAAAGCCTATCGCATGATGGGCTGGCTAGCGATCGGACTTGGTGGCGGTCTCATCATCCTGGCCATTCCCACAGCCGCCGAGAACGGACTGCTCAATGGACTAGCCGGAGTTCTAGCCGTAGCGATCGGCGCCCTCATTCTCAAAGCCGTCACGCGCTATCAAAATAAATTTCACGCCAACCCTAATGCCAACGAAAACCAGTCATGAATCGTCGCCAATTCATTAAAACTACCAGCTCAGCTCTTCCGCTCGCCACGTTCAGCAATCCATTAGCATTCGCCCAAAGCAGAGGAAGCGAACGCCCATCGCTTTTCTTCAGCCCCAGCGAAATCCCCGCCATCCGGCGCAACACCAAGACCGATCTGCTCGGACCGCTCTATAAGCAATGGAAAGACTCTCCCATTGAAGCGCTGAAGAGTAAACTCGACGCCTTTGATGCATCAGGCGATGTGATTCGCGATTTCCTCTATATAATGCAAGAGCTGGAACGCAGTTCTCTAATCCAGATCGCCGAACCTAGCAGAGACCGTCGCGACAGCATCATCGCTGCCATCAAACGCATCATCGCAATCCCTCGCTGGGACTACTTCCAAGACGGGCCCGAAGAGCACATTGGGATACAAAGATCCTCTCTCGCTACGGTTCGTCTTCTGTTCGCCCGGGAGGCGATTTGGGATGATTTCGATAGTGAACTCGATCAGCGCCTCCTCGCTGCCGTCGCAGAAAAGGGATGTCTTCCCTGCTACCGGACTATCTATGATATGGAGAATCCTGATACAGTTAGAGGCTGGAGGTTTAGCGATAGGCATGCCGACTATTTCGACATCACGATGGATCGCTGGCCCATGATTCTCGGGGCCAACAATCTTCGAGCCGCTCCTGGCAGCGCTCTGGGGATCGGAGCTCTGGCCTTGCTCGGACAAGACGACCGCGCTCAGACCTGGCTCGATGCCGCTCTAGCCAGCCAGCAACGTGTAATGAAGCTTTTCGGTCCAGATGGAAGCTTTTTCGAAGGTATCAGCTATACTGAATACACATTGCGGACCTCCTTCAGCTTCTTCGAAGCCCATCATCGCCGCAAAGGCCAGATCGATTGGCTGGAAAACTTCGACCTAAATGTATTCGTTGATTTCATACTCACCATGCAAGCAGGTAAACGCGAAGACGGCATGCCGGACATCGTTAATTTCAGCGATGCCAGAAGAAGTGTAGTGCCAAGCGTACCCGCATGGATCGCCCGGCGAACCAATTCAGCGGTGGCCCAGTACGCTGCCGAAAACGCTTCGGAACCGCACAGCTTCCTAGACTTCCTGTGGTACCAACCGAAACGCAGATCGAAAAAGCCTCCCGCTCGTTTGAAAAACACGCGAAACCATCTGGACTGGATCATCGCCAGGACCGGCTGGGAGGCGGACGACGCGGTTCTTGCCTTCAGGAGTGGCGGTCCGGCTAACCATGAGCATGCCGATCGAAACACCTTCCTGTATAAAATCCACGGAGAGCGCATTCTCAACGATCCTTTTGGAGCAACTTACGATTGGCGTCATGGCGGTTGGCCGCTGAGACTCACACAAGGTCATAACGGTGTCCTCATCGACGGAAAAGGGAGTCATTATCATCGTGGAGAGGAAGGCACCAACGACAGCCTCTCCTACGCTACCATCTTGCAGTATGAAGATCATGATAAGCATGTTTGGTGGACAAGCGACGCGACTGCCGCGTATCGAATAGATAACTACCACATATTCAAGGTGCTACGCTCCGTCCTGTTCGCCAAGCCAAACATAATTGTAGTCCTAGACCGCGTGGAGCTTCGCTATCGTCCCCAAAAGGTCGACATCAGATTCTTTCCCGACAATCGAGACGGGAAAGCGGAAGTGGCAACAAACGGCGACCGCTTCACCATTGTCCGTCCAAAGGTTCGACTGCACGGAAAAGTCCTCGCCCAAAACACAGCCAACGTTCGGGTAGGAAAACTCGATGTGCCTGCGGATATCGGAGCCTATCCCTGCATTGAAACGCTCTCCAGCCCAGCCCTGCAGCACAGCATTCTCACCGTCATGGTGGCTCAGCCAGGTAGTGGATCGGAACTGCCGAAAATCGAAACCAGCCTCGACCAAAACGAATGGCGTATCCAAACAGAGGAGCTAACCGCCAGCATTCATACACTGGACTGGGAACCGAAAATCGAAATCGGCTAGCCAAAACGCCCCGTCTTCAGCAATGACGCCTAAACACAAAGAGCATTACGATCGAGCCTTGAAGCATATCCCTTGGGGCACCCAAACCAACGCCAAGAGATACGACGCGGATCTCATCGCCTCACGACCGCCATTCATCGATAGAGGAAAAGGTTGCCGTATTTGGGATTTGGATAACAAGGAGTACATCGATTACCGATGCTCGCTCGGCCCTATCACGCTCGGCTATCAATACGCTGAGGTTGACGAGGCGGTCCGCAAGCAAATGGAGAAAGGCGTCCTCTTCAGCATGGCTAGTCCTCTGGAAATCGAAGCGGCTGAGGCGATTCTGGATACCATAGGCTGGGCCGACAAAATCCGCTTCATGAAAACGGGGGCAGACGTTTGTTCCTGCTGTTTGAGATTGGCTCGAAGCTATACCGGACGCGATCGGCTTCTCACCAGCGGCTATCACGGCTACCAGGACTGGTTCGCCCTCAACTGGCCGAAATCAGGCATCCCTCCGGCGCTCTCCGAATACGTTGACGAAATCGATTATGGCGATCTGGAGGCTGTGAAGCGAGTCTTCGCGTCTCACGGAAAAGAAATCGCCGCCGTTGTAGTCATTCCCGTAGATTGGAACCAAGAAACATCGAAGGAATACCTGCAGCTCTTACGCGATCAATGCGATCAATATGGCTCGCTTCTGATTTTCGACGAAGTGCTGACTGGATTTCGACTAGCTAACGGAGGGGCTCGGGATTACTTTGGGGTGACACCCGATTTTTCAGCCTACGCCAAAGGAATCGCCAATGGGTATCCGCTTTCTGCCTACGCCGGGAAGGCGAGGTATATGGATACGCTCGACCAGACTATCATCACCACCACTTATGCTGGAGAGACGCTTTCCCTCGCCGCGGCCAAGGCGGTTATGGAAATCTACACCAAAGAGCCGGTCATCGAACATATCTTCAACATGGGACAACGATTACGAGATGGATTCGATACCATTTTCCAGGAACTCGGCTATCCGGCCAACACCGTTGGAGTCGCCCCTGCTGTAACCATAAACTTCCACGGAAACGAGAAACAGAAAAATGCAAGGCGGGCTGACCTTTTCCATCAACTCTACCGACAAGGCATCTTCGCCAACAACGAATGGTTTATCAACTACTCTCATCAGGCGATCGATATTGACGAAACTCTGGAAAAGATGCGCGCCAGCATCAAGATGCTGCGCTAAAACTTTCAGCTCAACCAGCGATCCAGATTCTCCTTAACGAAGATATCGTCATTAAGACTAGGATACGAAGCGTAAACGCGATCAATCGCCTCCATCTGACCCGGAGAAAGTTCCTCTTGAGGGTTGAGAGTCCATCGTCCCTCCAGCAAGCCTTGCCGCCGGAGAACCTCATGAATGCCAGGAATACAACCAGCAAAGCCATTCGCGGTATCGAAAATCGCCGCGTTCGCATCGGTTAGCTGCTGAGCCATCGTCAACCAGGTAGGGGATGTGATCGCCCAGTCTTCGCGCATGCGTTGAATTGTCCTTAAATCCTCGACCGCTTTTCGGGTCCAAACGGCCCACTGTCCCAGCAATCCCCCTCTAAAGCTGACACTTCGTTGGCTGTTTTCGCCAAATCGATACACTGTCAGCAAATCGATCAGAATATTGTCATCATTTCCTGTATACAGGCTAACGGTTTCATTTCGTCCCGCATCGACCACAGCTCGAGCTACATCGAGCGTCTCATAGCGATTAAATGGCGCTACCTTGATCGCGACGAGATTCTCGATCTCCAGAGCTCGACGCCAAAATGAATAATCCAGCCGTATGCCACCTACGGAAGGCTGTAAATAGAATCCGAATACAGGAATGATCTCGGAAATCGCGTTAAGATGTCTTACTAATCCGTTTTCGGAAATATCTCTCATAGCCCCGAGACTGACCAGACCAAGATGATAGCCCAGCTCGGCAGCAAGCTCCGCTTCGGCCACCGCTTGTTTGGTTTTTCCTGCAATGCCCGCCACTTTTATCAACCGACGTCCCAAGCTAGATTCTCTCTCCGCCATAGTCTCCGCAGCCAGCGTCAAAACAGGTTTGTAAAGGCCGAACTTCGATTCGCGAATCTCAAACTGCGTCGTGTGAACGCCAATCGCCAGCCCTCCCGCTCCGGCATCCGCATAGTAGCGTGTCAACGCTCGCTGCCTTCGCTCGTCCAGTTTTCGCTTGGAATTCAAGGCCAAGGGATGAGCGGGGATCACTACGCCCTGCCTAAGTAGAGTTAGGATTTGCGGATCGGGAAGCGGCTTGCTCATCGAATCATTCTACGATTAGAAGCGGCCGTCACGCCGCTCGAAGCCGGTGGGCTTATCCAAAGTGGAACCTCCACGAACCAGCCATGTGGCAATCCACCCCATCATTAATTCTTCCGATACGCTAGGGATTCCGAACTTTTGATGCGATCTACTAGGGTTGCTGAGCCAAGCCGTCGAATTCGGTTCTCCAGAAAAACGTGGCTCGCAACCCAAGAGTTCGCCCAATCGTATTGAAATATCTCTTACACTCAAAATAGATGCCCCCGTAATATTGATCGGACAGGACGGAGAGTCGGCTATTTCCAAACATTGGATGATATGATTCAATGCGTCGTTCTGCCAAATGACATTCACATGCCCGACACTCAAATCTATAGCATCTCCTTGCAGCAATTTCTTGGCTATATCCACCAGTACTCCGTAGCGAAATTCGACGGAATAATTCAGCCGAATCAAAGCCACAGCCGTTCCATAAGCTCTGGAAACCTCTTCAAAGCGCTTTTCTCTCTCCAAACACGATATCGCGTATTCGCCAACTGGCGACGTTTCGGAATCTTCAGTAGACCCGCCTGATTCTGGAGTAGCGTAGGAATAAACGCATCCCGTCGAAAACGCCACGATGAGCGAGCGACGGAACCTCAGAGCCAGTTTCTCTGCCAGATTCACATTGATGTCGGTAAGCAAATCCAGATTGTCCGACGTACCGAATTTAACCCCAACCAAATAGAACACGACAGGGCATTCAGGCAGCGTTTCCACAAAAGCGTCGTCTCGAAAATCGCCCGCAAAGGTTGGAATGCCATTTGATTCGAAGAATGAACGACTGTCCGGCTTGCTGAAACGAGAAGCCGCAAATACTCGATTCGAGCGACCTAAAGAGTCCAAGCATTTCCTCAGCATCAGGCAAAGTTGCAGCCCCATCTTACCTCCCGCTCCGAGCACCAGAACATCTCCCGAAACGCGTCGCAAGGCGCTGACGGCTCCCGTTTGCGGTTGAGCAAGAAAATCGTCCACTTCCTCAGGAGAACAGGGCAGCTGCAAAGAACCAGCGGGACAGTTAACGGAATTCACAAAGGACAAGCAAAATCCATCGCTGGTCAGCCTGCGAATCCTCTGCCGGTTTACGGAAAAACTGACTCCAAATAAAAAGTCCCAGAAATCACGATACAGAAACAAGCTTCATCTAGGCTACCAAGCTACCAAACGATAAAGGGCGGATCCACAAGATCCGCCCCAAAACTTCTTCCATTCTGCCCGTCAACAGATTTAGAAAATGAGATGGCTGGCACCGTAAAGGAGCGGAATTCCCAACACCAGGTTAAAGGGGAAGGTGATCCCCAAGGAAGAAGTCACGTATATTCCTGGATTGGCCTCGGGCAGCGAAACCCTCACGGCAGCGGGCGCTGCGATGTAGGACGCGCTTGCAGCCAGTACGGCAAACACAACCGATCCGCCCTGCGATAAGCCGACCCCCCAACCCAACAACAAGCCCAAGATCCCCTGGATAATGGGAGCGATAACGGCAAAGGCCGCCAGTTTCCAACCAACCTGCCGCGCTGCTTTAAGCTTTTCGCCCGCAACAAGCCCCATTTCCAGTAAGAAGAGCATGAGAACTCCATAGAAAGGGGTGATCAAAAATGGCTTGAGCATTTCACGCCCCTCGCTTCCAGCCACCGCTCCGCTAAGCAGACCACAAATTAGAAGAACAAAACTCTTTCCCGAAAGCACCTCGCGCAAGGACTCTCCTAGGTTCGTGGTAGATCTCTTGTCGAAACGCTTAGCCAGAAGCAACGCTACCAGAATCGCAGGAATCTCCATCGTCGCCATGATCGCTGGCATGAAGCTCTCGTAAGACATTCCTTGGCGATCAAGGAATACCAAACACGCCATGAAGGTGACTGCGGAAACAGAACCATAATGGGCCGCCAAAGCAGCTGAATCAGCGACTCCTAATTTCAATCCCAGCCGACTCGCCAAGAAAGTTCCCAACGGGAGAATCGATCCCAAAACGATCGTTCCGATCAAGGGAACTACCAACACCCTAGGATCGACTAATACTAAGGCAGACCCTCCCTTAAAGCCGATGGCCAGCAGCAGGTAAATCGTGAGAGCCTGATAAACCTGCTCAGGGAATTTAAGGTCGCTGCGAGACCATATTGCAGCCAGTCCCGCAATAAAAGCGACAACCGGAGGAGACAACAGATTGCTTGATAAAAGCGCTAGTGATTCCATAGAGAATTTGTACGTCTAGAGAGAAATGTGGCGGAGCCTGGACAAGACACCAAATAATGAAATTGATTTCATGTATTTTTTTACACGAATTCTTTTTCGTATTTAATCCCAAGCTGTCAAACAAGAAATCAAAATCTTCGGAAAAAAATTTGATACGTGTAGCTAGACGGCTCCATCGCTAGACAGTTCACCTGCAGATACTTCCCTCAAGTATTCGCAGGTTGGAGCTGGCATCACGCAGAAACGGAACCGAATCTCGCCGTTTTCATAAACCCGCGCGACATTTCACTTAAGATCCCTAGCAGAGAATGCCTTTATCAAATGAAAGAAAACGACTTCATCGGAAAGAAACTTGGATCGTCTTAACGCCTCTCCTCGACCCAGGCTTTTAGCGTAGCGGCGTCACGTGGGAAGTTGGAGACATCGTGATTCTTGACGTGCTCGATCGAAATCCAGCGCGATTGTCCGGTCTTCTCCAGAACATCAAGATAGTCCTGCCAATCGACAGCGCCTTCTTCTAGCAAACGCATGCCCGGCCATAAACTGTCACCGAAATAATTGCAGTGAATATTGGATACATTCCCAATAATTTTCTTCAAGCCATCCAAGCGTTCGGTATGAGATACACCCAATGGCGTCTGCCAAAATGTAGTCACACTGGGATGATCGATCTTCTTTAGCAAATGCGCGGTCGATTCGATCGTATCCGTTAAGGAATGATCGTGAAATTCGAAACCAATGGAAATTCCTCTTTGGGACGAGAGCTCGGCAGTCTCACGAGTACGCTCCGCCACTCGATCCATCCAATCTTCGCTAGACTCCTTTGAACCCGTCTCGCCCGCCCAAACCCGAATCACTGTGGCTCCCAAAGCTTCGGCGGAATCAAGAACTGATTCGAATTCAGGATCTTGCCCCTCGCTTTCAGGCAAGCAGTCTCCAAATCTATAATACGACCCGTAGGCGGAGATCTCCAAACCGGCCTCTTCACACAAGCGCCGAACCCGTCCAGCAACTGCGAGATCCCCATGCGGCACATGCACATCCCCACCCCACTCGATACCTTGCAAACCGGCGTTCACGACCAGGCCAATCAGCTCTTCCGCCGACAACGCACGAAAACTAATAGAAACCAGACCAAGCTTAAAGAGGCTTTTCATTTTCCTAAAACAGCAACGCTATCACCGATCATACGAGAAAAACTCGCAAGCGCTCCATAGTATAGGTGCATCTGAAGTCATCATAAAAATCCGTCTCCTATTTGCGAAGCTATAGAGCGTACAGTCCACCCAGAATCCTGGTTTACTATAAAGCGGACAACATCCTCCTTCCAATAAGTGGCTGCTAATGTGGGCGAAATGACGTCTATTGCAGGAAAAAAACTCTTTCCCAAAAAAAGCGAGCCAATCGAGAATAGAATGCCTCCTTTCTTACCTTAACATCTGCGTCTTGCAAAACGTGGCTGCAACCGGATGGGGAGCTACTGCCGTTTTAGCCTTTGCTGTATGCTGGGCTTTCTTTTAGAATCAAGTTGTCGATTGCATCCCAGAGAATAATTCTTTTCTCTAGAGATTGTTTCGCGACAGCTAAGGTTTCATTCCATTTCACCTCATCCGTTCCGCATAACTCCGAAATCATTTTAAGCGAAAGGGGTCCGTGTTCGGCCCCGTCAAGTTCGATGTGCCTTTTAAGATAATAGGTTATTTTATTATAAACTTTGTTTTCAGAATCAGCGTTGTTCAGAATTTCTAAAAACATATCTGGAATAACGTCTTCTCTCCCAAACGTAAAGGCGGATGCAATCAAGTGCGCCTGGTCCGATTCTATAACTGAAAACGAAAATTTCACGAAATCGGCAATTCTCTCGTCGATATCGATTTCGTTTAACGCATGATTAATCGATCGTCCCGATTTGATTAGATCTATTAATTTATCGATCTCAACTGTATCCGCATTCACCTGCGACATGGCTTCCAGATACATTTCAAAATGGCTCTTAGGTTCGCCTAGTTCGTTAATATCGCTTTCTTCTTCACAAACAATTTCATTTATAAACCTTGAAAGCGTCGGATTTTCTCTCGGCGTCCAAGGAATTTCCACGTTTGTCAACTTTAACTGGAGAGCCTTCAAGAGAGACATGAAATCCCAAACGGCGAATACATGATTTTCCATAAAGACTTTTATGTCATCTACATTTTTCAGATTCCGATATAATGGGTGATTTTCCAGATGCGTTCTTAAATCACTGATTTCGCTCTCTATACGTTCTATTCTATTCATTTTTATTTCCTGCTTTCAAATAACGTCTTGGCCACGGGTTGCGCTAACTGAATGGTTATATATATAGATTTATTGCTTCTAAATACCTGTAGCCTGCAACTGTCCCGAGTCTGCGGAGCGACGCAGGACTGGTTGTCACTTGATCAGATCTGCAGCTTTCGGATGGAGACTGAGTCGTTCCAGGATTTGACCCATTCCAACACGCCGATGGAAATAGCCCATTGTTTCGTCTTCGGTCCCATGATCCCGGTAGATTTCAAACAAGGCCTCCGTCACGTCGGCGACTCGGTCTTTGGGCACGAAACGAAGCTGGATTTTATCAGCTGAATCAATGATTTCATGCCCTTGTTGCCGCGCGTCTTCGACCCCCATTAGCTTGAGCATATAACGCCCCTTCCCGCTGCCGACCCATCCGATAGTCTTGGTTCCAGGCCGAGAGCACTGGCGCTCGCAACCGCTCAGGCCGATCGACTCTCTCATGTGCCCCCATCCTCTCCGCTCCAGCTCGTCGACCAGTTCTGGCAAGAATCTCTCCGAGTCGCTGTAGGACAGTCGGCATGTAGGCAGTCCAACGCATGCCACCGAGCTTCGTCGCAAAGGGCTATAGGCTTCGCCATTTCGCTGTCCGTATCCAAAGCGACGCAGATCCTCACTGAAAGGCTCTCGCATTTCGTCGGAGAGATTCGAAAAGAGCAGGTCCTGGTTCGCGGTGATCGTCGCCTCGATGGGGTAGCTTTCCATCAAATGGCGGATCAGCTTCTTAAGCCTGCAGTCCGGGATGTCTCGTATTCTTCCGTTCTCGATGTACATACCGTAGGTCCAAAGTCCATTGGATGGCTGCTTTGCCCATCCGTGGTGGAGTTCGCGGGTCCCCGGATCGAATGCGTCGCGGGGCGCGTCGAAAATGTCCCCCGCGCGTGCTTGTATGATTTCGCGGATACGATCAATGCCCATCGAGCGAACCACGTATTTGAGTCGGGCCCAATGACGGTTTTGCCTGTCGCCCCAATCTTGATGAAAGGACACGATAGCATCCAAGCCCTTGACCATATTCTCCTCGCTCAGGACTCCGAACGCTTCGCCCAAGGCGCTCAGCGTAGGCTTGCCGTTTCGCTGCCCTTGCCCTCCGCCCACGTAGATCTGGTAGCGTTCAACCTTCCCTTGCTCGACGATGGGGACGACGCCAATATCGTTGGTGCGGCATTCGACGCAGTTGTCCCCCACATAAGTGCCGCTCTCCGCATCGCGCCAAACCGCTGAGAACGCTATTTTGAATTTTCGGTTCAACAAGTTCGAGCCGTATTGAAACCCGCTCGAAGGTGTGCGTTCAACAGAGGGGTCGATCCCGAAGATCCGGAAGTGAGGCTCCAGCGGAAGGCGGAAATATCTGCCGAACTCCAGAGCTTTCGCCGTCGCGTCGAAAACCCCGGAAAAACGCGAGAACGGACAGGCAGTGATGTTTCGCACATTGTCACCACATCCGTTGAGGGCGTAGATTCGAGCGCCGGCGAGTTCCCGTATCAAGCTGGGCAGCGTCTTCTTTCTCACCCAATGAAACTGGATCGCCTGTCGCGTCGTCAGACGAATGGAAGGCAATCCCTCCGGATCGGCGGTATGGCGCTCCGAGGCTTCATCTATTATGCGCCACTGGTCTCGATCAAGAGGCCCTCCGCCCGGAACCGCGAAGCGAAGCATGTACATCCAATCCTTTTCCTTACCGCCTTTGTCCCTGTTGAACTCCAGATAGATCCCATGCGATTTCGCGACCTGTTCGGCCTCCCAGACCAGATCTTCCGAAGACAGGTCCGCGAAATCGCCTTTCAGGTTTCCGACATATCCCTCCGAACCCAGCTTGTTGATTTCCTCTCGGGAATAGTCCTCTTCAGGAGTTTTGAAATTCGGCTTTATCTCGTCCATTTCTCTTGCTTCGTAGTTTTCAAAACCGGCCGTCGGATTTGCAGAACGCCCATCACGCGGATCGGCAGCGGGTCAGCGTCCACTCCCTGGCCTCAAAATCCTTGAGCAACTGACCAAGCTCAATCTCTCTCGCCATCGTCGCCGATAGCCTCAACTGGGCAGCTTTCCAGCGCCTCTCGGCAGAGCTCTTCCTCTTCGGAGTTCTCCGGCTGCTTGTAAACGAAGCTGTAGCCGCCGTCGTCATTCCTGGAGAAGTTCGCCGGGGCAGTCTCGCGGCATAGGTCGCAGTCTATGCATTGCTCGTCCACGTAAAACCGCCCAGCAATGTTGTCCTCATATTTGTCTTCCAATTCAGCCATCTTCTCTTTTGGTCTTCCTGGTTTGTTTCATAATTAAATACTTATGAAAGTATTTTCTTATAAAACTCCCGAAAAAACTCGCAACGCAAGGCTTTTTTTCTTTTTAAGATCGTATGGGGAGCAAATCCAAGCTGGCCGCGACGAGCGCCCGCACGATCGACAGCATTCTTCGACTTCTGAAAACCAATGGGCCTAGCGACGCCAGCACGCTTGCCTCCCAGCTGCAGATCAGCGACGCGGCCGTTCGACAGCATCTGTACCGTCTGCGCGCCCAGAATCTCGCTCGTAACATTGAAGAAAAGCGATCCATGGGACGTCCCGCGAAGCTATGGAGCTTGACTGAGCAAGCCCATCACCGCTTTCCGGATTCCCATGCCGAACTCGCATGCCGCCTGCTTGCTTCAATCGAGGGCGTTCATGGAACCGAGGGCCTGAAACACATCGTCTGTCGATGCGCTCATGAGCAGATCGCGCAGTACAAATCCAAAATCCGATCAAGCGATTCCCTAAAGTCGCGGTTGGATTCGCTAGCCGAAATCCGCAACCAGGAAGGCTACATGGCCGAAGTTGAGGAGAGCGATGATGGCTCCTACGTTTTTGTGGAGAATCACTGCCCCATTTGTTTCGTCGTTCAGACGCGAAACGAATTTTGCGATGCCGAGCTCGACGTTTTCAAAGCGACCTTGGGGAAAGATGCAGTAGTCGAAAGAGAAGAGCACATTTTTCAAGGAGGTCGCCGCTGCGCGTTCCGCGTTCGCCAACGCTTGGTGGTATCGAGCTAGATGATTCTCTTTTCACCGCCTCTTCCGGATTGGATGAAAATCCCTCAGAGCGGTCTGCAGCCAACTCCCATGCCGCCCCCAGCGAAGGAGCTTATTTCGATGGACGTCGAAAACGTCTTCCGCCCTTTAATGCGGCAGATAAAGGCGCTTGCTGGAAACACATCAGATAACTCACTAAGCATTCGGTTTTCAAGAGTCGCCTGGCCAACAATCCTACAATCGTGACAAACAACGAGAAACGCTTCTCAAAAAATCAATCAACTGAAAATCGAAAACTAGTTCTAAAAGATCAGTATTCAATTTTCAGTTACGTATCTCCAGAAAAAGCAGGCCCAAATCGGAAATGCCGAACTGGGCCTGAAAGGAAGACGGGGAATCTTCAAAAATATCTAACGACCACTGCCATCCGATTCATTTAGCCCGAATGCGTAAGAAAACGGTTCAGGGTCGTAATACTCCCTGAAAAGCTTGATCTTGCCATTTTCGACGTGAAAGAGACCTCCGTAAGTTTGTAAGTACTTTCGACCCGTGGGTACTATGTCGACGTCACTTTTGAATTCCGTAAAGATCATCTCCGGATTTTCCATAGGATAGAATACCAGTTCCGACGTAAAATCTGCAGACCCGCTGTTTTCAGGCCAGCCGGCATAGTGGTCTAATATATTCTTCTTGCCGCTGACTCTCTTAGGAAATCCCTCGGGAGAGTAAGGCATATCCTGGACGGCGTCCTCCGCCCAGACGCTGGCAAAAGCGTCCATGTCTTTTGTCTCCAGCGCTGTGAGAAAATCCAAAACGGCCTGCCGCGTTTTCTGGCGAACCAGATAGCCTACGGGGGTTGAAGCGGCATTTTCCACTGCGAGGCCGAAGACATCACGAGTACCCGTTTCTTCGATCAGCGTGAAGGTATGGGCCGTTATCTGCCAAGCGTCCGCGTGTTTCTTAAGTTGATACAAATAGCTCCCTTTCACTTGCCAGAATAGCTCGCCGACAAAGTGGTCGGCGGTGACGTCTGCTGTTGCTCTGGCCGTGGTTCCGTTGGAGCTCACTTCGATATTACTTAGCTCATGGCGAGTCAGATCGAAGCCGGGCAGAACGCTCGCCCATTCTTGCATGATAGTTTGAGGGCTTTTCAGTTCGACTTCGCCTCCCGTTAAAGACGTGTAGTCCATTTCTACTTCTGGCGCGTAGAGCTTTTCCAGCAGTTCAAAGTTTCCAGTATCTGCCAAAAGGCCGACACTCTCGACAACGGTCTTAATGGCTGCTTCGTCTTTGACTTTGATGTTCGCTTGAAGCGGGCTTGCTGCGAGGACGATCATGGCGGTAACTCCTATTATATATTTCATTCTGCTTCTGCCTATTTCAATGACACTTCGAAATGCGAATCGACTCGTTCTACTGCCGCTTTCATGGAATCAGGCTCATCGTAGAAATCGAATTGAGTGATTCCATCCAACATGATTAGATTGATATTCTCTCCTCCCTTAGCGGCGAACTTCTTCGCTCCCTGTGGTATGGCAGCGTCCTCGGAATGGACGAGCAAGACAGGCTTTTTAATTTGAGATGCGGTTTTGATCGCATCGTAAGCAAGCCAAGGTTCCCAGGTGAGAGTACTGAACTTGTTATCGTAGGCCGGAATAGCTCCTCTGTTGGTATCCGTGTAATAAGATGCTTGATACATAACGGAGTTTTCATTTGTGTCGCTAGCGGCTTCCAGAATAATTGGCTTCCCCGATTCCTGAGCATCGCGTGTCGCTTTCAAGAGGGCTGGAACATTGTCTCCATAAACTTGATCGACAATCTGCTTGTCGTGCAACCAAGGCGCGACAACTGCCGAGGCAATAATATGGCCGCTCAAATAAGCGGCATCGATTGCATAGCCAGCGGATGCGCAAATCCCCAATGTAGCCAAGCGGCTAGAGTCGACCTCAGGGCGTTGCGCCAGAAACTTAGCGGCAGCCAGGATGTCTTTGGTCTTTTCTCCCGGGTTTTCAACGAATTGGAGTGACGTAGGCGCCTCTGCGGCAGATGTTCCCCAGCCACGAAAGTCGAACGCTAAAGCGACATAGCCTTTTTCGGCCAACATCCTAGCGTATCCTCCCGGCATTTGCTCTTTCACGGATGTCCATGAACCGGATACAATCACGCCTGGTAGCTTATCTCCTTCCTGGTAGCTTTCCGACAGGTAAAGGTCGCCAGTGAGGATTTGGTTACTGCTTTCAAAGGATACTGTTTTCTTCATAGCGGCTTGCGTGTTGACTGAGTTTGAAACGGTTATCGCGCCGAGGACGGCGCAGGCTGTTACTATTCTTTTCATCGGTTTCTCCTTTTCTCTTAATTTTTCAGGTGATGCTCTTTCCGCTCATCACTCCACCTACTATAAGGAGAAAGGCTGCTTCAGTCTTGAAGCAGCCTGCCAAAAATTTGAAGATTCCTGCTATAGCGAAGACCGGTACTCTTTGGGCGCCTGACCAACGATCTGCTTGAACACCCTGGAGAAATGGGCCTGGTCCGCAAAGCCGCAGGAAAGCGCGATGTCGATCATAGGAAGGTCTTTTCGCTCCAGCTTTTCCTTTGCTCGCTCGACTCTGAAAGCCATCAAGAATTGATGAGGACTTTGACCGATGGTCTTCTTGAACAAGCGCGAAAAGTGGGAGGCGCTCAGTCCAGCATGTTGCGCCATTGTATCCAGATTAATCTCACCTCCGTAATTTTTGCGGACGTGATCAAACACGCGTTTATAATGTCTGGATGTGAATCCCGAGGAGAAATCGAACTTCTTCTCATGCTTCAACCCGTATTTCTGAATTAGTTTCGTCAGGAAAACGCGCGCGAAACTTTCAAACATTACGTCCGAGCCAATATCGCTTTTAAGCGCCTCCATGAGCATTACCGCAGCCTGCGTGATATCCATGTCAACGAATTGCGGGATGCTTTTCAATTGTTCGCCGCCCAGCAAAACGCCCAGCTCATTCTGAGCGAAGGCCTCCAGCTTTTCCGGCTCCAGAGTAATGACGATCACTTTGGATTTTTCATACCATCGCCAACCCGACCGGATGCCTGCCGGAGTGACAACAATTTCATTTTTCCTGTATTCAAAATCACGATGCGCTCCGTCCCGCCAGTTTTCGACGCGAGTCGGCTCATCCCGCAAGTTTATCAAAATATGATGTTGCTCGAAAACTTGATGAGGCATCGCTCCCGGTTCGGCCTCGAAGAATTCAAGCGTAAGCAACTCTCTGGCAGTCGTGGAACCCAAATCCTCGCTCTTTAGCAGAGGATCTTCAGGATAGATATCTTGATAGCGATTAGGCACGGTTGAAATATCCTAGATCAATTTTCCCTGTATACAGCCAAAATGACGGAATTTGAAGCGATTCATCCCAGAGAAAACGGTTGGGAGTAACACTCTCCCATGCGGAAAATCCGCGTTCTCAGCCCAACCGATAGTCTGAAAACAGCTTTCGATACCATGCATATCAGCCCTTAGACCGATAACTCGCTAAAGCTAATCCAGACAACGCCAAGCTTGAAGAGGCCTTTCATTTTTCTGCGAAAATCGAAAATAGTAGTTGACTTAGACTGAACTGTACCGTTTAGTACATTTATATTTACTGAACGGTACAGTTTAATTTCGCCAAACAACTGCTCGAATTAGAAAAATGAAAAACCAAATCACAAATTACGGACTCACCTTAGCGCTGAAATCATTACTGCGTTTTTACCCAATACCCGAGCCAAGAGTATTCCGTGGAGCCGGATCCATCCAGGAACTAGCCCGCCATGTCGCCAGCGACAATCTGGAGTCAGTTCTTCTGATTACTAGCAAGTACTTTGTAGCTGAAAAGAAAATCGACCCCATTATCGAAGTCTTTCGCAGCAGAGGCATTCATGTGGAGATATTCTCCGACGTTCCGCCAAATCCTTCGCTGGATATCGTGGAGCGAGGCGCTGAGTTGTGCCGCAGCAAGAATTGCGGGGCGATCTACGCTTTTGGCGGCGGTTCGGTAATCGACGCCGCGAAGGGAATAGCTGCTCAAGTCGGAAGCAATGCTCCGGCTCGGAAGCTGATAGGCCTGTTCAAGGTGAAGGGCAGAGCGCTTCCTCTCTTCGTCGTCCCAACCACTTCTGGATCTGGTTCGGAGGTTACCAATGCTGCGGTGTTGTCAGACCCAGAAACCCACCAGAAGCTCTTCTTGTTCGACCACAAGATCGTTCCGCTCGCCATAGCCTTGGATCCTAATGCGACTCTCACTCTTCCACCGAAATTTACCGCAGCGACTGGAATGGATGCATTGACCCATGCCATTGAGAGTTACATTTCAAAGATTTCCGACAAGAGGTCCGAGGAACTCGCCGAATCAGCGATATCCACGATCTTCGAGTATCTACCGAAAGCCTACAACGAGGGACAGGGTTTGGATGCCAGAGAGAAAATGGCTGTGGCCTCCTATGAAGCTGGCATAGCCTTTTCAAGGTCAGGATTAGGATTCGTCCATGCCATATCTCACCAGATTACGGCATTCTACGGAATTCCGCATGGCACTGCGAACGCCGTTATTCTTCCGCATGTTCTACGAGCCTCAATCTCCAAGGCCGCTCCCGCCCTGGCCAAGCTCGCTAGAGCAACGGGAATCGCCGACGAGGGCAAAGGAGACGAGCCTCTCGCTGATCTCTTCATCGAACAAGTAAGGGCACTTTCAATACAGCTGGACCTGCCTACGGCTTTTCCAGAAATGAAGGAGGACGATTTCGAGACGATTGCCGGAAACGCCATCAAGGAAGCCTCGTTCAACTTCCCAGTTCCCAAGATGCTGAATTCCGAAGACTGTATTGAGATCCTAAACATGCTTAAAGCGGGAGAGTTTTCGGAGGAAGATAGCGCTTCCATCGAATTTCCACCGGTCGAGGAGGATAGTCGTATCTCGAAAAACGTGGCTGTCGCATAAGAGATCGTCGGGTAAACTGTTCCGAAAATTTCGTAACCAAAATATAATTAAAATAACCGCTACACCATGCAAACGAAAGCTAAGAAAGAGGCGAAAACGATGACCCCAAAACAAGCAGCGATCCTCAAAGCCGCTACGCACGAATTCTGCGCGGCCGGCTTCTCGGGAACGAGCATGGATCGAATCGCTGAGGTCGCCAACGTTTCCAAGACGACAGTATATAATCACTTTCCGAGTAAGGACGATCTGTTTCAAGCGATCCTCAACCAGCTTATATTCCATATCGGAGAAATGGAATCCTTCGAATACTCAAGCGAGGAGCCGCTCGAAAGACAGCTTGAAGTGATAGGAAGAATCTTCGCCGACACGGTAACTGGGGAGGATTTTATGAACCTATCGAGAGTGGTGATTTCCCGTCTCATTCGATCGAAGGAGTGGGCGGAATCCGCGTTCGAGCAACAAGGAGAGCTTCGAGCCAATATCACTCGCTGGATCGATGCGGGAAACGAGGACGGTCGATTGAATGTTCCGAATCCTGATAAAGCCGCTGCTCAATTCGTCGGCCTGATCAAGGAAGTCGTTTTCTGGCCGGAGCTAATGTGGGGCCAAAGGGCTGCCACGCCACTTGAGCGAGATGAAGCGGTGAGATCGGCAGTCAATATATTCCTAGACCATTTTCGGGCTGAGTCATCAGCATAAATCAAATTCGAACTGAATCCAGTTTTTTAATACGTATGTTCTGAAATATATAAATTATCACGGAGGAAACAAAAAAATGAACACGCAAGAAACAGTCACTACACCAGAGTCTGAAATCGAACAACTCGTCGGCAATCAACGCCAATACTTCCGCAGCAATGCAACTCTGCCAGTAGAGTTTCGTGTCAGTCAACTTGAGAAGCTTAGAGATCTTCTCCGCAGTCATGAGGATGAACTCTACGAGGCTATTGAGAAGGACTTTGGCAAGTCGAAGCACCATACTCAGCTCACGGAACTGTTTCCGCTATTCGAGGAACTTGAGGATGCGATAAAGAATGTGAAGAAATGGGCCAAACCCCGGAGAGTGCCTACCAACCTGCTGAACCAGCCCGGCAAAAGCTATATAGTGCCTGAGCCGCTTGGTGTAACGCTGGTGATTGGAGCCTGGAACTTTCCCTACAACCTGTCGCTCACACCGGTGGTTGGATCTATGGTAGCCGGCAACACAACGGTACTTAAACCGAGCGAACTTCCGGTGGAAACCAGCCGGATTATGGCTAGAATTATCAACGAAAACTTCGATCCCAATTATCTGCGAGTAGTTGAAGGAGGAATACCCGAAACAACCGCTTTGCTCAATCAACGCTGGGATAAGATTTTCTTCACAGGAAGCCCTCAAGTCGGGAAAATAGTCAATCAAGCAGCAGCTCCCCATCTGACCAACGTCACTTTGGAATTAGGAGGAAAGAATCCTGCGATTTTTGCGGAGGATGCTTCAGTCGAAGTCGGCGTTAAGCGTCTCGTCTGGGCGAAGTTCATAAACTCAGGACAGCTATGCCTCGCTCCAGATTATATTCTCGTACACAATAGCATGAAGAACGACGTCCTCGAACGAATTGTCGAGGAAATCGAGAAGCACAATTACTCGGTAGAGAACGGAAACTTCGTTCGGATAATCAATGAACGAAATTTCGATCGCGTGACTGCGTTGATCGATCCCGATAAAGTTTACTACGGCGGCAAATCAGATCGTGAAGAACGCGTTATCCAGCCAACCGTATTACACAACGTTTCACCGGACGATGCAGTAATGAAGGACGAAATTTTCGGCCCCATCATTGCAGTAATCGATTATGAAACGCTCGACGAAGCCTTTGATATCGTCAAAAGCCTGGAGAAGCCGCTAGCAGGATACTTGTTTTCGAACGACAAGATCACCAAGGAACGTTTTCTTCGAGAAATCCCATTCGGGAGCGGAGCGATCAACGATGCCGTTATGCAAAATACGAATACAAATCTTCCGTTTGGAGGAGTAGGCAATAGCGGCATGGGTCGCTATCACGGCGAATTCAGTTTCGAGTGCTTCTCGCATCTCAAACCGATCCTGGAGAAATCTAACCTAATCGAACTCGATCTGAAATACTACGGTCACTCCGACCGGCAGATGAACCTGATCAGAAAACTCGGATAAAAAGTGAATCGATCTAGCTGAAACGTACCGGGAGGTGAAAGTATGGGTTACAACTTAACATGGAATGACAAGTCTCTAACCATAAAGCTGCATGGCATTGTCGATACTGAAACGCAAAAGGGGGTTCTTGAAATATACAAAGACCCCAAAGTAGACAAACTCGACTCCATTTTATGGGACGGCAGATCGGTTGATAAGCTGAGTGTATCCAAAAATGACGTCGTTTTGTGCTCTGCCTATGCAATTGGCCAGAGCTTCACTAAACCCAACGTCAAGGTAGCGATTCTGGTTCCGCCGAAAATCGATTTCAAACCTTTGACGACATTTACGGAAAAAGTTAATTCGCTATCTTCATGGGAAGCTAAACTATTCCACAAAGTCAGAGATGCGAATGATTGGATGGATCGAAGGCTTCCTGTGAATACATAATTCAGAGTATTCGCTCAAGCGAATCTCAGTATGCTACCCATGTCCAAAGGACGGAGAGCCGGCTTCCCTTGCCGAAGCAACGGAGGCGTGCTGACCGCTTCTCGGCCGACCAAAACGGTGCCAGGTAAAGAGCTAGGCACTCGGATGCAAAGTCGGAAGCAGATTCGTTTCGATTAACCTCGCTTAGCGCCATCGAGCGAACGCGATCCAATTAAAAAAAACGGATTTTTTCAAAAAAGGGCTTTACATAGACGAATAGTCAACTATCACTTTGGAACCATGGGACGTACATCAGATGCCAAAGAACGAATGATCGCCGCCGTCTTAGACATGATCTGGGAAGGCAGTTTCGGCACACTGCGCATCGACGAGATCTGCAAGCGGGCCGAAGTCAAAAAGGGCAGCTTCTACTATTACTTCCAATCCAAGGAGGACCTCGTCGTCGAAGCTCTTGAATATCAATGGGAAAACGAGAGCAAACCCATCCTGGACAAGCACTTCTCTCCCGCGAACAAACCTCTGGAGCGCTTCGACGCCTATTTCGCCAATGGCTACGAATACCAGAAGGAACTGACCGAAAAGTACGGCAAAGTGCCCGGTTGCCCATTTCTTTCTCTCGCTTCCGAAGTCTCATTCGTGGACGAACGCGTAGCGAAATGCATGCGCGGACTGTTAAGCCACAAGCGACGCTACTTCGAATCCGCCATCCGAGACGCCATCGCCGAGGGAGCTTTGTCCGACCGCGACGTTTCAGAACAGGCTAGCGCCATCTGGGCCTTCATCGAAGGCTCCTTGGTCCAATCGCGAATCCTCAACAGCCTAGAACCCATTAAAAGCCTAGCTCCGCGCGTCAGAGCGCTTCTTACCGCTCCGGTCGCCGTCTAGACAAACGCACTTTTACGAGCATCCGCACCTCCGTGTGCGGGCTTTTTTTAGCCAAATTTATAGACAACTAGTCAACTATTAAATACTTAGAATCATGAAACCACTCGATACACCCACCGTCACTTCTCGCTCGAAGTCTACACCTGCTGAAATTGTCTCACGAGGCGCAAAGCCGATTCGCCGCTACAAGCGCTTGGCCTACACCGCCCTTGGACTCAGCTTAATCGCGGGAGGCGTCTATGCCATGCTTCCCAACGAGGCCGAAACTGAGGCGGTCGCTCCCGCCCTGCCAGTCGTTACCGTTGAGCTTGCTCAACAAAAGCTGCTCTCTCACGTGGAAGAGTTTACCGGCCGTGTCGATGCCACGGAGACCGTACATCTCAGCCCTCAAGTATCTGGCCGCATCGAGCGTGTCGCCTTCTCTGCCGGAGATATAGTTGAAGAGGGGCAAGTGCTCTTCGAGATCGATGCTCAAACCTTCCAAGCCAATTTCGACGCAGCCCAAGCCGCTCTCACCGAAGCTCAAGCTCACGCCGAGCAAACCGCCAAGCAAGCGGAAAGGGCGCAAAACCTCTTCGCTGCCAAAGCCATCTCTCGGGATGAGTTCGAGGTCCGCCGCTCGTCCGCTCAACAAGCCACCGCCCGTACCCAACTTGCCCAAGCTGCGCTACAAAATGCCGCCATCGAACTCGAACGTACCCAGGTTAAAGCTCCTATCACCGGTCGCATCAGTCGCGCTCTAGTCACCAGGGGGAACCTTGTCTCTGGCAACGCGAACGCCGCTACGCCATTGGCCACTATCGTTGCTAGCGGCAAGGCCTACGTCTACGTCGATGTCGACGAGTCCACCGCTCTGAGCTTTCGTCAACGCCTCGCCGACGGCGCCATAAAGACCAATGCTAACGGCCAGGTGCCTGTCGAAATGCGACTCAGCAACGAGGATCATTTCAACCGGATCGGCTACGTCGAATCGCTCGACAATCAAGTCAATACCAGCACCGGCAGCCTTCAGCTCCGTCTCGCCTTCGAGGATCCGAACGGCGAACTGCTCCCCGGACTCTTCGCTCGGGTCCGCCTGCCCCTCTCCAAAGAGGAAAACCGCGTCCTCGTCCGCGAACGCTCCATCGGCACCGACCAAAGCCAGAAGTTCGTACTCACCGTGGACGCCAACAGCCAGGTCCAATACCGCAGTGTCACCCTCGGCTCCGCTCGCGGCGCTCTCCGCGAGATCCAAACCGGACTCCAACCCGGCGACCGCGTGATCGTAAACGGCCTGCAACGCGTACGCCCTGGCGTATTCGTAAACTCAGTACTCTCAACCGAAACAGCAAGCGCCATCGCGTCGCGCTAATCGCAAAACGTCGCCTTCTCGCCAAAACTCAAAACGCCGCCA